>NZ_JBYRRL010000006.1:0-579759 GCF_058833805.1 Streptomyces sp. B8-7 | reverse complement strand
GCGCCGATGGTACTGCAGGGGGGACCCTGTGGGAGAGTAGGACGCCGCCGAACAATTTTTGGGAGAACCCCCGTACCGGTTATTCGGTACGGGGGTTTTCTGCGTTCCGCTACTGTGACCGGCATGAGCTACCAGGTTCGTTCCATACGCGCCCGTGAGTGGCGTGAGGTCAGGGAGCTGCGGTTGACCTCGCTGCGGGACCCCGTCGCGCACCTCGCCTTCCTGGAGACCCACGAGCAGGCGGCGGCCCGTCCCGACGCGTACTGGCAGGAGCGGACCGCCCGCGCGGCCGAGGGCGCGGCCGGCGCTCAGCAGATCATCGCCGAGGGCCCGGACGGGGAGTGGGTCGCCACCCTGACCGTGCTGATCGAGGAAGCCGGCACCACCGACTGGGCGGGGTCCCCGGTCGCACAGCGGCAGGGGCACATCGTCGGCGTCTGGGTCCGGCCGGACTGCCGTGGCATCGGTCTCACCGAAGTACTCTTCGACGCGGGTCTGCAATGGGCCTGGGCGCAGGGCGTCACCCGCGTCCGGCTCATCGTCCACGAGCACAACGGCCGCGCCCGCACCTTCTACCAGCGGTCCGGATTCAGGCCCAGCGGCGTGACCGTCCCCCTCGCCGAGGGATCCGAGGAGCGGGAACTCGAACTCGTCCTCGAACGCACCCCGGTCTGACAGGACGACAGAGGCACCGGACGGGACGACAGAAGCACCGGTGGAAGCGGCCGTTCACACCGGCAGTTCGTCGTGCGGCCAGCGGGCGCGGGCCTGCTCCCGGGACCGCAGCAGCGCGAGGGTGCGCAGCCCGCGCCCGGAACCGGAGGCCAGCAGGTCGGGCAGCTGGGGCAGCGGGGCCACCGCGGCGATGTCGTCCAGCACCAGCGTCAGTGGTGGGTCGAGCCGACCGGAGGATGACCGTTCGGCCATGCGCCGGCCGTGCTCGACCACGCTTGCGACGAGGGCCGTCAGGAAGGGCATCGCGCCCGGGTTCGTCCGAGGGTCCTCGACTGATTCGCCGACCACATAGAGCGTTCCCCCCTCGTGGACGAAGGAATCCAGGGCGAGCGCATCGGATCGGTGCGGGGCGCAGGCCTCCCGGACGTTCACCGTGAACAATGCGGCCAGCGCCCGCGTCAGCAACTCCTGAGCCATGTCCCGGCGTTCGGGATGCGCGGTCAGTGCGGCCTCCAACTCGCCCGCCGCACCCGGAGCCGCCCCGGTACGGGTGCGCAACGTCCGCACGGCCTCCTGGACCTGGGTGCCCTGCGCCCAGCGGTGCACATGCCGGACCGTGCGGCTGTCGAGCGCCGCCGCGTGCAGATAGCTGCGCAGGAGCGTCTCGGCGGTGTCGCCGACGGCCTGGTCCAGCCGGGATGCCGGACGGACCGGAGCGAGCAGGGCCCGGGCCCGGCCCAGCGCCGTCTCCCTGGAGTGGCAGCCGGCCGTGAGGGACCAGTGGAGCCGTGCCGGGGTGTCGCAGCGGTGTGTCGGGTCGTAGAGGAGGACGGGGCCGAGCTTGGTGCGGGCGTCCTTGGTGTCCTGCCAGAGCACCGGGTCGGCGGTGACCACCAGCGCGGGCCCGTCGGCGTCCCGGACCGCCTGCGTGGCGGTGTACCGGCGGCCCTCCCGCTCCGCCACGAGGACGGCGCCGAGAGCCGGGCCCCTCGTCTCCCCCGCCTCGCCCGGCTCCCAGGCGGGCGGCAGCCCTTCCCGGGCCGCGGCAGGGGGAGTGGTCTGCGCGGCGGCCGTCGCCGGCTCCCCGCCGGACTCCACGGGCTGCTGAGGGTCCGGGAAGCGTGCCTCGGTGGGCTGCCGAGTCGCCGGCGCGGGCTCCGGCGGCCAGGCGGAGGGCCGGCTCGCCCCCGTACGGGGCGCCGGCACCTCGCCCTGCGGCCTGCCCGCCCGGACCTCTCCGGACCGCGGGACGTCGTACCGCTGAGGACGTCCGGGACTGTCAGGACGTGCAGAACCCTCCGGGCTTCCGGAACCCTCGGGACTCCCGGGGTCCCCGGGCGGCCCGGTCCGCTGCGGCCTCTCGGGCCGGTGCTCCCGGACGCGCTGCCGTCGCCCCCGCGCCCTGACCGCCCGCCAGCGGGCCACCGTACCCAGCACGAACACCGTCAGGGCCAGCAGGACCAGGAGCTGGCCGATGAACAGGCCCCAGAACAGGCCGTAGCCGGACAGGGCCGCGGGCGGTGCGGCCGGCCAGGCGCCGGGGATGTCGTGCGGGTTGGTGAGGAGGTGGCGCATCGCCGGCGGGGTACGGGCGAAGGACACCGAGTCCGGCCAGGAGCCGTGCGCGAACCAGGCCGACAGGCCCGTCGCCGTCCAGACCAGCACGGTCATGCCGACGAGGAAGGCGAGTATGCCCACGAGCAGGCCGTCGGGGACACCGCCGGATGCCTGACGCCGCTGGTCCTCCGCTCTCACGCCGCCCCCTACGCCACCGTCGACTCGGAGTCCCCGAGGTGCTGTTCGACGAACGCCGCCGCCCGCGCCTCCGCCTCCCGCTCCGCCGCGTGCAGCGCGTCGTCGAGATCGCTGGAGGACTCGGTCATCGCGCGGTCGGTGAACACCAGCGGGCGTTCCGTCTCGGTGATCAGGTGCTTGACCACCTGCACGTTGCCGTTGACGTCCCACACGGCGATGCCGGGCGTCAGCGTCGGGATGATCTCCACCGCCCAGCGCGGCAGGCCCAGGACGCGGCCCGTCGCCCTCGCCTCGTCGGCCTTCTGGGCGTAGACCGTCCTCGTCGACGCCATCTTCAGGATGGCCGCCGCCTCCTTCGCCGCAGCCCCGTCCACCACGTCGGAGAGGTGGTGGACCACCGCCACGAAGGACAGGCCGAGCCGACGCCCGAACTTCAGCAGGCGCTGGAACAGCTGGGCCACGAATGGGCTGTTGATGATGTGCCAGGCCTCCTCCACCAGGAAGATGCGCTTCTTGCGGTCCGGGCGGATCCAGGTGTGCTCCAGCCACACCCCGACGATCGCCATGAGGATCGGCATGGCGATGGAGTTGCGGTCGATGTGCGACAGGTCGAACACGATCAGCGGGGCGTCCAGGTCGATGCCGACCGTGGTCGGCCCGTCGAACATGCCGCGCAGGTCGCCGTCGACCAGCCGGTCCAGGACCAGGGCCACGTCCAGACCCCACGCCCGTACGTCGTCTATGTCGACGTTCATCGCCTCCGCCGACTCCGGCTCCGGGTGGCGCAACTGCTCGACGATGTCGGACAGCACCGGCTGGCGTTCCACGATCGTCTCGTTGACGTAGGCGTGGGCCACCTTCAGCGCGAAGCCCGCGCGTTCGTCCAGGCCGTGGCCCATCGCCACCTCGATGATGGTGCGCAACAGGGCGAGCTGGCCGGTCGTGGTGATCGCCGGGTCCAGCGGGTTGAGGCGGATGCCGTGGTCGAGAGCGGCCGTCGGGTCCAGGCGGATGGGAGTTATCCCCAGCTCCTGCGCGATGAGGTTCCACTCGCCCACGCCGTCCTCGCCCTGCGCGTCCAGCACGACGACCTGCCGGTCGCGGAACCGCAGCTGGCGCAGTACGTACGTCTTCTCCAGCGCCGACTTGCCGTTGCCGGACTCGCCGAGGACCAGCCAGTGCGGTGCCGGGAGCTGCTGGCCGTACAGCTGGAACGGGTCGTAGATGTAGCCCTTGCCGGAGTACACCTCCCGGCCGATGATCACGCCGGAGTCGCCGAGGCCGGGCGCGGCCGTCGGCAGGTAGACCGCCTGGGCCTGACCGGTCGAGGTGCGCACCGGCAGCCGGGTCGTCTCGACCTTCCCGAACAGGAAGGACGTGAAGGCGTCGGTGAGGACGGACAGCGGATCCCGCATCAGGTCCTACCTCCGGATGCCGGTGGCGAAGGGAAGAGTGTTGACGAAGGCGCGGTGGTGCTCGCGGTCGCACCACTCCAGCTTCAGATACGACTTCCCGGCCGACGCCCTGATGGTCCGCTTGTCGCGGGCCAGGGCCTCCGGGGAACGGGACGAGACGGTGATCCAGCCGACCAGGTTGACCCCGGCCGCGCCGCTGGCCAGGTCCTCGCCGCGCTGGTCGAGCCGGCTGTGCGCGGCCACGTCGCGCGGGTCGACCGTGCGGTTCATCTTGGCGGCGCGGGACGCCTCGGCCTCGTCGTTGGTCTTCTCGGTGAGCATCCGCTCGATGGCGATCTCGGTGGGTTCGAGGTCCATCGTGACGGCGACCGTGCGGATCACGTCCGGGGTGTGGACGAGCAGCGGCGCGAGGAAGTTGACGCCGACGGGCGTCATCGGCCACTCCTTCACCCAGGCCGTGGCGTGGCACCAGGGGGCGCGGGTGCTGGACTCCCGGGTCTTGGCCTGGAGGTAGGTCGGCTCCACCGCGTCCAGTTCGGCCGGCCAGGCGTTGCGCTTCGTCATCGCCTGGATGTGGTCGACGGGGTGGTCCGGGTCGTACATGGAGTGCACCAGGGAGGCGAGCCGGCCCTGGCCGAGCGGCTGGCGCACCCGGATGTCCGCCTCCTGCAGGCGGGAGCAGATGTCGGTCAGCTCGCGCGCCATGACGACCGCGAGCCCGGCGTCCCGGTCGACCCGGCCGCCGCCGTGCGGGCGGGAGGCGCGGGCCATCGCCTGGGCCTCGGCGGCCAGGTCGCGGGTGTAGTGCATGCAGGCGACGAGGTAGGCGCGATGCTGCTCGCTGCTGGTGGACACCATCGACTGCAGCTCGTCGTACGACGTCCGCAGCCAGCCAAGCGCCCTGTCGTCGCCGCGCTGGGCGACGTCCTTGGCGTGGGCGTCGGGGTCGGCGGGCAGGGTGCGGGCCAGCATCTGCAGGCGGGTGACGAAGCCGTCGCCGTTGGCGACGTGCTTGAGAAGGGTGCCGAAGCGGTCGACCAGGGCCTCCTGGTCCTCGCTGTCGCGCAGGCCGACACCGGGTCCCTCGATCTCGATGGCCGCGGTCACCGTACGGCGGTCCGCGTGCAGCAGCACCGCGATCTCGTCGGGGCCGAACGGGGCGGCGAGCCAGGTGATCCGGCCGACACCGGGCGGCGTCCCGACCTCGACCTCGCGGCCGTCGAGCCGCGTACCGGCCTCCATGGCACCCGACCGGTAGACCGTGCCGCGGCGCAGGGTGCGCCTGTAGCTGCGGTCGATCTCGAACCACCGGTAGAAGGTGCGCCCCTTGTACGGCACGTAGACCGCGCCGAGCGCCAGCAGGGGGAAGCCCGTCAGCAGCACGATCCGCAGGGACAGCACCGGGACGAGGAGACCGCACATCATGCCGAGGAACGCGCCCGCGATGATGAGCACGATCTCGCCGGTCTCGCGGTTGCGGCCGACGATCGCGTTCGGCCGGGCACGGCCGATCAGATATGTACGGCGGGGCGTGACCGGATGGGACAGATGGGACTCGGTCGTCAACGCCCTTCACCTCCCGTGCGGTTGGTACTGCTGTTGCGGGTGTTGCCGGCGTGGGGTGTGTTCACCGGGCTGCCGGAGCGGGGCGAGGGTGCGGCGGAGGGGACAGTTCCGCCGCCACCGGTCGAGGGGCGCGTGCCGTGCGCGGCCACGCCGCCCGCGGCCGCGTTGGCCGGGCGGGGTGCGGCGGAGGCCGCCTGCCGGTCGCCGGCGTTGCTGTCGGCACGGCTGCTGTGGGTCTTGATGCCCTGCGCGACGAGCGTCGCCGGCGAGCTGATGACGGCCGCGGCCTTCCCCTCGGCGCCCTGCATGAGCCGGTTGTTGCGGGAGCCGGCGATCTCGTCGCCGAACCCGGGCACGAACCGGTAGATCATCGCCGAGGCGAAGATCGCGAGCAGGATGATCGCGAGGCCGGAGACGACGGCGGAGAAGGCGTCCGGACCGTCGTCGGCGGAGAGCGCGCCCGCGAGGCCCAGCACGATCACGATCACCGGCTTGACCAGGATCACCGCGATCATGATGCCGGCCCAGCGGCGGACGTGGCCCCACAGGTTCTTGTCCACCAGACCCGCGTAGACGACGGTGCCGAGGAGCGCGCCGACGTACAGCAGGGCCGCTCTGATCACCAGCTCCAGCCACAGCACACCCGCGGCGAGGATGCTGACCAGGGAGACCACGATCAGCATGATCGGGCCGCCGCCGATGTCGTTGCCCTTCTTCAGGGCGCCGGAGAAGTTGCCGAAGAACACGTTCGTCTGGTCGCCGGTGGTGTCGGCGAGGACGCCGCTGACGCCGTCGGTCGCCGAGACCACGGTGTACAGGATCAGCGGGGTGAACGCGGAGGCCAGCACCGTCAGCCACAGGAACCCGATCGCCTCGGAGATCGCCGTGGTGACCGGCACGCCCCGCACCGCCCGCTTCGCCACGGCCAGCAGCCACAGCAGCAGGGTCAGGATCGTCGACGCCGCGAACACGACCGCGTACTGCTGGAGGAACTTCGTGTTCGTGAAGTCCACGCTCGCCGTGTCGTTCACGGCCTGGCTCAGCTTGTCGATCGTCCACGACGCGGCGTCGGCGCAGCCCTGGGCCAGGGAGGAGAGGGGGTCGAGGGTGGAGGCGGGGGAGAGGGACGGGGAGCGGCCTCCGGAGCTGTTGCCTTCGCAGTACTTCTTGGCCGGGCCGACGATCAGGTCACAACGATCGTCGGTGGGCGACGGTGTCGGCGTCGGTGTAGGCGCCGCTGCGGCGCGGGTGGCCAGCAGCAGGAGAGCGGCCTGTACGACGGTGACGGCGGCCGTGGCCCTGAGCGCACGGCGGGGACTACCGGGCATAGGTGAAGCCTCCGTACTCCTCGACGGCCTTGGCCATCTCGTCGGCGCTGGACGCCTTGTCGTCGCCCGGCACGGGGGAGGGACCGTCCTTCTGGGCGAAGCCGTCTACTTTCCAGTCGCCGTCCGCCCATTGCAGCTGGAAGGTCATGGTGAACCAGTCGCTTGTGACCGGGTTGGTCGACTTCTCGCCCGCAGTGCCGAACACGCCGGTGCACCAGACCTCGACGGAGGCTGCCGTGTCCGCATAGCCGGTCGTCTTGGTGCCGATGGGCATCGTGCGCGAGACGTACGTCTGGCCCGCTTCCGGCTTGCCCTTCTCGTCCAGGCCGATGCTGCTCAGGAACTCCGTGGTGTACGCCTTGTCGAGCCTCTGCTCAAGGGCGGCCTGCTGGTCGGACACAAAGACCTGTCGGACGATCTCCGAGCGCTGCGTGGGTTGCAGGATCTCGGCCGAGACGAGCGCCACCGCGTAGTTCGCCGCGGCGCTTTCCGCGCCCTGCCGGTCGTGGGCGAAGCCCGAGGGGATTCCCCCCGGGCCCTGCTGGACCGGGAGGGTGCCGGTGGGGGCCGTGGCGGAGGCTGCCGGACCGTTCCGGCCGGTGCCGCCCGACTCGGGTGACGAATCGTCTCCTCCCCGGTTGGCGAAGGCGATCGCCGCGATGAGCAGGACCACGACCGCGACCACGGTGACGAGGCTGCGGGAGGAGGAGGGACGCCGGCGGGGCCCGGTGCGGTGGGGGCCGGAGTCGGGCAGGCGGGTGCGGGTGCCGGTGTAGCCGCCGGCCTCGCTGTCGTGTTCGTCTCCCAGGCTCATGCGGCGTACGCCCCCTCGGCGTCGTACGGGTGCACCTCGTACCGGAACACGTAGGAGTACGACGGTAGCCGCGCTGGTTCCCGCGTGGGCGTGGTGTGGTGACTCGACATCAGGGAGACGCAACCTCGGTCGGTGGGCGCGGCGGACGGTGGGTGAGTGGGGACAGGACGCCGGGCGTGCCCGGGAGGACGAGGTGCTAGGAGGCGCCGGTCACCGCTCTAGACCGCCATGCCGTAGACGATCGTGAACAGCGTGCCGAGGGAACCGATGATGAAGACGCCCGTCAGGCCGGCGATGATCAGGCCCTTGCCCTGCTCCGCGCTGAAGGTGTCGCGCAGGGCGGTGGCGCCGATGCGCTGCTTGGCCGCGCCCCAGATGGCGATGGCGAGGCAGACCAGGATGGCGACCGCCATCACGACCTCGATCATGACCTTCGCCTCGTTGCCCAGGCTGCCGAAGGGGCCCCAGTCCGGAGCGATTCCGCCGATGATGGTGTTGATGTCTCCCTTGTCGGCTGCAAAGAGCATGTAAGTCACCGCCCCTGGTGGGTAGTTCCGCTATCCCCTGCGGTGTGCAGAGGTCAGACCCATTCTCGCCGACAATGGCGCCGCGGTATGTCGACTTGGCGTCATTGGTTGGCAGGTTTTGTGCGAACGCTTGGTCACTCTGTGTATCACGGCAGGTCACGCCGGGCAATGAGGCCTGAGCGGAACCCGTCGGCGGTTGCGTCGTTGGTCTCTTTCGGCCCTCTGCCGCCCCGGCCGTCGCGACAGGGCCGGCTCCCGGGCGGCGTACCGCTGGTGACGGTCCGTCCGGGTGAAGATTATCCGCGGCGCGGGGTGAGGCCGTGCAGCAGGTGGTGGACGAGCTCGTCCAGGCAGTCGAGGGTGTCCTCGGCCGGCAGGTGCCCGGCGGCGGCGAAGGCGGCCAGCCCGTGCAGGGCGGCGCCCGCGAGGAGGGTGATGCGCTCGGGGTCGCCCGCGACGATCTCACCGTGCGCCTGGGCCTCGGCGAACAGCTGGAACAGCGGGGCCAGGGCCCGTTCCACGGCCGCTGCGAGCTGCTCGGAGAGGTCCGGGTCGTGCTTGCGGGAGTACATCAGCTCCAGCAGGGCCGCGTTGTCGACGGCGAAGGCGAGGTAGGCGCGGGCCAGGCCGGCGAGGCGGGCCTCGATGGGCCGCGCCGGGTCGTCGGCGCGGTGGAAGACGTCCGCCATGCGCTCGAAGCCGGTGAGGGCGAGTGCGTCGAGGAGGGCCTGCTTGTCCCTGAAGTGGCGGCCGGGGGCGGCGTGGCTGACGCCGGCGGTGCGGGCGAGCTCGCGCAGCGAGAGGGCGGCCGTTCCCTTCGTCCGCAGAGTGTCCTCGGCGCTCGCGAGCAGGGCGGCGCGGAGGTCTCCGTGGTGGTAGGGGCGGCTCTCGGACATGGTCAGCATCGTAGCTCTATGTAGTCGGCGGCCGGATGTGCCGGCGGTCACGGTGTTGTCATTGACAGCATTGTTGTCGCTGCCTACATTGGCTCACATGTCTTCCTCCGCATCCTCACCGGCCTCCTCCTCCACGCCCGCGCCGGCGTCCCGGCCGGCCCGGTGGAACGCCTCCCGCCTGCCGGACCTGTCCGGTCGTACGGCGGTCGTCACCGGCGCGAACAGCGGCATCGGACGCACCGCCGCGGCGGCGCTGGCCCGCGCGGGCGCCCATGTCGTGCTCGCGGTGCGGGACCCCGAGCGGGGCCGGGCCGCCGCCGGCGCGATCGGGGGCAGCACCGAGGTGCGCCGGCTGGACCTCGCCGACCTCTCCTCCGTGCGCGCGTTCGCCGAGGACTGGGCCGGGCGTCCGGTCGACCTGCTGATCAACAACGCGGGCGTGATGATGCTGCCCCGGCAGCGCACCCGGGACGGCTTCGAGAGGCAGTTCGGCACCAACCACCTCGGGCACTTCGCCCTGACGAACCTGCTGCTGCCGCACGTCACCGACCGCGTCGTCACCGTCGCCTCCCTCGCCCACCGCTGGCGCGGCGCCCGGATCCGTTTCGAGGACCTCGACTGGACCTCCGGCTACGACCCGCAGGGCGCCTACGCCCAGTCCAAGCTGGCCAACCTGCTGTTCACGCTGGAGCTCCAGCGGCGGCTGACCGAGGCCGCCTCCCCGGTCCGCGCCCTCGCCGCGCACCCCGGCTGGTCCGCCACCAACCTGCAGAGCCACGCCGGGAACCCGGTCGCCCGCACCGTCATGCAGATCGGCAACAAGGTCCTCGCCCAGTCCGACACCGCGGGCGCCCTGCCCACCCTCTACGCCGCGACGCAGGACCTGCCCGGCGCGAGCTACGTCGGCCCCGACGGACCCGGTGAGTGGCGCGGCGCGCCCACCCTGGTCGGCCGCTCCGGTGCCGCGAGCGACCCGGTGGCCGCGCGGCGGCTCTGGGAGGTCTCCGCGGAACTCACCGGCGCGGCCTTCCCGCTGCCGGCCGCCGCCCGCGACTGAGCCCGGCCCGGCGGGCCGGGGCGTAGCGAGCCCCGCCCCGGCCGGGCGCGGTCCGCCGTCCCGGCAGTCCCTCCGGGTGCCGCCCGTACCGGCTCCGGAGCGAAATGACGCCGCCCTCGCCCGGAAATGGCGTTGAACGGGCCGGGAATGGGGGAGGGTTGAGGCGTGCGCAAAGTGTGGGTGGCCGGTGGTGTCGCGCTCGGCACGGGGCTGGGCTTCGTGATGCTGCTCGTGATCGGGGTGTACGTCGTCGCCGGGAACCTGGTGAACGGCGTCGGGGGCGGCGGCAGGGCGCTCGCCAAGGGCGCCGTCCCGGCCGCCTACCAGGACCTGGTGCAGCGCTGGGGCAACCTCTGCCCCGCCATCAGCCCGGCGCTGCTCGCCGCCCAGCTCTACCAGGAGAGCGGCTTCGACCCGAACGCCCGCAGCGCGGCCGCCGCCGAGGGCATAGCGCAGTTCATCCCCGGCACCTGGGCCACGCACGGCGTGGACGGCGACGGCGACGGCGACCGGGACGTCTGGGACCCCAACGACGCCATCCCGTCGGCGGCCTCCTACGACTGCACCCTCGCCGAGTACGTCCAGGACGTGCCGGGCGACGCCACCAGGAACATGCTCGCCGCCTACAACGCGGGGGCCTACGCGGTCATCAAGTACCAAGGCGTGCCGCCGTACGAGGAGACCCGGAACTACGTGACCGCCATCACCTCGCTGCAGGCGAGTTTCGCCGCCCCCGCGGGCCGCGTCGAGCCCTCCCGGCAGGCTGCCGCGGCGATCCACTACGCCCAGCAGAGGCTCGGCACGCCGTATCTGTGGGGTGGGGACGGGACGCCCGAGCAGGGGGGCCGGTTCGACTGCTCGGGGCTGACGAAGGCGGCCTACGAGAGTGTGGGCATCACCCTGCCCCGGGTGGCGAACGACCAGTACAACGCCGGACCGCATCCGGGGCGGGACGAACTCCTGCCGGGCGACCTGGTGTTCTTCTCCGACGACCTCACCGACTCGCGGGCCATCCGGCACGTGGGCGTCTACGTCGGCGGCGGCTACATGATCGACGCACCGCGGACGGGCGCCGTGATCCGCTTCGACCCCGTCGACACCCCCGACTACTTCGGCGCCACCCGGGTCACCGAGGACGGCGCGAAAGCACTGCCCACCGGCGTCTGAACCGGACCTGACACACCGTGAACCCCTCCCCTGAGCTGCGGTGATGGATCTCTCTTCGGTAACGTCTGCGTGATCATTCCGTGGAGTGCGGAACGAACCCGACGGCGCCGTGCGTTCCTGTTCACGGATTCGGCTGACGGAACCGGTGGTCGGGTCCGTACACACCACGGGGGTGGTAGGGCCCGCGCACGCGCCTGCGCCGGGCGCGGCAGGACGATGAGGACGAAGGGGCCACGGCATCATGGCTGGACTCGCGCAATCCGGGTCGAACCCCGACGTCGACCTGCTCTACGACATCAACGGCCTGGCCCGGGACGCGCCGCACTGGTTCGACCGGGCCGTCGCCCACGCCGGCGAGTACGGGCTGCCGCTCGCGCTGCTGCTGCTCGTGCTCGGGTGCTGGTGGAGGGTGCGGCGGGCCGGGGCCGAGGACGCCGCCGGGTCCGCGGCCGCGCTGCTCTGGGCCCCGCTCGCGGCCGCTGTCGCCGTCCTCGTCAACGTGCCGATAAGGGGCTTCGTGGAGCGGCCCCGGCCGTTCCTCGACCACCAGGGACTGCAGGTCCTGGTGTCCGGCAAGACCGACTACTCCTTCGTCAGCGACCACGCCACCATCGTCATGGCCCTGGCGGTCGGCCTGTTCGTCGCCCACCGCGGCTTCGGACTGGCCGGGATAGCGCTCGCCCTCGTGGAGGGCTTCTGCCGGGTCTACATGGGGGTGCACTACCCGACCGACGTCATCGGCGGGTTCGCCCTCGGCACCGCCGTCGCCCTGCTGCTCTCCCCGCTCGCCATGGCGCTGCTCACCCCGCTCACCCGGGCGGTCGAGGGGTCGCCGCGGGCCGGGTGGCTGATCCGCGGCCGCCGCGGCGCCCCTGACGCCGCGTCCGGCAGACCGGTCGTCCCCGGTGCCCGCACCGAGACCGCCCCCGAGCGCGACCTCGCCGCCTGAGCCGGACGGTCCGCCGTCCTCGGCGCCCTCCTCCGCCGGCTCCGGCCGCCTCTGCGCAGCCCTTCCCGGCTTCTTCCGGGCGCCCTCCTCGGCTTCTTCCGGGCGCCTCCCCGGCTTTCCCCGGGCCTCCGCGGCTCCGCGCCGCCTTCCCCGCCGCCGCCCGGCGACGGCCCCGGGCGCGCCCTACAGGGCCTGCGGGTAGGTGAACACCCGCTGCGGGTCGTACCGCTTCTTCAGCTCGGCCAGCCGGGGCGCCGCGTCGCCGTAGTAGGCCAGGCGCCAGTCGGTCAGTGCCGGGTCCGGGTAGTTCTGGTAGGCGGCGCCCGAGGCGTGCGGGCGCATCGCGGCGTGCGCCTCGGCGAGCCAGGCCCGCGCCGCCGCGCCGGAGGCGCCCGCCCGCCAGGCCCCGATGTACTGCGCCAGCATCCGCGAGCGGCGGTGCACGAAGGCCGTCGCCGTCGGCGGGACCCGGTTGACCGCCCCGCCCAGCGCGGTCAGCGCGATGCTGCCGGTGCCGCCGCGCACCGCGGCGATCTGCGCGAGCAGCGCGCGGACGCCCGCGGGGGACAGCGAGCGGTCGAAGAAGTCGGAGCGCGCCGCATAGGTCTCCCGGCCCAGCGCGCCCTCGGGCGAGCGGCCCGGGACGGCCCCCGGCAGACGGCACTGCGCGTCACCGGCGAAGGACGAGCAGCCCGCGTACCCCTCCATGGCGTCCCGGTAGGAGCGCCGCCGCAGCGAGACGCTGCTCGCCGGGGCGCCGATCCGGCCGGCCAGCCGGTCCACCTCGTTCTGCAGCTCACGGTGGCCGCCCAGGGAGAACGCGGCGACCGACACGGTGGGGGTGCCGCCCGTCGCGTTCGCCAGATGCAGGGCGGACCAGATCTCGTCCGGCCGGGTCGGCCCCCACTCCTGCCAGGCCCGCACCACCGCGGCCGCCTTCGACCAGGGCCAGCTCAGATAGGCGGTCACCCCCTGCGGGGCCGGGTGGGTGCGGAAGCGCAGCTCGGTGACGACGCCGAAGTTTCCGTTGCCGGCGCCGCGCAGGGCCCAGAACAGGTCCGGGTTCTCGTGGGCGTCCACGGTGAGCCGCCGGCCGTCGGCGGTGACCAGCGTCGCCCCGGTGAGGCTGTCACAGGTCAGTCCGTAGACCCGGGAGACCACGCCGTGACCGCCGCCGAGGGTCAGGCCGGAGACGCCGACGGTGGGGCAGGAGCCCGCCGGTACCGTCACGCCCTTCGCGGTCAGCGCCCGGTAGACGTCGATCAGCCTGGCGCCCGCCCCGACCACGGCCTGCCCGCCGCCCGCCCGGACCCGGCTCAGCCGGGACACGTCGATGACCAGCCGGCCGTCGCCCGAGGACCAGCCCGCGTAGGAGTGGCCGCCGCTGCGGATCGCCACCCGCACACCGTGGGCGCGGGCGTACGACAGGACCGTACGGACGTCGTCGGCGTGGGCGACGTAGGCGACGGCGGCGGGCCGCAGGGAGTCGAAGCGGGTGTTGTAGAGCTGCCGGGCCGCCGGCCAGTTCCGGTCGCCGGGCCGGACCAGGGTGCCGTCCAGGCCGTGGGCCAGTGCACCCCAGCCGGCCGCCGCCGCGGCGGAACCGGTGGCGCCCGGGCGGGCCGCGTGCGCCGACGTGGAGGAGGGTGCCGGGGAGAGCGGGGTGGCCGGGGAGGTGGCCTCGGAGTGCGCCCTCGCGCCGCAGCCCGCCGCGGCGGCCGCCGCGAGGGCCGCCGCGCCGCCGCCGATGAACGTGCGTCGCTGCATGTCCGTCTCCTCTTAACGCCGTTCCTGTGGAACGAGACGGCCGCGCGGGGTGCCGGGTTCCCGTCTTTCCCACGGGGCCCGGAGCGTGCGTCGCCGCCGGAATCCGGCCGGTCGTGTACCGTCACGAACGGGTGTCCGTTTCGCGAGCATGGGGGTGTTTGTCGGTACGGTGGTGCCGGAGTCTGCCGGGACCTCGGCGTGCCCTCCCCGTAAGCATTCCGTGACCTAACCGCACCGACCGCAGGGGTTCACCGTTCGTTCACTTATGGCCATAGGCCGCTTCACCTCTTCTGCCTAATTTCGGGCCTACCAGGTGACGAACGCGCCTCGAACGCGCTCGCACCAGTCAGCCCTCGCACGCCGCAGATCAGGACGGCGGCTCCTGGAAGGAACTCCCGAAAGTGAAGCTTCAGCGCATGAACCGGCGGGCCCTCACCCTCGGTGCTCTCGCCGTCTCCGGCGCCCTGGCCCTCACGGCGTGCGGCTCGGACGACACGGGTGACAAGGCCAGTGACGGCGGCGCGTCCACCAGCGCCGCCGCCGACACCGGCGACATCCAGTGCGACGACGCCAAGGGCCAGCTCCTCGCCGACGGCTCCTCCGCGCAGAAGAACGCCATCGACGCCTGGGTCAAGAGCTTCACCCAGGCCTGCAAGGGCGTGCAGATCAACTACAAGGGCGGCGGCTCCGGCGCCGGTGTGACCGCGTTCACCCAGGGCCAGGTCGCCTTCGCCGGCTCCGACTCGGCGCTCAAGCCCGAGGAGATCACCGCGTCCAAGGAGGTCTGCACCGGCGGCCAGGGCATCGACCTGCCCATGGTCGGCGGCCCGATCGCGGTCAGCTACAACGTCCCGGGTGTCGACGAGCTCGTCCTCGACGCGCCGACCCTGGCGAAGATCTTCGACAGCAAGATCACCAACTGGAACGACAAGGCCATCGCGGCGCTCAACCCCGACGCCGAGCTGCCCGACCTGAAGATCCAGGCGTTCCACCGCTCCGACGAGTCCGGCACCACGGACAACTTCACCAAGTACCTGATCGCCGCCACCCCGGACAACTGGAAGTACGAGGGCGGCAAGGCCTGGCAGGCCAAGGGCGGCCAGGCGGCCTCCGGCTCCTCCGGCGTGGCCCAGCAGGTCAAGCAGAACTCCGGCGCCATCGGCTACATGGAGCTCTCCTACGCCAAGGACCTGTCCGTCGTCGCCCTGGACACCGGCGCCTCCGAGCCCGTCAAGGCCTCCAGCGACGGTGCCACCAAGGCCATCGCCGACGCCAAGGTCGTCGGCACCGGCAAGGACCTCGCCCTCCAGATCAACTACGCGACCAAGGCCGACGGCGCCTACCCGATCACCCTGGTCACCTACGAGATCGTCTGCGACAAGGGCAACAAGGCCGACAGCCTGCCCGCCACCAAGGCGTTCCTCGGCTACATCGCCAGCGAGGAGGGCCAGGGCATCCTGTCCGGCATCGACTACGCGCCGATCCCGGCCGACATCATCGCCAAGGTCCGCACGAACATCGACGAACTGAGCTGATCCACCGGTGCACCGCCGCCAGGAGCCGCACGACACGTACGGCTCCGCAGACCGGAGAACCCGATGGACATAACGACGAACGACACCCAGGCACCGCCGCCCGCGCCCCATCCGGGCGCCCGGCAGCAGAAGCGCAACGCTCGCGGCGCCACCCGCGCCGGAGACCGCATCTTCCTCGGTCTCTCCCGCGGATCCGGCATCCTCCTGCTGGCCGTCATGGCAGCGATCGCGATCTTCCTCACCTACCGCTCCGTCCTCGCCATCGGCAAGGACGAGGGCAACTTCCTCACCACCTTCGAGTGGAACGCCAACCTCCAGCCGCCGGTCTTCGGTATCGCCGTGCTGGCCTTCGGCACGATCGTCTCCTCGATCATCGCCATGGTCATCGCGGTGCCGATCGCCGTGGCCATCGCGCTGTTCCTCACCCACTACGCCCCGCGCCGGCTCAGCGGCCCGATCGCCTACGTGATCGACCTGCTCGCCGCCGTGCCCTCGATCGTCTACGGCCTGTGGGGCGCCCTCATCCTCGTGCCGCACATGCAGGGCCTGAACGGCTGGCTCGACGAGTACTTCGGCTGGACCGGCGTCTTCGAGTGGGCTGGCGGCGCCCCGCGCTCCATGCTCACCGTCGGCGTGCTGCTCGCGATCATGATCCTGCCGATCATCACCAACGTGAGCCGCGAGGTCTTCAAGCAGGTCCCGCAGATGCACGAGGAGGCCGCCCTCGCCCTCGGCGCCACGCGCTGGGAGGTCATCCGCATGGCCGTCCTGCCGTTCGGCCGCTCCGGCGTGATCTCCGCCTCCATGCTCGGCCTCGGCCGCGCCCTCGGCGAGACCATGGCCGTCGCCACGGTGCTCTCGCCCAGCTTCGAGATCCAGGCCAGCCTCCTCAACCCCGGCGGCGGCACCTTCGCCCAGAACATCGCCAGCAAGTTCAACGAGGCGACGCCGTTCGGCCGTGACGCGCTCATCGCCTCCGGCCTCGTCCTCTTCGTCATCACCCTGCTGGTCAACGGCGCGGCCCGCGCGATCATCGCCCGCCGCAAGGAGTACTCGGGGGCCAACGCATGAGCCACGCAGCCGTCGCCACCAAGCCCGCCAGCACCCTGCGCGGCGCCAGCCTGCCCAAGTGGTCCCCCTACGCCATCGCCGGCGGGTCGCTCGCGCTCGCCGTCGGCATCGGCCTCGGGGCCGGGCTCGACAGCCACCTCCAGTGGGGCCTGATCGCCGGACTCCTGTTCGTCCTGCTCACGTTCCTCGTCGCCGCGCGCGTCGAGGGCCGCCGGCAGGCCAAGGACCGGGTGGCCACCTCTCTCGTCTGGGTCGCCTTCCTCCTCGCCGTCGTCCCGCTGGCCTCCCTCGTCTGGGAGACCGTCGTCCGCGGCATCAAGGTCCTCGACCCCTACTTCCTCACCCACTCGATGGGCGTCGTCGCCGACACCGAGACCGGCGGCGGCATCTACCACGCCATCATCGGCAGCATCGAGCAGGTCGCCCTCGCCGCGGTCATCGCCGCACCCGTCGGTGTGCTGACCGCCGTCTACCTCGTCGAGTACGGCCGCGGTCACCTCGCCCGCGCCGTCACCTTCTTCGTCGACGTCATGACCGGCATCCCCTCGATCGTCGCCGGTCTCTTCATCCTCAGCCTCATGCTCATGTGGGACCTGCAGCCCTCCGGGTTCGCCGGTTCGCTCGCCCTGGCCATCCTGATGATGCCGGTGGTGGTCCGCTCCACCGAGGAGATGCTCAAGCTCGTCCCCAACGAGCTGCGCGAGGCGTCCCTCGCCCTGGGCGTACCCAAGTGGCGCACCATCCTCAAGGTCGTCCTGCCGACCGCCATCGGCGGCATCACGACCGGCGTCATGCTGGCCGTCGCCCGCATCGCGGGCGAGACCGCCCCCGTGCTGCTGCTGGTGTTCGGCAACCCGTTCATCAACAACAACCCCTTCGAGGGCGCACAGGCCTCCCTGCCGCTGTACATCTACCAGCAGTACTCGCAGAGCGGCGGCTCCGAGGCGGCCTACGACCGTGCCTGGGCGGCGTCCCTCACGCTGATCGCCTTCGTGATGATCCTCAACCTGCTGGCCCGCGGCATCGCCCGCTGGAAGGCTCCGAAGACGGGTCGCTGAGGCGACGATCTCCGGCTCCGCAGAGCGGGGCCCCCACAGCGACCGAGCTTGAATTTCTGGAAGTGAAGTAGACATGGCCAAGCGAATCGACGTCAGCGGACTGACCGCCTACTACGGCTCCCACAAGGCGATCGAGGACATCTCGATGACCGTCGAGCCGCGCTCGGTGACGGCGTTCATCGGGCCCTCCGGATGTGGCAAGTCCACGTTCCTGCGCACCCTCAACCGCATGCACGAGGTCACCTCCGGCGGGCGCGTCGAGGGCAAGGTCCTCCTCGACGACGAGGACCTGTACGGCGCCGGCATCGACCCCGTGTCCGTGCGGCGCGAGGTCGGCATGGTGTTCCAGCGGCCCAACCCGTTCCCGACGATGTCCATCTACGACAACGTCGCGGCCGGGCTGCGCCTCAACGGCAGCTACAAGAAGAGCGAGCTCAACGACATCGTCGAGCGCTCGCTCAAGGGCGCCAACCTCTGGAACGAGGTCAAGGACCGTCTCAACAAGCCCGGCTCCGGGCTGTCCGGTGGTCAGCAGCAGCGGCTCTGCATCGCGCGGGCGATCGCCGTGGAGCCGAACGTGCTGTTGATGGACGAGCCCTGCTCGGCGCTCGACCCGATCTCCACGCTGGCGATCGAGGACCTCATCGGTGAGCTGAAGGAGCGCTTCACGATCGTCATCGTGACGCACAACATGCAGCAGGCCGCGCGGGTCTCCGACCGTACGGCGTTCTTCAACCTCGCCGCGGTGGGTCAGCCGGGGAGGCTGATCGAGATCGACGACACCGAGCGGATCTTCTCCAACCCCTCGGTGCAGGCGACCGAGGACTACATCTCGGGTCGCTTCGGGTGATCCGTTCCTGAGCTCCTCGCGGTGCTGCATGGCGGTGCCACCGCGAGGGAGAAGAGGGCCCGCCCCCTGGTTTCCGGGGGGCGGGCCCATTTCTTGTGTGCGGTGTGGGGTGTGCGGTGTGGGCTGTGGGCTGTGGGCTGTGGGCTGTGTGCGGTGGGGGCTGGGGGCTGGGGTGTGTGGGCGGGGGCTGCGGCGTTGTGGGGTTTGCGCAGTTCCCCGCGCCCCTGGGTGGGTGCCGGGGCGGGTCGGTTGGGGGTGCGTGGTGTTCGGGTGCCCGGGGCCCTGGGTGGGTGGCCCCGGTGTCGGCCGGGTGCGGGCCGTGGGGTGTGCGCGTGGACTCGCGTCCGGGGGCGGGGCCGCGCCGGGGGGTGTCCGTCCTCGGGCCGGCAGGCTGGGTTCTTTCGTACGTGCTCGGGGTTTCGCCGGCCGCTGCGGGCGGGCACCCCCCGGCACGTCCCCTCACCGCCGTGGGCGGCTGGCCCGTCGTGTGCGTCCCCGGCCTCGCCGTGGGAGGCTCGCCCGTCGTGTGACGTCCCGGCCTTGTTGTGGGTGGGCGGGCTGTGGGCACGTCGCCTCACCGCCGTGGGCGGCTGGCCCGTCGTGTGTGTTCCCGGCCTTGTTGTGGGCGGGGGTTGGGTTGTGGGGGTGGGCTACAGGAAGGCCAGGTTGATGACGCCGTAGGCGAAGGCCGCCACCAGGGCGGCTGCGGGCATCGTGATGAACCAGCCCAGGACGATGTTCTTGGCCACGCCCCAGCGGACGGCGTTCAGGCGCTTCGTCGCGCCGACGCCCATGATGGCGGAGGTGATGACGTGGGTGGTGGAGATGGGGGCCTTGAAGAGGAAGGCCGTGGTGAACATGATCGAGGCACCCGTGGTCTCGGCGGCGAAGCCCTGGGGCGGGTCGAGCTCGATGATCTTGCGGCCCAGGGTGCGCATGATGCGCCAGCCGCCCGCGTACGTGCCCAGGGAGAGCATGACGGCGCAGACGACCTTGACCCAGATCGGGATCGGGTCGCCGTAGTCCTCCACGTCGGCGATGACCAGGGCCATCACCACGATACCCATGGTCTTCTGGGCGTCCTGGAGGCCGTGTCCGAGGGCCATGCCGGCCGCGGAGACGGTCTGGGCGATGCGGAAGCCGCGCTTGGTCCTGTTGGGGTTGGACCGGCGGAACATCCACAGGATGGCCGTCATCACCAGGTAGCCCACGAGCAGGCCCACGATCGGTGAGACGAACATCGGGATGACGACCTTCTCGAAGACCCCGCTCCAGTAGACCTGCGTGCCGCCGGCCAGGGCCGCGCCGACCATGCCGCCGAACAGGGCGTGCGAGGAGGACGAGGGCAGGCCGAAGTACCAGGTGATCAGGTTCCAGGTGATCGCGCCGGTCAGCGCGGCGAACAGGATGCCCATGCCCGTGGCGCCCTCGGGCGTCTCGATCAGGCCCTCGGAGACGGTCTTGGCGACGCCGGAGCCGAGGAACGCGCCGGCCAGGTTCATCACCGCCGCCATGGCGAGTGCGGCGCGGGGGGTCAGGGCGCGGGTCGAGACGGACGTGGCGATCGCGTTCGCCGAGTCGTGGAAGCCGTTGGTGTACGTGAAGAAGAGCGCGACGCCGATGGTCACGACCAGAGCGAAGGTGTCCATGGACGCCTCAGGACTCCTTGACCGCGATGGTCTCCACCGTGTTCGCCACGTGCTCGAATGCGTCGGCCGCCTCTTCCAGGACGTCCACGATCTGCTTCAGCTTGAGCACCTCGATGGCGTCGTACTTGCCGTTGAAGAGGTGGGCGAGCAGCTTGCGGTGGATCTGGTCGGCCTGGTTCTCCAGCCGGTTGACCTCGATCCAGTACTCGGTGAGGTTGCTCATCGTGCGCAGGTTGGGCATCGCCTCGGCCGTCAGTTCGGCCGCGCGGGCGAGCACCTCGATCTGCTGCTCGACGCCCTTCGGCAGCTCCTCGATGTTGTAGAGGACGACCAGGTCGACGGCCTCCTCCATGAAGTCCATGATGTCGTCGAGGGAGGACGCGAGGGAGTAGATGTCCTCGCGGTCGAAGGGCGTGATGAAGGAGGAGTTCAACTGGTGGAAGATCGCGTGTGTGGCGTCGTCACCGGCGTGTTCCGCTGCCCGCATACGCTCCGCGATCTCGGCCCGCGCGGAGGCGTCGGCCCCGAGCAGTTCCATCAGGAGTTTCGAGCCCGTGACGATGTTGTCCGCGGATGCGGCGAACATGTCATAGAAGCTCGTCTCCCTGGGGGTCAGACGAAAGCGCACGTGGGATCCTCGGGGTGCTTCGGTTCCGGTCAGGCTGATGCTAGGCGCATCATTCGGCCACGGCTAACGGGCCGTCCCCCAGTGTCGCCCATCAGGCAGAGTTATCGGCAGGCGGGCGGGGCAGCCCTTTTCCAAGGTGCTGTGAGCCACAAGCCGTCATACCCGCGACATTCGGTACCATATACCCAGTGGGGGTATATGGTGCGAGGCTCGTCTTGATTGGGAGGCCGTGATGACGACCACCGAGGCCGGTGCGCAGGGCGGGGTGGGCGGGCACGAGCACACCGTGCACGGCTACCACCAGCAGAAGGACGAGCACCTCAAGCGGCTGCGCCGGATCGAGGGCCAGATCCGCGGCCTGCAGCGGATGGTCGACGAGGACGTGTACTGCATCGACATACTCACGCAGGTCTCCGCCTCCACCAAGGCACTGCAGTCCTTCGCCCTGCAACTGCTCGACGAGCACCTGCGGCACTGCGTGGCCGACGCGGCCCTCAAGGGCGGCGACGAGATCGACGCCAAGGTCGAGGAGGCCACCAAGGCCATCGCGCGGATGCTGCGCACCTGACCGGGCCGCCGTCAGCCGGCGGAGGCCCGGCGTTCCTCGGCCACCCGCAGCACCTCGTCGATGCTCTCCAGGCTGAGCCGGTCCTCCTCGGCCATCGCGGCCGCGATCATCAGCTCGCCGCACAGGTCGATCTCGGCGAGGGCCACGTGGTCCTGCACCGCCGTACCGCCGACCGGAGCCACGCGCATCACCCCTCCTCTGCCGTCACCGACTCTCCAGCGCTGCGGCCGGGACGGTCTGCCGGCAGGCTCGCGGCGTCCGGTGCGGTGCGTCGCAAGGCGGGGCACCACCCGTGTGCGGGGCCGGTGGTGCGACAACGCGGCGAGGTGCCGTGCCGGGCGTGGCGAGCCGGTGAACCGTTCCGGTCGCAGCACTAGAGTAAGGACCTGTCCAGGGGGCGCGCATGGCACGGACGGGCTAGTTCTCCCGCGGGCCCGGGGCGCCGCTACTGCTCCGCGATCCGGCCCGCGTAGATGTCCTCGTCGGCCGGCAGCCGTACGTCGGCCCTGATGCCGAAGTCGTACAACAGCGTCGTCGAGGCGACCGCCACGGTGTTCTCCCGGTGGCCGTTGACGAAGCTGAACCGGTGCCGGACCTTGCGGATGCGGCCCGCCTCGTCCAGGAACACGTCGAACGGCACCACCGAGGTGGCGAACCCCTTCGCGGCCGCCGCGAGCGAGTCCCGCCCGCCCCGCGAGGCGCTCCGCGCCGCCACCGCCAGATCGGCCGTGCCCCGGTAGTGCCACACCTGCGTGCCCGCCAGGTCGGTGGTCCCCACGAACCGCGCCGTCCGCGTGCCCCGCAGCACCTCCGCCGCCGCGTACGGGTCCGTCGCCCCGCCGGTCACCAGGTTCCCGTCGGACAGCCCGGCGGTCTCCACCCGCACCCACTTGTCGGCCGGCACTCCCGCGCCCCGGTTCTTCATGAACAGTGCGCCCGGCGCCAGCAGCTCGGTGATCGGCCGGTGCTCCGTACGGCCCGCCGGGTCCTGCGGCAGCAGCACCTTCAGCCGTCCCAGCCGCCGCGTGTAGTCGTACACGCCCTCGCCGCGGATGGTGACCCGGGTGCCGCCGGTCGCCATCTCCATCGACGTACGGGCCTTGGAGCTGCGCGCGGCCACCAGCGCGTCCGCCGCCCCGTGCAGGGCCCGGACCGGGTCCGCCGCGGTGGACCCGCCTTCCGAGCAGCCGGACGTGGCCAGGCAGGCGAAGGCCGCCAGGCCCGCCGCCGTGACCGTCCCGCCCGCTCTGCCGTGCCGCCGCTCCGCCATCGCCCCTCCACCCCCAGCCGTCCGTCGGGGGAGACCCCTGTCGTGACGGATAACGACGGGTGGGGGGTGCCGTCACGCGCCGGCGGGCCGGGATCGGATGCCCGGCCGGAGCGTCGGCCTCGGTACCGTTGTCGGTGTGACGCAGCAGGAGCGCCTCGCGCCCACCCCGGATCTTCCCGAGCACCGCACCCGTACCGTCGAACAGGGCCCCTTCTGCGTCGCGCGCTGCACCTGCGGCTGGCGCGGCCCGGCCCGGCGGGCCCGCAGCACCGCCCGCACCGACGCGGAGGGGCATCTCGCGGCGCGGTGAGCGCGCGGGCGTGGTCCGGTCCGCTACCGGATGCCGAGGACGTGCAGCGCCCTCGCCACCAGCTCGCGGTCCCGCGGCTGGGTCAGCCGGGCCCGGGCCGCCGCCGGGCGGAGCCAGAGGACGCGGTCCACCTCGGTGTTGGGCACGAAGCCGCCCCCCGTCGCCTCCGCCGTCCAGTAGCGGACCTGCTTCGGGCGGCCGGAGACGAGGTAGCGCACCGTGGACAGCTCCGTGCCGGGGCGGGCCGTGTAGCCCGTCTCCTCCACCACCTCGCGCAGCGCGCCCGCGAGTGCGTCCTCGCCGCGCTTCAGCTTGCCCTTGGGGTGGGACCAGTCGTCGTACTTGGGACGGTGCACCAGGCACACCTCCAGCTCCCCGTCGAGCGGGGAGCGCCGCCACAGCACGCAGCCCGCCGCGCGCACGGGGGCGGTGTCCGACGCCGCCGCCCGGACGCCGCCGTCCGCACCGCCCGGCCGGCTTCCGTGGCCTCCGCCGGTTCCCGCGCCTCCCATCGGCCTCACCGCCTTCCGCCGCTGTTTCCGTCGCGTCCCGTTCCGGATGGTGCCGGGTCGTTCCGGCTTGTTCCGCGTGGTTCCGGTGTGCCGGCTCGTGCCCGGGCCGGCCGTCGTCGCCCGGGTGCGTGTCAGGGGGTGCCCGCCGGCAGCTGCCGCCAGGCCTGCTGGAACGCGAAGCGCGCCGCCTCCACCTCGTGGCGCTGGTCCGCGTGCAGCACGCCCAGCGCGTACGCCGTGGCCGGGGCGATGCGCGGAGTGCGTGCCGCCTGGGCCGCGGCGGCGGCCGCCTCGGAGGCGTCCCGGTGCCGGTTCAGCGCCTGCCCCGCGGCCAGCAGCGGCGCGTCGGCCGGGGCATCCGGACCGTGCAGCACCTCCAGGGCGTAGCGGTGCAGGCGCAGCAGCAGGCGCACCTGGTGCCAGGGGCCGTCCTGGGGGTGCGGGGCCGGGTCCGGGGACAGGCCGTGGACCAGGGCCTCCGCGTTGTACGGGTGGCCCGCGGTGACCAGCGGCAGGGCGGCGACGGCGTCCGCGAGGCGCTCCTCGGCGGCCGCGGCGAGCGGCCCGAGGCGGGCCTCGGCGGCGGCCGGGGCGAGCGGCACCTCGCTGGCGAGTACGGCGACCTTGTCGGCGACCGCGTGGAAGCGGCTGCTGCCGAGGGCCTGCAGGGCGGTGGAGTGCGCGCGGGTACGGGCCAGGGTCAGCTGCCGGTCGAGCAGGGCGCCCGCCTTGGCCGCGCCCACGGTGAGGTTGCCGCGCTCCGGGACCGGCGGGGCGCCGCCCGGGATGCCGCCGGGCGCGCCCGGCTGGGCGGGCACCGGTGCCGAGCCGGACAGCCGGTGCAGGGCCGCCAGCAGCCGGTCCAGCCGGGCCGTGCAGGCGTGCTCGGCCGCGAGCGTGCCGGACAGCCAGGCCAGCTCGGGCCGCATGCCCTCCGACCAGTCCGTGTCCAGCCGGGGACGGTAGGTGTGCAGGCTGCCGCTGATGCGGCGGGCCGACCGGCGCAGGGCGCGCGCCGCTCCGACGGACTCCCGCGAGCCGCTGGCGCCGGCGCCGGTCTCCCGGTGCTGGCGCAGGGCGCGCAGGAACTCCGTGGCCTGGGACCGGAGGTAGTCCGCGAGGGCCTCTCCGGTCACCGGCCGGGCCAGCGGGTCCGTCGGTTCAAGGTGTTGCTGTGCCACGCCGGCGCCTCCGGGCGTCTATGAGCATCTCCTGGACGTTCCTCAGCGGCTGGCCCTCGGCGTCCGTCGCGTGCCGCGTCCACTCGCCGTCCGGGCCCAGGTGCCAGGAGGCGGTGGTGTCGGACATGCCGGTCTCCAGCAGCCGGTTCAGCGCGGCGCGGTGGGCCGGGTCGACGACCCTGACCAGGGCCTCGATACGGCGGTCGAGGTTGCGGTGCATCATGTCGGCGCTGCCGATCCACACCTCCGGCTCGCCGCCGTTGCCGAAGGCGAAGATCCGCGAGTGCTCCAGGAAACGGCCGAGCACGGAGCGGACCCGGATGTTCTCCGACAGGCCGGCGACGCCGGGGCGCAGCGCGCAGATGCCGCGCACCCACACGTCGACGGGCACGTCCGCCTGCGCCGCGCGGTACAGGGCGTCGATGACCGCTTCGTCGACCATCGAGTTGACCTTGATGCGGACGTACGCGGGGCGTCCGGCACGGTGGTGCTGGACCTCCTTGTTGATCCGCGAGACCAGACCGTCGCGCAGCGACTTGGGGGCGACCAGGAGACGGCGGTAGGTCTCCCGGCGCGAGTAGCCCGACAGCCGGTTGAACAGGTCCGACAGGTCCGCGCCGACCTGCGGGTCGGCGGTGAGCAGTCCGAGGTCCTCGTAGAGGCGGGCGGTCTTGGGGTGGTAGTTGCCGGTGCCGACGTGGCTGTAGCGGCGCAGGGTGTCGCCCTCCTGGCGCACCACCAGGGAGAGCTTGCAGTGGGTCTTCAGGCCGACCAGGCCGTAGACCACGTGGCAGCCGGCCTCCTCCAGCTTGCGGGCCCACTTGATGTTGGCGTGCTCGTCGAAGCGGGCCTTGATCTCGACCAGCACCAGCACCTGCTTGCCGGCCTCGGCGGCGTCGATCAGGGCGTTCACGATGGGCGAGTCGCCGGAGGTGCGGTACAGGGTCTGCTTGATCGCCAGGACGTCGGGGTCCTCGGCCGCCTGCTCCAGGAAGGACTGCACCGAGGTGGAGAAGGAGTCGTAGGGGTGGTGCAGCAGGACGTCCCGGCTGCGCAGCGCGGCGAAGATGTCCGGCGGGGAGGCCGACTCCACCTCGGCGAGGTCGCGGTGGGTGCCCGCGATGAACTTGGGGTACTTCAGCTCCGGCCGGTCCAGGCCGTGGATGCGGAACAGGCCGGTCAGGTCGAGCGGGCCGGGCAGCGGGTAGACCTCGGCCTCGCTTATCTTCAGCTCGCGCACCAGCAGGTCCAGGACCTCGCGGTCGATGGACTCCTCGACCTCCAGGCGCACCGGCGGCCCGAAGCGGCGCCGCATGAGTTCCTTCTCCAGGGCCTGGAGGAGGTTCTCGGTGTCGTCCTCCTCGACCTCCAGGTCCTCGTTGCGGGTGATGCGGAAGGCGTGGTGCTCCAGCACCTCCATGCCCGGGAAGAGCTCTTCGAGGTGGGCGGCGATGACGTCCTCGATGGGGACGTAGCGCCCGGGGCTGGACTCCAGGAAGCGGGACAGCAGCGGCGGCACCTTCACGCGGGCGAAGTGCTTGTGCCCGCTGACCGGGTTGCGCACGACGACGGCCAGGTTCAGCGACAGGCCGGAGATGTAGGGGAAGGGGTGCGCCGGGTCGACCGCCAGCGGGGTCAGCACGGGGAAGATCTGGTGCCTGAACAGGGTGAACAGGCGGGCCTGCTCCTTCTCGGTCAGCTCGCTCCAGCGGACGAGGTGGATGCCCTCCTCCGCGAGTCCGGGGGCGACGTCCTCGTGGAAGCAGGCGGCGTGCCGGGCCATGAGCTCGCGGGAGCGGGCCCAGATCATCTCCAGCACCTGGGCGGGCTGGAGGCCGGAGGCGGAGCGGGTGGCGACCCCGGTGGCGATACGGCGCTTCAGGCCGGCCACCCGGACCATGAAGAACTCGTCGAGGTTGCTCGCGAAGATCGCCAGGAAGTTCGCCCGCTCCAGGAGCGGGGTGTTCGGATCCTCGGCGAGCTCCAGAACCCGTTCGTTGAACGCGAGCCAGCTGCGTTCCCGGTCCAGGAACCGGCCCTGCGGCAGCTTGACCCCGTCCTCCTGCGTGTCCTCGTACGCGTCGAGGTCCGCGTCGAGGTCGGGTTCCAGGTCGGAGACCGCCGCCGCCACGGTGTGCGGGCGGTGGGCGGCTATGGAGCCCACGGAGGGCTGTGCGTGCTGGACCTCTGCCTGGGCGTTCTGCTGACTCATGGACCCATTCTTCCGCGCGAGGAGCGATACGGGCGCGTCGGAAGGCGCGGGCGGGAGCGTGGGGGCGTCCGTCGCGGGCGGCGGCGGGGGCTCGGGCACGGCGGGGTTCATTGGCCGAGCGTCGCAAGACCGTCTGAACCAATGGTTACGGCGACATGGCGTACGGGCTAGCGGGGAACGGATCGCGGACGTCCATGTGCCTGCCCCGCCCCTCCGGGGTACCCCCGTTCGGCGCAGCGGCGCCGGGCCCGGCACCTGCGCGGCCCCCGTCGCGGAGGGCCGCGGGGGCCGCGCCGGCGCCGGGGCGGGGCCGCCCGGTGGAGCCGGCCGGGGGCGGCCGGGCGGGGGCCGGGCGGGGCTTTCCGGCCGGGCGGCTTTCCGACCGGGCGGCGCCGAGCGCCCTCCGTCACGGACGGTGAGGCGCGGGTGCCCTCGGTGAGCGGTCCGGCGCCGCGGGGCCGCACGGGCTCACGTCCGGGGCCGGTGCGGGCGGGCTCGTGCTGGCCAGGGGGTGCTCCCCGGCCGGGGTGGGCCGGCTCACGTCCCGGTCCGGTCCGTCAGGTCCCGGTCCGGTCCGTCAGGTCCCGGTCCGGTCTGTCACGTCCCGGTCTGGTCTGTCACGTCTCGGTCCGGTCCGTCAGGTCCCGGTCGGGTCCGTCACGTCTCGGTGCGGTACATGAGGTCCGTCTCGTGGGTGGCGAAGCCCAGCCCCTCGTACACGGCCACCGCCGCCTTGTTGTCGGCGTCGACGTAGAGCATGGCCGTGGGCATCCCCTGGGCCCTGAGATGGTTCAGGCCGATCGTGGTGAGGGCCTTGCCCAGGCCGCCGCCCTGCGCGGCGGGCGAGACCCCGACGACGTACACCTCTCCGAGCTGCTCCTCGGCGTGCACCTTCGTCCAGTGGAAGCCGACCAGCTCCTCGCCGCGCAGGGCGAGGAAGAAGCCGGCCGGGTCGAACCAGGGCTCGGCCTTGCGGTCGTCGAGGTCGCGCTGGGTGAGCGAGCCCTGCTCGGGATGGTGGGCGAAGGCCGCGGCGTTCACGGCGAGCCAGGCGGCGTCGTCCTCGCCCGGGACGAACGTACGGACCGTCACCCCCTGCGGCAGCACCGGCTCGGGCAGCTCCAGGCCCTCCAAGGGGCGGCGCATCTGGCGCAGTTCGCGGAACAGGGTCAGGCCCAGCACCTGGGCGAGGTGACGGGCGGCCGGGTGCCCGCCGTGCGCCCACACCCGCAGCCGCTTGCCGGAGGCGGCGAGCAGTGCCGAGCCGAGCGCCCGGCCGTGTCCGTGCCCGCGGTGCGCGGGGTGCACGACCAGTTCGGCGGCCGGTGCCTCCACCGGGTCGGTGTCCTCCAACTGGGCGTAGCCCACCAGTTCACCGCCGAGGGAGAGCAGCAGGTGGGCCACGCCCTGGCGCGCCCCGCCGCGCAGCTGGAGCCGGCCCTGCTCGGACACGGCCTGCTGGCCGTCGTTGCGGGCGGCGTCGGCGAGCAGGGCGAGTACGGCGTCGGTCTGCTCCGCGTCGAGCGCGGCGAGGGTCTCGATGGAGCGGGAGTGGCCGGGCCGGGCGAAGTCGTCGCTGGTCATGCATACGAGGGTAAAGGCCCGCTGACGGGAGGACCGGCAAAGGGAAACCCAGATGTAACCATGAACCCCCTGTCGCGCTACGCGCGTTGACTCTAGGCTGCGCCGGGACCGAGCCATACCGTCACATGCACCGCAGGGGGCCGCATGCCTACCACATCCCAGCCGCACCGCCGCAGACGCCGTACGCACCGGCTGCTCGCGGCGGCCGCCGGAATCGCGACCGTCGGCGCGCTCGCCGCGGCGCTGCCCGGCACCGCCAGCGCCCAGCCGGCGAAGCACCACGGCAAGCACCACCACCACGGCCGCTACCAGGACGTGCAACTGCTGTCCTTCAACGACCTGCACGGCAACCTGGAGCCGCCGGCCGGCTCCTCCGGCCGGGTCACGGAGGTGCAGCCGGACGGCACCACCAAGACCATCGACGGTGTCGGCGGGATCGAGTACCTGGCCACGCACCTGCGCCAGGCCCGCAAGGGCAACCGGTACTCCGTCACCGCGGCCGCCGGCGACATGGTCGGGGCCTCCCCGCTCATCTCCGGCCTGTTCCACGACGAGCCGACCATCGAGGCGCTGAACAAGCTGGACCTCGACGTCACCTCCGTGGGCAACCACGAGTTCGACGAGGGCGCCCGGGAGCTGGCCCGCCTGCAGAAGGGCGGCTGCCACCCGGTCGACGGCTGCTTCAGGGACAAGAAGTTCAAGGGCGCCGACTTCCCCTACCTCGCCGCGAACGTCGTCGACGAGAAGACCGGCAAGCCGATCCTCAAGCCGTACTTCGTGTGGAAGAAGAAGGGCGTCAAGATCGGCTTCATCGGGGTGACCCTGGAGGGCACGCCGGGCATCGTCTCCGCCGACGGCATCAAGGGCCTCGCGTTCAAGGACGAGGTCGAGACGATCAACAAGTACGCCAAGGAGCTCCAGCGCAAGGGCGTCAAGTCCATCGTCGCGCTGCTCCACGAGGGCGGTATGCCCGCCTCCTCGTCGTACAACTACGACTGCGACTCGCCGGGTGCGGGCGACGGCGTCTCCGGCCCGATCGTCGACATCGCGAAGAACATCTCGCCGACGGTCGACGCACTGGTCACCGGCCACACCCACCAGGCGTACGTGTGCACCATCCCCGACCCGTCGGGCAAGCCCCGCATGGTGACGTCCGCGGCGTCCTTCGGCCGCCTCTACACGGACACCACCCTGACCTACGACCGCCGCACGGGTGACATCGTGCGCACCGCGGTGGAGTCGGCGAACCACGTCGTCACCCGGGACGTCCCCAAGGCGCCCGACATGACGCGGCTGATCACCAAGTGGAACACCCTGGCGGCGCCCGTCGGCAACCGCGCGATCGGCTACATATCCGAGGACATCGTCAAGGACGGCACCGAGTCCCCGCTCGGCGACCTCATCGCCGACGCCCAGCTCGCCCACGGCAAGGAGCTGGACGCGGACACCGACCTGGCGCTGATGAACCCCGGCGGCATCCGCGCGCCCCTGACCTACGCGGCCAAGGGCAGCGAGGGCGACGGCGTCGTCACCTTCGCCGAGGGCTTCACCGTGCAGCCGTTCGCCAACACGGTCAACCTGAAGAACTTCACCGGCGCCCAGCTGATCCAGGTCCTCAAGGAGCAGGTCAGCGGCGTCAACGAGGCCTCCCCGAAGATCCTCCAGATCTCCTCCGGCCTCACCTACACGCTGGACCTGACCAAGTCCGGCGCCGACCGGGTGGTCGCCTCGTCCGTCAAGCTCAACGGTGAGCCCATCGACCCGGCCGCCACCTACCGCGTCGCGCACAACAGCTTCCTCGCGGGCGGCGGCGACGGCTTCCCGACCCTCGCCCAGGGCACCGGCGAACTCGTCGGCGGCGACGACCTCGCGGCCCTGGAGAAGTACCTCCTCGCCCACTCCAGCCCCGCCGCGCCGCTCGCCGCCCCGGCGGCGGACCGCATCACGGTCGTCCGGTAACCCTGGCACGGCCCTCCCGAGGGGCCCGGCGGGCACGGCTTTCCCGTGTCCGCCGGGCCCTTCGCGTGTGACCGGCCGGTGTGTCCCGGTTCGGTGTCCGTTCTGATCCCGGGTCACTCCGGATCTCCGGTGCGTCCGCCTGCCCGGCCCTACCATCGAGGGGTAGCCGCCTGAGCAGACGCACGGGGGGGCGTGACCGACTGGGCCGATCTGACGAACGGCAAGCGTCTCAAGCACCTTCGGGGTTCGGACCTGACGCAGCAGGGGCTGGCGGATGCCTCGGGGCTGTCCCTCGCCCGGGGTCATCGGCAAGCGTCTCGCGCAGGTGTCGACGGCGCGGGTGCGGAGGATCGGGGAAGTGATCGGCGTGCCCCTGATCGCCTGAGCCCTACGGAGCGTACGAGCGCGTTTCCGTCGACCCCGGCCGATCGTACGCCTCGTCTCTTCACCCCGGGCGACCGTGCGGGCACGGTTGATGCATGGTCGGCATGGAGAACGGACAGGGGCGGGGACGGACCCGGGTCCGTCGTACCGAAGGTGAGCGCAGGCGCCGTCAGGGCCTGGCGGACGCGGCGGCGGGCGTCGCACCGGACGAGCCCGGCGCCCCGGACGGGGACACGCGGATCGAGCGGTTCCGCTGCGTGATCCACCTCTGCGGTGCCCCGCAGACGGACATCGCGGTGCCCCGGCGGGAGTGCACGGACTACGCCGAGGCGTTCGGATGGGACGTCACGGACGTGATCGAGGAACGCGTGGGCCTGCTGCCGCCGCAGGGGCGGGCCGGGCCGGCGCGGGCCGTCGGGCACGTCGAGCGCGGTGAGGCCGGTGCGGTGCTCACGGCATGGCGCTCGATGATCTCCTCCGTTCTGCGGGAGTACGACGAGGTGGCGCGGGAGATCGAGCGGGCCGGGGGATTCCTGCACGTCCGGGACACGGCGCCGGTCGCGCGGGGGGAGGCGCGGTGACCCGGCGGGTGTTCCGGTACGTGCCGTTCACCATCGAGCAGGACCGGACGGCGGAGCCGGAGTACGAGGCCCGGTGCGTGTCGGGCGACGAGGCCGAGTGCGGGGCGGAGTCCGGCACGTGCCGCGGCCCGGCGCCCGTGGAGGAGTGGCAGCGCAGGCACACCCAGAACCGACCCGGACGGGCCGGGCCGCGCGTGGCGATGACGGCGGTCCGGCAGCTGATGCGGCAGGCCCCGGTCAGGCGGGGGCGGGGGTGTCCGGGGGCGGTGTGGGGGCTCCGGGGAGGCGGAGGGTGGCGACGGTGCCGCCTCCGTCCGCCGGGGCGAGGGACACCGCGCCGCCCGCCTGCTGCACCGTGCGGGCCACGATGGACAGGCCGAGGCCGGAACCGGGCAGGGCGCGGGCGCTCGGGGAGCGCCAGAAGCGGTCGAAGACGTGGGGGAGTTCGTCGGCGGGCATGCCGGGGCCGTGGTCGCGGACGGTGAGCGTGCCCTGGTGCAGGGCGACCTCGATCGTGCCGCCCTCGGGGCTGAACTTGACCGCGTTGTCCAGGACGTTGACCACGGCGCGTTCCAGCGCGGACGGCTCCGCGCGGACGTACCAGGGCTCCAGCCGCGCCATGATCGTCAGTTCCGGGCCGCGCAGCCGGGCCCGGCGCAGCGCCGCCTCCACCGTGTCCAGCAGGGGGACCACCTGGACCCGCTCGCCCCGCTGGCTGTCCGCCCGGGACAGTTCCTGCAGGTCGCCGATGAGCGCCGCCAGTTCCGTCATCTGCGCCTTCACCGACGCCAGCAGGGCCTTGCGGTCCGCGGCCGGGAGGGGACGGCCCGTCTCCTCGCTGCGGGCGAGGAGCTCGATGTTGGTGCGCAGGGAGGTGAGGGGGGTGCGCAGTTCGTGGCCCGCGTCGGCGATCAGCTGCTGCTGGAGGTCCCGGGAACCGGCCAGCGCCGTCGTCATCGAGTTGAAGGACCGCGACAGCCGCGCGATCTCGTCCTCGTCCCCTTCGCCGACCGGGATGCGGACCGTGAGGTCCTCCGTCCTGGCCACGTGTTCCACGGCCTCCGTCAGCTTGTCCACGGGGCGCAGCCCCGCCCGTGCCACCGCCAGGCCGGCCGCGCCGGCCCCGATCACACCGGCGCCGGAGACCACCAGGAGGATCCAGGCCAGGGAGTTCAGCGGCTCGGTGACGTCCTCCAGGGGCTTGGCGACGGACACCGCTACGCCCTGCTGGACCTGGCGGGTGCTGCGGTCGATGACCGGGCGGGTGTAGACGCGCACGGCGGTGCCGTCGGCGGTCCGCCCGGAGTGCAGGGCGGTCTCGACGTCACCGTCGGCGACGGCGAGGTCGGCCGCCTGCACGCGGACCTCCTCGACACCCGGATTGGTGCAGGTGGCGCCGTCGGAGTAGAGGATGGTGACGATGGGGGAGTTCGGCGGCTGGGCGAGCGCCCGCGGGTCCTCCTGGCGGCAGTTGGCCAGCATGCTGTTCAGCAGGAGGCCGGACACGTCCTCGCTGCGCAGTTGTTCGTCGGTCTGCTGGTACAGCTGGTCCTTCACCAGGAACCAGCACGTCACCGACACGGCCGCCACCGCGAAGGCCACCGCCGCCGCGACCAGGAGGGCGAGCCGGGAGCGCAGCGGCAGGGAGCGCAGTCGCCGGAGCGCCTTGTTCACTCGGTGCCGCCCTGCCGGAGCACGTAGCCGACGCCGCGGACGGTGTGGACGAGGCGCGGCTCGCCGCCGGCCTCCGTCTTGCGACGCAGGTACATGACGTAGACGTCCAGGGAGTTGGACGTCGGCTCGAAGTCGAAGCCCCAGACCGCCTTGAGGATCTGTTCGCGGGTGAGGACCTGGCGCGGGTGCGCCATGAACATCTCCAGCAGGGTGAACTCGGTGCGGGTCAGTTCGACCCGGCGGCCGCCGCGGGTCACCTCGCGGGTCGCGAGGTCCATCCGCAGGTCCGCGAAGGCCAGTGCCTCGTCCTGGGGCGCCGCGGCGCCCGTCGCGGCCGCGTAGGTGCTGCGGCGCAGCAGGGCGCGGATCCGGGCGAACAGCTCGTCCAGTTCGAACGGCTTGACGAGGTAGTCGTCCGCCCCCGCGTCCAGGCCGGTGACGCGGTCGCCCACCGTGTCACGGGCCGTGAGCATGAGGATCGGGGTGGTGTCCCCGGCGCCGCGGATGCGGCGGGCGGCGGTGAGGCCGTCCATGCGGGGCATCTGGATGTCGAGGACGACCAGGTCCGGGTGGTAGGCCGTCGCCTTGTCCAGCGCGTCGATGCCGTCGACGGCGACCTCGGTGTCGTAGCCCTCGAAGGCGAGGCTGCGCTGGAGCGCCTCGCGTACCGCGGGCTCGTCGTCGACGATGAGGATGCGCTGGGGGTCGCGGTCGCCTTCGGCGGGGCTCATGGGCGTCGGGTTCCTCTGGTTCTTCGGGGCGGGGGTGCGGTGCCGGTCCGTCTCTCAGCCTCGCACGTTCCGCGCCGCGCGGCGGCGGCCCGCGGCCCGGCGGCCGGAGCGGTTCCGTCCGTCGGCCACCTCGGGTGCCCGTGCCGTCGGCGGGTGCACGGCGCGGGCGACGGCCAGGGCCAGGCCGAGCCCCGCGGGGCCGGTGCCGAGGGGGCCGTGCGGCACCCGCTCGATCACGATCCGCCTGAGCACGCCCCGGTCGTCGTCCGGGGCGCCCGTCGCCTCTGTGGTGCCCGTCGCCTCCGTGGTGCCCGTCGTCTCTGTGGTGCCCGTCGCCTCCGTGGTGCCCCTCGCCTCCGGGGCGCCCGCCGCGCTCGTCGCAGTGGCCGTGTCCGGCGCGCCCGTCGCAGCGGCCGTGTCCGTGGCGCCCGTCGCATGCGTCGTGTCCTGCGCGTCCGGCGTGCCGGCCGCGTCCGTGGTCTTCGTCTCGTCCATCGCGTTCTCCTTGCCCTCGGCCTCTGTCGGTCCGTCCGGCCCGCGGGTCAGTTCATGGAGCCCGCGCGCAGGGCGTCGAGGTCGGCCTTCACCGTGTTGACCGGGATGGCGAAGCCGAGGCCGACGCTGCCCGCGTCCGCGGAGGACGAGGCGCCGGACGAGTACATCGCCGAGTTGATGCCGATGATGTTGCCGTTCATGTCGATCAGGGCGCCGCCGGAGTTGCCGGGGTTGAGGGAGGCGTCCGTCTGGATGGCCTGGTAGGTGGTGGTGGACGAGCCGGTGTCGCCGTTGAACTCGCGGCCGCCGAACTCGAACGGCCAGCCGCCGCCGCGCTGCTGTTGCTGCTGCCCCTCCTCGGTGGAGACGGTGACGTCGCGGTCGAGGGCGGAGACGATGCCGCTGGTGACGGTGCCGGTCAGGCCCTCGGGGGAGCCGATCGCGACGACCTGGTCGCCGACCTGGAGGCCGTCGGAGTCGCCCAGGGTGGCCGCCTTCAGGCCGGAGGCGTCGTCCAGCTTGATCAGGGCCAGGTCCTTGCTGCTGTCGGTGCCGACGACCTGGGCGGAGTACCGCGTGCCGTCGCTGGTGGTCACCTCGACCTGCGAGGCGCCCGCGATGACGTGGTTGTTGGTGATGATCTCGCCGTCAGCGGTGATGATCACGCCCGCTCCGGTGGAGGAGCCCGCGTTCCCCTTCGCGTTGATCTCCACGATGCTCGGGGTGACCGCCTCGGCGACCCCGGCGACCGTGCCCTTCTGGCTGGAGGGCACGACGTTGGTGCTGGTGGAGCTGGTGGCGGCGGTGCCGGAGCTACCGGTCAGCTCCTGGATGCCGTAGGCGGTGCCGCCGCCGACGGCGGCCGCGACGACGGCGACCGCGACGAGCAGGCCGGCCGGACCGCGGTGCCGTCGGCGCCGCTTCGGCTCGGGGGCGACCGCACCGGCCGGCGGCTCGTGCGGCGGCTCCTGCGGCGGGCCGTAGGAGCCGCCGTGGCGCGGACCGGCCGAGGGCTCGTGCGCGGGCTGCCCCTGCGGGGTTCCGTACCGGGGCTCGTACGGCGGGGGCGGCCACTCCGGGTTCACCGCGGTGACCGGGTCCGAGGGGGCCGCGTCCGCGGCGTGGGCCGCCTGGGCCGCGTCCGCCGCCGGGGGAGCGGCGGGCCTCGGGGGCACCGGGTGGGGGTGGCCCGCCGGGGCGGGCGCCGGGGGCTGCGCGCCGCCCTGGTACGGGTGCGGGGCCCGGTCTCCGGACCGGTACGGGGTCTGCTCCGCGCCGCCCTGGTACGTGTGCTCGTGCTCGCCGCTTCGGCGGTTGCTCTCGGTCATGTTCATGAGCCTGCCGCCCGACCATGAGAGCTCCCTGAGCGCTGTCTGAGAAGCCCGGCAGAACCTCGTATGCCCGATATAAAGGCCCAGGTGCCCAGGTGCCCAGGTGCCCAGGTGCCCAGGTGCCCAGGTGCCCAGGTGTCCAGGTGAAGGCCGGGCGGTCGGCCCACGGGCCGCGGTGCGGCGCCCTGACGGGGGGGCGGGGAGCTGCGCGGGCGGCCGCGACGGCCTGCGGGGCGGCCGGGGCCCTCCCGCGGTGCCGCGGGCGGAGCGCCTACGCGCAGCCGCAGGAGCGCCGGGTCATCAGCTGCGACGGGAAGGTCTTCAGGCGCTCCCGGCGGGAGCCCGCCACCCGCAGCCCGTCGTCGAGAACCAGGTCGACGGCGGTACGGGCCATCGCCGAGCGGTCCGAGGCGACCGTGGTGAGCGGCGGGTCGGCCAGCGCCGCCTCCTTGATGTCGTCGAAGCCGGCCACCGCCAGCTCGCCGGGGACGTCGATGCGCAGTTCGCGGGCCGCGCGCAGCAGGCCGATCGCCTGGTCGTCGGTGGAGCAGAAGACCGCGGGCGGGCGGTCGGGCCCGGAGAGGACGTCCAGCGCGATCCGGTAGGCGTCGTAGCGGTTGTACGGCGCCTCGAACAGGCGGCCCTCGGTGGACAGGCCCGCTGCGGTCATGGCGCGCTTCCAGCCCTCGACGTGGTCGGAGACCGGGTCGCCGACGGCCGGGGTCTCCGCGGTGCCGCCCATACAGGCGACGTACGCGTGGCCGTGGTCCAGCAGATGGCGGACGGCGAGCTCGGCGCCGCCCAGGTCGTCGGTGACGACGGCCACGTCGTCGATGGACTCCGGCCGCTCGTGCAGCAGCACCACGCGCGCGTCCCAGGCCTCGATCTCGGCGGCGGCCAGGTCGTTCAGCGCGTGGGAGACGAGGATCAGGCCGGACACCCGCATGCCGAGGAAGGCGCGCAGGTAGTGCACCTCGCGCTCGCCGACGTAGTCGGTGTTGCCGACCAGGACCATCTTTCCGCGCTCGGAGGCGGCCTGCTCGACCGCGTGCGCCATCTCCCCGAAGAAGGGCTGGCGGGCGTCGGGGATGATCAGGCCTATGAGGTCGGTGCGGCGGGAGGCCATCGCCTGCGCCACCCGGTCGGGCCGGTAGCCCAGCTCCTTGATCGCGGCGAGGACACGCTCGCGGGTGGCCGGGGCGACCGGCCGGGGTCCGTTGTTGATGACGTAGCTGACGACGGCGGTCGAGGTACCCGCCAGCCGTGCCACATCATCCCGAGTCACCTTGGCCACGCGCGGAGTCTACGCGGATGGAACGCCTCTGGGCAGGGCGGAAAGGAGTGCGGCCGGGCGCCGGCTGTGCGCGCGCGACGCCCCGGCCGTGCGTCCCTCATGCGTCCGCCGCGGCCTCGGCGGCGCCCACGGCGGCCGATTCGTCTGCATCCTCCGCCTTTGGGCGGGCGGCCTTGGCCTTCGCCTCGTCGGCCGCGCGGTCGACTTTTTCGGGAGTAACGAATCGATAACCGACGTTCCGGACGGTTCCGATCAGCGACTCGTGCTCGGGGCCGAGCTTCGCCCGCAGCCGCCGTACGTGCACGTCCACCGTCCGGGTGCCGCCGAAGTAGTCGTACCCCCAGACCTCCTGGAGCAGCTGGGCGCGGGTGAAGACCCGCCCGGGGTGCTGGGCCAGGTACTTCAGCAGTTCGAACTCCTTGAAGGTCAGGTCCAGGACCCGGCCCTTGAGCTTGGCGGAGTAGGTGGCCTCGTCGACCGACAGATCGCCGTTGCGGATCTCCATGGGGGAGTCGTCGTTGACGATCTGCTGCCGGCCCATCGCGAGCCGCAGCCGGGCCTCGACCTCGGCCGGGCCCGCCGTGTCGAGCAGGACGTCGTCGATGCCCCAGTCGGCGGTGACGGCGGCCAGGCCGCCCTCGGTGACCACCAGCAGCAGCGGGCAGCCGGGGCCGGTGGAGCGCAGCAGCTGGCACAGGCTGCGCACCTGGGGGAGGTCGCGGCGGCCGTCGACGAGGATCACGTCGGCGCCCGGGGTGTCGACGAGTGCGGGCCCCTCGGCCGGGGCGACCCGCACGTTGTGCAGGAGCAGGCCGAGCGCGGGCAGCACCTCCGTCGACGGCTGGAGGGCGTTGGTCAGGAGCAGCAGAGAACTCATGCGTCTGGTTCCTCCTCGGTCCCTGCGAGGACGTGTGCGGTACAGAACTGCTCTGCGATCCCGGGGCCCCGTACACCTGCGGTCACCTGGGGTTTCCCGCTTCGTATACAACGCTTCCGAAAGCACAAAAGGACCCGGGGGCTACGCTGCCCGAGTCCTCTGCCCAGCAGAATAGCCGACATGAACAACGGTCCGGCAGGTCATGTGGCACGTTCCACCGTTCGTCCGTATGCCGAGACAAACAGACGCGCACCATTGCGGACGTTTCTGCACACGGCCGACGGCGTCCCGATCGATTCCGTATACGAACCGCCCTCACTCGTATACAACCCGTCCCGGGGGCCGGGCGACACCTCCGCGCCATCCGCCGTCGGCCGGGTGTTCGCCCCCGGCCGGGGGCCCACCGACGCCCTCGGGTCCGCCGGTGACCCGTCGGCCGGCGGCCGTGCGCCTGCCGGTGGTCTTGCGCCCGCCGACGGCCGGGTGCCCGCGGGTGGTCTCGCGCCTGACGGCGCCCCGGACTTCTCCGGTGCCCCGGTGAACGGCGCCGGCCCGGTGCGCGCGGCCCGGCCGGCGTCCGCCGCGTCCGCCGCGTCCGCCGCGTCCGCCGCGTCCGCCGCGGCCGGCGGGCCGGCCGGTGCCCCGGCCGCCGCCGTCCCCGTGTTCGTCGTCGCGCACGGATTCACCGGTGCCGCGGACCGGCCGCACGTGCGCCGCGTGGCGGCCGCGCTCGGCCGGTACGGCGCCGTCGTCACCTTCTCCTTCCGCGGCCACGGCCGCTCCGGCGGGCGCTCCACGGTCGGCGACCGGGAGGTCCTCGACCTGGCGGCCGCGGTCGCCTGGGCCCGCGGCCACGGGCACCCGCGCGTGGTCACCGTCGGCTTCTCCATGGGCGGCTCGGTCGTGCTCCGGCACGCCGCGCTGCGGCCGGGCGAGGCGGACGCCGTCGTCTCCGTCAGCGCGCCCGCCCGCTGGTTCTACCGGGGCACCGCCCCGATGCGCCGGGTGCACTGGCTGGTCACCCGCCCGGAGGGCCGCCTCGTCGCCCGCTACGGGCTCCGCACCCGCATCCACGGCCGGGACTGGGACCCCGTACCGCTGTCCCCGGTGGAGGCGGTACCGCGGATCGCGCCCACGCCGCTGCTCGTCGTGCACGGCGACCGCGACGGCTACTTCCCCCTCGACCACCCGCGCATGCTGGCCGCCGCGGCGGGCGCGCACGGCGAGCTGTGGCTGGAGCCCGGCATGGGCCACGCCGAACACGCCGCCGACGGGGCACTGCTGGCCCGCATCGGTGACTGGGCGGTCTCCCGGGCGGGCTAGCCTGGCCCTGTTCACTGCCGAACCCACGTGAGGGACGAGATGCCACAGGTCACGGTCCGCTACTGGGCCGCAGCCAAGGCCGCGGCCGGCGTCGCCGACGAGCCGGTCGAGGCCGCGACGCTCGCCGAGGCGCTCGACGCGGCGCGCGAGCGGCACCCCGGTGAGCTCCCGCGCGTACTGCTGCGCTGCTCGTTCCTCGTCGACGGCGACCCCGTCGGAACCCGCGCGCACGACACGGTACGGCTGGCCCAGGGCGGCACGGTCGAGGTGCTCCCGCCGTTCGCAGGAGGGTGACCGTTCACCGATGAGCAACCAGCCGTACCAGCCGTACGACCCGTTCGCCCGGCAGCCGTACGACCCGCCGTCCGGGACGCCTCACGGGACCCACCGAGGGACCCACCGCGGGCCCTACGACGGCCCGGGCGCGGACCGGCCGCAGCCGGCCGGGCAGGAGCCCGGGGGCGGCCACCCGGCGCCGCGGCAGGAGTGGCCCGGCTCCGAGGACCCCCAGTACACGCAGCAGTGGCAGGGGCAGACCTGGGAGACCCAGGCCCAGCCGCCGGTGACCGCGCCGAGCACCACCGAGACCGCGTACCTGCCGCCTCAGCAGGACCCGCACCCCGGGGCGGCACACCCCGGGGCGGCACACCCCGGCGCGACCGCTCCCGGCCGTCCCGGTCACGCCGCGCGGCCCGCGCACGCCCAGGCCGCGTACGGCGGCTCCGCGGCCTACGGTGCGTCCGCGTCCTACGGCGGCGGCGACGCCCGGGGCCGCCACGGCGCCCCCGACGGCCTCGGCGCCCCCCGCGCCCCCGACGGCCTCGGCGCCCCCCGCGCCCACGACGCCCCGCAGGCGGGCCCGGCGGCCCACGGCGGCCCCGCCCCCGCCCCGGCCCCCGCCCCGTCCGGGACCGCGGGGACTGCCGGGCACCCGCAGGGCGGGCACCCGCAGGGCGGGCAGGCCGCGGGGAGCGCCGGAGCCGCAGCCGGCAACGCCGCCGACGGGCCCTCCTACGGCCCCGCCACGCTCGCCGGGAACTCCAGGGTCACCGACGCCCAGCGGGCCCGTCTGGAGGGCCGCTCGCCGGTCATCGAACCGGGCATGCAGCCCGCCGCGCTCACCGCCCTGCTCGCCCTGCTGCTGTCGGGCGCCGCGGCCGTCGGGTCGTACGCGCTGCTCGTGCCGCTCGTGGTGCTGCAGGCGCTCACCGCCGCGGGCTGGTTCCGGCTGAACGGGATGTGGCCGGCCCGGCAGGGCATCGCGCTGGCCTTCGCCGGTGCGGTGACCGCCGACGCGGCGCTGGTGGCGGCCGGCCGGGGCAACGCGCCCGCGGCCCTGCTCGGCACCCTCGGGGTGTGGGTGCTGCTGGTGCTCGTGCTCCAGCTGCGGTCGCACGCCGACCCGGACGAGCGGATGTACGGCCTGATGGCGACCGTCGTGTCGGCGGCGCTCGCGATCCTCGCGGCCGGGTTCCTGGCCGCCGAGCCGGACGCGGCGGTGATCGGCGCGGCGGCCGTCGCGGTGGCCCTGCCGGCTCGCGTGCTGCCGCTGCCGACGCCCGCCTCCGCGGTCGTCTCGCTGCTCGCGGCGGCCGGTGCGGGCATCGCGGCCGGCGGGATGACCGGGGTCGGTGCCCGGGGTGCCCTCATCGGGGCCGTCGCGGCGGCGTGCGCGCTGATCGGCCACCGGGTCGCGAGCTACGACTACCCCTCGCGGTTCGTGCACTTCACCGCCGGAGTGGCGCTGCCGCTGGCGGCCGCCGCCCCCGTGCTGTGGGTGCTGGGCCGGGGCCTGTAGGGGCCGTCGGCGCCGCTTCGGGCCTCCCGGCCCGCTCCCGGCCCGCTCCGTCACAGGTGCTCGACAAGGTCGCGGGTCCGTCACCCCGGAGAGTTACGGTGACAGGCGACCGGACCGATCACCTAGGTGGGGGAACATGCGCGCACTGCGAACCATTCTGATCGTCGTGGTGGTCCTGGGCGGCGTCTTCGTGGCCGCCGACCGCATCGCCGTGCACTTCGCCGAGGGTGAGGCCGCGGACCGGCTGCGGACCGGTGAGGGACTCGCGCGGACGCCCGACGTCTCCATCCGGGGCTTCCCGTTCCTGACACAGGTGGCGGGCGGTGAGCTCGACGACGTCGAGGTCGGCATAGCGGACTACCAGGCCGCCACCGGCGACGGCGCCGAGACGATCCGCATCGACGACCTGAAGGCGCACATGAAGGGTGTCCGGTTCTCGGGCGACTACAGCTCCGCCACCGCCACGTCCGCCACCGGCACGGCGGCGATCGGCTACGACGAGCTGCTCAAGACCGCCAAGTCCGAGCCCACCCAGGTCGCCCCCGGCGTCACCGCACAGGTCGTCGGCCTCTCCTACGGCGGCGACGGCAAGATCGAGGTCGCGGTGGAGGCGTCGGTGCTCGGCGCGAAACTGCCCAAGCCGCTGACGGTGCTCAGCACGGTCGAGGTCGACGGCGACAGCGTGCGGGTGAAGGCGGGCTCGCTGCCCCGGTTCGGCGGGGTGACCGTCGCCGAGGACCGGGTGCGCGAGATCACCGACTTCGACCAGGTGATCCGGCAACTGCCGGGCGGGATCACGCTGGACAAGGTGGAGGCGACGTCGGACGGTGTGCGCATCTCGGTGCGCGGCTCGGATGTCAGCCTCGCCGGGTAGGCACTCCGCCGCAGGTACCGCCGCGGGTGCCACCGCAGGACGACGCGGGGCGCACGCGGGACGACGCCGGGCGCCGCAGGACGCCGCGGGACGACGCCGGGCGCCGCGGGACCACGCAGGACGTGCGACGGTGCAGGACGCCGGGCCGGCCGCGGTGGCGTCGTCGTGGCCGGCCGTGCGCTTCCCCCCTTCGGCGGCCGGCCGGAGGGCCGTGCCGGGCCCCGCGCCGCCCGGGTCGTGCCCGCCCTAGGACACTTGTCCGAGGGGCGAGACGACCTGGTCCGTACCGTAGATACCTGAGGCCGGTCCACCGTCCGGAAGCCCTGCGGCGCCTGCCCCGAACCGCCCTCCGTCCCGAAGTCCGGACGATCGCGTCTCATCATGTGACACACCGGTGACATGGCCCGCTGTCCGTCCCTACGATCGGGCACATGAAGCGACAGGCGGATCTCACGAAGCGGCGGGCAGTAGACCTGTGCCGCGTCGCCGCCATGCTCTGTCGCCCTGTCTGATGCGGCCCGGCACCGCCGGCCGCGTTCCCCCACCGCCCTGCCCCAGGGCATCCGTGCGCGCCGCCGCGTACCCGCCCGGCCGCGCACCCCGCCTTCACGCACACCCCCGCCGCATCTGCCCCGGAGGAGAACGAGCATGAGCCGCAGCGACGTCCTGGTCGACGCCGACTGGCTGCAGGAGAACCTGGAGGACCCGACGGTCGCCGTCGTCGAGGTCGACGAGGACACCTCCGCCTACGAGAAGAACCACATCAAGAACGCCATCCGGATCGACTGGACCAAGGACCTCCAGGACCCGGTCCGCCGTGACTTCATCGACCAGGAGGGCTTCGAGAAGCTCCTGTCGGAGAAGGGCATCGCCAACGACCACACGGTGGTCCTCTACGGCGGCAACAACAACTGGTTCGCCTCGTACGCGTACTGGTACTTCAAGCTCTACGGCCACGAGAACGTCAAGCTTCTCGACGGCGGCCGCAAGAAGTGGGAGCTGGACGCCCGCGAGCTGGTCGACGGCACCGAGGTGCCCGCCCGCCCGGCGACCGACTACCAGGCCAAGCCGCAGGACACCTCCATCCGCGCCTTCCGCGACGACGTCGTCGCCGCGATCGGCTCGCAGAACCTCGTCGACGTGCGCTCGCCCGACGAGTTCTCCGGCAAGCTGCTCGCCCCCGCGCACCTGCCGCAGGAGCAGTCCCAGCGTCCGGGCCACGTCCCCAGCGCCCGCAACATCCCGTGGTCCAAGAACGCCAACGACGACGGCACCTTCAAGTCGGACGACGAGCTCAAGGCCCTCTACGCCGACGAGAACGTCGACCTGGCCAAGGACACCATCGCCTACTGCCGCATCGGCGAGCGCTCCGCGCTGACCTGGTTCGTGCTGCACGAGCTGCTCGGTGTGGAGAACGTCAAGAACTACGACGGCTCCTGGACCGAGTACGGCTCCCTCGTCGGCGTGCCGATCGAGCTCGGCGCCAACAAGTAAGACCCCGACCTTTACCCCTCAAGGAGTCCAACATGTGCGGTGCGAAGGCCGGCGGCCCCGACGCCTCGACGATCAAGCCCGGTGAGACCACCATCCAGGGCCAGGTGACCCGCGACGGCGAGCCGGTGCAGGGCTACGTGCGCCTGCTCGACTCGACCGGCGAGTTCACCGCGGAGGTCCCCACCTCCGCCACGGGCCAGTTCCGCTTCTACGCGGCCGAGGGCACCTGGACCGTGCGCGCGCTCGTCCCCGGCGCCAGCGCCGACCGTACGGTCGTCGCCCAGGACGGCGGCCTCGCGGAGGTCGCGATCGCCGTCTGACGGCCGGTCGCCGTCGGCGCCCGACGGCACCCGGACACCGGAGGGCCGCATCCCGCGGGTTGGACGCCTGGGACGCGGCCCTCCGGCATGCCCGCACCGGGCTCCGCGGGGACGGCGACGGGCGGCGCCCCGGTGCGCGCCCGGACCCGGCGGCGACGCGGCCCGCCGCCGTCCGCGGACCTACCCTGGAGTCATGTACGCACGGCGACGGCACGTGTACTTCGCCATGATGGGCACCTGCCTGACGCTCTTCGTCCTGGCCTGGGGCGTCGTACGGCTGTGGTCCGTCCCGGTGGCCGTCGGGATGTGCGTGGTCGCCATGGTGATCCCGCCCGTCGCCGCGATGATCGCCAACCGGCGCGGCCCCGAGGACCGCTGGTGGGACGACCCGTCCGGCGACCCCGAGTCCGACGAGTGGTGGGACGAACTCGACGGCCGGAAGCGCCCCCGCTGAGCGCTCCGCGGCAGGCGCCGCGGCAGGGCGCCGGGCTGCCGCAGCGAACGTGGCCGGCCGCCCGGCTCCCCGCCTTCGACGGGGCGCGCTGCCGAACCGCAGCGCGCGTCGCCCGGCCCGCTCCGGTCCCGCCGCGCGCGCCCGCCCGTGGCCGGGGGCCGCTCCCCCGGCCGTACGGGCGGAGGCGTCACGCCGGCCGGCCGCCCGGCGGCGTCAGTAGACGAGCGCCTGGGTGTCGTCGGCCAGCGCCTCCTGCACGAACACCTGCGCGCCCGCGATCCGGACGCCGTCCAGGACGTCCTTCTCGGTGATCTCCCGGCGGGCCGCGCACTGCGTGCACAGCGTGACCCGGCCGCCCGCGAGGAGCGAGTCGAGCAGGTCCGGCAGCGGCGCCGCGTGCGGAAGCTCGAACTCCGCGGCCCGGCCCGGCAGCGCGAACCACGCCGACTCCCCGGTCAGCCACAGCGACACGTCCACCCCGCTCGCCACGGCCACCGCCGCGACCGTGAACGCCTGGGAACACCGCTCGGGCGCGTCCGCCCCGGCCGTCACCTTGATCACAAGCTTCTTCGCCATGGCCGAATCGTAATCAACACCCGTACAACTTCGTGCATCGACCACGAGTCTCCTGGCGCGGAACCAACACCTGTGACTCGCGTTCCGAGGGGGGACGTTGTGGATGATGCCTGAAGTCGCTGAAGTCGCTGAAGCCGTGGAAGCCGACGAAGCCGTGACAGCCGTGACAGCCGTGACAGCCGTGGAAGAAGCAGTGAAGCCGCCACGGAGACGGTGGGGGCGTACCGTCGCGCTCATCGCCGGGGCCGCGGTGCTCGGCCTCGTCGCCGGCACCTGCACCGGCTATCTCGTGCAGACCGGCCGCGCGCCGGAGAAGCTGCCGCCGCTGAACCAGACCGCACTGGGCCGGGCGAAGGGCCCGGGGCCCGAGCCGCTGTCCGCACAGCGGGACCACCAGGTCCTCGCCGACGGCGACCTGCGGGAACTGCTGCTGCGCAAGCCGCTCGGGGCGAAGAGGGTGATCTGGGCGCCGTCCGAGCCGGACTGGATCGACCTGGCGGACTACGCGGACAACTACAACGACCCTGCGTACAAGTTCAAGGAGCTGGTCTCCGACGAGTTCCGCCGGGCCGCGGTCGTCGGCTGGGACACCGGGACGTACCAGGTGACCGTCCTCCTGGTGCAGTTCCACCAGGTGGACTCCGTCGCGGCCGCCGACTCCGTCCGCAACCTCCAGGAGTACGCGGACCAGGCTTCCGACACCGACAGCTGGCGCATCCCCGGCACCGGGAACGGCTGGGCCTACGTCCACAACCGCCCCCGCAGGGATCCGGGATACGAGCCGCTGTACTCCGCCGAGGCGCACGCCTGGCGCGGGGACATCGCGGTGGAGGTCTGGGTCGCCGGACAGCGGGCGGTCACCAAGAAGACGGTCATGGAACTGGCCGAGCGGCAGATGGAGCGGCTGTGAGCGGGAGCGAGACGCCGGAGCGCGACGTGCACGGGACGCCGGCGCCCGGCGGGAACATGCCGCCGACGGGCGAGGACGGGAGCCCGGCCTCGGGCGACGGGGCCGCGGTCCAGGACACCCCCGCGGAGGGCACGCCCGGTACGGGCACCGACGCGGCCGGGTCCGCCCGGACGGCCGAGGGCGCGGACCCGGCCGCAGGGAGTGAGAGCGGGCACGCCGTGGCGGCCGCGGCCGTCGCAGGCGGCGCCGCCGGTCCGTCCGGCCCGGACACCGGCGAGCCCGAGGGGCCGTCCGGCCCGGACGCCACCGGGTCCGAGGGGCTGTCCGGGACGCCGGGAGCGCCGCCCGCGGACCCCCGGCGCAGGACCGCGCGGCGCCGCCGGGTCGCCGCGGCCGCCGCCTCCGCGGTGCTCGCGGGCGCGCTGATCGCCACGGTCTCCGTGACCGCCGTCGCGGTGCGCGACGCCGACCGGTCGGCCGGCGCCCCCCTCTGGAAGTTCCCCAAGCCGGCCGAGGAGAAGACGGCGGAGCCCGAGGCCGCCGGCGGCCTCGCCGGCATGCTCGTCCCCTACGGCACCCGCGGGTACGTGCCCGGCCCCGACATCGGCGAGTACGGCCCGGACGAGCAGTTCAGCGGCAAGGAGGCCGTCGAGCTGTTCAAGCGCTCCTACGCGTTCCTGCCCCGTTCCGCCCGGAAGGCGGCGGAGGAGCGGCTCGACCGGCTGGGCATCAAGGGCCATGCCCAGCGCAGCTACTTCAGCCGTGACGTCCGCGGCCAGTGGGCGCAGGGCGCGTCCCAGGTGACCGTGACCCTGACCCGGTCCGACGACAAGGCCATGCTCCAGGGGATGAAGGGCATGGTGCGCGCCCTGTCCGACCTGCACGAGGTCGAGGGGCCGCGGATCAAGGGGTACAAGGACGCCGCGTGCCTGCGCTCGGACCTGGGCGATGAGGACGCCGACGCGGACGAGCAGACCGTCGAATCGCTGGTCTGCCTCGCCGTGGTCGGAGACGTCATGGCCGCAGTCGTCGAGAACGGCGTCACTCCGCTCGACACCGACGAGTTCACCCGGTTCGTACGCAGCCAGCTCGACCGGATCACCGCACCCGGGAAGGCGATATGAGCGAGCAGAGCACGGACACGCGGCAGACCGCCTCCGGCGACGCGCAGCGGGCCACCCCCGCGGAGCCGAGCACGGTGACACCGCCGGCCGCCGCGTCCCCGGCCGCCGCGCCGCAGCCGCCCGTCGCACCGTCCACCGCGTCCCGGCCGGACGCCGGGCCCGAGCCGTCCGGTACCGCCGGGCCGTCCGGTACCGCCGGGCCGTCCGGCGCCGCCGGGCCGTCCGGCGCCGCCGGGCCGTCCGGTACCGCCGGGCCGGCCCACCGTGGGGACGTACCCGAGTCCGGTCGGACGCCCGGGCCCGGGCAGGGTCCCGCGCCGGAGGCGGCACCCGCGGCCGACCCCGCCGGCCTGGCGGCCGACCCCGCGCCCGCCTCCGAGGCGCTCCTCGCCGCCGCACCCGATGCCGCACCCGATGCCGCACCCGTCGCCGCACCCGATGCCGGGCCCGGCGCCATGCCCGAGGCCGGGCCCGCGCCGCGGCGGCGCCGGGTGCCGTGGGGGCTCGTGCGATGGGTCGCGGCCGTCGCCGTGTTCGCCGCCGTGGGTACGGCCACGGCGTACGGGATCACCGGCATGGAGCGCGGCGACGTCCCGGGCCTGTCCACCCGGTCGGACGGGCGCTGGGACTACCCCGGGCTGACCAGGCCGCCCCTGCCGTCCGGCAGCCCGGAGCCGTTCGCCCCGGGCAACCCGGCCAACAGCCACCACGCCGACCTGCGGGCCCTGCTGCTGCCCGCCCCCGCCGGGGCGAGGGAGGACAAGGCGCTGCGCGGCTCGGACGGCTGGCTGCCGACCAAGGACTACCTGGAGCTCTTCTCCCTGCAGGAGGACCGCGACGAGCTGCGGCAGCGGCTCGTGGACAACGGCCTGCGGCACATCGCCGCCCGGGGCTGGACCATGCCCGACGGCACCCGGACCCGGATCTACCTGCTGCAGTTCGCCACCTCCGAGGTCGTCGACAGGAACATCGCGACCGACGCCCAGGCCTGGAGCGCCCCCACCTACCGGATGCGCGGCGAGCACGAGTCCGTCTACGACGAGGACTTCCCCGAAGCCGCGGCGGTCGCCCACATCACCCGGGTCGCCTACGCCGAGACCGAGCCGTACGGTGCCGCGCAGGTCCGCCAGGCCCACCTCAGCGCGGGCGACGTCTACGCCGTGATCGTGCAGTCCCGCAAGGGCGGCGCGCCCGCCGTGCCGTTCCAGCAGACGGTGGTCCTGCAGAGCCAGCTCCTCGGCTGACGGCGCGGATGCCCGCGCAGGCACACCTCGCAGGGAAGGCCGGGCCCCGTCCGCGTAAGCTGGGGCCCGGCCGTGTGCCCCCCCTACCCTCCGCCCACCAAGGAGCACCCGTGGAGATCTTCTTCGAAACCCTGCTGGCCCTGGTCTGCGTCGGCGTGCTCGCCTTCGCCGCTCTGGCCGTGAAGAAGCTGTACCAGGGCCAGCGCTGACCCCCTCCCCGTCCAGCCGTACGAGACTGCTGAGCTGATCATGATCGAGATCCCGTCCGACCTCCACAAGGACCTCGTCCCCCTCGCGTTCCTGCTGGGCAGGTGGGCCGGCGCGGGCGTGCACGACTTCCCCGGCTCCGAGAAGTGCAACTTCGGCCAGGAGGTCTCCTTCACGCACGACGGCCGCGACTTCCTGGAGTACCGCTCCCACACCTGGGTGCTGGACCAGGAGGGCAACAAGGTCCGCCCCCTGGAGTCCGAGTCCGGCTACTGGCGCATCGACGACGGCCGCAAGGTCGAGGTGACGATGACCCGCGACGACGGTGTCGTCGAGATCTGGTACGGCGAGCTCGCCGACAAGAAGCCGCAGATCGACCTCGTCACGGACGCGGTCGCCCGCACCGCCGCCTCCCGCCCCTACTCCGGCGGCAAGCGCCTGTACGGCTACGTCAAGAGCGACCTGATGTGGGTCGGTGAGAAGCAGACCCCCGAGGTCGAGCTGCGCCCCTACATGTCGGCCCAGCTGAAGAAGGTCGTCACCCCCGAGGAGGTCGAGCGCTGGGCGAAGGCCCTCCCCGACGACCTCCCGGACGACGGAGTGGCCTTCTTCAAGTAGGCCGGCCGGGCCCCGTCACCGCTCCGGGCGCCTTTCCCGCCCAGGTGTTCCCATGCCGCACTAGACTCGTCGTGTGGTGAGCACCGACTGGAAGAGCGACCTCAGGCAGCGCGGCTACCGGCTGACGCCGCAGCGGCAGCTTGTCCTGGAAGCCGTGGACACCCTGGAGCACGCGACCCCCGACGACATCCTCGCGGAAGTGAGGAAGACCGCGTCGGGGGTCAACATCTCCACGGTGTACCGCACCCTGGAGCTGCTGGAGGAGCTGGGCCTGGTCTCGCACGCCCACCTCGGGCACGGCGCGCCCACCTACCACCTCGCCGACCGGCACCACCACATCCACCTCGTCTGCCGGGACTGCACCGACGTCATCGAGGCCGACCTGTCCGTGGCCGCCGACTTCACCGCCAGGCTGCGCGAGGAGTTCGGCTTCGACACCGACCTCAAGCACTTCGCGATCTTCGGCCGGTGCCGGGACTGCTCCCTGAAGCGCTCCCGTACCGAGTCGTAGGCTTGACCGTATGAAGAGCCCCCTGCTGTCCCTGCCCGGCGCCGTTCCCGCCGAGGGCGTGGACGAAGGCGTCGCCGCCCACTACGGCGACCTGTTCCGCGAGCAGCGCGCCCTCGCCGACGGCGCCGGCCTTGTCGACCTGTCCCACCGCGGCGTGGTCACCGTCTCCGGCGACGACCGGCTGAGCTGGCTGCATCTGCTGCTCACCCAGCACGTGAGCGAACTGCCCCCCGGGCAGGCCACCGAGGCGCTCATCCTCTCCGCGAACGGACACATCGAACACGCCCTGTACCTCGTCGACGACGGCACCACCACCTGGGCCCACGTCGAACCGGGCAGCCAGGACGCGCTGATCGCCTACCTGGAGTCGATGAAGTTCTTCTACCGCGTCGAGGTCGCCGACCGCACGGACGACATCGCCGTCGTCCACCTTCCCGCCGGGTCCATCGCGTCCGTACCGGACGGTGTCGTCGTACGGGAGACCGCCTACGGGCGTGATCTGTTCCTGCCGCGCGCCGACCTGGAGGCGTACGCCCGGCAGGTCGGTTCTCCCGCCGGGCTCCTCGCCCACGAGGCGCTGCGCGTGGAGCAGCAGCGGCCCCGGCTCGGCTTCGAGACCGACCACCGCACCATCCCGCACGAACTGGGCTGGATCGGCAGCGCGGTCCACCTGCAGAAGGGCTGCTACCGCGGGCAGGAGACCGTCGCCCGGGTGCAGAACCTCGGCAAGCCGCCCCGCCGGCTGGTCTTCCTGCACCTCGACGGCAGCGAGGTGCACCTGCCCGTGCACGGCACCGGGATCCGCGTCGCCGAGGACGGCCCCGACGGGCGGAAGGTCGGCTTCGTCACCACGTCCGCCCGCCACCACGAGCTGGGGCCGGTGGCGCTGGCGCTGGTCAAGCGGAACGTGCCGGTGGACGCGCGACTCGTCGCGGGGGAGACGGCCGCCGCGCAGGAAGTCGTCGTGGAGCCCTGAGGCTCAGACCTCCAGCAGCACCGTGAACGGGCCGTCGTTCGTCAGTGACACCCGCATCCGGGCGCCGAAGCGGCCCGTGGCCACCGTGGCGCCCAGCGAGCGCAGTTGGGACACCACCTCGTCCACCAGGGGCTCCGCCACGGCGCCGGGCGCCGCCGCGTTCCAGGTGGGGCGGCGCCCCTTGCGGGCGTCACCGTAGAGGGTGAACTGGCTGATCACCAGCAGCGGGGCGTCGACGTCGCTGCACGACCGCTCGTCCTGCAGCATGCGGACCGACCAGAGTTTGCGGGCCAGTTGGGCCGCCTTCTCCTTCGTGTCCTGGTGCGTGACGCCCACCAGCGCGCACAGGCCCTCGCCCGTGATCTCGCCCACCGTCTCGCCGTCCACGACGACGCTCGCGCCGTCCACCCGCTGTACCACTGCACGCATGCGGACCATCATGCCCTGCCCGCGAGGGGCGTCGGACCGTGGCTTCCCATCGCTCCTTAAGCGCCCATCTGGGGCCGTTCGGGGGCACTCGGTCACATAGCGGCCACTTGGGGTGGCACGATGCTTCCACACGCCGGTCGAGGGGACGGTTGAGGCGTATGAGCACACCGAGCACGAGCACCGGGCGTTCGCCGGGCGCGGCCGTCCGGCGGGCGCCCGTGCAGCGCACGGACGGCTCGGCGCAGGCGGCGCCGACCGTGGAGCCGGGGCCGGCGGCCGGTCCGGCCCCGCCCGTGGCGCAGGCACCGGACGGGGAGCCCGGCGCGCCGGATCTGGGGCGGCTGACCCTGCCCGAGGTGCGGGCCCTGCGGCGTGACGCCCAGCGGGACGAGGCGGACCTGAGCTATGTCCGGCGGCTGCTGCAGGGGCGGATCGACATCCTGCGTGCGGAGCTGGCCCGCCGGGGGCCCAGCCTGCCCGCCCGGCCGGGGGAGGCGTCCGTGGTGGCGCGGCTGCCGGAGATCCTCACCGACGGGCCCGCCCGGCAGCGGTCCTCCGCCCGGCACGTCACCCTCGGCACGCCGCACGGGGAGGAGTACCGGCGGCTGGCCGCGGAGATGCTCGCCGAGGTCGAGCTCTCCGACCTCGCGGCGCGCACCGATCCCGAACTCGGCGCGGCCATGGGGCGGCTCGTCCGGTACGAGCAGCAGGTGTCCCGTCGGCGGGCCGCGCTCCAGGGCACCACGGACGCGTGCAGCGCGGAGATCGCCCGCCGCTACCGGGACGGCGAGGCCCAGGTCGACGACCTGCTGGTCTGAGGGCGACGGGGCGGCGCGGCGGCGGAAAAGGGGGAGCGACGTGCGGGAGGGTGAACCTACGGTGATCCCATGACTGGGCACGCCGACACCGCCGTACGTCCGATCGCCCCCGATGAGGTCGCCGACTGGACCCGGGCACTGAACACCGGGTTCCTGCGTCCGCCCGGCTCCTCCGCGGCCGAGGTCGCCGACCGGGCGGCCTCCATCGAGCGGGAGCGCACGCTGGGTGCGTTCGAGGACGGGCGGTGTGTGGCCACCTTCCGGTCGTTCGGGCAGGAGCTGACGGCCGTGGGCGGGGCCGTCGTGGCCGCGGACGCCATCACCAACGTCACGGTGACGCCCACGCACCGGCGCCGCGGGCTGTTGTCCCGGATGATGGCGCGGGACCTGGCCGCCGCGAAGGAGCGCGGCGACGTGGTGGCCACCCTGATCGCCGCCGAGTACCCGATCTACGGGCGGTACGGGTTCGGTCCGGGCACCTGGAGTGCCGAGTGGACCGTCGAGGTGCGGCGGGCGGGGCTGGACCCGCGATGGTCGGGGCCCGACGACGGCGGGCGGGTCGACCTCGTGGAACCCGCGTACGTGCGTGCGGCGGGGCCCGCGCTCTTCGACCGCCTGCGGCGGGAGCAGCCGGGGGCGGTCGGCCGCGACGAGCGCTGGTGGCGGGTGGCGACGGGGGACCTGCGGCTGGAGCGGTCCCCGTGGACCGAGCCGTTCTTCGCCGTGTACCGGTCGGCGGCGGGCGCGGTCGAGGGGATGGCGGCGTACCGGACGGACGACACCTGGGAAGGCAAGCAGCCGGGGATCACGGCGGAGGTGGCCTGGCTGACGGCCGTGACGCCGGCGGCCGAGCGGGCCCTGTGGCACTACCTGTGCTCGATCGACTGGGTCACCCGGGTGCGGTCGGGCCGGCGGGCGCCCGACGACGTGCTGCCGCTGCTGCTGCCCGATCCCCGGGCCGCGCGGATCACCGCGCAGTCGGACTGGCTGTGGGTGCGCGTGCTGGACGTGGTGCGGGCCCTGGAGGCGCGGACGTACGGCGCCGAGGGCGAGCTGGTGCTGGAGGTGGCCGACGCGGGCGGGCTCACCGGCGGCCGGTTCCTGCTCCGGGCCGCGCCGGAGGGGGCGTCCTGCGCGCCGACCACGCGGGAGGCGGAACTGGCGCTGGACGTCGCCGAGCTGGGCGCGCTGTGGCTGGGGGACGAGTCCGTGGCGCGGCTGGCCGCGCTGGGCCGGGTCCGGGAACAGCGAGCGGGCGCCGTCCGGTCGGCCGACGCCCTGCTGCGCACGCCCAGGCGGCCTTGGTGCCCGGACGTGTTCTGACCCGGTTCCTCCTTCCTGGCGGGGACGGGGAGATGGTGCGGTGCGCGCCGGGGGCCTGGGTGTGCCCGGGGCGCGCAGGGTGGTGCATCCGTAGCCGACTGTTCAGTTGTGGCTGTACCTGTTCGGTTGTGGCTGTGCTTCTTCGGTTGTGGCTGTGCCGTCTGCTGTGGCCCGCCGACACCGGACTCCCGGCTCCCCTCCGGAAGGGAGCCCGGTGGGGCCAACCCCCCTGAGGTGTGACCAGGTTGTGTGAGTTGGCGACCAACTTCACTGTTGTTATGTCCCGATGGGGGCAGGCCCTAACCGCGTGGGCGTGAACTATCCGTACATGGCGGGAAGTTGTAGCCTTCCCCCGGCGTCGACTTCGGGCCGGAGGCTGGAACCGGCCATCCGCGCCTCACAGGGCGGGCCCGGCGACCAGGAGGGTGAGGACCACCGCGCCGACGGAGCTCACGGCCGGGTTCTTCGCCCGGATGCCGATGGTGAGCAGGAGCAGGCCGACGATGCCGGTGGGGCCGTACCGCCACTGGACCAGTTGTTCGAGGCTGATGGCGACCAGGGCGGACAGGAGGGCGAGGACGGGCATGGTGCTTCCCCCTTTCGCGGCGGGAGGTAAAGGTTCCGCCAACTTGGTCGAGTTGGTGGCCAACTCTGATTAAGTTGTCCCCGCTTGGTCGATACTCATAAACAACTTCCGAGCAACAGCCGCCGGATGGCTGGCAGTTGTGGCGTCCGGCCGTGGACCAGGGGAGCGTGGAAGTGAACGGCGGCAGAAGGCTCACGCCCCAGGAGATAGCCGACACCCTGCGCGAGCGGATCCGCAGCGGAGAGCTCAAGGCGGGCGACCGGCTGGCCACCCAGGCCGAACTGGCGGTGGAGTTCGGAGTGGAGCGCGGCACGGTCCGCCAGGCACTGCGCGCCCTCCAGGAGGACGGCCTGCTCAGCCACGTCAGCAAGGGCAGCCCGCCGCGCATCGCCGAACCCGACCCGGCCCGGCACGGGCCCCAGCCGACCATGGTCGCCCTCGCCCCGCGCCTGTCCGACGCCTTCTCCGCCGACCACGTCCGCATCGACGCCGCCTGCCTCACGGCCGAGACCCTGATGCTGGCCCTCAGCGAACCCCTGCGCCTCATCCGCGAGGGCAGAGTCCGCCCCGTCTCCATCGACGTACGGCTGCTGCTGCCCTCACGCAAGATCAACCTCGCCTTCCCGGTGCCGGTCGAGGGGCGCGGCGAGGACGACGCCGTGCACGAACGATGGCTCGCCCAGCGCAACGCCCAGGGCCACGTCCTGCGCCACAACCTCCAGGTGCTGCGCTCCACCCACGGCATCGACGTCCACGTCACCTTCCGGGCGCTGCCCTTCACCCCGGCGACGAAGCTGTACCTCCTCAACGGCACCGAGGCCCTCTTCGCCTACTACCGGGTCGCCCGCCGCGAGGAGACCGCGGACGGCGAGACACTGGACATGTACGACGTGCTCGGCACCGAGTCCCTGCTCTTCTCCTTCGACCGGCGCAGCGGGAGGCGGGACGAGATGTTCGTCGGGGAGGCGCAGTTGTGGTTCGACGCCCTCTGGGAAACCATCTCCACGGACCTGACACTCTCCTAGTGGCTTCTGAGACCGAGCGGACGGGACCGGTGGAGACGCCAGTGCAGCACGACCCGGCGCGGCTGCGGCACCTCGTCGCCCGCGCCCGCGTCGTGCTCTGGGACTTCGACGGGCCCATCTGCCGCCTCTTCGCCGGCCACACCGCCGAACACGTGGCGGGCGATCTGGTGGCCTGGCTGGAGGGCAGAGGGCTTCGCGGGCTGCTCACGGCCCGGGAGCGGGGCTCCCTCGACCCGGTCGTCGTGATGAGCGCCGTCGACCGCCGCCACCCCGGCAGCGACCTCGTCGCCGAGCTGGAGGAACGTCTCACCCGTCATGAACTCCGGGCCGTACCGGTCGCGATGCCCACCGCCTACGCCGACCCGCTGATCCGCACCTGGTCGGCCCTCGGCACCCGGCTCACCGTCGTCACCAACAACTCCCCGCGGGCGGTGGGCGCCTACCTCGCCGGCCGCGGCCTCGCCGCCTGCTTCGCCCCCCACATCTACGGCCGCACCCGGAACCTCCACCTCCTCAAACCCGACCCGCACTGCCTGCACCGCGCCCTGAACGCCACGGGCACGGCCCCGCGGGACGCCCTGATGATCGGCGACACGGTCACCGACTTCCAGGCGGCCCGCGCCGCCGGCGTCCCCTTCCTCGGCTACGCGCGCAACGCACGCAAGGAGGAGATCCTCCGGGCAGGCGGCGCCGCCGAGATCGTCACCTCGCTGGAGGCCGTCCTGAGCGCGGTCCGGCGGCTTCCGCCCTGACACGGCCCCGGCGACTCCCGCCGACCCCCGCCCCGGTGCCCCCAGCAGCCCCGGCAGCCCGCCCGGCAGCCCCTGGCAGTCCGCCCGGCAGTCCCCTGGCAGTCCGTCCGGCAGCCCCCTGGCAGCCCGTCCGGCCGGGAGCGGCCCAGCGGCCTCCGGCGCCCTCAGCGCGACCCTGAGGTCAGGCCTGAAGCATCGTCCGGCGTCTTCCCCCGAAGGGGCGTCCGGACCGCCGGCTCCGTCGCCACGCCACAAGCCTGGTCCTTCCGCCGGCACCGCGTCCGCGAGGACCGCGAGGAGCGGCGCGACGCCCACCACAGCGACCTGGACCTCCGGGAGCAACCCGGTGTGGAAGCTGCTCGCCCGGGACGACCGACGGGTTACCATGCCTGCACCGCGCGCGGAACCGTACCGCCCGCTGTCGGCCGGGACGGCCCACCGGCCGGTCTCGAACGGCTTCAGGCGGGCGAGTGGCACACCACCCGCCGTGCCCGCCGGACCGGGACCCCGGCGTTCGGCACATCGACGCGGAACACCACTGCGGCCGACCGTCGCCCCGCCCGCCGGGCCCTGTGAAGCCGGTCGTTTCCGGCCTGCCCGTTCGTCCTGTCCGTTGGTCCTGACCGTTCGTCCTGACCGTTCGTCCTGTCCGTCGTCGTGCGAACCTTCCGGAGTGGCCAAGTGGGCGCACCCCCCGTTCCCGTGCCTCCGCTGCGGGGGCCGACCACACTCGACGGCCACCGGGCCGGACTCCGCGCGTTCGTCGCGAGTGCCGCCGCCCGGGGACACGCCCTCAGCGGCCACCACCACGACAACTACGCCGTCCCGCTCACGGACCCGCTCGCCCGGGCCCTCGGCCGTGCGCCCGGCACCACCGTCACGCTGCGGGTCCCGCGGCGCCAGGCACCGCCTGTGGTGATCCGGACCTGGCCGAACGAGGGAAGCGTCCTCGACGCCGTACGCACGGTCCTGCCCGAGGTGCCGCAGCGCCTCGCCCGAGGCGACGGCTTCGCCGTCCACAGCCATGTGGAGGGCGTGCCGCTGTCCAGCGTCTGCGCCGACGGCACAGCCGTGCCCCCCCTGGTGACGAAGGCACTGACCGGGCTGCTCGCCCGCCTGTCCCAGGTGCGACGGGGAACCCTGCCCCCGCTGCCGGCGGGCTGGCCGGGCGACTACAGCGACAGCCGCGGGTTCCTCCAGGCACTCGCCCGGCAGGCCGACCGGCAGATCAGGCAGCCCAATTGGCCGGTGTTCGGCGGACTGTTCAAGGCGCTGGGCCTGCCCGAGGACGCGCTGGTCCGGTTCGGCGAGCGCGTTCCGCCGATGGTCCGACGCCCCTACAGCCTGCTCCACGGCGACCTGCACCGCGACAACCTGATCACGTCCGGCGAGGGCGATCCGCCGGTCGTCTGCATCGACTGGGAACTGGCCGGCTACGGCGACCCCCTGCACGACCTGGCCACCCATCTGGTCCGTATGCGGTACCCCGCGGCACAGTGGCCCCGCGTCATCGACCTGTGGGCGGACGCCGTGCGGGAACTGCGCCCGGCAGCGGTGAACGGGCTGGGCAAGGACCTCGCTCCCTACCTCGCCTTCGAGCGCGCCCAGTCCGTCTACCCGGACGTGATGCGGGCCGCCACGTCCCTGTGCACGCTCTTCGACCAGGAAAGCCTTGACCGCGCAACCAGGCGGGTGCGCGGCGCTCTCGAAGCGGCCGCGGAGCCGCTCGGTCTGCGGAACGTACCGGACGACGACGAGATCGGCCGCATCCTCCACCGCTGGCGGGTGGGCAGGGGCAACCCCGACGGCCGGCGGAGCCGGGCGCCGGCCGTCCACCGCGTCGACTGGACCCGCGACAAGCGTGTCCCGCCGCGCCCCGGCTTCCCGCTGACCGCCGTGGACCGGGCGCTGCTCGCCGAAGGCGCGGCGCCGGCCAACCGGGTCTTCAAGGGAACCGCGCACCTGAACTCCGTGGTGCGGGTGCCGGGCGTCGAGTCCCCGGTCGTGATCCGACGCAAGGCGGCCCACGCGAAGCGCCGCGAGCCGAGCTTCCTCAGCGAGCACGCCGTGCTGCGGGCCATCGAGGACTCCGGGGTGGGGGTGGCGGCCCCGCGCGTGCTGGCGATGGGCAGAAGCCACCGGACCGACCAGTTCACCGTCCACACCTACGAGGGCCCGCCCGACATCGACCGGCCCCCCGGCCACCCCGTGCACGGACTGCTGCCGCACGAGGCCGACCGGCTCGTCGACCAGCTGGGCGAGCTCACCGCCGTCGACTACCGGCCGCTCGACCCGGCCGCCGGCGAGGGCCCCTTCTACGAGTGGCTCAGCGGGCAACTCGTGGAGATGGTGCGCAACCTCCCCGAGACGTCGCAGCGGACGGCCCGGTTCCTGGGCCTGCCCGAGGCCGGCCGCCTCGCGGAGATCCTCGGCCGGCACACTCTGACCCGACGCACCCCCGCTCTGCTGCACGGCGACCTGAACCCCTGGAACCTGGTGCGCCGCGACGACCACATGGCGCTGACCCTCATCGACTGGGAACTGGCCGTGGTCGGGGACCCGCTGTACGACCTGGTGCGCCACATGCATCTGACGCCCACGCGCCCGGAGATCCGCGACCGCATGTTCCGCCGCTGGGCGGCTCGGCTCCCCGAGCAGTACACACGCGGCTGGGGGGACGACTGGCAGGTCTACCGGTGGCTGGAGATCGTGCGCTCGGCGTACGTGGACCTGGACCGCCTGGTGAGCGGTACCGGCCTGGACGCGCCCAACGTCCGGCGTGCCGTGGACTCGTACGCCATGACCCTCGGCACCGCCATCGCCTCCCTCGGCCTGCGCGGCCGCCCCGCCACCGGCCCCCGTCTTGCCCGAGGCCTGGCCTGAGAGGACCATGACGAGGGGGCCAGCCGCGTGGTGCGCGGGCGCTGATGACGGTTCGTCGGAGCCCGCGGCGCACGCGGAAGCGGATGCGGAGGCAGGTGTGACGGGCGGGTGGTGGGAATGCGGAGGGGGAACGCATGTCCGTGCGGTCCGAGGCGGGTGTCGTTCAGCGGCTGCGCCGCCACCAGGCGCGGTTCGAGCCTCTGGTCACCAGGATCCTGCTGGCCGGGATCTTTGTCACGGGGCTGACCGCCCAGTTCGTCAGGCCCGTCGGCGACGCCTTGGAGGACAAGGCCTATCTCGGGGGAGCGCTGTTCAGCCTCGTTGCCTTCGTGCTGTACGACTCGGTGAAGGAACTGACCGGTTTCGTCCGCCTCCCCGCACGCACGCTGGTCAACTCCGGCCAGCTCGACGACTACGTGAGCCGTGCCTTCCACGCTCGGGACGTGGAGATCGACTTTCTCGGCTACACCGGTGAGACCCTCTACAACGAGGTGTTCCACCGTCTTGAGGATCTCATGGAGAACTCCGGTGCCACCCGCCACGTGCGGGTGCGCGTGCTCGTGCCGGACTTCGACCAGCCGATGCCGGTGCCGTCCCGGGTGGGCGAGAACGGTGAGCCCGTGGACGACCCGGCCTTCCGCGCCCTGCGGCAGGACCAGTGCCGCGGCTACGGCCTGACACTCTCCCGCCTCGCTGCCCGGCTGTCCCGGGCGGGTCGGGTCCGGGTGGAGTGCGAGTACCGGGTGTACGGCGGATTCCCGCTGAACAAGGTGTGCATATTCAACCGGAAGGAGGTCCTGACCGGGCTCTACGACGTCTCCGTCCGCCGCACCCAGTCGTCTTCCGACGCCCTGTACTACGACCCCAAGGGCTTTCGCACCGATCTCGCCGTGTCCTCCCCGGCGGGCGGCGCCGCGGCGGAGGAGACGGTGGCGACGTGGAACAGGACCTTCGACAGTCTCTGGAGACTTGCGAGGACGCCGAGCTGGGTCGGCGGCGACCCGGTGTGAGCCGTCCGGCGCCGGGGCCGAGGACGTCTTGCGCGGCGGCCGACGCCGGGTTCCGAGTGCGGCCGGCTCGGCCCGACGGCCCGGCCGCCACGGCCGGTGCGCCCCGCGGCAGGTCTCCCGGGCGGCCGCGCGGCACACTGGCCCCGTGGACCCCGCCGACCCCGACCCCCGCTCCGCTCTGCACTGCTACCTCCAGTCCGGGCGCGACGCCGTGCTGTGGAAGCTGGAGGGGCTGTCGGAGTACGACGCCCGGCGCCCGATGACGCCCACCGGCACCAACCTCCTGGGCCTGGTCAAGCACCTGGCCTCGGTGGAGCTCGGCTACCTCGGCGACGCCTTCGGCCGGCCCTCCGGCGAGCCGCTGCCCTGGTTGGCGGAGGCAGCCGAGACCAACGCGGACCTGTGGCTCACGCCCGAGGAGTCCCGCGAGGACGTCGTGGGCCTGTACCGCAGGGCGTGGGCGCACGCGGACGCCACGATCGACGCGCTGCCGCTGGACACCGTGGGGACGGTGCCGTGGTGGCCGGACGGCCGGGACGAGCTGACCCTGCACCACGCCGTGACCCGGGTGATCGCCGACACGCAGCGGCACGCCGGCCAGGCCGACATCCTTCGCGAGCTGATCGACGGCGCCGTCGGCATGAGCGTCACCGACACCGGCCTGCCGTCGGGCGACCCGCAGTGGTGGCGGCGCCACCACGACCGCGTCGAGGAGGCCGCCCGCGAGGCGGCGCGGCGCCACGGGCGAAGGCGGTAGCCGGGCAGGCCGCTCCAGGAGAACCGACGACCGTCCGGGCCGTCGCGGACGGCCTTGGAGAAGGTGCAGTCCCGTGGCTCGGCGGCGTATGCCGGGGGCCGCCTGCGAGTGCGGAAGCACCGCTGCGGCGGCGGTGACGGCAGCGGCATACAGCAGGAAGCCTCAGCGGGACAGCGGGACAGCGGGGCGGCGGGGCGGCGGGGCGGCGGTCGGCTCGGGCTTGCGACCTTCCTCCACGCGGGCCAGGCCGGTCAGGTCGTGGTTGAGCCGGGTGAGGACTCCCTCGTCGCGCCAGGCGGCGTGGTGGAACGAGCCGGGTGGGTTGATCACGCGCTGGCGAGGGCGGTGAGCGGTTGGGCGGCGTCGCGTGCGTGGTGGTTCTGAGACTTCAGTACCACTTCGACAACCTGCTGGCGCCGGACGGTCCGACGTGGGCGGGCAGCTTCGGATGGATGATCCCAGCGGCCCAGTACTTCATCGATCCCCGGGCCCCGAGCGGGCTGATCTTCATGACGTGGCCACAGGCGCGCGACCTGACCGAGACGACGGCCCTGGCCGCGCTCGTCGACCGGGAAGCCGCGCGGCGACATGTCGCATTCACCAAGTCCCGGGCCCCGATCGGCAAGCAGCGTCGGGCCTCGCATCACTTCAGCGATCCGTCGGCGGATCCGGTCGTCGCCGGAGCGGTGTTCGGCATTGCGGCACGGCTGCTGTCGGCCCCCGATGAGACCGCGGGCCACGAGGTCATGGCCCCGATCATCGCCCGGACCAGGGGAGTGGAGAACATGGTGGGGTACCAGCTCCGTGCCCTGAACGGCTTGTCGCAGCCAGCGAGTGTGGTGCTCCTCGCCGTACGGCAGGACAAGGGCGCGTTCGCGCGCATGGGCCAGCGCATCGAAGCCCAGGGGCTCAGCCGAGTGGATAGGGCATGAAGGAATCATCAGGCAAGTAAGCGGCGCCAAGATCAAGGTGAGCTCTCGTCGACCGCCTCGCGATCAGCGCAGCCCCAGCATCCGACGAATGGCCGAGTCCGATCCGGATTGCCTGGGCACGGCCGGGCCGTCGGCCGAACGGAGGGTCTCCTCCGCGACGCGAGCGCGGTCCTTCGCCTCTGGCGGCGGGGCGAGAGCGATCCCGGCGTTCGTAAGGATTCCCAGGTCCAGGCTCCAGGCGATCTGCGAGCGCTTTTCCCACAGCGCGAAGGCGGACCTGACGTGCTGGCGGGCTTGTGACTCGCTCATCCTGGTGACCTTCACCAGATGCGCGAAGGCCTGCGCCTCGATCCCGCGGACCTGCGCATAGCCGAAGTGCGTGACCGTGTGGCAGTCGGTGCACAGGCAGATCAGCCGCTTGAGGGTCTGTACCCGTGTCGCGTCGTCGAAGATCCACCGCTCGTGGGCCTCCAGCCACCGCTTGGCCTCGCGGTCCTCGGCGGCCCCACAGATCTCGCAGCGCTGCCCGGCCCGCCGGGTGATCATGCGACGGAGGCGTTCCCAGTCCCGCTTCTCCACGCAGGAGCGGACGTTGGTGAACCAGCAGGTGCTGGGCACCAGGTCAACGAAGAGACCACTGCCGAGGCTCCGGTCCTCACCGGGCAGCAGGTCGGGGACATCAGGGGAGGGCGCCCACCGCTGAAGCTCCGCCATCCCGCCCCGGGGCGCGTACCAGCGCTTGGCGGCAGGATCCCAGCGGGCACCGCCCTTCTTCGCCTCGTCCTTCTCCGCGAAGGGAACGTCTAACCAGATCCGCTCAACTGCCATGGATACCCCTCTGGTTGTCTCCGACATCTGGTGGTGAGATTAACGAACGCAGCCCCACCTGGAGTGTCCTTCAGGGTTACCGCTATCGGCCTTGTCGACGATCACGAATCTGGCTGAGCAGTGCGGGACACTGACATCTGGTTGTGGCCTTGATCGAGGGGGAGGCTCGTGGTCGAGCTGCGTGCTGAAGCGGTCCGGTGGGTGGACGACGAGCCGTTTCCGGGTGTGGTGGAGGTCCGGTTCACGGATGCGGCGGGGCGTCGGTGGTCGCTGGTCGACAAGGCTCCCGTCTTCGACGCCCAGGGTGCCTTGGGTCCGGATTCCGCATATCCGCTGGAGGTCAGCGTCGCCTGCGTGATCATAGGATCGGCCAGGCTTCAGGAGGATGGCGAGCTTGTCACGGTCTCCACCACACCCCATGGTGTCGCAGCCACGGACGGGCGGGACGAGTTCACCGTTCGGTGTGACCAGCTCACCGGCAGAGGGCAAGCGTGAGCATGCAGCGGTGGAGCTATCGCTACGTCGGACCGGCCGAGTTGAGGAGTCTTGTCCGTCCGGGCGGCGAGGGCCGAAGCATGCGTTCACTGGCCGACTTCAACGAGTGGGCTGTGATGCGGACGGTGGAGGAGTTGGCCGAGCCCTTCACCTTCGTTGTCGATCTGGCTGGAGTACTAAGGCTCGCGCCGCGTCGCAGTGAGCACGTGGTGTGTGCTGCTGGAGAAGTGGTCCTGAGTGCTGGTGAGATCAGCTTCATCGAGGAGTCCGGGAGTTGGGCGGTCGACGAGGTCAGCAATCAGTCGACCGGCTACTGCCCGGACGTTAGCTCCTGGCCAGCCGTCGCCGAGGCCCTGGACCAGGCCGGGATCGTTCGCCCATCCGGCTTCACGCACGAGGTTGTCTTCCGGCGCTGCCCCGCCTGCCAGCAGCTCAACGTCGTGCGCGAGGGGGACTTCGTCTGCGTCTTCTGCGACGAGGCCTTGCCGTGGAAGTGGAACGTGGACCGGCCCGGATGCGCCGGCACCGCCCACGTCCGCCGTCCCCATGGGGAATCGTGATCACTGGCAGGCCTGCACGCGAACGTGCTCACGCTCGTGCGGGCCGTCGTTGGAACCCGGTTCAGTCCCCGTCGTCGAGGCCGAAACTTTCCGGCAGCTCGCGTAGGGCCTGACGGCGGGCAGGGCTGGGTTCGTGGTCGGCGAGGTCGTGCCACAGGGCGGTGAGCCGGTCGCGGTCTGACTCGATCAGGTGACCGAGGGTGTGGGTGCTGTCTTCGAACCAGCGCGTGGCAACGTCCGGGGGTACGTCCTCGTCATCGGTGAGGTCGATGCTGATCACAAGGCCGGCGAGGGCCTTGGCCAGGATGCGGATGAGCTCGTCGGGCACGGTCTCTCCTTCCCCAGTCAGCACTGCCAGAGGAAGGCGGTCTGGACACAGGGTGCGCACGTGAAGGCGAACGCTGTGCCGCAGCCGCCGAAGTTCATGGCCGTGGAGTGGTCCGGGCCTTCCTCGAACTGTGCAACCAGGTCCATAGGGTGGGTGCAGGTCGGGCACCGGGGTGTCTCATCGTCCTGGAGCCAGTGGGGCTGTCCGCCGAGCTGTCCCAGGACGTGCCCCAGCTCATTTCCGCTACGGCTGGCCCACTCCTCACGCGCGCTGAAGTAGTCGGCTGCGGGTGAGGGCACCAAGGTGACGGCGCTGACAGCGCCGAGGAGCAGCACCTTCTCGTCGTTCTCACCCGGGGTGGGCGTGGACATCGGCGCCAACCCGTCGGCAGGGAACAGCAGGGCACGATTGCCACCGGCTATCGGGCTCCACTCGTCGCACATGCCGGGATCGTTCTGGCACATGAAGATCGCCATGACGTCGCCGTCTTGCTTGTTGCTTGAGTCCATCGGACGGTCCAGATCATCCAGGACGATCTGGGCCAGGAACTGCATCGGCCCGTCACACGTCGCACAGTGAGGCCATGCCGTCCCCGCCGGGGCCATGGGTATCCCACCGGTACGCGTGGCCAGCCCTTCGGGCTCGCCGGGTCCCCCGTACGTCATCAGGAGCGTCATGGGACCGGACCCTATGACAGCCCACCGACATCACCGGCTCCAGGGGGATCGAGTGTTCGTGGTGAGGAGGTGAATCCGCGAAGAATCGGCGGTGAGTCGAGACGCAGACGACATCATGGGGCAATGCGCCCGCTGCCCCGCAGCCTCGACCCATTGCCCGACGAGACGCTGGCCGGCTACATCATCCGCCTCGCGCACCGGCTCGGGACTTCCCCCGGAGCGGTCGCCATCCATACAGGACTGACTGGTCACCGCAAGGAGAACGTGCTCTTCCGCGTTCCCATCCGGTTTCTGCACCACCTGGAACCGGAGCAGATCCAGACCTTCGCCCGAGCGACCCGACTCGCCCCAGAGGAGGTCAGCTGCCTTCTGACCTCTTCGCTCGCCGAGCGATATGGACCGCTGAGCGAGAAGTTCACCCCGCGCAAGAGCGCCGCGAGGATGGTCAACGACAATGCCTGGCTCCTGACCCGCACCCCTCGTTACTGCCCGCAGTGTCTCGTCGGAGACGGAAGCGAGATCCAGCAACTTCACGGCGGATCGTGGCAACGCCTCTGGCGTCTCCCACCAGTTTTCGCCTGCACCAAGCACCGCCGCCTGCTGCGAATCAGTTGCCCCACCTGCCGACACCCCGTCCACACGGTCGAGATGAACAGCATCATCGCCCGCCCCTGGGACGAAGACCTGCACCCCACCCAGTGCCGGACAACCACCGCCCCGCGCACCGTCGGGCGCCTCCAACCCGCCTGTGGTGTCCAACTCGCCGAACCCGACGGCACGCTCCCCGAAGACCCACCCGACGCACAGACACTGGAACACTTGCTCGGCCTCCAGCAGCGACTTCTGGACCTCCTCAGCCCGATCGGCACCGAGATGACACCGTGCGTCGGCTGGCTGATCCCTGCCGCTGACTACTTCGCCGACCTCAGAGCGTTGCTCGGTCTGGTGTTCCTGTCCTGGCCGGCGGCCCGGCCCTTCGCCGCAACACCAGCCCTCGCGGAGGCACTTGATCGCGAGGCCGGGCAACGCCATGCCCGCGCGACAATCCTCCGGGGCAGACCCGGAAAGAAGCACAGCTCCCGCCCCTTCACCGACCCTCCGCTGGACCCGTTGCTCATGGGGGCAGTACTCGGGATCGCCGAACATCTCCTTGATGCCGACGACGAAGAGCAGGCCCGCGAGCGCATGTTGCCACTCATCCACCAGGCCAGCGATCTCGACCAAGCCCTTTCGCTCTATCTCCGGCGCAAAGCCTGGATCTCGTTCCCGCTGCGGATCGTCGTCATGAACCACTTCAACCAGATGGCTCCGATGCACCAGATCATCGCTCGTGGCCCGATCCAACCGGGCGGGCAAGGGAAGTCGACCACGGAGGGTTATCGCCGTGCCTCTCGGAGCCATCCTGAATCGAGTCGCATGGCGTGATCCAGTTGCGGACAAGCCGGGAAGCAGCTGGCCCGTGCGTCCTGCCGGATGCGTCGTCTTCCCGCCGAGAGATCATGCGAACGTGACGACTTGGATCCGCACCTACGACGACGAGAGTGATGTCTGGTCGTATTTCGAACTCGACGACGAGGAATGGGTGCTACGGCACGTCGACCTGCAAGGGCTTCAGCGTCTGCCCGTGACTGCCGCCTCGCTGGTGGAGGTCATTGAGATCCGTGACCGCGACGACCTCGCAGCCATGGCCTCCTACGAGCGGCAGTACAGCGTCCTCGCGGAAGGCACCCTGCACGGCTGGCGAGAAGCGGACGGCGTTGCCGAGATCACCCGTCAAGAATTCGAGTCGACGTGGGCCGCTGCGCGAGAGACCCTCGACGCGAATCGCGTCGAGGAGGCAAGTTGATCACGGACTATCAGCAGAAGCTGCGCGAGCGCTACATCGCCGCCACCGTCATGCCGGTTCCCGAGCCGTGGCAGCCGGTGCTGGACCGCAGGACCCCTATCGGGGGCCTCCTCGGTATCGGATTCGCCGTCCATCCCGACAGCGGCCACGACCTCGTCATGGTCGTGTCCAGCGACGGTCACGGACTCTTCGACGCGGTCACCGGCGAGAAGATCGCCCGCGACAGGGACCCTGACTTCGAAACGAGCACTCCCGACGCCCACCCGGCCCTCGCCTGTCCCGGGCTCGGCCCGATCGCAGGCGCACCGGTGCGCATCGCCGGTCTCTTCGGCGGCGGCCTTCACAGCACCACACCGGACGGCTGGACCCTGGACGTCGTCAGCCCCGACTGGCCCCACGACCGCGTCATCCTCTCCGCCGACGGCGGGTCCCACAAAGGCCCGGCGGGAGGGACGTGGTGGCACGTCTTCCACTCTGAGTACTCGGAACTTCGCGCAGCCGGGTTCTCTCCCTCCGGCCAGACCCTGGCGGTCGCCACCAGCAGTGACCTCACCCTCTGGACCCGACCTGAGCTCCACTTTGACGACTGAGCGGACAACGGGACCGCACGCGAGAGGACGACAGATGGACCGGGCGGAACTCGCCGAGATGCTAGGCGACCAGACCGCGGCCTGCGAACCCGCTAGATCGGCGCTTCTCGACGGAGGCGACTTCGTCGTATGGGACGGCCGCGTTCCCAGCCAGGAGCTTGCCGGCATCTACGCGGCTCGCCTCCGACGGGCGAGGAAGCGAGGTACTGAGACTCTCGCCTTGCCGTCCACCGTCGACATCCTCACCCGGCTCGAAGCCGCTCAGGTCAGGATCGGCTGCGTCTTCTCACCGGACCGGACGTGGGCCTTCATGATCTTCCTCGTCGAGGACGCCGACGCAGTCCTCGCCTGCACGGGAGTCCGCCGAGCTGAGCGGTGACAGTTGTCCTGCTCAAGTGACAACTATCTTGCTCAGTCACACGGCCCGACATTGACCGTGTGGTAGCTGCTGCAAGCGGGGTGCTTGCAATTGTTAGCGGGTTGGGGGCACAGTAGGGGTATGGCATCGCTCAACGTCGGCAGTCTCGGCGAGTACCTCCGTGAGCAGCGGCGCACCGCGCAGCTGTCGCTCAGGCAGCTCGCGGAGGCGGCCGGGGTGTCCAACCCGTACCTGAGCCAGATCGAGCGCGGGCTGCGCAAGCCGAGCGCGGAGGTGCTCCAGCAGGTCGCCAAGGCGCTGCGGATCTCCGCGGAGACGCTGTACGTGCGCGCCGGGATCCTGGACGCGGAGCGGGACCGGGACGAGGTGGAGACGCGGGCCGTCATCCTGGCGGACCCCACCCTCGACGAGCGGCAGAAGCAGGTGCTGCTCCAGATCTACGAGTCGTTCCGCAAGGAGAACGGCTCGGCCGTGAGCGACCCGGCCGGTGCCGGGCACACCGATGTGCTCGACGGCACCGTGCGCGATGCCGGAGACGATCCGCGGCGGACGGCCGGTTGACCGGACCAGGGGACCGGCCGCCGCCCGCGGACCCGCCAGACCCTCAGCCGACAGCAGCAAGAATCCGGGAGGACCTCACCATGGCCATCACCGACGACCTGCGCAAGACCCTCAGCGACCCGACTCCGCTCTACTTCGCCGCCGGCACCGCCGACCTCGCCCTGCAGCAGGCGAAGAAGGTGCCGGGCCTGGTGGAGCAGCTGCGGGCCGAGGCCCCCGCGCGGATCGACGCGGTGCGCAACACCGACCCGAAGGCCGTGCAGGAGCGGGCCGCCGCGCGTGCCAAGGAGGCCCAGGCCAAGGCCCGTGAGGCGCAGGAGACCCTGCAGCACCGGGTCGGCGAGTTCCTCGCCTCCCTCGACGGCGACCTGAAGAAGCTCGGCAGCACGATCGACGCCGACCTGAAGAAGTTCGGTGAGTCCGCGCAGGACGTCGCGCTGCGCGGGGTGGGCGTCGCCGCGGAGTACGCGGTGAAGGCCCGCGAGGCCTACGAGAAGGTCGCCGAGCACGGCGAGCAGACCGTCCGGTCCTGGCGCGGCGAGGCCGCCGAGGAGCTGGAGGACCTGGCGGTGGCGGTCGAGCCGGAGCCGGTCGCGGTCAAGGAGGAGCCGGCCGAGACCAAGCCGGCCGAGACCAAGCCGGCCGAGACCAAGCCGGCCGAGGCCAAGGCGGCCGCCCCGGCGAAGAAGAGCGCGGCCCGCAAGGCGCCCGCGCGCAAGCCCGCCGCGAAGAAGGCGACGCCCCCGGCCGAGTGATTCGTGGCCGGTCGTGACGGGCCGGGCACTTCGAGGGTGCCCGGCCCGTTGTCGGGGTAGCGGGACAGTGTCTGCGGACAGCCCACGGCTTACGGGTCGCTTACGGGTGGTTTGCAGGTCACCTGCGGGTACGGTGACCGCGTGAGGACGAGCCGATTCGGAGAGTGGACACAATGCTGATGCAGGGGTTCGCGGGGTTCCTGGCCCTGCTGAGTCTGGCCTTCACCCTTTTCAGCGGCTTCGCGCTGGTGGACGCGGCGGTGCGCCGGGACGACGCCTACCGTGCCGCTTCCAAGCAGACCAAGACGTTCTGGCTGGTCGTCCTCGGTCTGGCCTTCGTGGTCAGTCTGGTGTTCGGCATCCTGTCGTTCCTGCCGGTCATCGGTCTGATCGCGACCATCGTCTACATGGTCGACGTCCGCCCCGCCCTGCGGCAGATCTCCGGTCCCCGGCGGCGCGGCGGCAGCAGCAGCGACGGGCCGTACGGTCCGTTCAACGGCGGCCGCTGACCGGACCCGCAGCGCCCCCGCCGGCCCGCCCGCGGACCTCGGGTCCCCCGCCGACCCGGCGGCGTGCCCGCGGTGCCGTCCACCCGGATCACGCCGGTCCGGCGGTGACGGCCGTGCCGTCGCCGGGGGGCCAGGCGTGCCCGCGCGGGGGCGGCGTGTGCGGGCCCGCGGTGCGGCAGGGCGGGCTGCCGGTCACGACACCCGGCCGAGCGGCTACGGCGCCCGGCCGACCGGCTACGGCGCCCGGCCGACCGGCTACGGCACCCGGTCCAGCAGCAGCACCGCCACGTCGTCGGTGAGCTCCCCGCCGTTGAGCTCGCGCACCTCGTGCACCGCCGCCCGCAGCAGTTCCTCGCCGCGCAGCCCCTCGGACAGCTGTCGGCGGACCATCTCCACCATGCCGTCCTGCCCGAGGCGCTCCCGGCCGGGTCCGGCATGGCCCTCGATCAGCCCGTCGGTGTAGAGCATCAGGCTCCACTCCGCCCCCAGCTCGACGTGCATACGCGGCCACCGCGCCCCCGGCAGCAGTCCCAGGGCCGGGCCGTTGTTCTCGCACGGCAGCAGGCGGGCGGCCCGTCCCGGCCGGGCCACGAGCGGTGCGGGGTGGCCCGCCAGGCACAGCCCGGCCCGGCGCCCGTCCGGCGCGATGTCCACCGTGCACAGGGTCGCGAAGATCTCGTCGTCGGCGCGCTCGTGCTCCAGCACCTGCTGGAGCGTGTTCAGCAGCTGGTCGCCGCACAGCCCCGCGAGCGTCAGCGCGCGCCAGGCGATGCGCAGCTCCACACCGAGCGCCGCCTCGTCGGGGCCGTGGCCGCAGACGTCGCCGATCATCGCGTGGACCGTGCCGTCCGGGGTGCGGACCACGTCGTAGAAGTCGCCCCCCAGCAGAGCGCGCGAGCGGCCGGGGCGGTAGCGCGCGGCGAACCGCAGCGAGGAGCCCTCCAGCAGCGGCGTGGGCAGCAGACCGCGCTCCAGCCGCCGGTTCTCCTGCGCCCGCAGGCGGCCCTCGGCGAGCCGCCGCTCCGCCGTGTCGGAACGTTTCCGCTCCACGGCGTAGCGGATGGCGCGGCTCAGCAGGCGGCCGTCGAGTTCGTCCCGGAAGAGGTAGTCCTGGGCGCCGACGCCGACCGCCTGGGCGCCGCGCTCGGCGTCGCCGGACGCGGTGAGCGCGAGCACGGCGTGCCGGGGTGCGAGCCGGAGCACATGGCGCAGGACGGCCAGCTCGTCGCCGGAGTCGTCCACCAGGCCCGGGGAGGTCAGCGCGAGGTCCAGCAGGATGCAGTGGACGTCGTCGGTGAGGAGCCGCCCGGCCTCGGTGAGGTTGCGGGCCGTGCGGATCCGGATGGGCTGCCCGGCCGTGTCCAGGAGGTCCGGCACGATCGCCGAGCCGGCCGGGTCGTCCTCGATCAGCAGCAGCGTCAGGGGGGCGGCGGTGTCCTCCTTCGTGGGGCCGGCGGTGGACGCGGCCTGCGCCTGACCACACTCCACGGCCGGGATCGCTCTCTGCCGCGGTACGGGTACGGGCATCTCCAGTGTTCCTTCCCTCCCCCCGAGGGCACGGCGGGGCGAGGGACCTCGACCCACCGTCGGGACCTTAGCGGGTGTCCCGGCCGCAGCGGAATGGCCTACGGCACGTCGTCCCGCGGCGGGTCGTTGTCATATGCCGCGTTCCGTATCGCAGTTGGGCGAGGCGCCCACCCTCCGGGGATGACGAACGTCACGCCCTGCCCCGGTGTGAGGGGCACTTGGGGTGTGCCGGCTCACGTGGCCGGGGTCACGAGGCCTGCGTCACGTCGCCGGGGAGCGACTGCGGGAGCGGCTTCCGGGAGCGGCTGCGGGGAGGTACGGCGGTGGCGGGCGGAGGCGGTGCGGTCAGGGGCGGCGGGCCCGGCCGGAGGGGGTTGCCGGCCGGAGGGGGTGGGCGCCGGGACCGATCCGCAGGCCGGGGCGGACGTGTGCCGTGCGGCGGCTCGGCTCACGCGTCGGGGCGGACCACGCCGAGGATCGGCATCGAGCCGGCTCCCGCCACGGTCACCGTGCGTCCGGGCCGGGGAGCGTGGATCATCTTGCCGTCGCCTATGTACATGCCGACGTGGCTGGCGTCGTCGTAATAGATGATCAGGTCGCCGGGCCGCATGTCCGCGGTGCCGACGCGGGTCAGCCGGGCCCACTGGTCCTGCGAGGTGCGCGGGATGGTGAGGCCGGCGCTCGCCCAGGCCTGCGAGGTCAGGCCGGAGCAGTCGAAGGAGTCGGGGCCCTCGGCGCCCCATACGTACGGCTTGCCCTGTTGTGCGGCGGCGAACTCGACGGCTCTTCTGCCCTGTTCCGAGGCGCCTGCCGTGTTCCCGTCGAGAACCCCCGTGCCGAGCCAGGTGGTCTGGGCCCGGTGCGCGGCCTCCCGCTCAAGGCGGGCCAGCCGCTCCTTCTCCTCCTTCTCCAGCTGCGACTCGAGCTCCTCCGCCTGCGCTATCCGCTTCTTGACCTTCTTCTTCGCGGTGGCCCGCGCCTGCCGGGTGGACTCCAGCTTCGCCCAGTGGGCGGAGGCGTCCCTGGCGTACCGCTCCAAGTCCTCCTGGACGCGGGTCGTTTCCGCCAGCAGGTGCTGGGTGGCGCGCTCGCCCTGCACGATGCGGCCCTGGCCGTCGAGGAAGTCGCCCGGGTCGTCGCTGAGCGCCAGGTGGGCCTCGGGTGGCAGGCCTCCGGAGCGGTACTGGGCGGCGGCTCCGCGCCCGGCGCGGTCCTTGAGATCCGCCAGCCGCTCCCGTCCCGCGACGATCTTCTTGGCCAGCGAGACCAGCTGCGCGGACTGCTCGCGGACCTTCTCCTCGGCCGCGTTGTAGGCGTCGGTGGCGACCGCCGCCTCGTGGTACAGCTCCTCCAGGCGCTGCCGTACGGCCTCCAGTTCGCTGTTCGTGGCCGGGGCCACCCGGGTCACGGACGCCTGCGGCGGGGGCGTGGCAGCGGGGTCCGGTGCGGCGAACGCCGTGCCGGGGGCGGCCAGTACGGTGACCGCGCACACGGCGGCCACGGCTGCCGTGATCAGCCCGCGCTCACTCGTCCCCATACCCCGACCCCCAAACCCGATACGAACCTGATTAACCGTCAGTAACCTGTGGTGCCTGGGGGATCCTGCCATGCCCGCGCCGAAAACGACAGAGGTCGTGCCGCGCCGTACCGCGGCGGATGCGGCGGGCCAGGGCTTCTCTCCCCCTGAGCCGCCCGGCCGTGGCGGTCTCCCCGTGGATGGGACGAACGACTCGGCACCATCGTTCCCCCTGGTCACCCGGGAGAGTGAGGCGGGTCCGAACAGTTCGTCTGCGCGCCGTCGCGCGCTCACCCGCCGGGACCGGGCCGGGGCGGGGTCCGGCGCCCCGTGCCTGCGTGTTCACGGCTGGCGCCGGGGGCGGGGTGAGGCCGGGGCCGCCCTCCGGGTGCGTGCGCCGCTTCCCGGCCCCGCGGCCCGGCCTTCCGGGGAGCCCGGCCGGCCGCTCCGGTCTCACCCGCCGGGGGCCAGGGCTTCCCAGCGCAGGGTCACTTCGCCCTGTCGCCAGCGCGCCGGACGGTCGGTCACCGGCCAGTCGGCCGCCAGGTCCCGCACCGTGCGCAGCCACCGCTGCCGGGCCCCGTACGCGGCGTACGGCGCGGCGGCGGCCCACGCACGGTCGAAGTCCCGCAGGAAGGCGTGCACCGGCTCGCCGGGCACATTGCGGTGGATCAGTGCCTTGGGCAGTCGCTCGGCGAGGTCCGAGGGCTGTGCCAGGGAGCCGAGCCGGGTGGCGAAGGTGACCGTGCGCGGCCCCTCCGGGCCGAGCGCCACCCACACGTGCCGCCGCCCGATCTCGTCGCAGGTCCCCTCCACGAGCAGTCCGCCCCGCGACGGCCCGGCGGCGGGGGCGAGGCGCGCGCACAGGCGGGCCCAGACGGCGGCGACCTCCTCCTCGTCGTACTGGCGCAGCACGTTGGCGGCCCGGATCAGCAGGGGCCGGCCGGTGACCGGGATCTCGAACCCGCCGTGCCGGAAGGTGAGCCCGTCGCGCTCGTAGGGGCGTGCGGCGCGGCCCCGCGCAGCCGGCCGAGGAGCTCGACGGCGGTCCAGGGCGCGGCGCCGTAGCCGAGGTCGACCGCCACCGGGTCGGCGGCGCGGCGCAGTTCGGCGCCGTGCGTCGCGGCGATCCAGCGGTCCATGCGGCGCAGCCGGTTCGGGTTCGTCGTCCCGCGCGTGACGGTGCCCACGGGGCGGGTGGCGCGGGGTGTCATACGGACGAGGGTATGCCGCCGCCGGGAGTGCGGCCGACGCGGCTGAGGAGGGGCGTACCCGCCGCGCGACACCTTCGCGGCCGGGAGCCTGCGCGGCGCGGGCGTTCGGCGCCCCGGTCGCTGCCGGACCGCGCGTGCGGCCGGACTGCGGCGTGCGACCCGGGCCCGGCCCGCGACCCCGGCCGGCGACCCGAGCCGGCGACCCCCCGGCGCCCCCCCGGCGACCCGGGCCGGGGTCCGGCGCCCGGGGGCGAGCCCGCCGCGCGGTCGCGGTCACGGCACGGGTCTCGCGCGACGAACGCGAACGAACGCGAACGAACGCGAACGAACGCGAACTGAAACGTCCCACGGTATCGAACGGTTGAGCGACCGACGGTAATGGTTCGGCAAAGAAGTGTGGGGTGGAAATGGAATCCGGCCATGCGTCGTTGCACCACCTCGGAGGACTCCCCACGGCCCTCCGTCCGGCATGTCCGCAGCAAGGAGGATCGCTCCGTGAGCCACTACGTCAGCAGGCTCGGGCGTCGCTCGGCGGCAGCCCCCTCGCGGCTCAGGATCGGACACCGGCGCCCCCGGCGCGTCGCCATGCTCTCCGTGCACACCTCCCCGCTGCACCAGCCGGGCACCGGCGACGCGGGCGGCATGAACGTCTACATCGTGGAACTCGCCAAGCGCCTGGCCGCGATCAACATCGAGGTCGAGATCTTCACCCGGTCCACCACCGCGGCCGTGGCACCGACCGTCGAGATCGAACCCGGCGTCACCGTCCGGCACATCGACGCGGGACCCTACGAGGGCCTGGCCAAGGAGGACCTGCCCGCCCAGCTCTGCGCCTTCACGCACGGCGTGATGCAGGCCTGGGCCGGCCACCGGCCCGGCCACTACGACCTCGTCCACTCCCACTACTGGCTCTCCGGGCACGTCGGCTGGCTCGCGGCGCAGCGCTGGGGCGTCCCCCTGGTGCACGCCATGCACACCATGGCCAAGGTCAAGAACGCCAACCTCGCCGACGGCGACACCCCCGAGCCCGCGGCCCGCGTCATCGGCGAGACCCAGATCGTCGCCGCGGCGGACCGGCTGATCGCCAACACCGCCGAGGAGGCAGACGAACTCGTCCGGCACTACGCGGCCGACCCCGGCAAGGTCGCCGTCGTCCACCCCGGGGTGAACCTCGACCGGTTCCGCCCCGCCGACGGCCGCGCCGCCGCCCGAGCCCGCCTCGGCCTCCCCCAGGACGCCCTCATCCCCCTCTTCGCCGGCCGCATCCAGCCCCTGAAGGCCCCCGACGTGCTGCTGCGCGCGGTGGCGGTGCTGCTGGAGCAGCGGCCCGAGCTGCGTTCCCGCATCGTCGTCCCGGTCGTGGGCGGCCCCAGCGGCAGCGGCCTCGCCAAGCCCGAGGGGCTGCAGAAGCTCGCCGCCCGGCTCGGTATCGCGGACGTCGTCCGGTTCCGCCCGCCGGTCGGCCAGGACCGGCTCGCCGACTGGTTCCGGGCCGCGTCGGTGCTGGTCATGCCGTCGTACAGCGAGTCCTTCGGCCTGGTCGCGATAGAGGCCCAGGCAGCCGGCACGCCCGTGCTCGCCGCCTCCGTCGGCGGGCTGCCGGTGGCCGTCCGCGACGGCGAGACGGGTTTCCTGGTGCGCGGCCACGACCCGGCCGCCTACGCGCGGGTGCTGCGCGACTTCGCCGAGGCGCCGGACCTTGCGGCGTCCATGGGCGAGGCCGCCGCCCGGCACGCCCGGTCCTTCGGCTGGGACACCGCGGCCGCCGCCACCGCCGAGGTCTACACCGCCGCCCTGCACGCCCACCGCCGTCGCGTACGCTCGCACCATGGGTGAGGACAGGGGCCCGGACAGGGGCGAGGCCGGAGGCGTCGCCGCAGCCGCGACCGCGGGCGATGAGGCGACGGCCGCGCGGACCGTCGAGGACGCCCTGAAGGACGCCGGACTGGAGTGGGAGAGCCCCCGCCCCGGCCACTTCGTCGTGACCCTCCCCGGCACCCGCAAGCTCGCCACGACCGTCTCCCTGATCGTGGGCCGGCACTCCCTCTCCCTCAACGCGTTCGTCGTCCGGCACCCCGACGAGAACGAGGCCGGCGTCCACCGCTGGCTGCTGGAGCGCAACCTGAAGCTGTACGGCGTCGGGTACGCCGTGGACCCCCTCGGCGACATCTACGTGGCCGGCAGGCTCCCCCTCGCCTGCGTGACCGCCGACGAACTCGACCGCCTCCTCGGCCAGGTCCTCGAAGCCGCCGACGGCAGCTTCAACACGCTCCTCGAACTCGGCTTCGCCACCGCCATCCGCCGCGAGTACGCCTGGCGGGTCTCCCGTGGCGAGTCCACCCGCAACCTCGACGCCTTCGAGCACCTCACCCGACGCCGGGCGGACTGACCGGTCCGTCGGGCGCCCGCCGCGGCTGCGGTTGCCGGGACCGTGGGCAGTCCGTGGGCGCGGGAGCCCCTTCCGGCCTCTCCGGCCGGGGAGGTTCAGCACACCGGCCGCGCCGGCCCGGCGTCCCGCACCGGCCGTACGGCGGCACGACCCGGCACCTGCTCCCGCACCGGTTTCCGCCCCGGAAGGCACACGGCACACCGCACACCGCGCAGTGCACACCGCACACCGCGCAGTGCACACCGCGCAGTGCACACCGCGCACCGCACAGTGGCGGCGGCCGCCCTCGTTCAACGGGAGCGGCCGCCGCCGCGTCAGTGCCGCTGCCGGGCCGCCGCCTGCTGGCGCGGCACCCTGCCCCCCGGCGCCCCCGCCCCGCGCTCGAAGCGGCTCGGGAAGGGGTACTTGCGCTCCAGGAACGCGCCGATCGCCCGCTGGGCCGACGCCCGCGCCTGCGGCGGCGTGTCCACGTCGTTCAGGCAGAAGAAGTCGACGTCCTCGCCCGCCGCCAGCCGGGCCAGCCGCTGCTTCATGTCCGGCGAGCCCAGCTGCACGTAGCGGAACAGGTACTCCGCCGGCACGGCCCGCCCGGTCGCGATCGCCCAGTGGTGGTGCAGCGTCGAGGCGGGCGCCACGTCGGAGGTGGAGCGGAACCGGGAGTACGACGTACGCCGCAGCTCCTCGATGCCGAGACTCTCCATCTCCCGCATCACCGACAGCAGCTGCGGATGCGGGGTGTGCAGCGACTTCCGGGTGATCTGCCGCCCGTGGAACCGCCGGATCACCTCGCGGGTGTTCTTGCCCGCCGAGTTCGGCGCGGGCTCCAGCGGATGCGGCGCGCCCACCCCGAGCTTCAGCGGCGAGAACGGGATACGGGCGATGCCACTGCCGTGGAAGAAGTGCTCGGCGCGCACCGGACGGTTGATGAAGACGTCGTCGTTGAAGTACAGGTAGTGGTCCGACAGACCCGCTATGTGGTGCAGGCGGCTCTCGATCGCGTGCGAGTTGAACACCGGCAGCGCGTCCGCCGGGAGGATGTCGCGGTGGTCGACCACCGTCAGCCCCTCCGCCCGGGGGTCCAGCCAGGACGGCACCTGCGCGTCGGTGACCAGGTAGACGTTCCGGACGAAACCGGCGTACATCTCCAGCGAGCGCAGCGCGTACTTCAGCTCGTCGTGGCTGGTGTACCGGGAGTCGCCGGTCTCCCGCGCGGCGATGACGTTCTCGGAGCGCTCCTGGTGCGCGCGGCGCTTGGCGGCCATCGCCGGGTCGTTGCCGTCGACCCACGTGTACACCGCGTCGACCGGGAACAGCACGTCGTCGATGCCCGGCTCGGCGAACGGCGCGAACGTCGGCACCGCACGCCGGTGCCCGAGGGCGGTGGCCGGTTCGCGGGCCGCCTCCGGCACCACCTCGGAGACCGGGTTGCGGCGCGGGGCCACCAGGGCCGTGCCGTACACGTCCTCCAGCCGGTCCCCGGGCACCGTCAGATGGGCGGGCTCCCCGCCGAGGTCCCGGCCCTGCCGCCAGAACTCGATGTCGCAGCCGGCCTCCAGGCCGCTGAGCACCTGCCCGGCCGGCCCGAGCCGGATCAGGCCGGTGCGCAGCACCGGCGCGCGCCGCACTGCCCGCGGCAGCCGGCCGTCGGCCCACAGCACCGCGGCCGGCACGGTGCCGTCGGGGCCGACGGCACCGACGTACGCCGCGGTGTCCGCGAACCGCTGCCGGGCCCGTGCCAGCACCGCCCCGCGGTGCTCCTCCGCGACGCCCACGACCTGCCGGGAGCCGCCGCCGTGCTCGGAGGGGACCAGGAAGTACGGCACACCCGCCGCCTCCAGCAGCGTGCACACCTGCTCCAGGTCGGCCTCCGCGGCGTCCGCGGCGGTGTAGCCGGCGACCGTGGGCCCGTACAGGCGGAGCGGACCGAAGGCCGCCCTGCGCAGTCCGGGCATGGTGCGCCGCAGCCGGCGGCGGGACCGGGACCTGCGCAGCGGCCACAGCCGGGCCGCCAGCCACAGCCGCAGGCGCAGCAGCAGGTCCCGGGCGGCCCGCAGGCCCGCGGAGGCCGGCAGGCGTTCACGTATCTGCATGGCCTCGGCCCGTCAGTTCCGCTTCTCGAAGGGGCTGGGGAAGGGGAAGTAGTCCTCCAGGAAGGCGGCCATACGGGCCTGGACCTGCTCGCGCTCCTCCGGCGCCACGTCCACGTCGTTGAGGCAGAAGAAGTCGAAGCGCCGGTTGGACCGCAGGTCGCTGAGACGCTTGTCGGCGTCCGGGCGGCTGATGTTGACGTACCGGAAGTTGAAGCGGCCCGGCACGCCGCGCCCCGCCATGAGCGCGTAGTTGTACAGCAGCGGCGCGGTCACGGCGATGTCCGTGGGGGAGCGGAAGCGGGACGCCATGGTCCGCTGCACGTCCTCCGCGAACAGCTCCTCGATCTCCTCCAGCGTGCCGCGGTGCTGCGGCAGCGGGGTGTGCATGAAGTTGTTCGTGGTGATCTTGCCGAACTTCTCCAGCAGCAGTGCCCGTACGTTCTTGCTGGCGGAGTTGGTGGCCGTCTCCTCGGCGTGCGGCTTGCCGACACCGATCTTCAGCGGGGACACCGGCACCCTCATCAGGCCGCTGCCGTGGAAGAAGTGCTCCGGGGTGATGCGGCGCCCGGCGAACACGTCGTCGTTGAAGTACAGGTAGTGCTCGGACAGGCCCGGGATGTGGTGCAGCCGGGTCTCGATCGCGTGCGAGTTGAACACCGGCAGGACACCCTCGGGGAAGATGTCGCGGTGGTCGACGACGGTGATGCCGTCCGCGGTGTCGTCCAGCCAGTGCGGCTTCTGCCCGTCGGTGACGATGTAGATGTGCCGGACGAAGTCGGCGTACATCGCGAGCGAGCGCAGCGAGTACTTCAGCTCGTCGTGGCTGGTGTAGCGGGAGGCGTTGGTCTCCTTGTCCAGGATCTCGGCGGTGCCGCGCTCCTGGTACCGGGCCCGCTTCGCCCGCATCTCCGGCTCCTCGCCGTCGACCCAGGTGTAGACGACGTCGACGGGGAAGGTCACCCGGCTCGCGGTGGGCAGGGTGAGCGGGGCGAAGCTGGGCAGCTCCCGCTCGCCGACCCGCACCGTCACCGGCTTCTGCTCGGCGGCCGGCAGCACGTCGGTGAGGCCGTTGTTGCGCGGCGCGACCAGGGACTCGGCGAATATGTCCTGGGACGCCTGCGGCTGCACCTTGGCCAGGCGGCGCTCGCCCTCGTCGGTGGCCAGCAGCTGCCCGCCGTCCTCCCAGAACTCCACGTCGCACGCCAGCTCCGGGCCCGCCAGCAGCTGCCCCTTCGGGCCGAGGTGGTTCTCGCCGATCCGCAGCACCGGGGCGGTGCGCAGCCCGGCGGGCAGGAGGCCGTCCAGGAACATCGCCGGGTGCTTGAGCTGCCCGCCGGGCAGCGGCCGGCCGATGAAGACCGCCTTGTCCGCGTACAGCGACTGCAGCGCGGCGAGGAGCCGGCCGCGGTCCACCGCGTTGACGCCCACGACGTGCCGGGTACGGGCGGTCGGGACGAGAAAGTAGGAGATGTCCTCCTTCTCCAGCGCGGCGACCACCAGGTCGAGGTTGGCCGCGGCCGCACCGGCGGCGGTGAACTCGGTCACCACCCGCCCGTAGAGCTGCTGGCCGCGCACGGCGACCGGCCGCAGCACCGGGTCCGTGTCTGCTGCTCTGCGGCGCCGCCGCATGGTCCGCAGCTGCCAGACCCGCTCAGCGGCCTTCCGCTCGACCCGCGGACGCATCCGCCGCGCAAAGGAACGCACGGTCACGATTCTGTGCTCCTCATCTGAACCGCTACACCTGCGCTGACCGGACAGGTGGACGTGGCAATAGGTTATGGAAGAGTTCACCTTAATTTAGGCGTGAGCCCGATCGCCCCCTCCACCACCCTCCCGACCCCGCGATGGGGCGAAGCCCACACTCACGAGTGGCCCGCGCCCGAGGCCGTCACCGGGCCGCGCCCCTACGGGCCCCAACCCCTTAGGTAGGCTCAAGGCCATGGCCGACGCACCGTACAAGCTGATCCTCCTCCGCCACGGCGAGAGCGAGTGGAACGCGAAGAACCTGTTCACCGGCTGGGTGGACGTCAATCTCAACGAGAAGGGCGAGAAGGAGGCGGTCCGCGGCGGTGAGCTGCTCAAGGACGCCGGCCTGCTGCCCGACGTGGTCCACACCTCCCTCCAGAAGCGCGCCATCCGCACCGCGCAGCTCGCCCTGGAGTCCGCCGACCGCCACTGGATCCCCGTCCAGCGCTCCTGGCGCCTGAACGAGCGCCACTACGGTGCCCTCCAGGGCAAGGACAAGGCGCAGACCCTCGCCGAGTTCGGCGAGGAGCAGTTCATGCTGTGGCGCCGCTCGTACGACACCCCGCCGCCGCCCCTCGAGGACGGCGCCGAGTACTCCCAGTCGGACGACCCGCGCTACGCCTCGATCCCGCCGGAGCTGCGCCCGCGCACGGAGTGCCTGAAGGACGTCGTCGTCCGCATGCTGCCCTACTGGTACGACGGCATCGTCCCGGACCTGCTGGCCGGCCGCACCGTCCTGGTCGCCGCCCACGGCAACTCGCTGCGCGCCCTGGTCAAGCACCTCGACGGCATCTCCGACGCGGAGATCGCGGGCCTGAACATCCCGACGGGCATCCCCCTGTACTACGAGCTCGACGCCGACTTCACCCCCCTCACCCCCGGCGGCCGCTACCTCGACCCGGAGGCCGCGGCAGCCGCCATCGAGGCGGTCAAGAACCAGGGCAAGAAGAAGTAAGGCTTGTGATCATGCCCCTGAGCTGCGCATACGGTGCGGCTCAGGGGTGTTTTCACGGCCTGGGCCGTGATCGGCGCCCCTCGGGTTCCCGGCGGGCGCGTCCGCCGCGTGCGCCGGAGCGGGGTCCGGGGCGCTGCCGTCCGGCAGGCGGCGCGCCGTCACGACGGGTCACCCGGTAGGCGCCGCGTCGGTTCCCATGTCCGTACGCATCGCGTCCCGCGCCGTACGGAGGCCGCGGACCACATCGTCGTCATGAGCGGAACGTGCGGCGTCGTCCCAGCGGAGTCCTTGTCCGACGGCGTCGCGGAGCCGGCGGACGCTGCGGAAGTAGTCCAGGGCCGGCTCGACCACCGTGCTTGGCGCGAACACCTCAAGCTGGTAGCGGAGTTCGTAGCAGCCGGTGAAGACCGCCCGGGCGGCCGTCGCGCGCTCCCCGTCCGCCATCCGGTCGTCGCGGCTGATCCCCCACAGCTCCGCTCGCGCCCTGGTCAGGGCGCTGAGGAACGATCCGTACAGTTCACGCCGGGCCTGTCGCCACTCGGCGACGGCAGCGCGTCTGTCCCGGCGGGACTCGACGAGCCAGGAGGATCCGGTGGCTATGAGGGCTCCCAGCAGAGTCGCGCCCAGCGTCGTCAGTGTCGTCCACATGCCTGCACGGTAGGACCTGCCCCGCCTTCGAGGGGGCGGACCGGAGACCGGACCCACCCGTCGGCCGGCCGCCGGTCACCCGCCCCGGCCTCCGACCCGCCCAGCCGCGCGGCACGGTCGCCCGGACGGAAGAGGGGCGCGGCGAGGCCCCCGGGCCGTGGGTGACTCCGGGGGGCCTCGGGTGGTGCGGTGGATGGTGCTCGGGCGGGGTCAGCCGCACTGGCAGGGGCCGCCCGACTGGCAGCCGCAGCCGCAGCCCGAGCCGCACCCGCAGGCGCCGATCAGCATCAGGTTCCTGGTCTCGGCGGGCTGCTCGGTGGGCCGTTCCTGGGTGGGGTCGGGGGTGCCGCGGGGTGTGCCGGGGGATTCGGACATGGTCCCTCCTAGACGCCGGTGCCTGTGCACATTGCACGCCCGCCGGACCAGTCGCGTCAACGGCGCACGGAGGCTCACCCGCTCCGGCCGCGGCGGACCGGGCCCGCCCCGCCGGATCCGTCAGACGGCGTCCATGCCGGTCGGCTGCACATCGGGCTGCAGCTCGTCGGCGTGCTCACCCGTCACCAGGAACACCACCCGCTTGGCGACCGACACCGCGTGGTCGGCGAACCGCTCGTAGTAGCGACCGAGCAGCGTGACGTCGACGGCGGTCTCGATGCCGTGCTTCCAGCGGTCGTCCATGAGGTGCTGGAAGAGGGTGCGGTGCAGCAGGTCCATCGCGTCGTCGTCCTGCTCCAGCTGCATCGCCAGGTCGATGTCCTTGGTGACGATGACCTCGGCCGCCTTCGCCATCAGGCGCTGCGCGAGCTGGCCCATCTCCAGGATGGTGGCGTGCAGGTCCTGCGGCACCGCCCGCTGGGGGAAGCGCAGCCGGGCCAGCTTCGCCACGTGCTGGGCGAGGTCGCCCGAGCGCTCCAGGTCGGCCGACATGCGCAGCGACGTCACCACGATCCGCAGATCCGTCGCCACCGGCTGCTGCCGGGCCAGCAGGGCTATCGCCCGCGCCTCCAGGTCGTGCTGGAGGTCGTCGACCTTCTTGTCGGCCTCGATGACGTGCTCGGCCAGCTTCAGATCGGCGTCGAGGATCGCCGTCGTGGCGCGCCCGATCGCCGACCCGACCAGCCGGGCCATCTCCACCAGACCGTCGCCGATCGAGTCCAGTTCCTCGTGGTACGCGTCCCGCATCAGGGTTCCCTCTCGTGCGTCTGTCCCAGGGGGCTGCCCGAGGACTCCGGGGCGCCGTGCCCGGGATGCCTCGGGGTTTCGGCCCCTACGGTCCCATGTTCGACCCGGTACGCGTCCGGATCGGCCACCTCGAATGAATCGGCACTGGCTCCAAGGTGAACTCTGGGCGACGAGTGTTCGAGGTCGCACATCGATGGCTGTGGCCACGCCGTCCGGCATGCCTAACCTTGACGCATGGACGTGAACGCGGCGGTCGCCGCAGCAGCTGCGATCGCCGGGGTGCTCACCGGTGTCATCGCCATGCTGGCGTTCCGCTGGAGTGAACGCGACCTGAGCCGGCCCACCCGGACCTCCCTGCACACCGATCCGGTCCTCCCGCCCGGTGTGGACACCGTGCTGTCGGTACTGCGCTCCTCGGCCGTCGTCCTCGACGAGGCCGACGCGGTGGTCAAGGCCAGCTCCGCGGCGTACGCCCTCGGCCTGGTGCGCGGCGGCAGGCTCGCCGTCGAACCCATGCTCCAGATGGCCCGCGACACCCGCCGCGACGGCGAGATACGCCAGGTGGAACTGGACCTGCCCAAGCGCGGCGGCGGCCGGGGCGAGGCCCTCGCGGTCTCCGCCCGGGTCGCGCCGCTCGGCTCCCGCCTGGTTCTGCTGCTGGTGGAGGACCTCACCGAGGCCCGCCGCATAGAGGCGGTCCGGCGGGACTTCGTCGCCAACGTCAGCCACGAGCTGAAGACCCCGGTCGGCGCGCTCTCCCTGCTCTCCGAGGCCGTCATGGACGCCTCCGACGACCCCGAGGCCGTGCAGCGCTTCGCGGGCCGGATGCAGATCGAGGCGACCCGGCTGACCAACCTGGTCCAGGAGCTGATCGACCTCTCCCGGGTGCAGAACGACGACCCGCTCGACGACGCCGAGCCGGTCCGGATCGACGAACTGGTCGCCGAGGCCATCGACCGCTGCCGCCACCAGGCGGGCACCAAGCAGATCACCATGGCCGCCGGAGGCCACGCCGACCTGCACGTGTGGGGTCACCGGGGCCAGCTCGCGGCCGCCCTCGGCAACCTCGTGGAGAACGCCGTCAACTACTCGCCCGCCCGGACCCGCGTCGGCATCGCCGCCCGCCGCGTGCCCGGGAACGGCGGCGACCTCATCGAGATCGCCGTCACCGACCAGGGCATCGGCATATCCGACAAGGACAAGGAGCGCATCTTCGAGCGCTTCTACCGCGTCGACCCCGCCCGCTCCCGCGCCACCGGCGGTACGGGCCTGGGGCTGGCGATCGTCAAGCACGTGGCCGCCTCGCACGGCGGGGAGGTCACGGTGTGGAGCTCGGAGGGACAGGGCTCCACGTTCACCCTGCGGCTGCCGGAAGCGGGCGCCGCCCGCGACCGCGCGCACCAGCACCCCTCCCTCGACGACGAGGACGAGGACGATGCGGCGGACCACTTCGGCCATCCGGCCCGCACCGCGTCCGCGCCCGCCCCGCCGGCGGCACCCTCCGCCGCGTCAGGCCCGTCCGCTCCGCCCGACCCACCGGCCTCGCGGGGCTCGTCGGCCGCCGCTCCCGCAGCAGGCCCGCCCTCTCATCCGCCGTCCGCCTCCTCACCGGCTTCCCCGTCGTCCCTGTCCTCACCGGCTCCCCCGTCCTCACCGGGTCCACCGGGTCCACCGGGTTCCCCGTCGTCCCTTTCTGCTTCTGCTTCTGCTTCTGCGTCTTCGTCTTCGGCTTCGTCTTCGTCTTCGTCGTCTTCGCCGTCGCTGTCTTCCCCTTCCCCCGAGTCAACCGCGTACCAGACGCTTTCCGCCCCGGAGGTCCTTCCGTGACCCGAGTGCTCGTCGTCGAGGACGAGGAGTCCTTCTCCGACGCCCTGTCGTACATGCTCCGCAAGGAGGGCTTCGAGGTCGCCGTGGCGACCACCGGCCCCGACGGACTCGACGAGTTCGAGCGCAACGGCGCCGACCTCGTCCTCCTCGACCTGATGCTGCCCGGCCTGCCGGGCACCGAGGTGTGCCGCCAGCTGCGCGGCCGCTCCAACGTCCCCGTCATCATGGTGACGGCCAAGGACAGCGAGATCGACAAGGTCGTCGGCCTGGAGATAGGAGCCGACGACTACGTCACCAAGCCCTTCTCCTCCCGCGAGCTCGTCGCCCGCATCCGGGCCGTGCTGCGCCGCCGCGGTGAGCCGGAGGAGGTCGCCCCCGCGGCCCTGGAGGCGGGCCCGGTCCGGATGGACGTCGACCGCCACGTGGTCACCGTCGCCGGCTCCAAGGTCGACCTGCCGCTGAAGGAGTTCGACCTGCTGGAGATGCTGCTGCGCAACGCGGGCCGGGTACTGACCCGGATGCAGCTCATCGACCGGGTCTGGGGAGCCGACTACGTCGGCGACACCAAGACCCTCGACGTCCACGTCAAGCGCCTGCGCGCCAAGATCGAGCCGGACCCGGGCGCCCCGCGCTACCTGGTGACGGTGCGCGGCCTCGGCTACAAGTTCGAGCCGTAGACCGCGGCCGTACGCCGAGACGCCGAAGGGCGGGACCTCCCGGGAGGTCCCGCCCTTCGGCGCAGGCCCGGTCAGCTCTCGGCGGCACCCGGCTCGCCGGCCGACGCGGAGGCGGACTCCTCACCGGCGGGCCGGTCCCCGGCGGACTCCGACGCGCCCGCGGCGGGCTCCTCCGACGCGGGGGCGGTGCTCTCCGGCGCGGCCGGGACGTCACTGGGGCCCCAGGAGGAGAAGTAGCTCTGCGCCGGGACGACGAACGCGCTCAGGACGACGTCGCCGGTCTCGCTGAAGGCGAAGGTGACCTTCTGGACGGCGCCGTCCTCCAGGGCCGAGCCGTTGCTCAGCATCGCGGAGGCGTTGCCGTCGCCGCCGACGACGACGGAACCGCCGGCCGGCACGGTCAGCGGGCCGCTGCCCCCGGCGGGCTTGACCTCGGCGGCGCCGACCCCGTCCACGGTGATCGAGTCCACCGTCTGCGGCCGGTCGCCGGAGTTGAAGAGGGTGGCGGAGACCGCGGCCGGGCCCTCGGAGGTGGTCCCGGGCTGGACGATCACCACCGCGTTCTGGACCTTGATGTCCCCGACCGAGGTGGCCGCGTTGTCCGGCCTGACCCCGAGGGTCTGCGCGTTGTTGCCGGCACCGCAGGCGGCAAGCGAGGCGACGGAGAAGGCGATGACCGAGGCGGCGAGGGCGCCGCGTCGAAGGCTGCTGCTCACGGCGGCGGCAACTCCTTGAACGCAGGGGCGGCTCTCCTGAATAAAGCCGCTCTAAGTGTCTGTCAGCGGCCCCAGGCTACCGAGCCGCTCCCCGGTCCCCGCACCCGACCCTCCTCCCGGCCCGTCGCATCGCTCGGCGGGGGGTACGGCAGGCCGCCCGGCGACCCGTGGGAGGACCCGGGCGAGCCGCGGGAGGACCCGGGCGAGCCGCGCGGCCGCCGCCTCCCGGGCGGCGGCGAGCCGGCCGTGGCGGCCCGCGAGGTCACCGGCGGATCACTCGGCCGGGCTCCGAAAGCGACCGGTGGCTCATCCGAAAGTGACCGGTGAGTCACTTGGGCGGCATCCGCCCCGGATCCGCAGCACGTCTGCTCGGCATCCCCCTGACATCCCCCTGACATCCCCCTGACATCCCCCTGATCATCCTCCCTGACATCCCCCCGGCACCCGGCCGGCATTCGCGCAATCGCGCACCGCAATGCCCGGCGATCAGCCCGCAAATTTTCCGTGAAGGAATGTGTCACGGCCCCGGAATTGATCACTGGGGCCGGGCCGGACCGCCGGGCCGGTCAATTCCCGGATTCGTCTCGTACCTGCCGCGTCACACCGAACGGAGTAGCGGAAGTCGATCACTTGGAAGCGGACAAATCGGGATGTTCTCTCGCGTGGAGAGGGCTCCCAGGCCGCGTAACGTGCTCGTTTCGTCCTGTACGGAGAGTGGCCCCCACCTGCGAATACCTCGTTCCGCGCCCCCGGCGAAGCACGTCCGTGTCGCTGTTGTCAAGCCCCGAGATATGCCCTGACCTGCGAAAACGCCATTCAGAAGACGCCGTATCCGTGTTACCCTGGATAGCCACGGAAGGGGTACCTGTCACATGACGTTCAAGGTTGGCGACACCGTGGTCTATCCCCATCACGGGGCCGCGCTGATCGAGGCCATCGAAACTCGCCAGATCAAAGGCGTGGACAAGACCTACTTGGTGCTGAAGGTCGCCCAGGGTGACCTGACGGTACGTGTGCCAGCGGACAATGCGGAGTTCGTCGGCGTGCGTGATGTGGTCGGGCAGGACGGGCTCGACCGGGTCTTCGAGGTGCTCCGCGCGCCGTACGCCGAGGAGCCCACGAACTGGTCCCGTCGCTACAAGGCGAACCTGGAGAAGCTCGCCTCCGGCGATGTCATCAAGGTCGCGGAGGTCGTGCGCGACCTGTGGCGTCGTGAGCGCGAGCGCGGACTCTCCGCCGGTGAGAAGCGCATGCTCGCCAAGGCCCGCCAGATCCTGGTGAGCGAGCTCGCGCTCGCGGAGAACACCAACGAGGACAAGGCCGAAGCCCTGCTCGACGAGGTTCTCGCCTCCTGAGGCGGCGCGAGCCCCGTTGACCCGGGCGCGAGTCCGGTCAGTCCAGCACACCGACCTGCCGCGGTGCCCCTGACACGTCTGCTGTCGCCGGGCACTGCGGCACAGTCGTACGCGGAACCGGTTCTGGAGACCGTGCCCCCTGAGAGCCCCCGGAGACCCCTGAGAGCCCCCGGAGAGCTCCGCAGAGTCCCAGGACACCGCGGGGCGCCGGACGCGGGCCTGGCCGGACGCGGGCGAGCGGATCCGGCGCGGCCCGGACTCACGCGTGGCCTGCGCCCGGCCCGGGCACACCCGCGTCGGACGCCCCGGACGACCGCCCCGCGGACGACCGCCCGCACGATCCGGCCGTACGGCGTGCTCCCGGCGGTGCGGCCGGCGATCAGGCCGCAGGGACGCGGCCCGGCCGCCCGGCGCGACCCGCGGGCACGCGCCCTCGCCGGGCACGGCCCGCCGCACACGCACACCTGCCGTCCGTCCCCGGACAGCCGCTCGCGCCGGACGGGTGCCGCCGTGCGCGGAGCACTGCGCGGAGCACCGGCGGACACGCGGTGCGGATGCCGGGTACGCCGATGCCGTACGCCGGAACGCCCCCGGTACTGTGCGGGCCCGGGACACCGACTCGACCGGGGTCACGGAAGGGGCCGGTCGACCCTGTGCCCAGCAGGCACCGCCGCCCGGCTCCAGGAGCCGGGGTACCCCCAGGCCATACCCACCCAGGCCGAGCACACAAACCTTGACAGGAACCGATGTCTGACGATTCGCGCCCCTCGCCCTCGGACACCGCCGCCGAGGCCCGCTCGGCCCGTACCGCCGCCGTCATCCCGGCCGCCGGCCGGGGCGTGCGCCTCGGGCCGGGCGCCCCCAAAGCGCTCCGCGCGCTGAACGGCACCCCGATGCTCATCCACGCCGTCCGCGCGCTCGCCGCCTCCCGCTCGGTCTCCCTCGTGGTGGTCGTCGCCCCGCCGGACGGCACCGCCGAGGTGAGGTCGATGCTCGACGCGCACGCGCTGCCCGAGCGCACCGACTTCCTCGTCGTCCCCGGCGGCGACTCCCGCCAGGAGTCCGTCCGGGCCGGCCTCGACGCGCTGCCGCCCGGCCACGACATCGTCCTCGTGCACGACGCCGCCCGCCCGCTGGTCCCGGTCGACACCGTGGACGCCGTCATCGACGCGGTCCGCGACGGCGCTCCCGCCGTGGTGCCCGCCCTGCCGCTCGCCGACACCGTCAAGGAGGTCGAGCCGGCGGCCGTCCCCGGCGTCCCCGAGCCCGTCCTCGCCACCCCCGACAGGGCCCGGCTGCGCGCCGTACAGACCCCGCAGGGCTTCGACCGCGCCACCCTCGTACGCGCCCACCAGACGGTCACCGACCTCGTCACCGACGACGCCGGCATGGCCGAGCGGCTCGGCGTCCCCGTCGTGGTCGTCCCCGGCCACGAGGAGGCCTTCAAGGTCACCCGTCCCCTCGATCTCGTCCTCGCCGAGGCGGTCCTGGCCCGCAGGAGGCTCAACGATGGCTTCTGACCCGACCGGCCCCGCCGCGCCCCAGGGCACCTCCCTGCTGCCGCAGGTCGGCATCGGCACCGACATCCACGCCTTCGAGGAGGGCCGGGAGCTGTGGTGCGCCGGCCTGAGGTGGGAGGGCGAGGGGCCCGGCCTCGCCGGGCACTCCGACGCCGACGTCGTCGCGCACGCCGCCTGCAACGCCCTCTTCTCCGCGGCCGGACTCGGCGACCTCGGACAGCACTTCGGCACCGGCCGCCCCGAGTGGTCCGGCGCCTCGGGGGTCACCCTGCTCACCGAGGCGGCCCGCATCGTACGCGCCGAAGGCTTCGTGATCGGCAACATCGCGGTGCAGGTCGTCGGCCCCCGGCCGAAGATCGGCAAGCGGCGCGACGAGGCACAGGAGATCCTCTCGGCGGCGGCCGGCGCCCCGGTGTCGGTGTCCGGTGCCACCACGGACGGCCTCGGCTTCCCCGGCCGCGGAGAGGGACTGATGGCGGTGGCGACGGCCCTGGTGGCGCGCACCGGCCGGTGAGGCCGAGGCGGTGCCGCCCGCCGCGGCGGGCACCGGTGCCGGGCCGGGCGCCGCCGGGAGTGCCGGTCCGGCGCCGTCCGGACGTGGAGCCGTCGAGGCCGGTCGCGCGGTTCCCCCGCGCCCCTTCCGGGCGCCGCCGGACCGCGGGGGAGCGCGCCCGGGCCGCTCGGGCGCTGCCCGTGGAGGCGGGCACCGGCGCCGGCGGGGGTGCCGTCCGACGGGGCGTACGGCGCCACGGGCCCGTGGCACGCGCCCGGACGGCCGTGGCACGCGCCCGGACGGCGGGTCACCCGGCGCCGTGCCGCGCCCGGCGGTGCGGGCGCAGCCGTGGTTGTCCACAGATGTCCACAACCGTGCGGAGGCACGGCACCGGGACCACTACTCTGGTGCCGTGACTATTCGCCTGTACGACACCAGCGCCCGGCAGATCCGTGACTTCACCCCGCTCGCACCGGGCTGTGTCTCGATCTACCTCTGCGGCGCCACCGTGCAGGCGGCCCCGCACATCGGGCACATCCGCTCCGGTCTGAACTTCGACATCATGCGCCGCTGGTTCGCCTACCGCGGCTACCACGTCACGTTCATCCGCAACGTGACCGACATCGACGACAAGATCATCACCAAGTCGGCGGACCAGGGCCGTCCCTGGTGGGCGATCGGCTACGAGAACGAGCGCGCCTTCGACGCCGGCTACACCGCCCTCGGCTGCCTGCCCCCCAGCTACGAGCCCCGCGCCACCGGCCACATCACCGAGATGGTCGAGATGATGCTCGGCCTCATCGAGCGCGGCCACGCCTACGAGGCCGACGGCAACGTCTACTTCGACGTGAAGTCCTTCCCCGGCTACCTCGGCCTGTCCAACCAGGAGCTGGACAACCTCCTCCAGCCCTCCGCCGAGGGCGAGACCGGCAAGCGCGACCCGCGCGACTTCGCGATGTGGAAGGCCGCCAAGCCCGGCGAGCCGAGCTGGGAGACGCCGTGGGGCCGCGGCCGCCCCGGCTGGCACCTGGAGTGCTCGGCCATGGCCCACAAGTACCTGGGCACCGCGTTCGACATCCACGGCGGCGGCCTGGACCTGATCTTCCCGCACCACGAGAACGAGATCGCCCAGGCCAAGGCGTACGGCGACGAGTTCGCCCGGTACTGGGTGCACAACGCCTGGGTCACCATGAGCGGCGAGAAGATGTCCAAGTCGCTCGGCAACAGCGTGCTGGTGTCCGAGATGGTCAAGCAGTGGCGTCCGATCGTGCTGCGGTACTACCTCGGCACCCCGCACTACCGCTCCATGATCGAGTACAGCGAGGAGGCGCTGCGCGAGGCCGAGGCCGCCTTCGACCGGATCGAGGGCTTCGCGCTGCGGGTGGCCGAGCTGGCCGGAGGGCCGGTCGAGCCCGCGACCGAGGTGCCCGTCGCGTTCGCCGAGGCGATGGACGACGACCTCGGGGTGCCGCAGGCCCTCGCGATCGTGCACACCACCGTCCGGCAGGGCAACAGCGCCCTCGCCGCCGACGACAAGGAAGCCGCCGTCGCCCGTCTCGCCGAGGTCCGCGCCATGCTCGGCGTGCTCGGCCTCGACCCGCTCGACCCGCACTGGGCGGCCGGCACCGGCCGGGGCGGGGCCGGCCTCGGCGCGGACGCGCACGGCGTGGTCGACAGCCTGGTCCGCATGGTGCTGGAGCAGCGCGAGGCGGCCCGCGCCCGCAAGGACTGGGCCACCGCCGACGCCCTGCGCGACCAGCTGAACCGGTCCGGCCTCGTCGTCGAGGACAGCCCGCAGGGCCCGCGCTGGAGCATCGTCCGGCGCTGAGGCACCACCCGCGAGTGTGCCGCCCGCCCGCGCGGGCGGCACACTGGCACTGACGCAGACATCCCGCAGTACGCACACACAGACGTCCAGCACCACGACACGTACGACAGACAGGTAGGTCATGGCCGCGAACAACCGCCGCATGTCCGGCAAGAAGGGCGCGCAGGTCGGCAGCGGCGGCAAGCGGCGCCGGGCCCTGGAGGGCAAGGGGCCCACGCCCCCCGCCGAGATGCGCAAGGGCCACGCCAAGCAGCGCATCGCGCAGGCCAAGGCGCGCCGCACCCAGCAGGGGCGCCCGCAGCGCCGGGGCGGCGGCCGCTCGTCCTCGGAGCTGGTCGTCGGACGCAACCCGGTCGTGGAGGCGCTGCGCGAGGGGGTGCCCGCCAACACGCTCTACGTCCAGCAGTTCATCGACAACGACGAGCGGGTGCGCGAGGCGCTGCAGCTCGCGGCCGACCGCGGCGGCATCAACCTCATGGAGGCGCCCCGCCCCGAACTGGACCGCATGACGAACGGCCTCAACCACCAGGGCCTGGTGCTCCAGGTCCCACCGTACGAGTACGCGCACCCCGAGGACCTCCTCGACGCCGCCGCCGACGAGGGCGCCGACCCGCTGATCGTCGCGCTCGACGGGGTCACCGACCCGCGCAACCTCGGTGCCGTCGTCCGGTCGGTGTCCGCGTTCGGCGGGCACGGCGTGGTGGTGCCCGAGCGCCGCGCGGCCGGTATGACCGCCGGTGCGTGGAAGACGTCCGCGGGCACGGCCGCCCGCACTCCGGTCGCCCGCGCGACGAACCTGACCCGGGCCCTGGAGTCGTACCGGAAGGCCGGTGTCACGGTGGTCGGCCTGGCCGCCGACGGCGAGGCAGAACTGGGCGCGCTGGACGCGCTGGAGGGTCCGGTCGTGGTCGTGGTCGGCAGCGAGGGCAAGGGCCTGTCCCGGCTGGTCGGCGAGACCTGCGACGTGCGGGTGCGGATCCCGATGCCGGGCGGCGCCGAGTCGCTGAACGCCGGTGTGGCCGCGGGCATCGTGCTGTACGAGGCGGCGCGCCGACGGGCCTGAACACACGTCCACGGGACCACCCGGACGGGGTAATCCCGGCGCTCAGGGCAAGCTTGACGGGGTCCGGACAGATCCAGCAGGTCAAAGCAGTGTCCTAAGCACACGTCACTCGGTTAGATGAGTGTGGACACCAGAACACCCCGCACACCCTCGGGAGACGGCGCGTCGGGATTCGACGACACTCCCGCGCTGAGCATGGTGAAGGTGCCGAGCGATCCGGCGCAGATCATCGTCAACCATGCGAGCTTCCGCGTGCAGTTGGGCGCCTCCTCGCGCCGCTCCCCCTCCGCGCGGGTCGCACGGCACCTGGGCGCCGGCGAGGACACCGCCCGCATCCCCGTCGTCACCTCGGCGGGAGCGGCGGGTGCGGCGGCCCGGTCCGGCGGCGCCCGCCGACGGCCCGTCGTCTGGAGCGGGCGCTCCGCGCCCGACGACACCGGTGCGCACCGCCTCCTGCAGGCGGTGCGCACCGCGGGCGTCCGCCCCGCCGAGGAGCCCGCCGACGCCGGAGCCACCCAGGTCATCCCGCGCGTCGACGTGGGCGGCCCGGGCTACGACGCCGTCCACGACGCGCTCGACCAGACCGTCGAGACCCCCGTCGTCGGCGCCCAGCGCACCCCGGACGGCGCCGGTCAGCGGCTGCTGCCGCAGATGCGGACCGTGGGCAGCACCTACGACGAGCCGGGCTACCCGGACCACCCGGACCACCCGGACCACGCGGGCTACCCGGACCACGCGGGCTACCCGGACGACGACCGGTTCGGCCTCGACCGGGGCCACGGCTACGACGGCACCGGCCCGGACGGTTCCGGGCGGACCGCCGGCCGGCCCGGCGACGACCCCGCGCGGCACGCCTACTACCCGGGCCGCCGGATGAACCTCGGCGTCGTCCTGCTCCCGCTGCGCATCTTCCTCGGCTTCATCTCCATCTACGCCGGCATGGGCAAGCTGTGCGACCCCGTCTACTTCGACGGCGGCAAGCGCGGCTCCATGGTGAAGTGGCTCAACACCCTGCACCCGTGGGAAGTCGCCGAGCCGCTGCGCCAGTTCGCCCTCGAACACCCCGTCGGCTCCGGCCTCGTCATCGCCTTCCTCCAGGTCATCGTGGGCGTCCTCACGGTCCTGGGGTGCTGGCAGCGGGTCGCGGCCGTGGTCGGAGCGCTGCTGTCGGCCGCGCTGCTCGTCACCGTCAGCTGGAAGAGCGTCCCCGCCTACGACACCCCCGACATCATCTACCTGGCCGCCTGGTCACCGCTGGTCATCGCGGGTGCCCCGGTCTACTCCGTCGACGGGCGCCTCGCCGGTTCGGCCTGGCGCCGGCTCGGTCCGCGCTCCGACATCTGGGAGCTGCGCCGCTGGGTGCTGCGGCGCGGCGCCCTCGTCACCGCCATCGTCGTAGGGCTCACCCTGCTCCTCGGCTCGCTGCTCGGCGGCGCGGTCCGGGACGCCGACCGGATCGTCGTGCCCGGCCCAGGCGACACGCCCCGCAACGAGCTCCCCGGTTCGCCTCTGCCGCAGGAGCCGGGCCGGAGCAGCGCCCGGGAGAGCGGCAGCAGCAGCCCGTCGGCCGCCGCGACACCCAGCCAGGACGCCACCTCGGCGGCGCCGGCCGCGGGCACGGCGACCACACCGGGCGCAACGAGGGACACCTCCACGGGCAGCTCCCCGAGCCAGACGCAGGGCACGGTCGGCGAGGCCCCGCCGCAGCAGAGCTCGCCGGTCCAGCAGCAGCCGCCGAGCACCAGCTCCGGACCGAGCTCCGGCGGCGCCACCTCCTCCGGCGCCACGTCCTCCGGCGGCACCGGCTCCGGCGGTGAACCGACCGCCGAGCAGCCGCCCGGCCTCGTGGGCGGTCTCCTGGGCTGAGCCGGACGACCGCCGGACACGGCGACGGGGTCCCGCCGAGCAGAAGGGCGGGACCCCGTCGCCGTATGCGTGGGTGCGGCTGTCAGCGGCCCAGTGCGGCCAGTTCCTTCGCGGCCTCGGTGAGGTCCTTGGCGGTGTCGATGGCCCGCCAGTAGGAGCCCTGGGGCAGCGGGAAGCCCGCCAGGCGGCGCTCCCGGGCCAGGTGCGGGAACGTGGTGCGCTCGTGGTCGCCGCGCTCGGGCAGCAGGCCGGCGAACGCCGGGGAGAAGACGTAGACGCCCGCGTTGATCTCGAACGTGGACGGCGGCGCCTCGATGAAGTCCGTGATGTGGCCGAAGCCGTCGGTCTGGACGGCGCCCCACGGGAGGCGCGGACGGGCCAGGGCGAGCGTGGCTATGGCGTCGCGCTCGGTGTGGAAGTCGGCCATGTCCCGCAGTGAGAAGCGGGTCCAGATGTCGCCGTTGGTGGCGTACCACGGCCGGTCCGGGTGGGGCAGGTGCGCGGCGGCGAACTTCAGCCCGCCGCCCCGGCCGAGCGGCTCGGTCTCCACGACCGTGGCCACGTTCAGCGGAAGCGCGGCGGTGTGCAGCCACTCCTGGAGCACCTCGGCCAGGTGCCCGCAGCTGACCACCACGTCGGTGACGCCCTCCTCGGCGAGCCAGGCGAGCTGATGGCCGATGATCGGCGTGCCGGTGCCGGGGATCTCGACCATCGGCTTGGGACGGTCGTCGGTGTACGGGCGCAGGCGCGAGCCCTGGCCGCCGGCCAGGATGACGGCCTGGGTGGGGCGCGCGATGGCGTGCGGGTCGGTCATGCCCCGCACTGTACGCGTACGGGTGTACGGGGCACGGGGCGCCCGCCGCACCCGCCGGACCGGGCCCCGCGCGACGGGACGGGCCCCGCGAAACGGCCCGCGGGCGCCGCGAAACGGTCCGCGGGCGCCGGAAGGCGGCCGACGGCGCCCGCGTGTGGAGCGGGGCCCGCCGGCCGGCGCGCACGGCGTCCGGGGCGGGCCCTCGTGCGCGCACGCCCTGCCGGGCCCGCCGCCGCGGGCTGCCGGGCCTGGCGGCCCGCGGCGGCGGGCAGGACTCCGTCGGCCGCCGACGGGAGTACCCGTCGGCCGCGGGCGGAGCGGCGGTCAGCTGTGGGCCGCCAGCACGCCGGAGGCGAACGAGGTGTCGCAGACCGGGCGGGCGAAGGACTGGGCACGCTTGGGGCCGTACACGCGGACCGCCGCCCGGCCCAGGGCGCGGGCGAGGGAGACGCAGTGCTCGGCGAGCGACGGGCGCTCGTCGACGGCCTGCTGGAGGTGGGTGAGGGCGATACCCGGGTCCTTCTCCTGAAGCTCGGTCAGGAGCTGGTCGCGCAGCCGCTCGTGGGGCGCGCGCGGGGCGGGCGGCTTGGCGTCGTCGGACACGGCGGCGTCCGAGGCGGTGAGCACCGAGGCCGACGGGTCGCCCGACCAGTTGACTCGGGTGACCGCGAGGGTCCCGGAGAGCACCAGGACGACGGGCAGGACGAGGGCGAGGCTGCGGCCGACCCGGCGGGCGGGGCCCCGGCCGCGTCGCGTCTGTTGGTTGGTGGAGTGCTTCACGCGAGTGAGGGTAGCGCCCGGTGATGATTTGGCGACATTTAGTCACCGATTCGGGGGATGAGAAGGTGGCGATTTCGGGGTAGGGGGTTGACGCGCGCTGCTCGAAACGGGTGGGTCCGCCGGGATTCGCCGCCGCGACGCGTCGCCGCACGCACGGAGGGCCCCGCAGTGATCTGCGAGGCCCTCTCGGGCGACCTCGGGGCGCGCCCGCCGTCAAAGGGGGCGGGGTGTCCCGGTTTCCCGACTCGCCCAGGTTGATGCCGCTCGGTGCCGTCCCGGTGCCGCTCGGTGCCGCTCGGTGCCGCTCGGTACCGTGTAGCGCTGCTCGGCTTCGCTCGGCACCAACCGGTGCCAGTCGGCGCCAACCAGTGCCAGTCGGTATCAACCGGCACCAGTCGGTATCAGTCGGTTACTTCCTCGTCCGCTCCGCGGTCAGTCCGACAGGCGGGCGCCCGTGGACGTCGAGAACACGTGGGCCTCGCCCGGGCGCGGCACGACGTGCAGCTCGCTGCCCTTCTCCGGCACGTCGCGGCCGCTCACGCGGACGACGAGGTCCTTGGAGGTGTCGCCGACCTGGGCGGTGCCGTAGACGTACGCGTCGGCGCCCAGCTCCTCGACCACGTTCACGGTGACCGCGAGGCCCTGGCCGGAGCCGGCCCCGGCGACGTCGAAGTGCTCGGGGCGGACACCGACGGTCACCGTCTTGTCGGTGGTGCCCGACAGCGCCTCACGCTCGACGGGGACGACCGAGTTGCCGAACTTCACGCCGCCGTCCGTGATCGGGACCTCGACGAGGTTCATGGCGGGGGAGCCGATGAAGCCGGCGACGAAGAGGTTCGCGGGCTTGTCGTACATCTTGCGCGGAGTGTCGACCTGCTGGAGCAGACCGTCCTTGAGGACCGCGACCCGGTCGCCCATCGTCATGGCCTCGACCTGGTCGTGGGTGACGTAGACGGTGGTGATGCCGAGGCGGCGCTGGAGGGAGGCGATCTGCGTACGGGTCGAGACGCGGAGTTTGGCGTCCAGGTTGGACAGCGGCTCGTCCATGAGGAAGACCTGCGGCTCCCGCACGATCGCCCGGCCCATCGCGACCCGCTGGCGCTGGCCGCCGGAGAGGGCCTTCGGCTTGCGGTCCAGGTACTCGGTGAGGTCGAGGATCTTCGCGGCCTCCTCCACCTTCTGGCGGATCTCGGCCTTCGGCACACCGGCGATCTTGAGGGCGAAGCCCATGTTGTCGGCGACCGTCATGTGCGGGTACAGCGCGTAGTTCTGGAACACCATGGCGATGTCCCGGTCCTTCGGCGGCAGGTGCGTGACGTCGCGGTCACCGATGCGGATCGCGCCGCCGTTGACGTCCTCCAGACCGGCCAGCATGCGCAGTGAGGTGGACTTTCCGCAGCCGGACGGGCCGACCAGGACGAGGAACTCGCCGTCCGCGATCTCGATGTCGAGTGCGTCGACGGCGGGCTTGTCGGAACCCGGATAGACCCGGGTCGCCTTGTCGAACGTGACAGTGGCCATGGTGAATGGGCCCCCTTCTACCGGCAGGAACGTGCCGGACGATCCGTTGTAGGAAGGTGGTTGGTGTAGTCCACGCGAGTGAACCGCTCAGGACGGTACCTTCCGTTCACCCGCTCTGTCAGTACCCGGACCTCTGTGAACTTCGCGGAAATTTTCGACGGGCCCCCTCCGCCACCTGGGTACACTGCACGGGCGCACGCGAGCCGTGCGCCTGCCTCCTTAGCTCAGCTGGTTAGAGCACCGCTCTTGTAAAGCGAAGGTCGTCGGTTCGAATCCGACAGGGGGCTCCGGAAGGCAGCAGGGTGTGGCCCCGGAACTCCCAGGTCAGGGGGTATCCGGGGCTTCTTTCGTGAAGTCGGACCCAGCCTGACTGCACCCTGCCCACAGGCTCGATGCACCCTGGCTGCTGGAGTCGATCTCCTAGAGCCCTCCCGAACGATCACGCTCAGGGGCCACGCGCACTGCTCGCGTCGGCGCTCGTGCCCAGGAAGCGCTCGCGCCAAGCGGAGCCACTCGCACAAGTGAACGTGTGTTCGATTTTAAGCCCCGCCTGCGTCCTGGGGCACATGCCAGAGAGGCTGGCCCTCGGCCGGCGCATCCCCGCTCATCGCCGCGCAGCTCACCTCTCACAAGACCAGCTGGCCGAGCGCAGGGGAGTCGAACGTCGAACCATCCAGCGTTACGAGAACGCGGTCACCGACCCCCGGTACGCCGATCTCCTGCTCCTCGCGCAGGCTCTCGACATCCCCCTTGCGGGCCTACTGCGCCGACCCGCTCCAGGGCTGGCGAGGGGTCGCCGGAAGCAGCGCAGAGCCGTAGACGTTGCGTCGCAAGCGTCCAGACATGAGACATCTCTTCTGCTGCGGTGGAGCCGAGCGTCCGGTGTACAGAACGAGCGTGCCGGCCCAGGCCGACCGCGCCCGGCGCCTTGAGCGAGAACCGGCCGACCTTCGGGCGGCCGTCCGGTCCTGCACGCCGTCGGGCGGCCGCTCCCACCCACGACCCGCACCGCCCATGACCGGCCGGCCGCAGGATCCCGGTGCGGCCACCCCGACGGGGCAGTAGGAGCGGCCGCAGGTCCCGGGCTACTCCACCCACACCGTGCCGTGCGTGTCCGTGTGGGAGGTCCGGCCGTTGTAGTGGTCCACGTGCCGGCCGTCGCTGTGCGGGCGCCGTGTGCAGGTCGCGCCGCCGTCCGGGTGCGCCAGCCAGCAGTAGCCGCCCGCCCGGCCGGCGGACCGCTCCGCCTCCCGCAGCCGCTCCGCCAGCGGCCGCGGCCGCTGCTCCTGCGTCATCGGCGGCCCTGCCGGGCCAGGCGCACCAGGGTGCGGCCGACGTCGCAGCCTGCCCCGGAGTCGGTGCACGCCCGGCAGCCCGGTGCGTGGCTGAACAGGGCGCCGTACGCCTGCTCGCCCGTACACGGGTGGCAGGCGCGCGGGTACCAGCGCCGGCCGTCGGCCGCGGTGCCGTGCTCGCCCATGTCGAGGGCGCTCTCGGTGCTGAGCGGCGTGCGGCACCACACGCACTCGACGCCCCGGGCCTGGCCCCCCGTCAGCCCCTCCAGCGGGGGGAGGCCGAGCGCGCTCACGACGCTCGGGGGGACGGCGCTGATCCTGTACGCGGCGGTCACGCGGCTGCTCCTCGCTGGAGTGCGGTGGCGAGCTTCGGGGCGACGTCCGCGTGCACCCGCCCGAGGTCCACCAGGCGGAGGGCGGGCGAGCCCGGATCGACGCCGAGGCACGGCAGGACGATCCCGGCGTCGTCCAGCGCCGAGCGGAGGGACTCCACCTCGGCGAATGCGTCGACGCCGTCCAGTTGGTGCAGCGTGTTGGTCTCGGCCATGAACAGGACCGTAGGCTGGCCGAGTTGCCAGGCGCCCGTCGAGTTGCGCAGAGTTTCTTGACGCCTCGCCGGAGTTGCGTGACGTTTCTCAAGAGAGTGGGTCAGGTGTCGTGTCTGAGCGGTCGGCGTCGGGGAGGCTGGCCCCACATCACGACCCTGGGAGGGGACCATGCGGCGCTTACGGTTCAACGGCACCCCTCCGGTGGAGGCGGCTGCCCCGGCGTCCACGAGGATCTCGACACGGGTGAGGTCATCGTGCACGGCCCGCCGCTCAACGACCCATCGGACGTCGCCCAGCTTCAGCACCTCGACGAGGGCGAGGTGGCCATCGTCATTCCGAGGAACACGCTGGTGGACTTCGGGCCGCGCGACGAGACGCCCCGGCTCATCAACGCCGGCGACGAGTTCGACGCGCTGTTCACCGCGTTCAAGCACACGGCCTGGCGGCTGGAGACCCGGCGCCGGTACGCGAGCGACGAGCAGACCGAGGAGTGGGCCCAGTTCGCGAGGGGCGCGCGGATCGACTGGGACTATGACGACGCCTGGTGCAAGGGCGTGCGCGAGGCCACCGAGCAGGGACGGCGGTTCGAGCGCGTGCGCCTGGTCGACAGCCCCGCCACCCCAGGACAGCTGTACCTCCGCAGCAACGCGGCCCGCAACTGCGCTGTCGGCGAGGACATCCGCAACCTGTCCCGCGCCCGGGCCGAGGAACTGCACCTCCCTGCGGAGGACTTCTGGCTGTTCGACTCCCGACTCGTCGCCCGCCTCCTCTTCGACGAGGACGACAACCTGACCGGCGCCGAGCTCATCACCGAGCCGGCCGCCGTCAACCGGTACTGCCAGGCAAGGGATGCGGCCTGGCACTATGCAGTCCCCTACGCACGGTTCGAGATCGACAGCGCATGACGTGAGGTCCGGTGAGCACCGACTATCAGCAGGCACGCGAGGCCCTCGGGGTACGGCTCCGGGAACTCCGGCTGGCGTGCCCTGATGGTCGGCTCACCGGGAGCCAGCTCGCCGAGCGCCTCGGCCCGCGCTGGACCAAGGTGCGTATCTCCAAGCTGGAGAATGGCCGACAGACCGCGACGGCCGAGGACCTCCAGGAGTGGACGGAGGCGACCGGCCAGCCCGAAGCGCTCGCCGGTCTCCTCGCTCAACTCCGCGGCTTCGAGTCGCACATCCGGTCGTGGCGCCGTCAGCTGGCTTCTGGGCACCGGCCGGTGCAGGACGCCATCACGGCCGAGCACGACCGCACGCAGGTCCTCACCATCTGGGAGAACGTCCTTGTCCCCGGGATGCTCCAGACGGCGGACTACGCCCGCCACGTCCTCACTCGGCACGCGAACCTGATGCGGTCGCCGCGCGACACCGAGGACGCCGTTCGGGCGCGTATTCAGCGGCAGGCTGGGCTGAGCGAGCCGGGCCGCCGCTACCGAGTCATGATGTGGGAGGGCGTGCTTCACGCCCTGGTCTGCCCGCCCTCGGTGCTCGCCGCGCAGCTCGACCGGCTCATGGGGGTCATCGGGCTGGACACCCTGGAGCTCGGGGTGATCCCCTTCACAGCTTCGCTGAAGATCTTCCCCGGCAACTCGTTCTGGATATACGACGACCGGCGCGTCGTCGTCGAGGACTGGCACGCCGAGCTGTGGCTGGACGACGCCGACTCGGTGGCGACGTACCTGCGGGTGTGGCAGACGCTCAGTGAGTCGGCGGTGTACGGGGCGGACGCGCAGAACGTCATCGGCCGGGCTCGTCGCGCGCTGGGTCCTCGCTGGGCCCAAGCGTGACCGAAGGCCGCCCGCTCGCCGAAGCGGGCGGGGCCCGGCGTCAGCCTTCTGCCGTGGTCACAGCCCCAGGTCTTCGAGCGGGGCGTCCAGGAGCCGGCCGGGCCGACGCTCGGGCGCTGCGCCGGGCGGGGCTCCCGGACCAGGACGCTGCCTTGCTCGCGCCGAGCCGCCACCACCGCCTCCCCGATGCGCTCATGGGGAAGGATCAGGCTGCCTTGACGAAGGAGTCCTGCGCCTTCGCGGAGACACCGACCGGCTTCCAGAACCCGAAGTGGGAGAGCACGCCGGTGCCGAAGCCGGCGAGGGCGAGGACCGCCGCGGTGCCGACGCTGTAGCCGTCGTCGTGTGGGGCGGCGTACTCGACGACGAACGCGGTGACGGAGCCGAGGCCGAGGAGGCCCGATCTTGCAGCGCTCGCCGTGCCCGGCCTTGACGAGGGCCTGGCCGACCTCGGTGGCGTGCTCGCCGTGCGCGCCGTGGCCGTACTCCAGGCCGCCGATCCGTACCCGGTACCGGGCGATCGTCTCGCCGCCGACCGCGGGCTCGCCGGCGCCGCCCTGCAGCCACCGGATCGCGTCGGCCAGGCCGTCGAGCATGGCGTCCGTGGGCTCGACGAGCCCGGACGAGCCGAGCATCCCGCACACCGCGTAGTGCCCCAGGTTGAGTTCGCGGGTTCCGTTGGCGCCGGTCCGCCGGTGCAGCCCCCGCCCCTCGAACGCCCGAGCAGATGGGCGCGGGCACTCTTCCTCGGCTCAACTCGGCCGAGACGACCCGCGGTCCGGGCCATGACCTGGTCGAACATCACCCGCCAGTGGGCAGGGCCTACGCTATGGCCTGAGGCCACCGCACGATCTTCGTTTGCCGCACACCAACCGATGATCACGCGGTGGCCGTACACGTTCCCAGCCAGGGTCACTACAAGATCGCGAAACCAGACCGGAGTATCAAGACCGATTGCCAGGAGGAGTGATGAGCTTCGACGTCATCTGCCAGATCGCCGAGTGGGGTCCTGCCGTTGAGGCCTGCCGGGAGTCTGGTGGCACCGACTTCTATTGGGATGCGCCCGAGAACCCGAACGGTGACGATCTTTCATTCGCGATCGAACGCGACTACCGCGGCTTCGACTTCATCGAAGCCGGCTTCTACTACGAGATCTTGCGTCGCCAGCTTCCCGGCCTGCTGCGCGATAGGGCTGATGCATTCCTCGGCTCCGTCTACCACGATCTCGGGCAGGGGTGCCCGGAGCCGCCTGATGACCTGGCTGACGATGCCGGCATCGAACTTGCGAAGCACGAAACGTACTACTCGATGCGGCCGGCAACGGTCCGTGCAGTACTCGAGCACGCGCGAGCGGTGCCGTGGCCAGAGATCGAACACGCCGCTGTGAGCGCCGCAATGCCGCCACGCATCACCAGGCACGATGTCCGCGACATCGAGCATTTTCACAGCATCGTCTGCTTCCACCAGGAATGGTTGGAGGAAGCAGCCCGAACCGGACGTGGGCTGATCGTCCTCCTCAGTCAGTGACCTGCGCAAGAGTGCGACGGGTCCTCATCCACAGATCTTGACGACTGCGTGCTCTCGGCCGGTTTCGTCTCCCAGGTCCATCTTCTGGTGCAGTGGCGTCTGAACCTGGCCCTTCGATCGCCGGACCCCGTGACTCGAGAGCTGGCAAGGGCCGCGTTTCTGCCGGATGACCAGGAAAGTGCCGCAGCTGCTGCTGAAGTTGAAGCAGCGACTCGGTCACGGTGCCACCCATGACGCGAAGGTTTGGCAGCGGGAAGGCATCAGTGTCTGAGTGCTCGGGGGGGGAATCCGGAGCCCGGGTGCACGCCGACGCCTCGATGGCGGACTGCCAAGCCGTGGTGACGGCGCACCCAAGGCTTGTGCCGAGTGCCGGAACTGCCGTGCATGCTGCGGCAGCAGCGGCTGATCTCACAGGGCGTCACGCCGGTGCGCGACGGGGGCTGAGCCTGGCGGGGGCTGAGCCCTGGCGGGGACTGAACACCGCGCGCGTCCGTTCCGTATGAAGCTGTGCCCTTCCTTTGAGACCCACTCTGGGACCGGTCGCAGGCCCGGCCGTGCCACATGAGTTCCTGCCCGCCAGGCGCGGAGGAATGCGAGAGAGCGAGGCCCTGCTGTGACGCGTTCGGACACGGAAGGCGAACGCATTCCCCCGGACGAGGTGATCCGGGACCTCTCGTCGGAGACCGACCTCGTCGAGGACCTGCGTTCCGGCGGCGAGGCCGAAGGGGCGGCCATCCGGGAGCTGCAGCGCAGGCATCTGCCCGCCGTCGTGGCGTACGCGCAGCTCTGCACCACCAGCGGGGCGGCCGGCAGGCGGCTGGCCGGCGAGGCGTTCTTCCGGGCGCTGGAGGAAGCCGCTGACGGGGTCGATCCGTCGGGGACCTGGCGGCACCACACACTGACCCACGTACGCGAGACCGCGCTCGCCTGGGCTGCGGACGACCGGCGAAGGCGGCTGCGGCCCGACTTCCTGGCCTGGGCCGAGACCGCGGACACCACGGTCCGGCCCAAGGCGCCCGACGCCATGGTCAGCGCCTTCTACCAGCTGCCGGAGCGGCTGAGGTCCGCGCTGTGGTACGCGGTCGTCGACGACGAGCCGCACTCCGAGGTCGCCACGAACCTGGGCACCACCCCGGACACCGTCCCCGACCTCGCGGCCAAGGCGCAGCTCGCCATGCGGGACGCCTATGTGCGGGAGCACCTGTCCCGACGCGGCACCGCGGAATGCCGTGGCTTCCAGCGCATCGTCGAGGCCGCAGCGCAGGCACGGGACGGCGTCCGGCACCCCGATCTGGCCGCGCACCTGGCCCACTGCACCGACTGCGGGGTCCTGCTGTCCAGACTCACCAGCATGTCCGCAAGTCCGCGGACCGTGCTGGCCGAGGGACTGCTGCAGTGGGGCGGCGCTGGCTACACCGAGCGCGTCCCGGTGCACGGCACCGCGGAGCCGGATCCGCCCGAACAGCCCACCCCGGCCGGCACGGACGGCCGGGAGGCCCCGATCGAGGTGCTCGCCGCGCCGGTCGAGGTCTCGAAGGGCTCCGCCCGCACCAGGCACGCCCATCGCTCCGTCCCGGGACGGGCCGGCAGAGCCGTCGGCGGCATCGCCGTGGTGGTCGTGGTGGTCGCGGTGGCCGCCGTGGTGGCATACGACGTCCTGCCCGAGAGCTGGGACGTCAGCGGTCTCGAACGCCCCGGGCCGAGCCGGTCGGCCTCCGCTCCGGCCCCGTCCGCCACGCCCTCCCGTCCCGTCGGCGGAACGCCGTCGGACGGCTCCGCTCCGGCACCCGGCGGGGAGCCGCTCGCGCCGGTCCCCGTCGGCACACCCTCCCAGATCGTCCATGTGGCCACCGGGCTGTGCCTGGACGTGGAGAACCAGGTGGTGGACAAGCGCGTCAACGCCGTCGCCGCGCCCTGCGGTCCGGGGCAGACCCAGCGGTGGGTCTTCGACACCGAGGGGCGCCTGCACAACGAGGCCGACCCCGACTTCTGCCTCAAGGCCGACGGAAACGCCGCGGGTGTCGGGATCCGGCCCTGCACGTCCGACGACCCCGAGAAGCGATCGCGGATGACCTTCGTCATCGGTGAGGACGGGGCGATCCACTCCAAGCCGCGGTCCGACCAGGTCATCGTCCCCGTCGGCACGTCCACCGAGGACGTGCTGCCCCTGGTGCTCAAGGGGACCTCCGTGGCCGGCGACGAACGCTGGGCCGCCGGGCCGGTCGCGGCCACGGGCGCCCCCTCGCCGCCGTCGGCGAGCGCCCCCTGACCACGCCGCGCCGCCTCCGCCCCCGTCGGACCGGCGCCCGGCCGGCCTGCCGGAGTGCCGCGGCCCTGTGGCGCGGGTACGGGCCCGGGAGCAGGCACCGTCGCCGGGCCGGGCGGGGCGGGGCCGCCGCGGGCGGGTGCCCTGTCCCGGCATCCGGTCAGCCGCAGGACGGCACCGGCTGCAGGGCCGTGACCTCGCCGAGTGCCAGGGTCAGGGTGCGACCGTCCGACCTGAGGGTCAGGAACCCGTAGCCGCTCTCGCCCAGAGACCCGCAGGCGGTGCCCGTCCTGGTGCCCACGCGGACGAGACTCCGCGCCGCGGCGCCCGTGGTGCCGGCCTTGTCCGCCGTGTCCGCCGTCGCGGGCCACCAGGAAGCGGCCGCGGACAGAGCGAGCAGTGCGACGGCCGTGAAGGTCAGGGCGATTCCGGTGCGCAGGGCGCGGCCCGTCCGCCGGCGTGCGGCCGGGCGGGGTCCGGTGCGGTACAGGGGCCAGGCGGCCAGGGCGACGAAGAAGACGGCGCAGCAGGCGATGGCCAGGGCGCTCAGTGCCAGTACCCCGGCCGCCACCTGGATGCCGTGCGGGACCCCCGGCGGGCCGCTGTCCTTGAGCACCCCGCACAGTCCGACGAAGCCCAGAACGGCCAGTTGCACGCCCTGCCACCCCTTGGCGGTCGTGCGCAGGTCTTCCGGAGCCGGTGCCTGTTCGTGCCCCGCGTCGCTCGTCACGGCCACGGCCTCCTTCCGACGCGCCGATCCTCGCAGGCATGCCTACCCGGATGCGGAAGCCGGGCCCGGTGCGGACGTCCGGGTCACTCGCCGTCACCCGCCCATTCACGCGCCCGCCGCACCACCGGCGCCCCGCGGTCCACGGTCGCGCCGGCCCGCCGCGTCGGTGGCGCCACCGGCACCTCGGGGCCGGCGGCCTCCGCGCCGGACGGGAGGCCGTCCTGCCCTGCCCGGCCCTGCCCGGCCCGGCCCTGCCTTGGGCGTAGCGCGGCGTGGCGGGGCACCCGAGGGCGCCGTCGCAGGCGTCCCGGACAATGGCGCCCGTGAATGACACCGTGGCGGTGGCCCTGACCACCTCGCTGTCGACCCTGACCGCCGCAGCGCCGGCGGGCTCGGTCTCGGCCTGGACGACCGGCAGGCAACTGCGCCACCAGGCCCTGCCGGCCGGGGAGGAACGCGCCGAGCGGCGCGCGAACACCCGCAGGGACATGCGGCGGGAGTCGTACGAGCGGTTTCTCTCCCGGGTGGACGCCGCCCACCGGGTGTTGGACAGCGGGTGGACGGCGAGCCCGTTCGCCGAGCCACCGCACCGGGAGGCGGGGTTCGCCGCACGCAGGGCGCTGGACGGGGCCTGCATCCGGGTCCGCCTGACGGGACCGGAGAGCGTCGCGGAGCTGGGAGCCGCCGTGGTGCTGGGAGCCGCCGTGGTGCTGGGAGCCGCCGTGGTGCAGGGCACAGCGGCCGAGTTTCGTGAGCATGCGCGGGTCGTACGCGCGCATCCCGCCGCGCAGGAATGCGCCGCCGGGCTTGATCCGTCCGCCCGGACGCACGCCCTGCGGGTCCGCTCCGCGACGAGTGACGGGTTCGTCACCGCCGCGCGCGAGGCGCTCGGGGCCGGGCCGGTTCGGGAGCCCGGCGCGGACAGGCCCGCACCCGGCGGTTCCTGACCACGGCCGTGGCCCGGACGGCGGGGCTCCGGATTTCGTCGCCGTGGCGCGCCGCCGTGCTCCCGGCCGTGGTCCCCGCCGTGTCCGGGGCGCCGCGGACGGGGCTGCCGACGGAGCCCACGCAGGGCCGATCCCGGTCATCCCGGCCATCTCGGGCACCCCGTCGTGCTGCCGCCGGGGCGGGGCGCAGTCCGCCGGCCGGAGGCGGTGCGAAGAGCACGAAATCCGAAGGAGACAGCGGCCACCGGGCCGGGTTAGCGTCCGCGGCATGAGCAGCGGTGTGGTCGGCAGCGGTGTGGTCAACGGCGGCGTCTCCTTCTGGTTCGCGGACGACGGGCTCCCGCCCGTCCGGGAGCCGCTCCCGGGCGACCGGACCGCCGACGTGGTCGTGGTCGGCGGCGGATACACCGGCCTGTGGACGGCGTACTACCTGAAGAAGGCCGTGCCGTCGCTGAAGGTCACCGTGCTGGAGCAGCGGTTCTGCGGCTACGGCGCCTCCGGGCGCAACGGCGGCTGGCTGTACAACGGCATCGCCGGCCGCGACCGGTACGCCCGCCTGCACGGCCGGCCGGCCGCGACGCGGCTCCAGCGGGCCATGAACGACACCGTCGACGAGGTCGTCGCCGTGCTCGCCGCCGAGCGGATCGAGGCCGACGTGCACCAGGGCGGTGTGCTGGAGGTGGCGACCACTCCCGCGCAGCTGGCCCGGCTGAAGGCGTTCCACGAGCACGAGCTGACGTACGGCGAGACCGACCGCGAGCTGTACGGGGCGCGGGAGACGGCCGGGCGGATCCGCGTGGCGGGCGCGGTCGGGTCGTCGTGGACCCCGCACGGCGCCCGGCTGCATCCGGTGAAGCTGGTCAGGGGACTGGCGGCGGTGGTCGAGGCACTCGGCGTCACCGTCCACGAGGGCACCCCGGTGACGGAGATCCGCCCCGGGCACGCGGTCACCCCCTACGGCACCGTCCGCGCGCCGTACGTGCTGCGCTGCACCGAGGGGTTCACCGCGGCGCTCAGGGGCCAGCGCCGCACCTGGCTGCCGATGAACTCCTCGATGGTCGTCACCGAGCCGCTGACCGGCGAGCAGTGGGCGTCGCTGGGCTGGGAGGGCCGCGAGACCCTCGGCGACATGGCGCACGCCTACATGTACGCGCAGCGCACCGCCGACGGGCGGATCGCGCTGGGCGGCCGCGGGATGCCGTACCGCTACGGGTCGAGGACGGACAACGACGGCCGGACGCGGGCGGAGACCGTCGAGGCGCTCCGGGAGATCCTGGTGCGCTTCTTCCCGTCCCTGGCCGGGGCGGGTCTCGCGCACGCCTGGTCGGGCGTGCTGGCCGTGCCGCGCGACTGGTGCGCGACGGTCGCCCTGGACCGGTCGACCGGCCTGGGCTGGGCGGGCGGCTACGTCGGCTCGGGCGTGGCCACCGCCAACCTCGCCGCCCGCACCCTGCGGGACCTGGTGCGGCACGACTCGGGGGAGGGCGGCGAGACCCCGCTGACCGGCCTGCCGTGGGTCGGGCACGCGGTGCGCAGGTGGGAGCCGGAGCCGCTGCGCTGGCTCGGGGTGCACGGCATGTACGCCACCTACCGTGCGGCGGACCGGCGGGAGCTGAGCACGCACCGTACGGAGTCGTCGTGGCTGGCACGGGCCGCGGACCGGCTGGCCGGACGGCACTGAGGAGCCCGGGCCGCCCGGCGCGCCCGGTGCGGATGCCCCGCCGCGGCCTGCCCGAGCGGCGCCGGCCGCGGTGGGCCCGCCGTCGGACACCCTGCCGTCGGACACCCTGCCGTCGGACACCCTGCCGTCGGACACCCCGCCGCTACGGCCTCGGCCCCGCCGGAGGGCAGGCCGCCGGAGCGGAGCGGCACCCGTCGAGCGGGGCGTTGTCGGTGGCGGGGTGCACGATGGGGGCATGGCGATCGGACGGCCCGCGGGGGCGGGCAGGAAAGCGGCGCGACGGCCCGAGGTGCGGCTGCCCGCGCTGGAGCGGTGGGACGGCGGGCGGCTGGAGCCGGACGGCGACTACGACGGCCTGGAGCTGCACGAGAGCGACCTGGCCGGGCAGGACGGGGCGGGCGCCCGCTTCATGGACTGCGCGCTGACCGGGTGCGTGCTGGACGAGACGCGGTTGCACCACGCCCGCTTCCTCGACTCGGTGCTCTCCGGCGCCCGCGGGGTCGGCACGCGCCTGTCGGAGGCGACGCTGCGGGACACCGAGCTGCTCGACGCGCGCCTCGGCGGGGTGCAGCTGCACGGGGCGGTGCTGGAGCGGGTCGTCGTCCGCGGCGGCAAGCTCGACTACCTCAACCTGCGCGCCGCACGGCTCAGAGACGTCGTCTTCGAGAGCTGTGTCCTCGTCGAACCGGACTTCGGCGGGGCGCAGCTGGAGCGGGTGGAGTTCGTCGACTGCGCGCTGAAGGGGGCCGACTTCAGCTCGGCGACGCTCAAGGACGTCGACCTGCGTGGCGCTGCCCCGCTGGAGATCGCGCGCGGGGTGGACCGGCTCGCGGGCTCGGTGATCAGTACGGCCCAGCTGCTGGACCTGGCGCCGGTACTGGCCGCGGCACTGGGGGTGGCGGTCGAGAGGTGAGGGAGCCCGGCCTGCCGTTGGGGGCGGGCTCCTGAGGGCCGCCGGCCGGAGGCGGGGTGCTCCCTGCCGGGGGTGCCCGGGGCCGGTGATGCCCGGCGGCAGGGGCGGCCCGCGGTCCGCCGGGGCTCAGCGCAGCCGGGGGAAACGCGCCTGGAGGGTCCAGACAGCGGGGTTCTCGCCGAGGTCCTCGTGCAGGTCGGACAGGTCGGCGACGAGATCGTGCAGGAAGTCGCGGGCCTCACGGCGCAGTTCGGAGTGGGAGAAGGACAGCGGTGCCTCCTCGGCCGGCATCCAGTCGGCCTCGATGTCCACCCAGCCGAACCGGCGCTCGAACAGCATCCGGTCGGTGGACTCGGTGAAGTCCAGCTCGGCGTGTTGCGGGCGGGAGGCGCGGGAACCGGCCGGGTCCCGGTCGAGCCGCTCCACGATGTCGCACAGCGCCCACGCGAAGTCGAGCACCGGCACCCATCCCCAGGCTGTGGACAGTTCGCGGTCCGCCTTCGTGTCGGCGAGGTACACGTCCCCGCAGAACAGGTCGTGCCGCAGGGCGTGCACGTCCGCCCGCCGGTAGTCCGTCTGGGGCGGGTCGGGGAAGCGGTTGGAGAGGGCGTAGCCGATGTCGAGCACGGAGCCGATGGTGTCACGCCCACGGCGCCCGGTCCGCGCCGCCCGGGGACCGGCGCGGACCGGCGGCGGCCCGGGCCGGCACACCGGGCGGCGCCCGGAGGCCGTCGCCCGTCGCCCGCTGCCCCTGCCCGTCGCCGACCGCCCCGGGGGCCGTCGCCGTCCGCCCGGCGCCCGGCGCCCGGCGGCGTGACCTGGTGGCGCGGCAGGCGACGCTCGCCGCACCGCCCCTGGAAGCCGCCGTCCCGTACGAGGGCCTCCGGCCGGCCCGCCGGGAGCACGCACCGGACGCCGCCCCTCGACGGGCAAGCGCCGGGCACCGGCCGCGGCACCAGCGGCGCGGCCGGTGCCCGGCCGGCTCGGGGGCCCGCCGCCCAGCTGCGGGCCGTCCCTGCGAGGGCCGTCCCGGGCGTCCCCGAGGGCCGTCCCCGTGAGCGGCCGACGTGGGCGCCCCGGCCGTCCCCCGAGGGCCGGCTGCGGCCGCTCCGAGGGCCGGGTGCGGCTGTCGCGATCCCGACGGGCGGGGCGGAGGACCGCCATAGGATCGGGGAGTGTCCCGTTTCGCGCCCGTCGCACCCGTCGTCCGCCTCGCCCTGGTCGCCTGCCTCGCCCTCGCGCCGGTCGCCTGCAGTGACGGGGTACGGGGCACTCCGGGCGCGGCGGGACTGCGCGACCCGTACTTCCCCAAGGCGGGCAACGGCGGCTACGACGTCACCCACTACGCCCTCGCGCTCGCCTACGACCCCACCCGCCGCCATCTGACCGGCAGCGCGGTGATCACCGCCCGGGCCACCCAGGACCTCTCCGCCTTCAACCTGGACCTGCGCGGCCTGAACGTCCACGAGGTCACCGTCGACGGCCGGAAGGCCCGCTGGAACCGCGCCGGGTACGAACTGACGGTCCGTCCGCACGAGGAGCCCGCAGAGGGCGCCACCTTCACCGTCACGGTCCGCTACGCGGGCCGGCCCGAGACCGTCACCGACCCCGACGGTACCGAGGAGGGCTGGCTGCCCACCGCCGACGGGGCGCTCGCACTGGGTGAACCGGTGGGCTCGGCCGCCTGGTTCCCCGGCAACCACCACCCCTCCGACAAGGCGTCGTACGACATCGAGGTCACCGTCCCGCGCGGTCTGACGGCCGTGTCCGTCGGCGAACCGGCCGGGCGGCGCACCGGCCGCGGCGGCCGCACCACCTTCCTCTGGCACGCGGCCGAACCGGTGGCCAGCCATGCCGCCGCGATCGCGATCGGCCGCTACGAGATCACCCGGACGGACACCCGCGACGGGCTGCCCGTGTACACGGCCGTGGACCCGGTCGAGGCGGACGCCGCCCGGGGCGTGCTGAAGAGGCTGCCGGAGGTGGTGTCCTGGGCCGAGGACACCTTCGGCCCGTACCCGTTCTCCTCCACGGGCGCGATCGTCGAGCGCGACGAGGACGTCGAGTACGCCCTGGAGACGCAGAACCGCCCCGTCTACCCGGGCGCGCCGGACGTGGTGCTGATGGTGCACGAGCTGGCCCACCAGTGGTACGGCGACTCCGTCACCCCGCGGACCTGGCGGGACCTCTGGCTCAGCGAGGGCTTCGCGACGTACGCGGAGTGGCTGTGGGAGGAGGAGCACGGCGGCGACAGCGCACAGGACACCTTCACCCGGCTGTACGAGCGGGGCGAGGACGCCTACCCGGACCTGTGGGCGTTCCCGCCCGCACGCCAGGACGGTCCCGCGCACCTGACCGCCGACCCCGTCTACCAGCGGGGCGCGATGGTTCTGCACAAGGTCCGGCAGCGGATCGGCGACGACCGTTTCCGCGCGCTGCTGCGCGGCTGGGCCGCCTCCCACCGTCACGGCACCGCGGACACCGCGGACTTCACGGCGTACGTGCAGGAGCAGGCCCCGGACGAGGACTTCTCCGGGATCTGGACGGACTGGCTCCACGGCGACGGGAAGCCGGACCGGCCCTGACGCCCGGGCCGGCCGCGGTGTCCCGGGCTGACCCCGGCGCCCGAGGCCGTAGGGTCCGGGGGCGGCCCTGGTGTCGGGTCCGGCCCGGTGGCCCGGTGGCCCGGTGGCCCGGAGGGCAGGCCCGCGGGCGCGGGCCGGACCGGACGCCCCTGCTGACCCGACCGCCTCCACCGGTACCGGTCCGGCCTCCACCGGTCCGGCCTCCACCGGTCCGGCCTCCACCGGTCCGGCCTCCACCGGTCCGGCCTCCACCGGTCCGGCCTCCACCGGTCCGGCCTCCACCGGTCCGGCCTCCACCGGAACCGGCACCGCCTCCACCGGCACCGCCTCCACCGGCACCGGCATCGGCCGGCACCGGCATCGGCCGGCACCGGCATCGGCCGGCACCGGCATCGGCCGGCACCGGCATCGGCCGGCACCGGCATCGGCCGGCACCGGCATCGGCCGGCACCGGCATCGGCCGGCACCGGCATCGGCCGGCACCGGCATCGGCCGGCACCGGCATCGGCCGGCACCGGCACCGGCCGGCACCGGCATCGGCCGGTGCCGGCGCTGTTCCGGTCCGTGCCGTTCTGCCCCGCCGAAGTCCGGCCGGTGTCCCGCGCGGAGCAGGGGTCAGCCGGCCGTGGCCGACTCCCAGGCGTCCAGCAGCCGTGCCAGGTCCGGCGGCTGCACCGGCTCGGGCTGCTCGGCGAGTTCCTCGCGGGTCCACCAGCGCCCGGCGAGGATCCGGTCCAGCGCATGCGCGGCGGTGAGGTCCCCGGCCGGTTCCCGGCGCGGGCCCCGGGTGACGTAGATGTGCTCGTGCTGCCGGACGGGCAGACCCGAGTGGGCGAAGTCGTGTTCCCAGGTCGTGAGCAGCGGCCCCGGCTCCAGGTCCGTCCAGCCCGTCTCCTCCCGCAGTTCGCGCAGGGCGCCCGCGCGGGGCGACTCGCCGGGGTCCAGGCCGCCGCCGGGCAGCGCCCAGTGGACGCCGGTCTCCTCGTTGTCGTACCGGAAGAGGAAGACCTCGCCCGCCGGGCCCACCACGGCGATCCGCGCGGCCCGGCGCGCTCTCCGCAGCGGCTTGCGCAGCACCGTGCAGGGGCGGCCCCGCTCGCGGTCCGGACGGTGGCCGACGGTCTCGTAGCCGAGCGCGGTCCAGAAGGCCAGCCCGGCCGCGTTGCCGTCCAGGACGGCCAGCCGTACGGCGGCCCGGCCGGAGGCGCGGAAACGGTCCTCGATCCCGGCCGCGATCCGTCGGCCGTGCCCCTGCCCGTGCAGCGAGGCGTCGATCATCAGCAGCCCGATCCAGGGGTCCGGGTCGGCCGGATCGGGGTGGTCCGCCAGGGTGATCGCGATCCCGGCCAACCGCCCCCCGACACGGGCCAGCAGCACGTCGGCGCCCGGCCGGGCGAGTTCGTCGGCGAGCGCGGCGGCCACCTGCTCGGGCCGGATGTCGCCGGGGTCCGGGAAGTCGCCGCTGAGAGCGAAGAAGGCGTGGTTTGCGGCGTAGAGGGCGGTGAGTTCCGTCAGCAGCGGCGCCGGGATGTCCTGGCCGGGGCCGGTGGACAGGCGGGTGAGGATCATCGGGGCACGCTACCGCGGGCCCCTGCCCGAAGCGGCCCCTGCCCGAAGCGGCCCCGGCCTCGACGCGGGCCCCGGACGGCGGCCGTTTGGCGCCGTCCGTGTCGGGCGGCGGACAGGCCGGAGGCCCCGGACCGCGGCGGAATGCGGTGCGGGGCCTCCGGGCGGTCCGGAGTGCCGGGCGGCAGGTGGTCAGACGTTGACGCCGAAGTCCTGCGCGATGCCCACGAGGCCCGAGGCGTAGCCCTGGCCGACGGCGCGGAACTTCCACTCCGCGCCGTTGCGGTAGAGCTCGCCGAAGACCATCGCGGTCTCGGTCGCGGCGTCCTCCGACAGGTCGTAGCGGGCGATCTCGGCGCCGCCCGCCTGGTTGACGATGCGGATGTAGGCGTTGCGGACCTGGCCGAAGTTCTGCGAGCGGGATTCCGCGTCGTAGATCGAGACCGGGAAGACGATCTTGTCGACGTCGGCCGGGAGGGCGGACAGGTTGACGTTGATCGCCTCGTCGTCGCCCGCGCCCTCACCGGTGCGGTTGTCGCCGGTGTGGACGATCGTGTTGTCCGGGGTCTGCTTGTTGTTGAAGAAGACGAAGTGGGCGTCGGAGTACACCCGGCCCTGCGCGTTGACCGCGATCGCGGAGGCGTCGAGGTCGAAGTCCGTGCCCGTGGTGGTGCGGACGTCCCAGCCGAGGCCCACGGTGACGGCGGTCAGGCCCGGAGCTTCCTTGGTGAGCGAGACGTTGCCGCCCTTGGACAGGCTTACAGCCATTGTTGGGAGTCCCTTCCCTCGTTGCGTACGACGAACCTACAGCTACCCCCATGAACGCCTGGAGGTGTGTCACAGGTTCCAGTTCTCTTTACTTTCTTTACCGTGAACCGGGCCGCCGCGTAATTCGCATGACGGGAACCGGCCGGAAACGGGACCATGGACGGCATGTCCGGTCCCCATCTCATCCGCGGCTCCGTCCCGCTGCCCGAGGGCGAACTCGTGTGGCGTTTCTCGCGGTCCTCCGGGCCGGGCGGTCAGCACGTCAACACCAGCGACTCCCAGGCCGAGTTGCGTTTCGACCTCGCGGCGACCACGGCGCTGCCCGAGGTGTGGAAGCGGCGCGCGCTGGAGCGGCTGGCCGGCCGCCTCGTCGACGGGGTGGTCGTGGTACGGGCCTCCGAGCACCGCTCCCAGTGGCGGAACCGGGAGGCCGCGCTGGTCCGCCTCGCCGCGCTGCTCGCTCAGGCCACGGCGCCGCCGCCCAGGGAACGGCGGGCCACCCGCGTGCCCCGCGGCATCAACGAGCGCCGGCTGCGGCAGAAGAAGCAGCGGGCCGAGACCAAGCGGGGCCGCTCCGGGCGGGACTGGCGGTAGCCGCCTCCGCCGCCGCCCTCCGGAGCCGTCGGCGACCGCCGCCCTCACCGCCGTTCCTGCGGCCGCCCCCGCAGTCGCTTCCGTAGCCGCTTCCGCAGTCGCTTCCGCAGCCTCCGTGGTCCCCGTGGCCGTCGCCGCGGCCGCCCCCGCCGCTGTGCGTCCGCCGGGCAGCGCCGTGGCGGCCTCGCCTCCGGCCGGCGGCCCTGCGGCCCTGCGGCCCGGCGGCCCTGCGGCCCGGCGGCCCTGCGGCCGGCGGACCTCCCGCCCCGGCGGCGACCCTCCGGCCGGGCGGCCGCCACGGCGGAGACCCTTTGGGCACCCGGTCGGCGTTCACCCCGCCGCCCCGCACTCGGCCGCCGTGGCAGCCGCCCGGCCTCCGTGGCCTCGGTCGCCGCCGTGGTGCCCCGCGCCGCTGTGGCCGTCCCGCGCCGGTGGCGCCCGCCGCGCGGTCCTCCGGCCGCAGGGCCGCCGTCGGGCGTACCGTCCCCCGTGGCCCCCGTGGCCCCCGTGGCCCCCGTGGCCCTCGTCAACCGCCGTCGACCGCTGTCGACGTCCCGTCCGGTGACCTCCGCCGAGCGGTCCGGTCCCGGCTGCCGAGCAGCCCGCTCCGTCCCCACGCCGCTCCGTCCCCGCGCCGCGCCGCGCCGTCAGCCCAGCCGGCGGTAGCGGCCGCGGAAGTAGGTCAGCGGGCCGCCGTCCGCGCTCGGCACCCGCGCCGTGAGCACCCGGCCCACCACCAGCGTGTGGTCCCCGGCCGCCATCCGCTGCTCGGTCCTGCACTCCAGCGTCGCCAGCGCACCGCCCACCAGGGGCGCCCCGGACACCTCGCCACGGGTGTAGGCGATGTCCTCGAACAGCAGGCGGTCGCTGATCCTGCCCTTCATCGCGAAGCGCCCGGCGATGTGGCGCTGGCTCTCCGCGAGCACGGACACCGCCCACAGCGGCTGCTCGGCCAGCAGGTCGTCCATGCGCGAGCCGTCCCGCAGGCTGACCAGCACCAGGGGCGGGTCCAGCGACACCGACAGGAACGCGGTGGCCGTCATGCCGACGTCCTCGCCGCGCGGTGCCAGCGGGTCGTCCGGATCCAGCGGCGGCTCCTGCGCCGTCACCAGCACCACACCCGCCGCCAGCCGGGACATGGCGGCCCGGAACTCGTCGTTGCTCACCCCCACAGGATGCCCGCCGGCCGGGGCCGGGGCGGGTGCGGACGGGACGGGCAGGGCGGCGCGAGGACGGTTCAGCACGGAAGAGACGCTAGTCTGCGCGGCGTGGCACCGGCATCGGGCCTCGGTCCGAGCGCGGACCTAGGACTCCGGACGGAGCCGCACGGGAAGTACCGCGCCTTTTCCCGTGCAACTCCGGCGGGTTTACGCGCGGGGAACGGGCCACAAACAGCCGGGAAGAGCGCGGAAGCGTCGGGAAGAACGCAGAAAACCGACGCAATTGTTCACGTTCGCCTGTGACTTGAGTCACAAGCGGCACTAATTGTTGACCCTGTGTACCGAGTGGGCAGCGCGCTGTGATTCAGTGGCGGGGAAGCCCAAGAACGCAGAGAAGGCAGACAGGGCACCACCAGAAGCACCACCAGAAACGGCGCCGAACACAACCCTTGATTCGCTGCGAGGTCTCGGGGGGAGGGCGAGCATGGAGACCGAGTCCGAGCCCTACGTCCGTCTGGCCTCCCTCCGGCAGCTGCACCAGGTCATGGCCGACATGAACACCGCGCGCAGCCTCGCCGACACCCTCCAGACCGTGGCCGACGGAGTCGTCAAGGCCCTCGGGTACGAACTCGCCTGCGTGAACCTCGTACGCCCCGACGGCGACCTCGTCGTGGCCGCCCTCTCCGGGAACCCCGCCGCCGAGGCGCTGATCACCGGCCGGGTCGGTTCGCGCACCTCCTGGGAGCGGCGGCTGAGCATGGGCGAGGCCTGGGGCGACCTGATCTTCATATCCCACACCGAAGGCTGGGTCCTCGACGACGACGACGTCCCGCAGTGGTTCACCGACGGCCCCGCGCCCCGCTTCGAGGACGAGTGGCACCCCGCCGACCGGCTCTTCGCGCCGATGTACACGCCGGGCGGCCAGGGCGGCCCGCACGGCGAGCTGCTCGGCGTGCTCTCCGTGGACCGGCCCCGCAACGGACGCCGGCCCGGCGCCTGGGGCCGCGAGGCCCTGCAGATGTACGCCTTCCAGGCCGCCATCGCCATCAGCAACGCGCGTCTGCGTGCGAACATGCAGCGCGCCCTGGTCCGGCTGGAACGCGAGCAGCAGGCGCTGCGGGCCAGCGAGGAGAGTTTCAGGCAGGCGTTCGAGTACGCGCCCTCCGGCATGGCCATCGCCGAGATGGGCGGCGACCAGCACGGACGGATCCTGCGCACCAACGACGCCCTGTGCCGCCTGCTGGGCCGCCCCGCCGCCGCGATGCGCCGCTACTCCTTCTCCGACCTCGTCCACCCCGAGGACATCGGCACCCTGCTGCGGACCTCCGCCGAGGGCGGCCGCGCCGAGCTGCGGCTGGGCCGCCGCGACGGCACCTACGTCTGGGTCAGCCTGCGCAACTCCGTCGTCGCCGACGCCGCCGACGGACCCCGCTTCCTGCTCACCCACGTCGAGGACATAGAGGAGCGCAAGCGCCGCGAGCTCCAGCTCGCCCACCGCGCCTCCCACGACTCCCTCACCGGCCTGCCGAACTCCGCCGAACTGCGCGCGCGGCTGGCCGCCCGGCTGTGCCGGCGCCCGCAGTCCGGCCACCCCGGAGAGCTGGAGTCCGTCGACGCGGCCTACGGGCACCCCGCCTACGACGCCCGCGGCCACGACTTCGACCTGCGGCCGGGCGCCGAGGCGTACGACGCCTACGACCACCATGTGCACACCGCCGCCCCGCAGGGCGAGCACGACGACGGCACCAAGGGGCTCGCGGTGCTCTTCTGCGACCTCGACGGATTCAAGTCGATCAACGACCGGTTCGGGCACAACGCCGGGGACTCCGTCCTCATCGAGGTCGCCCGGCGCCTGTCGCGCGGAGTGCGCGACGGGGACACCGTCGCCCGGCTCGGCGGCGACGAGTTCGTGATCCTCGCCGACGGGCTCGGCCGGGCCGACGCCCAGGACCTCGCCGTACGCCTGCGCAACGAGATCATCCAGCCGATCCGCGCCGAGGGCCGGGCCGTCAGGGTGGGCGCCAGCTTCGGCATCGGCTGGGCGCACTGCGGGATGACGGCCGACGAAGTCCTGAAGTCGGCGGACGAGCGGATGTACGTCGAGAAACGATCTCGTCCCAAACAGCACAGACGTGCGGGCTGACCCGCAGGTCAGCGGAGCGGTGCGAGCTGAGTCACCCGTTTGGGGCAGCGGGACCGGGTAGGCTCGCCCTGCTGACCCGTGTACGCATCTGTATCGCATCTGCCCCGCACCTGTTGAGGAGTACCAAGGGATGACGCCCGGCAACAACGGCGCGAGCACGCCCGAGGACGACGACCCGTTCGGCTACCTGTACGCCGACGGGCAGGCCAACGGCGCCCAGCCGCCCTCCGGCGGCTACGGCTACCCCAACTCCGTCAGCAGGGTGCGGACGGTCGGCGAACGCCAGTACGGCCAGCCGCAGGGCGCGCCCCACGGCCAGCCGGTCCCGCAGCAGCCCGCCTACGGGCAGCCGCCGGCCGCGAACGGCCGGCCCCACGCGCACTACGCCGCCCCGGAGACCCTGCCGGGCGGCGGCGCTCCCACCTCCCCGGCACCGTCCTACGGCAACACCGGCGGCGGGGGGCGCCGCGGCCCCAACACCAAGGGCCTGCTGATCGGCGCGATCGCCGTGGTCGCCGCGGTCGTCATCGGCATCGGCGTCGCCATGATCGGCGGCGACGACAGCCCCGACGGCACCGCCGACAACCAGCCCGGCCCCACCGCCACCAGCTCCGAGAGCGGCGAGCCGACCCCGTCGGCCGACGGGGAGGACGCCGACAAGCCGATGCAGCCGGTGGAGGCCGAGGGCAAGACGCTGCTGCTGTCCCCGGGCGTGACCACCGCCTCCGACGTCGCGGGCGCCTCCTCCTCCGGCGGCGTCTACCTCACCGGGCTGAACCAGCCGGGCGCCTCCGTCACCTGGACCGTCGACGACATCCCCAAGGACGGCGTCTACACCCTGTTCGCCCAGTACAGCACCGCCGGCGACGACCAGTCGATGACGCTGACCGTCAACGGCAAGGAGTTCGGCAGCAAGCTGAACATGAAGAACTACGCGGGCGCCGCCGACGGCGACTTCGCCAAGGGCTGGACCACCACGTTCGCCTGGCCGAACCTCACCAAGGGCACCAACACCATCGCCCTGTCCTGCGGCGACGGCGACAAGTGCGACGTGCTGCTGGACAAGCTGGTGCTGAAGGAAGGCCAGGTCAAGGAGTAGCCCCGAGTGGACCGGGGGCAGCCCCGGGGCGGCCGCGCCCGCGGACGCCGGGCCCGCGGACGCCGGGCCCGCCCGGCGTGCACGGTGGCGGAGCCGGGGTGCCTGCCAGCAGACGGGCGCGGGGGAGCCGGGTTGCCCCCGCCCGCACCCGGCTTCAGGCGGCCGCCGTCTCCGGGGAGACCGACACCCGGTCCAGCAGCCCCTCGTACGCCGCCCGGTCGAACTCGCCCGCCACCGGGGACAGGACCGTCGCCGCCGACAGGGCGACCGCCCGGGCCAGGCGGTCCGGCCACGGAAGATCCTCCGCCAGGGCCGACAGCAGGCCCGCCACCGCCGAGTCGCCCGCGCCGGTCGGATTGCCGCGCAACCGGGACGGCGGAGCGGCCCGCCAGCGGCCCTCCGGCGCCACCGCGAGCAGCCCCCGGGCACCCAGCGAGGCCACCACCGCCCGCGCACCCCGGCGGCGGGTGTCCTGCGTCGCCCGCAACGGCTCGTGCGAGCCCGTCAGTTCGGCCAGCTCGTCGGCGTTCGGCTTGACGATGTCCGGGCGGGCCGCCACCCCGCGGCGCAGCGGCTCCCCGCTGGTGTCCAGCAGCACCGGCACGCCCGCCGAGCGAGCCGCCCGCACCAGCCCCGCGTACGCCCCCACCGGCACGCCCGGCGGCAGACTCCCGCACAGTGCCACCGCCGACGCCGAGCCCAGCAGGTCCGCGTAGACCTCCCGGAACGCCGACCACTCGGCCGCGCCGATCGCCGGACCGGGCTCGTTCAGCTGCGTGCTGCCGCCGGTCGTCTCGTCGACCACGGCGATCGTGCGGCGGGTCGTGCCGGACACCGGCACCAGCGCGTCCACCACGCCCGGCACCGCCCGCAGCAGCTCCTGCACCGCCCGGCCCGTGCCGCCGCCGGAGAACCCCGTCACCGTCACCGGACAGCCCAGCGCCGCCAGTACCCGGGCCACGTTGACGCCCTTGCCGCCGGGCCGCTCCGCGACGTCCGACACCCGCTGGGACGTGTGCTGCCGCAGGGACCGCACGCGATAGGTGATGTCCAGAGCGGTGTTCAGCGTGACGGTGAGGATCACCAGGTCCGACCTCCCCCGAGAGCGCTCGCCGACCTTCGGCCCGAAGACAGGATCATGCCAAACGAGCGGCGGCCGGCCCAGACCCGGGACCGGCCAGCCTGCCCGAACGGGCGTCGGCCCGGCGGAGGAATCAGCTCAGACCGGGATCGACGACCCACTCCCCGCGCCGCATCACGCCCCGCACGTCGAAAGCGGCGTCCAGCAGCACCAGGTCGGCGTACTTGCCGGGCTCCAGCGAACCGACCGTGTCCGACAGGCCCAGCAGACGCGCCGGGTTGGCGGACAGTGCCGCGACCGCGTCCTGGACCGGCAGCCGGTCCACCGTCACCGCCCGCTTGAACGCCCGGTCCAGCGTCAGGGTGGAACCCGCGATCGAACCGCCCTCCACCAGCCGGGCCACACCGCCGGCGACCTCGACCTCCAGCGGGCCGAGCATGTAGCGGCCGTCACCGAAACCGGCCGCGTCCATCGCGTCGGTGATGAACGCCACCCGCTGCGCGCCCTTGTGACGGAACGCCAGCTCCAGCGCGGCCGGATGCAGATGCGTGCCGTCGTTGATCAGCTCGACGGTGACCCGCTCGTCCTCCAGCAGCGCGGCGATCGGCCCCGGCGCGCGATGGCCCAGCGCGGGCATCGCGTTGAACAGGTGGGTCGCCACCGTCGCGCCCGCGTCGATCGCCTCGACCGTCTGCTCGTACGTCGCGTCGGTGTGGCCGATCGCCGCGATCACCCCGTGCTCCGCCAGCAGCCGCACCGACGCGACGCCGCCCGGCAGCTCCGTGGCCAGCGTCATCATCCTCGCGTGCCCGCGCGCCGCGTCGACCAGCTTGCGGACCTCCGCCGGATCCGGGTCGCGCAGCAACTCCTCGGCGTGCGCGCCCTTGCGGCACGGCGAGATGAACGGGCCCTCGAAGTGGATGCCCGCGATGTCCCCCTGCTCGGCCAGCTCGCTCAGCAGGCCCGCCCGCCGCACCAGGAAGTCCATCCCGCCCGTCACCGTCGACGCCACCAGGGTCGTGGTGCCGTGCCTGCGGTGCGTCTCGATGCCGGTCAGCACGTCCTCGGCCGAGCCCGAGGTGAACGACGCCCCGCCGCCGCCGTGGTTGTGCAGGTCGACGAAGCCCGGCACCAGCCAGTACCCGCTCGCGTCGACGACCCGGGCACCGTCCGGGGCCGCGGCCGCGATGCGGGCGCCGTCGACCACCACCCGGCCGCCCTCGACCGTTCCGGTGGGCAGGACCACACGGGCCCCGGCCAGCGTCAGGGGGGCCCGGTCCGACGCGGGCCGCGAGCCGTCCAGGGGGCCTCGCGCGGTACTCCGCGCCCCTGTGGGGGTTGCCATCAGGTCGTTACCTCCGACCGGTCCGTTTGGTTGAGGAGATCCCAGGCCAGGAGGCCTGCGCCCAGGCAGCCCGCCGTGTCGCCCAGGGCAGCGGGGACGATACTCGGCAGCTTCTGGAAGGTGACGCGCCGGCGGACCGCGTCCCGCAGGGGTGAGAACAAGGTTTCCCCCGCCTCCGCCAGCCCGCCACCGATGATCAGCGTGCGCGGGTCCAGCAGAGTGAGCGCGGTGACCAGACCGTCCGCGAGCGCGTCCACCGCCCGCCCCCACACCCGGACCGCGTCCGGGACGCCGTCCGCGACGGCCCGCGCGCAGTCCGCGGCGTCCACCGCCGGGTCGTCCGCGGCCGCCGCCCACGCCTCGCTGACCGCGGACGCGGACGCGTACCGCTCCAGGCAGCCGCGCTGCCCGCACGGGCAGGGCGTGCCGTCCGGCCGGACCACGATGTGGCCGATCTCGCCCGCGAAGCCGTGGGCACCCGCCTCGACCCGGCCGTCGATGCCGATCGCGCCCGCGATGCCGGTGCCCAGCGGCACGAACAGGAACCGGTCGGCGCCCTGCCCCGCCCCGATCCGGCCCTCCGCCAGGCCTCCCGTGCGCACGTCGTGGCCCAGCGCCACCGGCACCCCGCCCAGCCGCTTCGCCAGCAGGTCCCGCAGCGGTACGTCCCGCCAGCCCAGGTTGGCCGCGTAGGCGGCGACGCCGTGTTCCTCGTCGACGATGCCGGGCACCGCCACGCCGGCCGCGGCCGCCGGCTCGCCCAGCTCCCGCTCGCCGTACGCGTGCAGGTCGGCGGCGAAGTCCAGGATGCCGTCCACGACCGCGTCCGCGCCGCGCTCGCGCCCGGTCGCCCGGCGCGCCCGGTGCAGCAGCTCGCCGTCCGCCCCGACCAGGGCGGCCTTCATCCCGGTGCCGCCCACGTCGAGGGCGATGACATGTCTCACGGGGAACAGTGTGGCCCGAGGACCCGCAAGAGGTCTAGTCCACTTGCGTGGTGTAGACCTTAATTCGGATAGCGGACGCCCGGTGAAGGGTGTCCTACGGGAACGTGAACAGAGTTGGGGCTGGCAGTGCAGCGGGCTAGGACGGGATTGGTCGCGGCGGTCGCCGCGCTCGGAATGACGGCGCTCCTCGGCGGCTGCGGGCTCGACGGCGAGGCCGACGTCACCCTCAGGCTCGTCGCCGCCGACTACGGCGACAGCCCCGGCAACAGCTCCGAGAAGTACTGGGCCGACCTCGTCACCGCCTACGAGGCCGACCACCCCGGCGTGCGGATCGACGTGGCGGTCTACTCCTGGAGCGAGGTCGACCGCAAGGTCAAGGACATGGTCGACGCCGGGGACGCCCCCGACATGGCCCAGATCGGCGCCTACGCCGACTACGCCACCGCCGACCGGCTCTACACCGCCGACGAACTGCTCTCCATCACCACCCAGGCCGACTTCGCCGGACAGCTCGCCGACGCCGGACAGGTCGGCGGCCGCCAGTACGGCATGCCCTTCGCCGCCTCCACCCGCGTCCTCTTCTACAACAAGACCCTCTTCGACGATGCCGGCCTCACCCCGCCCACCACCTGGGACGAACTGGCCGCCGCCGCCGAGACCCTCAAGGACGACGGCGTCGACTACCCCTACGCCCTGCCCCTCGGTCCCGAGGAGGCCCAGGCCGAGACCATGCAGTGGCTGCTCAGCGGCGGCGGCGGATACACCAGCCGGCTCGGCACCTACGGCATCGACTCCACCGAGAACATCGAGACCTTCACCTGGCTCCGCGACCACCTCGTCGGCAAGGGCCTCACCGGGCCCGTCGCGCCGGCCGAGCTCAACCGCGCCGACGCCTTCGCCGCGTTCGCCTCCGGCAAGGTCGGCATGCTCAACGGGCACCCCTCGCTGATGAAGATCGCCGCCAGGAAGGGCGTGAAGTTCGGCATGGTGCCCATGCCCGGCCCCGACGGCGGGAACGACTCCACCATGGGCGTCGCCGACTGGATGCTCGCCTTCAAGCAGAACGGGCACCGCGACCAGGTCGGGAAGTTCCTCGACTACGTCTACAGCGAGCGGAACGTCCTCGCCTTCTCCCGCGAGTACGACCTCCTGCCCGTGACCACCTCCGCCTCCCGGGTCATGGCCTCCGCCGGCCAGGACAAGGACCTGCGGCCCTTCCTCGACGAACTCCCCTACGCCGAGTTCTACCCGGTCGGCAAGACCTCCTGGGCCGAGGTCAGCGCCTCCGTCAAGAAGAGCATCGGCAAGGCCGTCGCCACCGACGGCAGCCCCTCCGGCGTCCTCGGCACCCTCCAGACCGAGGCCGTCCGGGCGGACGCCGCCGCTGCGGTGGACTGAGCGGGTGCGGCTGCCGCCGCTTCTGCTGTCGCTGCTTCTGCTGTCGCTGCTTCTGCTTCTGCTTCCGCTTCTGCTTCCGCTGCCGCTGCCGCTTCCGCTTCCGCTGTCGCTTCTGCTGTCGCTGCTTCTGCCGCCGTTGTCGTTGCTGTCGCTGCCGCTGTCGCTGCCGCTGTCGCTGCCGCTGTGGGCTGAGCCGATGCCGGTGGCCCCTGCGGGGCGGGCGGTCTCGGTGTCGGCGGGCCGCGCTACCGTTTCCGGCATGGACGACGAGCGGCTCGGGCAGCGGGAGCAGGGCATTCTCGCGCTGGAGCGCCGCGGGTTCTCCGGGCCCGGCGCCAAGGAGCGGGCGATAAGGGAGGAACTCGGGCTCGCCCCCGTCCGCTACTACCAGCTCCTCAACGCCCTGCTCGACGACCCCCGCGCCCTCGTCCACGACCCCGTCACGGTCAACCGGCTCCGACGGGTGCGGGAGGCCCGGCGGGGCGAGCGGTGACCTCCGCCCGGCGGGGGCGTGGCGGCAAGCGGCCCCGGGGCGCGTGCCGGTTCGCCGGGCACGCGTGCGGCGCCCGGGTCCTGGATAGGGTCGCCGTATGGGCATCCACGAGCACGATGCGAACCGACCCCACGACCCTGCGGGCGCACTGCCCGCGCCCGTCACCGCCGCCGGACGCGAGGGGCTCGACGCCCTCCTCGCCCGGCCCCGCACAGCTGTGATCGCGCTCGACTTCGACGGCACGCTCGCCCCGATCGTGCCCGACCCCGACCAGGCCCGGGCCCACCCCGACGCGGTGCCCGCGCTGGCCCGTATCGCGCCGCGGGTCGCCTCCGTCGCCGTGATCACCGGTCGGCCGGCCGGTGTCGCCGTACGGTACGGCGGGTTCGCCGGAGCCGCCGGTCTGGAGCACCTCGTCGTGCTCGGGCACTACGGCGCCGAACGCTGGGACGCGTCGAGCGGCGGCGTCAGCGCACCCGCGCCGCACCCCGGCGTGGCCGCCGTGCGGGCCGAACTGCCCGGCGTGCTCGACGAGGTCGGGGCCTGGCAGGGCACCTGGGTCGAGGAGAAGGGGCGGGCCGTCGCCGTCCACACGCGGCGGGCGCGGGACCCCCGGGCCGCGTTCGAGGCGCTGCGGGAGCCCCTCGGTGAGCTCGCCGCCCGGCACGGGCTCATCGTCGAGCCCGGCCGCCTCGTGCTGGAGCTGCGCCCGCCGGGGATGGACAAGGGCGTGGCCCTGGAGGAGTACGCCCGCGAGACCGGAGCCGAGTGCGTCGTCTACGCCGGTGACGACCTCGGAGACCTGCCCGCCTACGCCGCCGTCGACAAGCTCCGCTCCGACGGCGTCCCCGGGCTGCTCGTGTGCAGCGGCAGCGACGAGGTGGCCGAGCTGCGGGAGCGGGCGGACGTGGTCGTGGACGGGCCCGAGGGTGTGGTGCGGCTGCTGGACGCGGTGGCGGCGCGGCTGGGGTAGCCGCGCCTGGGTGGGCGGGGGCGGGGGCGGGGGCGGGGGCGGGGGCGGGGGCCTCCGGCGGTTGGGCCGGGTGCAGGGGTGCGGGGCGGTGGTGTGCCTGGGTGGTGCCGGTGCCGGTGCCGGTGCCGGTGCCGGTGCCGGTGCCGGTGCCGGTGGGTGGTGTCGGTTGTGTCGGTGGGTGTCGGTGGGTGGGTGGTGTGTGCCTGCGGCGGCCTGTTGTGGTGGTGGGGTGGCTGGGGTTGCGCCGGTGGTCGGTGGGTGGGTCGGGGCCGTGCCGGGGGGTGTCCGTCCTCGGTCCGGCGGTGGGGTGGGTGGGGTGGTGGGGGGTGTGGGTGCCGGACGCTGCGGGCGGGCACCCCCCGGCGCGTCCCCTTCCCGCCGTGGGCGGCCGACCCGCCGTGGTCGACCTGCCGTGGGGCGACCCGTCGTGGGTGGTCGACCCTCGTGGGTGGCCGACCCGACCCGTCGCGGGCCCCCGTCGTGGGCCCCCTGCGGTGGGCGCCTGCCCGCTGTGCGGTGCGGGCCGGCCGTGGGGGCCGACCCGCGGTGGGCGGCAGTGGGGAGTTTGCTGGGGCGACCGACCCGCCGTGGGTGCGTTGGGCGTCGGTGGTGGGTTGTTCGGTGTGGGTCAGGTGCGGAGGGCGTTGAGCTGGGCGAGGAACCACTGGGTGGGCGGGAGGGCTGTCGCCGCCGCGGCCAGGCGTTTGGTGCGGTCGGCCCGTTCGTCCGGCGGCATGGCGAGGGCCTCGTGCAGGGCGCGTGCCGTGTCCACGACGTCGTACGGGTTCACCGCGATGGCGTCCTCCCGGAGCTCCTCGTAGGCGCCGGCCTCCTGGGACAGCACCAGGGCGCAGCCCTCGTCGGAGACCACCGGCACCTCCTTGGCCACCAGGTTCATGCCGTCCCGGATGGGGTTGACCAGGGCCACGTCCGCCAGGCGGTACGCGGCGAGGGAGCGGGCGAAGTCGTCCCTGACGTGCAGGACGACCGGGGTCCAGCCGTCGGTGCCGTACTCGGAGTTGATCTCCTCGGCCAGCCGTCGCACCTCGGCGGTGTAGGTGCGGTAGACCTCCAGGTCCTGGCGGGAGGGGTAGGCGAACGCCAGGTGCACCACCCGCTCGCGCCACTCGGGGCGGTCGTGCAGGAGCTGCCGGTAGGCGAGCAGGCCGCGCACGATGTTCTTGGACAGCTCCGTGCGGTCCACCCGCACGATGCTGCGGCGGTCCTCGCCGATCTCCGCCCGGAGGGACGCCATGCGCTCCTCCACGTCCGGGCGGTGGGCGCGTTCCCGCAGGAACTCGGCGTCGGCGCCCAGCCCGTGCACGCCGACGCGGGTCACCGCCGGTGTTCCGGCCGCCGAGTGCCCAAGGGTGCGGGTGTCCTCCGTGGTGACGTCGTCCAGTGCGCCCGCGCACGCCGTGAACGCCGACGCCCACCGGGTGGTGAGGAATCCCAGGCGGTCCGCGCCCAGCATGCCCCGGATCAGCTGTTCACCGACGTCCCGCGGCAGCATGCGGAAGTACTCCGGCGGCGCCCACGGCGTGTGCGAGAAGTGACCGATCCGAAGGTCCGGGCGCAGGGCGCGCAGCATGCCCGGGACGAGGCACAGGTGGTAGTCCTGCACGAGGACCGCCGCCCGCGGCGCCGCCTCCTCGGCCAGCGCCTCGGCGAACGCGCGGTTGAAGGTCTCGTACGACGTCCACCGGTCGCGGAAGTCCGCGTCGAAGACCGGCTCCAGAGGAGTCTGGTAGAGCATGTGGTGCACGAACCACAGCACCGAGTTCGCGATGCCGTTGTACGCGTCCGCATGGACGTCCGCCGGGATGTCCAGCATGCGGACACCGGGCTCGCCCTCGCCGCGCCGGACCGCCTCCCGGTCGCCGTCGGACAGCGCCGAGCACACCCACAGCGCGCCCGCGTCCGGGCCGATCGCCGAGAGGCCGGACACCAGCCCGCCGCCGCCTCTCCCGGCGTGCAGGGAACCGTCGTCCCGCAGCTCGTACGAGACCGGGCCGCGATTGGACGCGACCAGCACCTGTGCACCGTGCGTGGAAGCCATGTGCCTCAACCTAGCCCGGCCCGGAAACGCTCAAACGTGCGGTTCGGCTGTATACGGCTGGTGTGAGGGGTTCACGCCACTTTCCGGGCCGCGTACTCGGCGATCTCCGTCATCGGCGGGCGCTCCTCGGTGTCCACGCTGTACGTGCGCGCCTCGAACCCGTCCGCACCCCGCTCGAACTGGGTGAGAGCCGGGCGGACCAGATGGCCCCGGGCCAGCCGCAGCTGCGCCGTCCGGTAGATCGCCGCCGCCATCCGCCCCAGCGCCTGTCCGTCCTGGTGACGGTGTTTGCGGACCCCCACGTCGACCTGGGCCAGCGCGTCCAGGCCCACCAGGTGCAGCGAGTCCACCAGCATGCCCAGCTCCACCCCGTACCCGACCGGGAACGGCAGCTGCTCCAGCAGGGAGCGGCGGGCCGCGTACTCGCCGCCGAGCGGCTGCACGAAACCGGCCAGCTGCGGCCAGTGCAGGTTGAGCAGCGGGCGGGCCATCAGCTCCGTGACCCGGCCGCCCTGGCCGGCGGCCCCCGCGAGCGGCCGGTCGTACATGCCCTTGACCAGGTCCACCTCCGGGTCGGTCAGCAGCGGGCCGACGATGCCCGACACGAAGCCGGAGGAGAAGTCCCTCAGGTCGGCGTCGATGAAGCACACGATGTCCCCGGTGGTCACCAGCAGCGAGCGCCACAGCACCTCGCCCTTGCCGGGGACGGCGGGGATGCGGGGCAGGACCGCGTCCCGGTGGACGACCCGCGCTCCGGCGGCCGCGGCCACCTGCGCGGTGCGGTCGGTCGAACCAGAGTCGACCACCACGATCTCGTCGACCAGGGGCACCTGCTGCACCAGGTCGTGGCGGATGGCGGCGACGATGTCGCCGACCGTCTCCTGTTCGTTGAGTGCGGGCAGGACGACGGAGACCGTCTGGCCGGTGCTCCGCTTCGCGGCCAGGATCTTGTGGAGGGGGCGGTCGGAGGCGGACCAGGAGCGGGTGGTCAGCCAGCGCTCGACTTCTTCCAGCACAGCCAGCGGCTCCTCTGCGTTCTCTCGGCGAGGAGGACCCGGTGTGATCCATCTCGCGGTTCGGACGGCTATCTCAACTGTCCTGGCCTTCGGTTACAGTCTTGAACAACGCTGATGACCATCGCATGTCGGGGGTCGGCCGCGCAGACAACCACATACAGCTCATCCAGAGGGGCAGAGGGATACGGCCCGATGAAGCCCCGGCAACCCTCCAGCCGGTCTCCTGACATTCGTGCAGCGAGGCTCCCGGCTAGGGAAGGTGCCAAATCCGTCTCACGACGAGATGCGTCGTGAGGAAGATGAGGAGAAAGGGCCTCGCCTCACATGGCTGTGCAGACTGTTGCTAGCACCACCGACTCCGTCGTCGACCTCGGTCCCGCCGCGGCCCTGAGCTGCCGCGAGTGCGGCCACCGGGTGCCCCTCGGCCCCCTCTTCGCCTGCGAGGAGTGTTTCGGGCCGCTCGAGATCTCCTACGACTTCTCCTCCTACGACACCGAGGAGCTGCGCCGGCGCATCGAGGCCGGCCCCGCGAACATCTGGCGGTACGCGCCGCTGCTGCCGGTTCCGGCGGACGTGGCGGACAAGCCGAACCTGAACCCCGGCTGGACCCCTCTCGTCAAGGCCGGCAACCTGGCGCGCGAGCTCGGCGTCACCGGCGGGCTCTACGTCAAGGACGACTCGGGCAACCCCACCCACTCCTTCAAGGACCGCGTGGTCGCGCAGGCGCTGGAGGCCGCCCGCGTCTTCGGCTTCACCACCCTGTCCTGCTCCTCCACCGGCAACCTCGCCGGGGCGGTGGGCGCCGCCGCAGCCCGGGCGGGCTTCCGCTCCTGCGTGTTCATCCCGCACGACCTGGAGCAGGGCAAGGTCGTCATGGCCGCCGTCTACGGCGGTGAACTCGTCGGCATCGAGGGCAACTACGACGACGTCAACCGCTTCTGCTCCGAGCTCATCGGCGACCCGGCGGGCGAGGGCTGGGGCTTCGTCAACGTCAACCTGCGGCCCTACTACGCGGAGGGCTCCAAGACCCTCGCCTACGAGATCTGCGAGCAGCTCGGCTGGCGCCTGCCGGACCAGATCGTCGTGCCGATCGCCTCCGGGTCCCAGCTCACGAAGATCGACAAGGGGCTCCAGGAGCTGATCCGCCTCGGGCTCGTCGAGGACCGGCCGTACAAGATCTTCGGCGCGCAGGCCGAGGGCTGCTCCCCGGTGTCGGCGGCCTTCAAGGCCGGGCACGACGTGGTGCGCCCGCAGAAGCCGGACACGATCGCCAAGTCGCTCGCCATCGGCAACCCCGCCGACGGCCCCTACGTCCTGGACATCGCGCGCCGCACCGGCGGTGTTGTGGAGGACGTGACGGACGCACAGATCGTCGACGCGATCAAGCTGCTCGCCCGCACCGAGGGCATCTTCGCCGAGACGGCCGGCGGGGTCACCGTCGGCGTCACCCGCAAGCTCGTCGAGGACGGTGTGCTCGACCCGTCCCTGACCACCGTCGTCCTCAACACCGGGGACGGCCTGAAGACCCTCGACGCGGTGGCCGGCACCGGTCTCACCGCCACCATCCGCCCCAACCTGGACTCCTTCCGAGAGGCTGGCCTCGCATGAGCGTGACCGTCCGCATCCCCACCATCCTGCGCACCTACACCGGCGGCCGGGCCGAGGTGCCCGCCGACGGCGGCACGCTCGGCGAGGTCATCGCCGACCTGGAGAAGAACCACACCGGTATCGCCGCCCGTGTCCTGGACGACCAGGGCAAGCTGCGCCGCTTCGTGAACGTGTACGTCAACGACGACGACGTGCGCTTCGAGCAGGGGCTGGCGACCGCGACGCCGGACGGTGCGGGCGTCTCCATCATCCCGGCCGTCGCGGGCGGCTGAGCCCTGCGTCGTTACCGACGGTAAGGGTGATTACGGAACGTTCACCGAATTGCCCCCTCCGTGAGAGAAGCGGAGGGGGCAATTCTGCATGGTTGAGCACGATAGGCTGAGGGAAGCCGCCGCTTCTCGCATGCCGGGCGCATATGAGTTTCGCCGGGCGCCGCACGCGGAGAACCGATGAGAAGTAGCCAAAGTGCGCGGCGGTTTCGCGCCTTTCACCCCCTTTGTGTGGCCCGACTTGCCCAGAATTCGGGTGAATTCTGGGTAAATTCCCGACCAGTCGCGTCCTGAATTCTCGTCCGATTGACCTGTTGCAGACGGCAGTTGGACAGATACATTCAGCCGCGGTCGACGCGTTCCGGCGCACGCCCCCGGTCAATGGTGGGGTGAGGTCTGACCCGGGTCCGCGAAGTGTGGATCTGTGCAAGGGCCAGTAATAGGGGAGTTAGGCATGGCTCAGGGCACCGTCAAGTGGTTCAACGCGGAGAAGGGGTACGGCTTCATCGCGGTCGACGGTGGTGCGGACGTCTTCGTCCACTACAGCGCGATTCAGATGGACGGCTACCGCACCCTGGAAGAGGGCCAGCGGGTCGAGTTCGAGATCTCGCAGGGCCAGAAAGGCCCGCAGGCCGACATGGTTCGCGTCACCGCCTGAACGTTCTTTTCACGAAGGGCCCGCACCCCGGGGGTGCGGGCCCTTCGGCCGTTCCCGGCCCCGGGTGCGGGCGTGGCCCCTGCCGCTGTCCGCGCGCCGGGCCCGCCCGGTCCCCCCGCGCCGGCCTGCCGGACCTGCCACGCCTGCCGGGCCTGCCGGACCCGCGCCGGGCCGCCGTCCCGGCCGGTGCGCGGGCCGTCCCGGGGCCGGCCCGTGCGGGCATGCGGAGGGCGCGCGAAGGCCGCGCCGCCCGCCGTCGGTGTTCGCGCCGGGCGGAGCGCCGTGCCCGATCGCCGGAGCCGCTTGCACTCGACAGGGGCGAGTGCTAATCATTGGCGTTAGCACTCTGAAGGTGAGAGTGACAACGAAGGACCGGGTCGGTGAGGCCCGCAGGCCGGGTGGGGCAAGGAACCACGAGGCCCGCGAGCCGTCCGTCGCGGGCGCGGGCGCGGTCCGAAGGAATCACCCCCAGTCCTGGAGGGACCACTTCACATGGCCAAGATCATCGCGTTCGACGAGGAGGCGCGGCGCGGCCTCGAGCGCGGCATGAACCAGCTCGCGGACGCCGTCAAGGTGACGCTCGGCCCCAAGGGCCGCAACGTCGTCCTCGAGAAGAAGTGGGGCGCCCCCACGATCACCAACGATGGTGTCTCCATCGCCAAGGAGATCGAGCTCGAGGACCCGTACGAGAAGATCGGCGCCGAGCTGGTCAAGGAAGTCGCCAAGAAGACGGACGACGTCGCCGGCGACGGCACGACCACCGCCACCGTCCTCGCCCAGGCCCTGGTCCGCGAGGGCCTGCGCAACGTGGCCGCGGGTGCCAACCCGATGGCCCTCAAGCGCGGCATCGAGAAGGCCGTCGAGGCCGTCTCCGGTGCGCTGCTCGACCAGGCCAAGGAGGTCGAGACCAAGGAGCAGATCGCCTCCACCGCCTCCATCTCCGCCGCCGACACGGCGATCGGCGAGCTGATCGCCGAGGCCATGGACAAGGTCGGCAAGGAAGGCGTCATCACCGTCGAGGAGTCGCAGACCTTCGGTCTGGAGCTCGAGCTCACCGAGGGCATGCGCTTCGACAAGGGCTACATCTCCGCCTACTTCGCGACCGACATGGAGCGGATGGAGGCGTCGCTCGAGGACCCGTACATCCTCATCGCCAACTCCAAGATCTCCTCGGTCAAGGACCTCCTCCCGCTCCTGGAGAAGGTCATGCAGTCGGGCAAGCCGCTGCTGATCATCGCCGAGGACGTCGAGGGCGAGGCCCTGTCGACCCTGGTCGTCAACAAGATCCGCGGCACCTTCAAGTCCGTCGCGGTCAAGGCCCCGGGCTTCGGCGACCGCCGCAAGGCCATGCTCGGCGACATCGCCATCCTCACCGGTGGCGAGGTCATCTCCGAGGAGGTCGGCCTCAAGCTCGAGAACGCGTCCCTGGACCTCCTGGGCCGCGCCCGCAAGGTCGTCATCACCAAGGACGAGACCACCATCGTCGACGGTGCCGGCTCCTCCGACCAGGTCAACGGCCGCGTCAACCAGATCCGCGCCGAGATCGAGAACAGCGACTCCGACTACGACCGCGAGAAGCTCCAGGAGCGCCTGGCCAAGCTCGCCGGCGGCGTCGCGGTCATCAAGGCCGGTGCCGCCACCGAGGTCGAGCTCAAGGAGCGCAAGCACCGCATCGAGGACGCCGTGCGCAACGCCAAGGCGGCCGTCGAGGAGGGCATCGTCGCCGGTGGCGGCGTGGCGCTGCTCCAGGCCTCCGGTGTCTTCGAGAAGCTGGAGCTGGACGGCGACGAGGCCACCGGTGCCGCCGCGGTCAAGCTCGCGCTTGAGGCCCCGCTCAAGCAGATCGCCGTCAACGCCGGCCTTGAGGGCGGCGTCGTGGTGGAGAAGGTCCGCAACCTCACCCCGGGCCACGGCCTCAACGCCGCGACCGGCGAGTACGTCGACCTGGTCGCCGAGGGCATCATCGACCCGGCGAAGGTGACCCGTTCCGCGCTGCAGAACGCCGCCTCCATCGCCGCGCTGTTCCTGACCACCGAGGCCGTCATCGCCGACAAGCCGGAGAAGGCCGCCGCGCCGGCCGGCGGCGGCATGCCGGGCGGTGACATGGACTTCTGATCGGCCTCACGGCCGATCGACCGTCCACGCACGGACCGAGGGCGGCACTCCCTGGCGGGGGTGCCGCCCTCGGGCGTGCACGGGCTGAGCCGAGCGCTGCCGCCGCGGCGGCCCGGCACCGGTGCCGCGAGCCGCACCGGCGGAGGAACGACCCCGGCCTGCTGACCGGCCGGCCCCGCACCGTGCGGGGGGACCGGCGCGGGCCGGTCACAGGCCGGGCGGCTCGGCGTCCGTACGGACCGGGGTGCCCCACACCCGCAGCACCTCGTAGTCGGTGAACTCGTGCACCAGCCGGTAGGCCGGGGCCGGCCGGGAGCCGCGCCGCTGCGCGGCCAGATACAGCTCGGCCTCCCGCCGGTCGCGGCGGGGCGTCCCGCACAGCTGCCACTCCTGCCCGTTCCACCGCTCCGGCAGCCACCGCTGCTGGGGCTGCGGACGGTCGCCGCGCACCCCGTACCGGGAGGGCGCGCTCTCCGCGGCGCGCGGCGCGCCCGGGCCGTTGATCTCGGCCCGCCGGGCGGCCCGGCGCCGGGTCTCGCAGAGCAGGCACAGGTCGGGGGCGGCCGAGTCGACGGGCCCGTTCGGATGCTCGGCGCAGCGGGTGGCCGGTGCCGGGCCGGACAGGCTCTCGTCCAGCAGGTCCACGGCCCGCCGCAGGTCCGCCCGCATCTCCCGCAGCCGCGCGTCGGAGGTCTCGGCGGTCAGCGCCTCCCCGTGCTCCCCGAGCACACGCAGGGCACGGCCGAGGGCGGTGAGCTGGGCGTGGTTCATGGTGCCCCAGGGTAGGCGGTCGGGCGCGGACCGGACGGCCCCGCCTCCGCCTCCGCCGGCCGGCCCGCCTCGGCCGGTCCGCCTCCGCCGGCCGGTCCGCCTCCGTCTCGGCCTCCGTGGGATGGTCCGCCCCGCTTCCGCCCGCCCCTCCGTCGCCTGCCTCCGTCGGCCGGTCCGCCTCCGCCTCCGTCGGATGGCGCGCCTCCGTGGGATGGTCCGCCCCGCTTCCGCCCGCCCCTCCGTCGCCTGCCTCCGTCGGCCGGTCCGCCTCCGTCGCCTGCCTCCGCCGGCCGGTCCGCCTCCGTCTCGGCCTCCGCCGGCCGGTCCGCCTCCGCCGGCCGGTCCGCCTCCGCCGGCCGGTTCGCCTCCGCAAGCCGGCCCGCCTCGGCCTCGGCCTCCGTGGGATGGTCCGCCCCGCTTCCGCCCGCTCCTCCGTCGCCTGCCTCCGCCGGCCGGTCCGCCTCGGCAGGTCCGCCTCCGTAAGCCGGCCCGCCTCCGTGGGATGGTCCGCCCCGCTTCCGTCCGGCCCTCTCGTCGCCCGGCCTCCGTCGCCCGCCCGCGTCACGCGACCCGCGGCCGGGCCTCCGTCAGCCCCGTCCCGTCATCTCCGGCCCCGGGCCTCGCAGTCCGGCCGCGGGCTCCGGTGGTCCGGCCCCCGAGTCCCGCGGTCCGGACCCCGAGGGCGGCAGCCCCGCCCCGCTGGCGTAGGTCGCCGCGAAGCCCACCGCGTACGCCGTGGCCAGGCCGCCGGCGTAGATCGCCGCGGTGACCAGCAGGCCCCGGTCGCCCGCCAGCAGCGGGAACAGGGCCCAGCCCGACGGGCCGATCGCGGCCGCCCCGACCCGGTCGCCCAGCATCGCGAACAGGCCCACGAAGCCTCCGCCCGCGGCGCCGCCCGCGCATGCCGTCAGGAAGGGACGCCCCAGCGGCAGGGACACCCCGTAGATGAGGGGTTCGCCGATGCCCAGCAGCCCCGCGGGCAGCGCCGACCTGATCGTCGTCCGCAGGGACGCGTCGTGGTGGTGCCGTACGTACACCGCGGCGGCCGCGCCCACCTGCCCGGCGCCGGCCATCGCGAGGACGGGCAGCAGCACCGTGTAGCCCTGCTGCTCGATCAGGGTGGTGTGCAGCGGGATCAGGGCCTGGTGCAGGCCCAGCATCACCAGCGGCAGGAACAGACCGCCCAGCACCAGCCCCGCCAGGACGCCGGTCGTCGCCAGCAGCCAGTTCGCCGCCGTACCGACGGCCGTGGCGACCGTGCCCGCCGCGTACATCAGTCCGTACAGCGTCGCCAGGCCTGCCACCAGCACCGTCAGGGCCGGGGTGAGCAGCACGTCCAGCGTCGGGGGGACGTGCCGGTGGCACCACTTCTCCACCCGCGTGCCCAGCAGCGCCGCCGCCAGCGCGCCGAGGACGCCGCCCTGGCCGGGGGAGAGGGGCAGGCCGAAGGCGGTCACCTCGCTCACCCCCGGGTACACCACGACCGCCGCCACCGCGCCGCCCAGCACGGGCGTTCCGCCGAACTCCCTGGCGGTGTTGTGGCCGACGAACACCGCGAGCAGCGCCATGAACCCCGAGGCGATCGCGGTCAGCGCCGGCAGCAGGCCGGGCAGCCATCCGGTGTTGCGGAGCAGGCCGCCCACGCCCGCGAGGACGCCGCAGCCGATCAGGGCGGGGATCAGCGGCACGAAGATGTCCGCCACCCGGCGCAGCGCCGTCTTCAGCGGGGTGGCGTTGCGGCGCCGCCGCTCCGCGCGCAACGCCGCTCCCCGTGCGGCGAGCTCCGCGGCGGTGCCGTCCCGCGCGGCCAGCAGCTCCTCGAACGCCGCCGTCACCTGCGCCACCGCGCCCGGCCCGAGCACGACCTGGCAGGTGCCGTCGGTGACGACACCCAGCACGCCCGGGAGGGCGCGCAGCGCGGCCTCGTCGGCCCGTGCGGGGTCGGCGAGGTCGAGCCGCAGCCGGGTCATGCAGTGGGCGACGGAGGTGACGTTGCCGGGGCCGCCGACCAGCGGCAGGAGGGCGGCGGCGAGGGCCTGCGGGGTGCCGGGGCGGGGACCGTCTGCGGAACGAGGGCGCATCCCCCGAGCGTCGCGTCAGCGCGCCGCCACGGCCAGCGCGGCACGCAGGTGCCCGCCGGACTCCTCCAGAAGGCGGGCGGCCGTCGGGCCGTCCACCCCGGCCAGGATGGTCAGCACGGCATCCTTGACCTCGCCGCCGGTGGCGGTCAGCGCCGTCTCGATCTCCTCGTCCTGCGCGCCGGTGGCCAGCGCCACGATGCGGCGGGAGCGGGCACGCAGCTTGTCGTTGGAGGCGCGGACGTCGACCATCAGGTTTCCGTAGGTCTTGCCCAGGCGGATCATGGTGATGGTCGAGATCATGTTGAGGACGAGCTTCTGCGCGGTGCCGGCCTTCAGCCGGGTCGACCCGGTGATCAGCTCGGGCCCGGTGGTGATCTCGATGCCGTGTTCCGCGGCGGCCGCGAGGGCGCTGTCCGCGTTGCCGGACAGGCCCACGGTCAGCGCGCCGCGTGCCCGCGCGTGGGTCACGGCGCCCACGGCGTAGGGGGTGCGGCCGGACGCCGAGATGCCGACCACCGTGTCGTCGGCGGTCAGCCCGAGCGCGTCCAGTTCCCCGCGGGCCAGCTCCGCGGAGTCCTCCGCACCCTCCACCGAGGTCACCATCGCCTGCGGGCCGCCCGCGATCAGGCCGGTCACCTGGCCGGGAGCGGTGTTGAAGGTGGGCGGGCACTCGGAGGCGTCCAGGACACCGAGGCGGCCCGCGGTGCCCGCGCCCGCGTAGACCAGGCGGCCGCCCCGCGCCATCCGGTCGGCGACGGCGTCGACGGCCCGGGCGATCTGCGGCAGCCGCGCCGCCACCGCCGCCGGCACGGTCGCGTCTGCGGCGTTCATCAGACGGGCGATGTCCAGGGTGGGCAGCCGGTCGATGTCGGCGAGGTCCGGGCGGAAGGCTTCGGTGCCGAGTGCGTCGAGGGTGGTGCGGAGGTCCTGCGGGCTGGTCATGGCGCGGCTCTCTTCGGTGTGCGGACCGTCGGGTGGTGCAGGTGATGTGGTGCGAATGTGGTGTGAATGTGGAGCGAGGGTGTGCGAACGGTGTCGGTGGTGCGGGTGGTGCGGGTGGTGCCGGTCGTGCGAGCGGGGGCAGGTGTGGCAGAGGGCGCGGGCAGGGCGGCCGGTGCGGTGGGGCGGACCGCACCGGCGGTGCGGGACCGCCTGGGGTGTCCGGGACGTGGAGGGAGGGGTGACGGGGGAGGCGCCGCACGGCCGGTGCGGCGTTCCCGGGCGGGCGGCCCGCGCGGAGGCGGCCCGGGTGCTCGCACCCGGCCCCGCACCGCGGCGGCTTTCCGTCCGCGGGCGGGGCGGTCCCGCGCGCGGCGGCCGGAACCGGGCCGTCAGCGGCGGTGCCGGTGGGCCAGCGCCTCGTACGACGCCGCCAGGGCCGGGGCCGCGGTGGCGTGGGTGCGCTGCGCGACGCCCACGAACAGGCAGTCCACCACCAGCAGTTGGCTGGTCCGGGAGGACATCGCGGCGGGCCGCAGCCCGGTCTCCCGGGAGGTGGACGTGGTCAGGACGTGATCGGCGTACTGCGTCACCGGGGAGTCGGGGCGGCCGGTGACGGCCACCGTCGTCGCGCCGTGCTCGAAGGCCACCCGCAGGGGTTCGATGACGTCGTCCGTCGACCCGGAGTGGGTGATCGCGATCGCCAGGTCCCCGGCGCGCAGCTGCACCGCGTTGGTCACGGCCAGGTGCGGGTCGCTGTGCGCGTGGGCTATGAGGCCTATCCGCAGCAGTTTCTGGGCCAGGTCCTGGGCGACCAGTCCGGAGGCCCCGATGCCGTAGACGTCGGTCCTGCGGGCGGCGGCGGCCGCGGTCACGGCCGCACCGAGCTGGACGGTGTCGAGCGCGGCCGCGGTGTCGGCGAGGGTCTGCCGCTCCTCGTGCGCGAGTTTGGCGACGACGTCGGGGAGCGGGTCGTCCACCGCGATGTCCGTGGTGAGGGACGGGGCGCGCCCCGACTGCTGCTGGGCGGCGAGACCGGCCAGGGCCAGGCGCAGACCGCGGTAGCCGGGGTAGCCGAGGAGGCGGGCGGTGCGCACGACGGTCGCCTCGCTGGTCCCGGTCCGTTCGGCGAGACCGGTGACGGTGAGGGCCGCGCAGCCGGCCGGATCGCCCGCGACGGCCTCGGCGACGCGCTGCAGGGAGCGGGTCATCGTGGGGGCGAGGGTGCGCACCCGGGCGGTGAGCACGTCCGGGGCGGGCGGGGCCCCGGCGCCCGCGCCGGCCGCCGGGAAAGTTTCCTTCACGTTCCGGGTCACCTGTGAAAGATATTTTCGGTGCGGTCCCGCGGTCAAGAGTGCGCACAATGGGGTCATGGAAGACGTCGCCCCCCTCGAACAGGCCCTGCACACCGCCCGCGCTCTGGTCCTCCAGGACCTCAGGACGGGCCGGGTCGCCGAGGCGGACGTGGTCTCCCTGGTCGAGGAGTCGGTGGCGCAGCGCCGCTGGTGGGTGGAGCAGTGGCCGGACGGCGTGGCGTACGTCGCGGGTCTGGTCGCCCAGGACGTGCAGGACGCCCTGCTGGAGCGGTACGGGCGCTGGCCGCTGTGCCCGGTGTGCGGCTCCGGCGACCCCCACGCACTGGACGTGGAGCCCGAGCTCGGCCCCGACCCGCACTGGGTGTGCCACCAGGCGGGCGTGCGGGTGGCGGCGGTGGGCTCGCTGGGCGCGGCCGGCCGGGCCCCGTCCTCATGACCGTCTACATCGATCCGCCGCAGTGGCCGGGGCACGGACGGATGTGGTCCCACCTGGTGAGCGACCTCTCCTACGACGAACTCCACCGCTTCGCCGACCGGTTGGGCGTGCCGCGCCGCGCCTTCGAGCGCGACCACTACGACATCCCCGCCCACCGCTACCCCGACGCGGTGCGGGCCGGAGCCGTGCAGGTCAGCAGCCGGGACGTGGTGCGCCTGCTGCACGGCGCGGGCCTGCGCCGCCGCAAGCGCGGCCGCCCGTGACCGTCGTGGCGGTCGGGCCCGGCCGCCCGGGGACGCGAGGCGGGCCGGACGGGGGCGGCCGTCTCAGCGCCGCTCGTACGCCAGGAGCCTTCCGCCGTCGGCAGGGTCGCTCGCCCGTGTGAAGCCGGCGCGGTGGAGGACCGCGAGGGAGGCGGCGTTGTCCGGCTCCACGGTCGCGAACAGGGCGTGGACGTCCTCGCGGCCGAGCGCCCACTGAGCCAGTGCGCGCAGTGCCTCGGTGGCGTGGCCGCGGCCGCGCGCGGACGGGGCGAGGTCGTAGCCGATCTCCGCGCGGCCGTCGCCGTCGGGTGCACCGTGGAAGCCGATGCCGCCGACCGCGCGGCCGTCCTCCCGGCGGACCATGACGTACATCCCGAACTCGGGCCGGTGCACGCCCTCCTCGTACGCCTGGAGCAGCATCCCGGCGGCGTCCCGGGTGCCGTCGAAGGGGCCGTCCCCGACCCAGTCGAAGCCGCCGTCGCCGCCCGTGTGGAGGTCGGCCGCGGCGGCCGGGGTGACGCCGTGCAGGGTGAGGGGGCCGGCCGGCAGGACCAGGTTGTTGGTCCACTGCCATGCCGTGACCGGTTCCCGGCCGGGCAGTCCGGCGCGGCCGGTGGCCCACAGCAGGGTCGGCCAGGGGGCGGGGCCGGGCCGCACGGTGGGGAAGATCGTGGTCAGCACGTACTCGGCCAGTTCGGCGGGGGCCTCGTAGGGCACGCCGAAGCCGCGGGCCATGTCGTGCGTGTGCAGCAGCGCCTCGGCGACCCCCATCGCGGCGAACCCGTCGCGGCCGGCGCTGCGGAAGGGGTACGGGTGGAAGGCGCGCACCTGAGGCGGGGTGGTGCGCAGAGTCGCGGAGAGCAGCGCGGCCAGCGTCGTGACCACGTCGATCAGGCCCTCGTTGTCGGCCCGGTACCGGCCCTTCTCGTCGCCGTCGACGGTGATGTCGAAGGGCAGGTACGAGGTCTGGGCGCGGCCGGCCAGGTTGCTCGCGTACCCGATGAAGTCGCCGGCGATGTGTGCGGCCGTGAAGCGGCAGCTCCACTCCAGGCCGCCGGCCCTGGTCCGCTCCCAGTCCCGGTCGACGACCGTCCGCAGCAGTGCCGCGCAGCTGTCGGCGGCCGCTTCCACCTTCGTCGCACCCGTGAATCGCATGCGGGCAGGCTAGTGCTGCGGCGCCGTCACGGCGACAGCATTTCCAGCTCGCCGCGCAGGTTGTGGCGGGCGGTGGCCTCCCAGTGCTCACGGCCGTGCGGCGTGTGGAACAGCACGGGCAGGGCGAGGAGTTGGCGGAGGATCTCCGAACGTCCCGCGCGGAAGGCGTCGTTCGGCACGAAGTGGTACTCCTCGCGCACGGCGGCCGTGTACGCGGCGTACGCGGCCGGCGGCGAGGCGAGCACCGCGAGGTCGGCGTCGCACAGCACCTGCCCGTCGGCGTCGTCCCCGGCCGGGTCGTGGGTGACGGTCAGCCGCACCAGCCGGGCCACCTCCGCCGTGCGCGGCGCGTCCACGCCCGCCTCGGGCAGGGCGCGTTCGGCGAGCCGGGCCGAGCGCTCCTCGTTCTCGGAGCGCTCCGGCTGGTACACCGCGTCGTGGAACCACGCGGCGAGCCGTACCACGTCGGGATCGGCGGCGTACCGTTCGAGGGTGTCGACGTGGTCGAGGACGGCGACCAGGTGGGCGAGGGTGTGGTAGCGGCGCTGCGGCTCCTGCCAGCGCTCCAGCAGACGGTCGGCGTAGGGCGCCGGGTCGGGGCCCTCGACGGGGCCGCGGGCCCCCTGGAGGGCGCGGGCGAAGCGGGCGCGCAGGACATCGGGATCGGCCATGCGGTCATTCTCGCGCGCGCCCGCGCCGGGCCCGCGACCGCGCCCCGGGGACGCCCGCGCCGCCCCGGACGTCCCCCGGGGGCACCTGGGACGTCGCCGCCGCAGGGCCGGCTCCCGCGGGCCGTGCCGGGCCGCGCCGCGCCGTCCGCCGGGGGTGCCCTGCCGGCCTTTCGCCGTGCGGTGATCTCGCGGGCCGGTGCCCTCCCGACGTACCCTGAGATTGGACTAGACCTGTAGTCGCTCCCGGGGAACACCGACGGAAGGGGTCGTATGAGCACGCGTGCAGTCCTGGAGGTGATCGCCCTCGACGCCGAGGACGCGGTCGCCGCCCAGGCCGGAGGCGCGGACCGGCTGGAGCTGGTCACCGACATGGCGGCCGACGGGCTCACCCCGCCGGCCGGCACCGTCGCCGCGATCCGTGCCGCCGTCGACATTCCGCTGCGGGTGATGCTGCGCCTCGCGGACGGCTTCGCCGCGGGGGACACCGAGCGGCTGGCCGACGCCGCACGCCGGATGCGGGCCGCCGGAGCGACCGAGTTCGTGCTCGGCTTCCTCGGCGCGCACGGCGCGGTCGACCTGCACGCCGTGGAACGGGTCGTCGCGGAGATCGCCGACTGCCCCTGGACCTTCCACCGCGCGATCGACCGGGCCGCCGACCGCGACGCCCTGCGCAAGCAGCTCGACGGAATGCCCGGACTCGACACCTACCTCACGGCGGGCTCCGCCGCCGGAGTCGACGACGGCCTGCCGACCCTGGCCGCGGAGGCCGCGCGGCACGGCGAGCCCGGCTACGAGCAGCAGATCCTCGTGGGCGGCGGCCTGCGCCTGGAGCACGTCCCCCGGCTGCGCGCGGCCGGCGTCGACGCCTTCCACATCGGCGGCGCGGCCCGGCCCGCGGGCTGGACGGGACCCGTCTCGGCGCCCGCCGTCGCCGCGTGGCGCGAGGCCCTGGACGCCGGCTGACGTGGCGCGAGGCCCTGGACGCCGGCTGACCGCTGCCGGCCCCGGGCGCGGCACGCCCGCCGCACTCAGCCCAGTTGCTCCGGGAGCGGTGCCGTGTGGGTGACGACGAGGCCGGACACCGCACGGGTCAGCGCCACGTACAGGCGGCGCAGGCCCGTGCGCTCGTCCGGCTCGCCGTCCACCACCGCGCGCGGCTCGTCCAGCACCACGTGGTCGTACTCCAGGCCCTTCGCCAGCGAGGCCGGCACCAGCGTCAGCCGGGTGTCCGGGGTGGTCTCGTCACCCGGGCCGAGATGGCCGACGCCCGCCGCCCCGAGCGCCGCGGCCAGTGCCGGGACGCGGGCGTCCGCGGCGATCAGGCCGACGGACCCCTCCCGCCGCAGCGCCTCCCGGACGGCGGCGACCACGTCCGCGTCCCCGCCGACCGCGCGCACCTCGAACGCGCCGGGGTTCTCCCGCACCGAGGCCACGGCCGCCAGACCGGGCGCGATGTACGGCAGCAGCCGGGACGCGTAGGTGATCACATCGGTGGGCACGCGGAACCCGGCGGTGAGCTCCTCGACCACCGCGTCCGCCTTGCCGAGATGCCCGAGCGCCTCCTCCCAGCTGCGCGTCGCCCACGGCGTCGTGCCCTGCGCGAGGTCGCCCAGCACCGTCGCGGACCCGGTCGTGCAGCGCCGCCCCACCGCCCGGTACTGCATCGGCGACAGGTCCTGCGCCTCGTCCAGCACCACATGCCCCAGCGAGGGCGTACGGTCCACCAGGTCGGCCGCCTCGTCGACCAGCACCGCGTCGGCGGCCGACCATGCCGCCGACCGCACGGACCGGGCCGGACGGGCCCACAGGACGGCCTTCTGCTCCTCCTCGCTCAGCACACCTCCGGCGTGCTCGGCGAGGAAGCCGGCGTCGCCGAGCAGCCGCAGCACGAGCTTCGCCGGGTCCGCCGGCGGCCAGATCGCCCTCACCGCCGCCTTCACCGCGCTGCTGCGGGCCACCGCGTCCTGCACCCGGTCGTCCGGGGCCTCCCCGGAGCGCTCCATCTGCACCAGCACCGCGTGCGCGATCCGCTGCGGCAGCGCCTCGCGGGCGGCACCGTAGCGCAGTCCGCGGTCCAGCAACTCCTGGACGATGTCCTGGAGTTCGTACGCCGGGACCCGCCACCGGCGTGCGCCGCGCACCACGACCACCGGCTCCGTCGGCGGCGTGACCTGCGCGTACACCGCCCGGCGCAGCACCTGCGCCATCCTCGCGTCGCCCTTGACGACGGCGGCCGCCGCGTCGTCCGTGCCGCGCACCTCCACGTGCGCCACCAGGTCGTCCACCGTGGCCTGGCGGACCGTCAACTCCCCCAGGGCGGGCAGCACCTGCTCGATGTAGTGCAGGAAGGACCGGTTCGGCCCGATGACGAGCGTGCCGGTGCGGGCCAGCCGCTCGCGGTGCGCGTACAGCAGGTAGGCGACCCGGTGCAGGCCGACCGCCGTCTTGCCGGTGCCGGGGCCGCCCTGCACACAGACCGTGCCGCCGAGCCCGGACCGTACGATCGCGTCCTGCTCGGGCTGGATCGTCGCCACGATGTCCCGCATCGGACCCACCCGGGGGCGTTCGATCTCCCGCTGGAGCAGCCGGCTGGTGCGGGCGGTCTCCCGCGGGTCGGACAGGTGCTCGTCCTCGTACGCCGTCAGGTCCCCGCCGGTGTAGCCGAAGCGCCGGCGCAGCCGGACGCCCATCGGGTCCTTCACCGAAGCCCGGTAGAACGGCTGCGACACCGGGGCCCGCCAGTCGACGACCATCGGATCGCCGTCGGCGTCGTGGACGTGCCGACGCCCGATGTAGAAGCGCTCGCCGGGCGCACCCTCCGCCTGCCCCGCGCCCGGCGCGTGCAGGTAGTCGAGGCGGCCGAAGAACAGCGGGGTGCCGCCGAGGTCGGCCAGCGCCTTGATGCGCTCCTCGATCTGGTGGGCCAGGGCCGCGGCGTTGACCCAGTTCGCGGTGACGTCGGTGATGTCGAGGGACTCCACGTCCGCACGCATCGCGCGCAGCGCGGCCCGGGACGCCGCGAGGTGGGCGCGCTCGCGGGACAGCGGGCCCGACGACGCCGGGTCCGGGCCGGCGGCGGGCTCGGGTGCGGGCCCCGGGCCGGGCTGAGGCGGGTGCGAGGGCGGGTGCGGGGGCGGGTGCGGGGGAGCGGGCGGGTGGTCGTCGGCGGGCGTGGACGGCGGCGCGGACAAGGGGGTGCCTCCCGGGGGACCGGCTGGATACGCGTGACAGGTGCCGGCCGGTTTCCGTCCGGCACGGCGGCGCTCCGCGAAGGGAGGCGGGCAAGAGCGGAGATTCTAGACGGCTGCCCCGGAAGCGGGCCAATGCTTTTCGCTCGGCCTCCCGCGGGCTTCCGGCTCTCGCTCCGCCCCCTCCGCCCCCTCCGCCCCCACGTCCCGCCGGGCCTCCCGCCGTCGTCCCGCACCCGCCCTCCGGCCGCCCGCCGGGCCTCCCGCCGTTGTTCCGCACCCGCCCTCCGGGCCTCCCGCCGGGTCTCCCCGGTGCCGCCCGCCGGCCCGCCCGGCGCCGCAGGGCAGCACGACGCCGCCGCTGCCGCCGGGCTGCCGGGGCGCGCCCTGCCCGCGGCCTCCGCCGCGGCCGCTCGGTGACACCGCGGCGCGGCGGCACCGTGTACGCGGCATCCCTTATGTGGCGAATATGCCCTGAATCGCACCATGGAGGCATGAGTGCAGCGACCATCACCCCAGCCCCGGCCACCCCCTCGGGAGCGACCGCCTTCCGGGCCGGCACCCACCGGCAGCACCGGCTCGGCGACGCCCTGCGCGCCGTGCGCGTCTTCGCGGGCGCCGCCGTGGACGTGGTCCTGCTCGGCGAGTACGGCGAGGAGGCGGGCGTCCGCCGCCGCTGAGCCGCGCCCCGCCGGACACGGAGCACATCGCCGCCGGCCGTCCGGGGCGGCCGGTCTCGGGGATCCGCACGCCCCGGCGGGCGCCGACGTGTCAGCTCTCCGCGAGCAGCTCGTCCGCGTCCATGATCCGGTAGGCGTACCCCTGCTCGGCCAGGAACCGCTGCCGGTGCGCGGCGAAGTCCTGGTCGATGGTGTCCCGGGCGACCACCGAGTAGAAGTGGGCCTGGTGCCCGTCCGCCTTGGGCCGGAGGACCCGGCCGAGCCGCTGCGCCTCCTCCTGCCGCGACCCGAAGGTGCCCGACACCTGCACGGCGACCGTGGCCTCCGGCAGGTCGACGGAGAAGTTCGCCACCTTCGACACCACGAGCACGCTGATCTCGCCCTCCCGGAACGCGTCGAACAGCTTCTCGCGCTGCGCGTTGGAGGTCTCGCCCTTGATCACCGGCGCGCCCAGGTGTTCGCCCAGCTCGTCGAGCTGGTCGATGTACTGGCCGATGACGAGGATCTGCTGCCCGGCGAACCGGCGCACGATCGCCTCGGTCACCTTCCGCTTGGTCTCTGTCGTCGCGCAGAAGCGGTACTTCTCCTCGGCCTCCGCCGTCGCGTACGCGAGCCGCTCGGAGTCGGTGAGGTTCACCCGCACCTCCACGCAGTCGGCGGGCGCGATGTACCCCTGCGCCTCGATCTCCTTCCACGGCGCGTCGAACCGCTTCGGCCCGATGAGGGAGAACACGTCCGACTCGCGGCCGTCCTCACGCACCAGGGTCGCCGTCAGACCGAGACGCCGGCGTGCCTGCAGGTCCGCGGTGAACTTGAACACCGGCGCGGGCAGCAGATGCACCTCGTCGTAGAGGATCAGGCCCCAGTCCCGGGAGTCGAACAGCTCCAGGTGCGGGTAGACGCCCTTCCGCCGGGTCGTCAGCACCTGGTAGGTGGCGATGGTGACCGGCCGGATCTCCTTGCGGGTGCCGCTGTACTCGCCGATCTCGTCCTCGGTCAGCGAGGTCCGCCGCACCAGCTCGTGCTTCCACTGCCGGGCCGAGACGGTGTTGGTGACCAGGATCAGCGTCGTCGACTTGGCCTCGGCCATCGCACCCGCCCCGACCAGCGTCTTCCCGGCACCGCAGGGCAGCACGACGACGCCGCTGCCGCCGTGCCAGAAGTTCTCCACGGCCTGCCTCTGGTAGGGCCGCAGCGCCCAGCCGTCCTCGGCCAGGTCGATCGCGTGCGCCTCGCCGTCCACGTATCCGGCGAGGTCCTCGGCCGGCCAGCCCAGCTTCAGCAGCACCTGCTTGATCTGGCCGCGCTCGGAGGGGTGCACGGCCACGGTGTCGGGGTCGATGCGGGCCCCGACCAGCGGCGTGATCCGCTTCGAGCGCAGCACCTCCTCCAGCACCGGCCGGTCGGTGCAGGTCAGCACCAGCCCGTGCGCGGGGTGCTTGAGCAGGCTCAGCCGCCCGTAGCGGTCCATCGTCTCGGCGATGTCCACCAGCAGCGCGTGCGGCACCGGGTAGCGGCTGTACTGCACCAGCGCGTCCACGACCTGCTCCGCGTCGTGCCCGGCGGCCCGCGCGTTCCACAGCCCCAGCGGGGTCACCCGGTAGGTGTGGATGTGCTCGGGCGCCCGCTCCAGCTCCGCGAACGGTGCGATGGCCCTGCGGCAGCCGTCGGCCTGCTCGTGGTCGACCTCCAGGAGCAGCGTCTTGTCCGACTGGACGATTAGGCAGGACACACATACCTCCGGAGATAGAGTCCTCTCATGACAGAGCCAACGTCTGTCACAGCCCGGGCTATGCCCCGTGCCCGACGCCGGAAGGGCGTCCCGGCCGGCGCGCCGGGGATGCGCGCCGCTATCCATGTTCGCCTATCGCGCGAAACCGGCGGGACGACTTCGCCGGAACGCCGGCGCGCGGCCTGTGAGGCGTTGCGCGAGGCACGCGGCTGGGGGGCCGCTACACCGGCGGTCGGGTCCCGTACGGGTACATGATCGTCCCCAACCCAACGGGGCGGGCAAGGTCCTCGCGGTCGACGAGGACCAGGCCAAGACGATCAAGCGGATCGCGGAGCGGGTCAGCACGGGCACGAGCGGCGGCCGCCGGGAAGCCTCAAGCAGTCCCCTCGGGGGAGCGGGGACCGTGCGGCGGGTTACCGGGGCGGCAGCTCGATTTCGACGGCGAGTGCGCCGAGCGCTTCCTTCTCCGCCGGGTAGATATCGCGGATGTCGGCGGGAACTCCTGCCCCCGGTCAGCGGATCCCCTCATCCATGAGCACGTAGAGCAGACCCACGAGGGAACCGCTGCTGACGACCTCACGGCGGTCGATCATGCCGCGTACCTCTGCGAGCGGAACCCACTCGATGCGATCGGACTCGTTCTTCTCGGTGGGTGGACCGGCGTAGGTGGCGCCGTTCATGCGGAAGACGTGGTGCTGGGAATCGGTGATCCCGTTGGCCGGTTCGGCATAGATCAGGGGCTTGACGGGACCAGGCCGCCATCCCGTCTCCTCCAGCACTTCGCGAGCCGCAGCTTCTTCGGGAGTCTCCCCCTCCTCCACCAGACCCATGGGCAGTTCCCAGGCCCAGGAGTTGGTGATGAAGCGGTGGCGCCACATCATGAGGACTTCTTGCTGGTCGTTCACCACGGCCGCCACGGCCAGATGCCGCAAGCGGACGACGTGGTACTCCCACCTGCGCCCGTCCGGCTGCTGGACGTCGACCAGACACAGATTCACCCACTTGTTGGCGTAGATCTGACGCTCACCGTGGGTCTTCCACTCCATTCCTGCGGCCCCTCTCGCGATCGGTCTCCAGGGTCTCAGACCGACGAAGCGGCAAACGCGGGTTGAGGTCTTTTCACGTCAGCCTGACGAGATGGGCCTACCGTACTAGGGCGTGTTTCGAAAGTAGCGTCGTCTGCCCGAAGGGCAGGTCTGGCGGCGTCTGGTGCGTGCGATCGCAAGGCGGAGGGTCGCCCCGATACTGGATGTATCGGGGCGAGCCCGACAACGCGGCGAGCGTGCGTGCCAGACGCCGCCAGGCAGGCGGGACTTTCGAAACACGCCCTAGGGGCGAGCCGTCGGCATTCCAGCGGGCGGCGAGGCATCGTGCATCCATCAGGGCCCCCTTGACGGTGCCCGGGCCGCGCGCCGGGTTTGAAGTGCCCAGAACAGGAGTGCCAAGCTGCCGTGCCTTGGACGCTGACCAGGTGGACCACTCCACAGCTCGGACCTGTCCGTTGGCGGGTGCCTCGCGTCCGACCGTAGGGACGATCAGCGGACCGTTCAGGGGTGCGTCCATCTCTTCCGCGCCGGCCCGGCCGTGCCGCCCCCTCCACGGGGGCCGGTCCACCGGGGCCGGACGTCCGGTGTGCCCCGGCGCCCGGCGGCCGGGGTCAGCCGTCGGCAAGCTCGGCGACCCCGGTGATCCGGTGCAGCGGGTAGGTGCGGACCTCGTTGGCGGTGTGGTCGTACGCCGTGACGAAGCCGCCCTCCACACGGACCGGGGCGATGACGCGCTGGCTTGCGGTGCCCTCGGCGTTGACGTAGCCGATCCACAGGGCCTGCCCGGTGAGGACGGCCGCCTGCAGGGTGGCGAGGGTCTCCGCGGAGGACGTGCGGGGCAGCACACCGGGGGCGAGCGGTGTGCTGTCGACCGGCTTGCGGGGCGCGGTGGACGCGAGGTCGCCCGCCCGGATGGCGCGGACCGCTGCCGTGAGCAGCGTCGCGTCCGGGGTGGGTGGCCCCTCCGGGACGGGCTCGGGGGCGGTGCGCGGCGGGGTGCGGCGGGCGTCGGCGCGGGTGATCAGCACGTCCCCCTCCGCGGACTCCGCCGCCGGGGCGAACCCCATCGCGCGCAGCCCCTCCAGCAGCGCCGCCGGGTCCGCCTGCGCGGCCAGCACGGTCGGGGCGAGACGGCGCAGCCGCAGGGCCGCGGCCCGCCTGTCGGCGAGGATCTCGTCGAGCAGGGCGTCGTCGTCGCAGCGGACGTACGCCGACGCGGCACCCACCCGCAGCCGGCCGTGTCTGCGGGCCACGTCGTCGATCAGGTAGGTGAGCGGCTGCGGGACCGGGGTCCGGGAGTGCTCGGCGAGGAACGCGTGCAGGTCGGACGCGCTGCGCCCGGCGTCCAGCGCACGGCGCACCGAGGCGGGCGTGAAGCGGTACACGGTCGCGCCGCCCTTGGACTCCACATCGGCCAGCACCCCCAGCAGGGCGGCCAGCGGCCGCTGGAGCGGGCCGGGCGCCACCGCCGTCAGGTCGGCCTGCAGCAGCACGTGGTCCAGCGGCTCCGGCAGCAGCGGGGCGAGCAGCCGTGCGGCCGCCGCGCAGGCCAGGGCCTGCTCGGCCCAAGGCAGCGGCTCGGTGGGGGCCGGCGCCCGGTGCCGGGCGGGCAGCTTGTCTCCCGGCCCCCCGGCGTCGGGCCGCGGCTCGGGCTCGGACGCCGCCGGCAGGCCCAGCAGCTCCCTGCCGTGCGCCGAGAGCGCGCCGCGGCCGGTCACCCCGAGCAGTTCCGCCTCCGACAGGGTCCAGCGGGCCAGCCGGGTGCGCAGGTCGTCCTCACCGGGCCGGCCGCCGCGCAGCGGCCGCTCCCAGCGCAGCCGGGCCAGCACCGAACCGGCGTCCGGGGCGGCGCCCTGCGGCAGCGCGCCGGCCAGCGCCAGCACCCGGTGCCGCACCCCGGGCGCCGCCGACCGGTCCAGGCCGGGACCCAGCGCCGACAGGGGCCGGTCCTTGGCGTCGCGGCCGCCGACCACGCCCGCCGTGCGGGTCGCCGCCAGCCACGTCCCGGCGAGGTGCGCCCAGCGGTCGGCGGCGGGCCGCTGAAGCCACTCGTCGCCGGCGGGGGTCACCGCGTACCGCTCGTCGCCGTCGCCGTCGGAGGCGATCAGCCCCGCCCCGTACGCCAGCTCCACCCAGAACGCGGCGGCCGGCTCCGGCACGTCCAGCGCGACCGCGGTCCGCTTCAGATCGCGCACGCTCAGCCCGCCCGCCCGCAGCACCGCCGGCCCGCCCTCGTCCCACTCCCGCAGCAGCTCCTCGACCGTCGCCAGCGCCGTGTACGCCTGTCCGGCCGCGGTCGCGTCCACCACCTTCGGCGCGTGCGCGGCGGCGGCCGTGACCGCGGGCGGCACCGGCTCGACCGCGCGGTGGGCCCGGCCCGCCCGCAGATGCAGGGCGACCTCGCGCGGCAGCACCACCGTGCCCGGCGCGGTCGGCAGCAGCAGCCCGCGGTCCAGCAGCCAGCGCAGCCGCGCCGCGGGATCGGCGGTGACCTGGCCGTACGGCGGCCCCCACACGAGCCGCTCCAGCACCTCCACGGACTCCCCGGGCGCGCCCGCGAGCAGCGCCGAGAGGCGCCTGCGGTCGCGGAACAGTCCGGTCAGCGCGTCGGCGGCGGACACCGCGTCATGCGTCGACGGCAGCCCGGCACCGGTCAGGATCTCCTGCATGCGGCCCGGCGACAGGCCCGCCGTCGTCTCCCGCACGGTGGGGCCCAGCCCGGTCGGCGACGGATGCTGCGGCGACGGGGCGAGCAGCTCGCGGGCCGTGCGCACCAGCCGCAGCCGGTCCTCCCCGCCCCACACCAGGGCCTGCTCCCGCAGTGTGCCCAGCGCGTGCGGCAGCGCGGCCGAGACGAGCGGGTCGCCGTCGTCGCCCGCCATCAGCCCCAGCAGCTCCCCGTACGACGCCGGGTCGCCGGCCACGGCCAGCGCCTCGGCCGTCTGCAGGGTGAACCGGTCCAGGTGCTCCAGCGCCCGGACGACCGAGGCGCGCGTCCCGGCCCTGGTCGCGAGCTGCGTCAGGTCGGTGGGCACGGGCGTGACGAGGTCGGGGCGGCTGCGCAGCAGCGCGGCCAGCGAGGTGTCGTCCCTGCCGCGAAGCGCCTCCGCGAGGGACCGGGGGGCCGGGGCCTCGGTGCTCATCTGACCCACGGTAGCGGGTGCGTACGACACGGAGGCGGGCCTCGCGCGCATGCCCGGCGGAAGCGCGGCGAGCGTCCGCCGGCGCGGCGGGCGGGGGCGTCGTGGCGCGGCACACGGGTCCGCCACCCCCCGCGGGTCCCGGCCCGGGGCGGCCCGCGCGGTACCTTCGTCGCGTCGGGGTATCCAACACTGCCGCCCCGGAGGGGACTTCGTGGGGATCGAGAGCGACCAGGTCGTCTACGCCTATCTGAGCCGGGTCGGGGACGTGGCTCACCAGAGCCAGCTGCCGTCGGCCGACCGCATGCGGCTGGTGTCCGCGCTGCGCGACGAGATCGACCGGCGGCGGGCGAAGGCCGCGGTGGACTCGCCCGCGGCGGTGCGCCGCATCCTGGACCACCTCGGCACGCCTCACGAGGTCGTGGCCGCCGCGGGCGGCACCGGACCGCGGCCGGACGGCACCCCGGGGCCGGAGGCCGGCACCTGGACGGCCGAACCCCCGCGCAAGGGCGAAGGGCGCGCCGCCGCCGTGCCGGTGCAGCGCGACGGCGCCGGGCGGGCCGCCCGCGGCGCCGTGCCGCGGCCGCGGACGGAAGGGGCCGCGCCGCCGCATCTGGCCGGGGCGGACGAACTGGGGCGGAGCCGGGCGCAGCCCGACTGGTGGCGGGTGGAGGGCGGCCCGTTCGGCACCGGGGACGAGGTGCCCGGCTTCGTCGGCGGGATCGTGATCCCCGAACTCCTCAGGCGGCCCCCGCACGAGACGGCACGCAGGCCGGAACCCGACGGCACGGACCCGGACCCGGCCGCGTCAGGGGACACGGCGGCCGCCGCGGAGGCCGCGCCCGGGGAGGCCTCCGCCCGGCGGCTGCGGCTGCCCGCCGCCCGTGAGTGGAACAACCCCCTCCTGCTGTGTGCGGCCGCGCTGCTGGTGGCGGGCGCGGTCCTGGGCAACCTGCTCCCGCTGGCCCTGGGCTGGCTCATCGCCTGGGCCTCCCGGCGGCTGACCAGGGCCGAGGTCAAGGGAGCCGTGCTCGTCGCACCGGCTCTCGCGGTGGCCGCCGGCGCGGTGTGGCTGTGGGGCCGGGGCACCGGCCGCTGGGGCGACCCCATCGCCGAGGACGGCATGCGTGAGGCCCTCGCCGGCACCTGGCCGTGGGTCCTGCGCGGCGCGGCCGTCGCCTCGGCCCTGTTCCTGGTCTGGCGCTCCCAGCGGAGAAGGTGAGACCCGCTCCGCGTGATCGCGGGCCGGCCGGGCCGGGGCCGGGCGGGCGGAGGCCGCGGCCCGGGCAGGTGTGCCCGCCCGGCACAATGGGCGCCATGGCCAGCCCCACCGCCCCGGCGCTCACCGTCGGCTTCGACCTCGACATGACCCTGATCGACTCCCGCCCCGGCATCCACGCCTGCTACACGGCGCTGTCCGAGCGGACCGGGACGTACATCGACGCCGATCTGGCGGTCACCCGGCTGGGCCCGCCGCTGGCGGAGGAACTGGCCCACTGGTTCCCGGCGGAGGCGGTGGCGGAGACGGCGGACCTGTACCGCTCGCTGTACCCCCGGTACGCGATCACCGGGACGCTCGCCCTGCCCGGGGCCCGGGCGGCCGTGGACGCCGTACGCGCGGCCGGCGGGCGGTCCGTCGTGGTCACGGCGAAGTACCCGCCGAACGCGCGGCTGCACCTGGACCACCTCGGCATCGAGCCCGACGCGCTCGTGGGCGATCTGTGGGCCGAGCAGAAGGCGGTGGCGCTGCGCGAGCACGGCGCGGCCGTCTACGTCGGCGACCACGAGGGCGACATCCGCGGTGCGCGGGCGGCCGGCGCGCTCGCGGTGACCGTGGCCACCGGACCGTTCGCTGCGGCCGACCTGCGGGCCGCGGGCGCCGACGTCGTACTCGCCGACCTGACGGAGTTCCCGGACTGGCTGGCCGGCCACCTGGAGACCGAGGCCGCCTGACGCCCGGGGCCGCCACCGCACCCCGGCGGATCCCCGCCCCGCCCCGGCGGCTGCCGCCGGCCGGGACACCCCGGCCGCCACGGTCGCCCCGGCCACACCGGGCACCACCTCCGTCACCCGGGCTGCTCCGGTCGGTGCGGTGCGGTGCGGTGCGTCGGCCGGTCCGCCGCGGAAGACCCCGGCCGCCCCGGTCTCCCCGGCCGCCAAGGGGAATCTCCCCCTGGCCGCGCCCCGCGCCCCGCGCCCCGCGCCCGGCTCCCCGCGCCCCGCTACCCCGCCCGGCCGGCCGCGTCCGCCCGCGCTCGGCGGCGGCCGGCGGCGATGGACCGCAGGACGCCCGCTCCGGCGATCAGGAATCCGACCCCCATCAGCATGCTCAGCAGGAACATGTGGGTCGGAAAAGGCGTCGCGTCCAGCAGCAGCGGGGCCACCGTGACGAGAGTGGCCACGGCGCCGATGAAGAACACGACGGCTCCGGCGCGGATCAGTCCGTCACCCGGCGCGGTGGAATTCGTTTGGGTTGTGTCACGCACCCGGCCAGCGTAGTTCCCGGCCCGGAAGAACAACCGGGCGACGTCCTGTCAGCGGCCGCGGGACGGCACGAAGCCGTTCGCCCCGCACGGCAACGGCCGTGCGGCCGTCTTGGGGATCACGGCGGAACACAAGCGGGACCGACGACTCTGCACACTTCCCGCACACGAATGAACCCCCATCCCGCCAGTCTCCGCGCAGGCCGGCTCGGCGCCGTTTTAAGGCGTGTTCCGGTGGAGAAGACCCCCGGTAAGGTGGCGGACGGCCTGTTCAACGGCGTCCGGGTGGCAGTCCAGGACGGATCGAGGGAGTGTGTGCTTTGCCGACTGGCAAGGTCAAGTGGTTCAACAGTGAGAAGGGCTTCGGCTTTCTCTCCCGCGACGACGGCGGTGACGTCTTCGTGCATTCCTCGGTCCTCCCCGCCGGAGTCGAGGTGCTCAAGCCGGGACAGCGAGTGGAGTTCGGAGTGGTCGCCGGTCAGCGCGGTGACCAGGCCCTTTCGGTGACACTGCTGGAGCCGGCCCCGTCGGTCGCGGCCGCGCAGCGCAAGAAGCCCGACGAACTCGCCTCCATCGTCCAGGATCTGACGACCCTCCTGGAGAATGTGACGCAGACTCTGGAACGCGGCCGCTACCCCGACAAGACCGCCGGAAAGAAGGTCGCCGGCCTGCTCCGCGCGGTGGCCGACCAGCTCGACGTCTGACCGCACCCGCAATCCGCCCCGACGCCCGGTCCGGCGACCGGCCCGCTGTCAGGCGACGCGGTGCGCCCCGGCGTCCGGCCCGCCCGGACCGGACGCCGACCCCTTCCCGCCTCTGCCCGTCCGTCCTCGCCCGCCCCGGGGCCCTTCCGGCTTCCCCGGGCTCTTCCGGCGTACGGCCGACGGCGTCCCGCGGGCGCTCCGCCCGCAGCCGGCCGCGGCGCCCGCGTCACGGAAAGGCGAGAGCGCCCGGACCGAGGGGCGGCAGCAGTCCCTCGGCCGCCGCCCGTGTGAGCAGCCCCCGCACGGCCGCGTAGCCGTCCTCGCCCAGGGCGGCCGTGAACTCGTTGACGTACAGCCCGATGTGCTGGTCGGCGACGGCCGGGTCCATCTCCTGGGCGTGCTCCATCACATAGCCGCGGGACGCCTCGGGGTCGTCCCAGGCGGCCAGCACGGAGGCCCGGACCGAGTCCGCGAGCCGCCGCAGCGTGTCCGCGCCGAGCGACCGCCTCGCGATGATCGCGCCCAGCGGGATCGGCAGCCCCGTGGTGCTCTCCCAGTGCTCGCCCATGTCGGCGAGCCTGCGCAGGCCGTAGTTCTGGTACGTGAAGCGGGCCTCGTGGATGACCAGGCCCGCGTCGACCTTGCCGTCCCGCACGGCCGGCATGATCTCGTGGAACGGCATCACCACGATCTCGCCCACCCCGCCGGGCACCTTGTCCGCCGCCCACAGCCGGAACAGCAGATACGCCGTCGACCGCTCGCCGGGCACCGCGACCGTACGGCCCGCCAGCGCCGCCCCGTCCCGCACGCCCCCCTCCGCCGGCCCCCGGGTCAGCACCAGCGGGCCGCAGCCGCGGCCCAGCGCGCCCCCGCACGGCAGCAGGGCGTACGTGTCGAGCACGTACGGCAGCACCGCGTACGACACCTTCAGCACGTCGAGCTCACCCCGCTCGGCCATGCCGTTGGTGACGTCGATGTCGGCGAACGTCACGTCGAGCTCGGGCCCGCCGGGCACCCGGCCATGGGCGAGGGCGTCGAACACGAAGGTGTCGTTCGGGCAGGGCGAGTACGCGATCCGCAGCCTCATACCGTTCTCCAACTCTCCAGGACGGGGGCGAGCTTCCCGAAGCCGTCGGCCAGCGCGTCCAGCGCCTCGCCGACCCGCCAGGCGGCGCGGTCCCGGGGGCCCACCGGGTTGGACACCGCCCGCACCTCAAGGACGGGCGTGCCGTGCCCGGCGGCCGCCTCCGCGACCCCGAAACCCTCCATCGCCTCGGCGAGGGCGCCCGGATGCCGGCGGCGCAGCGCGTCGGCGCGGGCGGCGCCACCGGTCACCGTCGACACCGTGAGCACCGCCCCGGTGCGCGCCCCGGCCGCGGCCGCGGCCGCACGGACGAGATCCCCGGGCGGGCGGTGCGAGACGGTCCCGAACCCCAGGTCGGTGACCGGCAGGAATCCGTCGGCGGTCTCCGCGCCCAGGTCGGCGGCGGTGATCTCGTCGGCGACCACGAGCGACCCGACCGGCGCGACGGGCTGGAACCCGCCCGCGATCCCCGCGCAGACCACCAGCGTGTAGGGCGTGCCGCCGAGCGCGGCCGCGGTCAGCGCGGACGCCGCGGACGCCGCCGCGCGGGCCGGCCCCACCCCGGCGGCCAGCAGATCCGGGCCGCCCGGCACCCGGTGCAGGACCGCGGCCGGCAGCGGCACCTCGGCGGCCGGGCCCGGAAACGCCCGCGCCACCGCGTCCCGTTCGGCCAGGACGGCGGTGGCCACGAGAATCCGGGCGCGGGACGCGGTCAGGTCAGTCGTCCTTCTTGAGCTTGAACGACCACATGCCCAGCACCGACTTCTCGCCCATCCGGATGGAGACGGTGTTGGTGTCGCCCTCGGTGCCGTACTGGGCGTTGAAGAACGCGCTGCTCGGGATCGTGCGGTACGTCTTGGTGCTGTAGTCGATGAACTGGCGGCCGTTCACCAGGACCGTCCAGCTGTCGTCCGCGATCGCGGGATCCACGCCGAACCGCACGGTCTCGTCCTGACCGACGTCGATCGACTTGATGTCGTCGGCGTTCTTCAGGCACTCCTCCAGCGACTTCGCGTTCAGCGCGTCGCCGTCGTTGTAGCAGACGGCCTCGGAGCTGACCGAGTTCGAGCCGACGGTGATCGTCGCGACCGGCGTCGGCTTGTCGCAGGCCGTGAGGACGAGCAGTCCGGCGGATACGGCGCCGGCGGCGGCGACGGCGCGGCGGCGTCGCACAGCGGATTGCATCGTGGTCATGGGCGAAGGCTATCGGGCCCCCGTGTCCGCTCCTCCACCTGGGGGCCGGGGCGTGCCGTGCGTTACGCCACTCGCGTCCGGGTCCGCCCCGCGCCCGACGCCACCGCCCCGCGCCGGGTGACCCGCCCCGGCGTCAGGTGACCCGCCCTCGCGGGCCCCCGCTGTGCCGCGCCGAGCTCAGCAGCCCCCGTACGGTCGTCAGCCAGCCGGCCGCGACGATCGCCGCGCCCACCGACAGCCCGAGCGACCCGTTCAGCGGCATCGCGATCCCGACCGCGCCGCCGAACACCCACGACATCTGCAGCAGCGTCTCCGAACGGGCGAACGCCGACGTCCGCACCTGCTCCGGCACGTCCCGCTGGATCAACGCGTCCAGCGACAGCTTCGCCAGCGCCTGCGAGAACCCCGCCACCGCCGCCAGAGCCGCCATCAGCGCCGCCCCGAAGAACACGGCCGCGGTGACCGCCGCGCCCAGCACCAGCGCCACCACCGTCACGATGATGATCTCCGGAGCCCGCGAACGCAGCCACGCCCCCACCGCCGTACCGCACGCGTTGCCCACCCCCGCCGACACCGCGACCATGCCCAGCGACACCGCCGCGCTCTGCCCGGTCAGCGGATGCACGCGCAGCAGGAACGCCAGGAAGAAGATCAGGAACCCGGACAGGCAGCGCAGCGAGCAGTTCGCGCCGAGGGCGTGGGTGACGGCGATCCCCACCGTCCGCAGCCGCGGCCGGCGCACCGGGGTGCGGTGCGGACCGTGCAGATGCTCCGCGTCCGCCGCGAGCAGCGCCGTGTCCTCGCCGCGCGCGGAGTCCACCTTGTGCGGCAGGGTGAACGACAGCACCGTACCCACCACGAAGATCACGAACGCCCCGTACAGCGGCCAGCGGGGGCCCAGCACCTCCAGCCCGGCCGCCGCGGGCGCGGCGATCCCCGTCGCCAGCAGGCCGCCCAGCGTGACCCGGGAGTTCGCCTTCACCAGGGAGAACTTCGGCGGCAGCAGCCGAGGCACGACCGCGCTGCGCACCACCCCGTACGCCTTGGACGCCACCAGCACGCCGAGCGCCGCCGGATACAGCTGCAGACTCCCGCTGACCACCGCGCCCGACAGCACCAGCGCCAGCAGTGCGCGCGCCAGCATCGCGCCCGCCATCGCCGCCCGCCGCCCGTGCGGTAGGCGGTCCAGCAGCGGGCCGATGACCGGCGCGAGCAGGGTGAACGGCGCCATCGTGATCGCCAGGTAGAGCGCGACCCGGCCACGGGCCTCGTCCGTGGGCACCGAGAAGAACACCGTGGAGGCCAGCGCGACCGTGATCATCACGTCGCCCGCGCCGTTCACCGCGTGCAGCTCGATCAGCTTGCCGAGCCCCGACTCGCCCGCACCCTGTGCGTGCGTCGCCCTGCGGATGCCGCGCGCCGGACCGGTCACCGGCAGATGCAGGGCACGGCCGAGCGAGCGGACGAAGCCGCCCAAGCGGCCCGAACCGCCACCCCGGCTGCTCCCCTTGACCCCGCCGACGCCAGCGGCTCCCTGGGGCGACCTCGCGGCTGCCACGACGCCATAGTGCCCCGAAGACGGCACGGGTGGTGCGGTTACCGCGCGTATGGCCCTGCCATTTCGTGCGCAGGCCCGCGGTCACCGCGGCGGGCGCGCAGCCTCCGCGAACGGTCCGGACGCCCAGGGACGCCCAGGGACGCCGAGGGGACGCCGAGGGGACGCCGAGGGGAAGCCGAGGGGAAGCCGAGGGGGCGCCGCCCGGACCCGGCCCGGACGTGTTCCGGCGCCGTGGGGGCGGCGCCCGGCGGCGTCCGCCGGAGGCCCGGACGTGGTCCGGCGTGCCGCGCGGCACGGCCGGGCGCCGGCCGCACGGTGGCCGCACGGTGGCGGCGCGCGCCGGCCGGGCCGCGGTCGCGCGGGCCGGCCCAGGAGCCCTCCGGGCGCGGTCCGCCGGGCGGTCCGGACCCGCTCCGGCGGCGCGCCCCGCATCCTCCGGACGGCCGCGCCACGGGTCTGAAGATCAGTTCGTTCGGATCGGAAACCACGTCGGTGTAGGCCGAGCGCCCGCGAACAGGTAGCGTGCGTATCTCAGCCATCCCGCACAATGGATGGCACAGGTGCGCCCGAGCGTGCTCGGACGCGGACGTCGACGCGGCCCCCAGGTCCGCTCCGTCCGCTCCAGCGCCGGAGGCACCGCACAGAGACGGCGTAGGAGAGAAGCGATACCTGTGAGCGCAGCGACCACGCGAAGCCGCACCCCCGACCGCCTGTGCGCCGAGGCCGTCGACCTCGCCCGCGCCGCCGCCGAGGAGGCGGCCGCCCCCGGCGTCGTCGGCGAACACGCCGGACTCGTCTCCGAGGGCGACCGTGTCGTCACCCACTTCTTCGCCTGCAAGGAGTTCGGCTACCGCGGCTGGCGCTGGGCCGTCACCGTCGCCCGCGCCTCCCGCGCCAAGATCGTCACGCTGGACGAGGTCGTGCTGCTGCCCGGCCCCGACGCCCTGCTCGCCCCCGAATGGGTGCCCTGGAGCGAGCGGCTGCGCCCCGGTGACATGGGCCCCGGCGACCTGCTGCCCACCGACGCCGAGGACCTGCGCCTGGAGCCCGGCTACTCCGGCGACGAGGAGCCCGCCGCCAACTCCGCCGTCTCCGCCGACATGGCCGAGCTCGTCGAGGCGGAGGACGCGGAGGTCACCGCCGGGGTCCCGGCCAACCTGCCGTCCGCCCCCACCCGCGGTTCCATCGCCGCCGTCGCCGAGGAGATCGGCATGCGCCGCGCGCGCGTGCTCTCCCGCTACGGCCTGCACACCGCCGCCGACCGCTGGGAGGACGCGTACGGCGCCAAGACCCCGATGGCCCAGGCCGCCCCCGCCGCCTGCGTCAGCTGCGGCTTCCTCACCCCCATCGGCGGCTCCCTCGGCCAGGCCTTCGGCGTGTGCGCCAACGAGTTCTCGCCCGCCGACGGCCACGTCGTCTCCCTGGGCTACGGCTGCGGCGGACACTCCGAGGCCGCGGTCATGCCCAAGGCACCGCAGCCCGCCCCGCCGGTCATCGACGAGACCCGCGTCGACCCCTTCCCCCTCCGCCCCGCACGCGACTCGGGCTCCGTGCCGGAGACCGCCGACGAGGCCTCCGCGGAGCTCGGCCACTCCTGACCCGGCGGCCCGCGGCCCGCTGCGGCCCGCCGGCCCGGCTCCGGCCGGTTCCGGTGGTGCCCTCGGCCGGCCGCGACGCCTCCCGGCACGGGCCCCGCCTGTTCCCGGAGATCCCGGGCCGCTCGGGCCGCTCGGGCCGTCCGGGCCGTCCGGGCCGTCCGGGCCGTCCGGGCCGTCCGGGCCGTCCGGGCCGTCCGGGCCGTCCGGGCCGTCCGGGCCTGCCCGGCCTGCCCCGGCCTGCGGCGCGGACGACCACCGGGCGCCTCCGGCGGAGCACCGCGGCCCCGGGCCGCCCGGACGGATGACCCGGCCGGTCACGAGGGCCGTCCCGGGGCGTTCCCGGGGCCCGCACCCGGCCGGCCCCCGCCGGGGGAGACCCCCGACGGGCTCCTGGACCTGCGGCCGGCAGGACCCGCCGGCTCCCGCGCGCCCGTCCCGGCCGCCACACCGTCCCGGCCGCCTCACGGCCGCCCCGGACGCCTCCGTCACCCCGCGGCCCTCGCGCCTCCCGTCACCCCGCGGCCCCGCGCCTCCCCGTCCCCCCGGCGGCCCGCACGCCTCCCGGGCGCCCTCGTGCGGCGCGGCCGCCCCGGCGGCGCCCCGGGCCCATCCGGAGCCCGTCGGACCGCGGGCCGGGAGGCAGGCCGGGTCCCGGGCCGGGGGCCGGGCCGCGCGGGGGTGGCTCCGGGGGCGGTACCTTCCTCCCGGGGCGGTACCTTCAGGGCACGCCGATGAGGAGAGTGTGGACGTGAGCAAGTTCGTGCGGCCCGCGGCCGAAGGTGCCGATCCGTTCGGGACGGCCCGGTTGCGCCGGGGCGTCCTCGACGCCTGGGCGACCAGCCCGGCCCGCTTCCGGGAGGACGCCAACGCCGAGGAGGACCTCGTCCTCGGCGGCTACCGCGACCGGCTCGTCGTCGAGCTCGCCCAGAACGCCGCCGACGCCGCCGCCCGCGCCGGTGTGCCCGGCCGGCTGCGCCTCACCCTGCGCGAGGGCACCCTCGTCGCCGCCAACACCGGCGCACCGCTCGACGCCGCGGGCGTGGAGTCCCTCGCCACCCTCCGCGCCTCCGCCAAGCGGGACACCGCCGCGGCCGCCGTCGGCCGGTTCGGCGTCGGCTTCGCCGCCGTCCTGTCCGTGACCGACGAACCCGCCGTCGTCGGCCGCCACGGCGGGGTGCGCTGGTCGCTCGCCGAGGCCCGCGACCTCACCGCCGACACCGCCCGGCACAGCCCCGGCCTCGGCGACGAGGTCCGCCGCCGGGACGGCCATGTGCCCCTGCTGCGGCTGCCGTTCGCCGCCGAGGGCAGCGCCCCCGACCCGTACGACACCGCCGTCATCCTGCCGCTGCGCGACACGGCCGCCACCGACCTCGCCGAACGGCTCCTCGCCGCCGTCGACGACGCCCTCCTGCTCGCCCTGCCCGGCCTCGACGAGGTCGTCGTCGAGACCGCCGGCGACACCCGCACCCTCAGCCGCCGCACCGACGGCGCGCTCACCGTCGTGGAGGACTCCCGCGACGGCACGACCAGCTGGCGCACCGTCTCCGCCCACGGCCCGCTGCGCCCCGAACTCCTCGCCGACCGCCCCGTCGAGGAACGGCTGCGGCCGCACTGGTCGGTCACCTGGGCCGTGCCCGTCGACGCCGACAAGAGCCCCGCCCGGCCCCGCACCAGCCCCGTGGTGCACGCGCCGACCCCCAGCGACGAGCCGCTCGGCGTGCCCGCGCTGCTGATCGCCTCCCTGCCGCTCGACCCCACCCGCCGGCACGCCGCGCCCGGCCCGCTGACCGACTTCCTCGTCCAGCGCGCCGCCGACTCCTACGCCGAACTCCTCGCCGAATGGCGCCCGGTGACCACCGGCGTCATCGACCTCGTGCCCGGCCCGCTCGGCGCGGGCGAACTCGACGGCGCGCTCCGCCGGGCCATCCTCGAACGGCTGCCTCGCACCTCCTTCCTGCCGCCCGCCCTGGAGGCCGGCGAGGATCACGAGGACCTCCCCGAGTCGCTGCGCCCCCGCGACGCGGAGATCGTCGAGGGCGCCGGCGCCGACACCGTGCGGGTGCTCGCCGAGGTGCTGCCCACCCTGCTGCCCGCCGGGCTGGAACGCCGCGCGGAGCTGCGCGCGCTCGCCGTCGCGCGGGTGCCGCTGACGGACGCCGTCGACCGGCTCGCCGGGCTGGAGAAGGAGCCCGGCTGGTGGCGGCGGCTCTACGACAGCCTGGCCGGCGTCGACCCGGACCGGCTGACCGGCCTGCCCGTGCCGCTCGCCGACGGCCGCACCACCATCGGGCCCCGGCAGGTGCTGCTGCCCACCCCGGACGCCGGGCGCACCGACCCGGCCGTGCTGTCCCGGCTCGGCCTGAAGGTCGCCCACGCCGACGCCGCGCACCCGCTGCTGGAGAAGCTCGGCGCGCTGCCCGCCACCCCCCGGGCCGTGCTCACCACGCCCCAGGTGCGGGCGGCGGTGGCCGCCTCGCTGGACGACGAGGGCGCACTGGACTGGGAGGCGGACGCCCCGGACGCCGAGGAACTCGCCGACACCGTCCTCGCCCTCGTCCGCGACGCCGGCCTGGAACCCGGCGACGAGCCCTGGCTCGGCGCGCTCGCCCTGCCCGACGAGGACGGCGAACTCGCCCCCGCCGGGGAGCTGGTGCTGCCCGGCAGCCCCTTCCACCAGGTGATGCGCGAGGGCGAACTCGCCACGGTGGACGCCGAGCTGGCGCAGAAGTGGGGCGAGGGACCGCTGGCCGCGTGCGGGGTGCTGGCCGGCTTCGCGCTGGTGCGCGCCACCGACGTGGTCCTGGACCCCGACGAACTGGAGCCCCGTGACGGGGACTTCGCCGAACCCGACGACGCCGGACTGCTCGACGCGGTCGACGTGTGGTGCGAGGACATCCTGGACCGCTTCCCCGACTCGCCCGTGCCGCCCGTCGCGACCGAGCTGATCGCCGTACGCGATCTCGACCTGGTCGACGACGGCCACTGGCCGCGGGCGCTGTCCCTGCTCGCCCGGCCGCCGCTGCGGGACGCCCTCACCCAGCCGGTGCGGATCCTGCTGCCCGACGGTACCCACGAGGTCGTACGGCCGTACACGGCGTGGTGGCTGCGGGGGCACCCGGTGCTCGACGGCCGCCGCCCGGCCGGGCTGCTGGCGGCGGGCGGCGATCCGCTGCTGCGCGGGCTGTACGAGGAGGCCGACGCGACCGGCTTCGACGACGAGCAGGTGCTGCGGGCGCTGGGCGTGCGCACCTCGGTCGCCGCGCTGCTGGACGAGCCGGGCGGCGCCGCCGAGCTCCTCGACCGCCTCGCCGACCCCGGCCGCGAGGTGACCGCCGCCCAGCTGCACGGCCTGTACGGGGCGCTGGCCGACCTCGACCCCGAGCAGGTCACCCTCCCCGACGAGCTGCGGGCGGTGGTCGACGGGCACACGGAGGTCGTGGACGCGGCCGACGCGGTGGTCGTCGACTCGCCCGACCTGCTGCCCTTCACCGAGGGCGTGCCGCTGCTGCCGGTGCGGCCGGTGCGGGCCGCCGAACTGGCCGAGCTGTTCCAGGTGCGGCGGCTGAGCGAGTCGGTGTCCGGGGTGATCGACTCCCGGGGCACCGAGCACGAGGTGCCGGAGCCGGTGCGGGTGCTGCTGGGCCCGCGCACCCCCGCCTCGTACGTCGAACACGAGGAACTGGTCGTCGACGGCGTGGAGATCGACTGGCGCCTCACCGACGACGGCGTGCTGCACGCCGCCACCCTGGAGGGCGTCGCGGCCGGACTCGCCTGGGCGGCCGGCCAGTGGCCCCGCCGCTTCGAGGTGGCCGCGCTGCTGGAGGATCCGTCCCGGACGGCCGAACTGGCCCGGGACCGGTGGTTCGACTGAGGCGTCCGGCCGGAGCGGCGCGGGGCCGGACGGGCCCGTCCGGCCCGGGCGGGGCGTCGGCGGGGCACCGGCGGGGCACGGCCGTCCGGGAGGTTCTCGCACAGATTCTTCACCGGCCGGGCAACCATTCGCCCGAGCAGACGATCTGATCTCCTGAGTCAACAGACTCCTCGATCACCTCGGCCCCGCCGCGCTCACGGACCTGTGCACCGAAGGGCAACGGGGCTCCTTCTCCATGTGGGGAACAGACATGCGTATGCGTGCCACCCTCGGCGCTGTGACCGGCGCCCTGATCCTGTCCGCCCTTGCCGTGCCTGCCGCGCAGGCCGACGACGGCGAGGGCGACACGACGATCTCCAACGTCGTCGTCAACGCGGGCAAGCCGGTCGTGGTGACCGCGACCGCCAAGAAGCGGATCGCCGTCTCCTTCACCGTCAAGGATCCCTCGGGCGTCAAGAACGGCATGGCCATCCTCTGGCACGGCCGGACCTTCGACACCTCCGACAGCGGCGCCCTCGCCACCACCGGCAACCACTACGCGGTGTGCAGCGCGGTGAACGCCACCACCTCCACCTGCAAGGCCAGCTACGACATGGAGCCCGGCTTCAACCTCGTCAACACGGTCGCGGGCAGCTGGAAGACGTGGGCCATCGCCTCCGGCAAGGACGACGACTTCGTCCAGAAGGACAACGTCCGGACCTTCTCCGTCCGGCGGCACACCAAGCTCACCGCCAACGCCGCCCCGGAGCCCGCCCGCAAGGGCGCCACCCTCACCGTCACCGGCAAGCTGACCCGGGCCGACTGGGACCGGGGCACCTACGGCGCCTTCAGCAGCCAGCCCGTCAAGCTCCAGTACAAGAAGAAGGGCGCGACCACCTGGTCCACCCTCAAGACGGTCAGGACGTCGTCCTCCGGCGCCCTCAGGACCACCACCAAGGCCACCTACGACGGCTACTACCGCTTCGTCTACGCCGGCATCCCGACCAGCGCGGCCGTGACCTCCGGCGCCGACTTCGTCGACGTCCGCTGACCCTCCCCGGCAGCCGGCGCGGGCCCGCCCTCCACCGGGCGGGCCCGCCCACCGGGACGGGCCGCCCGCCGCGCGACTACGCGGGGAAGCGGCGCCCCACCCACCTCCACAGGAACTCCAGCGCCACCGCCGCCGTCGCCGCGATGCCGACCGCGAGCCACGGGATCGGCAGGCCCACCAGCCGCAGCGCGAAGAAGTCCTGCAGCCAGGGCACCACCAGGACCAGCAGGAACGCGCCTCCCATGGCGGCCACCAGCAGGACCCGCCACCAGGTGTAGGGGCGGGCGATGATCGCCAGCACCCAGATCGACACCAGGAACAGCGTCAGCGTCGCCGCACTCGTCTCGGCGCCCAACGCGTCCTCGCCCGTGTAGTGGTGACGGGCAATCAGATACGTCGTGAACGTCGCGGCCGCCGCCACCGTCCCGCCCGGCACGGCGTACCGCATCACCCTCCGTACGAAGTGCGGTTTCGCGCGCTCCCTGTTGGGCGCCAGCGCCAGGAAGAACGCCGGGACGCCGATCGTCAGCGTGGACAGCAGCGTCAGATGACGCGGCAGGAACGGGTACTCCACCCGCGTACACACCACCAGCACCGCCAGCAGCACCGAGTAGACCGTCTTGACCAGGAACAGCGTGGCCACCCGGGTGATGTTCCCGATCACCCGGCGGCCCTCGGCGACCACCGACGGCAGCGTCGCGAAGCTGTTGTTCAGCAGCACGATCTGCGCGATCGCCCGGGTCGCCTCCGAGCCGGACCCCATCGCGACCCCGATGTCGGCGTCCTTCAGGGCGAGGACGTCGTTCACGCCGTCGCCGGTCATGGCGACCGTGTGCCCGCCCGACTGCAGCGCGCCGACCATGTCCCGCTTCTGCTGCGGGGTGACCCGGCCGAAGACCGTGCCCGCGTCGAGCGCGCGGCCCATGCCCTCCCGGTCGGCGGGGATCCGGCGCGCGTCGACCGCCGTACCGGTCAGCCCCAGCTTGGCCGCGACCGCGCCCACCGACACCGCGTTGTCACCGGAGATGACCTTGGCGTGGACGTTCTGCTCGGCGAAGTAGCGCAGCGTGTCGGCGGCGTCCGGGCGCAGCCGCTGCTCCAGCACCACCAGCGCGGCCGGCTCGGCGGCCCGTACCGCCTCGGGGGCGTCCAGCTCGTCTCCGGAGCGGGCGAGCAGCAGCACCCGCAGCCCCTCCTCGTTGAGCCGCCCGGTCTCGGCGAGAGCCGGGTGGTCCGCGTCGAGCAGCACGTCCGGGGCTCCCAGCAGCCAGGTGCTCGACTCGCCGTCGCCCTCGCTGAAGGAGGCACCGCTGTACTTGCGCGCGGAGGAGAACGGCAGTGACCGCACGCACCGCCACTCCTCGCTGTCCGGGTAGGCGTCGATGATCGCCTGGAGGGACGCGTTGGGGTGCGGGTCGGCCTCACCGAGCGCGCCGAGCACCCGCCGGACGTAGGGCTCCTCGAAGCCGTCCAGCACGCGCAGCCCGGTGACGTCCATGCCGCCCTCGGTGAGGGTGCCGGTCTTGTCCAGGCACACGGTGTCGACGCGGGCCAGGCCCTCGATGGCGGGTAGTTCCTGGACGAGGCACTGCTTGCGGCCGAGCCGGATCACGCCGATCGCGAAGGCGACGGAGGTCAGCAGCACCAGACCCTCGGGGACCATCGGCACGATGCCGCCGACCGTGCGGGCGATCGAGTCGCTCAGCCGGTGGTGCTCCACCGCCAGCTGGGTGACGATCAGGCCGAGCGCGGCCGGAATCATCATCCACGTCACGTACTTCAGGATGGTGGAGATGCCCGTACGCAGCTCGGAGTGGACCAGGGTGAAGCGGGAGGCCTCCTCGGCGAGCTGGGCGGCGTAGGCCTCGCGCCCGACCCGCGAGGCCCGGTAGGCGCCGCCGCCCGCCACCACGAAGCTGCCGGACATCATCGGGTCGCCGGGCCGCTTCACCACCGGGTCGGCCTCACCGGTCAGCAGCGACTCGTCGATCTCCAGGCTGTCGGCCTCGACGCACACCCCGTCCACGACGATCTTGTCGCCGGGCCCGGTCTCCAGGACGTCGTCCAGCACGATCTCCGACGTGCCGACCTCGACGGCCAGCCCGTCCCGGCGCACGGTCGGCCGCACCTCGCCGATCAGCGCGAGCGAGTCCAGCGTCGTCTTCGCCCGCCACTCCTGGACGATGCCGATGCCCGTGTTGGCGAGGATGACGAACCCGAACAGGCTGTCCTGGATCGGCGCCACGACCAGCATGATCAGCCACAGCACGCCGATGATCGCGTTGAAGCGGGTGAAGACGTTGGCCCGGACGATGTCGGTCAGGGACCGGCTGCTGCGCACCGGCACGTCGTTGACCCGTCCCGCGGCGACCCGCTCGGCGACCTCGGCCGCGGTCAGCCCGTCCGCTGCACCGGGCGGCACGGGCGGGGGGTGCCCGGGGTCGAGTCCGGCGCCCGCGTCGGTGTGCTGCGTCATGCCTTCGACGGTACGTGCGGACGGGGGCGCGCACCCGCCGAGTGGGCCCAAGTTCCGACCTGGGGAGGAGACGGGTGCTGCTCAGGTCGTAGCCGCCCGGGCCCGGGCGGCGGGGTGGGCCGCGCCCGGCGTCGCGTATCCGCAGCAGTGGACGGGGTGTTGCGGCGTCGGCGTCGGCAAGGGCGGCGGCGGGGCGGGCCGCTACCGGGCGGCGGCGGGGGCGGGCCGCTACCGGGCGGCGGTCTCGCCGTCGCTCGCGGCCGGGGCGGCCCGCTTGATCGCCGCGTCGCGCCTGCGGACGTACCAGATGCCGATCAGGCCCAGTCCGGCCCCCGCCAGGCAGGTCCACACCCACCAGGCGTGCCCGTGGTCGTCGAACCAGCCGTAGAACGGCAGCTGTACCAGGAAGAGGACGAACCACAGGATCGTCCCGCCGACGATGACCGGGACCACCGGGCCCTCCAGGGGCTCCGGCGCCTCGTGCTCGGGGGTCCACTTCGCCATGGGCACAGCTTACGAGGCCGTTCGGAGCTGTCCGTACCCCCTCGTGTCTACGCGCGGAGATGGCATCCGCGAGACTCATCTGTTCATACTGAAACCCTTTGCCTCTGACCGCTTCTGTTCGTAGGAACCAACGAATGACCACCTCGGCCCCCGCCAAGGTCCCCACTCCGGAGCAGCCCGGCGGCGGGCCGGCCCACGGTGTCCTGGACCGCCACTTCAAGATCTCCGAGCGGGGCAGCACGCTGTCCCGCGAGGTCCGCGGCGGCTTCGCCACCTTCTTCGCCATGGCGTACATCATCGTGCTGAACCCGATCATCCTCGGCAGTGCGAAGGACGTCTACGGCCATCAGCTCGACAACGGCCAGCTGGTCACCGCCACCGCCCTGACCGCGGCGTTCACCACGCTCCTGATGGGCGTGATCGGCAACGTGCCGATCGCGCTCGCCGCGGGCCTCGGCGTGAACTCCGTCGTCGCCCTCCAGCTCGCCCCGCGGATGTCCTGGCCGGACGCCATGGGCATGGTCGTGCTGGCCGGGTTCGTGGTCATGCTGCTGGTGGCGACCGGTCTGCGTGAGCGCGTGATGAACGCGGTGCCGTTCGGCCTGCGCAAGGCCATCTCCATCGGCATCGGCCTGTTCATCATGCTGATCGGCCTGGTGGACTCCGGTTTCGTCTCCCGCATCCCGGACGCCGCGCAGACCGCGGTGCCGCTCCAGGCCGGCAGCGACGGTCATCTCAACGGCTGGCCCGTCCTCGTCTTCGTCCTCGGGGTGCTGCTCACCCTCGCCCTGATGGTCCGCAGGGTTCCCGGGGCCATCCTCGTCTCGATCGTCGCCATGACCGTCCTGGCGATGGTCCTGGACGCGGTCGCGGACGTGCCCTCCTGGGGTCTGACCACCCCCGAGTGGCCGGGCAACCCGGTCGCGAGTCCCGACTTCGGCCTGGTCGGCGAGGTCAGCCTGTTCGGCGGCTTCGGCAAGGTCGGCGTACTGACCGGCGTGCTGTTCGTCTTCACCGTGCTGCTGTCGTGCTTCTTCGACGCGATGGGCACCATCATGGGCGTCAGCGACGAGGCCGGGCTGACCGACGCCCAGGGGCAGATGCCGGGCATCAACAAGGTGCTCTTCGTCGACGGCCTGTCGGTCGCCGCGGGCGGCGCCGGTTCCGCCTCGGCCACCACCGCCTTCGTGGAGTCCACCGCCGGAGTGGGCGAGGGGGCGCGGACCGGCTTCGCCAACCTCGTGACCGGCGGCCTCTTCGCCGCCGCCCTGTTCCTCACGCCCGTCGCGACGATGGTCCCGTCCCAGGCGGCCACCCCCGCGCTGGTCGCGGTCGGCTTCCTCATCCTCGCCGGCTCGGTGAGGCAGATCGACTGGGCCGACCACACCATCGCGATCCCCGCCTTCGTGACGATGGTGATGATGCCGTTCACGTACTCGATCACCAACGGCATCGGCATGGGCTTCATCACGTTCGTGCTGATGCGCCTCGCGGCCGGCCGGGGCAGGGAGGTCCCGGTGCCGATGTACGCCGTGTCCGCGGTGTTCGTCTTCTACTACCTGATGCCGGCGCTGCAGCTGACCTGACCGGCCACGGGGGCGGTGGGGACGAGGGGGCGGCCGGGCCGGGACCTGCCCGGCGGCCGGTCCCGGCCGGGCTCAGGTGAGACCGTAGAACTCCTCGGTCTCCTCGACGGCGGTCTGGAACCGTTCGTCGAAGTCGTCACGGACGAGCGTCCGGACCACATAGTCCTGGACGCTCATCCCTCTTCTCGCCGCATGGTGCCGGAGCCGTTCGAGCAGCTCCCCGTCTATCCGCAGGCTGAGCACGCTGGTCCCCATGCGTACGAGGGTCGCGGCAGCCGGGCGGGCGGTGTGTCGCTTTCCGGAACCGGCTCACTCGTACGGGTGATGGGCGGGTTTCAGTGGCCTGGATCACGGGCAGGGTGGCGCATACCAGCTGGTCTTTAGCGAGAGTAATGAGTTACGCTAAGGAACATGCCGGACCTCACCCATGGCGACGACGCTGCCGCCGTGAACTCCCTGCGCTCCGCCGTGATGCGGCTCTCCCGCCGCCTCAAGCACCAGCGGGTCGACGAGTCACTGAGCCCGACCGAGATGTCGGTGCTCGGCACCCTCTCCCGCTGCGGGCGGGCGACCCCGGGCGAACTCGCCCGCAAGGAGCACGTCCAGCCGCCCTCGATGACCCGCATCGTCGCGCTGCTGGAGGCCAAGGGCCTGGTCCGGCTGGAGCCGCATCCCGAGGACCGGCGCCAGAAGGTGGTCACCCGGACCGAGCAGGCCGAAGCCATGCTCGACGAGAGCCGCCGCCGCCGCAACGCCTTCCTGGCCGCGCTGGTCGAGGACCTCGACGAGGACGAGTGGGCGAAACTGCGCGCCGCCGCCCCCGTGCTGGAGAAGCTCGCACACCTGTAAGCAGCAGACACAAGGAGGCGAACCCCTTTGAGTACGGGACCCGGAGCACACTCCGCCCCCGCACCGGACACGCACGACACCCACTCGCCCCCGGCACCCCGCCCCGCCCCCGCCCACCCGGCCGCACCCCGTCCGGCCCCGGGCCCGCCCGCCCGCACCGCGGCGGACACGACGCCCGGCACCCCGGCCCGCACGCCCGCCCCGCACGCCTCTCCGTCCCGGCGGAGCACCGGCACCCGCCGGTCGGCGATGTTCAGCTCGCTGCGGATCCGCAACTACCGGCTCTTCTTCCTCGGCCAGGCCGTGTCGAACACCGGCACCTGGATGCAGCGCATCGCCCAGGACTGGCTGGTCCTCACCCTCACCGGCTCGGCCACCGCGGTCGGCGTGACCACCGCCCTGCAGTTCCTGCCCATGCTGCTGTTCGGCCTCTACGGCGGCGTCCTCGTCGACCGCCTGCCCAAGCGCCGCGCCCTGCTCGTCACCCAGACCGCCATGGCGGTCGCCGGGCTCTTCCTGGCCGTCCTCACCCTCACCGGCCGGGTCGAGGTCTGGCACGTCTACACGGCCGCCCTCGCCGTCGGCCTCGCCACCGTCGTCGACAACCCCGCCCGCCAGTCCTTCGTCACCGAGATGGTCGGCCCCGACCAGCTCCAGAACGCCGTCAGCCTGAACTCCGCCAACTTCCAGTCCGCCCGCCTGATCGGGCCCGCCGTCGCCGGCCTCCTCATCACCGGCGTCGGCACCGGCTGGGCGTTCCTGTTCAACGGCCTGTCCTTCCTCGCGCCCATCACCGGCCTGCTCCTGATGCGCGCCCGGGAACTCCACGCCGTCGAACGCACCCCGCGCGGCAAGGGCCAGCTTCGCGAAGGCCTCCGCTACGTGTCGGGCCGGCCCGAGCTGGTCTGGCCCATCGTCCTCGTCGGCTTCGTCGGCACCTTCGCCTTCAACTTCCCCGTCTACCTGTCGGCCTTCGCCGACGACGTCTTCCACGTGGGCGCCGGCTCCTACAGCCTCTTCAACACCCTCATGGCCGTCGGATCCGTCGCCGGGGCCCTCCTCGCCGCCCGCCGCGGCACGGCCCGCCTGCGCGTGATGAGCGCGGCCGCCCTCGCCTTCGGCCTCATCGAGGTCGTCGCCGCCGCCTCCCCGTCCCTGTGGATGTTCGCCCTGCTGATGATCCCGCTGGGCCTGTTCGGCATGACCATCAACGTCACCGCCAACACCGGCATCCAGATGGCCACCGACCCCGCCATGCGCGGCCGTGTCATGGCCCTGTACATGATGGTGTTCCTCGGCGGATCCCCCGTGGGCGCGCCCGTCGTCGGCTGGATCACCGACACCTACGGCCCGCGCACCGGCCTCGCCGCGGGCGGCGCGGTCGCCGCTCTGGCCGCCGCCGTGATCGGCCTGGTCCTCGCCCGCACCGGCGGCCTCCGCCTCTCCGTCGCCTGGCACCGCGGCCACCCGGTCGTGCGCTTCGTCCCCCGCGAACGCCGCGAGGACCTGGTGGCGGCCGCGGCCTGAGCCGGCGGGCGCGGCCCGGGCGGCCTTGCCGCCGGCCGGCGGCCTGCACGACGGAGGGCGGACTCCGGTCGCCGTGGAGGACGGAGGGCGGACTCCGGCCGCCGTGCACGACGGAGCGGACACCGGTCGCCGCGGAGGACGGAGGGCGGCGCCCGCGGACGGGGCACAGCGGACGGGCGGACGCAGCGGCCGGGTGATGGCACGGTGACCGTATGAGACTCTTCGCGGCCGTGCTGCCGCCCGCCGAGGCGGTCCGCGAGCTGGACGCGCAGGTGGCCGAGCTGAGGCGACTGCCCGGCGCGGACCGCCTGCGCTGGACCGGCCACCCCGGCTGGCACTTCACCCTCGCCTTCTACGGTGAGGTCGACGACGGCGTCGTACCGGATCTGTCCGCCCGGCTGGAGCGTGCCGCCCGGCGCAGCACACCCTTCGAGCTGGCGGTGCGCGGCGGGGGACAGTTCGGCCGGGGGCGTGCTCTGTGGGCGGGGGCCGCAGGCGACCTGGAAGCGCTGCGGCTGCTGGCCTCCCGCAGCGAGGCCGCCGCACGCAGGGCGGGCCTCGACACCGGCGGGCACCGGCACTACCGGGCCCACCTCACCCTGGCCCGCAGCCGCGGCCCGGCCGACGTACGGCCCTGCGTGGAGGCGCTGTCGGGGTTCACCGGCCGCGCCTGGACGGTCACCGAACTGGTCCTCGTCCAGAGCCGGCTGCCCCTGTCGGGCGTGCCCGGCGAGCAGCCCCGCTACCTCCCGGTCGACCGCTGGCACCTCGGCGCGGCCGGTTAGGCTCAATCCTGTGGACCCGAAGACCCGGAACCGGATCATGGCCGGTGCGCTCGTGCTGATGTTCGTCGTCGTGGCGGTGGCGGCGGTGCTGGGGAAGTGACCCCGGCACCACCACCCCCTGCGGCGGCGCGTGCGCTCGTGCCGTGACCGCCCGCGCGGCCACGACCACCCGCGGACGGCCACAGGCGGCCCGCGGACGGCGACGGCCGACGGCCGACGGCTACCAGGCGAAGGCCTCCGGCGAGGGTCCCGGCCCGGGGAAGACCTCGTCGAGGCCTTCCAGGACCTCCGGCGACAGCTCCAGCCGCACCGCCCGCAGCGCGGACTCCAGCTGCCCGGCCGTGCGCGGCCCCACGATCGGCCCGGTCACCCCCGGCCTGGTGAGCAGCCACGCCAGCGCGACCTCGCCGGGCTCCAGACCGTGCTTGTCCAGCAGATCCTCGTACGCCTGCACCCGAGCCCGCACCGCCGGGTCCGCGAGCGTCTGCGCGGTCCGCCCGCCCGAGCGCCGGCCGCCCTCGACCTCCTTGCGGATCACCCCGCCCAGCATGCCGCCGTGCAGCGGCGACCAGGGGATGACCCCGAGCCCGTACTCCCGCGCGGCCGGGATGACCTCCATCTCGGAGCGCCGCTCGAAGAGGTTGTACAGGCACTGCTCGCTGACCAGGCCGTACGAGCCGCGCCGGGCGGCGGCCTCGTTCGCCTGCGCGATCTTGTAGCCGGGGAAGTTGCTGGACCCGGCGTAGAGGATCTTGCCCTGGGCGATCAGCGTGTCGACCGCCTGCCAGATCTCCTCGAACGGAGTGGCCCGGTCGATGTGGTGGAACTGGTACAGGTCGATGTGGTCGGTCCGGAGCCGCTTCAGCGAGGCGTCCACGGCCCGCCGGATGTTCACCGCCGACAGCCGGTCGTGGTTCGGCCAGGCCGGGCCGTCGGCGCCCATGCTGCCGTACACCTTCGTGGCGATCACGACCTTGTCCCGCCGGTCACCGCCCCGGGCGAACCAGCTGCCGATGATCGACTCGGTGCGGCCCTTGTCCGTGCCCCAGCCGTACACGTTCGCCGTGTCGAAGAAGTTGATGCCCGCGTCCAGCGCCGCGTCCATGATCGCGTGGCTGTCGGCCTCGTCCGTCTGGGGGCCGAAGTTCATCGTGCCGAGGACCAGTCGGCTGACCTTGAGTCCGGTGCGTCCGAGCTGCGTGTACTCCATGGTCCCCAAGCCAACGGCCTTGAGTGTGCTCTATGCAAGGACCGGGACGGCCGGCGAGGACCCCCCTTACGGCGCCTCGTCCGTCCGGCTCTGCTTCCAGTCCTCGGCGAGGAGCCCGAGCAGCACCTCGTCCAGGAACTCGCCCATCACCCAGGCCGAGGAGCGCAGGACGCCCTCGCGGACGAAGCCGTTGCGCTCGGCGGAGCCCAGCATCGCGGCGTTGTCCGCCAGCGTCTCCATCTGCAGCCGCTGCAGGCCGCGCACGACGAAACCGTACCGGCACAGCACCGCCACCACGTCGGTGCCGTAGCCCTTGCCGCGGGCGCCGGGCAGCAGCCCGAGCCCGATGTGCGCCGACCGGTTGTGGTTGTCGATGCCCCACAGCACGGCGCTGCCGACCAGGGTGCCGCCGTCCAGCTCCACCACGGAGAACGGGACGCTCCCCTGCTCCTTGTCGTCCACGACGAGCCGCGGATCCCTCGACCCCGGTGAGATCGGCCGCCACGGGCCGCTCTCGGCCCGCGAGGAGTTCACCACGTCGTCGTAGAGTTCGGCCCGCAGGACCGGGATGTCCTCCTCGTGCCGGGCCCTGAGCCCGACGGTGCGCCCTCGTAGCATGCAGGTTTCCTATCCGGCCGGGCCGGCCGGCGGCAAGTCATTAAGGAGCGGCCGTGTGGGGCCCGGCGCACCGTGCCCCACACGGGTGGCCGGCGTCAGCCGCCGCCGTTGAGCACGGCCGCGGTCAGGACGTCGCCGCCGACGCCCCAGCCGCCGTCGACGACCTCGTCGACGAGCACGACGGTGGTGGCACGGGCCCGCTCACCGTAGATCTCCGCGTACAGGTCGGTGGTGCGCTCGACGATCTTCTGCTTGTCCGCGGCGGTGACGGTGCCCGCGGGCACCTTGAAGTTGGCGAAGGGCATGGTTCTTTCTCCTTTGAACGGGTTCTTCCGCGCGAGGGGAGGCCGCCGCCCGGGAGCGGGACAGCGGCCGTTCCCCGTCAGCCGCATGCCGGCCGCAGGCCGCGGCGGGGCGTGGGCCCGAAGGCCTCGGTCAGTGTGTCCCTGAGCCGGCGTCAGGACGTGTCGTGCTGTGCGGCCCGGGCGGTGCCGGCCGGTCCCTGGGCCGCACCCTCACACCATGCCCCCGTTGGCCCGCAGGATCTGGCCGTTGACCCAGTGCCCTTCCGGGCTGGTGAGGAAGGCGACCACCCCGGCGATGTCCTCCGGGGTGCCCAGCCTCTCCAGCGGCGGGGTCCTGGCGAGCTGCTCGATCTGCTCGGACGTCTTGCCGTCGAGGAACATGTCCGTGGCGGTGGGCCCGGGGGCGACGGTGTTCACGGTGACGTCCCGTCCGCGCAGCTCGCGGGCGAGGATCAGCGTGATGGACTCGATGGCGCCCTTGCTCGCCACGTAGGCTCCGTAGCCGGGGAACCGGGTGCCGACCACGGAGGTCGAGAACCCCACGAAGGAGCCGCCCGCACGCAGGCGCCGGGCCGCCTGCTGGGCGACGACGAACGCACCGCGGATGTTGGTGCGGTGCACCGCGTCGAGCACGGCGAGATCGAGGTCGGCGATGAGGGACAGAGCGAGCCGGCCGGCGCAGTTCACGACGACGTCCACGCCGCCGAACTCCCGCTCCGCCCGGTCGAACACGGCGGCCATCGCACGCTCGTCCGCCACGTCCGCCTGCGCACGGACGGCGCGCCCGCCGGACGCGGTGATCGCCGCCACCGTCTCCTCGGCGGCATCCGTGTCGTGGGCGTAGCACACCACGACGGTCAGACCGTCCTGGGCGAGTCTGCGGGAGACCGACCGGCCGATGCCGCGTGATCCTCCGGTGACGACGGCGACCCGCGCGGCCGCCGCTTCATGGGTTCGAGCTGGGTGGTTCGTGGTCATGTCCTCCACGATGCGCGGCTCCGCCCGGCGCAACCAGGGGACGACATCCCCTGGGCCGACGACCCGGACGAGCAGAGAATGGGGGCATGGGTTCCGCGAAGTACACCGAGCTGGGGGCGTTCCTGCGGTCGCGGCGCGACCGCATCCGGCCCGCCGACATCGGGCTGCCGACCGGGCCCCGGCGCCGGGTCCCCGGGCTGCGGCGTGACGAGGTCGCCCAGCTCGCCGGAGCGTCGGTGGACTACTACAACGAGCTGGAGCGCGGAGCCGGGTCCCAGCCGTCCGAGCAGATGATCGCCGCGCTGGCGAGGGCGCTGCGCCTGAGCGCCGACGAGCGCGACTACCTCTACCGCCTGGCGGACCGCCCGGTGCCCGTACCGGGCGGAGCGGCCTCGCACGTGCACCCCGGCATGCTCGACCTCCTCGGCCGCCTGCCGTCGACACCGGCCCAGGTCATCACCGACCTGCACGTCACCCTTGTCCAGAACCCGGCCGCGGTGGCCCTGCTCGGAGACCAGTCCGGTTTCCGAGGGGCTCGGGCCAGCTTCGTCCACCGCTGGTTCACGGAGCCCGACGCCCGACGCCTCTACCCCGCATCCGATCACGCGGCCCAGTCCCGTGCCTTCGTCGCGGACCTGCGGGCCGCCGCCGCGAGGAGGGACGCCAAGGACACCGAAGCCGCCTCGATGATCCGTTCGCTGCTCGACGCCTCCTCCGAGTTCGCCGCACTGTGGGCCGACCACGACGTGGCGTTCCGCCGGGACGACCGCAAGCGCATCGACCACCCCGCGCTCGGACTGGTCGAGGTCAACTGCCTCAGCCTGTTCAGCGAGGACGGCCGGCAGCGCCTGCTCTGGTTCACCCCCGCAGCCGGCACGGACGGTTCCGGTCTGCTCGACCTGCTCGCGGTCATCGGCACACAGGAGATCGCCGTGGAACGCGAGCACGACTCCACCTGAGGACTCCGGCCCGCAACTGGAGGATCGCAGCCACCCCACCCCCGCACCTCCGGCGTCCCTCCCCCCCCGCACGAGGCCCGGATCCTCCGATCCACCCCCACCCCCGCGCCCTCCACCTCGGAGGGCTCAGCGCTTCACCCGCCGTAGTGGTGGCCCCAGCCCCAGGCCTGGCTCATGGCATCCGCGAAGGCGGCGGCGAGCTTGTGTTCGCCGCCGGCGTTGGGGTGGGTGCCGTCGTAGGTGTCGGTCAGCAGGTCCCAGGAGTCGGGAACCGAGGCGAGCAACAGAGGAGAGGCCGGTTCGTCCAGGTCGGCCGTCGTCTTGGCGAGCAGCACGTTGAAGGCGGACACCTGGTCGGCGAAGTCCGGGTCGTTCTCGGCCCGGACGTTGGGGATGACGGGAAGCAGGACCATACGGATGCGCGGGTTCGCGGACCGCGCCGCCGTGACGAAGGCGCGGGCGTTCTCCGCGGTCTGCCCGGCGTTCGTGTAGAAGCCGAGGTCGATCAGGCCGAGGGAGACCAGGAGCACGTCGGCGCGGCCGGCGCGGACGGCGTCGGCGACGAGCGGTGCCATGTGCAGCCAGCCCTCGCCCCAGCCGGCGAGGTGGGCGCGGGGGAACGCGGGGTCGGCGTGCGCGGCGTATGCGCAGGAGGTGGCCTCGCCGGTGGCGGGGTCGTGGAGGGTCTCGCGGGGGCCGACGAAGGTGAAGGGGCCGCCGTAGGTGTCGCGCAGGTGCTGCCACATCCGGTAGCGCCAGGTGTGTTCGCCCGCGCTGCCTATCGTCATCGAGTCGCCTACGGGCATGAACCTGAGCATCCGCTCATCATGGTGGACCGGCGTGGACGACAGGGGTGCCGGGGCGTGTGAGGACCACCACCTGAGGGGCTCGTGCGGGCGGAATCCCGCCGGGGCGGCACGGGATGGCAGGCTGGGGGCATGCGCCGACCCCTTGCCGCCGTGCCGCGCCCGGCCGCTGCCCTCTCCTCCCCACCGTCCGCGCCCGTACCGACACCGACACCGACACCGGTGACCGCACCCGCCGCCGCGAACGCCGCCGCACCGGAACCGATGGCCGCGCCCGCCGCCGCGCGGGCGGCCGCGCGCCCGGCCACCACCCTGGCCGCGGCTGCGGCCGCAGCCGCCCTGCTGTTCGCGTTCGCCGTGCCCGCGGCGGCCGACGGCGGGGACAAGGGGTTCACCATCAAGGACCCGCGTATCACCGAGTCCAGCGGGCTCGCCGCGTCCCGGCAGCACCCGGGCGTGTACTGGACGCACAACGACCAGGACACCGGTGCCTTCCTGTACGCGGTCGACAGCCGGACCGGTGAGACCGTCGCCACGGTCACCATGACCGGGGTCGGCGCGCCCCGTGACGTCGAGGGCATCGCCATGGGGCCCGACAACCAGCTCTACGTCGGGGACATCGGCGACAACGACGGCGTCACCTGGGACCACGTGTGGGTCTACCGGCTGCCCGAGCCGAAGGTGCTGGAGGACCAGTCGGTGAAGGCCACGCAGTACGTCGTGAAGTACTCCGACGGACCCCGGGACGCCGAGTCGCTCCTGGTGCATCCGAAGACCGGGCGGGTCTACATCATCGACAAGAACGAGGACGGCGGGCACCTGTACGCCGGGCCCGATCCGCTGTCCGCGTCCGGCACCAACGTGTTCGAGCCGGTCGCGCCCATCGACCTGTGGGCCACCGACGCCGCGTTCTCCCCGGACGGCGAGCAGTTCGTCGTCCGCGGGTACCTGGGCGGGATCGCGTACGACTGGAACGGCGGCGATCCGCGGCGGCTGGAGCGGATCAGTGTGCCCCTGGGGCAGGGGGAGTCCGTCAGCTACTCGGCCGACGGTACGAAGCTGATGCTCGGCATGGAGGGCGCCGGCAGCCCGGTCGAGGCGCAGGACGCGCCCGCCCGGTCCGGCTCCGGGGGGTCCGGCTCGCCCTCGGCGGGCGGCGGTTCGGGCGCGGCGGGCGGTGACGACGACGGCTCGGGCCTGCCGGTCGGGTACATCCTCGCGGCCGTGCTCGCGGTCGGCGCCTTCGGTGTGGTCCGGCGCAAGCGCAAGCCGTAGGACGCCCCGCGCCCCCGGCCCTGCGCCCCGGCCCCGCGCTCCGGGTCCGGCCCCCGGCGGCGGCGAGGGGCGCCCCGCGGTCGAACAGCGGGGCGCCCCTCGTCCCCGTACGCACGGGGTTCGTCCGCCATGGCCGCCGGAGTGCACGCCGGAGTACGCCCAGGAGTACACGCCGGAGCCGGCGCAGGAGTGCGCGCGCAGGTGCGCGCGCGAGGGCTACAGCTTCTCGATCACGTAGTCGACACAGCGCGTCAGCGCCTCGATGTCGGCCGGGTCGACCGCCGGGAACATCGCGACGCGCAGCTGGTTGCGGCCGAGCTTGCGGTAGGGCTCGGTGTCCACGATGCCGTTGGCGCGCAGCACCTTGGCGACCGCGGCGGCGTCGACGTCGTCGGTGAAGTCGATGGTGCCGATGACGGCCGAGCGCTGCGCCGGGTCGGTGACGAACGGGTTGGCGTACTTCACGTCCTCCGCCCAGCCGTACAGGGTGCGCGCGGAGGTGGCCGTGCGGCGGACCGCCCAGTCCAGGCCGCCCTGGCCGTTGAGCCACTCCAGCTGCTGGTTCAGCAGGAACAGGGTGGCGAGCGCGGGGGTGTTGTACGTCTGGTTCTTGCGGGAGTTGTCGATCGCCGTGGGCAGCGAGAAGAACTCGGGGATGTGGCGGCCCGAGGCGTGGACGCGCTCGGCGCGCTCGATCGCCGCGGGGGAGAAGACGCCGATCCACAGGCCGCCGTCGGAGGCGAAGGACTTCTGCGGGGCGAAGTAGTAGACGTCCGTCTCGGCGATGTCGACGGGCAGGCCGCCCGCTCCGGAGGTGGCGTCGACGAGGACGAGGGCGTCCGCGTCGGCGCCGGCCACCCGGCGGACGGGCAGGGCCACACCGGTGGAGGTCTCGTTGTGGGTGAGGGCGTAGACGTCGACGCCCTCACGTGCGGCGGCCTCCGGATGGGTGCCCGGCTCGGCGGTGATGACGTCCGGCTCCTCCAGCCACGGCGCCAGCTTGGCGGCCTTGGCGAACTTGGAGCTGAACTCGCCGAAGCTGAGGTGCTGCGACCGGGAGGTGATGAGGCCGTGCGTCGCGATGTCCCAGAAGGCGGTGGAGCCGCCGTTGCCGAGGACCACCTCGTAGCCCTCGGGCAGCTGGAACAGCTCGGAGACGCCCTCGCGCACCCGGCCGACCAGGTTCTTCACCGGGGCCTGGCGGTGGGAGGTGCCGAGCAGGGACGTGCCGGTGGCGGCCAGGGCGTCCAGCGCCTCCACCCGCACCTTGGAGGGACCCGCGCCGAATCGACCGTCGGCGGGCTTGATGTCAGCAGGAATCTGGATCTCAGCCACGGGGTGAGGTTAGCCGTTGCGGGAAACCCGGTCGAAACGCCGTCCGTCCGCTGAGACGCGCTGGAGCGCCGGGCGCACCGGGGCGCGCACGGGAGCCCCGAATGGGCCGGGGGAGCCCCGAGAGGGCCGGGGGAGCCAGGACGCGCTCGGTTCGACCGGGGAGGGCCGGGGCGGGCTGGTTGGCTGGGGGCATGTCGGATTCGGAGCTGGAAGCCGCGCTGCGCGCGACCGTCCGCGGTGACGTCCGCCGCGATGTCACCGCCCGCGCCCTGGTCACCATGGACGCGTCCAACTACCGGCGGGTCCCGCGGGCGGTGGTCGCGCCGCGGGACGCCGACGACGTGGCGGCCGTACTGGCGGTGTGCCGGGCACAGGGCGTGCCCGTGGTGCCGCGCGGCGGCGGTACGTCCATCGCCGGGCAGGCGACCGGGACGGGCGTCGTCCTGGACTTCACCCGCCACATGAACCGGCTGGTGTCCCTCGACCCGGTCGCGCGCACGGCGGTCGTGGAGCCCGGGCTGGTGCTGGACCGGCTGCAGGAGGCCGCCGCCGCGCACGGGCTGCGGTTCGGGCCGGACCCCTCCACGCACAGCCGCTGCACCCTCGGCGGGATGATCGGCAACAACGCGTGCGGCTCGCACTCGGTGGCCTGGGGGACGACCGCCGACCACGTACGCGAGCTGGACGTGCTCACCGCGCGCGGTGAGCGGCTGCGGCCCGGCCGGGACTGGGCCGGGGCGCCGCGCGGGCTGCGCGAGCTCGCCGAGGGGGAACTGGCCCGGCTGCGGACCGGGTTCCCGGACCTTCCGCGCCGTATCTCCGGGTACGCGCTGGACGCGCTGCTGCCGGAGCGGGGCGCGGACGTCGCCCGGTCGTTCTGCGGCTCCGAGGGGACGCTGGGCGTGCTGACGCAGGCCGTCGTCACACTGGTCCGGGCGCCGCGCGCGCGGGCGCTGGCGGTACTCGGCTACGGCGACGAGAGCGCGGCGGCGGACGCGGCGGCGGGGCTGCTGCCGCACGGGCCGCTGACCGTGGAGGGCATGGCGGCCGATCTGGTGCCGCCCTCCGCCGGCCTGCCCCGCGGCGGGGCGTGGCTGTTCGTGGAGACCGGCGGGGACGGCGCGGGCGAGGCGCGGGCCCGCGCGGAGGCGGTCGTGCGGGCGGCCGGCACCGGGGACGCGCTGGTGGTGACGGACCCGGCGGGCCAGCGGGCGCTGTGGCGGATCAGGGAGGACGCGGCCGGTACGGCGACCCGCACGCCGGACGGCCGGGAGGCGTGGCCGGGCTGGGAGGACTGCGCGGTGCCGCCCGCCCGCCTGGGCGGCTATCTGCGGGAGTTCCGGGCGCTGCTGGCCGAGTACGGCCTGCGCGGGACGCCGTACGGGCACTTCGGGGACGGCTGCATCCACGTCCGGATCGACTTCGACCTGCTGAGCGAGGCGGGCGTGGCACGGTTCCGCCGCTTCTCCGGGGATCTGGCGCGGCTGGTCGTCGCGCACGGCGGTTCGCTGTCCGGGGAGCACGGCGACGGGCAGGCGCGCGCCGAGCTGCTGCCGGTGATGTACGGGGCCCGCACGGTCGCCCTGTTCGAGCGGGCGAAGGCCGTGTGGGACCCCGACGACCTGCTCAACCCGGGCATCCTGGTCCGCCCGGCGCCGCTGGACGCCAACCTGCGCTTCGCGGCCCTGCCGCGCCGCCCGGTCGACGTCGCCTTCGGCTATCCGTCCGACGGCGGCGACTTCACGGCCGCCGTCCGCCGCTGCGTGGGCGTCGCCAAGTGCCGTACGACCGAGACGGCGGGCGCGTCGGTGATGTGCCCGTCGTTCCGCGCGACGGGCGAGGAGGAGCACTCCACCCGCGGCCGGGCCCGGCTGCTGCACGAGATGCTCGCGGGGGAACTGGTGACCGACGGGTGGCGTTCGACGCAGGTCCGTGACGCCCTCGACCTCTGCCTGGCCTGCAAGGGCTGCCGCTCCGACTGCCCGGTCGGTGTGGACATGGCCACGTACAAGGCGGAGTTCCTGCACCACCACTACGCGGGCCGCCGCCGTCCGGCCGCCCACCTGAGCATGGGCCGGCTGCCGCAGTGGCTGCGCTGGACGGACCGGCTCCGGCTGACGGCCGCCGTGAACGCGCTGGCCGCCGTCCCGGCCCTCGCCGGCGCCGCCAAGCGGCTCGGCGGCATCGCACCCGAGCGGGACCTTCCGAGGCCGGCGCGGGAGACGTTCAGCCGCTGGTGGCGGCGGGAACGGGCCGCCCCGGCGGGTGCCCCCGGCACCGTGGTGCTGTGGCCGGACACCTTCACCGAGCACTTCACGCCGGACGTGGGCCGGGCCGCCGTACGGGTGCTGGAGGCGGCCGGGCTGCGGGTGGTGCTGCCGCCGACGCTGCGCGCCCGCGGGCGGCGGCTGGCCGACGGCCGCACCCGGTCCGCCGCCGCTCTCCTCGGAGTCCGCCGGGGACGGGTGTGCTGCGGACTGACCTACGTCTCCACCGGCCAGCTCGACCGGGCGCGTACGGTGCTGCTCCGCACCCTGGACCTGATGGGGCCGGTCCTCGACGCCGGGCTGCCGGTCGTCGTGCTGGAGCCGAGCTGCGCGGCCGCGCTGCGCACCGATCTGCCGGAGCTGCTGGCGGACGACCCGCGTGCGGCCCTGCTCGCGGGCCGCGTGCTGACCTTCGCCGAGGCGCTGCAGCGGCACGCGCCCGGCTGGCGGCCGCCCGTGCTGGACCGGCCGGTGGCCGGGCAGACCCACTGCCACCAGCATGCCGTCCTCGGGGACGCCGCCGAGCGGGAGCTGCGCGCGGCGGCGGGACTGACCGGGGAGCTGTCCGGCGGGTGCTGCGGGCTCGCCGGGAACTTCGGCTTCGAACGCGGCCACCACGACGTCTCGGTCGCGTGCGCCGAGGAACGGCTCCTGCCCTCGGTGCGGTCGGCTCCGCCGGGGGCGGTGCTGCTCGCGGACGGCTTCTCCTGCCGCACCCAGCTGGAACAGCTCGGCGGGGTCCGCGGGCGGCACCTGGCCGAGGTGCTGGCGGAGGGGCTCGGGGAGGGGCTCGGGGAGGGGGCGGGGGAGACGCCGGGGGAGACGTCCGGGGAGAGGCCGGGGGAGGTCTCGGGAGGGGTGTCCGGGGAGGCTCCGGGAAGGGTGCGGGAGGAGGCTCCGGGAAGGGTCCGGGAGGAGGCTCCGGGGGGCGCCTCGGCGGAGCCGCCGACCGACGAGGCGTCAGGTGCGTAAAAGGAGTGCACACCTGACATGAGTCCATTACTCTGGACTGGCTAGTCCAGCGTGATGAACATGATCGCATTCGCTCCAGCCCCCAGGAAGCCCCGTGAGCACACCGAGCACCACGCCCACGTCCACCGGGACGTCCGCGTCCGCCGCTGCCGCTGCCGCTGCAACGCCCGCCGTGAGCGCTCCGGTCACCGCACCGTCGGCCGCGCCCGGTGCCGGGTGGCGGCGTACCGGACGACGGCCGGCCGGACGAGGGCGCGGCGGCTCCCTCGGACCGGTCGGACTGGTGCTCGCCGGCGGGATCTCCGTGCAGTTCGGCGGCGCCCTCGCCGTCACCCTCATGCCGCGCGCAGGTGCGCTCGGCGTGGTGACGCTGCGGCTGCTCGTCGCGGCGATCGTGCTGCTCGTCGTGTGCCGGCCGCGGCTGCGCGGCCATGCGCGCGCCGACTGGGGCACGGTCGTCGTCTTCGGTGTCGTCATGGGCGCCATGAACGGGCTGTTCTACGCGGCCGTCGACCGCATCGCCCTCGGCGCGGCCGTCACCCTGGAGGTCCTCGGCCCGCTCGCCCTGTCCGTCATCGCCTCCCGGCGTGCCGTCAATCTCGTGTGGGCGGGGCTCGCCCTCACCGGAGTGTTCCTGCTGGGAGGCGGAGGCTTCGACGCGCTCGACCCGGTGGGCGCGGCCTTCGCCCTGGGAGCGGGCGCCATGTGGGCGGCGTACATCGTGTTCAGCGCGCGCACCGGACGCCGCTTCCCGCAGGCCGACGGGCTTGCTCTGGCCATGGCGGTCGCCGCGGTCCTCTTCCTGCCGCTGGGCATCGCCGACGCCGGTGCGCGGCTCGCCGACCCGGTGACGATCGCCCTGGGCGCGGGCGTCGCCCTGCTCTCCTCCGTGCTCCCCTACACCCTCGAACTCCTCGCACTGCGACGCCTGCCCGCCTCCACGTTCGCGGTCCTGATGAGCCTGGAACCGGCCATCGCCGCAACCGCCGGGTTCCTCATCCTCGGCCAGACCCTCACCCCCACCCAGTCCGCGGCGATCGCCCTGGTCATCGCCGCGAGCATGGGCGCCGTACGCACCCAGGTCGGGCAGGGCAGGGCCACCCCCGAGGCGACCCCCTGAGCGGCTTGAGCCGCTGCGGTGGGTGAGCCCCTGTGGTGGGCCGGGGCTGGTCGGTCGGGCCGGTGTGTCCGTGGGCTTCCTTGCCGGTGGAGCCCGTGTACCGGTGGAGCCCGTGTACCGGTGGGGCCCGTGTACCGGTGGAGCCCGTGTACCGGTGGAGCCGGTGCCTCGGGGGGGCACGCGAGGCGTGCGGTGAGCCGGTGCCCGGGCGAGGTGGGCGCGGCGGACGTGAGGTTCGGGTGGGTTGGTGTGGGGCGGTGTGGGAGGAGTCCGGGTGGGGCCGCCCGCTTCTTTCGCAGTGTCGTGCTTCCACGGGGCGGGTAAAGGGCGCTGCGCCTTCGGCTTCGCGTCGCCTGCGGCGATGGCCCTGCGGGCCACCCTTGACCCGCCCCGCTCCAGCACGGGTGGGAAGCGTGCAGCAGGCCCGGGGAGAGCGGGGATGGGCAGCGTCTCCGCCCCAGCGGCGTTGCGCAGCATCGGCCGGGCCGGACGGCCACCGCGTCCGCGCCTCGCCAGCACGCCGGGCGGGCTCAGCGGCTTCCCGCCGGTGGGGAGTGCGGGGGTGGGCACCGGGGATGGGCGTCGCATGGCCGGTCCTCGTCGGGCGGGACGCGCATCCGCGCCTCGCCAGCACGCCGGGACGGGCTCGGCGGCTTCCGGCCGGTGGGGGTTCGGGGGCGGGCACCGGGGATGGGCGCCGAAAGGGCCGGTCCCCGTCGGGCGGGACGCGCATCCGCGCCTCGCCAGCACGCCGGGACGGGCTCGGCGGCTTCCGGCCGGTGGTGGTTTCCGGGGCAGGCGCCGGGGATGGGCGCCGAAAGGCGGGTCCCCTGTCGGGCGGGGCGCGCATCGGCGTCTCGCCTGCACGCCGGGCAGGTTCGGCGGCTTCCCGCCGGTGGGCGGCTTTGGAGGCGGGCGCTGGGGATGGGCGTCGAAGGGCTGCGGGCTTGGCGAGTCCGGGTGGTGGGCGCGGTGGGCGCGGTGGGTGTGAGGTATCGGGGTGGCGGCCCGGGTGAGGTCGGGTCGGTGGGCTGTTGTCGGGGGTTGGGGTGGGGGATGCGAGGTGTGTGGGGTGTTGGTGTGTGTGGGGGGTGTTGGTGTGGGGCGGTGTGGGAGGAGTCCGGGTGGGGCCGCCCGCTTCTTTCGCAGTGTCGTGCTTGCGCGGGGCGGGTAAAGGGCGCTGCGCCTTCGGCTTCGCGTCGCCTGCGGCGATGGCCCTGCGGGCCACCCTTGACCCGCCCCGCTCCAGCACGGGTGGGAAGCGTGCGGACGGCCCGGGGAGAGCGGGGGGCCGGGCAGCGTCTCCGCCCCAGCGGCGTTGCGCGGCATCGGCCCGGCCGGACGGTCACCGCGTCCGCGCCTCGCCAGCACGCCGGGCGGGCTCAGCGGCTTCCCGCCGGTGGGGAGTGCGGGGGTGGGCGCCGGGGATGGTCGGCCGAAAGGGCCGGTCCCCGTCGGGCGGGACGCGCATCCGCGCCTCGCCAGCACGCCGGGACGGGCTGGCGGCTTCCGGCTGGTGGGGGTTTGGGGGTGGGCGCCGGGGATGGTCGGCCGAAAGGGCCGGTCCCCGTCGGGCGGGACGCGCATCCGCGCCTCGCCAGCACGCCGGGACGGCCTGGCGGCTTCCGGCCGGTGGTGGTTTCCGGGGCAGGCGCCGGGGATGGGCGCCGAAAGGCGGGTCCCCTGTCGGGCGGGGCGCGCATCGGCGTCTCGCCTGCACGCCGGGTGAGTTCGGCGGCTTCTGGCCGGTGGGCGGCTTTGGGGGTGGTTGAGGGGGGGTGGGGGTGGTGATTGGAGGATTCGGGTCATGTGCGGGGCAGGAAGGGGAGGGTGAGCGGGGGTGCGGTGGCCCTGATCCTCCTTTTGCGTGCTGGGTGTTGTGGGTGTGACTCACGGGGCCGGTGGGGTGTCTGGTCCGTCGCCCGGGCGGGACTGACGGGCACGGACTGACCGGTGTGGCCGGTGTGGTGTGGCTGGTGTGGCCGGCGGTGTGGTGTGTGCTGCGAGACTGGCTGCCCTGACCGAGGCTGTTTACTCCTCTGTGTAAGAGGTGATCTTGCTGGGTGCTGGTCGGGCCCCGGCTGACACCGCACGCCCAGTCCGCAGAGCCCCACCGGCCGGAAGCCGCTGAGCCCGCCCGGCGTGCTGGCGAGGCGCGGATGCGCGTCCCGCCCGACGGGGACCGGCCCTTTCGGCGCCCATCCCCGGCGCCCCCCAAAGCCGCCCACCGGCGGGAAGCCGCCGAACCTGCCCGGCGTGCAGGCGAGACGCCGATGCGCCCCACCCGCCCGGGCTCTGCCATGCGACGCCCATCCCCGGCGCCCACCCCCGAACCCCCACCGGCCGGAAGCCGCCAGCCCGTCCCGGCGTGCTGGCGAGGCGCGGATGCGCGTCCCGCCCGACGGGTGCGCCCCTCGGCGCCCATCCCCGGCGCCCCCCAAAGCCGCCCACCGGCGGGAAGCCGCCGAACCTGCCCGGCGTGCAGGCGAGACGCCGATGCGCCCCACCCGCCCGGGCCCTGCCATGCGACGCCCATCCCCGGTGCCCGCCCCCGAACCCCCACCGGCCGGAAGCCGCCAGCCCGTCCCGGCGTGCAGGCGAGACGCCGATGCGCCCCACCCGCCCGGGCTCTGCCATGCGACGTCCATCCCCGGCGCCCACCACCGAACCCCCACCGGCGGGAAGCCGCTGAGCCCGCCCGGCGTGCTGGCGAGGCGCGGACGCGGCCGTCCGGCTCGGTCGCGGTGTGTGGTGCCGCTGGGGCGGAGACGCTGCCGGGCCCCCGCTCTCCCCGGGCCGTCCGCACGCTTCTCACCCGTGCTGGAGCGGGGCGGGTCAAGGGTGGCCCGCAGGGCCATCGCCGCAGGCGACGCGAAGCCGAAGGCGCAGCGCCCTTGACGCGCCCCGCGCAAGCACGACACTGCGAAAGAAGCGGGCGGCCCCACCCGGACTCCTCCGACACCGCCCCACACCAACACCCCCGATCCCCTCCCGGCACGCCCCCTCCCGGCACGCCCCCTCCCGGCACGCCCCCTCCCGGCACGCCCCCTCCCGGCACGCCCCCCGAGCCCTCCCGGCGTACGGACCCGCGCCAGCCGTGCGCACACCGGCACCGGCCGACGGGCGTCACACCCCCCGGCTTGCAGGTGGGACGTGATGCGGGTGACGGCCGGGCCTCGCTGCTATCGACCTTGGAGCGGGGCTGGGGTTCGCTGCTCGACTCCGGCTCGGCGGGCGGCTGCTCAGTGCCGGTGCGGTGAGTCCGTGGGAGAGGCCGTCCACTCCGGGGACGATGTCGTCCAGCGGGTAAGGGAGGTCTTTCTGCGAGCAATTCATGCAAGCACGCTTGATTGTTTCTGGTGGCGCTGCCATGCTCCTCCCCACTGCGCGTCACGACGCATCACGCGACGCGCCCCGACGCACATCGCACCGCCCCGCACACCGCCGTGCCCCGAGGGGAGCGCACCTGTGTCCGATCCGACGCCTGTGTTCGACGATCTGCGTGCTGAGAGCGAGGAACTCGACTGCCTGGTGGCCGAGTTGGGGCCCGAGCGGTGGCGTGTTGCCACGCCCGCGCCGCGCTGGAGCGTTGCGCACCAGATCGCCCATCTGGCCTGGACCGACCGTTCCGCCCTGCTGGCCGTGACCGACGCCGAGGCGTTCCAGGAGCTGGTGGAGCAGGCGCTGAAGACGCCCGAGACCTTCGTCGACGACGCCGCCGCCGAGGGCGCTCTGCTGCCGCCCGACGAACTGCTCGCACGCTGGCGCGAGGGGCGCGCGGCGCTCGACGCGGCGCTGCGGGCCGCCCCGCCCGGAGCACGGTTCCCCTGGTACGGGCCGCCCATGTCCGGTGGTTCGATGGCGACGGGTCGGCTGATGGAGACCTGGGCACACGGGCAGGACGTCGCCGACGCGCTGGGTGTCGTACGTCCGGCCACCGGTCGGCTGCGGCATGTGGCGCGGATCGGGGTGCGGGCGCGGGACTTCGCGTACGGGGCACGTGGCCTGACCCCTCCGGCGGAGGAGTTCCGTGTCGAACTCGTCGCGCCCTCCGGCGAAGTGTGGAGCTACGGGCCCGAGGATGCCGCACAGAGGGTCACCGGACCCGCTCTCGACTTCTGCCTGCTGGTCACGCAGCGCGCCCACCGGGCCGACCTCGCGGTGCGCGCGGAGGGCGCGGACGCCGACCGGTGGCTGGACATCGCGCAGGCCTTCGCCGGTCCGCCCGGAGACGGCCGCGCGCCCAAAGGCGGCGCGGGGGGCGGCGCGGGGGACGGCGCGGGAGCTCGGGAGTGACTCTCCGCCGCCCCGGTCCGGGTTCTGATCCCGGTCCGGGTCCCGATCCCGGTCCCGGTCCTGATCCCGGCCTCGGCCGCAGCTCGGCCGGCCACGGCGCGTCCCGCCCGCTTCGTATCGGGAACGCCTCCGGCTTCTACGGCGACCGCTTCGACGCGATGCGTGAGATGCTCACCGGCGGCGCACTCGACGTGCTGACCGGGGACTACCTGGCCGAGCTGACCATGCTGATCCTCGGCCGGGACCGGCTGAAGGACCCGCAGGGCGGGTACGCGCGCACGTTTCTGCGGCAGTTGGAGGAGTGCCTGGGCCTCGCGCACGAGCGGGGCGTGCGGATCGTGGCCAACGCGGGCGGGCTGAACCCGGCCGGACTGGCCTCCCGCGTCAGGGAGTTGGCGTCCCGTCTGGGTGTGCCCGCGCGGGTCGCGCATGTCGAGGGCGACGACCTGACCGCCTCCCACCCGGGCAGCCTGGCCGCGCACGCCTACCTGGGCGGCTTCGGTATCGCGGCCTGTCTGCGCGAGGGCGCGGACGTCGTGGTCACGGGGCGGGTCACCGACGCGGCGCTGGTCACCGGGCCCGCCGCGGCGCACTTCGGCTGGGGGCAGGGCGACCTGGACCGGCTTGCGGGCGCGGTCGTCGCCGGGCATCTGCTGGAGTGCGGGCCTCAGGTCACCGGCGGCAACTACGCCTTCTTCACCGACGGCGACGTCACCCGCTGCGGGTTCCCGCTCGCCGAGGTCCACGAGGACGGCAGCTGCGTCGTCACCAAGCACCCCGGCACGGGCGGCTTCGTCGACGTGGGTACCGTCACGGCGCAGCTGCTGTACGAGACGGCGGGCGCCCGGTACGCCGGACCCGACGTGACGGCCCGCCTGGACACCGTACGGCTCACCCAGGCCGGACCCGACCGGGTCCGGGTCGACGGTGTGCGCGGTGAGGCCCCGCCGCCGACGCTGAAGGTCGGCCGGAACACGCTCGGCGGGTGGCGCAACGAGGTGGTGTTCGTCCTCACCGGCCTCGACATCGACGCCAAGGCAGCGCTCGTGCGGCGGCAGTTGGCGCCCGTTCTGGCGAAGGTCGCCGAGGCCCGGTGGGAGTTGGCCCGTACCGACCACGTCGACGCGGACAGCGAGGAGACCGCGAGCGCGCTGCTGCGGCTGGCGGTGCGCGATCCCGACCAGGAGGCTGTGGGCAAGGCGTTGAGCGGTGCCGCGGTGGAGCTGGCGCTGGCCGGCTATCCCGGATTCCATGTCGCCGACCTGCCCGGCAAGGGCACCCCGTACGGGGTGTTCGAGGCGGCCTCCGTCGCCCAGGGGGACGTCGATCACGTGGCCGTCCTCGATGACGGGCGGCGTGTACCCGTGCCGCCGCCCACCGGCACCTGGTCCCGGACCGGCCCTCCGCAGTCTGCCCGGCCCGAGCCGCAGCCCGATTCGTCCGCCGGTCCGCACCCCGGTCCGCACCCCGAGTCGCACCCCGAGCCGCATTCCGAGTCGCATGCCGATCCCTTGACCGGTCTCCTGACCCACCCCCACCCTCACCCCGACCCCCTGTCCCGTCCCCCGTCCGGCGCGCTCCCCGACCCGCTGCCCGCCGGGAGGCTGAGGCGCGCCCCGCTGGGGCTGGTCGCCGGGGCCCGCAGCGGGGACAAGGGCGGTGACGCCAATGTGGGCGTGTGGGTGCGTACCGACGAGGCGTGGCGCTGGCTCGCGCACGAGCTGACCGCGGACAGGTTCCGGGAGCTGATCCCGGAGAGCCGCAGCCTGAAGGTCACCCGGCACGTGCTGCCGAACCTGCGCGCCCTGAACTTCGTCGTCGAGGGCATCCTCGGGCAGGGGGTCGCCGCCCGGCACCGGTTCGACCCGCAGGCCAAGGCGCTCGGCGAGTGGCTGCGCTCGCGCCACCTGGACATCCCCGAGGCCCTCCTGGCGCCCACCGCAGCCGGGACCCCGGAGGGGCCGGCGTCGCCTGCCCCCGGTCCGCCCGAGGCCGGCCGGCCGCCCTTCGGCGCCGGTCCGCCGAAGGCCCCGCCGTCCGTCCCCGGTCCGCCCGAGGCGGCCCTGCCGCCGTCCGTCCCCGACCTGCCGGAGGCCCCGCTGTGACCGTCCTGTCCTCGGCCCTGGACCCCACGGGCCCCGACCACCGGGCGCACCGCGAGGCCATGCTCGCCAAGCTCGCCGACGTCGAGGCCGAGCACGCCAAGGCCCTCGCGGGCGGCGGGGAGAAGTACGTCGCACGGCATCGCGGGCGGGGCAAGCTGCTGGCGCGGGAGCGGGTCGAGCTGCTGCTCGACCCCGACACCCCGTTCCTGGAGCTGTCGCCGCTGGCGGCGTGGGGCAGCGACTACACCGTCGGCGCGTCCCTGGTCACCGGGATCGGCGTGGTCGAGGGCGTGGAGTGTCTGATCACCGCCAACGACCCGACCGTGCGCGGCGGCGCCAGCAACCCGTGGTCGCTGAAGAAGGCGCTGCGGGCCCACGACATCGCGCTCGCCAACCGCCTGCCCCTCATCAGCCTCGTCGAGTCCGGCGGCGCCGACCTGCCCTCCCAGAAGGAGATCTTCATCCCCGGCGGGGCGGTCTTCCGGGACCTGACCCGGCTGTCGGCGGCCGGAATCCCCACGGTCGCGGTCGTGTTCGGCAACTCCACGGCCGGAGGCGCCTACGTCCCCGGCATGTCCGACCACGTGATCATGGTGAAGGAGCGGGCCAAGGTGTTCCTCGGCGGTCCGCCGCTGGTGAAGATGGCGACCGGGGAGGAGAGCGACGACGAGTCGCTGGGCGGCGCCGACATGCACGCGCGCGTGTCCGGCCTCGCCGACTACTTCGCCGTCGACGAGCCCGACGCGCTGCGCCAGGCCCGCCGGGTGGTGGCGCGCCTCAACCACCGCAAGGCGTACGAGGATCCGGGTCCGGCCGAGCCGCCGAAGTACGACCCGGAGGAACTGCTGGGGATCGTGCCCGGCGACCTGAGGACGCCCTTCGACCCGCGCGAGGTGATCGCGAGGATCGTCGACGCGTCCGACTTCGACGAGTTCAAGCCGCTGTACGGGGCGAGCCTGGTCACCGGCTGGGCGCGGCTGCACGGCTACCCGGTGGGGGTGCTGGCGAACGCGCAGGGGGTTCTCTTCAGCGCGGAGTCGCAGAAGGCCGCCCAGTTCATCCAGCTCGCCAACCAGCGCGACATCCCGCTGCTGTTCCTGCACAACACCACCGGCTACATGGTCGGCCGGGACTACGAGCAGGGCGGCATCGTCAAGCACGGCTCGATGATGATCAACGCGGTCAGCAACTCGACGGTGCCGCACCTGTCGGTCCTGGTCGGCGCCTCCTACGGCGCCGGTCACTACGGCATGTGCGGCCGCGCCTACGACCCGCGCTTCCTGTTCGCCTGGCCCAGCGCCAAGTCGGCCGTGATGGGCCCGCAGCAGCTCGCCGGGGTGCTGTCGATCGTGGCCCGCCAGTCCGCGGCCGCCAAGGGACAGCCCTACGACGACGAGGCGGACGCCGCCCTGCGCGCCATGGTGGAGCAGCAGATCGAGTCCGAGTCGCTGCCGATGTTCCTGTCCGGGCGGTTGTACGACGACGGAGTCATCGACCCGCGCGACACCCGCACCGTCCTCGGCCTGTGCCTGTCCGCCGTCCACACCGCGCCGTTCGAGGGTGTGCGCGGCGGGTTCGGCGTCTTCCGGATGTGAGGGACCCCGTGATCTCCAGTCTGCTCGTCGCCAACCGCGGCGAGATCGCCTGCCGTGTCTTCCGCACCTGCCGCCTGCTCGGTATCCGCACGGTGGCCGTGCACTCCGACGCCGACGCCGGAGCGCTGCACACCCGCGAGGCCGACGCCGCCGTACGCCTGCCGGGGGACACACCCGCCGACACCTACCTGCGCGGCGACCTCGTCGTGAAGGCCGCACTCGCCGCCGGGGCGGACGCCGTGCACCCCGGCTACGGATTCCTGTCCGAGGACGCCGGGTTCGCGCGGGCCGTCCTCGATGCCGGGCTGGTGTGGATCGGGCCGCCGCCCGAGGCCATCGAGGCCATGGCGTCCAAGACGCGTGCCAAGCGGCTCCTCGGCATCGCGCCCCTCACCGAGGTCACCGAGGCAGACCTGCCGGTTCTGGTGAAGGCGGCTGCGGGAGGCGGCGGCCGCGGGATGCGGGTGGTCCGCCGTATGGAGGAGCTGGACGCCGCCCTGGAGAGTGCGCGCGCCGAGGCGGTGAGCGCCTTCGGCGACGGGGAGGTGTTCACCGAGCCGTACGTGGAGAACGGCCGCCACGTCGAGGTGCAGATCCTCGCCGACACGCACGGCACCGTGTGGGCGCTCGGCACACGTGACTGCTCCCTCCAGCGCCGGCACCAGAAGGTCGTCGAAGAGGCCCCGGCCCCCGGTCTGCCGCCGGGCCTGGAGGACGAGCTGAGCGCCCTGGCCGTGCGGGCCGCCCGCGCCGTCGGCTACACCGGGGCGGGCACGGTGGAGTTCCTCGTCGCCGGGGGCCGGGCGCACTTCCTGGAGATGAACACCCGCCTGCAGGTGGAACACCCGGTCACCGAGGAGGTCTTCGGGCTGGACCTGGTCGCCGAGCAGATCCGGATCGCGGAGGGTGACGCCCTCGCCGCGGAGCCGCCCTGCGCGCGCGGGCACGCCGTGGAGGCCCGTCTGTACGCCGAGGACCCCGCTCGCGGCTGGGCACCGCAGACCGGCACCCTGCACCGGCTCGCCGCGCCCGACGGGGTCCGCCTGGACACCGGGTACGGCGACGGCGACGAGATCGGCGTGCACTACGACCCGATGCTCGCCAAGCTGGTCGCCCACGCGCCGACCCGCGCGCAGGCCGTGCGGCGGCTCGCCGGGGCGCTGGAACGCCTCACCCTGCACGGCCCCACCACGAACCGGGACCTGCTGCTGGCGTCGCTGCGGCACGAGGAGTTCACCTCGGGCCGCATGGACACCGGTTTCTACGACCGGCACCTGCCGGCGCTCTGCACGCCGCGCACCGACCCGTACGCCCCGCTCGCCGCGGCCCTCGCCGACGCGTGCGGCCGTTCCCGCTTCGGCGGCTGGCGCAACCTGCCCTCCCAGCCGCACGCCAGGCGGTACGAGATGGCGGGGGAGGAGCACGAGGTCCGCTACCGGCACACGCGGGGCGGCCTGTGCGCGGACGGGCCGGGGGCCGACCGGGTGCGTGTGGTGCGTGCGGACGCCGCAGGTGTCGTCCTCGACGTGGACGGGGTGGAACGGACGTACGCGGTGGCGCGTCACGGAGACGAGGTCCATGTGAACGGCACCCGCCTGCGTGTGCTCCCACGGTTCCCCGACCCGCAGGCCGTGCATGCGCCGGGCTCGCTGCTGGCGCCCATGCCGGGCACGGTCGTGCGGGTCGCGGACGGGCTGCGGACGGGCGTGTTCGTGGCGGCCGGGACGCCGCTGGTCTGGCTGGAGGCGATGAAGATGGAACACCGGATCACCGCCCCGGCCACCGGCACGCTCACCGCGCTGAACGCGGTTCCCGGACAGCAGGTGGAGGTCGGCGCGCTGCTGGCGGTGGTCGACGGAGGCGACCTCCGGGAGAAGCCGGCAGACGCCTGAGGGACGGCGCTGCCCACGACCGGGGCCGGGAGAGCGGGCGGCCGGAGGCCGCGGCGGCGGACGGAGACGCCGACCGGGCGAAGCGGCCTCAACACACGGACGGCCTCAACACACGGACGGCCCCAACACACGGACGGCCTCAACACACGGACGGCCCCAACGCACGGACGGCCTCAACACACGGACGGCCCCAACGCACGGACGGCCACGGCCACCGCCACAGCCACGAACGGAGGAGGACCACGACGGACGATCACGACGACGGCCACGGCCGAACGGCCACGGATGAACGGCCACGGCCGAACGGCCACGTCGGATCGCTCCGGCCGCACGGCCGCACGGCCGGACGGCCGCATGGCCGCATGGCCGGACGGCTGCGGCAGGTCACTCCTGCCGGGCGACCCCGACAGCAGACCTGGACAGACGACGCACAGCCCCGAGGAGCGAAGTGAGCACCCACATCGAGTCCGACGAGCACAAGGCCCTGCGTTCGGCCGTCGCCGCGCTCGGCCGGCGGCACGGCCCCGACCACCGGCGGGAGGAACTCTGGTCCGAGGCCGGCAAGCTGGGCTATCTCGGCGTCAACCTGCCGGAGGAGTACGGCGGCGGAGGCGGCGGGATCACCGAGCTCTCCCTGGTCCTGGAGGAACTCGGGGCGGCCGGTTCGCCGCCGCTGATGCTGATCGTGTCCCCGGCGATCTGCGGCACCGTCATCGCCCGCTACGGCACGGACGCGCAGAAGCGGGCCTGGCTGCCCGGCCTCGCCGACGGCACCCGCACCATGGCGTTCGGCATCACCGAGCCCGACGCCGGCTCCAACAGCCACCGCATCACCACCACGGGCCGCCGCGACCCGGCCTCCGGCGACTGGATCCTGACCGGCCGCAAGGTGTTCGTGTCCGGCGTGGACATCGCCGACGCCACGCTCGTCGTCGGCCGCACCGAGGACGCCCGCACGGGCCGCCTCAAGCCCTGCCTGTTCATCGTGCCCCGGGACGCCGAAGGGTTCCGGCGCACTCCGATCGACATGGAACTGCGCGCCGAGGAGAAGCAGTTCGAGCTGGTCCTGGACGACGTACGGCTGCCCGCGGACGCCCTCGTCGGCGACGAGGACGCCGGTCTGCTGCAACTGTTCGCCGGACTCAACCCCGAACGGATCATGACGGCGGCGTTCGCGATCGGCATGGGCCGGCACGCCCTCGCCAAGGCCGTCGAGTACGCCCGCGAACGCACGGTCTGGAAGGCGCCCATCGGCGCCCACCAGGCCATCGCCCACCCTCTGGCGCAGGCCCACATCGAGCTGGAACTGGCCCGGCTGATGATGCAGAAGGCGGCCGCGCTGTACGACGCCGGTGACGACGTGGGCGCCGGCGAGGCCGCGAACATGGCGAAGTACGCGGCGGGCGAGGCCTGCGTGAGGGCCGTCGACCAGGCCGTGCACACCCTCGGCGGCAACGGGCTCACCCGGGAGTTCGGTCTGGCCAGGCTCATCACGGCCGCGCGCGTGTCTCGTATCGCACCGGTCAGCCGGGAGATGATTCTGAACTACGTCTCCCACCAGACCCTGGGTCTGCCCAAGTCGTACTGACCGGCATCGCGCCGCACCGCGAGGAGGAACCGTGTTCCGCAGCGAGTACGCAGACGTCCCGCCCGTAGAACTGCCCATCCACGAAGCGGTCCTGGGCCGCGCCGCCGAGTTCGGTGACACGCCCGCCCTGATCGACGGCACGGACGGCACCACCCTCACGTACGCCCAACTGGACCGGTTCCACCGGCGGATCGCGGCCGCGCTCGCCGAGACCGGGGTCCGCAAGGGCGACGTCCTCGCCCTGCACAGCCCCAACACCATCGCCTTTCCGACCGCGTTCTACGCCGCCACGCGAGCGGGTGCCTCGGTCACGACCGTGCACCCGCTCGCGACGGCGGAGGAGTTCGCCAAGCAGCTCCGTGACAGCGCGGCCCGCTGGATCGTCACCGTCTCACCGCTGCTGCAGACCGCGCGCCGGGCCGCCGAACTCGCGGGCGGGGTGCGGGAGATCTTCGTGTGCGACAGCGCGCCCGGTCACCGCAGCCTGCTCGACATGCTGACGAGCACCGCCCCCGAGCCGGACGCCGTGCTGGATCCGGCCGAGGACGTGGCCGCCCTGCCGTACTCCTCCGGCACCACCGGCACACCCAAGGGTGTGATGCTCACCCACCGCCAGATCGCCACCAACCTCGCCCAGCTGGAGCCGTCGATCCGTGCCGCGCGGGGCGAACGCATCCTCGCCGTCCTGCCGTTCTTCCACATATACGGCCTGACCGCCCTGATGAACGCCCCGCTGCGGCAGGGCGCCACCGTCGTCGTGCTGCCCCGCTTCGAACTGGAGGGGTTCCTGGCGGCGATCCAGCGGCACCGCATCACCGGCCTGTACGTCGCCCCGCCCATCGTGCTCGCCCTCGCCAAGCACCCGGCGGTCGCCCGGTACGACCTGTCCTCCCTGACGTACGTGGTCAGTGCGGCCGCCCCGCTGGACGCCGAACTCGCCGCCGCCTGCTCCGCGCGACTCGGACTGCCGCCCGTCGGACAGGCCTACGGCATGACGGAACTGTCGCCGGGCACGCACGTCGTGCCGCTGGAGGCGATGGCCGAGGCGCCGCCCGGAACGGTCGGCCGGCTCATCGCGGGCACCGAGATGCGCATCGTGTCCCTCGACGAGCCGGGCAAGGACCTCGGCGTCGGCGAGACCGGGGAGATCCTCATCCGCGGCCCGCAGGTGATGAAGGGCTACCTCGGGCGTCCCGACGCCACCGCGGAGATGATCGACCCCGACGGCTGGGTGCACACCGGCGACGTCGGCCGGGTCGACGACGGGGGCTGGCTGTTCGTCGTGGACCGGGTCAAGGAGCTCATCAAGTACAAGGGCTACCAGGTCGCCCCCGCCGAACTGGAGGCGCTGCTGCTCACCCACCCCGGCGTCGCGGACGCCGCCGTCGTCGGCACCCGCGACGCCGACGGCAACGAGGTCCCGCACGCCCACGTGGTCCGCCAGACCGGCGCGGACGCCCTGACCGCGGCCGACGTCATGGCGTACGTCGCCGGACGCGTCGCACCGTACAAGCGGGTGCGTGAGGTCACCTTCATCGACAGCGTGCCGCGGGCCACGTCCGGCAAGATCCTGCGGCGGGAACTCAGGGAGCGCACGTGACACCGATCCGGCGGACCCGGGTCCGGGGAGTGGAGACCCTCGCCCTCGACTCCCCGGACACCCGCAACGCGCTCTCCTCGGCCCTCGTGGGCGAACTCGCGGACGCCCTGCGCGCCTGCGGCGAGGACGACGACGTCCGCGCGGTCGTCCTCACCCACACCGGCAGCACCTTCTGCGCCGGCGCCGACCTGCGTGACCCGCCCGACCCGGACGCGCTGGTCGCCCTGCTCCGGCAGATCGTCGGGCTGCCCCGCCCGGTCGTCGCCCGCGTCACCGGGCACGTCCGCGCGGGCGGCCTCGGCCTGCTCGCCGCCTGCGACATCACGGCCGCCTCCGGCACGGCGAGCTTCGCCTTCACCGAGGTCCGTATCGGCGTCGCCCCGGCCGTCGTCTCGCTGCCGCTGCTGCCGCGCACCGACCCGCGCGCCCTCGCCCGCTACTACCTCACGGGGGAGCGCTTCGACGCCGCCGAGGCCGCCCGCATCGGCCTGCTGACCGCGGCGGGCGACGACGTGGACGCCGTACTCGCACCCGTCCTGGACGGTCTGCGCCGGTCCGCGCCGGACGCCCTGGCCGAGACGAAGCGGCTGCTCACGGCTAGGGTGCTGGAGACATTCGACCGGGACGCGGAGCGGCTGACCGCGCTCTCGGCACGGCTGTTCGCCTCCCCGGCCGCGCGGGAGGGCATGACGGCCTTCCTCGAACGACGGGAACCTCCATGGGTGCTGTGACGGCAGTCGACCGCCTCCCCAAGCAGGACCGCAGCCGGGCCACCCGGCAGCGGCTCCTGGAGGCCGCCGTGGCCTGCCTCGCCGAGTACGGCTGGGCGGGCTCCACGGTGACCGCGGTCGCCGAACGCGCCGGCGTCTCGCGGGGCGCCGCCCAGCACCACTTCCCCACCCGCGAGGACCTGTTCACGGCGGCCGTGGAGTACGTCGCCGAGGAACGCTCCACCGCCCTGCGCGCCCTGTTCCCCGAGGGCGCGGGCGATCGGCGGGCCGTCGTCGCCGCCCTCGTCGGCCTCTACACCGGGCCGCTGTTCCGCGCCGCGCTGCACCTGTGGGTGGCCGCGTCCGACGAGGAGCAGCTGCGCGGCCGGGTGACCGAGCTGGAGGCCCGGGTGGGCCGGGAGTCCCACCGCATCGCCGTCGAACTGCTGGGCGCCGACGAGTCCCGGCCCGGGGTGCGGGAGACCGTCCAGGGCCTGCTGGACATGGCCCGCGGCCTGGGCCTCGCCAACCTCCTCACCGACGACGGTGCCCGGCGCGAGCGGGTCGTGGCGCAGTGGGCGGGACTGCTGGACACGGCGCTGGGCTGAGGCGTGCGCGGCCGGGCCGCGCCGCGCGGGCCGGAGGGTGCGCGGCCGGGTCGCGGAGGCGCGGCGCCGCGAGGGCCGGTCGGAGGCTGCGGGCGGGGCCACCGCTCCCGGCCCGGCCCCGTGCCCGCCCGGCCGGCCCGTCGCGGCGTGCCGGGCGCCCGGTCACGGGCTGAGGCGCTCCACCCGCCAGCCGCCGTCGGGCTGCCCGACGTACCGCAGCCGGTCGTGCAGCCGGTTCTCGCGTCCCTGCCAGAACTCCACGGTGTGCGGCGCCACCCGGAACCCGCCCCAGTGCGACGGCAGCGGCACCTGCTCGCCGGGCGGATAGCGGGCCTCCAGCCGCGCGTAGGACGCCTCCAGGTCGGCGCGGGCGCCGATCACCGAGGACTGGGCGCTGGCCAGGGCGCCGAGCTGCGAGCCGTGCGGCCGGCTGCGGAAGTAGGCGGCGGTCTCGTCCCGCCCGGTCCGCCGGGCCACTCCGTGCACGATGACCTGGCGGGCCATCGGATGCCACGGGAAGAGCAGCGAGACGTACGGGTTGTCCGCGAGGTCGCGGGCCTTGCGGGAGTCGTAGTTGGTGTAGAAGACGAAGCCCCGCTCGTCGAAGTGCTTCAGCAGCACCGTCCGCGAACTGGGCCGGCCCGCCGCGTCCGCCGTGGACACCACCATCGCGTTCGGCTCGTAGAGGTGCGCCTCCACGGCGGCCTGCCGGAACCAGCGCGCGAACTGCTCCACCGGGGTGCCGGCCAGGTCGGTCTCGGCGAGCCCCCGGGTGCGGTACTGCCGGCGCATCGCGGCGGGATCGGGGGCCGCGGGCGCGGCGTCCGTGTCGCTGATGCCGCCCGCGGTGCTCGGGTCGCTCAGGTCGCTCGGGTCACTCACGCAGCTCATCTTGCCGCATGCCCGGACCGCGCCGCCCGGCGCTCCGACGGGACCGCGACGGGACCGCGACGGGATCGCGACGGGACCGCGACGGGATCGCGACGGGATTCCGACGGGTTTGCGAGCGGACCGCGCCGCCCGGCGCTCCGACGGGACCGCGACGGGACCGCGAGGGGACTGCGACGGGACCGCGAGGGGACTGCGACGACGCTCCGGCAGCGCTCCGCCGGGACGGCGGCAGAGCACCGATGGCACTCAGTGCCGCGACGTCTCCCCGAGTCCGGCACCCGGGGATATGGTGCTGGTCCCATCCGGATTGGGTGACCGCCGACCGTACGGGGCATCACTGGAGTGACGGCCAGGACCGCCAGCCCCGCACGGACCGTGGATCCTTCGGCGTCATCTCGCGAACAGATCATGAGGAGCCGCATGATGTCGGACTTCGTACCCGGGCTCGAAGGAGTCGTCGCGTTCGAGACGGAGATCGCCGAACCGGACAAGGAGGGCGGCGCCCTGCGCTACCGGGGCGTCGACATCGAGGATCTCGTCGGCCACGTCTCCTTCGGCAACGTGTGGGGCCTGCTCGTCGACGGCGCCTTCAACCCCGGACTGCCGCCCGCCGAGCCCTTCCCGATCCCCGTGCACTCCGGGGACATCCGCGTGGACGTGCAGTCGGCGCTCGCCATGCTCGCCCCCGTGTGGGGCCTGAAACCGCTGCTCGACATCGATGCCGAGCAGGCCCGCGACGACCTCGCCCGCGCCGCCGTGATGGCGCTGTCCTACGTCGCCCAGTCCGCGCGCGGCCAGAGCCTGCCGATGGTGCCGCAGCGCGAGATCGACAGGGCGCAGTCCGTCGTCGAGCGCTTCATGATCCGCTGGCGGGGCGAGCCCGACCCCAAGCACGTCGCCGCCGTGGACGCCTACTGGACCTCCGCCGCCGAGCACGGCATGAACGCCTCCACGTTCACCGCCCGCGTGATCGCCTCCACCGGCGCGGACGTGGCGGCCGCCCTGTCCGGAGCCGTCGGCGCGATGTCCGGCCCGCTGCACGGCGGGGCCCCCTCCCGCGTCCTGCACATGATCGAGGAGATCGAGCGGACCGGGGACGCGGACGCCTACGTCCGGCAGGCCCTCGACAAGGGTGAGCGGCTGATGGGCTTCGGCCACCGCGTCTACCGCGCCGAGGACCCCCGCGCCCGCGTGCTGCGCCGCACCGCGCGGGAACTGGGCGCACCCCGCTACGAGGTCGCCGAGGCCCTGGAGAAGGCGGCGCTGGCCGAACTCCACAGCCGCCGCCCCGACCGGGTCCTGGCCACGAACGTGGAGTTCTGGGCGGCGATCGTCCTCGACTTCGCCGAGGTGCCGTCCAGCATGTTCACCTCCATGTTCAGCTGCGCCCGCACGGCCGGCTGGTCCGCGCACATCCTGGAGCAGAAGCGGACCGGCCGGCTGGTGCGGCCCTCCGCCCGCTACGTCGGGCCGGGCCCGCGCGACCCGCGTGCGGTCGAGGGCTACGCCGACATCGTCCGCTGAGCCCGGGGCGGGGCCCCTCGAATCCGGCAGGCCCGCGGGCGGGGCCTTCGGCGCACGGCGCTCACGCGGGTGTCAGCAGGCCCGCGTGGTGCCGCCGGGCCACCAGCGGGTGGGCGCGGAGCTTGCCCTTGAGCTCGTTGTAGCCGTACTCGGCGAACAGCGGGTTCGACGGGTCGGCCGTGGCGCCCGGGGCGGCCGAGGCGTGCGGGAAGACGAGCGGTTCGACGCGGGCGTCGAGCCGCGGGTTGTAGAAGAACGGCACGGAGAACCGCTCGGTCGCGCCGGGCGGTGACACCACGCGGTGGTTGGTGGCCATCAGGTAGCCGTCGGTGGCCACCTCCAGCAGCTCGCCCAGGTTGACCACGAACGCGCCCGGCAGCGGCGGCACCTCGTGGAACAGGCCGTCCTCGCGCTGCACCTGGAGCCCGCCCACCTCGTCCTGCAGCAGCAGGGTCAGGAAGCCGTAGTCCTTGTGCGCGCCGACGCCCTGGCCGGCGCCGTCCCGGGAGCTGCCCGGGTAGCGCACCAGCTTCAGGTGCGGGTGGGCGTGCCCGCCGAAGACGCCGTCGTAGAAGCCGGGGTCCGCCCCGACGGCGGCGAGCAGCTCGTGCAGCAGCCGCTCGGCGACCCCGCTGAGCCGCTCGATCCAGGCGAGCGCCGCCGTACGCAGTTCCGGCAGCGCCCGTGGCCACTGGTTGGGGCCCTGCAGCCACCAGTAGGCGGGCTCTCCGGGACCCGGCACCCGGGCCGGCCGCTCCGCGCCGATGTCGAGCTGGTCCCGCCAGTCCCGGCGGCCGCCGGTGCGCTCGTCGCCGGTGCGCGTGTACCCGCGGAAGTGAGGCGAGTTGACGTTGTCCAGGGCGAGGCGCTGCTCCTCGGGGAGGGCGAAGAACCGGCGCATCGCGGACAGCAGCCGCTCGGTCTCCGCCGGTGTGACGCCGTGCCCGGTGAGCTGGAAGAACCCCACGTCGTGCGCGGCGGCGTGCAGCCGGGCCCGGAGCCGGGCCCGCGCCTCGGGTCCTGCCTCGGCGGCGGAGAGGTCGATGACCGGCAGTTGCCGGTACGACGGCGGGTGCGTCGGAACGTTCGTCATGGGTGCGTCCGCGGGTCTACGGGGTCCCGGCACCACCAGGGGTGGGGTGGTGCGCGAGCGCCTGCTGGGGAACCAGCTGGTCAACCTGCTGGTCAACCTGCTGGGGAACCAGCTGGGGAAGGGGAGGGAACGGGCTCCCGGGGCCTGGCACGGCCACGGGGTGCGACCAGGGGCGGTTTCGCAGGATGCGAAGAAGGGGGGCCGGAAGGCTCAGAGGGAGCGTCGACAGCCCATGCTCGTGACGCGGACGTAGTCCACGTGGCGGCGTCGGACGAGCGAGAGCATGACCTCAGCGTACTGCTCGCCGCGCAGATCCAGGATGACGGGCGTCACATGCCCGGCGTCCCCCGGAAACGCAGGCGACCCGCGAGCCTGGTCCTCCCGGAGGAGGAGCCGGCCGGACGTACCGGCGACTCGCGGGTCGGGTGACTGCGTGGAACTGGCCGGCTGCGCGCAACTTTCACGCGCTGGTCCGGCGCCGAACCGAGTACGACGGCGGGCCGCTAGCCCGCAGCCACCTCTTCCGTCCGGTATGCATACATCTGCCGAACCACCTCCTTTCCGAAGTGCCGCCCACCTTAGAAACCCCTCCCCGCCCGTTCAACCCCTTTTCTCACCCCGCCCCGGGCCGCGGTGGACCGCGCGGCCGGCCCGGCGGCACGGCACCGGGCACGGTGTGCGCGCGGGCCCGCGGCTTCACCGGGACCGGCTGCCGCCGCCCTCGGCGGGCAGCCTCCCCGGCGCCGACGACGTGCGGGCCGGCCTGCGGCCGCGGCCGGCCGCTCGGTGGCCGCGCGGGGGCCCGCCGCGTCTCCGCCGTGCAACGATTCCCCGGCAATCTTGCGGGAACCGTATGTGGGCTCCGTCACGTTCTTGTTGAATGACGGGCAGTGAGCGATCCGACGCGCGCCGTCCGTGCGGACGCAGCCTGCTTGGGGGGTCCGGGTGAGTGCTTCACGGCGTAGGGGGTCCACGGACGAACTGGGCCCGGAAGGTTCGGGGCGGCCGGACCGGGACGGTACCGCCGACGGCTCGGACCTGCTCGCCGCGCTGCTCGACGGCATGGACGCGGCGCTGTGCGCGTTCGACGCCGACGGGGCCGTCACCCACTGGAACCGGGAGGCGGAGCGCATCCTCGGCTGGACGGCGGAGGAGGCGGTCGGCCGCAGCGGACTGGCCGGATGGGCGGCGCGCAGCGCCGACGCCGCGGAGGTGCAGGACCGGCTGCTGTCGGCCATGCACGCGCCCGGCCGCCAGGTCCACGAGTTCGCGCTGCTCACCAAGAACGGCGGCCGGGTCCTGGTGCGCACCCAGTCCGCGGCGGTCCGCGGCCCCGACGGCAGTCCCGCGGGGGTGTACTGCGCGTTCAGCGAGGTGCACGCGCAGATCGACCTGGAACGGTGCATCGCCCTCAGCGAGGCCCTGTTCGAGAACGCGTCGTGGGGTGTCGTGCTGGTCGACGCCGACCTGCGGCCCGCCGTGGTCAACGCGCACGCCGCCCGCGCGCTCGGTACCGGCCGCACCGCGGTGCTCGGCCGCCCGCTCGGCGAGCTGCTCACGCAGGGCGTGGAGGAACTGGAGAGCGTGCTCACCCACGTGCTCGCCGAGGGCGCCCCGCCCGCGCCGGCGGAGATCTGGGTGGCGGTGCGCACCCCCGACGGCGAACGGCGCCGCTGCTGGCGCTGCGGGTTCGTCCGGCTGGCCTCCCCGCTGGCGGAGGAGCCCGTGCCGCTGGGCGTGGGGTGGCTGTTCCAGGACGTCACCGAGGCCAGGCAGGGCGAGCAGGACGCGGCTCTGCTGCGGTTCCGCACCCATCAGCTGCACCGCGCCGCCCGGGCCGCCGCCGAGTGCGAGGACCCGGCCGAGGCGGTCACCGTCCATCTGGAGTTCGCGCTCGCCGGGTTCGCCGACCATGCCCTGATCGACCGGGTCGCGGACTCTCCGGCCTCCGGTACGGCGGCGGACGGGGAGGGGTCCGCGGGCCCGGTGCGGCTGGTCCGCTTCGCCGCGACGCCCGGTGCGCCGGGGCCGGGTCTGCTCTCGGGCCGTGCGGGCTTCCCGGTCCGCTACCCGGAGGGGCATCCGGCGCCGGCCTGTGCCGAGCGGGCGGGCACCGTGCGGGCCGCCGCCGGTCCGGTACCCGCCGACCGGGCCCGCGCCTGGGCGCTGGCCCGCCAGTGGCCCGGCGACGCCGTGCACGCCCTGTGCGCGGTGCTGCGCAGCCGGGGACGCACCCTCGGTGTGGTGACGTTCCTGCGCGGACCGGCGCGCACTCCGTTCGACCGCGCCGACGCCGCCTACGCGGAGGACGTCGCGCTGCGGATGGCCGCCGCGCTGGACCTGGCGGGACCGGCGGAGCGGGGGTGACCGCCGCCCGGCCGGCGGTGCGCCGGCCGGGCCGTACGCGTGGCCGGCGCGGGCCCGGCGGAGGTGTTCCCGCCGCCGGTCACGTGCCCCGGGCCCGGCCGGCCGCCGGCCGTCGGCTGCAGACGCCGGCCGTCGGTGCTCCGGCGCCGCTGGAGGCGGGTGCCGCTGGGGTCGCGGGTGCGGCCGGTGCCGTTGGGGGCCGGTGCGTCAGTGCCGGTAGAAGATGCGCTCCCGGTACTCCTCCATCACCCGCCCGTTCCACTCGTGCCCTCCGTCGACGTTGCCCGAGCGCAGCAGCGGCGGCTCGATGCCGCGGTCGGCGAGGGAGCCCGCGGCGGTGGCCATGACGGCCTGCAGGAGGGCGGTGGTCACGACGGTGGAGGCGGGCGCGAACGGTGCCGGCACGCTGTCCAGGACCAGCTCGGCGTCCCCCACCGCGATCTTGGAGTCGAGGACGAGGTCGCAGTGGTCCTTGAGGAAGGTGCCCGAGACGTGCCGCGACCTCGTCTCGGCCGCATAGGCGACCGAGGTGACACCGATGACCTTCACGCCCAGGGCGCGGGCGTTCATCGCCATCTCCACGGGCAGCGCGTTGCGGCCGGACAGCGAGATGATCACCAGGGTGTCGCCGGAGCGCACCGGCGAGCAGTCCAGGACGGCGCCCGCGAGGCCGTCCACCCGCTCCAGGGCGGAACCCAGCGGAGCGGGCATCACGTCCACGCCCACCACTCCCGGCACGGTGAGCAGGTTCATCAGTGCCAGGCCGCCCGCCCTGTACACGACGTCCTGGGCGGCCAGCGAGGAGTGCCCGGCGCCGAACGCGAACAGGCGGCCGCCCGCCGCGACGGTGTCGGCGAGGAGCGTGCCCGCCGCCGCGACCGCCTCGGCCTCCTCGTCGCGGACCCGCCGCAGCAGGCCGATCGCGGCGTCGAAGTACTGGTCGGCCAGCTTGCTGTCGCCCATGCAGAGCCCCTTCGCTCCTCGCGGTGCCCGTACCGCGCCCCGGCGGCGCCATGCCCGTCCCGCCGCCCCGCGGTGCCTGTGTCGCGGATCACGGTGCGGTCTGGACCACTGAGATGTCAATACGGCGGCCCGGCGCCGTACGCCCGCCCCGGCCAGGCCTTCCCCCGCGCCGCGGCCCGGCCCCGGCCGGGTGCGCACGGGGGCGTGGAAGCCGTGCTCACCCACGCGTAACGGCCCTGTTCCGCCTGCGCGGCCCGGTTGTCGGTGGCATCCGGCAGAATTGAGGCCAGGGCCAGCGCACGGGCCGGAGACCGTCGAGCCTCCGGCAATCTCACCGAGGGGCACGTATGTCCGGACTGATCGACACCACGGAGATGTATCTCCGCACCATCCTGGAGCTGGAGGAGGAAGGTGTTGTCCCCATGCGCGCCCGCATCGCCGAGCGGCTCGATCAGAGCGGGCCGACGGTCAGCCAGACCGTGGCCCGGATGGAGCGCGACGGCCTGGTGTCCGTGGCGAGCGACCGGCACCTGGAGCTGACCGACGAGGGCCGCCGCCTGGCCACCCGCGTCATGCGCAAGCACCGGCTCGCCGAGTGCCTGCTGGTGGACGTGATCGGCCTGGAGTGGGAGCAGGTGCACGCCGAGGCGTGCCGCTGGGAGCACGTGATGAGCGAGGCCGTGGAGCGGCGCGTGCTGGAGCTGCTGCGCCACCCCACCGAGTCGCCGTACGGCAATCCCATCCCGGGCCTGGAGGAACTGGGCGAGAAGGACGGCGCCGACCCCTTCCTGGACGACAGCATGGTCTCGCTGGCCGACCTGGAGCCGGGCGGGGACGGCATCAGCGTCGTCGTGCGCCGCATCGGCGAGCCCATCCAGACGGACGCGCAGCTGATGTACACGCTGCGGCGGGCGGGCGTGCAGCCCGGCGCGGTGGTCAGCGTGACCGAGTCCGCGGGCGGGGTGCTGGTGGGCAGCGGCGGCGAGGCGGCCGAGCTGGAGTCGGACGTCGCCTCCCACGTGTTCGTCGCCAAGCGCTGAGCGGAGTGCGGGCGCGGGGCCCGGGGCCGCGGGCCGCGTTCTCCGGCGCACCGGTGGACGCCGCCGGCCGGGGCCGGCGCTGCGCGGCGGTGTGCGCGTCCGGCGGCTCCGGGGGGCGCGAGGACCGTCGGGATGTGCCGCAGGCGCGGCGAATCCCCGCACCGGCTGCGCCGAACGGCAGCGGCGGGGCGCCGCGCGTGCCAGGCTGAGGGCGTGAGGCATATGACCAGGAGGGTCGGGCGGATGTGCCGAGAACACCCCGAGCGCCGCGAACACCGGAAACGCCGGACGTGCGGAGAGGGCCCCAGCGCCTTGCGGCGCCGGGGCCTGTCCTCCCCCGGGCCGACCCGGAGCCCCGAGCTCTCAGGGTCGTGCCCTTCGGACCGGTTTCCCCGAGCGGTCCGCCCCCCGCTGAAGGTCTCCCCTCGGCGAAGGCGATCATTCCCTGAGCGGTGTCACTCGAACGAGGGGTGTTGTCCGCGAAGACCCGGATCTCGAATGAGAGTTCGATAGTCTGCGGAGGTCGTCGAGTGGCCACCGGCCCGCAGGCACGGCGACCCGGGCCGCGACGGCCTGGCCGGTGACGGGCCCGGTCCACGGTGGATCTGGTCCGCGGCGGCTCCGGTGCACGACGGGCCTGGTCCGCAGCACACCGCAGCACACGCAGGCACGGCAGGCCCTGAGCACGACGAGCGGCAGGTGCGACGAGGCGTACATGCGGCGAGGCGTGGATGCGGTGAGGCGTACATGCGGTGAGGCGCACCGGCGGCGAACCGTACCGAAGACGACACCAGCGGTACGTACGACACGGGTACGGCCCACGGGCAGCGTGGCCCGGCGGCACGGCCGAGCAGTACAGCGGGACGACGGGCGGGCGCGGACGCGGAGCGCGCGGCCCCGGCGGGAGCGGGCGATCCGAGCGGAGCTTGGGGGGTGCCGGAACGTATGGCGCGGCGTATCGATGTGAGGGGAAGCGGCGGGGTACGCCTCGCGGCCTGGGAGTTCGGCGACCCTCCCAAGCCGGGGGACCGGCCGGAGCCGGACGGCGACGGCGACCACCGGCCCGGCGTGCTGTTACTGCACGGACTGATGGGCCGCGCCTCCCACTGGGCGCCCACCGCGCGCTGGCTCTCCGAACGGCACCGCGCCGTCGCCCTCGACCAGCGCGGCCACGGCCAGAGCGACAAACCCCCGCAGGCCGCCTTCACCCGCGAGGCCTACGTCGACGACGCCGAAGCCGCCCTCGAACAGCTCGGCCTGGCCCCCGCCGTCCTCATCGGCCACGCCATGGGCGCGCTGACCGCCTGGCAGCTCGCCGCGAAACGCCCCGACCTGGTCCGCGCCCTGATCATCTGCGACATGCGGGCCTCCGCGCTCGGCGCCGCCTCGCAGCGCGAATGGGCCGACTGGTTCGCGTCCTGGCCGCTGCCCTTCGCCACCCTCGCCGACGTCCGCAAGTGGTTCGGGGAGGACGACCCCTGGGTGGAGCGCCCGAACCCGGCCCGCGGCGAGTTCTACGCCGAGGTCATGCAGGAGTCGCCGGACGGCTGGCGGCCCGTCTTCGACCCCGAGCAGATGCTGCAGTCCCGCGCGACCTGGGTCTACGACGCCCACTGGGACGAACTGGCCCAGGTCCGCTGCCCGGCCCTGGTCGTCCGCGGCCTCGACGGCAGGCTGGGCCGGGCCGAGGCCCAGGAGATGGTCCGCGTCCTGCCCCGCGGCCGGTACGCGGAGGTCGCCGACGCCGGACACCTCGTCCACTACGACCAGCCCGAGGCGTGGCGGGCCGCGATCGAGCCGTTCCTGGACGCCGTCCCGGCGCGGTAGCCCCACCGCCTCGCCGGGCACCGCACCGGACGCCGCGAGCTTCCCGGCAGCAGCGCCTTCCGGCCGCGGCGCCGGCGGACTGAGCCGCCCGGCCGCGTACGCCCGCGCGCGGGGCCGGGCTGCCCGGCCTCCGGCCCGTGCGCCCCGTCTCGCGTCCCGGACGCCGGGCCGGGGCCGTGGGGTGCTCAGCCCTTGCTGACGGCGGTGAGGATCTCCGGCAGCCGCCGGGCCGTGCGCGGTGCGGCCAGCCGCAGACCGAGCAGGGCCAGCCCCGCCGACCGCCGACGCCGGCGGCACCCAGCGCTGCACCTCGGCGACCGGCTCCAGCTGACCGAGCCCGCTCGAACCGAGCCGCTGAGCGGCGAAGTTGACCAACTGCGCCCCGACGGCGATCACCAGACCGCTCAGCGGGGTGTCCGGAGAAGGCGACCGGGGTGTCGGGAAGGGCCGGGGGGCCGCGCCGCCCGGATCGGCGGCGCGGCATCCGGAGCCGGTGCGGCGGAGCGGCTCAGCGGTCCCGGCCGCACGCGTAGGCGAGCGGCGAGAGGAGCTCCTCCGCGTCCGGCAGCCACCGGTTCGCAGGCGTCGGCCGGCAGGCCCACTGCACGGCCCCCCGCGACCCGAACCGGGTCGGCGGGGCGGCCACGTACGCGCCCTCGCCCAGCGCCACGAGGTCCAGCGACGCGGGCGCCCACCCCAACTTCCGCACCAGATCGGGCACCTTCACGGAGGCTCCGGGCAGCACGAAGAACTGCATCCGCCGGTCCGGCGTCAAGGTGACCGGCCCCAGGGTCAGTTCCATCCGCTGCATGCGCGCCAGCGCCAGGAACCCGGCCGACTCCGGGACCGAGATCGCGTCGAACGTGCGCCCCGTGGGCAGCAGGACCGACGCCTCCGGCTGCTTCTGCCACATCCGGCGTGCGACGGTCGCGCTGCCCGTCGCCTGCGTCGCCCAGTCCGGCCGGGCCGGATGCGCGCCGGGCGCCGGGCACGCCGCGTCCGCGCAGGAGCAGTACGGCACCCCGTCGACGGATTCCAGCCAGGTGCCGGGGAACACGTCCCAGTGGCGTTCCTCGGCGTAGCGTACGGCTGTCTCCAGCAGCGATTCCCCGCGCTGCTGCGGAATCTGTGCGGCCTGGGTGCCCGGGATCGTCTCTTCCACGCTGAACACAACTCCCCCGTCCACCTCGGGTTACGGGCGCGCCCGCGCGCGGAACGGGAGCACCGGTTCGGCGTCCGGGGCGCATGGGTGCACACGCGGGGGCGCGCGGGAGGATCCGGGGAGCGGGCCGGGTAGTCACCGAGGGGTCGGCTCACCGCTTCACTCCGGCAATCCTGGCATGCCTCGCATGTTCGACATGTCCGCTGGGCATCGATCTTCACAGCCGGAACTCTTCGGCGCACCGGCCGGTGCGCCGATCCGCGTTCGGTTCCGCACGACACGACAACCGGTGCACGGGGCAGGCACCACAGCCACAGGGGGTCAGAACCATGGCCGCAAGGCCTCTCGTCGCGCGTCAGCCGAACGAACGGCTGCAGGCGCTCATCCAGGAAGCGGGCTGCTCGAACGCCGGGCTGGCCCGCCGGGTCAACATGTGCGGGGCCGAACACGGCCTCGACCTGCGCTACGACAAGACGTCCGTGGCCCGCTGGCTGCGAGGGCAGCAGCCGCGCGGACGCGCTCCGGCGATCATCGCCGAGGCACTGGGGCGCAAACTCGGCCGCACGGTCACGATCGACGAGATCGGCATGGCCAACGGCAAGAACCTCGCCTCCGGCGTCGGCCTCCAGTTCTCGCCGACGGTACTGGGCGCCATCGAGCAGGTGTGTGAGCTCTGGCGCAGCGACGTGGGCCGCCGGGACTTCCTGTCCGGTTCCTCCGTCGCCGCCTCCGCGCTCGTCGAGCCGAGCCGCGACTGGCTGATCTCCTCGCCGGACGCGCAGGTGGCGCGCTCCGCGGGGCCGCGGGTCGGCATGTCCGACGTGGCCGCCGTCCGTGCCATGACCCAGGCGCTGGTCGACCTGGACCACCAGTACGGCAGCGGGCACGTCCGCCCGGTCGTCGTGCACTACCTCAACAGCGTCGTCTCCGGCCTCCTCGCGGGCTCCTACCGGGAGGCCGTGGGCCGCGAACTGTTCGCCGCCGTCGCCCGCCTCACCGAACTCGCCGGATACATGGCCGTGGACACCGGACAACCCGGCCTCGCCCAGCGCTACTACATCCAGGCGCTGCGGCTCGCCCAGGCCGCGGGTGACCGCGGATACGGCGGCTACGTCCTGGCCGCGTCCATGAGCCACCTCGCCGCCCAGCTCGGAAACCCGCGCGAGATCGCCCAGTTGGCGCGCGCGGCGCAGGAGGGGGCGCGCGGAGTCGTGACCCCGCGCGCGGAGGCGATGTTCCTCGGCGCCGAGGCCCGCGGTCACGCCCTGCTGGGCGACGGACGCGCGGCGCACGCGGCGGCCGGGCGGGCGGTCTCCGCGATGGAGCGCGCCGAGCCGCGGGCCGGGGACGACCCGGCATGGATCGCGCACTACGACGAGGCCTACCTGGCCGACGAGTTGGCGCACTGCCACCGCGACCTCGGGCAGGCCGAAGCCGCCGCCCGCTGCGCCGGGCAGTCCCTCGCCGGGCACCCGCCGTCGCGGGCCCGCCGCCGCGCCATCGGCTATGTGCTGCTCGCCACGGCGCAGGTGCAGCAGCGCGAGATCGAGCAGGCCTGCGCCACGGGCCTGCAGGCGGTGGGCATCCTGGAGACCCTGCGCTCCAACCGCGGCGCCGAGTACCTGGAGGACTTCCAGCAGCGCCTCGACCCCTACCGGGACGAGGCGGTGGTCCGGGAGTTCGGGGCGCGGCTGGAGCTGCAGCAGGCCGCCTGAGGACGCCCCGAGGGGGTGTAACCGGCGTCACAGGAAGGGAGTTCGCTCTCTGAGCTGCGTGGCATGCGGCTCCGGGGACCCGGTAGCGTGAGCCGACGATTCCGAAGGTCCCCCATTCGTAGGAGTCCCGGTGACGCAGAGTGGACAGGGCGAGGAGCCCTCGGCGCGGTCCGCGCACGAAGGCGTCGTGCTGCCCTCCGACGGCGGTGCGCCGCTGCTGCCGGGCGGCCCCGCTCCGGCCCCGGCCGACAGCCGTGGCCGGAGCACACCGTGGGGGTCCGGGACCGGCTCCGGCCAGGCCCCCGACCAGCAGTGGCCGACTCCGCCCGACCAGCCGTGGGGGACGCCCGGCCAGGAGCCCTGGACCGGCGCACGACCGCCCGCCTCGGCCGCGCCCGTGGCCGCACCGGGCCCGCTGCCGCCGGAGGCCCCGCCCGCAGTGGCGTCGTACGGCTACCCGCCCGCCGGCTACGGCACGCCCGACGGGTACGCCACGCAGGGGGCTCACGAGGCTCCTGGGACGCACGGTGCCCACGGGACTCACGGGACTCACGGGACTCACGATGCGCCCCATGGGACGCATGACCCCCACGGGGCGCAAGGCGCGTACGGCGCTCATGGCGGCGGCCCCGCGGCCCATGACGCCTACGGCGCCCACGGGGCACAGGCCCCGCACGGCACCTACGGGGTGCAGGCCCCGCAGGGTGCGCACGCGGCGCAGAGCACGTACGGCGCCGATGCCGCCCATGGCGCGCATGCCGCCCAGGACGCGCACGGCTCCGGGGGAACGGCCGGGCCCCACGGACGTCACGGCACCCAGGGAACCCACGAGACCCACGAGACCCACGAGACCCATGGACACGGCGGCCCCGGACACGGCGGTCCCGGCCACGGGAGCCGGGGCAGGCACGGGCGTCACGGTCGGCACGAGAGCCCCGGGCCGCACGGGGCGGCGTACGACGGCGGGGCTCCGTCGCCGTACGCCGCCGACGAGGCGACTCGCTCCATAGCCCCCATACCCCCCATACCCCCCATACCCCCCATGTCCCCGGTCGCGCCCGGAGGGGACGAGGGCGCGACGCAGTACCTCCCGCCGGTGCCGTCCGCGGCCGCCGCGGACGGGGGCGCGACGCAGTACCTCCCGCCGGTGCAGTCCGCGCCCGCCGCGGACGAGGGCGCCACCCAGTACCTCCCGCCGGTGCCCTCGGGCGCGCTGCCACCCGAGGCTCCGGGCGGCTCCTACGGCGGGCCCGCGGGGGCCTACGGGGGTTCCGCCGGGGTGTACGGCGGTTCCCCGGAGGCGCCCGCGGAGACGACGGCCTACCTCGGGACAGGACCCGCGGCAGGCCCGGGCACCGCGGCCGCGGGCGGTCCCGGCGAGGCCGCCACCCAGTACCTCCCGCCCGTGCCGGCCGACGGTGACCGCCAGCCGCCCGCCGAGTTCGCCGGGCTCTTCCGCGACGAGCCGGGCCCGGCCGGCGGTACCCGCCAGACGCCGCGCACGCGGGCGCCGCAGGGCGGCCCGGCGCCGTACCCCGCGGCGGAACGGCCCGGCGGCCCCGCGGCCGGCGCCCCGTACCCGGGTGAGGGCCGGCGCGCGGACCCGTACGACGAGGGGGGCGACGGCCGGGGCCGCGGCGGGCGCGCCGGCTCGCGGGTGCCGCTCATCGCGGCGGTCGGTATCGGCATCGCGGTCCTCGGCATCGGCGCGGGCGCCCTCATGGGCGGCGGTGACGGGGACGGCGACGCCGGCAACGTGGCCGCCTCGGCCGCGGCGAGCGCGGACAGCTCGGCCCCGGCCTCCGCGGACGCGTCGCCGTCCCCGTCGGCCGACCCGGCGCAGGCGCAGGCCGTCGAGCTGGACAAGCTGCTGGCCGACAGCGGCAACGGCCGCGCCTCGGTGGTCAGCGCGGTGGGCGACGTGCGGGCCTGCACGAGCCTCGCCCGGGCTGCGCAGGACCTGCGGGGCGCCGCGCAGCAGCGCAACGGCCTGGTGACGCGGCTGGAGGGGCTGGACGTCGACCAGCTGCCCGGGCACGCGGAGCTGACGAAGGCCCTGACCGCGGCGTGGAAGGCGTCCGCATCGGCGGACGACCACTACGCGGCGTGGGCGGACCAGGTGGCGGGCGACCAGCGCAAGTACTGCCGGGGCGGGCAGGCCCGTTCCACCGGCCAGACCCGGGCGGGTGACAAGGCCAGCGGCACCGCCACCACGCAGAAGGGCAAGGCGGCCGGGCTGTGGAACACCATCGCCGCGAAGTACGGCCTGACCCAGCGGCAGCCGACCCAGTTGTGACCCGGGCGCGGCGCGCGGGTCCGGGCCCCGCCCCGAGGGGCCGCCCGGACCCGCGCCGCGCGGCGACCTCCCCGTCGTGCCCTGTGGTGCCGTCGGCACACGTCCGCCGGCACACGTCCGCCCGTGCGGTCCGCCCGTGCGGACCGCCGTGGTCGGTGTGCGGGGTGCCGCCCCACGGGTCAGGGCCCTACACGTCGGCGCCCTTGAGGGCCTTCGTCATGTCCAGGAAGTCCTTGCGGGCCGCGACGAGCCGGCCGTCCCGGACGACCTGGAGGCTCACCTTGGTGTTGACCAGGCGGGGGAAGCCGATGGAGGCCAGCCGGTCCTGGAACTGCCAGCGCAGGGTCGGCGTGAGTCCGCCGGTGTCGACCTTCAGGCCGGAGTCGAGGGTGCGCCGCACGGTGTCGGCCGTCACGTCGCCCTCGCCGATCTGCTCCAGGACGCGGTGCAGCACGGTGTAGGCGATCCAGGTCGTCTGCACCGCGGCATCCGCGGGATCGATGCGGTTGTCGGTGAACGCCTGCTCGCGGATCACGCGCTTCATGGGGTCCCAGCGCGGGTCGCTCTCCACCGGGTACCAGCCGGTGACGTACGACCCCTCGTACGGGCCGGACTTTCCGCCGGAGGCGTCGATGACGGTCTGGTCGACGCTGCCCAGGACGCTGCCGGTGCGCACCTCGGGGTACTCCTCGCGGGTCCGCCGGAAGGAGTCCATGAAGGTCTTGGTGCGGTCGCCGAGGGAGGGCACCACGCAGCCGGCGCCTCCGTCCCCGGCGGTCGCGCCGTCCAGGGCGCGCCGGGTCTGCGTGGAGAACTCGGTGGCGTCCTCGGGCGCCCGCAGGTCGGCGGCGGGCGCGTGCCCGGCGGCCTTGAGGCCCGCGTTCAGCATGACGGGCAGTTCGTCGCCGGAGATCGTGTCGGGCCGCACCAGGGAGACGGGGCCGCAGCCCTCGCCGAGTTCCCGGCCGAGACCGGCGAGCAGCGTCGGCTGGCCGCCGTTGACCGGGTAGGACAGGGGTGAGGTGAACTCGTCGCTGGTGATGCCGTAGCCGCCTATGTAGGGGATGCCGGCGTTCTCCAGGATGGGGAAGAAGGACTTGGCGTGCAGGCTGTAGGAGCCGACGACGGCGACGGCGTTCTCCTTGACCGCGCGCCGGGCACACTTGGCGGCGGACACCGAGTCGTTGCGCTCGTTGCAGGCCGCCACATGCAGTTTGTGTCCGTTGATGCCGCCGCGGGAGTTCACCCAGCGCGCGTAGGCGCGGGCGAACGCGGGCATGCCGGCCTTGTTGGTGAGGTTGGTGTCCTGGGGTGCCCAGGTCATGACGGTGATGCGGTCGTCCCCGTCGCCCCCCGTGACGCCGGGGAGGACCCCGCATCCGACGGCCGACGACGCCAGCGCCACCAGCGCGGCCACGGTGCGGACGCTTCTTCGCAGAGGCCTGGTGAGGTGGGGGAGGAAGGTGCTGTGGTCGTGCGGCCTGCCGGTCATGTCCCCACACGATTCCGTCACACCGCTAACCCTGGAGTGCCCTTCAGGCAACGCTGGGTGACGCCGAAGTGAATTGCGGGGGACCGTTCCGGCAGGCGCGGCGGGGAACGTACGATCGACGACCGTGCAAGGTTCGGAGAACTCTTCCCGTCGCGGCCGTCGCTCCTCCACCATGGGCGGCATGCCACTCAACGACATGCCGTGGTGGCGCTGGCGCAGCAATGTGCGCTCCGCGCTGCACATGCTCTCCGACCCGGTGTTCCAGCGCGAGGTCTGGCTGGCCGGGGTCGACGGATACGGAGACGTCACCGACGCCGTGTACCGGCTCGTGGAGGACACCTGGCTGGACAACTGGTCCGCCGAGAAGTACGTCGGCACGATCTTCCGCGACTCGCAGGAGGCCGCGCTCGTCGACACCGCCGTGCTGCGCGTGCTGCGGATCATGCACCAGGTCGGCCCGGACGCCCCGGTCGCCTCGTACCTGGAGAACGCCGGCTGGCCGGAGGCGGTGCGGGCGGCCCGGGACGCGCATGTGCGGATGGCGACGAGCGACGGCGAGGACCCCGAGACGCCGCCGCGCACCCTCGAAGTGCTGCAGATCCTGACGCGGTCCGCCTAGCCGCAGTCACCGGCATCGCGCCTTGCCGGGGGCTGGAACCGCAGGGGGTCACCGGCTCGCGCAGGGGGCGCCCGGCGGTCCGGGCCGGCGGTGGTGCGCCGGGTGCACGGGTTCCGACCGGGCAGGTGCGCGGCGCTTCGAGCGGCACTCCGGGCGGTGGTACGGGCGGCATTCCGGGCGGTCGTCCGGGCGGTGGTCCGCCCAGCGGAACGGCTGCCCGTCCGCCGGGCCGCGTATGGGACCCTTTCCTGCATGAACGAGCAGCCCAGCGCCGCGGCCCCGGCCGATCAGTACGTCCTGACCCTGTCCTGCCCCGACAAGCAGGGCATCGTGCACGCCGTGTCGAGCTACCTGTTCATGACCGGATGCAACATCGAGGACAGCCAGCAGTTCGGCGACCACGACACCGGCCTGTTCTTCATGCGGGTGCACTTCTCGGCGGAGCCGCCGGTGACCGTGGAGAAGCTGCGGGCCAGCTTCGCGGCCGTCGGCGACTCCTTCCAGATGGACTGGCAGATCCACCTGGCCGAGGAGAAGATGCGGGTCGTGCTGATGGTCAGCAGGTTCGGGCACTGCCTGAACGACCTGCTGTTCCGGGCGCGCATCGGGGCCCTCCCCGTGGAGATCGCGGCGGTGGTGTCCAACCACACCGACTTCGCCGAACTCGTGGCCTCGTACGACGTTCCCTTCCACCACATCCCGGTCACGAAGGAGACCAAGGCCGAGGCCGAGGCGCGGCTGCTGGAGATCGTCCGGGAGCGGGACGTCGAGCTCGTCGTGCTCGCCCGCTACATGCAGGTGCTCTCGGACGACCTGTGCAAGCAGCTCAGCGGGCGGATCATCAACATCCACCACTCCTTCCTGCCGAGCTTCAAGGGCGCCAAGCCCTACCACCAGGCGCACGCGCGGGGCGTCAAGCTCATCGGCGCGACCGCGCACTACGTCACCGCCGACCTCGACGAGGGCCCGATCATCGAGCAGGAGGTCGAGCGGGTGGGCCACGGCGTGACGCCGGACCAGCTGGTGGCCGTCGGGCGCGACGTGGAGTGCCAGGCGCTGGCGCGGGCCGTGAAGTGGCACGCCGAGCGGCGGATCCTGCTCAACGGCCGCCGGACCGTCGTCTTCGCCTGATCCACCGCGGGACCGGGTGAACCGTGCCGGGCCCGCCCCGCGCGCCCGGCCGGGGCCCGTACCGTGCCCGGGGCCCGTACCGTGCCCGGGGCCCGTACCGTGCCCGGGGTCCGTACCGTGCCTGGGGCCCGGGTGACCGGGGCTCGTGCCGGTCCCCGCCCGCGGCTCTCCCGTCCTGCCCGTCACATCCGGTCCTGCCCGTCACATCCGGCTGAGGGACGCCGCCGCGTACAGCACCTCTCTGATCGCAGCGCGGTCGCCTCCCTGTCCCACGGCGGCCTCCTCCGGCGGTACGTGGCCCGCGGCCAGCCGGCAGAACTCGGCGCCGTCGAGGGCCACGTGCGCGACCTCCAGCGCCGCGGAGCCGACCGCCGCGGGGGAGTCCAGCGGGATCAGCCACTCGCCGCCGCCGCTGCCCTCGATCTCCAGGCGGAGCGTCCGGCCGGGCTCACCGGCGGCCACCAGGTGGCGCCCGGGACCCGCCGCGGCCAGGCCGTCCCGGCGGCGGACGGCGAGCACGGTGGGCAGCAGCCGCGCGGCAAGGTCGATCATGCCGTGCAGATGCCGTCCGGCGGGCGGGTCGTACGGGTAGTCCACGGCCTCGGCGATGTCCTCCGCGTGCACCCAGCACTCGAAGGCACGGTCGAGCATCGCGTCGGGCAGCGGCAGCTCGAAGCCGCCGTAGGGTACGCCGGGGCCGCCGCCGGAGCCGTCCACTCGGCCGGTGCCGCCGGTGCCGCCGGTGAAGGCCGCGGTGCGCACGATGGCGTGGCTCTGCTCCCGCCAGGGCGCCCGCACGGTGCGGGTGGGCGGGAGACGAGAGGCCCGCCAGCAGGCCTCGGTGCGGGCGGCCGGACCGCCCTCCGCGGACTCCTTCAGGGTGTTCCCGAGAGGGTCGGCGAGCCCCAGGGCGACCGCGACGAGGCCGTCGACGGCCATCAGGTGCGCGATCACCCCGGCGACGGTCGTCCGGCGGTGGGTGAACTCCCGTCCCCCGAACCAGCGCAGCCGCACCGGGGCATGCCACTCCGCGTCCCCGAAGTCCTGCAGCAGCGCGTCGAGGCGTGCGGTCTCGGCGTCGTAGGCGGCGGCCCAGTCGGGCACCGGGACGCGGGGAGGGCGGCGCTCCAGGCAGTCCTGCAGCACGCGGGTGCGCAGCCCGGGGTCGAGGTCGAGCGGCTCGGCCCGCTGGAGCAGCCCGACCGCCCCACGCAGCCGCAGCGCCTCCTCCGCACAAGCCCCGCAGGTGCCGAGATGCTCCTCGACCGCAGCGGTCTCCTCCGGCGAGCACGCGGCCAGCGCCCACGCGCCCAGCAGCGCCTTCAACACCTGGTGCGCCAGCACGGGCGGCGCCCCCTCCGGCAGGTCCGGCAGCGGCAGGCCGCTGTCCTCGACCGAGGAACGCGGCAGCGGTATGCGGGGCGGCCGGTCCGGGCCGGGGGCGCCGGACCCGACGGCGCCGTCACCGGGACCGCCCGGTGAGCCGGAGCCGCGCGCGCCGTCGGGCGGGAGCGGCGTGCCGTCCGGCGGGCCGCCCCGGCCCCGGGGGCCCGGCTGGTCGTCGTACGCCTCGAACGGGTTCGGCCCGGTCACGTCAGGTCTCCGTATCCCGGGGGTGCGCCGGGGCGGCCGGCGTCGTGTGCGGTGGACAGCAGCTGCAGCCCGAGGCGCAGGCGGCGGCGGGCCTCGTCCTCGGTGACGCCGAGGTCGGCGGCGGCCTGACGGTAGTCGCGGCGCTGGAAGTAGGCCAGTTCCAGGGCGGCGCTCAGCGGCGCGGGCATGGACTGGACGATGTAGTCGGCGCGGGCGGCGACGGAGGCGCGGCGGACCCTGTCCTCAAGGTCCTCAAGGTCCTCAAGGTCCTCCCGGTCCTCCCGGTCCTCCCGGTCCTCCCGGTCCTCCCGGTCCTCCCGGCCCTCCAGCTCCTCCCGGTTCTCCAGGTCCTCCGGATCCCCCTGGCCGAGGCCGCCCGGAGCCCTGGGATCCTCGGGGCCGTCGGCGTCCCCGGCGGTGCGGCCGCCCTGCTCCAGCGCGGCGGTCCCGGTGGCGCGCAGCCGCTGTACGGCGAGGCGGTGGGTGAGCGTGGCGACCCAGGACCGCAGCGGGCCCTGCCGGGGGTCGTAGCTCTCGGGGTGCTCCCAGACGTGCGCGAAGACGTCGCGGGTGATCATGTCGGCGGCGTGCTCGTCGCCGAGCACGGTGTGCGCGAGGCCGTGCACGAGCGAGGCGAAGCGGTCGTAGAACTCGCCGAGGGCCGCGGCCTCGCCCCGGGCGAGCCGCTGCTGCATCCTGCGGTCCCAGCGGGGTGGTGCGTCCTGCGCCGCCATGGACCCCTCCCCTGCTGCTGCCCGGTCTGTGACAAGCGTGCTTCCGCCGCGTACCCGAATGTAGTCGGCACGTCTGACGGCGCACGCCCCTTTATGGCAATGTGCGCCCCCCTGTGCGCCCCGAGTGATAAGGGACCTTTGGTGCACCTCGTGCCTTCTGCCGCGCCTACCCGCCTCATGCATGATCAAGCCTGTTGCCAACTCGATCGAACAGGATCGAGTACGACTGAAACAAGCCTCTTTCGACCGTTTCTCGTTTTCCGGGTCGTGTTTCAGGGAACGGCGGCTGGGCAGCCGCGCTGACAGGGAGCGCACGGACCGCTTTCTTCCGGGCTGTTTCCGGGACGTTCCGGCGAGTGAAGGGCACGGTGGTGGCGTTCAACGTGACCGATGACGAGCGGGGCGACTGGGCCGTGCTCAGCGTGACGGGCGAACTGGATCTGGTGACGTCGCCCGTGCTGCGCCAGCGCGTCCACGACATGGTGGCGGACGGCCGCCGCAGTATCGTCCTCGATCTCTCCGAGGTCTTCTTCTGCGATTCCAGCGGGGTGGGCGTGCTCATCGCCGCCCGCCGGCTGCTGCGCTCCTGCCAGGGCCGGCTCCGCCTGATCCTGCCCGCCGCGGGGGCCCCCGACGGCTCCCACGTCAACCGTGTGATCGGCGCCCTGGGCGTGCGCCGGCTGTTCGACGTCCACCCCGATGTCAGCGCGGCGGTCGCCGAGGCCGCACACGCCTCGGGCGTCCCCGGGGAGGACCGCCCGCTGTCGGCGTGACGACACGCCCGGCCCTTCCGAGGCCGGTCCGGCGTTCCACCCGCTGCCCGGTGTGACCAAGCCCTCGTCGCCGGGCGGACGGAACCCCGGTCGCCGGGCGGACGGAACCCCGCCGCCCCCGGTGCCACGTCGTGCCCGCCCCCGGTGCGGCGCCCGGCCCGCCCCCGCTGCCGCGTCCTGCCCCGGCGTGGTGACCGCTGCGACGACCCGCTCGCCCCCGCTGCGACGACCCCCCCTGACACCCCCTGGCACCCCGTGCGGCCACCCGCCCGCCCGCGCTGTGACGAGGTGCTCGCAATGCCACGTCGCCGTCCCGGAACCTCCCCGGTCCCGGTACATCCGCCGGGTTCCCGCTCCGACGCGCCGTCCGACGTCGTACGCTCCGTGCCGGAAGCACTCCCGACGTCATGTGAGGCGGCCCGAAGACATGGTCAGCAGCGAGTACGAGCGCAGGATCGCGGCCAGGTTCGCCGGCTTCGACCAGGACGGCAACGGCTACATCGACCGGCAGGACTTCAGTGGCGCCGCGAAGGCGCTGCTCGCCGAGTTCGGCACGCCCGCCCGTTCCGACCAGGGGCAGGCGCTGTACGCGGGCGCCGAGGCGTTCTGGCAGGGCATGGCCGGAATAGCGGACCGGGACGGCGACCAGCGCATCAGCCGCGACGAGTTCGTGGGCAGCGCGGTGAAGCGGCTGCGCGACAACCCGGAGCGGTTCGCGGAGATCGCCCGCCCCTTCCTCCACGCGGCCCTGGACCTCGCCGACACCGACGGCGACGGTGCCGCCACGGTCGCCGACACCGCGCGCGTGCTCACCGTCCTCGGTGTCGGCCGCGAGGCCGCGCAGGCGGCCGCGGCCGCCCTCGACTCCGACGGCGACGGCAAGGTCGGCGAGGCGGAGCTGGTGCCGGCCTTCGCCCGCTACTTCACCGTGCCCGAGTAGCGCTCCCGCAGGCGGTACTTGAGCACCTTGCGCAGGGTCTCGCCCCGGGGAAGGGCGTCCACGACCTCCAGTTGCTCCGGCAGCTTGTGCACGGCCAGCCCTGCCGCCCGCAGATACGACACGACGTCCGCCAGGGTCAGGGGGCCTGCCCCGGCGGGCTGCTCCACCACGGCGCACACCCGCTCCCCGCGCTCGGCGTCGGGCAGCCCGATCACCGCCACGTCCCCCACCGCCGGGTGTGCGGCCAGCAGGTCCTCGATCTCCTTGGCCGAGACGTTCTCCCCCTTGCGGATGATGACGTCCTTCAGACGTCCGGTGAGCACGAGATGGCCGCCCGGGGTGAGCCGCCCGAGATCGCCGGTCCGCAGGAAGCCGTCCGCGTCGAAGGCCTCCGCACTCTGTGCCGGGTCGAGATAGCCCCGGCACACGGCCTCGCCGCGCAGCCGCACCTCCCCGTCGACGATCCGTATCTCCATGCCCTCCGGCGGCCGCCCCTCGGTCGTCGCGAGGTTCGCGGGAGAGTCGTCCGGGTCGCCCATGGTGACCATGGGCACCTCGGTCATGCCGTAGCCGTGGGTGAGCGTCACGCCCATCTCCCGGGTCACCGCGTGGTACAGCTCCGGCGGCTTGGGCGCGCCGCCGCCCGCGAGCAGCCGCAGCGTCGGCACGATCGGTGTCCCCGGCCGCCTGCGCTGCTCGGCGAGCAGCATCGAGTAGAAGGCGGTGGACCCGCCCGCGATCGTCACCCCGTGCCGACGGAACTCCGTGAGCGCCTCCGGCAGCTCGAACCGCTCGAACAGCACCGCCGGGAAGCCGTACAGCAGCAGCATCACCAGGTAGTCCAGGCCGCCGATGTGCGCGTACGGGAAGGCGATCGAGCCGACGTCCTCCGGGCGCGGGCGCAGCGCGTGCGCCAGGCAGGAGCCGCCCGCGATCAGTGAACGGTCGGTGTGCAGCACGCCCTTGGGGCTGCTGGTGGTGCCGGACGTCCAGTAGATCCAGCGCACGGACGTGCCCTCGGCGGGCGGCGGAGGCAGGACCGCCGGGTCGCCGTCGGGCAGGATGCCGTACGCCTCGAAGATCTTGTTCGCGCCGATCCGCCGCGCCATCGCGGTGTGGTCGAAACCGCGCCACACCCCCGGCACCGCGAAGAACTCCGCCCCGGACTCCCGCAGCGCGAAGCCGGTCTCCCGGTCCCGGCAGTAGGGGATCACGGGCGACTGCACCGCGCCCAGCCGGGCCAGGGCCAGCGACAGCACGACCGTCTCGACCCGGGTGGGCAGCTGCCAGGCCACCACCGTGCCCGCCCGCACCCCCATGCCGTACAGCCCGGCGGCGACGCGCTCGGACCGTGCGCGCAGGGCGCCGAAGCCGACTCCGGGCCGCCCCCCGGTCAGCAGCGCCGGACGGTCCGGGGTGAGGCGGGCGCGCCCATCGAGCAGGTCCCACAGGGTGCGGGCACCTCCGAGGGCGAGGGCGGTGTCCCGTCCGCCGTCCGGCTCCGGTGCGCGGAAGGAGCCCGGTTCCCCCGCGGAGTCCGGTTCGCCCGCGGAGTCCGGTTCGGCTGTGGAGTCCGGGGAACGGGCGGTCTCCGGTGCGCGGGCGGAGCCCGGTTGCCGGGCCGGGTCCGGGCCGGCTGCCGCATCCGGCCCGGCACCGGCACCCGGTTCGCGCGCCGAACCGGGACCGTGCGGGGAACGCGGGCCGTGCGCACTGTCGTTCACGTCTGCCCCCTCCATGACTGACGAATCGTCAGCTAGCATGTTATCTGACGGACCATCAGATACATACCGTCCGGCGGAGGCCACCCATGACGACGGAACTGCCCCGGATCATCAGCGTCGACGACCACGTGATCGAGCCGGCGCACCTGTTCGAGACCTGGCTGCCGCGCGCCTACCGGGACCGCGGGCCCAAGCCGCTCACCGCCGGCATCGGCGAACTCGCCTACGTCGGGGGCAAGTACCGGGTCACCATGGACCCGGCCGGCCCGCCCACCGACTGGTGGGTCTACGAGGACCTGAGGTTCCCCTACAAGCGCAACATCGCCGCGGCCGGCTTCGACCGCGACGAGATGACGCTGGAGGGCATCACCCGCGACCAGATGCGCCGCGGCTGCTGGGACCCCGTCGCCCGCCTCGCCGACATGGACCTCAACCACGTCGAGGCCAGCCTCTGCTTCCCCACCTTCCCCCGCTTCTGCGGCCAGACCTTCGCCGAGGCCGAGGACAAGGACGTCGCCCTCGCCTGCGTCCGCGCCTACAACGACTGGATGGTGGAGGAGTGGTGCGGTGACAGCGGCGGCCGCCTCATCCCGCTGTGCCTCATCCCCCTCTGGGACGTCGGCCTCGCCGTCGCCGAGATCCGCCGCAACGCCGCCCGCGGGGTGCGCGCGGTGACCTTCTCCGAACTCCCCACCCACCTCGGGCTGCCGTCGATCCACACCGGCTACTGGGACCCCTTCTTCGCGGCGTGCGAGGACACCGGCACGGTCGTCGCCATGCACATCGGCTCCTCCTCGCAGATGCCCGCCGCCTCCCCCGACGCGCCCCCCGCCGTCCAGGCCGCGCTGTCCTTCAACAACGCCATGGCCTCGATGGCCGACTTCCTCTTCAGCGGCGTCCTGGTCCGCTTCCCCCGCCTCACACTCGCCTACGCCGAGGGCCAGATGGGCTGGATCCCCTACGCCCTGGAGCGCGCCGACGACGTCTGGCAGGAGCACCGCGCCTGGGGCGGCGTCCGCGACCTGGTCCCCGAACCGCCGTCCACGTACTACTACCGGCAGATCTTCTGCTGCTTCTTCCGCGACCGGCACGGCGTCGCCTCGCTCGACGCGGTCGGCCGCGACAACGCCACCTTCGAGACCGACTACCCGCACGTCGACTCCACCTTCCCGCACACCCGGGAGGTCGCCCTCGACCACGTCGCGGGCCTCGACGACGAGACCGTCTACAAGCTGATGCGGGGCAACGCCATCCGCATGCTCGGCCTGGACCTCGACCGCTGATGGACCTGTCCCACCCGCCCGAGGACGAGGAGTTCCGGGCCGGCCTGCGCGCCTGGCTGGCCCGCACCCTGCCCGCCCTGCCGCCCCGGCCCTCGCCGCACGACTGGCCGGCCCGCAGAGCCTACGACCTGGGGTGGCAGCGCATGCTGTACGACGCCGGGTACGCGGGCGTGCACCAGGACGCCCCGCCCGGCCGACGGCTGATCTTCCTGGAGGAGACCGAGAACGCCGGCGCACCCTACGTGGGCGCCTGCTTCGTCGGCCTCCTGCACGCCGGCCCCACCATCGCCGCCGAGGGCACCCCCGAGCAGCGGGCCCGCTGGCTGCCCCCGATCCTGCGCGGCGAAGAGGTCTGGTGCCAGGGCTTCAGCGAACCGGGGGCCGGATCCGACCTCGCCTCCCTGCGCACCCGCGCCCGGCGCGACGGCGACACCTACGTCGTCAGCGGCTCCAAGATCTGGACCTCGCACGCCCAGGTCGCCGACTGGTGCGAACTGCTGGTGCGCACCGACCCCGACGCCCCCCGGCACCGGGGCATCACCTGGCTCGCCCTGCCCATGCGCACGCCCGGCGTCACCGTGCGGCCGCTGCGCACCCTCGCCGGATCCGAGGAGTTCGCCGAGGTGTTCCTCGACGAGGTGCGGGTCCCCGTGTCCCACCGCGTCGGCGCCGAGAACGACGGCTGGCGCGTGACCATGGTGACCCTCTCCTTCGAACGCGGCACCGCCTTCGCCGGCGAGGTCGTCGCCTGCCGCCGGACCCTCGGCGAACTCGCCCGCGAGGCCCGCCGCAACGGCCGCTGGGACGATCCCGCGCTGCGCCGCCGGCTCGGCCGCCTCAACGCCGAGTTCCGGGCGCTGTGGCGGCTCGTCCAGTGGAACGTGAGCGAGGCGGAGGCCTCGGGCGGGCCGCCCGGAGCTGGGGCCTCCGTGTTCAAACTGCGCTACTCCCAGGCCCGGCAGGAGCTCTACGACACCGCGGCCCGGGTGCGCGGCGCCGCCGGCCTCGACCTCGACGACCCCTGGACGCCGGACCGGCTCGCGTCCCTCTCGTACACCATCGCCGCGGGAACCTCGCAGATCCAGCGGACGATCCTCGCCGAACGCGTTCTCGGCCTGCCCAGGGGGAGATGACACGGATGCGCTTCCGGCTGACCGACGACCAGCGGGCCCTCAAGGCAGGTGTACGCGACGTCCTCGGGCGGCGGTTCGGACCCGGGGCGCTGCGCGCCGCCGCCGGCCAGGACCGCGGGAACGGGCCCGATCCGGCCCGGACCGCCGGGAACCTGTACGGCAAAGACCCGAACGGCGAGGACCCGCACGGCGAAGGCCCGTATGGCGGGGACTTGTACGGCGAAGGCTCGCACGGCGAAGGCCCGTACGGCGGGGACCTGTACAGCGAAGGCTCGCACGGCGAAGGCCCGTACGGCCGCGGCCGGTACCAGGCCCACCGGTACCGACTCGACCGGGAACTGTGGCGCGCGCTGGGGGACGCCGGGCTCTTCGCGCTGCGGCTGCCCGAGGCGGACGGCGGCGTCGGACTCGGACTGCCCGAGGCCGTGCTGGCGTTCGAAGAGGCGGGACGGGCGCTGCTGCCGGGGCCGCTGCTCGCCAGCCACCTCGCGGCCGGTTCGGTGCCCGGCGCGGCGAGCGGGGAGACCGTCGTCGCGGAGGCCGCCGCGGGACTGGTGGAGTGGCTGGCGGAGGCGGACGTCACGCTCGGCGACACCACCGACGCCGTCCCCGTACGCTCCGTCGACCCGCTCACCCCGCTGCACCGCGTGCCGCACGCCACCACCCGCCCCGGCCCCGAGGCCGTGCTGCTCACCGCCGCCGAACAGCTGGGCTCCGCCGTGCGCACCTGCGAGCTGGCCGTGCAACACGCGCGGCTGCGGGAGCAGTTCGGCCGGCCGATCGGGGCTTTCCAGGCAGTCCAGCACCTCTGTGCCGACCTGCTGGTCCGCACCGAACTGGCCCGCGCCGCCGTCTACGCGGCCGCGGTGACCGCCGACCCGGCCGACATCGCCGCCGCCCGGCTGCTCGCCGACGAGGCGGCCGTGCGGGGTGCCCGCGACTGCCTCCAGGTGCACGGCGGTACGGGCTTCACCTGGGAGTCGGAGGTGCACCTGCACCTGAAGCGCGCCTGGGTGCGGACGTACCGTACCGGCGACAGCACGGAAAGTGAGGAGGTGTTGGCCCGTGACCTGTGGGACTCAGGGGGTTGACGGGCCGCCGGCCTGCGCAGACGCCGCGACGGGCCGCCACCGGCCGCCAAGATGTCGCGGATCGTGGCATACCGGGATCACGGAGCGTTGATATCGGGTTGTGTCCTACGCGTGACTCGTCACGTCCTGGAGTCGGCGTCCCGCTCCGGTACCTTGTGTGGGATGCGAGTGGTTCCGGGGACGAGCCATGACGGAGCTGCCTCAGGGGCGGCCCCGGATCCGGCGGTGCGCGCCGCTGCTCGCGGGGTGGGAGTGCGAGAAGGCGCTGTGTGTTCGACCTCTCTCGGCGGGCGTCGCACAGTATGCCGCACGGGTACTCCTTCGCGCTGGAATATGCCCGAAGCGCTTGTTCGGGTGACTGAGCGTCAATCAAGCTGTCCTGCAAGGGATTCACATTCCGTGACTCTTGCTCTGGCCGTTGTTCTGGTCATGCAGAAAATGGCTACGATCGTGGCCCTCGTGAGGCGCGAGCCTTTGTGTCCGCCGGTTCGGATGGTGTGAGCGGTGCAGGTGCTTCAAGTGCAGCTGGAGGTGCGGCCCGACCCCGCGGAGGTGGGGCGGGCCCGGAGGTGGGCGCGTTCCCGGCTCGCCGGGGCAGGAGTGGAGGGCGACGAATCACTCGCCGAGACACTGATCCTGCTCGTGTCCGAACTCGTCACCAACGCCGTGGTGCACACCGGACGGCCCGCCGTGCTGCGGCTGGTGCTGCCGGTCGCGGCCGGTCCGGCGCCCGTCCGTCTGGAGGTCGCCGACACCAGCGCCCGCGCACCCGTGCCGCGCTGCGCCGACGGCGAGCAGACCGGAGGGCGCGGGCTCGCCCTCGTCGACGGCCTCGCCGACCGCTGGGGCTGGAGCCCTGACGGCGCCGGCAAGCGCATCTGGTGCGAGCTGGACCGCTGCCCCGAACCGCGCACCGCCGCCGCCCCGCACGCCGCCGCCGTCCCGCGCACCGCCACCGCCTATGGCGCCGGTGTGGGGGCCTGCGAGGGGCTGGCGTACGAGGCCGTCTGATGCCGTCTGAGGCCGTCTGATGCGGCGTCATCGCGGTGCGCCGCGGGGGCGTCTCCCCGCGGGGCGAGGCTCCTCGGCCGCCTGACCCCTCGGCGCTCCTCGGCGGCCCGGCTTCCCGGCCGCGTGCAGGCGCACCCTGCCGGGCCGCCTCCGCGCTCCGGGCGGCGAGCCGGGGCACGGAGGCGGCGTCTTCCCCGCGCACCGTCCCGAGGTCGACGGGTGCGCCCGGGTGTGCTTCCGTGCGCTCCGACAATGAAGCGCACATACCGGACAATTCCCCGTACGGGTGTTGACGAGGCGTGTCCGTTTGATCACCCTTGTGGGCAGCGATTCGCCGTGAGGGGACGGCGAGGGCTCTGGTGACGGGAGCCCTCGGCGAGTGTGGGTCGTGATTCCGGCGCCGGTTCCCCGCAGGCCGGGGAAGGGGCGGGAGCGCCGGACCGGTCGGCGGTGCGCGATGCCGTGCTCGGGGCGGGCAGGTGCGCGCCGCCGTCCGGAGGGTCCGGGCCGCGGGCGGGGGTCCGGAGGGCGGGTCGGTGGCCTGGATGCTCCGGTTCCGGCCAAGGGGCGGGTGCGGGGCGTGCGCCGCTCGGGGGCTCGGTTCAGAGGACGGCGACGGGCGCCACGGGGGTTCCCGTGGCGCCGGTGAAGGGCTCGGGCATCGCCGAGAGCAGGAACGTGTGGCGGCCCGCTTCTCCACAGGCTGTGGACAACTCCTCCAGGTTCCAGTTCTGACCCTGCAGCATGCCCATCTCCACCAGGTGCAGTGCGTGCACCGGGAGCCAGAGGCCGTCGACCTCGGGCGGGAAGATCTCGAACGTCAGCGTGTCGCAGGCCACCGCCGCCACATCCCGCGCGTGGAACCACTCGGGGGTGCGCACCGACAACCCCGGCGACGGATACGCGTACCCGTGCCGGTCCCCGGCGAGCAGCACCTGGACGTGCCCGGTGCGCACCAGCACCACGTCCCCCGCGCGCACCCGCACCCCCGCGCACTCCTCCGCGGCCGACAGGTCCTCCGGGGTGACCGCGTGCCCGCCGTCCAGCCGTGCCACCCCGCGGGCGCGCGCGACATCCAGCAGCACCCCCCGCGAGACGACGTGCCGGACCTTGTCGATGCCCGCGAACCGGGCGCCGCCGTGCGCGGTGACCGTGTCCGCCGGGCGGCCGTTGTAGAGCCGTCCCGAGTGGGTGACGTGCGCGAGCGCGTCCCAGTGCGTGCCCGCCTGGAGCCCCATCGTCACCACGTCGTCGCTGCACGCCACCGTCCCCGGGCCGAACAGCTCCTGGTTCACCTGCACCATCGCGTGCAGCGGATCGACCCGTCCCGGGATCGCGCCCGTCTGCACCCCGTCCTGCCGCAGCGGCAGCGCCAGCGGCACGCGCCGCCCGCTGCGCACGCAGCCCGCCGCCTCGCGCACCACCGCGTCGGTGACGAGGTTCAGCGTGCCGGTCTCGTCGTCGGTGCCCCAGCGGCCCCAGTTGTTGACGCGCGCGGCGATCTCGTGGAACTCGGCCGGCAGTGCCATCGGTGCCTCCCCGGGGCTTGTCCTGGCCCGTCCGCCCCGGCTTAGAATCTAACGGACCGTCAGAAACCGCGGGAAGGGGCCGGACATGGGGAACTTCTTGAGCGGCAAGGCCGTCGCCGTGACCGGGGCGGGACGGGGCATCGGCCGCGCGGTGGCGCTGGCGGCGGCCGCCGAGGGAGCCCGGGTCGTCGTCAACGACTACGGCGTCGCCGTCGACGGCGCCGCACCGGCCGGCGAGGTCGCCGCCGCCGTCGTCAAGGAGATCGAGGCCGCGGGCGGCGAGGCCGTCGCCGTCGCGGACGACATCTCCACCATGGCCGGCGGCCGCCGCGTCGTCGACACCGCGCTGTCGGCGTACGGACGCCTGGACGGGGTCGTCTGCGTCGCCGGGATCCTCCGCGAGCGGATGCTGTTCAACATGACCGAGGACGAGTGGGACGCCGTCCTCGCCACCCACCTCAAGGGCACCTTCACCGTGTTCCGCGCCGCCTCCGCCGTGATGCGCGAGCAGCGCTCCGGCACCCTCGTCGGGTTCACCAGCGGCAGCCACCAGGGCTCGGTGTCCCAGGCCAACTACAGTGCCGCGAAGGGCGGCGTCATCTCCCTCGTGCGCAGCGCCGCGCTCGGCCTCCACAAGTACGGCGTGACTGCCAACGCGGTCGCCCCCGTGGCCCGTACCCGGATGTCCGCGAACGTGCCGATGGACCTCGCCGAGACCGGGGAACCCCGCGACGTGGCCGCGCTGGTCGTCTACCTGCTGTCCGACCGGGCCCGGGACGTCACCGGGCAGGTGTACACGGTCGCCGGACCGAAGATCGCCGTATGGGCGCAGCCGCGCGAGCTGCGGGCCGCCTACGCCGACGGCGCCTGGACGCCGGAGCGGATCGCCGACCTGCTGCCGGGGACCGTGGGTGCCGACCCGATGCCGCTGCTGGAGCGGGTCGCCGCCATGGAACGGGCTGCCGCGGCCCGCAGGGCCCGGCCGACCGAGGCCTGAGGCCTGAGGCGTGTCGCCCTGAGCCCTGAGCCCTGAGCCTTGACGACTGAAGGCCCTGAGCCCTGAGACCTCGGCGGGTCCGCCGGGTGTCCGGTCCGCCGGGTGTTCGGTCCTCGGGGTGGCTGCTCCTCGGGTTGGCTGCTCCTCGGGGTGGCTGGTCCTCGGGGTGGCTGGTCCGCTGGACGGGCGGTTCGGGGTACGGGCGGTTCGCTGGGAGGCGGTTCGGGAGCGACCTCCGTCCGTCTGCGGTCCTCCGTCCTCCGTCGTTCATCCGCTGTCCTTCATCCGTCGTCCGCCCGATGCGGGGGCCCCGGCCCGCCGCAACCGACGCGCCCCGCCGGGGCGCCGACCGCGAGGAGGTCCCATGGACTTCGGGTTCACACCGCAGGACGAGGCGTTCCGCGAGGAGGCGCGGTGCTGGCTCGCCGCGCATGCCGGGGCCGGGACGGACCGGCGTGCCTGGGAGCGCACGCTCGGCGCGGCGGGCTGGATCGGGCTCGGCTGGGCCGAGACCGGCTACGGCAACCGGACCGCGACTCTCACCCAACAGGTCGTCTGGGCGGAGGAGTACGCCCGCTCGGCCGCGCCGCCGAGGTCCGGGCACATCGGGGAGAACCTGCTGGCGCCCACTCTGATCGCCCACGGCACCGGCGAGCAGAAGGCGCGCTTCCTGCCCCCGGTCGCGGCCGGCGACGAACTGTGGTGCCAGGGCTACAGCGAACCCGGAGCCGGATCGGACCTGGCCGGGGTGCGCACCCGGGCCGAGCGCGCGGCGGACGGCTCCTACCGGGTCAGCGGGCAGAAGATCTGGACGTCCCTCGCCCACGAGGCCGACTGGTGCTTCGTGCTGGCCCGCACCGAACCCGGCTCCCGCCGCCACCACGGGCTGAGCCTGCTGCTCGTCCCGATGGACCAGCCCGGCCGGATCGACGTGCGGCCCATCCGGCAGGCCACCGGCACCAGCGACTTCAACGAGGTGTTCTTCGACGGGGCACACGCCCGCGCCGAGCACGTCCTCGGCGGTGCGGGTGCCGGCTGGCGGGTCGCGATGAGCCTGCTCGGTGTGGAGCGCGGTGTCTCCACGCTCGCCCAGCAGGTCGGGTTCGCCCAGGAGCTGGCGCGGGTCGTGCGGACCGCCCGGGACACCGGTGCCGACGCCGACCCCGTCGTCCGCGAGCGCCTGGTACGGCAGTGGGCCGAACTGCGGGTCATGCGCTGGCATGCGCTGCGCACCCTCGGCGGGGCGGCGGCCGGCCCGGGCGGGCCGAGCGTGGCGAAGCTGCTGTGGGCCGGCTGGCACCAGCGGCTGGGCGAGCTGGCCGTGCTGGTGCGTGGCGCGGCCGCGGGGACCGGGCCCGCCGACTGGTCGGCGCCGGCACCGTACGAACTCGACGACGACCAGCACCTGTTCCTCTTCTCCCGCGCCGACACCCTCTACGGCGGCACGGACCAGATACAGCGCACGATCATCGCCGAGCGGGTGCTCGGACTGCCCAGGGAACCCAGGGGATAGGGAGTGGCCGGCATGCGTGCAGTGGTGTTCGACGGCAAGGGCGCCGACGTCGTGGACGACCTGGAGGTCCGCGACCCGGGGGCGGGAGAGGTACTGGTGGCCGTCGCGGCGGCCGGGCTGTGCCACAGCGACCTGTCCGTCCTCGACGGCACGATCCCCTTCCCGGTGCCGGTGGTGCTGGGGCACGAGGGCGCCGGTGTGGTGGAGCGGGTCGGGGCGGGCGTCACCCATGTCGCGCCCGGCGACCACGTCGCCCTGTCCACGCTGGCCAGCTGCGGTACCTGCGCCCACTGCGACCGGGGCCGGCCGACCATGTGCCGGCAGAGCATCGGACGCCCGGGACGGCCCTTCTCCCGTGCGGGCAGGCCGCTGTTCCAGTTCGCGTCCGACTCCGCGTTCGCCGAACGGACCGTGGTCAGGGCGGTGCAGGCGGTCCGGCTGCCCGGCGACGTCCCGCTGACGTCCGCCGCGCTCATCGGCTGCGCCGTGCTCACCGGGGTCGGGGCGGTGCTGAACCGGGCCCGCGTCGAGGCCGGGGACCGGGTCGTCGTCCTCGGTGCGGGCGGCGTCGGACTCAACGTCGTCCAGGGCGCCCGTATCGCCGGCGCCGCGCGGATCGTCGCCGTGGACGCCAACCCGGACAAGGCGGAGGCCGCCCGACGGTTCGGTGCGACCGACTTCCTCACCTCCGCCGACGACGTGACCGGGCTGCTGCCGTCGGGCGCCGACCACGTCTTCGAGTGCGTGGGCCGTGTCGACCTGGTCCGCCGCGCCGTGGACCTGCTGGACCGGCACGGGCAGGCCGTCCTCCTCGGTGTCCCGCCCGCCGGCGCCGAGGCGTCCTTCCGCGTCTCCACCCTCTACCTCGACCGGTCCGTCCTCGGCTGCCGCTACGGCTCCTCCCGGCCCCAGCGGGACATCGCCCGCTACGCCGAGCTGTACCGGTCCGGGAGCCTGCTGCTGGACGAACTCGTCACCCGGACCTACCCGGTGGAGGACTTCGGCAAGGCGGTGCAGGACGCCCGGGCGGGACGGGTGGCGCGCGCCGTGCTCACCTTCTGACGGCGGCGCCCGCACGCGGGCCGGCGGCCTGCGGTACGGCCTGCGGTACGAGGCGTGTCGCGGGGCGCGGCACCGGGCTCGGGCCGGTGCGGCCCGCCGCGACACGGAAGGTGCGGCGGTAGGCCGTCGGGGTCACCCCGAGGGCCGCCTGCAGGTGCTGCCGCATCGACTGGGCCGTGCCGAAACCGGCGTCCCTGGCCACCTGGTCGACGGACAGGTCGCTGCGCTCCAGCAGCTGCCGGGCCCGTTCGACCCGCTGCTGTGTCAGCCACTGCCCGGGGCTGACGCCGGTCTCCTCGCGGAAGCGCCGTGTGAACGTCCGTACCGACATGGCCTCCCGGGCCGCCATGTCCCGCAGCCGGATCGGCTCGTGCAGCCGCCCCAGCGCCCAGGCACGCGCCGCCGTGGTGGTCGCCTGCTGCGGATCGGGCACCGGCCGCTCGATGTACTGCGCCTGCCCGCCGTCCCGGTACGGCGGTACGACCGTACGGCGGGCCACCTCGTTGGCGACGGCCGCACCGTGGTCGCGGCGCACCATGTGCAGGCACAGGTCGATGCCGGCCGCCACCCCCGCCGAGGTCAGCACGTCGCCGTCGTCGATGAACAGCACGTCCGGGTCCAGCTCGACCCGCGGGAAGGTCCGGCGGAAGTGCTCCGCGTCGGCCCAGTGCGTGGTCGCCGGACGGCCGTCGAGCCGGCCCGCGGCGGCCAGCACGTACACGCCCGTGCAGATGGAGGCCAGGCGGGTACCCGGCCGGACCCGGGCCAGGGCGGCGGCCAGCTCCTCGGTGAGCACGCCCCGCTCGAAGACCGGCCCCAGCTGGTAGGAGGCCGGAACGATCACGGTGTCGGCGGTGGACAGCGCCTCCGGACCGTGCCCGACGTGGATGGCGAAGTCGGCGTCGGTCTCCACCGGCCCCGGCGGCCGCACCGAGCACGTGACCACCTCGTACAGCTGCCGCCCCCGCTCGTCCTTCGGCCGCCCGAAGATGCGGTGCGGAATCCCCAGCTCGAAGGGGAGCAGTCCGTCCAGCGCCAGGACGACCACGCGGTGCGGGCGGAACGCCGGCTCGGGGATGCGGAGGGTCATGGCCCGATCCTAGCGAACACTGACCTCCGGGCCACTCGATGAGCGGGACCGCACCCCGGAGGCTGAGTGCCGTGAGCCAGACGACCGACCTCCCCGGGACGACTCCCGGGAACCACGCCTCCGTACACCGCCGCCGACGCGTCCACCGTGCCTGGTTCGTCGCCGCCGTCACCTTCGTGACGATCATCGGCGCCGCTGCCTTCCGCTCCCTTCCCGGCCTGCTGATCGACCCGCTGCACGACGAGTTCGGCTGGTCCCGTGGCACCATCGGGGGCGCCGTCTCCGTCAACCTCGCGCTCTACGGGCTGACCGCGCCGTTCGCCGCCGCCCTCATGGACCGCTTCGGCATCCGCCGTGTGGTGGCCGTCGCCCTCACCGTCATCGCCCTGGGCGCCGGCCTCACGGTCTGGATGACCTCACCCTGGCAACTGCTGCTGTGCTGGGGCCTGCTGGTCGGCCTCGGCAGCGGCTCCATGGCGCTGGCCTTCGCGGCGACCGTCACCAACCGCTGGTTCACCACCAGGCGCGGCCTGGTCACCGGCATCCTCACCGCCGCGTCCGCCTCCGGACAGCTGATCTTCCTGCCGCTGCTGTCCTGGATCGTGGCGACCCACGACTGGCGCCCGGCAGCCGTCACCGTGGCCCTGGCCGCGCTCGCCGTCGTGCCCTTCGTCTGGCTGCTGCTGCGCGACCACCCGGCGGACGTGGGCCTGCGACCGTACGGTGCGACGGAGTTCGTGCCGAAGCCCGGCCCCGTCCCCGGTGCCGCCCGCCGGGCCGTGCGCGTGCTGGCCTCCGCCGCGCGCACCGGGCCGTTCTGGCTGCTCGCCGGCTCCTTCGCGATCTGCGGCGCCTCCACCAACGGGCTGATCCAGACCCACTTCGTCCCGGCCGCCCACGACCACGGCATGCCGATCACCTCAGCCGCCTCGCTGCTCGCCGTCATCGGCGTGTTCGACGTCGCCGGAACAGTGGCCTCCGGCTGGTTCACCGACCGCTACGAGGCCCGTCGCCTGCTTGCCGTCTACTACGCCCTGCGTGGTGTCTCCCTCCTCTTCCTGCCGATGCTGCTCGCGCCGAACGTGCATCCGCCGATGGTCCTCTTCATCGTCTTCTACGGCCTGGACTGGGTGGCCACCGTCCCGCCGACCCTCGCCCTGTGCCGGGAGCAGTACGGCGAGGACAGCGCGATCGTCTTCGGCTGGGTGCTGGCCTCGCACCAGGTGGGCGCCGCCCTGGTCGCCTTCCTGGGCGGCGTCGCCCGCGACGCGTTCGGCTCCTACGACGTCGTCTGGGTCGCCTCGGGCGCCCTGTGCGCGGCGGCCGCCCTCATGGTCCTGGTGATCCGTCGCGCGCAGCCGGGTGCACGAGCCGCCGCTCCGCTCGCCGCGTGACCGACCGGTGTGCCCCGCCGGTGCGCCCTGCCGGGGCGGCGCCCCGTCTCGCCGGACACGCCCGTCCCGTCGCGCATGTCCCGTCGCGCCCGTCCCGCCCGCATGTCCCGCCACGCATGTCCCGTCGCTCCCGTCCCGTCGCTCCCGTCCCGTCGCGCCCGTCGGGCCGCGAGGCCGACCGGCACCCCACCGGCGGGAAGGCCCCCGGGTGAAGGCCTCACTGGAGGGAAGGCCCGCTGGAGGGAGGCCTCACCGGCGTGGAGCCCCGCTGGCGAGGAGTCCGGCGTGCCTCCTCGCGCCGATCGGGCTTCGCCCTGCTGCGTCGCCACCGGGGTGGTGGCAAGCCGGCGAGTCAGTCGTGGAGCCGGGTGAAGCCGCCCCGGTGGAAGAGGAGCGGGTCCCCCGGACCGGCCTCGCCGAGGGCGTCGACGCGCCCGACCACGATCAGGTGGTCCCCGCCGGTGTGGACGGCGTGGATCGCGCAGTCGATCCACGCCACCGCACCCGCGAGGCGCGGCGCACCCGACACCGGCGCCGCGTCGTAGGTGACACCGGCGAACTTGTCACCGCCGCTCACGGCGAAGGCTCGGCACAACCCGCCCTGGTCGGCGGCCAGGACGTTCACACAGAAGCTGCCCGCGCGGGCGATGCGCGGCCAGGTCCTCGACGTACGGCCGACCATGAAGACGACCAGGGGCGGGTCGAGGGACAGGGAGGCGAAGGACTGACAGGCGAAACCTGCGGGGGAGGCCTCGCCGATGGTGGCAGGTGAAGTGACAACGGCCACGCCGGTCGCGAAGTTCCCGAGGACTCTGCGGAATGTTCCCGGGTCCACCGGGGCGCGCTCGTCGGCACTCACGCAGCGCAACTCCGGTCGGGGCAGTGCCTCCACCGGGCGCGGACGCGGCGCACCGGGGCCGGACGTCCTGAGGTAGCGGACGGCGGCTGCCGCCATCCCTGCGGTTCCCATCACATCCTCATTGAAGCTGACGGGGTATCAGATAGGAAGGGCTGGAGAGAGGTCTACACGGGAGGGTGGAAGGCGGTCGTTGACCGGTCGACGGTTGGACGGGACCGGCACGGGGAGCGGGAGCGGGACCGGCGCCGGGACGGGGAGCACGGGAGGACAACAGCACGGGAGCACGGGAGCGCGAGAGCACGGGAGTACGGGAGTACGGGAGCACGGCAGGACAGCAGGACGGGCGGACAGCAGGACGGGCGGACGGAGATACGACGGGCGGGGGACGCCGGAGTCCTCAGGGCATGAGGCCGGCGGACCGGCGCGGGACCTGGCGGAGGAGGGGCTCGGCGGATGGTGGCGGGGGCCGGGCATTCCGTGAGGGCCCGGCGTAGGGGTCCGGCCGGGGTGCGGGCCGGGGCGCGGCGCGGGCCGGTCAGCGGCCGGTGAAGTCCGGCGGGCGCCGGCGGGTGAAGGCCTCCAGTCCCTCCCGGGCGTCCGCGGTCGTCAGGTTGATCTCCTGTGCGGCCGCCTCCGCGGCGAACGCGGCACCCCGGTCGGTGTCGAGGGACGCGTTGACGAGCTGCTTGGTCAGCGCGAGGGCGCGGGTGGGGCCGGTGGCGAGGCGGGCCGCCCAGGCGCGGGCCTCGTCGGCCAGCTCGGAGTCCGGCACCACCCGGTTGACCAGGCCCAGCCGTTCGGCGTCGGCGGCGGCGACGGCGTCCCCGAAGAACATCAGCTCCTTGGCCCGCCGCGGCCCGACCAGCCGGGGCAGGAGGTAGGCGCCGCCGGCGTCCGGGACGAGTCCGCGGCGTACGAACACCTCGACGAAACGGGCCGACTCGGCGGCCAGGACCAGGTCGCAGGCGAGCGCGAGGTGGGCGCCGAGGCCGGCCGCGACGCCGTTCACGGCGGCGATCACCGGCTTCTCGCAGTCGAGGACGGCGGCGATCAGCCGCTGCGCGCCCCGGCACAGCGTGCGGGCCACGTCGCCGGCCACCCGCTCGCCAGCGGAGTCGTCCCGCGTACCGTCCCCGGTCCGGTCCGCGGCCCGGCGAGGGCCCGGGGCGTCGGGAGCGGGCGGGACGGACCGCCCCCGGACCGCCGGACCGGCGCGGAGGTCCGCGCCCGCGCAGAAGCCGCGGCCCGCACCGGTGAGCACCACCGCCCGCACGCCGGGGTCGGCGGAGACCTCCACAAGCTGCTCGACCAGGAGTTCCCGCAGGTCGGGGGTGATGGCGTTGAGTGCTTCGGGGCGGTTGAGCGTCAGGTGCAGGACGGCGTTGTCAGTGGCGTGCTGTAGCAATGACGCAGTGGACTTTTCCGGAGATCGGGGGGAATCAACCATGCGCGTCTTATATGTACGGCCTCTTGCCGCAGCAGGGGCGGGCGGCTCGGCCGGGCCGGATGCGGAAGGCGTGGAGGGCGTGGAGGGCGTGTCCATCTCAGCGGCACACCACCAGCGCGTCCAGCGCCACCGCGCCGTGGCCCCGCGGCAGCACCATCAGCGGGTTGATGTCGAGCTCGGTGAGGCCCTCGCCCAGTTCCTGCGCCATACGCTGCACCCGCAGGATCACCTCGACCAGCGCGTCCACGTCTGCCGGGGGACGCCCCCGCACCCCGTCCAGCAGGGCCCGCCCGCGGAGCCCGGCGAGCATGCTGCGCGCCTGCTCCTCGTGGAACGGCGGCACGCCGGTGGCGGTGTCCCGCAGGACCTCCACGAGCACGCCGCCCAGGCCGACGGTCACGGTCGGCCCGAACACGTCGTCGTGCGAGACGCCCACCACCATCTCCACCCCCTGTTCGACCATCTGGCACACCAGCACACCGTCCAGCGAGACGCCCTCGTAGCGGGCGATGTCGGTCAGCTCGCGATAGGCGTCGCGGACCTGCGCCGCCGAGGTGAGCCCGACCTTGACCAGGCCCAGCTCGGTCTTGTGGGCGATCCGGGCCCCGGAGGCCTTCATCACCACGGGGTAGCCCACCAGCGCGGCGGCGCGCACGGCCGCCGCGGCGCTGGTCACCAGCTGCTCGCGCGGTACTCGGATGCCGTAGGCGCGCAGCAGCTGCTTCGCCGCGTGTTCGCTCAACTGGCCGCTCTCCTGCAGCAAATCGCGCGCCTTGCGGGAGGAGGGCGAGGGGGTGCGGGGGGCCTCGTCGAAGGGCGAGCGGTAGTCGCGCAGGAAGCGGTGGTGGTCGAGGTAGGCGCGGACGGCGGAGAGGCAGTTGCCCACCGAGCGGAAGGTGATCACGCGGGAGGAGCCGAGCAGCATCTGCCGGTATGCGGGCTCGGTCCCCACCGGGGAACCCCACACCACGCAGACCGGCTTGTCGGTGTGTTCCGCGGCCTCCACCAGGTCACGCACCAGCCGGTCGCTCAGCGGAGGGAAGGGCCCGGTGACCGGGCAGATCAGCACTCCGACCTCAGGATCGGCCAGCAGTGCGTCGATGATCTTCCGGCCGCGTTCGTCGCCCACCGGATGCCCGCCGTTGTCGATCGGGTTGGCCACGCTCAGGTACGCCGGTATCCACTGGTGCAGCTCGGCCTGCTTCTGCGGCGACAGCTCCGGCAGCCGCAGGCCGAGGCCCACGGCGAGGTCGGCGACGTGCGCGCCCGTGCCGCCCGAGATCGAATACACGGCGACACCGTCGGCGCGCGGGGGGCGGGCGCGGGCCAGCAGGGTCGCGGTGTCCTGGAGTTCGTCGAGCCCGTCGACCCGGATCACGCCGCACTGCCGCATGGCCGCGTCGACGACAGCGTCCGCGCCGGTCAGCTTCCCGGTGTGTGAGGCCGCCGTCCGGGCGCCTGTCTCGGTGCGGCCCACCTTGACGGCGACGACCGGCACCCGGTTGCGGGCGGCCCGGTCGGCGGCGAGCTGGAAGGCCCGCCCGTCCTTCAGGCCTTCCAGGTAGGCGGCGATGGCGCCGACCTCGGGCTGCTCGGCGAAGTAGGAGACGAAGTCGGCGGCCTCCAGATCGGCCTCGTTTCCGGTCGGCGCCCAGTGGGAGAGCCGCACACCCAGGTCCTGCAGGGCGAAGAGCGGGCGGCCCTGGTGGCCGGACTGGGTGACGAGCGCGATCGCCGGACCGTCGAGATCCTCGCGGAACCTCTCGAAGGCGTTCAGGTTGGTGTTGGGGCCCAGCAGGCGAAGACCGGAGCGGGCGGCGGCGGCCGCCAGCCGCTCCTGTTCGACAGCACCCTGCGCACCGGTCTCGGCGAAACCGGAGGCGAAGACGACGGCGAACCTGGCCTTGGCCCCGGCCAGTTCCTCCACCACCGGAAGGGGGTCGGCCACCAGCAGCACAGCGAGATCGACCTGCTCCGGCAGGTCGGAGACGGAGGAGACGCAGGCGATACCGAAGACGTGTGGGCGACGGGGATGCACCGGGTGGACTCGGGCCCCCCGCTCCTCGGCCCATGCCATGACCTGCCGGGTGATGCCGCGGGCCGGGCGCCCCTCGGAGTCGGTGGCGCCGATCACGGCGACGGACCGGGGCCGGAACAGCCGGTCCAGGCCGGGCACCTCGGCGTGCAGCGGGCGCCCGCTGACGTCGAGGTCGCCGTCCCGGCGGCCGTGGACGGCGGGCCCGGGACGGTGCTCTCCGCAGGCGATGGCCCGGGCCCGGCGGGAGTCGGTGGTGAGGGTGCCGTGGGTTGATCCAAGCATCGGTCCGCCCGCTCCTGTCGTGACAGCTCGGTAACTGACGCTCTGTCAGGTTACTGAATGGACACAACGTCAGGAACTGCTAGGACGCGCAAACATTTCGAGGGAGAAGGGAGGGGAACGCTCGGGGCGTCGCGAGACCCGCGTCCGGGTGTACCTGTCGACGGTCTGCGGCCGTCCGTCCCGCGGTCGCCGCCGGGACGGGACCGCCCCGGCGCGGACACGGGGCGGCTTCGGGGCGGACGGCCCCGGCGCGGACACGGAACCGCCCCGCCGCGGACGGCGGGCGGGGCGGCATCACGGCCGGCTCGTACCGGCGCTGACCTGCCCGGCCCCCTCCCGTGCGCGGACGGCGGGGGCGGGGGACGGGAGTCTGCTCCAGGTCCGTTCCGGGCGGGGGCGTTGCGGTGGTGCGTGAGCGGGTGCTCTGCTCCTCGGCCCGAGACGTGCCGGAGGGTGTGGTCGTGTCTGGCCGGTCACCTGGGCAGGCGGGAGACCTCCGAGCCGGCCTGCCTGGCGATGGCCTTGGCGATCTTCGGGGCGTCGAGGGCGAGTTCGCGGAGCATGCCGCTGGCGGGGTTGGTGAAGCCGGTGAAGTACAGGCCGGGTGCGCCGGGCAGGGTGCGGGCACCGCGAGTGCGGGGTCTTCCGCGGGCGTCGAGGACGTCGAGGTGACCGACCAGGCCTTCCAGCGCGTGGGTGTAGCCGGTGGCGGCGATGACGGCGTCGGCCGTGAGGCGGGAGCCGTCGGCGAGGACGATGTCGCCGCTGTCGAAGGCGTCGACGGCGGCGACCACCTCCACCCGGCCCTTGCGGACGGCGTCGATCAGGCCCGTGTCCTGTACCGGGATCGCGCCCTGGGCGGCGCGCAGGTAGAGCCCGCTGCCGGGGCGGGGCAGGCCGTGGGCGGCGAGGTCGGGGACGGCGAGCCGGGTCAGCGGCCCGGTGAGCGCGTCCACGAGGCGCACCGGCAGGCGCCGGACGAGAACACTGGTGTACTGCGCGGCCCAGCCGGCCGTGGAGCGGCGGACGATGTGCGGGGTGGTGCGCACGGCCAGCCGTACCCGCTTCGCGCCGCCCTCCACCAGGTCGACGGCTATCTCGGCACCCGAGTTGCCGGCGCCGACGACCAGCACGTCCCGGCCGGCGAACGGCTCGGCGTCGCGGTAGCGGGAGGCGTGCAGGAAGTCGCCGGAGTGGGCCTCGCGGCCCGGCCAGTCGGGAATCAGGGGGGAGTGGTTGTATCCGGTGGCGACGACGACGGCGGCACCGCTGAGCAGACGGCCGCCGGTGGCGTGCAGCAGCCAGCCGGTGCCGTCCGGCGAGCGCTCCACGCGGGAGACCTCGACACCGGTCACGATCTCCAGGTCGTGGTGCTCGGCGTACTTCTCCAGGTAGCGCACCAGGTCGTCCCGCGTCACCCACCGTCCGAACCGGCGGGGCATCGGCAGTCCCGGCAGCGCGGAGAGCCGGCGGGTGGTGTGCAGGCGCAGCCGGTCGTAGTGGCGGCGCCAGGACGCGCCGACGGCGTCGGACCGCTCCAGCACGACTGCGCGTATGCCCCGGGCGCGCAGGGCATGCGCCGTGGCCAGCCCGCCCGGGCCGCCACCGACGACGTAGACGGGGCGTTCGGCGGGCGGAGCCGTGAGGGGTGCGGACGGTATGGAGTCGGACATGTCCGCGAGCGTAATCAGTAAGGGCGTTGATGGGTCTCGGTCAAGACCGGAATTGGTTGCGGAATGGTCACGAGTGGGGCGTTGACGCGTGACCGCACCGTGCGGACACCTCCCCGGCCGCCTGACGCGCGCTGCCTGACGCGCGCTGCCTGACGCGCGCCGCCCGGGGTGCGCCGCCCGGTCGTCCCTCCGGCGCCCTCCGCGCGCGCCGTTCTCGCGCCCTTCTCGCTCAACTCCACCCGCGCCCAACCGCCTTCCCGCGTCCGGCCCCTGCCCGATCCCCGGCGCCGCTCCGCCGCTTCCCGGAATCGGCCACGGATCTCCCGGCGGCCCCTCGGCGTCTTCCCGCCGTTCCCGAACTGACGTACCGTCAGTTCTGTTCTGGGCGGCACGCAGACAGGGGGCGCGGGCGTGGACGCGATCTGGCTGACCGGTGCGGAGTGGCTCGCCGTGCTGCGCGTCGGGCTGGGGCTGTGGTGGCTGGAGAGCTGGCGGCACAAGGACAAGAAGGCGTGGTTCGAGCGGGGCAGCGGCATCGCGTGGGCGGCGGGCATCGCGGCCGAGCACCGCTGGGCGGCCGTCCGCTCCGGTTTCCGCACCGTGGTGGCGCCCCGCCCGCGGGTGATGGCGTACGTCGTCGTCTACGTGGAACTCGCCCTCGGCCTGGGGCTGGTCGCGGGTCTGCTGACACCGGTCGCCCTCGTCGGCGGACTGCTGCTCAACGCCCTGTACTTCGCCCTCATGGTCCACGACTGGGCGGAACAGGGGCAGAACGCGATGATGGCGCTGATATCGGTGGTGGCGCTGTTCGGGATGTCGTGGCAGGCATGGTCGCTGGACGGCGCGCTGGGGTGGTTCGGGTGACCGGGGTTCCCGAGACGGACGCCTTCTCCCGGCCCTACTGGCAGGCGGCGGCGGACGGCCGGCTGCTGCTGCGCCGGTGCCGTGAGTGCGGCCGGGCCCACCATCACCCGCGGGAGTTCTGCCCGTTCTGCTGGAGTGAGGACGTGGTGTGGCAGGAGGCGAGCGGGCGGGCCACGCTCTACTCGTGGTCCGAGGTGCACCGCAGCGACCTGCCGCCGTTCCGGGAGCGCACCCCGTACGTGGTGGCGGTCGTCGACCTCGCCGAGGGGCCTCGCATGGCGACGCTGATCGTGGGGTGCGCGGCGGGTGCGCTGCGGGCGGGCATGGAGCTGGACGCGCGCTTCCAGGACGGTGTGCCGGTGTTCGGGCCGCCCGACCGGCCGGGGCGCGGGCTCGCTTGAATGGGTGCATGACGTCGACGCCTGCACGGTTCCTCACCAGCCCCGTCTCCGGCCCGGCCGGCCACGGCCTGCGGCTGTTGCCCTGGGACGCCTCCTCCCCGGCGGACGCGCAGGCCTGGCTGCGCGGGCTGACCGACCCGGAGTTCCGGCGCTGGAACACCCCACTGAGGCCGGTGGCCGACCTCGCCGCCGCGCGGGACTCGCTACGGGCCAAGGCGCGGGGCGCGGCGGACGGCACCGACGTCACCTTTCGCGTGACGGACGCCGACAGCGGCGCCACGCTGGGCCAGCTCGGCGTCAACATGATCGACCACGTCACGTGTTCGGCCCGGGTCGGCTACTGGGTGCTGCCCGAGGCCCGCGGCCGCGGCGTGGCCTCCCGGGCCCTGCGGGTCGCCGCCCGGTGGGCGCTGACCTGCCTCGACGTGCACCGCCTGGAACTCGGCCACGCGGTGGGTCACGACGCCTCCTGCCGCATCGCCGAACGCTGCGGCTTCCGCTACGAAGGCACTCTGCGCGGCGCGATGTGGGCGGACGAGCACCGCGCGGCCTTCCGGGACGTGCACCTGCACGCCCGGCTGGCCACCGACCCGGACCCGGCCGGCTGACACCGTCCGAGCCGTCGGCCCGACCGCCCGGGCGCGCACTGCCGGGGCGCGGACTGCCCGGGCCGGCCGCCCGGCGGACGGTAGCGACCGCCCGAGCCGACCGCTGCCCGACCGCCCCGGCCCTCGGGCGGACCGCCGCTGCCGCCGTCCCCGCGACCGCCGCCGTCCGCGGGGCCGCCGCCGTCCGCGGGGCCGCCGGTGCCGCCCGGCCTGCTCCGGCCGCGGCGCCGGCCGCGCCCGTCACGGCCAGAGCAGGCCCTTGTCCCAGTGCTGTCCGGAGCGCTGGTAGCGCAGGCGTACATGACGGCGGCGTCCGTCGCCCTGGAAGAACTCCACCTCGTCCGGGTCCAGGTGGTACAGGGTCCAGGTGGGGGCCTCGGCCTCCGGCTCGGCGCGGGCGCGTTCCCAGGCGGCCTCGGAGGCCCGCGTCAGGTCGGCCACCGAGTCCAGCGGCTCGCTCTGGCGACCGGTGAGCGCCGCGGCGAGAGCGCCGGTGGAGCGGGCCAGCAGATCGGCGTGCGAGGCGGAGGGCGGAGCCGTCCGCACGGGGCCGCGCAGGCGGATCTGGCGGCCCTGCGCGGGCCAGTAGAACCCGAGTGCGGCGTACGGGTGACGGGCGAGCTGGCGGCCCTTGCGGCTGGTCACATGGGTGGCGAAGGACCAGCCGTCGGCGTCGGCGCCGTGCAGCATCACGGTCCGTACGTCGGGCAGGCCGTCCTCGTCCACCGTGGCCAGGCTCATCGTGTGCGGTTCGGGCTGCCCGGCCGCCACCGCCTGCGCCATCCAGCGGGCGAAGAGACCGAGCGGCTCGTCGGGTGCCGCGTCCGGGTCGAACGGCGCCAGCGTGGTGAACCCCGGGTCCCACACCCGCAACGACCGCAGCAGTTCATGGAGATCCTGTGCCATGCCCCGCAGTATCCCCGGGCGGGCCGCGGGACGAGGCGCGCCCCCGGCGGAGCGCGGGACGGCACCCGCCGCACCGCCTCGCCCCCCTCGCCGCCTCGCCTCCCTCGCCGCCTCGCCTCCCTCGCCGCACCGCCTCCGTCGCCGCACCGCCTCGCCTCCCTCGTTCGCGTCGCCCGTCGCGCCGCGTCGGCCCGCTCCCGTACCGGCCACGGCTCACCCCTCCCCCGGGCGCCCGTCCGCCCCGCGCCCGGTCATCCCCTCCCCAGCACCACCGTCCCCGAGGAGCAGAACCAGCCACCGGTGCCCGACGCCACCGCGAGTTCGGGCAGGGAGCCGTCCGCCCGCCGGACCTGGCGCCCGGCCGCCTCGCCGCGCACCTGCCGTACGGCCTCGACCAGCAGGAACAGGCCCCGCATACCGGGGTGCTGGGCGGAGAGGCCGCCGCCGTCGGTGTTTACCGGCAGCGCGCCCCCCGCCACCCGCAGCCGTCCCCCGGACACGAAGTCCCCGCCCTCGCCCTTGGCGCAGAAGCCGAGGTCCTCCAGCGTCACCAGGGTCATGTAGGTGAAGGCGTCGTAGATCTCGGCGAGGTCGATGTCCGCCGGACGCACCCCGGCCCGTGCGAACGCCAGCGGGCCGCTCACCGCGGCCGGTGAGACGGTGAAGTCGGGCCAGGACGACAACGCGGAATGGGAGACGTGCTCGCCCGTACCGAGGATCCACACCGGGCGGGTGCGGCAGTCACGGACGTACTCCCGCGCGGCCAGCAGCACCGCCGCCCCGCCGTCCGACCGCAGGCAGCAGTGCGGCTTGGTGAAGGGGTCGGCGACCATCGGCGCGGACAGCACCTCGTCGACGGTCAGCGGGTCGCGGTGCAGGGCGTCGGGGTTCAGCGCGGCGTTCGCCCGGGCCTGTACGGCGACCTCGGCGAGCTGTTCCACCGTCGTGCCGTACTCGGTCATGTGACGCCGGGCCGCCATCGCGTACTTGGCGATCAGCGTCAGCCCGTACGGCGCCTCGAACTGGGCGGGCCCGCGCGCGCCGAAGGACACCTCGCCGCCGCGGCGGCCCGCGCGGACGTCGGCGCGGGCCGTGGAGCCGTACACCAGCAGAACGGCGCGGGCGTGTCCCGCGGTGATGGCGTCGGCCGCGTGCGCCGCCATCACCTCCCAGGTCGCGCCTCCCACGGACGTGGAGTCGACCCAGGTCGGCCGCAGCCCCAGATGGTCGGCGACCTCGACGGGCGCCAGCACTCCGGTGCCCGCCGAGGCGAACCCGTCGACGACCGACCGGTCCAGCCCCGAGTCGGCCAGCGCCCGCCGCGCCGCCTCGGCGTGCAGGGCGTACGGGGTCGCGTCGTCGACCCGGCCGCACGAGGAGAGGGCCACACCCACGATCGCAGCAGCATCCGGCATGAGAAGTGACGGTACGTCAGATCGGGTGCCGGGTCGAGACGTCCGGCAGGACGCCCGGCCGGGGGCGCCCAGCCGCAATGCCGGCGCCCCCCGAGCACCCCTGGGCGGCCCCGGGCTCCTCCCGGGCTCCTCCCGGGCGCCCCCCGGGTGACGGACGCGGTGCCGATCGCGACCGGGCGTCGGCCGTAGTGGTGGTCCGGCCGTACCGGTGGTCCGGTCGCGGCGGTGGTGACGGTCGCGGTGGCGGTGACGGCCGTGGTGGCGGTCGCGCCGTCCGGCCCCTTCGCATTCCGTCTCCGCCGACCTAAGATGACGGCCCGTCAGATTGGGGTCTTCGTGGACACCGCCCTCACACCCGAGCAGCACCAGTTCCGGCGCGCCCTGCGGGAGTTGCTGCACGCCCACCCCACGGGCGTGCGCGAAGCAGTGGACACACCCGACGGGTACGACCGCGCCCTGTGGTCCGCCCTCGCCCGGCAGCTCGGCCTGCCCGGCCTGGCCCTGCCCGAGTCCTGCGGCGGAGCCGGCGGCACCACCGCGGACCTCGCCCTCACCGGCGAGGAGACCGGACGCGTCCTGCTGCCCTCCCCGCTGCTCGCGACCACCGTTCTGGCCGCCCCCGCCCTGCTGGCCCTCGGCTCCCGCCTCCAGCGCGAGAAGCTGCTGCCGCTGCTCGCCGACGGCAGCCTCACCGCCGCCCTCGCCGCGCCCGGCGGCGTGCTCGCCACCGCCCTCGCCCTCACCCGCCGCAACGACGGCCCCTGGTCCGGAGGCGGCCGGGCCGGCGGCGTGCAGGCGCGGCGTGAGGCGGGCACCTGGCGGCTGTACGGCGGGACCGGCCAGGTCCTCGACGGGCACAGCGCGGACCTGCTCCTCGTCCCCGCCCACACCGGCGGCTACACCCGTTCCCGCACCCTCCTCTACCTCGTCCCCGGCGACGCCCCCGGCCTGACCCGCGTACGGCAGACCGCGCTGGACGCGACCCGGCCCCGGGCCCGGCTGCACCTGCGCGACGTCCCCGCGGAGCTTCTCGGCGAGGACGACGCCGCCCAGGTGCGCACGGCCCTCGCCCGGGTGGGCGCCGGTGCCGCCGCCTTCCTCGCCTGCGAGGCCGTCGGCGCCGCCGCGCGCGCACTGGAGCTCACCGTCACCCACGTGCGGCACCGTGAGCAGTTCGGCCGGCCCGTCGGGTCCTTCCAGGCCCTCCAGCACCGGCTGGCCGACGTCCATGTGGCCGTCGAGGCCGCCCGCTCGGCCGCCTGCTACGCCGCCTGGGCGAGCGACCGGGCCCCTGTTGCCGCCGCGTCCGCCGGCCACCACGCCACCGTGCCGTCAGGCCCGGGCGCCGCTGCCGGCCCCGCGGCCTCCGGCACCGGCTGTGCCACCGGCTCCGCCACGGGCACCCCGGCCGACGCCACAGCCATCGCCCCCACCATGGCCACCTCTGCCGCCCCCACCACCGCCACCTCTGCGGCCCCCACCACCACCGTCGCCGACGCCGACCCCGCTGCCGGCCCCCTCGCCCTCGCCCAGGCCCTGCACGCGCTCCGGCTCGCCGCCTCCGAGGCGATCCAGTTCCACGGCGGCATCGGTTTCACCTGGGAGCACGACGCCCACCTGTACTTCAAGAGGGCGGCCGGGGACGCGCTGCTCCTCGGCCCCGTCCACCGGCTGCGCGCCCACGCCGCGGACACGGCCGGGCTCTTCACCCGGACGGAGGCCGCGCGGTGAGCGGCCGCCCCGGAGGGCGGGTCCTGCGGTGGGTGCAGAGGGTGTCCTCCACGCGCGGCTTCGCCCGGGCCGCCCCGCACCTCATCCCCGCCCTGGACCGGGCCGTCCACCGGCTGACCAGGGGAAGGCTGCTGCTCAGCGCCCGACTGCTGCCGGGTCTGGTGCTCACCTCCACCGGCGCCCGCAGCGGACTGCCCCGGCTCACCCCGCTGGCCTGCATCCCCGAGGAAGGCGGACTCCGCTGGCTGCTGGTCGGCTCCAACTTCGGCCGGGCCGGGCATCCCGCATGGACCGCCAACCTGCTCACCCACCCGGACGCCGAGATCAGCTGGAACGGCCGGGACGTCCCCGTCACGGCCCGTCTCCTGACCGGACCGGAACGGGCCGCGGCCTGGCGGGCGGCAGTGGAGTTCTGGCCGCCGTACGCCACCTACCAGGCGCGGGTGGAGCGCGAGATCCGACTGTTCCGGGTCACGCCGAGGGCGCCTTCATAGGGTGTGCTGCACCAGCAGGAACGTGCCGATCCCCAGCATCGCCGCGCCGGAGGTGCGGGTCACCGCCCGCGCTGCCGCGGGGCGGGCGGCCAGCACCGCGCGCGCCAGCACGCCGACCGTCACGTACACCGCCGCGCAGCACGCCATGTGCAGCAGGCCCAGCGTGGCGGTCTGCGCCGGCACCGGCAGCCGCCCGCCCCCGACGGAGAGGAACTGCGGGAGCACCGAGAGATAGAGCAGCAGACCCTTGGGGTTCAGGCCGCTGATCGCCGCTCCGCGCAGGAAGACCCCGGTCCGGCCGCCGTCCACCGCCTCCTCGTCCGCGTCGGGGACACCCGGGCGCCGCAGCACCCCCCAGCCGAGCCACACCAGATAGCAGGAGCCCGCCACCGTGAGCGCCGTGAGCAGCGCGGGGGAGCCCGCCACCAGCACCGCCAGGCCGGCCGTCGCGAGCAGCGTGTGCAGCGCGTACCCGGAGACGAGGCCCCCGACCGCCGCCGCGACCGACCGGCCGCGCAGCCCGGCGGCGATGGCGTACGCCCAGTCGGCGCCCGGCACGCACACCAGCAGCAGGTCGATCGCGAGGAAGGAAAGAAGAGCTCCCGAGTCCATGGCGGGAACGCTATGCGTGAATGGCCCGAAAGTGTTGCCGAAATTTTCCCGGCTTCGCATAAACTGAGGGAAGATCTACCTCATGGATGACATGGACCGGAAGATTCTTGCCGAGCTTCAGCAGGACGGGCGGCTGACCGTCACCGAGCTGGCGGGCCGGGTGCGGCTGAGTGTGTCGCCGTGCCACCGCAGGGTGCGTGAACTGGAGCGGTCCGGGGCGATCAGCGGCTACCGCGCGGTGGTCGAGCCGACGGCCGTCGGGCTGACCTTCGAGGCGCTCGTGTTCGTGTCCATGCGGCAGGAGGACCGGGACACCGTCGTCGAGTTCGAACGGGCCCTCACCGAGGTCGAGCACGTCCTGGACGCCCAGCGGTTGTTCGGCGACCCCGACTATCTGCTGCGGGTGGCCACCGCCGACCTCGCCGCCTTCCAGCGCCTCTACGACGAACGCCTCGCCACCCTGCCGGGCGTGCAGCGCCTCACGTCCACGCTCGTGATGAAGCACGTGGTCCGGGACCGGCCCCTGCCCGCCTGAGCGGGAGAGCGCGGCACCGAGCGCGCGGCGACGGGGCCGGCCCGGAGCCTTCGGGTGGCCGCGGAGCCGGGTCCCGGCGCGGCCTGTTCGGCGCCTGTGCGGCCTGTTGGGCATATAGGGCATATAGGGTGCATGGAACATGTGTGGTATCTGGATACATGTGAGGTGGAAGGAGGCGTGCGGACGACTCGTACCGCGGCCCGCGGGACAGGGCCGACCCGCGTGGCTTGTCTCGTCCGACCGGTAACGGCGTATCCGATCGGCAACGGCGTATCCGACTGGTAACGGCGTATCCGGCCGGTACGGCTCCGGCGGAGCGCGTGCGGCTCCTGCCGCGGCCGGTACCGCGGCGCCGCAGGGCGGGCCGGAGTGCCCCGCGGGGGCGCCGCCGGCCGGCCGAGCCGCCCGCCCGAGGCGGAGCCCGGCTCACGGGTGGGCGGGGCGGCGGCGGGGAGGTCCCTCACACGATCCCCGCGCCCCTCGCGGGGCGCTTGACAAGACGGGGGAGGGGACGGGAAGGGTCCGCGCGGCAGGCTCGGCGGCCCTACCTCGTGGGCTTCCTGCCGGTGACGCCCAGATAGACCAACAGGGCCAGATTCGGTTTGAGTTCGGCCTGCTTGACGCCCCAGGACGTGAAGCCCTTCTGGTGCGAGGCGACGGCAGCGAGCATGGCCACGAGGGAGCCCGCCACGGCGGCCGGGTTGACGTCCTTGTCGACCCTGCCCCTGGACTGGAGTTCGGCGACGGCTTCCACGAGGGAGTTGTTCACCGAGTTCAGGATCTTCATACGGATCTTGTAGAAGCGCTTGTCGCCCTCGGCGGCCCCGAGGTCGATCACGCGGAGGATCGCGTCGTTCTTGCGCCAGAACTCCAGGAATCCGTCCACGAGTTCCTGTGCCGTCTGCCAGCCGGCCTTGCCGACCCAGCTGCGGCCCTCGACGAGTTCCGTCAACCCGGCGCCCTCGGCCGCCATTTGGTCGGCGATCTCCAGGACGGCGCCTTCGACGTCCGGGAAGTACTGGTAGAAGGTCGCGGGCGAAGTGCCCGCCTTCCGGGCGACATCGATGACCTTGACGTCCCGGTAGGGAGAGGAGCTGAGCATCTCGCTGAGGCAGTCGAGCAGCTTCTGCCGCGTCGCCTGCCCGCGTCGACCGGCAACGCGGCCGTCGACGGTACGCACTTGTCCTGTCATGCCGTCAGCTTACCGAGGGGTGATCGGAGCGCGATTCGGCCGACTGCAAATGGGGTGCAGAGCGGATCGGAGGAAGGCGTGCCTGGTCTGCGCGCTGCGTGAGCGGCCGTTACTTTTCTTGTATGGCCGAAAACAGGGCATCGCGGTACACGGAGGGCGTCCCCTGCTGGGTGGATGCCCAGCTCCCCGACCTGCGGGCGGGGCAGCGGTTCTACGGTGAGCTCTTCGGATGGACCTTCGAGGAGTGGTACAGCGGCTCCGTCCGGGCCCTGAAGGCCGGCGAGCCGGTCGCCGCGCTCGCCCACAAGACGGACGGGCGGATGCCCACCGTCTGGACGGTGTACTTCGCCACCCCGGCCGTCGAGGCCCTGGCCCGGCGCATCCGCGAGACGGGCGGCCAGGTGGTGGCGGTCCCGATGCCCATGGGCGACCTCGGCACGGCCGCGCTCGCCGCCGACCCCGAAGGCGCCGTGTTCGGTCTCTGGCAGCCCGGCAGCCACCCCGGTTTCGGCGTGCGCCGCGAGCCCGGGGCGTTCGTCTGGGCCGAGCTGTACGCCCGCGACACCGCCGCCGCCAACGCGTTCTACGGCGAGCTCTTCCGCGACGCCCTGTTCGGGCCCGGCGCCGAGCCCGACTTCGGCCGGGCCCCGGTCACCGACGTCTTCCCGGCCGAGATGCCCCCGCACTTCCTCGTCCACTTCCGGGTCGAGGACTGCGCGGCGGCCCTGGCCGACGTGGACCGGCTCGGCGGGCGGGTCCAGGCGGGCCCGTTCACGACCTCGTACGGCACCGTCGGGGTGGTCACCGACGACCAGGGGGCGTCGTTCGCCGTCCTGGCCCGCTGACCGGGGGACCTCGCAGGCCGCACGGCACGGCCCGGGCCCGTCGGGTAGCCGCCCGGCCGGCAGGGCCGCGGCCCCGGCTCGCCGGCCGGCGGGGCACGACCGTAGAACGGGTTGACCGCCGCGCCCGGGACGCCCCGGCTCACCGGCCGGCAGGGCGCGACCCGGCGACCGACAAGCACTCGGCTGCCACTTTTGCACTGTTTTGCACCCTGACACCCGTCTTCTCCCCGGGTTCGCAACCCGGGGCTCGGCCAGGAAGAATCGGGGTGCGTGCCGCCGCGGCGGTGCGGTGGTGAGACGCTGCACGGGGTGGCGTACCCAGGTGGGGTGCGCGACCCGTACGGGGAGGTGGCAGGCAAGTGGTGGATCAGCTGACGCAGCACGATCCGCGGCGCATCGGGCCGTTCGAGGTGCTCGGACGGCTGGGGGCCGGCGGTATGGGGCTGGTCTATCTGGCGCGCTCGGCGTCCGGCCGGCGGGTCGCGATCAAAACGGTCCGCACGGAACTCGCCGAGGACCAGTTGTTCCGCGTCCGCTTCACACGCGAGGTGGAGGCCGCCCGCGCGGTCTCCGGCTTCTACACGGCCGCCGTCGTGGACGCCGACCCGCGCGCCGCGGTGCCCTGGCTGGCCACCGCCTACGTCCCGGCGCCCTCGCTGGAGGACCTGGTCAACGACTGCGGGCCGCTGCCCGCACCGGCCGTGCGCTGGCTCGCGGCAGGCATCGCCGAGGCTCTGCAGTCCATCCACGGCGCCGGGCTCGTGCACCGGGACCTCAAGCCGTCCAACGTCCTCGTCGTCGAGGACGGCCCCCGTGTGATCGACTTCGGCATCGCGTCCGGCGTGTCGAACACCCGTCTGACGATGACCAACGTGGCCGTCGGCACCCCCGCCTACATGTCGCCCGAGCAGGCCAAGGACTCCCGCAGCGTGACCGGCGCCAGCGACGTCTTCTCGCTCGGCTCCACCCTCGTCTTCGCCGCCACCGGCCACCCGCCGTTCCACGGCGCCAACCCGGTCGAGACGGTCTTCATGCTGCTGCGTGAGGGCCCCGACCTGCAGGGCCTGCCCGAGGAGCTGCGCCCCCTCATCGAGTCCTGCATGCAGATGGAGGCCCCGGGCCGGCCCACCCCCGCCGACCTCCAGGCCCAGCTCGCCCCCCACCTGTTCGGCTCCGGCTCCGACGACAGCGGCACCGCCTCCGCCTGGCTGCCCGAGAAGGCCGTCGCCCTCATCGAGACCCGCCGCGGCGGCCGCCTCGCACCCAAGCCCGCCCCGGCCGGGGGCGGCCGCAGCGCCGGAGGCCGCCACCCCGGCGGGCCTCCCGCCGGGCACCCTGGCGGGCCTCCCGCCCCGCCCCCGCCGCAGCACCCGCCGGCCGTGCCGCCCGCCCCCGTCGGCGCCCCGCACGGCGCGCCCGACGACAGCCCCGTACGCCTGGCCGGCGCCGCCCTGGCCATCGGCCCGGGGCCGCGCGTCGCCGACGCCCGCGCCGCCGCAGTCAAGGCACCCCCGCCCGAGGCCGGCCTCGTCGCCTCCTGGTCCAGACCCCGCCCCGGCGCCAACGGCACCGCACCCGCCCCGGCCCAGCCGCCCGCCCCGGCCCCCGAGCCGCCCGGCAGCTGGCGCCCGTGGCGCTTCCGCATGTCCAACGACGTCTGGGGCACCCCCACCGTCGCCGGCGACCTCGTCTACGTCACCTCCTTCGAAGTGCACGCCCTCGACGTCGCCACCGGCCGCCGTCGCTTCAAGACCCGCGACGTCGCCTGGTCCATGGCGGTCGCCGACGGCCGCATCCACGCCTCGGACGGCCCCAGCCTCTTCGCCCTCGACGCCCGGGAGGGCGCCGACCTGTGGCGCCTGCAGACCGACGCGTGGGTGTACTCGCTGAAGGCCGACCGCGGCACCGTCGTCACCGGCACCCGCGGCGGCGGCGTGCAGGCCTGGGAGGCCGCGAGCGGGCAGAAACTCTGGGAGATCACCGGAGCGCAGACCGACTTCGAGTCCCCCGAGGCGGGCCCGGCCGTCCACGACGGCACCGTCTACGTCTGGCAGGACGCCCGGCTGCGCGCCCTCGACGCCCGTACCGGCGACGAGCGCTGGTCCTACCCCATCGGGGACGCCGCCTCCTGCGGAGGTGTCCCCGTCCGTCTCACCCCCGCCCCCGACGGCCACGTCTACATCAGCGCCGGCACCCGCGTCCTCGCCGTCGACATCGCCTCCGGCCACGTCAGATGGCACTTCGAGGCGCCCGCCGTGTTCCTCAGCCCGCCCGCCCACGCCCCCGGCCCCGCCGTCGCGGGCGGCGGCGTGTACCTCGCCGACTACCTCGGCACCGTCTACGCCCTCGACGCCACCGACGGCCGCGACCGCTGGCGCATCGCCACCGAGAGCCGTGCCTCCATCGAGCCGGTGCTCGTCGCCGCCGGACACGTCCACGTCGGCAGCGGCAACGGCCTCTACACCCTGGACGCCGTCACCGGCACCCCGAAGTGGCGCTTCCAGGCCGGCGGCGACATCGTCGGCACCCCGTCCGTCGCCGAGGGCCGCATCCACTTCGGCTCCACCGACCACCTCCTCTACACCCTCAAGGCCGACGACGGCCGCCTGCGCTGGAAACTCGCCACCGGCGGGGAGATCACCGGCTCGCCCGTCGTCCGGGACGGCATCGTCTACGCCTGCAGCAAGGACCGCTGCGTGTACGCGCTCGACGCGGAGAAGGGCACCGGAACAGCCCGTACGACCTGACCGGGGGCGGCCACCCCAGCCGCCCCACCCCCTCGCGCCCACCAGGGGCCGACCCGGCGCGGCGCCCGGCGCGGAGCCCGCCGGGGGCGCCTCCGACGGCTGCCGCGGTGGCGCCGGTACCGCCGCGGCGACGCCGGTACGAGGCAGTCACGTGCGCGTCCACGAGGGCCCTCATGAGGGCACTCACGACGGCACTCACCGATGCGAGCACGGATGCCATCACGGATGCGACCGCGGATGCGACCGCGGATGCGATCACGGATGTGCTCACTGCACGCTCACCCGTGCGCTCACATGCCTGCTGACGTGTGCGGTCAGGGGTGCGGGCACGCACACCGGCAGGGAAGCCCGCGGGCGCCGGTGCGCGGACAGCCCGCCGACGGGTCAGGTCACGCCCACGCCCCCGGCCCGGCGCCGCGGGACGGCCGCCGTACCGGCACGTGACGGGACGGCCGCCGTACCGGCACGTGACGGCACCGTCGCCGTACCGGCGCGTGACGGGACCGCCGCCGTACCGGCGCGTGACGGGACCGCCGCCGTACCGGCGCGTGACGGGACGGCCGTCGTACTCGGGCACGGCGGGACGGCCGTCGTACTCGGGCACGGCGGGACGGCCGTCGTACTCGGGCACGGGGGGACGGCCGTCGTACCGGGACACGGAAGGGGCCGGACGGCGGCCGTCGCTGGGGAGGGGCGAAAGCCTCGCGCCGGATCCCGCACGTCCCGGGCCGCGCTCGGCCTCCTCGCTGCTCTCACGGCAGACGCTACGCCCGGTCCGCGCCACCCGCCACGCGGGCCGGGGACGCCCGCGACCGTATGACGGCGGGCGGCACGGGCCGCGGCGACCCGCGCCGCACGCTCAGCGCGTACGGTGCCCGCCGGGTGCCGGCTTCCGCTCCCGGAACAGCTCGGCCTGCCGCCCGGCGGACAGATTCCCCAGCGCGATCAGATGCGGCGCCTGTGCGAACCCCCGCAGCAGCGCCCCCTCCCGGGCCGCCCACAGCGCCCGCACCGACCCCTGCACGGCAGACGCGGGGCACTCGGCGATCACCCGCGCACAGGCCACCGCCGCCTCCCGCGCCCCGCCCTCGGCGACCACCTCGGACACCAGCCCCAGACCGTACGCCCGCTCCGCCCCGATCCGCTCCCGCACCCCCATCAGCACCATCCTCGCGACCTCCCCGTACGGCAGGCGCTGCGCCATGAGCACCGCCTCGTAGGCGCTGACCATCCCGTACGACGTGTGCGGGTCGAAGAAGGAGGCCCCCGCCCCCGCGACCACGAACTCGCACTCCCCGAGCAGATAGAACGCCCCGCCGCACGCCATCCCCTCCACCGCGGCGACCACCGGCTTCCACAGGTCGTTGGCCTTCGGCCCGGCCCGCAGCAGCGGGTCGTCCTGCATGTACGGAGACCCCGGCTGCGGTACGACGACGTCCCGGTCGATGCCCGTGCAGAACGCCCGCACCCCCGCCCCGGTGAGCACCACGGACCGCACCGAGTCGTCGTACCGCAACGCCCGCCAGATACGGGCCAGTTCATCGACGGCGGTCAGGTCCAGCGCATTGAGCCGCTCGGGCCGGTCCAGCGTGACGACGGCGACCCCGTCGTCGCCGCCGGTGTCCAGCCGCACCGGCGGCGCGCTCACGCCGGCACCCACTGCGGCAGCCCGTCCGCGAACACGACCCGCACCCGGGCGCCGATCCGGATACGTCCGCCGTCGAGCGAACCGAGCGGAGCGCCGGGCCGGGGCACGAGATTCCCCACCATGCGGATCCGCGGCGCCTCCTCCAACTCCACGACCACGACGTTGTACGGTGCCCGCGCCGCGTACGCGGGCAGCAGCGGCGGGTGCGCCACGACGTACGACCACACCCTCCCGCGCCCCGACACCGCCTTCCACCGGCTCCCGAAGGACTGGCAGCGGGGGCAGCACGGACGGGGCGGGAACCGTGGTTCACCGCAGTCGGCGCAGGTCTGAACCCGCAGTTCGCCGCGGGCCGCGTACTCCCAGAACGGTGCGCCGTCGGCGTCGGTCACGGGACTGAGCATGTCGGGGCTCCCTCGGCTCGCACGTCTCTCCCGGCCGCTGCTCGCAGCCGCCGCTTCCGGCCTCCGCCTCCCTCCTCTGCCTCCGTCTTCGTCTCCGTCTCCGTCTCCGTCTCTGTCTTCGTCTTCGTCTCCGTCTTCGTCTCCGTCTCTCTCCTCTGCCTCCGCCTCTCCGCCCGGCCCGAGGAGCGGCTACGTCCGGAGGAGCAGTGCGGAGGTGGGCACGCCCTCGCCGGCCGTGACGAGGCAGGTGGCGGCGCCCGGGACCTGCGCGGTGCCGGCGCCGCGCAGTTGTTTCACACCCTCGGTGATCAGGTTGAAGCCGTGCACATAGGCCTCACTGAGCCCGCCCCCGCCGGTGTTGAGCGGCAGCCGGCCGCCGGTCTCCAGCGCGCCCTGCTCGGTGAACGCGCCGCCCTCCCCTCGCCGGCAGAAGCCGTAGCCCTCCAGGGACAGCGGCACGAGCGGCGTGAACGCGTCGTAGATCTGGGCCACATGCACGTCCTCCGGCCCGAAGTCGGCCTGTTTCCACAGCTGTCGGGCGGCGGTCCAGGCGGGACCGGTGAGGGGGTCGTCGTTCCAGTAGTTGACCATGCCGTGGTGCTGGGCGGGCAGCGCCTGTGCGGCGGCGTGCACCAGCACCGGGGTGCGCCGGCCGTCGCGGGCACGGTCCCGTCCGGTGACCACACACGCCAAGGCCCCGTCGGTCTCCAGGCAGTTGTCGAACAGGCACAGGGGTTCGCTGATCCACCGCGCCGTCATGTACATCTCGCGGGTGAGGGGCCGGTCGTACATCACGGCGGCCGGGTTCTGGTTGGCCCGGTTCCGGCAGGCGAGGGCGACGTTGAAGAGGTGCTCGCGGGTGACGCCGTACTCGTGCATGTAGCGCCGGGCCAGCATCGCGATCTCGTCGGCGGGCCGCAGCAGTCCGAAGGGGCGCGTCCACTGGGCGGGGGTGGGCAACTGGCGGGCGGTGTCGGTCCAGGGGCGTGGCCCGCTGCCCCGCTTCCGCGACCGCCAGGCCACCCCCACGGTGGCCTGACCGGTGGCAATGGCGGCGGCCAGATGCGCGACGGTCGCGCAGGACCCGCCCCCGCCGTACGGCACGCGGCTGAAGAAGGTCAGGTCCCCGAAGCCGACGGCCTTCGCCAGCTCCACCTCGTCGGTCTCCTCCATGGTGTACGAGGCGACCGCGTCCACCTCGCCGGGCGCCATCCCGGCGTCGTCGAGCGCGGCGAGCACGGCCCGGCAGGCGAGGGTCTTCTCGTCCTCGGGCAGGTGCCGGGCGAAGGCGGTCTGCCCGATCCCGACGATGGCGGCGGCGTCCTTGATCCCGGCCATGACCCCTCCCGACAGGGTGAGCTGACTATCCGTCAGATTAGCGATAATCTGACGTCCTGTCAGTCGAAGGGGTCGGTCAATCGTGAGGGGAGCCGGATCGTGCGAGGCAGTGACACGAGAGGCGGGTCCGCGGAGACGCAGGACGCTGCTGCAGGGGTCGCGGAGTCCGGTGCCGCGGAGAGCGGGCGGTTCGGCGCAGAATGGCAGACGATCCCCGATCTGGTGCGGTCCGCGGCCGAGCGGTTCCCCGGCACGGAAGCCGTGATCGACTCCGGCGGCCGCGTACGGGTCACCTATGCCGAACTCGCCCGCCGGGTGGAGCGCGCCGCCGCGGCCTGTATCGCCTCGGACGTCCGACCGGGCGACCGCGTCGCCGTATGGGCGCCCAACTCCCTCGACTGGATCGTCGCCGCCCTGGGCGCGGTCTCCGCGGGCGCGGTCCTGGTCCCGCTGAACACCCGATTCAAGGGCGCGGAGGCGGCCGACGTGCTCCGCCGCAGCGGCACCCGCCTCCTCTTCGTGACGGGCACCTTCCTCGGCACGTCGTACGTGGCGTCCCTGCGCCGCGCGGCGGGGACGGGGAGGGGTGAGGGGGCCGGGGGAGAGGGGAAGGGGGCGGCACGGCGAGCAGATGACGCCGGAGTCGGCGGCCGTACGGCGGCTCGTCCACTGCCCGGCCTCCCGGAACTGCAGACGGCGGTCGTGCTGTCCGGCACCGGCACTGGCCCCGGGGCCAGCGCCGCTGCCGGGGCCGGGGAACAGTCCGAGGCCGAGTCCGAGGCCGAGGCGAAGTCCGGGTCCGGGTCTGAGGCGCAGTCCGGGTCCGGGTCCGAGACCGGGACCGGGACCGGGACCGGAGACGTCCCCCCGGGCTTCACGACGTGGCGGGACTTCCTGGCCGCGGGGGAGGGGGTGGAGGGAAGGGCGGTCCGAGACCGGTCGGCGGCGCTCGACGGCGACTCGTGGTCGGACATCGTCTTCACCTCGGGCACGACCGGACGCCCCAAGGGCGTGGTGGTCAGCCACGCGCAGAGCGTGCGGGCGTACGACACCTGGGCCGGGCTCGCGGGCCTGCGGCACGGCGACCGCTATCTGATCGTCAACCCCTTCTTCCACACGTTCGGCTACAAGGCGGGCGTCCTCGCCTGCCTGACCAGGGGGGCCACGATGATCCCGCAGCCGGTGTTCGACGTGGAGACCGCCCTGGCCAACATCGCAGCCGAGCAGATCACGGTCCTCCCCGGCCCCCCGACCCTCTTCCAGTCCCTGCTGGACCATCCGGCCCGCCGGGACCACGACCTCACCGCCCTGCGCCTGGTGGTGACGGGCGCTGCGGTCGTCCCCCTCCGCCTCGTCGAACGCCTGCGCAGCGACCTCGCCGTGGAGACGGTCCTCACCGCGTACGGCCTGTCCGAGGCGAGCGGCGTCGTCACCATGTGCCGCCGGGGTGACCCGCCCGAGGTCGTCGCCGCAACGTCCGGGCGGGCGATACCGGGGGTCGAGGTGAGGACCGTCGACGGAGCCGGCGCCGATGTCCCGGCCGGGGCGCCGGGCGAGATCCTGGTCAGAGGCTTCAATGTGATGCGCGGCTACTACCAGGACGCCGCCGCCACAGCGGACGCCCTCGACAAGGACGGCTGGCTGCGCACCGGCGACATCGGCGTCCTCGACGACGCCGGGAACCTCCGCATCACGGACCGGCTGAAGGACATGTACGTCGTCGGCGGCTTCAACGCCTACCCCGCCGAGATCGAACGCCGCCTGACCCTCCACCCGGACGTCACCGACGTGGCCGTGATCGGCGTCCCCGACGCGCGGCTGGGCGAGGTCGGCATGGCCTACGTGGTGCGCCGGGCCGGTTCCTCGCTGACCGCAGCGGACCTCATCGCCTGGTCCCGCCGCGAGATGGCCAACTTCAAGGTGCCGCGGCACGTGAGGTTCGTCGACCGCCTCCCCCGCAACGCCAGCGGCAAGCTCGTCAAGACCGGCCTACGCCCGGGGTGAGCCGAGAGGGCCGCCCGCTCTCTCACCGACCTCGCGCTCACGCGGGTGAGAAGCGGGCCGCCGACCCGGGAGACTGCCGGGCCGGGCGGGGCTCCCACCGACGCGACGCTGCGCTGTGCGGTGGGGCCCGGGCTCGGCGGCCGCATCGACACCTCACAGGAACACGAGTGGGTTCCGCGGCCGCCCACAGGCGGCGGGTTCGAGAGCAACGCCGAGCATGAGCACCGAAAGGCAGCCCCGCCGAGGCGTACCCCCACGCACACCGGCCCTGCCCGCAGGGTGAGGTGTGACGCCCGTCGGCCGGTGCCGGTGTGCGCACGGCTGGTGCGGGTCCGTGCGCCGGGAGGGCTCGGGGGGCTTGTGGGGAGGGGTGGGGAGGGGAGGGGGTGGGGGTGGGGGTGGGCGTGAGGTATCGGGGTCGGAGTCGGGCGGGTCCAGTCCCTGGGCTGCGCTCGGGGGTTGGGGTGGGGAGAGGTGAGGTGTGGGGGGTGTGTCGGGAGGGGGTGTGTCGGGAGGGGATCGGGGGTGTTGGTGTGGGGGTTGGCCGGTGGGTGGGGGTGGGGCCGCCCGCTTCTTTCAGCCGTCGCGCTCGCGCGGGGCGGGTAGGCGCTGCGCCTTCGGCTTCGCGTCGCCTGCGGCGATGGCCCTGCGGGCCACCCTTGACCCGCCCCGCTCCAGCACGGGTGGGAAGCGTGCGGACGGCCCGGGGAGAGCGGGGGCCGGGCAGCGTCTCCGCCCCAGCGGCGTTGCGCAGCATCGGCCGGGCCGGACGGCCACCGCGTCCGCGCCTCGCCAGCACGCCGGGCGGGCTCAGCGGCTTCCCGCCGGTGGGGAGTGCGGGGGTGGGCACCGGGGATGGGCGTCGCATGGCCGGTCCTCGTCGGGCGGGACGCGCATCCGCGCCTCGCCAGCACGCCGGGTCGGCTTGGCGGCTTCCGGCCGGTGGGGGTTTGGGGCTGGGCACCGGGGATGGGCGTTGCATGGCCGGTCCCCGTCGGGTGGGGCGCGCATCCGCGCCTCGCCTGCACGCCGGGTCGGCTTGGCGGCTTCCGGCCGGTGGGGGGCGGTGTGTGTGCTGGGGGTGGGCGTTGCATGGCAGGTCCCTGCGGGGTGGGGTGCCGAAAGGGCCGGTCCTCGTCGGCGGGACGCGCATCCGCGCCTCGCCAGCACGCCGGGCGGCTTGGCGGCTTCCGGCGGCCGGGACTGCGGCGCCGGGGATGGGCGTTCCATGGCGGGGCTACGGCGGCGGCGCGTCGGCGTCTCAGCCTGCCGCTGCGCCCGGGTCGGCTTGGCGGCTTTCGGCCGGTGGGGGGCGGTGTGTGTGCTGGGGGTGGGCGTTGCATGGCAGGTCCCTGCGGGGTGGGGTGCCGAAAGGGCCGGTCCTCGTCGGCGGGACGCGCATCCGCGCCTCGCCAGCACGCCGGGCGGCTTGGCGGCTTCCGGCTGGTGGAGGTTTGGGGGCGGGCGCCGGGGATGGGCGTTGCATGGCAGGGCCCGGGCGGGTGGGGCGCATCGGCGTCTCGCCTGCACGCCGGGTCGGCTTGGCGGCTTCCGGCCGGTGGGGGGCGGTGTGTGTGCTGGGGGTGGGCGTTGCATGGCAGGTCCCTGCGGGGTGGGGTGTATCGGCGCTGCCCGGCCTGCACGCCGGGGGGCGGCGGCCGTCGGTGAGGGGCGGGGTGGGTGCGGGGAGGGGTCTGGCGGGGCGGGTTCTCGTGGGGGTGGGTGTGGTGGCTTCCGGCCGGTGGCGGGGTGCGCCCGGTGGGGGTGTGGGGGCGTGCCGGTGGGCCGGTGGGACCGGTGGGCCGGTAGGACCGGTGCAGAGACGTCCGGTGTCCGGTGTCCGGTGTCTGATGTCCGGTGGGCGGGCGGTGCGCCCCGGCGGGTTGTGGGGGCGTGCCCGGGGCGGCCCCCCCCGGGGTCACCGGCCGATGGCGGCCGGTGACCGGCGGTCGTGAGTGGGGGAAGGGTGAGGGGGCGGGTGAGGCAGCGGGGCAGCACAGACGGGAGGAGGGAAAGGGAGGAGCGGGGGGGAGCTGGGGGAGGTGGGGGAGGTGAGGTGAGGCGGGGGAGCACAGGCCGGGGTCAGGACGGCTGCCGCCGGGCAGCCGAGTACACAGCCGCACACGCCCGCGCCGCCGCCACACCAGCCACACCACACCGGCCACACCGGCCACACCGGCCACACCGGCCACACCGGCCACACCGGCCACACCGGTCAGTCCGTGCCAGTCAGTCCCGCCCGGGCGACGCACCAGACACCCCCACCGGCCCCGTGAGTCACACCCACAACACTCCAGCACGCCGAAAGGGGGACTCGGCACCCGCACCCTCGCTCACCCTCCCCTTCCTGCCCCGCACGTGACCCGAAGTCCTCCAATCACCACCCCGACACCCCTCAACCACCCCACCCGAACCCCACCAACACCACCCCTCCCACAGACCACCCCCACCCCCTCACCCGCCACCGGCCGGAAGCCGCCGAACTCACCCGGCGTGCAGGCAGACGCCGATGCACCCCGCCCGACAGGGACCCCGCCTTTCAGCACCCATCCCCGGCGCCTGCCGGAAACCCCCGCCGGCGGGTGGCCGCCAGGCCTGCCGGCGTGCTGGCGAGGCGCCGGGAGTCCGCGTCCCCGCCCGACGGGGACCGGCCCTTTTCGGCGCCCCCATCCAGCGTCCCCAGAAGCCGCCCACCGGCGGGAAGCCGCCGAACCTGCCCGGCGTGCAGGCGAGACGCCGATGCGCGCCCCGCCCGACAGGGACCGGCCTTTCAGCGCGCCCGTCCCGGTCCCTGCCCCGGAAACCCCCACCGGCGGGTGGCCGCCAGGCCGTCCCGGCGTGCTGGCGAGGCGCGGATGCGCGTCCCGCCCGACGGGGACCGGCCCTTTCGGCGCCCATCCCCGGCGTCCCCAAAGCCGCCCACCGGCGGGAAGCTTAGCCGAACCTGCCCGGCGTGCAGGCGAGACGCAGATGCGCCCCCACCCGCCCGGGCTCTGCCCATGCGACGTCCGTCCCCCCGGTGCCCACCCCCGAACCCCGCGCGGCCGGGAGCCGCCAGGCCGTCCCGGCGTGCTCGCGAGGCGCGGATGCGCGTCCCGCCCGACGAGGACCGGCCATGCGACGCCCGTCCCGGTGCCCACCCCGCGCTCCCCACCGGCGGGAAGCCGCTGCGGCCCGCCGGCGTGCTGGCGAGGCGCGGACGCGCCGTCCGGCCGGGTGGAACCTGCGCAACGCCGCTGCGAGCGACGCTCCCGGCCCCCCGCTCTCCCCGGCGGTCCCGGCACGCTCCCACCCGTGCTGGAGCGGGGCGGGTCAAGGGTGGCCCGCAGGGCCATCGCCGCAGGCGACGCGGAGCCGAAGGCGCAGCGCCCTTGACGCGCCCCGCGCAAGCACGACACTGCGAAAGAAGCGGGCGGCCCCACCCCCGCCAACCGGCCAACCCCCACACCAACACCCCCGATCCCCTTCCGGCACGCCCCCTTCCGGCACGCCCCCTTCCGGCACGCCCCCTTCCGGCACGCCCCCCACACCTCACCTCTCCCCACTCCAACCCCCGAGAGCAACCCACCGACCCGTCCCTCACGGACCCGTCCCTCACGGACTCGACCTCCACCGACCCGCTGCCCCGATGCCTTTCGCCCACGACGCCCACCAACACGGCAGCCGCCGAGACCTCCGGGCAGCACTGGCCCGCACCTGCCCGCGCGCACCCTGTCACCGGACGACGGCTGCCCCCCCGAACTCGGAGCGGGGCGAGGCGCTGCCGGGCTTCCCTCGCTATGCCGTGGCCATCCTCGGCACGCAGCCTCTGCTCGGGGCGGGTTCGGGCCGGCACTGCCGGGGCGGTGTCGGCGGCCAGGGGGCGCGCCTCCTTCCGGGGAACGGAACGGCGTTCAAAGCGCTCCTTCTCGTGGACTCCTCTCCGTGTCGGCCAGCACCTCGTGGATCTCGGTGATCATCCGGGCGGGTCGGTGGAACACGTCCTCGGCCGTGTAGCGGAGGATGCGGCGGATCTCCGTACAGCGGATCAGTTCGTTGAAGCGGGACACGTCGCGGCGGTGGGCGTCTCGGGTGCCGTGGAAGGCGTAGCCCTCGATCTCGACGGCGAGTCGGGCGGCACGGAAGAGGAAGTCGACGTAGCGGCGTCCGCCGCCGGGCGGGTGGACCTCGGCCTGGGTCTCGGGGCGGAGGCCGGCGTCGTGCATGCGCAGGCGGGCCATGGTCTCCGCGGGTGAGCCGGAGCCGCGGTCCACGAGGCGGAGCCACTCCCGGGCCCGGCGGGCTCCGCGGCGGGGTGCTTCCATGGCGAGGGCGATGGCGGCCGGGGTGGTGAGGGGCGGGCGGCGGATACCGTTGACCCGGCGGTAGGTGAGCGCTGAGTCGACGGCGACGACGGCGCTGTCCCGGGGGCCGTGGTGCAGCAGGTCGGCGAGAGTGCGCGGGACCTCGGTGACGCGCAGGCCGGCGTGTGCGGTGACCTCGTCGGGTGGCAGGGGGACGCGGTGCACGCGCAGGCCTGTGAGCCGGCTGCAGGAGTTCAGTTCCCCGTCGGTGAACTCCACGGGAGGCGGGGGCGCCGCCTTGCCCAGCGTCTCGATGCGCCACAGGCGGGCCGCCGAGTCGTGGCTCACCACGAGGTGCGGGTGCTGGAGCTGGACCGCTCTGAGTCGTTCGTCCAGTCCGATGCCTCTGCCGGGCTCGGCCCAGGCGCCGGCCCTGATCCTGGTCCATCCGTCGGCCTTGAGGCGGCGGGTGAGGGTCCGTCCGGGCCATCCCGCTGCCACCGCTCGCGGGACGAGCAGTACCCCACCCTCCGCGAGTGCTCTCAACTCCTCGCGCTTCATGCCCTCCACTGTCGGCGACGGCACCGACAGGGGACGCGTGCCTGGGGACGACCAGGGGTGGCTCGGGGTCGAGCTGGGGGTGAGTCAGGGTTCTGTTCGGGCCCGCGTCCGGTTCGCGTCCGGTTCGCGTCGGGTTTGAATTCGGGTTCGGGTTCGGGTTCGCGTGCGGTTCGGGTCCGGTGCGAGTCCGGGTTTGTGCCTCGTTCGGGTTCGGGTCCGGTGCGTGTCCCGTTCGGGGGCGGGCCCGGTTCGGGGCCGGTGCGGCTCGGACCGGTCAGCCTGGATCGGGTCCCGTATGGGGAGGTCGGGCGTCTGCCCCCTGGGGATGCCTCGACCGCGGCGGCTCCCCTCCGCGCCGCCGCGGTCGGACCTGCTCCGGCGGTGCGGGAGGTCAGAGGCTGTCCCGGCCCAGGGCGGGCGGGGCCGGGGAGTGCTGGTCCATGGTGGTGAGGGCGTCGGCGCCGAGGGCCGGCGGTGCGGGCGAGTGCTGGTCGAGCGTGGTGAACTCCGTGTCCTCGCCCTTCGGCGGCACGGGCGAGTGCTGGTCCTGAACGACGAAGGCCTCGGCGTTCTCGGTGCCGGCGGCGCTCGTGGTGTTCTCGGCGTTCGCGGCCTGCGTGGAATCGCTCATGACTGGTACTCCCAGGAAGTTCGGGATGTGCTGAAGGAATTGCTGAAGGAACTGCTGAAATACGTGCTGAAAGGGGAGCGTCTGTTCGGCGACTCCCCCGAGGGTCGCCGAACAGACGTTCAAGGGCTCTCACACTAGCCGCGAGCCCGGTCGACCCGTGTGCCCCCCGACGCGACGGATCGATGCAGGGAGAGTCGCAGGTGGCCATAAACGTTCGATGAACGCGCCTGTCCGTGCCCTCACCCCGCCTCGCCCCGCCCCCGTCCCGCCCCTGTCTTGTTCCGACCCCGACCCCGACCCCGACCCCGACCCCGACCCGCCCCCGCCCTGCCTTGTCCGACTCCGCGCCCGTGTCCGGGGTGCCCCCGGGTCAGGCCGCCGCGCTGGGTGAGAGCAGCCCGCGCACCTCCGTCGCCTCGGGCGAGGACAGCTGGTCGAAGATGGCGAGCGCGTCGGTCCAGCAGGCGTGGGCCCGCCCCGACTGGCCCAGGGAGCGCAGGGACTTGCCGAGGAGCGTGAGGGCGTTTCCGCGCATCCACTCGCCGCCGATGCATCCGGTGGCGAGGGCCTGTTCGGCGTGCTGGGCGGCCTGGGCGGGGCGCCGGGCCGCGAGATGTGCCTGCGCGATGCGGAAGTGCGTGGTGCCCTCCCAGAGGCGCTGCCGGCTCTCGGAGAAGATCTGAACGGCCTGCTGGAGCTGGTCCAGGGCTTCCGGGAGGCGTCCGGCCTGGGTGAGGACGATTCCGGAGGCGTAGCGGGCGTTGGCGAGGCGTACGGAGAGGCCGAGTTCGTCGTAGATGTCGATGCCGCGCTTGGAGAGTTCCACGGCCTCCTCGGTCCGGCCCATGGAGGCCAGGACGCGGGAGAGGTTGCACACGGCGCTGGCCTCGCCGGGCTGGTTGCTGTCGGCTCTGAAGGCTTCGACGGCTCTGAGGAGGTAGACCTCGGCCTCGGCGAACCGGGCCGTGCAGTTGGCGATGATGCCGAGCTGGTTGGGTGCGGTGCTGCTGGTCCAGGGGTCGCCGGCCTGCCCGTTGAGCAGGTCGGCCTGCTCGGCCTCGCGCTCGGCCTCGTCGAACCGCCCTGCCTGGCTGAGGACCTGGGCCAGGGTGATGCGGGCACGCACCTCGGCGCGCAGGTCGCCGAGGACGGCGGCGGCGTCGCGGGCCGCGAGGGCGGTGAGTTCGTAGCGCCGGGAGCCGGCTCCGGACTCGGCGAGGTCGATCGCGGCGAGGAGGAGGTCCACGGCCCGCCGCAGGGTGCCGGGGCCGAGGGACTGCTGGACGCAGGCCAGGAGGGGCTCGGCCTCGGCGTGGAGCCAGTCCAGTGCGGTGGGCGCGTCGGTGAAGTGGCGGCCGTGGTCCTGGCGGCCCGGTTCGAGGTGGGCGACGGTGCGGTCGCCGGGCCGTTCGATGGCGTACACGCGCGCGGCGGTGGTCAGGTAGAAGTCGAGCAGCCGGGAGAGCGCGGCGTCGCGTTCGCCGGGCGGCGATTCGTCCCGCTCCGCGCAGGCCCTGGCGTAGAGCCGTACGAGATCGTGGAACCGGTACCGGCCCGGGGCCGCGGATTCCAGCAGGGACGTGTCGACCAGCGACTCCAGCAGGTCCTCGGCGTCGTCGGGGCCGAGGCCGAGCACGGCGGCGGCGGCGGGCAGCGAGATGTCGGGCCCGTCCGCGAGCCCGAGCAGGCGGAAGGCGCGGGCCTGGGCGGGTTCGAGTGCGCCGTAGCCCAGTTCGAAGGTCGCCTTCACGGCGAGGTCGCCGGCCTGGAGTTCGTCGAGGCGGCGGCGTTCGTCGGCGAGTTTCGCCGCGAGTGCGGAGACGGTCCAGGTGCGCCGGGCGGCGAGCCGGCAGGCGGCGATGCGGATGGCGAGGGGGAGGAAGCCGCAGGCTCCGACCACGTCCAGCGCGGCCTGCCGTTCGGTGCTGACGCGTTCCTCGCCGACGATCCTGGTGAACAGGGCGAGTGCCTCGTCGGGGGACATCACGTCGAGGTCGACGAGGTGCGCTCCGGCGAGGTCCACCATCCGCACCCGGGAGGTCACGAGTGCGGCGCACCCGTCGGTGCCGGGCAGCAGCGGCCGGACCTGGGCGGCGTCGCGGGCGTTGTCCAGCAGTACCAGCACGCGCCGGCCGTCCAGGACCGAGCGGTACAGCGCCGCCCGCTCCGCCAGGGAGTCGGGCATCGCCGAGTCCGCGGTGCCCAGGGCGCGCAGGAAGGCGCCGAGGACGGTCTCCGGGTCCGCCGCCCTCGGCCCGGTGCCCTGGAGGTCCACGTACAGCTGGCCGTCGGGGAACGCCGACCGTGCCTGGTGGGCCACGTGCACTGCCAGGGTCGTCTTGCCCACGCCGCCGATGCCCGCCAGTGCCGAGACGGCCATGACGCGGCCTTCGGCCGACGCCAGCACTTCGGTCAGCTGGTGCACGAAGGATGCCCGGCCGGTGAAGTCGGATACGGTGGCGGGCAGTTGTGCGGGGCGGAGGGGGACCGTGGACGGTTCGGCTGCCGGGGCGGACGGTTCGGCCAGGCCGGGATCGGCCTGCAGGATGCGGTCCTGGAGCTCGCGCAGGCCGGGGCCGGGGTCGACGCCGAGTTCGTCGGCGAGGAGGCGGCGGGTGTCGGCGTAGACGGCGAGGGCCTCCGCCTGGCGGCCGCCGCGGTAGAGGGCCAGCATGAGGAGTTCGCGGAGGCGTTCGCGCAGGGGGTGGGCCGCGGTGAGGGCGGTGAGTTCGGAGACGGCCTCGGCGTGGCAGCCCTGCTCCAGGTCCATGTCCAGGCGGGATTCGAGGAGTTGGAGGCGCCACTCGTCCAGGCGGACGCGCTGTGCCTCGGCGTACGGTCCGGGTACGCCGGCCAGGGGCTCGCCGTCCCACAGGCCCAGCGCCCGTCCCAGTGTCTCCCGGGCCCGGCACAGGTCGCCGGCGTGGCGGGCCCGTTCGGCCTCGGCCGCGAGGTCCTGCGCCACCGCGAGGTCCAGGGAGCCCTCGGCGAGGCCGCGGACGGCGTAGCCGCCGGAGTCGCTGATCACGACGCCGGCCCCGAGGACCTTGCGCAGCCGTGACGCGTAGGTGCGCACGGCGGCCAGGGCCTGCGAGGGCGGTTCCTCGCCCCACAGGGCGTCGATGAGTTCGGCGGCGGTGGCGGTGCGGCCCTCGCGCAGCAGCAGGGCGGCGAGGAGGGCGCGCTGCTGCGGGGAGCCGGTCGTCAGCGGCTGCGGGCCGCTCCAGGCGCGCACCGGTCCGAGCACGCCGAAGCGCAGCGGCACGGGCTCGTGCGGGCCCGTGCTGCGCTGCTCCGGTACTCGCGGTACCCCGTCCATCGCCGTCCCCCCAAGGCATCCCGAACAACTCCGTCAGTGTGCCTTGTTGACAGCGGGTGCGTCAGCCGTGCGAGACGCCGATCACATCGCGGCTGGTGGGCGTGCACAGGCCTCTCACATCCGGGGTCGGCGCGGAACGCCCGGCAGTGATACTGACGGTCCGTCAGATCAGCGCTACCGTGGCGGACATGGACACCGACCCCGCCTTTCCGCGCATCGTCTCCGTCGACGACCACACCGTGGAGCCGCCCGGCGTCTGGACGGACAGGCTCCCGAAGAAGTACCGGGACACCGGCCCGCGCATCGTCCGCGCCCCGCTGAAGGAGATGTCCTTCCTCGGTGGCCGCTTCAAGCCCGTCATGGGTTCGCCGGGGGACGACGGGCCGGTCGGCGACTGGTGGGTCTACGAGGACCTGCACCGCCCCCTCACCCGGCTCGACACCGCCGTCGGCTTCGACCGGGACGAGATCAGACTGGAGGTCATCACCTACGAGCGGATGCGTCCCGGCTCGTACGACGTCCCCGCCCGGCTCGCCGACATGGACGTCAACCATGTGCAGTCCGCCCTGTGCTTCCCCACCTTCCCCCGCTTCTGCGGACAGACCTTCACCGAGGCCCGTGACCGCGAGCTCGCGCTGCTGTGCGTGCGCGCCTACAACGACTGGACGGTGGAGGAGTGGTGCGGCCCTCAGGCGGGTGGCCGGCTCGTCCCGCTCACGCTCGTGCCGCTGTGGGACGCGGGGCTCGCCGCCGCCGAGGTCCGGCGCAACGCCGCCCGCGGGGTGCGGGCCGTGGCCTTCTCCGAGATACCTCCGCACCTCGGGCTGCCGTCCGTCCACACCGGCGCCTGGGATCCGTTCCTCGCGGCCTGCGACGAGACGGGCACGGTCGTCGCGATGCACATCGGCTCCAGCAGCCGCATGCCGTCGACCTCCGCCGACGCGCCGCCCGCCGTCGGTTCCACGATCACCTTCGCCAACTGCTGCTTCTCGATGGTCGACTGGCTGATGAGCGGCAAGTTCGAGCAGTTCCCGAACCTGCGCGTGATGTACGCGGAGGGGCAGATCGGCTGGATCCCCTACATCCTGGAGCGCGCCGACACCGTCTGGGAGGAGAACCGCGGCTGGGGCGGCGTCGCCGACAGGGTCACCCGGCCGCCCTCCGAGACGTTCGCCGGGCACGTCCACGGCTGCTTCTTCGACGACGCCTTCGGGCTGCGGAACCTCGACGCGATCGGCGTCGGCAACGTCCTGTACGAGACCGACTACCCGCACTCCGACTCCACCTGGCCCCGGTCCCGCGAGGTCGGCGAGGCCCAGATGGCCCACCTCGACCCGGACACCGTCACCCGCATCGTGCGCGGCAACGCCATCGAGCTGCTCGGGCTCACTCCCGAGGGGCTCTGGCCCCGATGACGCCCCACGCGGCGACGCCGGACCCCGGCACCACCCCCACCCCCGTCTCCGACCCGGCCTCCGCCCCCGCCCCCGTCTCCGCCCCGGCCTCCGCCCCCACCTCCGTCTCCGACCCGGCCTCCGCCCCCGCCCCCGTCTCCGACCCGGCCTCCGCCCCCACCTCCGTCTCCGACCCGGCCTCCGCCCCCACCTCCGTCTCCGACCCGGCCTCCGCCCCCACCTCCGTCTCCAGCCCCACCCCCGGCACCGTTCCGCTCGCCCCCGTCGTCTCCGGCCCGTCGGGCGGCTTCGCGTACGGCATCCAGCTGCCCGTCCAGTCCCAGAGCACGCTCTACGCCGAGCCGTGGGAGGCGGCCGCCGGACCCGGGGAGCTGCTGGCGGCGGCGCGGGCGGCGGAGGCGGCCGGGTTCGGGTACGTCGCCTGCTGCGACCACGTCGCGGTGCCGCGGCGGCTGGCGGCCGCGATGAGCACGGTCTGGTACGACCCCGTCGCCACGCTGGCGTTCCTCGCGGCGGGGACGCGCCGGGTGCGGCTGCTGTCCCACGTCGCCGTCGTCGGTCTGCGGCATCCGCTGCTGACGGCCAAGCAGTACGCCACCGTCGACCGGCTCAGCGGCGGCCGGCTGCTGCTGGGGGTCGGGGCGGGGCACGTGCCGGAGGAGTTCGAGGCGCTCGGCGCCGCCTTCGCCCGGCGCGGTGCCGTACTCGACGAGACGATCGACGCGCTGCGGGCGGCGCTCGGGCCGGAGGAGTTCCCGGAGCACCACGGGAAGCTGTACGCGTTCGAGGGGCTCGGGCAGCGGCCCCGGCCCGTGCAGGCCCGGGTCCCGGTGTGGGTGGGCGGGTCGTCGCCCGCGGCCGTGCGCCGGGCCGCGCTGAAGGGCGACGGATGGCTGCCGCAGGGCGATCCGCGGGACCGGCTGGCGGTGCGGATCGCCCGGATCCGGAGGCTGCGCGAGACGGCCGGGCTGCACGGGCCCTTCGCCTACGGGGCCATCGCCGAGCCGCTCTACGTGGGGCGGCCCGGGTGGGACGTGGGGCGCCGCACCCTGGCCGGCGGCCCGGAGGCCCTCGCCGAGTCGCTGCGGGCGTACCGGGCGATGGGCGTGGACCGGCTCCAGGTGCGCTTCCGCAGCCGGAGCGGCAGCGAACTCACCGATCAGATCGCCGCGTTCGGCGCCGAGGTGGCGCCGCGGCTGTAGAGGAGGACCGATGGGCAGGCTGGACGGCCGGGTCGTGCTGGTGACGGGCGCGGCGCGCGGGCAGGGCGAGCAGGAGGCGCGCCTGTTCCGGGAGGAGGGTGCCGAGGTCGTGGTCACCGACGTGCTGGACGAGGCGGGGGAGGCGCTGGCGAAGGAGCTCGGGAGCCTGTACGTGCGGCTCGACGTGGGCGAGGAGGCCGACTGGCGGACGGCCGTCGACACCGTGCTGCGGGTGCACGGGAGGATCGACGGGCTGGTCGCGAATGCGGGCGTGCTGCGGTTCAACTCTCTGGCGGACACTCCGCTGGAGGAGTTCATGCAGGTGGTGCGGGTCAACCAGGTGGGCTGCTTCCTGGGCGTGAAGACGGTGGCGCCGCGGCTGGCGGACGGCGGGACGATCGTGAACACGGCCTCGTACACCGGTCTGACCGGGATGGCGGCCGTGGGGGCGTACGCCGCGAGCAAGCACGCGGTGCTGGGGCTCACGCGGGTGGCGGCGCTGGAGCTGGCGCCGCGGCGCATCCGGGTCAACGCGATCTGTCCGGGCGCCGTGGACACTCCCATGTCGAACCCCGCCCTGCTGGACCCGGACGCCGATCCGGAGGAGACCGGGCGGGCGCTGGACGTGCTGTACCGGCGGCTGGTGCCGCTGGGGCGGATCGGCAGGCCGGAGGAGGTGGCGCGGCTGGCGCTGTTCCTGACCTCGGACGAGTCGTCGTACATCACCGGGCAGCCGTTCGTGATCGACGGCGGATGGCTGGCGGGAATCAGCATTGTCTGACGAGTCGTCAGGTATTGACCATCCGGGGCCGTGGTGTCACAGTCCTGGACCTGACGGTACGTCAGAAACTGGCAGCCGGGCTCCGTCCAGCAGCCCGGTCGCAGCAGCGGCACACTCGACGCCGGGACGGTGAACCTCCGTGGAATTCGGGCTCTTTGTACAGGGATACGTGGGAAGGCGCGCCGAGACCGACCCGCTCGCCGAGCACAGGGCGCTGATGGACGAGACCGAGTACGTCATCCAGGCCGACCGGTGCGGGTTCAAGTACGCCTGGGCCTCGGAGCACCACTTCCTGGAGGAGTACTCCCATCTGTCCGCCAACGACGTGTTCCTCGGCTACCTCGCGCACGCGACCGAGCGCATCCACCTCGGCTCCGGCATCTTCAACCCGCTCGCACCGGTCAACCACCCGGTGAAGGTGGCCGAGAAGGTCGCCATGCTCGACCACCTCTCCGGGGGGCGCTTCGAGTTCGGCAGCGGGCGGGGCGCCGGGTCCCACGAGATCCTCGGCTTCCTGCCCGGCATCACCGACATGAACCACACCAAGGAGATGTGGGAGGAGACCATCGCGGAGTTCCCCCGCATGTGGCTCCAGGACGAGTACCCCGGCTTCCAGGGCAAGCACTGGTCGCTGCCGCCGCGCAAGATCCTGCCCAAACCGTACGGGGCCGCCCACCCGGCGATGTGGTACGCGGCCGGGTCGCCGCCGTCGTACGCGATGGCCGCCCGCAAGGGGCTCGGCGTGCTCGGCTTCAGCATCCAGAAGGTGTCGGACATGGAGTGGGTGCTGGCGCAGTACAAGACGGCGATCGCGGAGGCGGAGCCGGTGGGCGCCTTCGTCAACGACAACGTGATGGTGACGACGACGGCGATCTGCGCCCCCACCCACGCCGAGGCCGTCGACATCGCCGTCAACGGCGGGCTCCACTACCTGCCCTCCCTCGTCTTCCGCTACCACGACACCTTCCCCCGCCCCGAGGGCTTCCCCGTCTGGCCCGAGACACTGCCCGAGTACACCCCCGAGTTCGTCGAGGTCCTCATCGAGGAGGAACTGCTCATCTGCGGCGACCCGGACGAGGTGCTGCGCCAGTGCAAGCGGTGGGAGCAGGCCGGCGCGGACCAGCTGTGCTTCGGACTTCCCGCCGGGGTGCCCCGGGAGGAGACGCTGCAGACGATCCGGCTGATCGGGGAGCACGTGATCCCGAAGGTCGACACCGACCCCGTGCACCGGACCACCCGGTTCCGCCGCAGCGCCTGAGCCCCGCCGCGGGCGCCCGCCCCGGGACCGGGCCGGCCGCGCCCGCCCCGCGGCCTCGCGGGAAGCCTTCCGCAGGCCGGCGGGCGCGCCCGGCAGACCGGACGGGGCGTCCCGTCCCGCTCCCGTCCTCCCCCCGCACAGCCGAAGCGGCCGAAGGAGCCACCGCCCATGCTCGACCACGTCATCTGCGGCGCGACCGTCGTCGACGGCACCGGAGCCCCCGCGCGCACCGCCGACGTCGGGGTGCTCGACGGCCGGATCGCCGCCGTCGGCCGGATCACCGAGGAGTCGCGCACCCGGGAGGACGCCGCGGGACTCGTCCTGACCCCCGGGTTCGTCGACCCCCACACCCACTACGACGCCCAGCTGTTCTGGGACCCGTACGCCACGCCCTCCCTCCAGCACGGCGTGACCACCGTCGCGGCCGGCAACTGCGGCTTCACCCTCGCCCCGCTGCACCCCGCCCGCCCCCAGGACGCCGACTACACCCGGCGGATGATGGCGAAGGTGGAGGGCATGTCCCTGGTGGCGCTGGAGGAGGGGGCGCCCTGGACCTGGCACACCTTCGGGGAGTACCTGGACGCCCTGGACGGGCGGATCGCCGTCAACGCCGGCTTCATGGTGGGCCACTGCGCGCTGCGGCGGTACGCGATGGGCGCGGACGCGGTCGGCGGACAGCCCACCCCGGAGCAGCTGGACGCCATGCTGCGGCAGCTCCACGACGCGATGGACGCCGGAGCCTGGGGCCTGTCGACCACCCAGTCCGCCACCCACTCGGACGGCGACGGACGACCGGTCGCCTCCCGGCACGCCCGGCCCGCCGAACTCCTCGCCCTGTCCGCGGCGGTCGGCGCGCACGAGGGCACCCAGCTGGAGGCGATCGTGGCCGGCTGCCTGGACCGCTTCAGCGACCCGGAGATCGACCTCCTCGCGGAGATGAGCGCCACCGCCGGGCGCCCGCTCAACTGGAACGTCCTCACCGTGGACGCGGCGCGGCCCGAACGGGTGCCCAGGCAGCTGCTGGCCTCCGAGCGGGCCCGGCGGGCGGGCGGCCGCGTGGTGGCGCTGACCATGCCGATCCTCACCCCGATGAACATGTCACTGGGCACGTTCTGCGCGCTCAACCTCGTCCCGGGCTGGGGCCCGGTACTGGGCCTGCCGGTCCCCGAGCGCATCGAACGGCTGCAGGACGCGCGGGTCCGGCGCGAGCTGCTGCGGCACGCCCGCTCCGAGGAGGCGGGGGTCTTCCGGCGGCTGACCGACTTCGCGCGGTACGTCATCGGCGACACCTACGGCGCAGGCAACGCCGGGCTCACCGGCCGGGTGGTCCGGGACATCGCGGCCGAACGCGGACAGGACCCGTTCGACTGCCTGGTGGAGATCTGCGTCGAAGACGGCCTGCGGACGGTGCTCTGGCCGATGCCGACCGACAACGACCCGGCGTCCTGGGAACTGCGGGCCCGTACCTGGCGCCACGAGGACGTCCTGCTGGGCGGCTCCGACGCGGGCGCGCACCTGGACCGGATGTGCGGCGCGCCGTACACGACCCGGTTCCTCGGGGACTGCCTGCGCGGGCGCCGGCTGGCCGGACTGGAGGAGGCGGTGCGGATGCTCACCGACGACCCGGCCCGGCTGTTCGGGCTGCGCGAGCGGGGCCGGATCGCCGAGGGCTACCACGCCGACCTGGTGCTGTTCGACCCGGAGCGGATCGACGCCGGCGACGCGACGCTGGTGCACGACCTGCCGGGCGACAGCCCGCGCCTGGACTCCCGGGCCGAGGGTGTCCGGGCCGTGTGGGTCAACGGGGCGGAGACGGTCCGGGACGGGCGGGTCACCGGGACGGTGCGGGGCCGGGTGCTGCGCTCGGGCCGGGACACCCGGACGGTGGCGACCAAGTGAGCGGCCGCGGCGCCCGCAGGCGGCCGTCCGAGCGGCCGGGACACCCGGGCGGTGTCGGCCGGACGGCCCGCCGGGGCGGGCGCAGGGGCGGTCGGGTGACGGTCCGGGACGGGCGGAGGGCGGCAGCCGCATGACCGCAGCGGGACGCGACGGCGAGGGAGGCGACCGGGTGAGCGGCATGGCGCGCGGGGCGGGGCGCGGCGAGGGAGGCGACCGGGTGAGCGGCATGGCGCGCGGGGCGGGGCGAGGGGGCGGTGGTGGCCGCCCGGCCCGGCCGGCCCCGGACCACCGGCACCCGCAGAGGCTGTTCGTGGCCGGTGCCTGGACCGAGCCGGAGGGCGGGCACTACGACGTCGTCGACCCGGCGACCGAGCGGGCCGTCGGCCGTGCCCCGGAGGCCTCGCCCGAGCAGGTGCGCGCGGCCTGCGCGGCGGCCCGTGCGGCGCTGCCCGCCTGGTCGCGGACGCCGCCGGAGGAACGGGCGGCGCTGCTCGCCCGCACCGCGGCCGTCATCCGGGAGCACGCCGCCGAGTACGCCGGGCTCGCGCAGGCGGAGACCGGGGCGACCACCGCGACGGCGCGCGCCCTGCAGGTCGGGGTGGGCGCGGCCCGGTTCCGCCGGTACGCGCGTGTGGAGCCCGCCGAGTGGGCGATCCCGCCGCAGGTCAACGAGGCGGGCCCGCTGGGCGGGGCGTCCGTGGTGGGTGCGCTGGCGGTGCGCCAGCCGGTCGGCGTGGTCGCCTGCGTGACCTCGTACAACAACCCCTGGGCCAACCCCGCCGGGAAGGTCGCGCCCGCCCTGGCCATGGGGAACACGGTGGTGGTGAAGCCCGCCCCGCAGGACCCGCTGTCGGTGTACCGGATGGCCGAGGCGCTGGAGGCCGCCGGGGTCCCGCCGGGTGTGGTGAACGTGGTGTCGGGGCGGTCGGTGGCGGTCGGGGAGGCCGTCGTGGAGTCGCCCGACGTGGACATGGTGAGCTTCACCGGTTCCACCGCGGTGGGGCGCCGGATCGCCGAGGTGTGCGGGCGGCACATGAAGCGCCAGCTGATGGAGCTGGGCGGCAAGGGTGCGGCGCTGGTCCTCGACGACGCCGACCTGGGCTCGGCGGTCGCCGGCGTCGGCACCGCGTTCTCCTTCTACAGCGGCCAGATCTGCACGGCCCCCACCCGGGTGCTGGCTCAGCGAGGGGTCTACGAGCGGCTGGTGGAGCGGCTGGCGGCGTACGCGGGCCGGCTGACGGTGGGGGATCCGCGGGCCCGGGACACCGTGGTGGGCCCGGTCGTCTCCGCGGCGCACCGCGACCGCGTCGAGTCGTACGTCGAACTGGGCCGCAAGGAGGGGGCCGTGGTGGTCGCGGGCGGTGAACGCCCGGACCGGGAGCGGGGGTTCTACGTCGCGCCGACCGTGCTCGCCGAGTGCACGGGCGGGATGCGGGTGGCCCGGGAGGAGATCTTCGGGCCGGTCGTCGTGGTGATCCCGTTCGACGACGAGGAGGAGGGGATCGCGCTCGCCAACGACTGCGACTACGGCCTCCTGGACTACGTGTGGTCGGCCGACACCGCGCGCGCGTTCCGGATCGCCCGCCGGCTGCGGGCGGGCGGGGTCGGGGTGAACACCGTCGCCCGCAACATGGAGGCCCCCTTCGGCGGCTTCGGCCTCAGCGGGGTGGGCCGCGACTGCGGCTCCTACGCCCTGCACGCCTACAGCGAGGTGCAGTCACTGGTGTGGGCGGGGTGAGCGGGGTGAGCGGGGTGAGCGGGGTGAGCGGGGTGAGCGGGGCGGCCCGGGCCGGCGCCGCCGCCCGCCCGCGACACGCGGATGCCGACTGGTCGGTATGGACAGATGGGGCCCGGCCCGGTAGAGATGGGTCATGCGTATCGCCGTCACCATCTTCCTCACCGACGAGACGATCACCCCGGTCCGGCTCGCCCGCGAGCTGGAGCAGCGGGGGTTCGACGGGCTGTATCTGCCCGAGCACACCCACATCCCGGTCGAGCGGACCTCGCCCTACCCCGCGGGCGGCGAACTGCCGCGCGAGTACGGCCGTACCCTCGACGCGTTCGTCGCGCTCGGCCAGGCGGCGGCGGTGACCGAGCGGCTCGGCCTCGGCACCGGCATCACCCTGGTCGCCCAGCACGACCCGATCGGCCTGGCCAAGCAGGCGGCGACGCTGGACCACCTCTCCGGCGGCCGCCTCACCCTCGGGACCGGCTTCGGCTGGAACGTGGAGGAGGCCGCCGACCACGGCGTCGAGTGGCGCACCCGGCGCGCCCTGGTCCGCGACCGGATGCGGCTGATGCAGGCGCTGTGGGCGGAGGAACCCACCGGCTACGACGGTGAGTTCGCCGCCGTCCGGCCGAGCCTCGCGCACCCCAAGCCGGTCCGGAAGCCACGCGGCGCGGTCACCGGCCCGCGCATCCTGGTCGGCGGCGCGGCCGGACCCCGCCTGTTCGACGACATCTGCGCCTACGCCGACGGCTGGCTGCCCATCGGCGGACGCGGCCTGACCGAGGCGCTGCCGGCGCTGCGGGCCCGCTGGGCCGACGCGGGCCGGGACCCCGACGCCCTCCAGGTCGTGCCGTACGCCGTCCACCCCAGCGCGGGCAAGCTCGCCCACTACGCCGACCTCGGGATCGAGGAGACCGTCGTGCAGCTGCCGCCCGCGGCCGAGCCGGAGGTGCTCGGCGCGCTCGACGCGCTGGCCGGCTTCCTGCCCGGGTGAGCCGCCCGGACGGTCCCGGCGCCATGCCCGAGGCGGCGGCCGGGACGGGCCGCCCGCCGGGGGAGCCCGGCCGGCCGGCCCGCCCGGGCTCTCCGGACGGGCCGCCGCAACGTCCGCAAAGCGCTGGTCAGCACCGGTCGGCGCGCCCGTATGCTTCGAGAATGACGACTTCCGCGACCTCCGGAACCGGACCGACCGAGAACTCCCTGCGTCGCGCTCTCAGGCGCGCCCGTGACGGTGTCGCCCTGGACGTCACCGAGGCGGCCGTCCTGCTCCAGGCCCGCGGGGAGGCCCTCGACGACCTCGCCGCGTCCGCCGCCCGGGTGCGGGACGCCGGCCTCGCCGCCGCGGGACGCCCCGGCGTCATCACGTACTCCAGGAGCGTCTTCATACCGCTGACCCGGCTGTGCCGGGACACCTGCCACTACTGCACGTTCGTCACCGTGCCGGGCCGGCTGCGCCGCGAGGGCCACGGGATGTTCATGTCGATGGACGAGGTCCTGGACGTCGCCCGCAAGGGCGCCGCGCTCGGCTGCAAGGAAGCCCTCATCACCCTCGGCGACAAGCCGGAGGACCGCTGGCCTCAGGCGCGCGAGTGGCTCGACGCGCACGGCTACGACGACACCCTCGCCTACGTCCGCGCCGTGTCCGTCCGCATCCTGGAGGAGACGGGCCTGCTGCCGCACCTCAACCCCGGGGTGCTGTCCTGGGCGGACTTCCAGCGGCTCAAGCCCGTCGCCGCCTCGATGGGCATGATGCTGGAGACCACCGCGACCCGCCTGTGGTCCGAGCCCGGCGGCCCGCACCACGGCTCCCCGGACAAGGAACCCGCCGTACGGCTGCGGGTGCTGGAGGACGCCGGCCGCTCCTCGGTGCCGTTCACCTCCGGCATCCTGATCGGCATCGGGGAGACGTACGAGGAGCGGGCCGAGTCGCTGTTCGCGCTGCGCCGCGTCGCCCGCGCCTACCACGGTGTCCAGGAACTGATCATCCAGAACTTCCGCGCCAAGCCGGACACCGCCATGCGCGGCATGCCCGACGCCGACCTGGACGAACTGGTGGCCGCGGTGGCGGTGGCCCGGCTCGTGCTGGGCCCCTCCGCCTGCCTGCAGGCCCCGCCGAACCTCGTCGACAGCGAGTACGGGCGGCTGATCGCGGCCGGCATCGACGACTGGGGCGGGGTGTCCCCGCTGACCATCGACCACGTCAACCCCGAACGCCCCTGGCCGCAGATCGGGGAACTCGCCGAGAGGTCCGCGGAGTCCGGCTTCGAGCTGCGGGAACGGCTGTGCGTCTACCCGGAGTTCGTCCGCCGCGGCGAGCCCTGGCTGGACCCGCGGCTGCGCCCGCACGTGGCCGCCCTCGCCGACCCGGAGACCGGGCTGGCGCGCGCCGGGGCGATGCCCGAGGGGCTGCCCTGGCAGGAGCCGGACGAGGTCTTCACGCCGTCCGGCCGTACGGACCTGCACGCGTCCATCGACACCGAGGGCCGCAGCGGTGACCGCCGCGCCGACTTCGACGAGGTGTACGGCGACTGGGACGCGCTGCGTGAGGCGGCCGCGCCGGGGATGGTGCCGGAGCGGATCGACACCGACGTGCGGCAGGCGCTCGGCACGGCCGCGGACGACCCCACCCGGCTGACCGACGCCGAGGCGCTGGCGCTGCTGCACGCGGACGGGCCCGCGCTGGACGCGCTGTGCCGGGTCGCGGACGACGTGCGCCGGTCCGCGGTCGGCGACGAGGTGACGTACGTCGTCACCCGGAACATCAACTTCACCAACGTCTGCTACACCGGCTGCCGGTTCTGCGCCTTCGCGCAGCGGCGCACCGACGCCGACGCCTACACGCTGTCCCTGGAACAGGTCGCCGACCGGGCCCGGCAGGCGTGGGACGTGGGCGCGGTCGAGGTGTGCATGCAGGGCGGTATCCACCCGGACCTGCCGGGCACGGCCTACTTCGACATCGCACGGGCGGTGAAGGAGAGGGTGCCCGGCCTGCATGTGCACGCGTTCTCCCCGATGGAGATCGTCAACGGCGCGAGCCGCACGGGGATGCCGGTCCGCGAGTGGCTGACGGCGGCGAAGGAGGCGGGCCTGGACTCGGTGCCGGGCACGGCGGCGGAGATCCTCGACGACGAGGTCCGCTGGGTGCTGACCAAGGGCAAGCTGCCGGCGGCGACCTGGATCGAGGTGATCACCACCGCGCACGAGCTGGGCCTGCGTTCGTCCTCGACGATGATGTACGGCCATGTCGACCAGCCCCGGCACTGGCTGGGTCATCTGCGCACGCTCGCCCGGATCCAGGAACGCACCGGCGGGTTCACCGAGTTCGTCACGCTGCCGTTCATCCACACCAACGCGCCGGTCTACCTGGCGGGTATCGCGCGTCCGGGTCCGACGGCCCGCGACAACCGGGCGGTCACCGCGATGGCCCGCCTGCTGCTGCACCCGCACATCCCGAACATCCAGACCAGCTGGGTCAAACTGGGTGCGCAGGGCGCGGCCGAGATGCTCCGCTCCGGCGCGAACGACCTGGGCGGCACCCTGATGGAGGAGACGATCTCCCGTATGGCGGGGTCGTCGTACGGCTCGCACAAGTCGGTCGCGGACCTGGTCGCCATCGCCGAGGCGGCCGGCCGCCCCGCGCGCCCCCGCACCACCCTGTACGGGGAGGTCCCCGAGGAGCGCCGGAGGGCCGCGCAGGCATCGGACGGCCGGCTGCCGCCCCTGCTGCCGGTGCTCGACTGACCACCCCGCCCGGGCAGTACGATGATCCGACCGTGGCGGCCGCGGTGAGCTGCCCGTGTCGACGGAGGAGAAGCGCCCGTGTCTGCCCGACTGCCCTCGTGGGCCTGGGTCACCGGTCTGACCGCGGGCGCGGTCGCCGCCGTCGCCGTGCTCGCCGTCCAGGCCGACCGGGGCACGCACCCGCAGCCCACGGCGGCCCGGCCCGCCGCCCCCGCCTCCGCGAGCCCCGCCCCGTCCCCGGCCGCGACGCAGCCGCCCGCGGCGCCGGCCGGGTCCGGCACCGGGCGACGGATCGTCTACGCGCTCGCGCAGCAACGGGTCTGGCTCGTCGACGCGAGTGACGCGGTGCGCCTCAGCTTCACCGTCTGGCCGGGCACGGTCACCCCCGACCCGGGCAGCTACACGGTCGGCACCCGCACCGAGAGCACCAAGGGCACAGACGGCGTCCCGATCGAGCACGTGGTGTACTTCGCCCTCCGGTCCGGCGTGAACATCGCCTTCTCCAACGCCCTGGACGGCTCCTCGCCGCCGCCCGCGGAGGGCCGGCGCACCGGCGGCATCCGCACTCCGAAGGACGCGGGCGACGCCCTGTGGGCCTTCGCGACACCGGGGACGACGGTGCGGGTGGTCGGCTGACCTGTCCGCGCGGCCGGCCCCGCGGGGGCCGTGCCACCGTCCTCCGTCCTCGCGGGCGTCGGACCGGGCGCGTACGACCGCTCACCCGGCCGGGGCTCCGGGCGGTCGCAAAGCCGCCTCCGCGGGCGGTGCCCGGCATGCGGCGGTGGAGGCGGACAGCGGTCAGGCGGGTCCGGCGGGGGACTCCTGCTGCTGCGGCAGGTGGACGACGACCAGGGTGACGCCGCTCATCAGGAACACCCGGGTCGCCGCCGCCAGACCGTTCCAGTCCTCCGACTGCCACATCGCGAACCACTCGCCGCCGATCCCGACGAACCCGGCGCCGAACAGCAGCATCAGCATCAGCAGTCCGTACGTCGAGGCGCGCCGGGCCGCGTCGCGGCGCCCCCGCGCCCACCGCCAGGACGCCGCGACCAGCACGAGCGCGGCGACCGTCTCCCAGACGATGATCGCGACGTACGCCGTGTCCTGGAGAGCTCCGCCGGTCACGGCCCGCCACATCAGGTCCTCGTCCCGGAACGTGGTGTCCATGGCCAGCACATGCCGCACGAACTGCCGGTTGGAGCCGAAGTCGGTGATGTTCCCGAAGGCGGCCAGGGCGGTGTAGAGCGCGAGCGTGGCGGTCAGCACACCGGCCGCCAGCGGGAGGAGACGAGGAGTGCCGGCAGTGCCGCGACTTCCGGCAGTGCCGCGACTGCCGGAAGTACCGGGACTGCCGGGAGTACCGGGACTGCCGGGACTGTCAGGGGTGCGGGGGGAGTGGTCGGCGGACATGGCGGCCATCATCCCCGAGGCCGCCCCGCCCGCGCGGGAGCGCGACTCCGGCCGGCCGGGACACGCCACCGGCCGGTCACCGGCAGGTGGACGCGCCACCGGACCGCCCTCGGCGGGGCCCCGGCCGCCCTCGGCCGGTCCGGGCCCGCCTCCCGCCGCTCCGCCGCCCGGGCGCGGGCATGGACGCGCTCCGAAACGGACCGGATCGTGCCCTGAGCCGACCGTTCCAGGTCGATTACAGTGCTGAACTGTCGTCCGTGCAGACGGTGCCCTGGGGAGGTCTAGGTGGGTGCGACGACCGGGGCCGTGTGGGGCCGCGCCGAACAGCAGGACTTCCGCAGCAGGGTGCGCGGCACGCTGCTGGGGGCCGCCGTCGGCGACGCCCTGGGTACGCCGGTGGACACCCTCGGCCTGGACGGCATCCGCGCGGCGCACGGACCCGACGGTCTCACCGACCTGGCGCCCGCGTACGGCCGGCGCGGCGCGGTCACCCACCTCACCCAGCTCGGTCTGTTCACCGTGGACGGCCTCATCCGCGCCCAGGTCCGCCGCGACACCGGCGCCTGGCACCCGCCGACCGACCTGCACCGGGCCTATCTCCGCTGGGCGGCCACCCAGCGCGACTGGGGCCCCGACGAGCGCCGCAAGGACGACGGCTGGCTGGCCCGCGAGGAGTGGCTGTACGCCCGCCGCGGCCCCGCCCGCGCCCTGCTGCTCGGCCTCGGCGACGCCACCATGGGCACCCTGGAGGTCCCCAAGAACCCCACCGACCCGGGCCCCGAACCGGCGGCCCGCTCGGCGGCCTTCGGCCTGCTCGTCGGCTGGGAGCCGCAGCTCGTGATGCAACTCGCGCTGGAGTGCGCCGCCCAGACGCACGGGCATCCGGCGGCCTGCCTCACCGCGGGCGGCTACGCCGTGATCGTGCACGCCCTCGCCCGCGGCGACGACCTCGGCGGGGCCGTCCGGCACGCGACGGGCCTGCTCGCCGCGCGCCCCGGACACGAGCCGGTCACCGAGGCGCTGGGGCGCGCACTGGACGCGGTCCGCCGGGGCGCCCCGGGCCCGGAGCAGGTGGCGGAGCTGTCCGGCGCGGGCTCGGCCGGACAGGTCCTGTCGGCGGCCGTGTACTGCGCACTGGTCGCCGAGGACGTCCGGCACGGCCTGCGGCTGGCCGCCAACCAGGACGGCCCGTCCGCCGCGACCTGCTGTCTGACCGGCGGACTGCTCGGCGCCCTGCACGGCGAGACGTCCCTGCCGCCGGCCTGGCTCGCCGAACTGGAGGGCCGCGCCACCCTCCTCGAACTCGCCGACGACTTCGCCATGGAGATGACGCAGGGGCCCGCCCTGCACGGCCCGCAGGGCGTCGCACCGGGCTGGCTCGCCCGCTACCCGCGCGGCACCGGGCAGCAGTGACCCGAGGTCCGTGCCCGGTCGTGACCGAAGGCCGCCGCCCGGTCGCGGCCCAGGTCCCGCACCCGGCCGTCAGCGGCCCGGCCGGGGCCGGCCGGGCCGCGATCCGCCGCCTCGACCGGCCGTGACCGGTCAAGGGTGGCCGACCGGCGCGAGCGGTCAACGGCTGCCGACCGGCGCGACCGGTCAGCGGCTGCCGACCGCCGCGGCGCGTCAACTGTGGCCGACCGCCGGACCGGTCTTCTCTCCGGCCGGGGCCCGCGTCCCCGGGGCGGCTTCCCGGGAAGGCCCTCCCCGGCAGCCCCGCCGTGCCGCTCAGCGCATCACCTCGCCCGCGTTGACCAGCAGCGACTGGCCGGTGATCGACCGCGCCCGGTCGGAGGCGAGGAACACCGCCGCGTCGGCCACGTCCGCGTCCGTCGCCAGCTCCGGCAGTGCCGTCCGTGAGGTCAGCCGCTCCAGCACCGTTTCCTCGGCCACGCCGTCCGTGTGTGCCGCGAACCGCACGTACGCCTGCACCGGCGGGCCCCACATCCAGCCCGGCAGCACCGTGTTGACGCGGATCCGGTCCGGCCCCAGCTCCCGCGCCAGCGAGTACATCGCGCTGGTCAGCGCCCCCTTCGAGGCCGCGTAGGCCGCCTGCCGGACCTGCGAGGGCGCCGCCACCGCCGACTGGGTGCCGATGATCACCACCGAGCCGCCGCGTTCCCGGAGCAGCGGCAGACAGGCCCGGGTCATCCGCAGCGTCCCCAGCAGGTTGACGTCGAGCACCCGCTGCCAGGTGGTGAAGTCCGCGTCCGCGAGCCCGCCGAACAGGCCGTCCCAGGCGGCGACGTGGACGACGGCGTCGATCCGCCCGAACCGCTCGCGTGCCAGAGCGGCGAGCGCCTCGCAGCGGGCCTCGTCGGTGATGTCGGTCGCCCGGTACGCCGTCCGCGTGCCCTCCGGGTCGAGGGCGGCGGCGCAGGCGGCCAGACGCTCCTCGGTACGGGCCCCGAGGACGGCCGTGCCGCCGTCGCGCAGGACCGCCGCCGCGACCCGGTGACCGAGCCCGGGCCCCACCCCCGAGACGACCACGGTCCTGCCCGTGAGCAGTGCCATGCGAGCCCTCCCTCACCCTGGCGCATCATCTGACGGTCCGTCAGGATAGGAGGGAGGACCGGAAAGGGGAACCGGCATGAGCGACGACACCCGCAGCGAGCAGTACGCCGAACTGGCCTCCGTCGGCCCCTACGCCGTCCGCCCCGGCCACGCGCTGATCACCCTGGTCGAGCCGCACCCGGGCCACGAGTACGCCTACAACCGCTGGTACGAGGACGACCACTACTACGCGGGCGCGATGGCCATGCCCTGGATGTTCGCGGGCCGCCGCTGGGTGGCCACCCGCGATCTGCAACTGCTGCGCTATCCCGCGGAGTCGGCCGTGGCCGCACCCGTCACGGCGGGCTGCTACCTGTCCACGTACTGGATCACCGAGGGCCGCTACGACGACCACATGCGCTGGACCGTGGCGATCAACCGCCGCCTCAACCGGGACGCGCGCGTCCACCGCGAGCGCACCCACGTGTTCACCGCGTTCCAGGACCACGAGGCCACCGTCTACCGCGACGGTGCCGCCGGGCCCCGCGACATCCACGCGCTCGACCACCCGTACGCCGGACTCGTGCTCCAGGTCGTCGACGCCGGCTCGCCCGCGGAACGGGCCGCCCTGCTCGACCGGATGTGCGCACGGGAGCTGCCGCGGCGGCTGGCCGGCTCCCCGGCCGCCCTCGTCACCGTCTTCCGGCCCACCCCGCTGCCCCTGGACCGCATGTCCTACGTCCGGCAGGTCGACGGCGTCGACACCCGGCTGACCCTGCTGTGGTTCCTGGAGGCCGACCCGCGCGACTGCTGGCAGGAGCACTTCGCGGACCTCGCCGTGGAAGGCGGCCGGGTGGAGCTGGCGGCGCCGTTCGTGCCGACCGTGCCCGGCACCGACCGCCACGTGGACCGGCTGCGCTGACCGGGCTGCCCCGGCCGGCTGCGCCGACCGGGCCGCGCCGACCGGGCCGTGTGGACCGGGCCGTGTGGACCGGGGCGGTCGGCCGACCGCCCCGGTGCGGCGCTCAGCGCAGCTCCTCCGGGCAGGGCGTGCCGCGTGGCAGGTCGTACGGGGAGGCGAGACGGTAGGTGCCCGCGCGGGGGGCCAGCAGCTCGGTCCACTTGTCGCCGAGGTCGTCCTCCTCGGTCTCCATGAGGCAGCCGGCGACGTTCTCGTACGTCTTCGCGGAGCCCGCCGGCCGCGCCTTGGAGGCCTCCGTCTCCTGCGGCGGGTCCACACCCCTGCCGTCGGCGTCGACCAGCTTCAGCCAGGGCGAGTAGGGCACCCGGATCAGGATCCGGCCCGGCTCGCTGACCGTCAGGGTCACCTCACCCTGCTCGGCCCGCTCGACCGTGGCCGGCGGGTCCGCCATCGGGGTCGGCTCGGTCACCGCGAACAGCCGCCAGTTGGCGTCCCCCCACACCTGCCGCAGATAGGGAAGCCCCCGCTGCACCAGCTCCCGCTCCCGCTCGGCGCCCTCCCCGTCCGGGTCGTCCTTCGGCAGCACCACGAAGTGCACGGCCCAGCGACGCAGCCACTCCCGGTAGTTCGCCGAGTTCAGGGTGTCGTCGTAGAAGAGCGGGTTGCGCTCCATGTCGGCCTGCCGGTTCCAGCCGCGGGCCAGGTTCACGTACGGCGCGAGCGCGGAGGCCTCCCGGTGCGACCGGGCGGGCACCACCTCCACCCGGCCCTTGTCGGCGCCGGCCCGCTGCAACTGGTGCACCAGCGGCGCCAGCTCGCGTGCCCAGGACGCGGCCGGAGTGGTGTGCACGACGTCGCCGGCCGACTTGACGCCGATCCACGTCACGAACCCGACCGAGGCGATCACGATGGCGTACCAGCGGCGCGAGCGCGGCACCGCGAACGGCAGCGCCGCCACCAGCGCCACCCCCGCGAACAGCATCGCCAGCCGGGTGATGTTGGAGCCGATCTGCGAGCTGATCAGCCACACCAGCAGCACCGCCAGCCCGTACACCGCGGCCGTGATCCGCACCGTGGTCCAGCCCCGCGGCACCACCGCGAACACGACGCCCGCGTACACCAGCGGCAGGAACGCCGACCAGAACGACATCGGCTGCGTGCCGGAGAACGGGAACGCCCACGCCGACACCGCCACCACGGCGGTCGGTCCCAGACCGAGCGCCCACGCACCCGGCAGCCGCTTCTGGAGGAACAGCGCCACCGCGACCAGGCCCACGAACAACCCCGCGACCGGCGAGGACATCGTGGCGAGTGCGGCCAGCGGAGCCGCGCACAGTGCCTTCGCCCAGCGCTTGTAGCGCCACTTGTGCGGCCAGCAGAACACCACGGCGACCGCGCCCAACGCGAACATCGTGCCCAGCCCGAACGTCACCCGGCCCGAGATCGCGTTGCACAGGAAGGCGAACACCCCGGCGAGTGAGGCCCACAGCGGGTTGCGCACCGACCGGCTGCGGGTCAGCACCAGCGTCAGCAGGCCCGCCGACACCGTCCCGGCGATCATCATCGTCGTCCGGACCCCGAGCACCGACATCAGATACGGCGACACCACGCTGTACGACACCGGGTGCATGCCCCCGTACCAGGCGAGGTTGTACGCCGAGTCGGGATGGCGGCCGACGAACTCCGCCCACGCGTCCTGCGCGGCGAGATCACCACCACTGTTCGCGAACGTGAAGAACCAGAAGACGTGCAGAAGGCCCGACAGGGCCGTGAAGACGAGCGCCGGATACCGCGACAGCGCCTCGCGGACGACGGCCGGAACCCCGCGGGAGCGGGTGCGCGGCTGCGCCGGGACCGGTATTCGCGGCCCGGCGCCCGGCCCCTGACCGGCGTTCTCGGCGCGTGTCGGCTCCGCAGTGGCCACCTGCTGGCACCCCCGTGTCCCGTCTTCTGCTGTCGGCCGCGGGCCCCCGCGGCCGTCCGGCCGGGCTCTCGCGACCGACGGTCCTGTCCCGTGCTTGTTCCGTGCTTCCTCGTACCGACCTGTACGCGGCCCGCGCGTGCTCGCACGTGAGCCGCACCTGGCCCGCACATGGCCCGTGCCCGGCTCGCGCCGGTCCGGTGCTCGTTCCGTACTCGTCCGGTACTTGTCCGGTACCTGTCTCGTACTTGTCTCGTACCTGTCTCGTACTTGTACTTGTACCGTTTCGTGACGCTAGCACGCGGCCCGCCGCCGCCACCCCGCACGGGGAGCGTCGGCGGGCCGCGTGACCGCCGGGAGTCCGGGGACCCGCCGTGGATCAGGCGATACGGGTCAGCTTGTCCGTCCAGCCCGGTTCGGTCAGCTCGCTCCGCAGCGCCACCGGCACCTTCACCGCGCCCGCCGTCCCGCCGTCGCCGACGGTGAGCGTGCCCACCCGGGTGCCCGCCTTCGCGGTGCGCGGCAGCTCGTCGGCGGCGAAGTTCACCTTCACCGTCAGGCCCGCCCAGCCGACCGCGGTGACGTCCTCCGTGGTGACGACCGGGGTGCGGCCGCCGAGGCCGTCGTCCACATAGCCGACGACCTCGCCCTTCCTGAGGATCGTCGCCGACTCCAGCCGTTCCTGCGCGGCCTTGATCAGCGTGTCGCCCGCGGACAGGGCGCCTTGCAGGATCGTGTTGTCGAACCCGCCCGCCGGCTGCCGCAGCACCGCGCCGACGATCGTCCGGGTCTCGCCGTCGACGTCCTTCTTCGCCGCGAACACCAGGTTGCCGAGCGCCGAGGACGTGGTGCCGGTCTTGATGCCGACCACGCCGTTGCGGCCCACCAGCTGGTTCCAGTTGGAGTGGTTGACGCCCTTGTAGTCGTCGTACGACATCATCGCCGCGACCTCGCGGAACGCGGGCTCCTTCATCGCGGCCTTGGCGAGCTTCACCTGGTCCACGGCGGTGGAGACGGTGGTGTCGTTCAGGCCCGAGGGGTCGGTGTACGTGGTGTTCGTCATACCGAGGTCCTCGGCCGCGGCGTTCATCTTCGCCACGAACTCCCTCTCCGAACCCGCGTCCCAGCGGGCCAGCAGACGTGCCACGTTGTTGGCGGAGGCGATCAGGATGCTCTCCAGCGCCTCCCGCTGGGTGATCGAGTCACCCGCCGTGACCTGCACGGTCGACTCCTGGCCCGCGTCCGACTGGTCCTGCGCGGTCTGGTCGATCTCGATCTTCGGACCGGCCTCACCGCTCTTCAGCGGGTGCTCGCGCAGGATCAGGTACGCCGTCATCACCTTGGCGACACTGGCGATCGGCACGGGCTTCTCCTCACCGGAGGAGCCGAACGAGCCGATGCCCTGCACGTCCAGCGCGGCCTGCCCCTTCTCCGGCCACGGGATGTCCTGCAGGCCACCGGGGAAGGTGTGGCTGTCCTTCGCGGTGAGTGTCAGCTCCGGCGCCGGAAGCGGGCGCAGAGTCTGCACGACTGCGAACACGATCAGCAGGAGCAGGACCAGCGGGGTCCAGATCTTGACCCGGCGGACCGCCTGTCGCAGCGGAGTCTGCGGCGGCGGAGGGGTGTTCGTCAGCTCGGCCAGCAGATCCAGCGGAGGCCGGGGCGGCAGCGGCTGCTGGGTGGTCCGCTCGGGGGCGTCCCCCAGCTTCAGGCCGGTCGTCGGCCGGTCGGGCGGCACGTCCCCGAGCTTGCGGAAGACCGCCGTGGGCTGGTCGACGGGCCTGCCGCCGGAGGCCCCGGAGGACGGGCGGGCCTCGGTGGACCCGGAGGGCCGGGCGGCCGCGGAGGCCGGCCCGGAGGCGGCTTCGGACGCGGCGCCGGGACGGGGGCCGGTGGCGCCGGTGCGCTCGTTGGTGCCGGTGCCGGTGCCGGTGCCGGTGCCGGTGCCGGTGCCGACGGCGGTGGCGTCGCCGTCGGCGGGGGTGCTGCCGGCGCCCTTGCCGGGGTCCGGCGCGGTGTCCGGGGCCGGACGCGTGCCGGGGGACGCGGGCCCGTCACCCGCGAGGGCTGCGGCGTCGCCGTCCGCGGTGGCGGTGTCCGCGCCGGAGTCCTTGTCCGCGGGTTCGTCCGCGGGTTCGTCCGTGCGTTCGTTCGCGGGTCCGTCCGCCGTTGCGGGTGCCTCGGCGTCCGTGTCCGTGTCCGTGCCGCCGGTGTCCGCCTCGGCGTCCGGGCGCCCGGCGGGGCCGGTTCCGGTCGCGGTGCCCGCACTGTCGCCGTCCACGGCCGGGTCCCCGGCGGAGCCGGCGCCGGCCGGGACGTCCTCGCGGCCCTGGCCGTCGTGGCCGTCCTGGCCGTCCTGGCCGTCGTGGTCGTCGCGGTCGTCCTGGTCGTCGGAGGAGGCCGCGGGAGCGTCGCCATCACCGTCACCGTCACCGTCACCGTCCACGTCGGAGTCGGAGACGGAGCCGGTGTCCGCCCTGGTGTCGGCGCCCGCTTCGGCGCCCGCTTCGGCGCCCGCTTCGGCGTCCGTGCCGGGGCGTGCGGCGGCGTCCGCTCCGGACGCGTCCCCCGCCGGGGAGTCCTCGGCGTCTCCGGCGGGAGCAGCCTGCGCGGACGCCGCGGAACCTTTCTCCGCATCCCCGCCGCGGCCGTCGCCGTCGCCGTCGCCCGTGGTCACCCACGCGGCCACCGCGGCCCGGAGGCGCGCGTCGTCCTCGCCGTTCCCGGAATCGTCCCCGGAATCGTCCCCGGGGCCGTCCTCTCGGCGGTCCCCGGTGCCGGCGCCGGTCTCCCCGTCGGCGTCCTTCGGCGGGAGGGCGAGGACGGTCGTGGCCGTGTCCGTCGCGCCCGGCCGGGCCGGTGGGCGGGACTCGCGGGCCACGGCGAGCCGGGGGTCACCGGGTTCGGGCCGGGAACCGGGAACCGGGGCCGCGGTCTCCGGCGTCGGTTCTGCCGACGACTCGCGCTGCTTCGACCTGTCGGGGGACTCGCCCGCCACCGATGCCTCCTCCGTGCCGCGCGCACTGCGTGCGCCTGACTGAACGTGTGCCGCCGCCCGGACCCGCGTCCGCGCCGCTGTCCGAACCATGTACCAGTGTCCTGTGTGCGGCCCTGGCCGAAGCGGTAGACGAGAACGACATACCTACCGGTTCCCTCACAAACAGGTCACGCACCCTCGACAGACCAATGTGAGAGGGGTCACCCTGTCATTCATCCACGCGGGGAGGCATGGATGGGCAGGAGCCGCAGAACACTTCCGGAGGAGCTTCTGCTGCTGGCACTGGACCCGGCCACGGGTACCACTGCGCAGCCGCAGTCGCTCGACCTCGGTCTGGCCGGAGCGCAGCTAGTGGAGCTGGCGCTGGCCGGACGGATAGCCCCAGACGGGGATCGTATCGCCGTGGTGGTGCCACGGCCGACAGGAGATCCGACGTTGGACTGCGCGTTGGAGTTGCTGCGAAGGCGCGGCGCTCCGGTGCGGGCCGTCCACTGGATCGGCGGGCCGCGTCTCGGGCTCCGCCAGACCTACCTCTCGCATCTGGAGCGGTGCGGCATGGTCGCCGCCGTGGCGGGACAGATGTGCGGAGTGCTGCCGACGACGCGCTACCAGGCGACGGACACCGCGATCAGCCGTGAGATCAGGGCACGGCTGGACTCCGCGATCCGCACCGGTGTGCCGCCGGACCCGCGGACCGCGGCGCTCGCCGCCCTGGCCCACGCGGTCGGCCTCGGCAAGCACCTGTATCCGGGCAACGAGGGCCGCTCCTCGCGCTCCCGGCTGCGGGATCTGATCCGGCACGACCCCATGGGCGGTCTCGTGGCGCACGCCGTCATGGACGTCCAGAACGGTGCCGCCGCCCAGCCGCGCCGCAGTCAGGCCCAGGCCCCCGGACGCCCGGCTGCCGCGGTCAGGCCGGCGCCGGAGCCCGCCCACGGCGTTCCGGCGCAGCCGCACCGCAGCCCCATGGCCCGCGCCGGAGCCCACTGAACCGCAGCCGCACGGCCGGGACGGCCGGCCTCCACGGCCCGGGACGGCCCCACGGTCCCAGGGCCCCGGGCAGACCCCCGGCCGGGGTCGGTCCCGACGCCCCCGGGCAGGTGTCCCGGACAGCCGCGGCGCCTTCGCCGGCGCCGCGCACCAGTGCCGCCGTACGACCCCGGACCCGCTGCCGGGAGCCGCCGGGACGAGCGGGGCGGCAGGACCACGGAGTCCTGCCGCCCCGCTCGTCCGTGTCCGGATCCGGGCGCGGACGTGTCCGGAGCGGGCCCTCGCGCGTTCACTGTCGTGCACCCGGCGCATATCCCCCGTTTGCCAGCGGTAGGAAGCACCTTGGTGGCAATCTGCTCAACAGCAGATACGCAAAGTGTCAAGACAGGCAGCAGCCGGAGGTGCACGTCCCGTGGCGTCCAATGTCAATCCCACCGTCAGGAGGCGTCGGCTGGGCCAGGAGCTGCGCAGACTCCGTGAGCTCAAAGGCATGACGGCGGAGGAGGTGGCCGAACGGCTGCTGGTGTCGCAGTCGAAGATCAGCCGCCTGGAGAACGGCCGGCGCAGTATCAGCCAGCGCGACGTCCGCGACCTGTGCGGGGTCTACGAGGTGGAGGACCAGCGCGTCGTCGAGTCGCTGATGCAGATGGCCAAGGACTCCCGCCAGCAGGGCTGGTGGCACGCCTTCGGCGATGTGCCGTACAGCGTCTACATCGGGCTGGAGACGGACGCGGCCAGTCTGCGGGTGTACGACCCGCAGGTGGTGCCCGGCCTGCTCCAGACGCGCGGCTACGCGGAGGCGCTCATCTCCGGCGCCCTGCCGGAGGCCGCGCCGGGCGACGTCGACAAGCGCGTACAGGTGCGCATGCGCCGGCAGGAACGGATCTCCGCGGCGGAGAACCCGCTGCGCCTGTGGGCGGTGGTCGACGAGGCGGCGCTGCGCCGCGAGGTCGGCAACCGGCAGGTGATGATCGAGCAGTTGGAGCACCTGCTGGAGATGGTGCAGCTGCCGCACGTCACCGTGCAGGTGATCCCGTTCTCCATGGGCGCGCACCCCGGCGTGAGCGGCCAGTACGCCATCCTGGAGTTCCCGGACGCCGCCGACTCCACGGTCGTCTACATCGAGGGCGTCACCAGCGACCTGTACCTGGAGAAGGCGCAGGACGTGTCCAAGTACAGCGTGATGTACGAGCACTTGAGGGCGCAGGCCCTGAACGTCGAGCAGACACGGGAGTTCATCTCCCGGGTGGCCAAGGACTACGCGAGCGAGCGCTGAGAGGCGTCGGCCGGGTCGGTTGCAGAAACCGTTCCGTAGGGCGCCAGGATGCTGGCGCGGAAACATACACCGCCGCCCGGCCGAGAGGGAAGTCCCTCTGGAATATGTCACCCGGTCGAGTGAATGGCTCCTCCGGTCAGTGGAGTTGGCGAGTAGCGTCGATCACGCCAATCGGGCACCTGGGTTGGCGCAAACACAGCAACTCAGCAACTCAGCAACTCGGCAAGCAACTGGCTACTGGAGCGAAAATGGCGATCAAGCAGGGCGCGACGGACACGTGGGTCAAGTCGTCCTACTCCCAGGGCAACGGCGCGTGCGTCGAGGTCAAGTCCCCTGTCCCGGCCGCACTGTCCGTGCGTGACTCCAAGGTCACCGACGGCCCGACCCTCGCCTTCCCCACCGGCGCGTGGCAGGCGTTCGTGACGTCCGTCAAGGCGTGAGGGGGAGGGACCTCCTGATCCCCCGCCCATGACACGACAACTCAACAAGAACCAAGCGAAGAGCCCTCTCGACCAGCTCGCCGTCCTAGCCGAGGGGGCTCGGCTTGCACCCGGCGCCGCGCGGACCCCACTCCGTCCGGCGCCGGGTGGCGTTCTGAGCCGGGGCCGCCCCGGCTGCCGGGTCCGCGAGCCCGGTGCCGCGACCGGAAGGGTTCACCGGCTCGGCACCGGCCGCGGACGGCGTCCACGCCGCCACCGCCCGGCCCGCGGCCGTGTCCTCGGCCGACGCTCTTCTCCTCAGCCGACGGCCTTCTCCACGGCCGCCACCAGCTCGGCGGCGTCCGGCTCGGTCTGCGGCGAGAACCGGGCGACGACCTGCCCGTCGCGGCCGATGAGGAACTTCTCGAAGTTCCAGCGAATGTCGCCGCTGTGCCCCTCCGGGTCCGCGAACCCGACGAGGCGGTCGTACAGCGCGTGCCGCCCCTCCCCGTTGACGTCGACCTTCTCGGTCATCGGGAAGGTCACGCCGTACGTCGCCGAGCAGAACTGCGCGATCTCGTCGGCCGAACCGGGCTCCTGCCCGAGGAACTGGTTGCAGGGCACGCCGAGGACGGTGAAGCCCTGCTCGGCGTAGCGGGCGTGCAACTGCTCCAGCCCGCTGTACTGCGGGGTCAGACCGCACTTCGAGGCCACGTTCACGATCAGCACGGCCTTGCCCGCGTAGGCGGCCAGGTCGGCGGAACCGCCGGTGAGGGCGCCGATCTCGACGCCGAGGGGAGAGGTGCCGTTCAGTTCGGTAGTCATGGCCCGGATGCTAACGCCGCGAGGTGACGGGGCGGCGGGCGCGGCCCCCGGCCCGGCCGGCCAGGGCCTGCCGGCGTCCGCTGCCGGCGTCGGCACCCCGCGCCCGCAGCAGGCGTCCGCAGCCGGCTTCCGTGTCCTCCCCGCCCTGTTCGCGTGTTCTCCGGCCCCGTGTCCTCTCCGGCCCCGCCGTGTGCTCACCGGCCGTGTCCTCACCGCCGCCGGGCTCTCCTCGGCCCCTGCGGGCCCTCACCACGCCTCCGTCTCCTCGTCCTCCGCACGTACCGGCGCCCCCTTCGCGCCCAGCCGCAGCGCGAACAGGGGGAAGACCAGGACCGACACCATGGCGGCTCCGACCATGGCCGCCGCCTCGCCCGAGCCGATCACCTCGTCGTCCAGGCCGATCGTGGTGATCGCGACGACGAGCGGAAGGCAGGTGGAGGCGTGCAGCGACAGGGCGAGCCGGAGGTGCCGCGGCATCCCCGGCGGGGCGAGCAGCAGCACCGGACCGCCCCGCACGAGCAGGAAGAGCAGCAGGAGCACGGGGAGCAGGACGAGCGGGCGGCCGTCGTCCAGCAGCGCGTCCAGGTCGAAGTCGATGCCGGTGACCACGAAGAACACCGGAACCAGGAAACCGAAGCCGATCCCCTCGATCCGGGCCATCACCTCCTCGCTGCTCTCGGGCACGGACCCGAGCAGGATCAGCCGGCTGACCACCCCCGCCGCGAACGCCCCGAGCAGCAGATCGAGGCCGAACGCCTCCGACAGACCGAGCATCAGGGCGAGCAGCAGCATCACGTAGCGCACCGCGAACTGTCCACTGCTGTGCAGGGTCCGGCGCACCACGTGCGAGAACCAGGCGGGGCGGGGGCGCAGCGCCCACCAGACGGCCACGGCCGTGATCGCGGCGAACGCGAGCAGCAGCACGGTCGACCTGCCCGCCCCGCGCCCGCTGAGCAGCACCGCGATCGCGATGATCGGCCCGAACTCGCCGACCGCGCCGAACGCCAGCACCGTGGTGCCGAACGGCCCCCGCAGTTGTCCCGAGTCGCGCAGGACCGGCAGTACCGTGCCCAGTGCCGTGCTGGTGAGGGCGGTTCCCATCACGAAGCTCTTCGTGGCGGCCCCGCCGTTCAGGGCGAACGCGGCGGCGAGCCCCACGGCGAGGGACACGCCCCACGCGGCGATCGACCGGCGCAGCAGACTGCCGCGCACCGCGCCGAAGTCGATCTCGTAGCCGGCCAGGAAGATCAGCATCGCCAGTCCGAGCTCGGACAGGGCGTCGATGAGGGAGCCGTGCCCGGCCCAGCCGAGTACGTCGGGGCCCACGAGGATCCCGAGCAGGATCTCGAAGATGACCAGCGGCACCGGCAGCCAGCGGCTCGCGCCGTGCGCCAGCAGCGGGGACAGCACCGCGATGGTCATGATGAGGATGAGCGTCCCGGGATCCGACATACCGTGCATACAACCGGCAACCGGGCGCACGGTGGCGGTGGCACGCGGGCGGACGGGCGGACGGCCGGACGAGCGGACGGTGGGCGGGCGGACGGTGGACGGTCGGGGAGGGGAGCGGGTGGTGCGTCCGGCCCGGGCCGTGGTGTGACGCAGGTCACTTGAATGGCCGGGGAACTCGCGCGGGATCCCGTACGACCCCTGAGGGGCACGTCGCGATCCGGCCGACGTCGCGCCCTCCGACAGGGAGAAGCGGTTGATGGACGAGTCCCGGCAGCCCCCTTCCGGTACCCGCGCGGTGCTGCGGACGTTCCCGGTGCCGCCCGCGCTCTGCGGCTTCCTCCTGCTGCTGGTCCTGATCTTCGCCGCGTCCTACGCCTCCGGTGCCGTCGTCGGGCCGGTCGCGCCGGGCATCCACGGCCCCGCGAGCGGCGGCGGAGGCTCCGGCACCGACGGAAGCACCGACGGAAGCACCGACGGAAGCACCGACGGAAGCAGCGACGGCGGCGGCGGAGGCGGCGGCCACTCCGGGCACACGGGGCATCTCGGCCTCGGTGACCTGCGGCCCGGCGGCCCGAGCGCGCGGGGCGGCGCGGCCCGTCCCGTGGACGGCGGGCGCGACGGGCGCGGGGGAGGGGTCTGATGGCCGCCGAACCGGTGGACGCCCCGGTGACGACCGATCTGACGGTCGGCGGCATGACCTGCGCGGCCTGCGTACGGCGCGTGGAGAAGAAGCTCGGCCGGCTGGACGGTGTCACGGCCACGGTCAACCTCGCCACCGGGCGGGCCCGGGTGAGTCATCCGGTGGACGTCGACCCGGGGCGGCTCGTGGCGGCCGTGGAGCAGGCCGGCTACAGCGCCGCGCCCCTCGAACCGCCGCACCCGCGCGGGCCCGTGCACGGGACCGCTGACCGGCCGGGTGGTGCGTTCGGCGGCGGGACCCGTGCCGAGACCGGGGCAGGGACCGGCGCGGGGGCCGGGGCGGACGCCCCCTCCGGTGAGGCCCCGCGGGAGCGCGGCCGGCTGCTGGTCACCGCCCTGCTCGCGCTGCCGGTGCTGGTGCTGTCGATGGCACCGGGCCTGCAGTTCCGTAACTGGCAGTGGCTCTGCTTCGCCCTCGCCGCACCCGTCGCCGTATGGGGCGCCTGGCCCTTCCACGTGCGCGCGGTGCGCGGGCTGCGGCATGCGGCGGCCACCATGGACACCCTGGTCTCGCTGGGCGTGGCCGCGTCCTTCCTGTGGTCGGCGTACGCGCTGTTCCTCGGCGGGGCCGGTGAGCCGGACCTGCGGATGCCGTTCCAGCTGGTGCCCTCCGCCTCCCACGGGACGGCCCACATCTACCTCGAAGCGGCCGTGGGCGTACCGCTGTTCGTGCTGGCGGGCCGCGCCCTGGAGGCCCGGGCCCGGCGCGGCACCTCACACGCGCTGCGCTCCCTCGCCCGACTCGCCGCCAAGGAGGTGTCCGTGTCCGACGGAGGCGCCGAACGCCTGGTGCCGATCGAGGAGGTGACCGTCGGACAGGTCTTCGTCGTGCGGCCCGGTGAACGGGTGGCCACCGACGGGCGGGTGACGGAGGGCAGTTCGGCCGTCGACCTGTCGCTGGTCACCGGGGAGACCGACCCGGTCGAGGTGGGTCCGGGTTCGGCGGTGGTCGGTGGCGCCGTGAACGCCGGCGGACTGCTGCTGGTGCGGGCGACCGCGGTCGGCGCGGACACCCAACTCGCCCGGATCACCCGGCTGGTGACCGAGGCGCAGGCGGGCAAGGCGCGGGCGCAGCGGCTGGCCGACTCGGTGGCCGGGGTCTTCGTCCCCGTCGTGCTGGCGCTCGCCGTGACGACACTGGGGTTCTGGCTCGGCGCCGGTGCCGACCCGCAGGCGGCGATCACCGCGTGCGTGGCCGTGCTGGTGGTCGCCTGCCCGTGCGCCCTCGGGCTCGCGACCCCGACCGCCCTGATGGCCGCGACCGGCCGAGGAGCCCGGCTGGGCGTCCTCGTCACCGGACCGCAGGCCCTGGAGGGACTCCAGCACCTCGACGCCGTGGTGCTGGACAAGACCGGCACCCTGACCTCCGGCCATATGAGCGTGGCCCGCGTCACCGTCGTGCCGGACCCGGCCGAGGCGCCTGCCGCGCCTGCCGCGCCTGCCGCGGCCGCTGAATCAGCTGAAGCCGCTGCACCCGTTGGACCCGCTGCACCCGTTGGACCCGCTGGCTCCGTTGGACCCGCTGTGCTTGACGTACCGGGTGCTCCGAGCGGGCCTCTTGGGTCCGACGCGCCGGACGCCTCCGCCGCGCCCGCCGCGCCCGCCGCGCCCGCACCGCCCGTTCCGCTCGGCCGGGCCGCCGTGCTGCGGCTCGCGGGCGCCGTGGAGCAGGGCTCGGAGCATCCGCTGGGCCGGGCCGTCACCGCGTACGCCCGGCGCGAGCACGGCGGACCGCTGCCCGCTGTGACCGGGTTCGCCGCGTTGCCGGGGCGCGGGGTGCGCGGCCGGGTGGAGGGGCGGCTCGTCGAGGTCGGCGCGCCCGACGGCGAACTCCCCGCCGTACTCGGCGACGCGCTCGCCGCCGCCGGGTCCGCCGCGCACACACCCGTCCTGGTCCGGGTGGACGGCGCCGTCCAGGCGCTCATCGAGGTCGGGGACGTCGTACGGCCCGGCAGCTACCGCGCCGTGGACCGGCTGAAGCGGCTCGGTGTACGGCCGGTCCTCGCCACCGGGGACCGCGAGGCGCCCGCCCGCGCCGTGGCCGACGCCCTCGGCATCGACGAGGTCCACGCCCGCCGCACTCCCGAGGACAAGGCGGCCCTGGTCCGCGGCCTCCAGGAACAGGGATACCGGGTCGCGGTCATCGGTGACGGCGTCAACGACGCGGCCGCGCTGGCCGGTGCCGACCTCGGCATCGCCATGGGCGGCGGTGCCGACGTGGCGATCGGGGCCGCCGACGTCACCCTCGTCCGGGGCGACATCGAGGCCCTGGCCGATGCCGTCCGCCTGGCCCGGAGCACCCTGGGCACCGTCCGCGCCAACCTGGCCTGGGCGTTCGGCTACAACGCCGTCACCGTGCCGCTCGCCATGGTCGGCCTGCTCAACCCCATGCTCGCCGCCGCCGCGATGTCCGCCAGTTCGGTGCTGGTGGTCGCGAACAGCCTCCGGCTGCGGGCCTGGCAGCCCTCACCCGCCCGCAGGAGGAACCGGTGACCGGACAGCAGCACCCGTGGCGGCCCACCCGCCGTCGGCTCGGCGACACCGTGGCCGCGGCGCTCGCCCCGGTCACGGCGGCCTCCCTCGCCCTCGCCGGCCTGACGTCGTGGGTCGCCGCCGGACGGGCCGGAAGCCCGGCGGAGATCTCCGTGACCTCCGGACGGGTGCTCCTGCCGACCGGCGGCAGCGGCGCCGAGACCGCGGCCTTCTTCGACATCACCAACTCCGGAGGCGCCGACGACCGGCTGCTGTCCGTGACGTCCCCGCGCACCGGGGAGGCGGCCCTCAGCCGCCACCGGAGGAACGGCACCACCGCCGCCTACCGGGACACGGTCCCCTCCACCACCGTCCGGGCCGGGACCACGCTGTCCATGTCGCCGAGCGGGCTGGACGTGACGCTGCGTCCGCGGCGGACCTGGCAGGCCGGCGACCTCGTACCGTTCACGCTCCACTTCGAACACAGCGGGCCGGTCCGCACCCTCGCGGTGGTGGTCGGCCCCGCAGGCCGGACGTTCTGAGAGCGCGCCCCGCGCGCCCCCGCGACGTGGCGCGGCTCACAGTCGTCCGGGTGAGTGCGGGAACGGGGCCACGTCCGTATCAGCCCGTGAAGAGCGCCGCCCGAATGCGAGGATGAGGCCCGATGACTGCTGGGTGGTGTTCTCGCACACTACGGGCCGGAGTGTTCGCGGCCGTCTGCGTACTGCTCGCCGCCCTGGGCCACGTCCTCATGTCGGGCCGTCACGTACCCGCCTGGACCCTCGCCGCGGGCGGCCTCGCGGCCGGCCTGCTCGGCTGGTCCCTCGCCGGCCGGGAGCGGGGCCTGCCCCTCATCGTGGCCGCCGCCGTCGCCGCCCAGACCGCGCTGCACTCCGCGTTCTCGTACGCCCAGTCGGGCACGGCCCCCGGGACCTCCGCGGCCGCCGCGGGAGGCGCGCACGGGTACCCGGCGCCGCATGCGGGGCACCTGGGCGGCATGGGAGGCATGGGTGGCGAAGGCGCCGCGCCCCGCATGGCCCACACGGGGCACCTGGCCCACCTGGGCGGGACAGCGGACATGACCCCCCTGGGCCGGCTGGACCAGATGGACCACATGGACCACATGGGCCGTCTGATGCACGGCGGCTCGTCGTGGGGGATGCTCGCGGCGCACGTGCTGGCGGCGCTGCTGACGGGTCTGTGGCTGGCGTACGGCGAGCGGGCGGCCTTCCGCATCGTGCGGGCCGTGGCCGGCCGGCTGGCGGCGCCGCTGAGGCTCCTGCTGGCCGGGCCCGGAGCCGTGCACGTCCGCCCGCCGGTCCGGGCCGGACGCCCCCGCTCGGACCGGGCGCCGAACCTCCTGCTCCTCGGCCACGCGATCACCACCAGGGGGCCGCCCGCGGGAGCCGCTGTCCTCTGACGGCAGCTGGTTCCCCGGGCCGCCCCTGTGCGCCCCGGGTCTCGGCCGTACGCCGCCACGGGTGCCGCGGGCGTCCTCGGACGCCGCCGCGGCGCAGGGGTGCCGTAGGGCCGTCCCCCTCACCGGACCGCCCGCGCCGAGGCGTGCCGCGGTCCGGATCACCGACATGGAGAAGGACACCAGGTGATCACCTCTGCCCTGCCCACCCCGCACGGCACCACCGAACAGGCCGTACCGGCCGACGAGTCGATCACGGCCTGGGCGCTGGCCGCCCGGAGCGGCGACCCGGCCGCGGTGGAGCACTTCGTCCGGGCTCTGCACCGTGACGTGCTGCGGTACGTCGCCTATCTGTGCGGCGACCCCCAGGCCGCGGACGATCTGGCCCAGGACACGTTCCTGCGTGCTCTCGGCAGCCTGCACCGCTTCGAGGGCCGCTCCTCGGCGCGGGCGTGGCTGCTGTCCATCGCCAGGCGGGCGGTCGTCGACAGCTACCGCCACGCCGCGGCGCGGCCGCGGCTGTCCGACGTGAAGGACTGGCAGGTCGCCTGCGAGCTGACCCAGCCGAGGGGTCTTCCCGGATTCGACGACGGGGTCGCCCTGCTCGACCTGCTGGCCGCGCTGCCGCAGGAGCGGCGGGAGGCGTTCGTCCTCACGCAGCTGGTCGGACTCCCCTACGCGGAGGCGGCCGCGATCAGCGACTGCCCGATCGGTACGGTCCGCTCCCGCGTGGCGCGCGCCCGGGCGACGCTGACGAGTCTGCTGGCCGCAGCCGAGGCACCCCCGGCCGCCCTCGCGGCAGCCTGACCCGCAGGGGTGCCGGCGAACCCGCCCCGACGGGAGGCCCGGCACCCCCTCGGGCCGGACGTCAGGCCCCTCCCTTCCGGCCCTTCCGGCCCTTCCGGCCCCCGGAGGACGCTCATGGTCACGCCGCCCACGCTGTACGCGAAGGAGTGCACGGGAGTCGACCCGACCGCTAAGGCCTGAGTGCTCCCGGAGGCGGTGACGAGGAGGACCCCCGCGGCGGCGAGAGCGGTCGTGAGGCGTGCGACGTACGGCGTGGCCCGGACGGTCCCCTTCCAGGCTCTCCGGACGAACGCCCGGCACAACCCCGCGGGGGCCCTCGGCTGTCCCGCCCTGACCCGTTCACCGCCACGGGTGACCCGGTCCCGGACCCGGGCCGGCCTGCCAAATCGGCCTGCAAGAGGTCACGTTGACGCCGGGAACACGCGGGCGGTCAGGTCCGGGGCGTCAGGGGCGCGATACCGAGGGCGTGGTAGTCGTATCCGTCCTGGGCGAAGCCGGGCGCCTCCCAGGTGAGTTCCACGCGCTGCCCGGGCGACAGGGTGCAACAGCCCGGGGCCTGGATGGCGGAGTAGTGGCCGAAGCAGCCGCCGGGGGTCTCCCGCGAGTCGAGCACGCCCCACCCTTCCTCGTCGTCCCACGAGCGCACCGTAGCGATCACCAAGCCCGGCACCCTACGCCTCCATGCGTCCTCGGATTCGACGAACTCGGCCGTTCCGGCTTGAACGGACCGGGCCCGCGCTCCGTATCCTTGTCCGATCGGGGTGCGCGGATGGACGAGTCACTCGGTCTTCATGGGGATGGACGGCGCATACAGGCCGCGGACGCGGCGGCCACGGGGGATGTGAGGCAACCATGGCGGTGGCGGGCGACTCGGTGCGGGGAGGCACCGTGCTTCCGGTGGCTGCGGCGCGCCGGGCGATGTGGACGTTCGTCGTGGCGAACGTGGTGATCACCGAGGTGCTGTTCCTCGGCGCCGGTCCGGGCAAGAACGACGTGCTCACGGCCGCCAGGTTCTTCGGGCTGCACGCGTCGCTGCTGATGCTGTGTCAGCTGCTGCTGGTGGCACGGCTGCCCTGGCTGGACCGCCGTATCGGGATGGACCGGCTCACGGTGTGGCACCGGTGGGTCGGCTTCACTCTGCTGTGGACGGTCCTCACCCACGCCACGCTGGTGGTGCTCGGCTACGCGATGCTCGACGACACGTCCATGGCGAAGACGTTCGTCGCACTGAGCGGCGTGCCGGCCTCCCTGCTGGGCATACTCGCCGCGACCGTGATCGTCGTGATCGCCGTGATCTCCACCCGTCCGCTCCGCCGGCGCCTGCGGTACGAGGTCTGGCACGGTCTGCACCTGCTGCTCTACGTGGCGCTGGGCCTGTCGTTCGTCCACCAGCTGCTGGAGACCACGACCTTCACGTTCTCCGCCTTCGCCACGGCCTACTGGTGGATCCTGTGGCTGTCCGCCTTCGGTGCCCTGCTGACCGGGCGCCTGGTGATGCCGCTGTGGCGCAACGCCTACCACCGGTTCCGCGTCGCGGCCGTGGTACCGGAGTCGGACGAGGTGGTGTCCGTGTACGTCACCGGCCGGAACCTGGACCGACTCCCGGCGCGGGCCGGGCAGTTCTGCATCTGGCGGTTCCCCGGTCACCAGCACTGGTGGCTGGCCAACCCCTTCTCCCTGTCGGCGGCCCCGAGCGGCCAGGGGCTGCGCCTGACGGCGAAGGCGGCCGGCACGGCCAGCGCCGGGCTGCGGAACCTCCGGGTCGGCGGCCCCGCCTTCGTCGAGGGGCCGTACGGGGCGTTCACCTCGCTGCACCGGACCCGGACCGGGACCCTGCTGATCGCCGGAGGCGTGGGGATCACGCCGGTGCGGGCGCTGCTGGAGGAGGAGGCGACCGGAGACGTCGTCGTGCTGTACCGGGTGCGCAGCGAGGCCGACGCCGTGCTGCTGAACGAGGTGCGGCACCTGGTCGGACGCCGCGGCGGACGGCTGCACCTGCTGACCGGGAGGACCGGCGAGCACGGCACCTCGCCGTTCGACCCGGCCGCCCTGCACCAGCTGGTCCCCGACATCACCGAGCGCGACGTGTACGTCTGCGGACCGCCTCCCATGACCGAGGCCGTCCTCACCGGGCTGCGGTCCTTGCGGGTCCCGGCAGGACAGGTCCACGCCGAGAAGTTCGGCCTGGCCTGATCCGGAACGGGAGTCCGGCACCCGTGGCGGGCGCCGCGGCCCGTCCGGAGGCGGACGGCCCGCGGCTGCGTCCCCTCCGGGTGCGGGTGCGGGTGCGGGTGCGGGAGCCGGGTGGGGACCTTTGGGCTGTGGTCCGGTCCGTGCCGGCGGCCCCGTTCCGTTCAGCCGTCGTCCCGCCCCCGTTCAGCCGTCGTCCCGCCGTGACGTGCTCCCGCACGGCGGGCGGCCCCCGCCCGGTTGCGTGTCCCGGCCCGGCCGCGGCTCAGGCTGCCGGTGGCGGCGGCGCCCCCCGGCCGCCCGTCGTCTCCGGCGCGCCGGTGGTGCCCGGCGTCGGCCCGGGCTCCGCGGCCCCTGCGCGCACGGCCGGCGGGAGCGCCTCGGAATCGGATCGGAAGCGGTTGGCGGGTTCCGGCGGAAGTGTCCGGGGTGGTCTGGTGGACGGCGGTGAGGCCGGGCGAGGCGGCGTGTGGCGCGGACGGCGGGAGATCCCGCGAAGGGGGAGCTGGAGATGCGGAGCAGCCCGCCGGCCCGGGGGAAACGTCCGGGCCCCCGCCCGGCCTCGCCTTCGCGGTCAGTCCGCCGCGCGCGGACCGGGTACGAGGTCCTGGAAGCGCTGCTCCACCAGGGTCAGGTCGGTCCGGGCCAGCTCCTGTGGCCGGATGACGAGCCGGAGTTCGGGGGTCAGGGCGGGGTGACGGCGGCAGGCGTCGATGAAGGAGTCCACGATCAGGGCGACCAGCTGGCCCCGGTCCAGATCGGTGACACGGGCCAGCCCGGAGCCGATCAGCGGGGCGGCGACCGGCTTGAACAGGCCGTGCACCGCCACCGCGGACCACAGATTCTCCAGACTCAGCCGCAGGTCACGGTCGCTGGACCTGGCCACCAGATCGTTGCCGAGCTGCGAATAGGCGGTGGCGAACACCCGGCGGCCGTCGACCGGGACCACCACGGTGGTGCCCACCGGGTAACGCACCCGCCGGCCCAGCGGCTTGGACCGCACACTCTCGGTGCCGACCGGCTTCGTCTTGCGCAGCCCCGCCCGCAGCCTGTCGTCCAGCAGGCGGCGCCGCCCGTCGAACAGCCGCTCGACGAGCTGGCTCTGCACGCTCTCGCGGCTGATCACGAGATCCTCGGCGGTCTCCGTGTCGAAGGTGTCGGAGAACCCGATCACCAGGTTGCAGTCCGTCTGGTCGAACAGGTCGCCCCGGACCAGCACCACTTCCGCCCGCCGGCCGGGCAACGGAACCCGGTGCCGCAGCAGTTCGTCCCCGTGCCGGGCGCGCAGCTCCGCGCGGAGCGTGTCGAGCTCGCGCGCGGCCTCGGTGTCGTCGGGGTGCTCGTGGGCGAGCAGCTCGGCGACCGGAAGCGCGCGTTCGGGCCGGCCCAAGTCTTTCTGTACCCGCACCAGTTCACGCCGTGCCGACTCCTGGAGGGAGGTCAGACGGCGGATGAAGGGGACCGCGAAGCCCTCGCCGTTCACCTCGGCCAGCGGCCGTCCCCGTACCAGGGCGAGCGCCTCGGCCAGACGGTGCGCGGCGGTGGCCGGCGGCGCGAGCAGGGCGTCGCCGACGATCGCGGTGAAGCGTGCGCTGTCCAGCTCCTCGGGTCGCAGCACCAGGCGGTAGGCGGTCTCCGGGCCCTGCACGGTGACCTGTTGCTCGGTGCGCAGGATGGCCGCTCCGGTGCCGCCCTGGCCGGGGGCCAGCGCGCGCCGCAGCTCCAGGACGCGTTTCTGGACCTCGTTGCGATTGCGCTGGTCCAGATGGCGCGGCTCGTCGGCGAGCCCCCACACGTCGCGGCGGAGCTGCCGCACCGGCACCGCCTCGCCCCCGGCCACCACCAGGCGGACCAGCAGCCGTACGGTCAGCGGCGTCAGCCGGACCGGAGACCCGTCGACCTCGAGTTGGACCGGGCCCAGTATCTTCACTCGGATACACGCTCTCGCACCGGACATCCCCGTCGCCCCCCGGCATGTGTGCGTCACTCCGCGTCAGGTGATAGCGGCTGCCAGATTATCAGCGCGTCGTGGGGCAGCCATGTCTTCGGGTGATTCCGGTGCCCTGGACCCGACGGACCCGTTAGGATCCCCCGGCTCCGCCCGGCCGCACCCAGGACCGCGCCCCGCACCGCGCCCCCGGCCGCACCCCGCACCGCGCCCGCGGCGGCGGCCGGGCCTCGCCCGCCCCCGCGCCCTGCCCCGTCTGCCGCGTGCCACGCGGCGCGTCCGGCAGGTCTTCGTACGCGACACGATGGTGGCGTTCGGCGGGCTGTCCGCCGTGCTCCAGGTCGTGGGCCCGTTCGTGCCGCACATCGGCTCCGGTGTGGCCGTCGGGCTGTCGGTGGGGGCGTGCCTGGGCTGGGGGCTGCTGCGAGCCCGTCCGGTGACCCGGGTGCGGCAGGTGTTCCGGCGGCCCGACATGACGGTGGTCGTCGAGGCGGGCGACGTGTTCGACCAGTCGGCCCACCTCGTCGTCGGGTTCTGCGACACCTTCGACACCCTCTCGGCCGGCGGCCGGGTCATCAACGGCCGCAGCGTGCAGGCCCAGCTCCTGGACCGCCGGTACGGCGGCGACGTGTCCCGCCTGGACGCGGAGCTGGGCGCGGCGCTCGCCCCGGCCCGGCCCGTCGCGCGCGAGCGGCGGGCGGACAAGCCGCTCGGCAGGCTCGACCGCTATCCGATCGGCACGGTGGCGGTGCTGGGCGCCCGGCCGCGGCTGGTGTTCGGCGTGGCCTACAGCCGGATCGGCAACGACTACGTGGCCGCCTCCGGTGTGGAGGACCTGTGGCGAGGTCTGGGCGGGCTGTGGGACGCGCTGCGCACACACGCCCAACTGGAGGCGGTGGCGATGCCGCTGGTCGGGTCCGGGCTGGCCCGGCTCGGCCATCTCGACCGGGACAGCCTCCTCCGGCTGATCCTGGTGTCCTTCGTGGCCCGGTCCCGGGAGAGCGCGATCTGCCGGGAACTGCGCGTGGTGATACGCCCCGAGGACCTGGAGCGTGTCGACATGCGCGAGCTGGCCGCGTTCCTGGACGCCCTGGCGGCGGAACCGGACCGGTAGCGTGCGGACGGACCCGACGCGTACACCGGCCGGCGGCTGGCGCCGCGCACGAGGAGGGCCGAAGGCACGCGGGGTCCGGCCCCCTCGCGCCGTCCGGCCCCCTCGCGGCGTCCGTCAGGCCAGTCGGCGGTAGGCGGCCAGATTCCTGAAGTACGAGACGTCGCGCCAGTCCGGCCGGGTGTCGTCGAGATCGCACTCGGCTCCCTTGAGCCGCTCGACGATCTTCGACACGGCGGTCTCGGAGCCGTCGAAGTGGATGACGTTGCGGCCCGCCAGGTCCGCGGCCGGCCGCACCTGGCCGACCTGCACGATGATCGTCCGTTCCGGGTAGGCCATCAGCGCCATGCCGAGCTCGATCAGCACGTTCTGCCGGGGCTGGCCGGTCGGCCGGGTCTCGTGGTGCGGCTCGTTGTCGCCGAGCAGGTGCGGATGGAGCTTGGCGACGTCGTCCGGGGTGCACAGCACCAGTGCCGCCTGCGCCTGCGACAGCGCCTTCTCGACGACCTCCCCGAGGAACGGCGCGGTTCCCCCGGTGGCCCGGACCAGCCGCTCCCACTCCAGCGGGCGCAGGTCGAGCCGGCGCAGCAGCCCGAACATCGCCGAGCGGACCTCCTCGTCGCGGCCGTGCACGACGAAGACACTGCGGCTGCGTCCGTGGTCCGCGCGCGCCCGGGCCGCGCGTGCGGCCTCCTGCTCGGCGGACGGCGCGGGCTGCGGCGGTGCGTTGTGGACGTTGTATCCGAATCCGCTCTGCTCGCCGCCGAAGAAGTTCTGGCTGTTGTCGCCGCCGGTGTGGCCCTGATGCGTGGTCACGATCCCGCCTCTCCCGATGAACCGCCGCTCGACGATTGGTGGTTGTATCCGAACCCGCTCTGCCGGCCGCCGAAGAAGTTCTGGCTCTTGTCGCCCAGCAGGATGTTGGTCTGCGCGCGGTCGTGCTCGGCGAGGTCGACGTCGTGCTCGTCGAGGAACGCGCGGATGTTCTGGAGCAGACGACGCTCGACGATCTTCATGTACTTGACCGCGTCGGAGTACTGGAAGAAGTGGTGGTAGGTCGCGCTGGTGGCCAGCTCCCTGACGCTGGCCAGTGCACCGCAGTTGCGCCGGCGGTTGACGTACCGGCCGAGCCGGAACTCGCTGGTGTCGGCCGCCCCGTCCGGCGGCAGCACCACGGCCGTCGCCCTCCTGGCGCCCCTGGCCCGCCAGGGCCGGGTCCACCGGACCACCCACTCCGGCAGGAACCGCTTCGGCACCAGCAGCAAGGGCCACAGCCACACCAACGACCACCAGCGCACCAGGACCATGAACATGTCCCACGCCACGCGCACCGCGAGACGCCCGTCGACGGACCGGGGCAACTGGTCGACGAGGTGGAAGTCCTCCACGAGCGGCCCCAGCACACGGGTGTGGAACTCGGTGTGCAGGGTGTTGCCCTTGATGTCGAACCCGACGAAGACCGAGGTCACCAGCTCCTCGTCCCAGGAGCCGATGCGCACACAGAGGTATTCGCGGGCCGCGTCGTAGTCCTCCCGCCAGTGGATGCCGGACAGGTCGGCCACGCCGGGCAGGCCGGACCAGCCGCGGCCGGTGGAGCGGTCCTTGGTGCTGATCGCGGTGGTGTAGAGGCGCCGCTCGACGGTCAGGCCGTCGATCCGCTCGACGGCGCGGGCCTCGTCGCGCAGATCGGCGGCCATCCGGGTGGCGACCTGATCGGTGATGTCACGCACGGTGAACGGGCGCACCTGCCGGCGCTCGACGGTGTCGAGGTCGGGTGGTGAGCCGTCCTCGCTCTTGCGCGCCATGATCCGGGTCTTCGGCGCGCCGAGCAGCAGCTGCGCGTTGGACCAGTCGTGCAGCGCCACGCCCGCGCCGACGAAGGGCCGGTAGCCGCCGTAGAAGACCAGACCGCTGCGGCTGGCCTGCTGGTCGTCGATCTTGTGGGCGAGTGCGGGGGTCAGCAGGGCGTGCGTCGGGCAGGCCCCGTCGAAACCGCCGTCCGGGCCGTTCTCCCGCAGCCGGGTCATCAGGATGTGCAGGGTGACGATCCGGCGCAGATAGGCCGCCGCCCACGGCGCCCACCACAGCACGAAGAAGCCGAGGGACTGGCCGAGCACGCCGCTGGACATCAGCAGCAGGATCACGGCCGCCACACCGGCCACGGACGCCCACTGCATACGGTGCAGCCGGCGCGCGGCGAGGGCGTGGGCGAGGACGGACACGGTGTCGTAGCCGAAGGAGGGCGCGACCACCCTGAACTGCTCGTCCAGCAGTTCGCGGATCACGTCGCGCCGGTAGCCGGGATCGAGGTAGGTACCCGCGGACAGCAGTCTGGTGGCTCTGGTGCGCGCGTACTCGCGGTGTTCCCGCGGGTCCTGTGGCTCCGGGCCGGGTGGACGGGGGGCAAGTGTTCCTGTTGCCATGGTGGTTCAGCGCTCCGCTCGTGGCGGGCGCACCCCCTTCGGGCACGCCCGGTGGGTGTCAGTCGGTCCGGATGCCCTTGCCTGCGGTGATCGCGCCGTCGTGCACCGTGTAGGTGGCCTCGTACGAGCGCGTCGTGCCGTCCGTCTGAAGAGCCTCGATGGTCAGCCGCACCTCGGGGCCGTCCGTGGACACGATGCTGATGGTGTCCCGCGCGGTGTCGGCGTAGCCCGCGACGAACCTGCCGTAGCTGGACTCGAGGTTCTTGCCGCCGAGGTCCCAGGCGGTGCGGTAGTCGCGGGCGTTGATCGCCTCGAAGTAGGCGGTGACGACCCCGCCCGGACCACCGCCCGCGCCCGAGGCCGGGGTGGCGGTGGCGGTGCCGGTGTCCGTCGGACCGGCGCGGCCGCCCTCCCCGTAGCCGCCTTCTTCATCGCCGTCCTCGCCGTAGCCGTCGGTCGCGGTCGGCTCGGGGGTGCTGTGGGCGTCCGGCGTCCCGGTGCCGCCGTACGGCCACGCGGGCGGCGTGTCCGAGGCCTCGTCGGTCGCCCGGCCGGCTGTGGCCCGCGGGCCCGAGCCGGAGGCGTCCGGACCGAAGAAGCGGAACCCGGACGACGCGGACGACCGGGAGGAGTGGGCGGATCCGGCAGATCCGGCTGATCCAGTGGAGGCGGAGCCGTCGGAAGAGCTGCCGAGCAGCGACATCGTCAGGGCGAGCAGCAGGGGCGTGGCGGTGACCGCGAGGCCCCAGGTGCGGGCGGGGCCGTTCGGGGGAATCAGCCCCGGGGGGCGGTAGGCGGGCGGTGCCCGGTGGGTGGACGGTGCGTCGGGAGGCTCGGCAGGCGGTGTCAGCCCTGGGGTGGTCATGCGGTTCTCCAGAGATCACAGCAGTGCGGCGCGCCCGCCCCCGGCTGCCCTCACGGCGGCCCGTACGGTACGTGCGTACGCGACGGTTCCGCCGCGGGCCGACGGTGGACAGCGGTGCGCGGGCGGGCGGTTGATGCCTCCGATGCCACCAGCACGGCCGCTTCCGTGGCCAGAACCGACCTGCTTCCGAACCGCTTCCGACCCCCTCCGAACCCCTTCGTGAGGTCCGGGCACACCGCCCGCGCTCCGGGTGGGCAGGGTCTTCCCGGCCACGGCGTCGACACCGGATCCGGCCCTCCCCCCCCGCACACCATGCTGGCCTCGGCGAGCTCACCGGGCCGACGGCGGCATGTCAGCGCGGTCGCCGTGGTTCTGGAACCCGCTCATGGTCAGTGCCATGGCCACCGCGAACAGATCTCCTGGCACCCGAGCGGTCCCGAAGCCGAGCTACCGGGGCCCGATACTCGGGCGCACACTCAGCCGAGACCAGCCGGTCACCGGAGGCGGCCGATCAGAACCGCCGTCGTGATCGACAGAGATGCGGCCTCGCGCGTCATCCGGGCTGTTCTCGATGAAGCGGAGGCTCCGCAGAACTCCGGCCGTGATCGGGGCGTAGCACGTCTCCCGGTGCGTGATGTCCGGGGTGGAGAAGGCGATGAGACACATGCGCCGGCCGTCTCCGTCTGAGTCGGCCGGAATCGGGATCGCGGCATGGAACTGGGCCGTGAGGACTTCTACAGGCTCGGCAGCAGGGGAGGAGGCCGCAGGCACCGTATAGCTCCGGCCTCCTGTGAACACCGCTGCCGGACCCCACTGGGTGCCGACGACAGTGCCGGCCCATTCCGGTCCTCGGATGGCGTCCCACTAGGCGGTGTAGCCGATCACGGCTAGGGCGTACGCCTGGGGGCGTGCGCCGATGGTGATTCCGTTCCCTGCCCAGCAGGCGGGCCACCTGCAACTCTCCTTGATGAACGGCCAGTGCAACCTGGAAGGTGCTCGGTGACCCTGTCCCAGTCTGACCCACTACGCCTGCTGGAGTCACTACGCTCGGCGGGCGGGCTCGAACTCGTCCGCGGTGTGGCTGAGCGGATGCTCCAGGAGTTGATCGAGGCCGAGGCCACGGCCCGGATCGGCGCTGAGCGGAACGAGCGCCCCGAAAGCGCCCCCGCGCTACCGAACACCACCAACACGACCGCAGGGTGATCGGCTACACCACAAGAACGGACACGACCCCTGACCCGCCCACGCCGCCACTTGTTCTTGCTGACCATCCAAGAAGCATGGCACCCGGGTCTGACAGTCTGCCGAGGATGGTGAAGGCGTCGGCAATGCCGCAGACCTCGCCCAGCAGGCCGTCGATGCCGTGGTACAGGCCATGGTTGATGAGTTAGTCGGGTTGGCGGGGTCGGCCAGGTGGTACACGAAGGCTTGCTCGGCCACGCGTTTGCGGTCTGCGTCGCATAGGGGCGCGGGTGGCGAGTTGCTGGTCGCCGACAAGGCCGAGGGTGCCGTAGCACCAGCCGGTGCCGGTCAGCGGATGGCGCGGATCATCACTGTGAGCACCGGGGAGGCCGGTGACGGCTGGCTCTGGCCGATGTCCTCGTACCCCCACGACGTGTAGAGCGCGTGGACCTTTCCGTCGCCGGCCGCTGGGTTGACCATGAGCGTGACGAATGGCTCGTCGCGGGTGGCGAGGAGGGCGTCGTGGATGCGGAGGGCGGTACCGGTCTTCCGCCAGGCTGGCCGGACGCCGATCTCCTTCAGGGCCACGGCCGGGTGCTCGGTGTACTTCTCCGCCGGCGTCGGGCTGGTGCGCTGCCAGTACCGGTCGCCGTGCTCGATGGTGTTGCCGTAGGCGTAGCCAACCGGATGCCCGTCCGCATACGCGAGGACGGCCGTGAGCCCCGGCTCGGTGCCGTGTCGGTCCAGGCGTTCGCCGAACGCGGTGACCGCGTAGTTCGGCAGGTGGAGGAGCGGGGCGCGCACGTCGGCGTACACGTCGAGGAGATCGCCGCGGACGGTGTCGAGGGTGGTGAACGTGCGTAGTTCGTTGGCGGGCGCCGTGGTCATGCGGCCATCCTCCAGGCAGCGGTGTGCTCGGTCCAGGTCTGCACGGTGGAACTGCCCGGCGCGGTGGCGCGCAGTGCGGCCCCGAACTCCTGCAGCATGCGCGTGACCCGGGCGTGCTGGGTGGCGGCTTCGGCGGGGACCTTCATCGCGGTGGCCGTGGCGGCGTCGGGGGCGCCCTGGGCGAGCTGGGCGTGGGCGAGGCGGGTCGTGGTGATGGCCCGGGAGCGGATCATGTGGGGCCGGAGGGCGGACAGGCAGCGGTGGGCGTGGTACTCGGCGGTCGAGTAGTCACCGAGTGCCAAGTGCGCGGAGAGGGCCAGGGAGTCCAGCTCGGCCTGGTCGTAGAAGGCGAGCATCCACAGCGGCCGGTAGTCGGCGGGGTCGGCGCGCAGTATGGCGTCCTGGGCCTGATCGAAGGCGCGGCGGGTGCCGGTGCGGTCCTGTGCCGTGCCGTGGATGGCGCCCTGGCGGGCCAGGCCGAGGGAGGCGAACAGGGGGTCTCGGCGGGTGAGGTGCAGGTTGCGGGCGACGTCGTTGGCGGCGAACGCGTCGGCGGGGCGGCCCATGTGGCGGTACATGGTGCCCGCGTGGCTCCAGATGCGGAACTTGATCGCCTGGTCGCCGGACATCTCGGCGAGGGCCTGGGCCTCGCGCATGTGTGCCTTGGCGACGTCGTAGCGCCGGCCGTCGATGGCGGCCCACATCGCGGAGGAGCGGAAGGCGGCTGCGGAGGCGTAGAGGTTGCTTCGTACGCGCTGGGTGGCGCTGCCGGCGTTCTGGAGGTTGAGTGCCTCGTCGGCGAGGGCGGCGGCCCGCTGTTCGATGCCGAGTTGTCCGCCGTGGCGGTGGTCGCTGGCGATGATCTCGGCGAAGCGCTTGTTCAGGCGGTTGACGTCGGTCATGCCGATACGGCGCGGCGATGCGGTGCCGGGTGCGGCTGCAGCTGCGGCGGCTGCCGCCGCGATGCCTCCGACGAGGGTACGGCGCTTCATGTCGGGGTCCTCCTCCTGGTGCGATGGTGCTGGGGTGGACGAAGGCCGGCCCCGTGGCACGAACCCTAAAGCGACGGCGGGTAGTCCGGTGACGTCCTCAAGTGCTTTGCGGGCAGCGGACTTTGGCCACGTGACCCGGCCCGCTTTCCATGCCCGGACCGATGAGCCGTCGAGTCCTCCAGGGCGCCCGGTCAACCGTTCAATGGCGCTGTTCACGGCCTCGGCGAGGCTGTTGGAGCTGTAGCCGTGTTCGGTCATCCACGCCTCAAGAACGGTGTTGCGGGTGGTGTCCATGCGGGCACGGTAGCCCGCACGATCCCCGCCCGCCAGGTAAAGGGGGAGTCAAAACGCCCTAGGTCGGTCCGTCGGCTGACCACCTGAACGTCCTAACCAACCTGCTGGGAAAGGGAGTTGTCTGGGTGCTGGTCGCTCGCATGCCCCACCTCGCGAGCGGCTGTTGACGGCCCGGCCCGCCCCGGAGGTACCCCCGCGGGGGCGGGCCGGGCGCCGAGACGACACGAAGGCTCCACCCAATGACGAGTCTGAAAACACCAGTTGAGGTCCCATCCGTCGGCCACCCCACGTACAGCCAGACCTTCCCGTGCGAGCCGTCCACGGCCGAGCTCGGCCGCGAACTCGTCCGAGACGTCCTCGGTGTGTGGCACCTCGACGGCCTCGCCGACCGTGCCGCGCTGATCGTCACGGAGCTGATCGCGAACGCCTCCAGGCACACTCGGTGTCCCGAGATTCACCTCACGGTTGGGCGGCTGAACGCGACACGACTGCGTGTCGGGGTCCTGGACCGGGAACCAGCGCGTCTGCCCATACTCAGCCAGGCGGCTGACGACGTCGAGTCGGGGCGCGGGCTGCTCCTCGTCGATGCTGTCGCCGACCGCTGGGGCTACGACCTCCAAGGCTCGGGCAGACGCCCCTGGGGCAAAGAGGTCTGGGCGGAACTCCGTACCGAGGGCGGCAAGTGAGCAGCCCGGCCACGGCACCCTTGCCCCTTCCGGATCTCGCTCGACTCCGGCCCCGGCAGCAGATGGCCACGGACTGCGCCCTCTGCGCCCGGCTGCTGGGAGCGAGCGGTCGACGGCGATGGCGTCCCGCCGAGTGGTGTAGCCGATCAAGCTGGCGGAATCCGCAGGTCGCGGCCCGAATCGCCCTCCCCGGCGGCCCTGTTGGGGATCGCCGAGCCGGGACCAGCGGTGATCGCACGACGGACCGCAGCGGCACGTACCGGATGGCTCCGAAGCGGAGCGACGGACTGTGATCGGCTACACCACGACGGGGGACACGACCTCGACGGCTGGGCGAGATACGCCACCGGGACCTGCTGTTCCAGCTCTGGGCCTGCGCTCCCCCACTGCCAGGCCGCCAGATCGACCATCCCGACCAGCTGAGAAAGGGGAAGTCCTTCCATGGAGTGGCCGTGGACCACCGGTGATTGCTGGCTCGGCTGCGGGCGTACCGGAGTCCTGGTGATCTGGCTCGGCCCGGTGCAGTGGGACGGGCAGCACGCCCCCTTCTACGCGTGCGAGCCGTGCCTCGATCGCCTCAAGGCCCAGGCGCTCGCCTACTTCATGGAGCGGCGGCCGGCATCCGCTTGATCAGACTCCCGGCACACGACTTCCCGGCGTGAGGCAGGCACCCCGCGAGGACTTCCTACGCGGAGGCGTCCCCTCGTGCCGGGCGGCTAGGAGCCGTCCGGAGAGCAGCCTGTCTGGCAGCGCTCCCGTGGCGGCACCTGGTGGGCGCCAGCCCAGTAACACCACAACGAATACCAGGAGTTGAAGCATGCCGCGCAGCACCGTAGTTCCCAGCCGCACCGAAGTACGCCCGCAGATCCCGGGGGCATCGGACGGCTTCGACCTGGACGTCTCCCTCGTCGAGATCGCCGACCCGGCGGGCCTGGTCAACCTGACCGACGACAACTGCGGGTCCACCTGCGGCGCCTGCACCACCAACGTCGCCTGATCCGGCCCCAAGCCATCCCGGTCTGGTGCCGCCGCGTCTCCACGCGGCGGCACCAGCCGCCCGCCCCCTCACCTACGGAGGTACTTGGTGGTTGCTCCGCGCGCAGCGTTCCGCACCGGTTCCACTGCTCTCGTCCGCGCCGTGGTCCGACCCTCGCTGCCGTTTCCTCCATGCCCTGACCTCGACGACCGCTCGCCCAGTGGTTTGTCTGCCTGTGTGGCGTGGCTACGCGCGGTCTGGGCGGACAAGGACGTCGCCGAGGCACTCCAGCACTCCAGCCCGGTCCTGGCCGCGCAAGTAGGGGCCCTGTGTACGGCCGAGCATCCCGCCCTCCGGGATGTGCAGCGCGCGGCGCTGTCCGTGGCCCGCTACCTACTGCGGGCCCAGCACCGCGCGACACCCTTCGGTCTGTTCGCCGGCGTGGCCACCGCGGAGTTCGGCCCGCAGGCGCAAGCTGACTGGGGCGAGGAGCACGTGGCCGTGGGCCGCGCGGGGGCAGAGTGGCTGGCGGTCCTGGTCGAACGGTTGGAGTCCTGCCCGGACCTCCTCGAACGGCTACCCGTCGTCATCAACAACACCGTGACGTCCCGGGGAGACCGGCTCATCGTGCCGTTCCAGCCCGACGTCCAGGACGACCGGACTCGCGCGGTCGAGGCGTCCCTGGCCCTGAGCGGACCGGTGCGCGCAGTCCTTGCCGCGACCTGGGCGCCGATCCGGTTCGGCACCCTCGTGGACAAGCTCCGAGCGGAGTTCCCCGAGGCCGGTCCCGAGAAGGCGCGTCAACTGCTGGCGGAGCTGATCCGGCGGCGGGTGCTGATCACGGGCCTGCACGCTCCGAGCACCGAGACCGATGCCCTCGGGTATCTGGTGAGCCAGCTCGACGTGATCGACGCTGGAAGTCTCGCCCCGGTCGCGGAGACCGTACGCGAACTCCACGCGGTCCGGGCGGGCCTGGAGTTGTGCGCCACGCACGGCGGCCGGGACAGCGTCGCGGCGCGGATGCGAGACCTCGTCCCGGGCCTGCGTCGCCACCCCGTCGCGCTCGACCTCCGCCTGGATGCGCGGCTCGTTCTGCCGGAAGCGGTCGCCCGAGAGATAGAGCGCGCCGCTCTTATCCTGACCCGCTTGAGCAGCCGCCCGTACGGGACCGCCGCCTGGAACGAGTACCACCAGCGGTTCTACGAGCGGTACGGCATCGGCACGATGGTCCCGCTCGCGGAGGTTGTCGCGGACAGCGGCACCGGCTATCCCGACGGCTACCCAGGCGCTCCGGCCAGCCCACGCAGTCCCCGCGGCTCCGCTCGGGATGACGTCCCTATACGGCTGGCTCAGGCCGCTGCGCTCGACGGCCGTGACGAAGTGCTCCTCACGGACGAACAGATTGACGCCCTGGACGTGGGTCCCGACGAGCCTCGGCTGCCGCCGCACTTGGAGATCGGGGTGCGGGTGCATGCAGCCAGCCTGGAGGAGTTGCAGCGTGGGCGGTTCCGGCTGGAGGCCGTGAGCGTGTCCCGTGGTGCCGGCGTCTCCGCGGGCCGGTTCCTCAGCGTGCTGGCCCCCGCCGATCGGGAGGCCCTGGCCGCCGAGCTTGCCGACCTCCCGGCCGCGGACGGCAACACCGTGCCCGCACAGCTCTCTTTCCCGCCCCTGCTCCCAGAGAGCGCCCACGTCACCCGCTCCCCACAGCTCCTACCCACCGTGATCAGCCTTCAGGAGCACCGCGCCCCGCAGGACACCGTCCTCACCCCGGAGGACTTGGCTGTGGGGTGCGACGGCCGCCGCATGTACCTCGCCGTCCCCGAGCGAGGCCACCGCGTCGAGGCCATCGGGATGCACGCCCTGAACCTCCACACCCACACCCCGCCACTGGTGCGGTTCCTCACCGAACTGTCCCGCGCCCAGTACGCGCAGGTCACCGTCTTCGACTGGGGCGCCGCAGCGGCCATGCCGTTCCTTCCACGTCTGCGGTACGGCCGCATCGTGCTGGCCCCGGCACGCTGGCGGCTGGAAGCGCCCGAACTGCCCGGCCACGTCCGCCCTCGGGCCGAGTGGGATGCTGCGCTCGCCGACTGGCGTGCCCGGCGGAGACTGCCGCGCCATGTCCATCTCGTTGAGGACGACCGACGTCTCTTCCTCGACCTCGACGAGACCGGCCACCGGACGCTCCTGCGCAGACACCTCGACCGCACGCGTCTGGCCGTGCTCGTCGAGGCCCCGGAACCGGAAGCGTACGGCTGGTGCGGCGGGCGAGCCCACGAGGTCGTAGTTCCGCTCAAGGCCACCCGACCGCCGACGTGGCCACCACTGCCCGCCCCCAGCCGGGCCCGTGCCCTGTCTGCGGCCCAGACGCAGACGCCCGCCGCTTCCTCTGTTCTCCTAGCCGCCCTGTACGGCGACCCCCGCCGCCAAGACATCTTGCTCTCTCGGCACTTGCCCGGCCTCCTCGAACAACTCGGCAACCCGCCGTGGTGGTTCATCCGCTTCCGCGACCCGGACCAGCACCTCCGCGTACGCATCGCCCTCCCCGACCCGGAAGCCTTCGCCGACACGGCCCGAACGGTGAGCGCCTGGGCCGACGAGCTACGAAGCATCGGCCTGCTGGCCGACCTGCGCTATCCCACCTCCTACCGCGAGATGGGCCGCTGGGGCTCCGGCACCACATGGGAGGCGGCCGAGGAGGTGTTCCAGGCAGACTCGCGCACCATCCTGGCCCAGCTCAGGCAGCCACGGCGCCCCAGCCAGCGCACGCTGGTGGCGGCCCACACCGTCGCCATCGCCTCCGCGTTCCTTGGCACCATCGAGGCCGGAATGCAGTGGCTGATCGACCACATCCCCCCGACAGCCCACAAACCGGTTCCACGGCCCCAGTTCACTGACGCCGTACGGCTCGCCGACCCGAGCGATGACTGGTCGGCCCTGCGTAGCGTCCCGGGCGGAGACGCCATCGTGTCCGGATGGGCCGACCGGGAATCGGCACTCGCCGCGTACCGGCCGCACCTGCCCGGCCCGGACACCCAGGGCATCGCCGTCGACGACGTCCTGACCTCCCTGCTGCACGTCCACTTCGTGCGCCACGTCGCTGTGAACTTCCCGGAGGAAGAGGTGTGCCTCTACCTGGCGCGCGCCGCCGCCCTGGCCTGGACCGCCCGCACCAGGGCGAGGGCCTCGTGACCGCCCACCTTGCGCTCGGCCTGGTCGAGGCCATCGCCACCCGGCTCGCCGACCCCGACACCGTGCCCCTCGGCTCCAGGACGCTGTCCTCGGACCGGCAGCATCTTGCTTACGGCCCTCCCGGAATCGCGCTCCTGCACATCGAGCTGGCCGCGAACGGCCTCGGCCCGTGGCACCGCGCCCACGAGTGGCTAGCAGCCGCCTCCCGGCAGCCGCTCACCAGCGGCCCGGACAGCCACCCGTTCTACGGAGTGCCCGCCTTCGCCCACGCCCTGACCTGTGCAGCCGATCACCTTCCCGACTCCTACCAGCGCGCCCTCGACGTGATGGACGGAAAGATCGCAGCCGACGTCGGACGCCGTCTCGACGCCGCACACCGCCGCATCGATGCTGGACGCCTACCGCAACTCGCCGAGTTCGACACCATCCGGGGCCTCACCGGATACGGCGCCTACCTACTGCGTCGAAACCCCGACAGCACCACGACCCGAGCCGTTCTCGACTACTGCGTGCGTCTCACCGAACCGATCACTCACCACGGTGAGACCCTGCCGGGCTGGTGGACGGAGACCGGCCCCTCGGGCAACCCGGACGACCGATTCCCTGGTGGACACGCCAACACCGGTATGGCCCACGGCATCAGCGGCGTGCTCGCGCTCCTCGCCCTCGCCGCTCGGTACAGCACCGCCACCGACGGGCACCAAGCAGCACTGCGCACCATCCTGGCCTGGCTGGACCGCTGGAAGCAGAAGGCCGACGGCGGACCGATCTGGCCGTACTGGGTCACCCACGGTGAGCTGCGCAACGGACACCTCGGCTCGTCAGCCCCCAGGCGGCCCTCCTGGTGCTACGGCACCGCTGGCCTCGCCCGCGCCCAGCAACTCGCGGCACTCGCTCTCGACGACACCCGCCGCCAGATCGACGCGGAGAACGCCCTCGTGGCCGCCCTCACCGACCCCGACCAGCTGAAGGCCACCACGGACAACGGCCTCTGCCACGGGTTCGCCGGCCTCGCCCACACCGCCGCGCGTACGGCCGACGACGCCCACCCCTCGACCGCGGGGAAACTCCGAGCCGCGATCCCGGCCCTCCTGGCTGCGGTCATCCAACCGGGCACCGACCCCGAACTCATGGCCACGGCGCTCATGCAGAACGAGGAAGGCGGCCCCGGCCTCCTCGACGGCGCCGCCGGCATAGCCCTGGCCCTCCTGGCGCCCAGCACCGCCGCACCACCCCGGTCCTCCTGGGACGCATGCCTCCTCATCACTTGATCCACCGACCGAAGGACCTCTATGCCTCCCGACCGCTGGCAGCAGCACAACATCACCTTCGTCGACCGCGAGATTGCCCGGCGCACCATCGCCGAACGCCTCGGCCCCGCCCTGATCGAGGCCGAGGCCGACGGACAGCTCACCGGCTGGTGGTTCATGAACAAGCAGCCCTGGCCGCTGCGTTATCTCGCCGACCAGCCCTCACCAGCCGTCGAGTCGCTCCTGAGCGATCTCATCGGCGACGGCGTGGCCGTGCCGTGCCTGCCCAGCATCTACGAGCCCGAGACCAACGCATTCGGCGGACCCGAGGCCATGGACACAGCCCATGAACTGTTCCACAGCGACTGCCGCCACCTGCTCACCTACCAGCCGAGGCCGATGCACTTGGGACGCCGGGAAACCGCCGTCCTGCTGGCGAGTGCCATGATGCGTGGCGCTGGGCTCGACTGGTTCGAACAGGGCGACGTATGGGCGAAGGTCGCGGCCCTTCGACCGACCACCGCTCCACCCCCCGAACGAGCCGCGGAACTGGCCCCGGCCATGCGGAAGCTCATGACCGCCGACGCCCACAGCCTCAGCCGCCTCGGCGGCCCACTCCACGCGCACGAGGAATGGGTGACCGCCTTCGAACGGGCCGGAGCCACGCTCGCCGAACTCGCAGGCCGCGGCGCCCTCATCCGCGGCCTGCGAGCCGTCATCGCCCACCACGTGATCTTCCACGCCAACCGCGCCGGTCTCCTCCGGGACGAGCAGAGCGCCCTGTCCCACATCGCACGAGAGGTAGTCATGGGAACGAGTGACCACACCGAGTCGCCCACCGAGGCAACGGCCGACATCGATAGCGTCAGCGCGGTGAACACCGACACGATCACCACCGCCACGGCGGACGCCGAGCGCCTCCGCAACGTCCTTGTCGACCAGCTCCGTGCGGACGGACATGCCCGCACGCCCGCCGTCGAGACCGCGTTGCGGACCGTGCCCCGCCACGTGTTCGTGCCCGAGGCGTCGCTCGAAGACGCCTACGCCAACGCACCCGTGCACATCAAGTACGACACCGACGGCACGTCCATCTCCTGCGCCTCCCAACCGGGCGTCGTCGCCCTCATGTTGGACCAGCTCGACGCCCAGCCCGGCGAGCGCATCCTCGAACTCGGTGCCGGCACTGGCTACAACGCCGGTCTGCTCGCCCACCTGGTCGGCGAGAACGGACACGTGACCACCCTCGACATCGACGACGACCTCGTGGAGGGTGCCCGCACGCACTTCGCCGCCGCCGGAATCACCAACGTCGAGGTCGTGACCCGCGACGGGGCCCTCGGCTACGCCGAAGCAGCGCCGTACGACCGGATCATCGCCACCGTCGGCGCGCACGGCGTACCGCACGCCTGGCTGCAGCAGCTCGCACCCGGCGGTCGGCTCGTCGTCCCCCAGCGCCTCAAGGGCACCGTCTCCCGCTCCATCGCCTACGAGCAGCGCGACGGCCGGTGGGCGTCCCTCGGCAGCGAGATGAACACCTTCATGCCGCTTCGGCGGGGCATCGCTGACGACGACCGCCGAGTGATCCCTCTCAGTACGGACGGCGCCGTACGACTCCAGGCCCCCGCCGGGCTCAACATCGACGCCGATGCCCTCGCGGGCGTACTCGACCAGCCGCGCATCGAGGAGTGGACCGGCATGACGGTCCGCGCGATGGAGTCGCCGGAGTGGATGGAACTGTTCGTCACCTGCTCCCTGCCCTCCGGTCTGATCCGGATGCTGTTCCCCCAGAACGCCAAGGGCACTCTGCTCACCGAGGACCCCTACCCCTCGTCGACCGCGGTCGTCGACAAGGGTGCCGTCACATACCTCGCCCGGCGCCTGTCGAAGAAGAAGACTCCCGAGGGCGGCAAGCTCTGGGAGTTCGGCGTCATCGGCCACGGCCCCGGCAGCGACGAGCTGGCCGCGAAGGTCGCCGACACCATCCGTACCTGGGACAGGGAGTACCGAGGTCGTGAGGCCACGTTCGAGATCCAGCCCCTCGACGCCCCTCAGATCGAGCGGCGCTCGGGTCTCTTCGCCCTCGACACGCCGCTGAACCGCATCGTCGTCGACTGGCGATGACGCCCCACGCGTAGCGGACGGTGCCCGTCGGCACACGGCCGGCGGGCACCGTCGCTTCAGCAGTCCTCACTCTCGACCCCGGGGGATCCATGGACCCGTACGGCCCCATAGCCCAGCGCTTCCCGCTCGTCGCCCGATTCCGCCCCGCCTGCCTGCCCCTGCCTGCACGCGTAAGGGCACTCGTCGATCTGGCCGGCACTGCGGTGGAAGAGACCGACCAGGGGCTCGCATCGGCCGTCTACAACCAGGCCGCGCTCATCGCCTCCGACCTCGACCTCCCCGACCTCGCCCGCGAGATGTGCCACCAGCACGCCACCGCCTACCTCCACGCCTGCCCCCTCCCCGGCATGAGCGCGATTCGAGGACTTGAACCGGTCGTCAATCTCGCTCGCCTCCAGATCCGCGCTGGCCACGTCGATGAGGGCCGTCAGCGACTCCTCAACCTGTACAAGGCCGTCGAGGCGGGCACAGCCGCCCGGTTCGAGGGCGTCAACGTACCTGCGGACCTCACTGCGACCGGTGAAGACCGCCAGGAGGTTCGCGCATGGCTGTGGCGCGTCCTCCTCGCAGACGGCACACGCACCCTCACCACCGAGGGACGATGGGCCGAGGCCCTGGCGCACATCGAAGCCCACCATGGCATCGGAAAGCGGATGCTCGACGGTCGGCAGGTTGCCGTACTTGCCGCCCTCGTTGCGGGTGACACCGCGTGGGCAGCTGACCTCCTTGCCGACACGATGCCCGGCGATCCGTGGGAGCAAGCCGTCACGGCATGCCTGACCGTTCTATGCCGCCGCGACGTCGGGCAGCCGATCGACGGCCATCTGGCGGACGTGGTGACGGCCTACCTCGGACGGAAGACCGAACCTGGGATGACCGTCTTCGACACCCGGCTCGGACTAACGGTCCTCGACGCGATCGGTTCCGCCGAGGCGCTCGCCGCGCACCGCATCGTCGAGGACCTCCACCGCAGGACGACGGACGCCGCAGACGGCTACGCGGCCCGCGAGAACTTGGCTCACCCTCTGTTCACCGAGATCGCCACGGACCGGCAAGTGCAGGGCTGTCGCGCGCTGGTGCGCGCCTGCACCCTCGGTGTTGGGATCCTCCCGGACGAGCTGCGAGGAGAACTGACGGCGGCCCTGCGCGCCAGCGATAGCGTGATCCGGGAAAGCGTCGCGCCTGGGTGGAGACCGGACGTGTCTTCACCAAGGAAAACGGTGAGATGCTCCACCCCGCCAACGTCACACGACGGTTCATCGAGCTGTACGAGGAGATCGGCCTCCCGCCGGTCCGGCTCCACGACCTCCGCCACGGTGCCGCGACCCTGGCTCACGCGGCCGGGGCCGACCTGAAGGACATCCAGGAGATGCTCGGCCACTCGTCGATCACCATCACGGCCGACACGTACACGAGCCTGCTCCCAGAGGCGGATCTCGCCATCGCCGAGGCCGCAGCCCGGCTTGCACCGCGAGCCCGCGCCACCTCCGAGAACACCGCTCCCGAAACGGAGCCCGAACCCGACGGCGAGGAGAAGCCCGACGCGGAGTCCGTGCCGGATGATGCTGATCCCTTGGGCGGTATTCGGGAGATCAACTCTCCGTCCGCTCACGCACCGCTCACGCAAACGGCCCCGGACGAGGAGTCCGAGGCCGAGTAGGAGCCCTCCCTGGGGGATAAACCCCAGATCAGAGCGGTAACGCGTTGTGCCCCCGGCAGGATTCGAACCTGCGACACCCGCTTTAGGAGAGCGGTGCTCTATCCCCTGAGCTACGAAGGCGGGGCTGGCAGGCGTGGTGGTGCTGCCGCGGACAGTGTAGCGGGTGGATGTTCGGGCGGGGGCTGGGTGGGAGGGTGGGGTCAGTTGCGGGTGACCCGGACTCGGTAGATGCCCTCCAGGTCTGCCGCGGCGATCTTGATGGTGACGCCGCGGCTCGGGTCCTTGAAGGTGTCGCCGGGGGAGAAGGGGGCGTCGGAGAGTTCGGCGTGGACGTTGGGGCTGCGGGTGCAGCCACCGCTGTCGCGACGGGAGTCGTAGACGCGGATGGGGCCCTGGCCGGTGTCGATGTCGGCGTCGACCTTGTAGATGAGGATGCCGGGGCGGCAGACGGACTCGTCGTTGCCGGCGCGGGTGCGCAGTTCGACGGCGTAGCCGGTGCGCTGGTCGAGGGGTATGAAGACCAGTTTCGCGCCGCCCGTGTGGGACAGCGGGGTCAGGGCGTGCTCGGTGGTGCCGGGTGTGGCCGCGCAGCTGACCTGGGCCGCGTCCAGCCAGCCCAGCTTCCATTTGTGCCAGCCGAGGAAGTCGTTGTTGGCGCCCCAGTCCTCGCTCATGATGTCCCAGTGGCCCACCGCGCCGCCGCCTCCCTGGGTGTAGAGGTCGGGCAGGCCGAAGACATGGCCGTTCTCGTGGGGCAGTACCCGGTAGCCGGTGCGGTCGTAGGAGCCGGAGCCGTCGTCCTGGCGGGAGTAGACGAAGGACGCGTTGGCCACGGGCACCCCGTCCGCCACGGGCGCCTCCAGGTTCCCGGCGAACGTCACCGACAGCACCGTGTCCAGGGCGGAGGGGCCCGCGTTCGGGGTGACCAGGACGTTGAGGAGGTCGTACGAGCGGAAGTCGACCTCGGGGTCGGCGGCGGCCACGATGTCCTGGACCAGCCGGCGGTAGCCGGGGTCGAAGGGGGCGCCGCGTTCTATGCCGTACTCCCGGAACGGCTTCGGCATCCGCAGCCAGTCCGTGATCGGCGCCTCCGGGCGGTAGTCGAGGCGGCCGTAGCTGGCGGTGCGGAACCACTGCTGGGTCTGCGGGAAGAACTCCCGGTAGCGCTCCAGGGCGCTGCCCTCGCCCGGTGCGTCGGAGAAGTCGATCATCAGGGTCAGGGCGCGGACCGTGCCGGTGGAGCGGGAGTAGCCGGCGGGGGTGGGGATCCCCTCGGACATCTGCACCTTCGCGCCGCCGTTGATCATGCAGGGTTCGAGGGCCGAGCCGCGGGTCCGGGTCGCGGGACCCGGACCGGACGCCGTGCCGCCCGGGGACAGGTGCCCTGCGCCCGCCGAAGTGCTCGCCGCGAGGGTGAGCGCCGTGACGGCGGTGAGGGCGGCGGCCCGGCCCGGGCGTATGCGGCGGCTCGTCGGCTGCGGCTGCATGCAGGGGCCCTTCGCTCCAGGCAGCCACCGGACACCGGCTGCACCCTTTCGATCACCCTCCGCCGACAGGTGTGCGTGCGCGCGCTGGAAGAGACCGATCGTGCGATCCGCTCCGGGCGGACCGTGATCCAGGTCACAGGGAATCTTCGGGAAGTCGGGAAATAAGCGGGGACCTCCTCCCCGTTTAACCGTGCGTACGGCGAAACGGGGATCCACTCCCCGGATCCGGGACCGACTTCCGGCCGGGAGTCGCTCCGCCCGGTCCGGCCCGCCGGGTCCGCCCCTTCCGGGGTGAACCCCGGGCGGGGCGTCGGGGCCGTGCCGGCGACAGCCGCATCCCGACCTCCGGCCTGCCGAACCACCCGACGGACACCGCACCCGACCGCCAAGACCACTGTCCCTGCCACGACCATTGCCATGACCACTGCCGAGACCGCCGACAAGGCCACCGACAAGACCGCCGACAAGGCCACCGGCAGGACCGCCGGACGCAGCACCGACACCAGTGAGGAGTACGCCGTGACGTCGACAGCCACCCCTGTGCGCCGCCCGGCGACGCGGTTGCGCGCCGACGCCCTGCGCAACCGGGAGCGGATCGTCACCGCCGCCCGCGAGATGTTCGTCGAGTTCGGTCCCGACGTGCCGCTCGACGACGTGGCCCGCCGGGCCGGTCTCGGCAACGCCACGCTGTACCGCAACTTCCCCGACCGCGACGCCCTGGTGCGCGAGGTCGTCTGCTCCGTCATGGACCGTACGGTCGCGGCCGCCGAGGACGCGCTCGCGGAGACCGGGGATGCCTTCGAGGCGCTGGAGCGCTTCACGCACACCGCCGCCGACGAGCGGATCAGCGCGCTGTGCCCCATGGTGCAGAGCACCTTCGACCAGCATCACCCCGACCTGGTGGCCGCGCGCGTCCGCTGCGAGGAACTCGTCGGAGCGATCATGGACCGGGCCAGGGCGGCCGGTCAGCTGCGGCCCGATGTGGGCTTCGGCGACCTGATGGTCGCGGTCGCCCAGCTCAGCCGGCCCCCTGCCGGTACGGCCTGCCTCGACGTCGACCGGTTCGTCCACCGTCATCTGCAACTGTTCCTCGACGGGCTGCAGGCCCCCGCCCGCTCCACCCTCCCGGGGACGCCCCTGACCATGGAGGACCTCCGCAAGGCCTGACCGATCAGTCCGGTGCCTCCCGGCGGTCACCACTCCGGGAGCCCCGCACAGCGACCACCGTCACCGAGGGAGGAGTGTTCGGCACCCGGCACCCGGCGTCCGACAGCGGGCGGAGTCCGGGCCCTCCCGTCCGATCGTCCCGTCGGGTCCGTCCCTTCCGTCCTCTCCGTCGTTCATCTCGTCCGCCTAGTCCGCCTAGTCCGCCTAGTCCGCCTGGTCCGCCTCGTCCACGCGGCTCCGGCAGTTCCGGCGGCTGCCCGTCATCCCGTCCCGACCGTTCCGTACGTCCTGACTGTTCCGTCACGAAGTCCTGAAGTGGGTACCTCCATGTCTGATACGGCCGTAAAGGCTTCCTCCTCCCTCGCGCCCGATCCGGGGCGCTGGAAGGCGCTGGTGTTCATCGCGCTGGCGCAGTTGATGGTGGTGCTGGATGCCACCATCGTGAATATCGCGTTGCCTTCGGCCCAGCGGGATCTGGGGATCTCGGACGGCAACCGGCAGTGGGTGGTGACGGCGTACGCGCTGGCGTTCGGTGGTCTGCTGCTGTTCGGTGGGCGGATCGCGGATCTGTGGGGGCGCAAGCGGGCGTTCGTGATCGGTCTGGCCGGGTTCGCGGCGGCGTCCGCGCTGGGCGGGGCGGCCACGACCGGGGCGATGATGTTCGGTGCGCGGGCCCTGCAGGGTGTGTTCGGTGCGCTGCTGGCGCCGGCGGCGCTGTCGCTGCTGGCGGTGATGTTCACCGACGGCAGGGAGCGGGCGAAGGCGTTCGGTATCTACGGTGCGATCGCGGGCGGCGGTGGCGCGGTGGGCCTGATCCTGGGCGGGTTCCTGACGGAGTACCTGGACTGGCGGTGGACGTTCTTCGTGAACATCCCGTTCGCGGTGGTCGCGGCGGCGGGTGCCTGGCTGGTGATCCGTGAGCCGGAGGGCGGGCGCAACCGTTCTCCGCTGGACGTGCCGGGTGTGGTGCTGTCGACGCTGGGTCTGGTGGCGCTGGTGTACGGCTTCACGCGGGCGGAGTCCGACGGCTGGAGCGATGCGGTGACGGTGGGGATGTTCGTGGCGTCGGCGGTGCTGCTGGTGTCGTTCGTGGCGGTGGAGGCGCGGGTGAAGGCGCCGCTGCTGCCGCTGCGGGTGGTCACCGACCGTACCCGTGGCGGGATCTACCTGTCGCTGGGCCTGGCGATCATCGCGATGTTCGGGCTGTTCCTGTTCCTGACGTACTACCTGCAGATCGTCAAGGGCTACTCGCCGGTGAAGACCGGGTTCGCGTTCCTGCCGATGATCGCGGGCATGATCACGGGTTCCACGCAGATCGGGGCGCGGCTGATGACGCGTACCGCGCCGCGGCTGCTGATGGGGCCGGGGTTCCTGGTCGCGGCGGTGGGCATGCTGCTGCTGACGCGGCTGGAGACCGGTTCGTCCTACGCCGCGCTGCTGCTGCCGTCGATGCTGCTGCTGGGTCTGGGCATGGGTACGGCGTTCATGCCGGCGATGTCGATGGCCACGACCGGGGTCAGGCCGCAGGACGCGGGTGTGGCCTCCGCGATGGTCAACACCTCCCAGCAGGTCGGCGGTGCGATCGGTACCGCGCTGCTGAACACGATCGCGGCGTCCGCGACCACGTCCTACCTCGCCGGCCACCTCGGCTCCGCGGCCGGCCCGTCCCAGCAGCAGCTCATCCGGCTGGAGGGCATGGTGCACGGCTACACCAGCGCGATCTGGTTCGCGGTCGGCATCCTGGTCGCCGCCGCCGTGATCGCCCTGACCCTGGTCAACGCCGGCAGGCCCGGCAACAGCCCCCTGGCCACCGGCGAGGACGCCACCGAGGACACCCCCGTCCCCGTGGTCGCCCACTGACCCGACCGGACAGGGACGGTATCCCTCAGGGCCCGTCCGTACGGCTGAGGAAGGGGACGCCTCCTCCGTACGGACTCCGGACCCGCCCCGGACGCGCGTGAGCGGTCAGCGCAGCCAGGGCAGGTCCGCCCCCGCCTCGGCGGGCTGAAGTCCCTCGGCGACGATCTGCATGATCTCGCCGAGGGACTTCTTCTGTTGCGGGGTCAGCCGGTCGAACAGCGCCTGCCGTACGGCGGCCACGTGGCCGGGCGCGGTCCGGCGCAGCACCTGGGCACCCTCGTCGGTCAGCACCGCGAACTGGCCGCGCCGGTCGGAGGGGCAGTCCTCCCGGCGCACCCAGCCGTTCCGCTCCAGCCGGGCGATCGCGTGCGAGAGGCGGGAGCGGGTGATCTTCGCGTCCCTGGCCAGCTCGGTCATCCGCAGGCGCCGCTCCGGTGTCTCGCCCAGACGCACCAGCAGTCCGTAGTAGAGGTGCGGCATGCCCGCGTCGCGCTGGAGCTGGCGGTCGAGGTGGTCCTCCAGCAGCGTGGTGGCGTGGAGGTAGGAGCGCCAGACGCGCTGTTCGTCGGCGGTCAGCCAGTGTGGGGCGGTGCCCCGAGCCGGGCCGGACGGGGATGCCGGACCGGACACGGACGACTGCTCGGCCGGGGGCGTGGGTTCGGCCGCGGGCGGCGCGCCGGACGGGCCCTCCGCCCGGGCCGGGGCCTCCGCCCGGGCCGGGGCCTCCGCCCGGGCCGGGGCCTCCGCCCGGGCCGGGGCCTCCGCCCGGGCCGGGGCCTTTGCCCGCGCCGGAGCCCCGGACCGCGCCGAGGCCTCGTTCCGGGCTGCGGCGTCCGCCCGCGCCGGGGCCGTGGCGCGGGCGGTGGATGTCCCGCGGACCAGGGGTGCCGGTGCGGCCGGGCCGGACGCCGCCTCGGCTGAACCGGCCGTCGCCCGCGGCGCGGACGCCGCCGCCTCGGCTGCGGGGGCCGGTGGGGCGGGCGGGCCGCCCCCGGTGCCGCCCCCGGTGCCGTCCGAGGTGGCTTCCGTGGCGGCACCTGTGGGGTGGCCGGGTGACGTGTTCATGGGTCCACTGTAGGCCCGCACTCCTTGAACTTTAAACAAGCCTGGCCTAGTCTCACGAGGGCAGGAAGCTTTAAACTTCAAGCGAATGCTTCCGGAGGGAGCCGACACCATGTCCGCCGCAGCTCAGGAGCGCATGCCCGCCCTGTACCTCTCCCACGGCGCGCCGCCGCTCGCGGACGATCCCGTCTGGCCCGGTCAGCTCGCCGCCTGGGCCGCCGGCCTGCCCCGGCCCAGGGCGATCCTCATGGTGTCCGCCCACTGGGAGGAGGCCCCGCTGGCCCTCGGGGCCGTCCGGCCCGTGCCTCTCGTGTACGACTTCTGGGGCTTCCCCGAGCACTACTACCGCGTCCGCTACGACGCCCCGGGCGCGCCCCGGCTCGCCGAGGCCGTCCGCAAGCTGCTGCGCGCCCCCGGCACGCCCGTGCAGGACATGCCCGACCGGGGTCTCGACCACGGCGCCTACGTGCCGCTCGTGGAGATGTACCCCGACGCCGGCATCCCCGTCCTGCAGCTCTCCATGCCCACCCTGGACCCCCTGCGCCTGATGGAGATCGGCCGCAGGCTCGCCCCGCTGCGCGACGAGGGCGTGCTCGTGGTCGGCTCCGGCTTCTTCACCCACAACCTGGCCGCCCTGCGTCATACCGGCCCGGGGGTCCCCGGCTGGTCGGCCGAGTTCGACGACTGGGGTCGGGGTGCGCTGGAGGCGGGCGACGTCGACGGGCTGCTCGACTTCGCGGCGAAGTCCCCGGCCGGGCGGCTGGCCCACCCGCGCACCGAGCACTTCGCCCCCCTGTTCGTCACCCTGGGCGCCGCCGACGCGGCCGGAGACCTGGGGCGCCAGCGCTCGGTGATCGACGGGTTCTGGAGGGGACTGGCGAAGCGGTCGGTGCAGTTCGGAGTGTGAGGGCGTCCGGCCGGACCGGCCGGGGCACGGCAGAGGTGCTCGACGCGCCGCACGCGGCGGGGTGGCGAGGCGCGGTGCCGGGAATGGTGATGCGGTGTCGGGCGGCCTGCGGGTGCCCGGCGCGCCGCCTGCCGGCGTCCCCGCGTGTGCCGTCTGCCGTCTGCCGTGTGTGCCGTGTGTGCCGTGTGTGCCGTGTGTGCCGTGTGCCGTGTGCCGTGTGCCGTCTGCCGTGTGCCGTGTGCCGTGTGCCGTGTGCCGTGTGCCGTCTGCCGTCTGCCGTCTGTCGCGTACGCGCGTGCCGCGTCCGGTGTCCGGGGGCGGGGTCGGCTCGTGCGGTGCTCGGAGTGGGGCCGAGGCCGGGGGGCTCCACCGGGCACAGGGCTGGGGCGGTGCGGGAGTGCGACGGCGCCCCCGGTGCGTGCCGTGGTGGGGGCGCGCGGGTTTGCGAGGCGCTGTGGTGCGCCCCGCGGGCGCGCTTCCTGTGTGCGCCCCCGGGAGAGCCTGTGAATCCCCGGCCAGGGCAACCATGCCCGGGCGCGGGCCGTCTTCACGGTGGGAGGGCGGCCACGAGCGGCGCTTCCGAGGGTGAGGGCGGCCGGATCGAAGGCGATCGGCGTCCCCCGCGGGGAGTGACCGCAGAGGGCGGGGCGGTCGTGCCGATCCCCTCCACGCCTGCTCTGACCTGCGTCTCCGTCCGCCCGGTGGCGATATGGGGCGCTGGGTGGCGGCACAGGGTACTGCATGATCAGAAAAATCGAGGGACAGGTTGGGAATTCTGTCCTGATTCCAGTCGTTGTTTCCATCGGATGCAGGGCACCCGACGAGAGTGGCCGAGCATCCCGGACCACCAGCTGACCCACCACCGCAAGGGAGCACGCATGGCAACCCGTGCCGTCGCCCGTCGTAAGTCCGCCGCCGGCGAGACCACCGACGCGGCCAGCAGTGTTCGCGCCCATGGCGGCGAGATCGCCGATCGCGACCTGGTCGGCATGTACCTCGACGAGATCGCGCGTACGCCGCTGCTCGACGCCGCCAGGGAGGTCGAGCTGTCGCAGACGATCGAGGCGGGTGTCTTCGCGCGGCAGGTTCTCGACGGGTTCGAGGAGTCCCAGGCGACCGCCACCCGGGAGGAGCTGGAGGCTCTGGTCGCCGAAGGGGAGCGGGCCAAGGACGTGTTCATCCGGTCCAACCTCCGACTGGTCGTCGCGGTCGCCCGCCGCTACCCGCGCAGCGGTCTGCCGCTGCTCGACCTGATCCAGGAAGGCAACGCGGGTCTGGTGCGGGCGGTCGAGAAGTTCGACTACCGCAAGGGCTTCAAGTTCTCCACGTACGCCACCTGGTGGATCCGGCAGGCCATCACCCGGTCCATAGCCGACCAGTCCCGCACCATCCGCCTGCCCGTCCATCTCGTGGAGGAGCTCGGCCGGATCCGGCGCGTGCAGCGCGAGTTCAACCGCGACCAGGGGCGTGAGCCGGAGCCCGCGGAGATCGCCGCCGAGCTCGGATCCACGCCTGAGCGCGTCGGCGACGTCCTGGACTGGGCGCGCGATCCCGTCTCGCTGAACATGTCGGTGGACGACGAGGGCGAGACCCAGTTCGGCGACCTCCTGGAGGACACCTCCGCGGTGTCCCCCGAGCAGTCGGTGCTGACCCTGCTGCGCAGCGAGGAACTCGACGGCCTCATCGGACGCCTCGACCAGCGCACGGCCTCGATCATCAAGATGCGGTACGGCATCGACGACGGCCGGGAGCGCACCCTCACCGAGGTCGGCAAGGAACACGGCCTGACCCGTGAGCGCATCCGTCAGATCGAGAAGCACGCGCTGTTGGAGCTGAAGAAGCTGGCCCGCCAGACCGGCTTCGACGCGGCGGCCTGACCGACGGCCCGGCACGGCGTCCCGATCCGGGACAGCCGGTCCTGCCGGGGCCTGCCGGGGCCTGGCGGGGGCGCACGCCGGGTGGCGCAAGGCCGCGCAAACATGGCTGTGTTCCGTCGCTTCAACCCGGGAGGCGGCGGGAACAACCCTTCAGGGCAGGTGAGTTCGCGGCACTCCCCACCGGGCCGCGGCGGGCCTGGCCGGCACGGGGAAAGCAGACCCGGGCCCCTGCGCCGGTACCTCGGGGCTCGATCTGTCCAGGAAGACCTTCCGACCACGTCCCGACGCACTCCCCCCGGTGCCGGGACTTTCCCGAGCCGGGCTTCGGTGTCTCTCCCCCCCCCTGAGCGCCGAAGCCCGGCTCTTCGGTGTCGTGGGGGCGCGGTGGCGCGCGGCTCGGCACGGCACGGGTGGGCATGACGGGCGGGGTGGCGAGGCGAGAGGCGGGCGGCCTGGCTGCCGGGCTGTGGCCTCGGGTGGCGGGCTGTGGCCTCGGGTGGCGGGTCACCCCGGACCTGAACCCCGGGGTGGCCCGCCGAATGGCAGATTGTGCCACATCGGCATAGCCTGCCGTGGTGAGCAGCATCACCTCCGCGCAGAACCGGCACGGTTCGTCGGCGTCCTTGACCGAGCGGCGCAAGGCGGCCACCCGGATGGACATCGCCCGTGCCGCTGCCGGGCTCTTCGTCGGCCGAGGCCTGAAGTCCACTCGCGCCGAGGACATCGCGCAGGCCGCCGGCGTCGCCCCGCGGACGTTCTACCGCTACTTCGCCGCCAAGGAGGAGGCGATCGCCCCCCTCTACGCGGCCGGTGCCCATCGCTGGGTGGAGGCCGTGCGCGACGCGCCCGCGGAACTGGACGTGCCACAGGCGCTGGAACACGCCGTACGGCACACGCTGCAGCCCGGTGCCGGGGTCTCGGCCGGATCCTGGGACTGGGTGCGGACCCTGATCCGCCTGGCCGGGTCCAGTCCCGCGCTGAGCAAGGTGTGGGCGGAGGTGTGCCGGGCCTCGGAGGAAGACCTGGGGGAGGTGCTGGCCGAGCGGGCCGGGACGCCCGCTGCGCCCGCCGAGCCTGCCGAGCCGGCCGTGTCCGCCACGGCGGACACGGCCGGCTCGGCCGGTGAGGGCGATGCGGTGGCCGGCCGGGTGGGGCGGCGGTTCACCGCGGCCGTCGCCAGTGCGGCCGTACGGACCGCGGTGGAGGCGTGGGCGGCCGGTGATGCGCCCCCGGAGGGCGAACAGGGGCCTGTGGCACTGGCGTTGCGGAACCTGACGGCGTTGCAGGGGTTCGACTGGACGTGCTGAGCGCTCCGCTGGGGCGCTCCGCTGCGGGGCGCTGGTCGGGGCGGGTGGGGCTGGTTGCGCAGTTCCCCGCGCCCCTCGGGGGCCGGGCTGCAGGTGACGGTGTGGGGGTGGGGGTGGTGGCTGCCGGTGGGCGGGTGCGGGAGGAGGGTGGCTGGTCGCGCGGTTCCCCGCGCCGCTTGGGGGTGTCGGGCTGTGTGGAGTCCGCGGGCTGTGGGGGTGGTGTCTGCCGTCGGTCGGGTGGGGGTGGGGTGTGGCTGGTCGCGCGTTCCCCGCGCCCCTCGCGGGGATGTTGCGCGGCCCTTCGCTCGCCGGCCGCGGCCGGTTCGCGGGCTCTCCCGGGGGACGGGTCAGGCTGTCGCCCGGGTCAGGCGGGTGCCGAGGGCCTGGGCGGAGGCGATGAGGGCGGGGGGTTCCTGGATGGTGAAGTCCCAGCCCAGCATGGCGAGCCGGACGGCCAGCCAGTCCACCGGGTCGCTGCTCGTGCCGCGCAGGCGGCAGGTGCAGGCGTCCAGGGGCTCGGGCGGGCTCAGCCAGGCCGGCAGACGGGCGGCCACGGCCTCGGCGGGTGCGGCGAAGGTGACCGTGAACGCGTACGACTCACGGCGCCGCCCGATGGACTGCCGCAGGTACTCGGCCGCGCTGCCCGTCGGCAGCTCCCGCGGCGCGAACCGGGCTCCCGTCGCGAACGGGGCGCTGACCCGGTCCACGCGGAAGGTGCGCCAGTCGGCGCGGTCGAGGTCGTAGGCGACGAGGTACCAGCGGCGGCCGGTGGACACCAGCCGGTAGGGCTCGGTCAGACGGCGGGACTCGGTGCCGTCCTTCGCGCGGTAGGCGAACCGCAGCCGCTCGCGGCCGGCCACCGTCGAAGCCATCACGGTGAGCGTCTCGGGCGCGATGCTCGGTCCGTCGCCGCTGGTCAGCGCTGTCGTCGCGGCCTGCAGGGTGGTCACCCGGCGGCGCAGCCGGGACGGCAGGACCTGCTCCAGCTTGGCGAGCGCGCGCACCGACGCCTCGTCCACGCCCTCGACCGCGTGGCCCGCCCCCGCACGCAGGCCCACCGCCATGGCCACCGCCTCCTCGTCGTCGAGGACGAGCGGCGGCATCGCCTTGCCCGCGACGAGGCGGTAGCCGCCGTCGGAGCCCTTGGTCGCCTGGACCGGGTAGCCCAGTTCGCGCAGCCGGCCGACGTCCCGCCGGACGGTGCGGCGGGAGACGCCGAGCCGGTCGGCGAGCTCGCCGCCGGGCCATTCGCGGGGGGTCTGGAGCAGGGACAGCAATTGCAGCAGCCGGGCCGGGGTGTCCGTCGTCATGTGTCCGAGGATGCCGCACCACTAGGACACGATCTGACCTAAGGGCTTTCTAGCTTGTCGTCATGACCTCCACCGAGACCACCACAGTCCCCGTTCCGGGGAGCCCCGAGGGGCAGCCGGCCCCGGCCGACCGGCGGCGCTGGTTCGCCCTCGCCATCGTCATGACGGCGGCCTTCATGGACCTCGTCGACGTCACGATCGTCAACATCGCCATCCCGTCCATCCAGCGCGACACCGGAGCCACCTTCAGCCACATCCAGTGGATCACCGCCGGCTACGCCCTCGCCTTCGCCGCGGGGCTGATCACCGGTGGCCGGCTCGGTGACATCCACGGCCGCAAGCGGCTGTTCCTGATCGGCATCGGAGGGTTCACCCTGGCCTCCGCGCTCTGCGGCTTCGCGGGGGGCCCGGACATGCTGGTCGCCGCGCGCATCCTGCAGGGTGCCATGGCGGCGCTGATGGTGCCGCAGGTGCTGTCGATCGTGCACGCGACGTTCCCCGCGCACGAACGCGGCAAGGTGTTCGGGCTGTTCGGCGCGGTCGTGGGGATGGGCGCGGTGCTCGGTCCGCTGCTGGGCGCGCTGCTGACCGAGTGGAATCTGTTCGGCCTTCAGTGGCGCCCGATCTTCCTCATCAACCTCCCCGTCGGGATCGCCGGCCTGCTGCTCGGCCACCGGTTCATCGGCGAGTCCCGCGCCCCGAAGGCGCTCAGGCTGGACCTGGTGGGTGTGGTGCTGGTGACCCTCGGTCTGCTGATGCTGCTGTATCCGCTGACCCGCGGCCACGAACTGGGCTGGCCGCTGTGGGGGCACCTGCTGATGGCCGGGTCGGTGCCGGTGTTCGGTGCGCTGGTCGGCTACGAACGCCGCAAGACCGCGCGGGACGGCTCCCCGCTGATCGAACTGTCGCTGTTCCGGGTGAAGAGCTTCGCCGCGGGCATCGGGGTGCAGGTCGTCTTCGGCCTCGGGCTCGGCATCTTCTTCCTGGTGTGGACGCTGTACCTGCAGATCGGGCTGGGCTGGGGCCTGCTGAAGGCCGGGCTGACCGGGGTGCCGTTCTCCGTCGCGGTGTCGGTGGCCGCGGGGATGTCCGTGCAGAAGCTGGTGCCGCGCTTCGGGCGCAAGGTGCTTCAGGCGGGCGCGCTGGTGATGGCCGCCGGGGTGCTGCTGTACCTGGCGGAGTCCGAGTGGTACGGGCTCGGCATCACGCCCTGGCAGATGATCCCGCCGCTGATGGTGATGGGTGCCGGCATGGGGCTGATCTTCGCCCCGCTCACCGACGCGATCCTCGCGCAGGTGCCGCGCGAGCACGCCGGTTCGGCGTCCGGGCTCATCAACACCGTGATGCAGATGGGCAACGCGCTGGGGCTCGGACTGGTGTCGGTCGTCTTCTTCGGCGTCATCGACGACGACCTCGCCCCGCGTGAGGTGGGGCCGGCGTTCGTGGACGCCTTCCAGCACGCGCTCGGGTGGGTCGCCGCGGTGCTCGGCGTGATCTTCCTGCTGATGTTCGCGCTGCCCAGGAAGGCCGGCTCGGCGCCGGACCCGGCGGCCGACGGTGCGGGAGCGCCGACGGGGCAGGCGGCCGGCCCCGGCACGGGAGCCGCGGGGGCGGACACCGGGGCCGCGGCCGGTCCGGAGGGAGTGCGCGCCGGGGCGGCCTCGGGGAGTGCCCACGCGCGGTCGGGCGGGAGCGGCCCGGCGTACTGAGACCCCGCCGGCCGGGCCCTCGACACGCCGAGATGTGCCCTTTTGACGGCTTGAAGGTCGTTCACGGTTCTTCGGTGGAAGCAAGCCAACTGCACCACCTGCGAGATACGTCACGGTCCGGGACGAAAGCCCGGACCGTGGTGTCTACTGGGCGCATGCCTGAGCACGTGTCGAACGTCGAGTGGGCGGGCGCGGGTGCCCTCGCCCTGGCCGTCGTCGCCTGGGTGGTCGGGCGGGGTCTGCTGCGCCGCGGTCGCCGCACGTCCGGCCCCCTGGCGCCCCGCCCCGCCGTGCTGCCCGCGCTTCCGCGGCAGCGGCGGTCGGGTCCGGCGCTGGAATCGGTTGAGCTGACGCCGGCCGAGCGGGACGCCTTCGCACGCCTGGTCCGGCGCCTCGCCGACGGACACTGAGCGCTCCGCCGGGACCGCCGCGGCGGGGCATCGGCGGACCGCGGCGCCGCCGTGGCCGGTCGCGCGGTTCTCCGCGCCCCTTCAGGGCTGTGCCGCGACGTGCCGGACCGCGGGCGGGGCGCTGACGCGCCGGGCGGGTCCGAGGGGCCGGGGGCCGGCAGGCGCATCAGCGGGGTAGCGGCCGGGGGATCAGGACACCTGGGCCGCGCGTCGCTCCATGGCCGCCCGGGCCGCCTCCTCGCTGCCGTACACCTCGCACATGTGCCGCCCGTCGGGGGTCGCCGTGTGCTCGGCCTCCCACAGGGACATCTCCCGGCCGTCGCGCAGCAGGAACGCATGCTCGTAGAGCGCGAACCCGAGCCCGATGCGCCCCGCGCGGCACGGCCGCCCGAACGCCTGCGTGATCTGGTGCGCGAACGCGGTGGTCAGCAGGGCGGCGGTCTCCGTGCCCGGCCGGTCGGGGTTCTCCGCCCGGCGCAGCAGGCGGCGCGCGTGGTCGGCGGAGTCGTCGGGCACATACGCGTGCCGCGGTCCCGGCAGGGGCGCCGGCGCGGCGAGCGCCGGCAGTTCGAAGTCCGGTGTCTCCAGCGGCAGCGGGAGACGCGCGGTGGCCGCACGCAGCTCCGCCTCGTCGGCGTACACCTCGTGCTGGGCGGTGGCCGACGCCGTGTTGTGTCCGAGCTCCCACAGGGTGAGCGCCGAACCGTCGGCCAGCAGCCAGGTGTGCCGGTACGTCTCCCGGTGCAGCCCCGCGCTGTGGTGGGCGGAGTGCAGCGAACTGTCGTGCGCCAGCGCGGTGTCGAGCCGCCGTAACACCTCGTCGGGCAGCTCGAAGGAGTTCAGGGCGCGGCCGAGCAGTCGCGCGAGATGCTCCTCCGGAGACTCCGGCGACTCGTGTGGTTCGTACGCTGTCGTGTCGTACGGAACGCTCAAGGTTTCTCCCGGCGTTGCTGCATGTCACCTTGTGGGTGCATACCGTAGCCCCTCGGTCGGACATCGTGTCCGGAAACCGTGAAAACGTACGTCAGAAAACGACCGGGCCGCGGGAGAGGTTCCTGGGCGGCCCGATTCTTTGTCAGAAAGTGCTGGTGGCGGTCGCGTTCCGGCACCTTGCGACGTCTTCTGCCGTCTTCTGCCGTCTTCTGCCGTCTTCTGCCCCCTTCGGGTGCGGCCGGTCAGACCGCGCTGCCCGCGACCCAGTCGGCCCACGCCATGTTCCAGCCGTTGAGCCCGTTGTCCGGCGCGACCTCGCGGTCGGGGGAGTTCTTCACGATCACCACGTCCCCGACGAGCGAGTTGTCGAAGAACCACTTGCCCGGGGTGTCGCCCTGCGCGCCCTGCGCGTCCTCCAGGCCCACGCAGCCGTGGCTCGCGCCCACGTTCCCGAAGGGCGGGTTCCCCTTGTTGTACCAGTAGTTGCCGTGGATGAAGGTCCCGGACCCGGTCAGCTGCATCGCGTGCGGCACGTCCGGTATGTCGTACTGTCCGGCGAAACCGACCGTCGAGCCGTCCATCCGCATCTCCTCCCACTTGCCGGAGATCACCATGGTGCCGTTGTAGGTCGGGTTCTGCGGGCTTCCCGCGGATATCGGGATCGTCTTCAGGACGGCGCCGTCACGGACGACGGTCATCGTCTGGGTGGCGGCGTCGACGGTGGAGACCTGGGACCGGCCGACGGTGAAGGTCACGGTCTTGCTCTGCACCCCGCGGATGCCGTCCGCGCCCTCCACACCGTCCAGGTCGATCTTCATCGTGACCTTCGAACCGGCCTTCCAGTAGTCCTCCGGCCGGAAGTCCAGCCGCCGGTCGCCGAACCAGTGCCCGACCGCCTTCTGCCCGCTGTCCGAGGTGACCGTGATGTGCGACTGCACGGCCCGCCGGTCGGTGATGGCCTTGTCGAAGGTGAACGACACCGGCATCCCCGCGCCGACCGTGGTCCCGTCGTCCGGCAGGTAGGTGCCGATGTAGCTGTCGGTCTCGGAGACCGTGGTGAACCGGGAGCCGGCCGTGGCCGTCCGGCCCTGCCCGTTCTTCGCGGTCGCCGCTATCCGGTACGCCGTGCCGCGCTCCAGCTGCTCCTTCGGCTTCCAGGCCGTGCCGTTTGCGGACACCGCCCCCGGCACCGCCTCGCCGGACTCCGCCTCCGTCATCCGCACGGCCGTCAGCGTGCCGTCGCTGACCCGTACGCCGGTGGCGTTGATGGACGCGCCCGTCGAGCCGTTCTCCGCCGAGATGACGATGCGCGGCACCTGCGGCCGGGCGTCGCCGCCGCCCCGCTTGCCGTCGTCGGCGCCGGCGCTGCCGCCGCACGCGGTCAGTGTCAGTGCGCCGACCGCCAGGGCGGCGCAGGCCGCCAGGACGCGCTGCTTGACTTCATCCGACTTCGGCATGGTCTGCCCCCGGTTCCTGCGATGTGCGTGATCCACTCCCCTACGTGGTGAAAGAGGCGGCCGGTCACGGGCGGGTTCCCGGGCCGCCGCCCCGGACGCCATCGGTGACAGAACCGGGACATTCACCCACCCCGTGGGGTGCCCGGCCGCGCCCGCGCACCCTCGCACGCCGTCCCGGGACGCTGGGGCGGCCTGGCGGCGGGGGCCACCCGGTTCGGGGAGGTGGACGGAAGCAGGCCGGTCTGCCGTCACCCGGCCGTGCCCGCTCCGGCCCGGCCCTCACCGGCTCCCGTACAGCTCCTCGTACGACGGCCAGGTCCCGCCCGGTCCGTCCACCGGGTCCGCCGCCCGGACGGCGCGCACGATGGCCCGCGTGACCATGTCCGCACCCGCGGCGAGGATGTCGTTCAGAGCGAGCGGGCGCCCGGCGTCCAGCGGGCGCGCCCCCGTCGCCAGGGCGAACACCGTGTCCCCGTCGTTGAGCAGGTGCACCGGCCGCACGGCGCGCGCGATGCCGTCGTGCGCGGTGCCCGCCAGCTTCTGCGCCTGTGCCCTGGACAGGTCGGCGTCGGTGGCGACCACGGCGAGCGTCGTGTTCAGCGGGGGCTCGGTGTTCCGCGCGGCGGCCTCGGCCAGGCGCCGCCGGGCGGCGTCGTGGACCTGGGCCCCGGGCCGCTCCAGGCGCCCCTCGAACAGCTCCCCGTACAGCAGTCCCGTCGAGGGGTCCATCGCCGAGCCCACCGCGTTCGCCACCACCAGCGCGGCCACGGTCACCCCGGACGCCAGCACCGTGCTCGCCGTGCCGATGCCGCCTTTCAGCGGCCCGACCGCCGCGCCCGTGCCCGCGCCCACGCACCCCTGCGCCACCCGTGTACCGGGCTCGCTCGCCGCGGCCGCCTCGACCGCGGCCCGGCCGGTGGCGGCGTCCGGCCGGGCCCGGAACTCTCCGCCGCGGCCCAGGTCGAAGACGCAGGCGGCGGGCACGACCGGCACGACGTGCGAGGGGTCCGGGCCGACGGACACCCCGCGGCCCCGTTCCTCCAGCCAGGCCATCACCCCCGAGGCCGCATCCAGCCCGTACGCGCTGCCGCCGGTCAGCACCACCGCCTCGACGCGCTGGACCACGTTGCGCGGATCGAGGGCGTCGGTCTCCTTGGTGCCGGGTCCGCCGCCCCGCACGTCCACGGCGCACACCGCACCTCCCTCGGGGGCGAGGACGACCGTGGTGCCGGTGAGCCATCCGTCGCCGCTGCGCGTGGCGTGTCCCACACGCAGGCCGGCGACATCCGTCAGAGCGTCGACTGTCATGGGGTCCAGTGTTGCCCGTGCCGAGGCTGGCGGACGCCGCAGGTGTCCCCGGCGTGGTGTCAGGCCGTCGGCGTGGCCGCCCCGCCCGGGCCCCCGGAGCCCGCTCCGGGGGCCCCGCGTGCGCTGAGGGCCGTGCCGGCCGCCACCGCCAGCGCCGTCGCCGCGCCCGCCGCGAGCACGGCCGCGTCGCCGAGGAACGTGCAGCAGATGACCGCCAGGGCCGCCGCCGGCAGCACCACCTGCTGGGAGATGCCCGCCTTGAAGTGCCGTGAGTGCAGCGCCCAGACGGTGAGGAGGTAGAGCGCGGTGGGCAGGGTCACCGCGGAGGAGGCCGCCAGCGTGGAGATGTGGGCCGTGCCGACCGTCTGCTCGACCGCCACCTCCAGGCCCGCACCGATCGCCGCCGCCGAGGCGAAGATCAGGTAGTGGCCGTATCCCCACAGGAACGCCTGCCGGTTGGTGCGCAGGTGCCCGTGGACGGGCACCGCGAAGTAGATCCACCAGGCGCAGAAGACGATCAGGAGGCCGCCGAGGGCGATCGGCAGCAGGTCGGCGAGCGCGTCGTGCTCGTCCACGCCCGTCTTCACCGCCACCGTCGCCGCGGCGACCGACTCGCCGAGCACGATGATCGTGAACAGTCCGTACCGCTCGGCGATGTGGCGCGGATGCCAGGCGGTCGGCGCGGCCCGCTCCGCCACCACGGGCACGCTCAGCTCGGCGAGTGCCATCACCAGGAACACCCAGGGCCGGGCGTGCTCCGGGAAGAGCAGCAGGCCCAGCCAGCCGACCTGGCAGAGCAGCACACCGCCCGCGTAGCGCAGCGCGACCGTCCGGTCGGCGCCCTGGACGGATCTCGCGGCCCGCAGCCACTGCGCGGCCATCGCGATCCGCATGATGGCGTATCCGAGCCAGACCATGAGGAAGTCGTGGTCCGCGAACGCCCGGGAGACCCCGGCCGCGAGCACCAGCACCCCGGCGATCTGGATCAGGGTCACCACCCGGTACAGCACGTCGTCGTTGTCGTACGCCGACGCGAACCAGGTGAAGTTCATCCACGCCCACCAGACGGCGAAGAAGACCATCGCGTAGTTCATGATCCCCTCGCCGACGTGGCTCTCGGCGAGCGCGTGCACCAACTGGGCGCCGGCCTGGGCGACGGCGACGACGAAGCACAGGTCGAAGAAGAGTTCGAGCGGAGTGGCGGTCCGGTGAGGCTCGCCACGTCCCCTCGCGGTCAGCTTGCGCAGCGGCCGGCCGGCTGAGGGCGGGGCGGGGGCTGCCACCGGGGGAGTCGAACGGGACGTCATGGCTCCCAGCACAGCAGAAACCGGCCGTCGCCGCGGCTCAGGCGGCACCCGCGGCCGCGTTCCGGTGAGGAGGTCCCGGGCCCGGCGGACCGGCGCGGGCAAGCGGCCTCGGCACCGGCGGGCTGCCCCGGGGGGCGTCCCGGGCCGGCGGGCGGGGCGGGCGCGGAGGCCCCGGCCGCGGCGGGCCGGTCCGGGGAGGCGGCCTCGCCCCGGGGCACGTGCTCCGTACGGGCACGAGGCGCAGGGGGTGTTCGGCCCCGGGGCGCACGCGCCGTGCCGGGGCGGTCCGCCCGGTCCACCCGGGTGCGGCGCGGACGGCATCTGCGGGCCCGGACGGACGCGCCGTACGCTGGGAGGCATGACTACCGCCTCCGGCCCCGGGCCCCGCGCGCCGAAGGCCGCGCTGATCTTCGACGATCCGCTGGCCCAGCAGTCCTCGGACGACACGGACCGCGGATGGGGCGAGCGGCAGGCCGGTGACGGCTCGGACGACCTGCGGCGCTTCCTCGACGAGAAGCCGCCCCACCACCTGTGAACACGCGAGGCGGTCCCACGGCACCCGCCCGCAGGGCCGCCCCGGACGCGGTCGTCAGCGCTTGCCCACGCCCGGTCCGCGCTGGGTGACCAGGGTGTCGCGGATCTGCTGCAGCACCTCCAGCTCGGTCACCTCGATGACCTCGTGGGTGCCCTCCTTGGCCTTTCGCTGGGCCTCCACCCGCGCCAGGTACTTCGCCATCGGCAGCACCATCAGGAAGTAGACCACCGCGGCGGTGATCACGAAGCTCAGCGTCGCGCCCAGCACCGAGCCCCAGAGGATCATCACGCCCTTCGAGACGGTGCCGTCCGGGCCCGTCTCGCACGGGCCCTTCAGGCACGAGCTGTAGCTGTCCAGGTTCTGGGTGCCGATCGCGCCCACCACCGGGTTGATCACACCCTTCACCACGGAGTTGACGATGTTGGTGAAGGCCGCGCCGATGACGACCGCCACAGCCAGGTCGATGACGTTCCCGCGCATCAGGAAGGCCTTGAATCCCGACCAGACGCTTGCTTCCTGCTTCTTGCTCACTTCGGAGCCTCTCCTCGTACGCCCAGGGTGTGGAACCAGCCGCTCCGCAACCTACGGCAGGGTGAGGCCGTCCTGTCCAATCCTGTCGTTCGAACGAGCGACTTGACAGCACGTCAGGCCTGACCACCGAGGTCTCGGTCAGCACAGCGTCACCGCCAGCCGTGCCATGGCGCTCGCTCCGGCCAGCCGTGCCGCGGTCGCCCGCGGCACGGACAGCACGACCAGCGCACCCGAGTCGGCTGCTCCGGCGAGCGGCTCGGGCAGCCGGGTCACCAGAGCCCCCCGCGCGAGCACCCGGGCCTCTGAGCCGACCGCCGTCTGCGGCACGGCGATCACGTCGACCCGGTCGCCGGGGCGCAGCAGCCGCACCGTGGCGCCGTCGGCGATCCGCACGGGCGCGGACGCCATCCGCACCGGCCGGTGTTTCGGCGCCCCGTCCTCCGCCGGATGCCCGCGGGCCGCGCCGCTCCGGTGCGCTCCGGCGCCCGCCTGGTGCCCGGCCGCCAGCAGCGCGGCCGCCGTCACCGCGACGCCGGCCGCCAGGGCACGCCTGCGGTGCCGCACGAGACGGAGCAGCCGGTACCGCCCGCCGCGCACCCGTACGGGGGCGAAGTGCGGTACCTCGCAGGTCGCGGGCACGTCGCTGCCCGGCGGGTGCGCGCCACCCGGGGCGGTGGAGGCCGGTGCTGCGGAGGCCGGTGCGGCGGAGGACGGTGCCGGGAGCGGCGAGGAGTGCGAGGAGTGCGAGGAGTGCGAGGGGTGCGAGGAGTGCGAGGGGCGCAGAGGAAGGAGAGGCGGGGCGGGCGAGGGGGGAGCGACGGGGCGAGGGAGCCGAGCGGGCTCAGCGGGCCGAGCGGGCCGAACGGGCGGGGAGGGCGGGGAGGGTCGAGGGAGCTGAGGGGGCTGAGGGAGCTGAGGGGGCCGGGGGAGCACGGACACGGGGATCACCACCTGCGACGGGAACCGGTTGGCCGTCTCACGATGCCCCGGTCCGCCGACGCCCGCCGCGACCGGTGGACCACCGGCCGGTTGTGGACAACTCCCTCACCCGAACGGGCGGTCCAGCCCCGCCGCCCCGCGCCCCGCCGCCCCGCGCCGTGCCCGTCCGCGCCGTGCCCGTCCGCGCCGTGCCCGTCCGCACCGCGCTCACCCGTCCGCGCCGTGCCCGTCCGCCGCTAGGGCAGCGTGAACCCCGGGTCCATGCCGCCCAGGGCGCTGGTGCACAGGCAGTTCCGCTCGGAGGTCCCGGGCAGTGCGGCGACCGCGTCGAACAGCACGCCCCGCAGCCGGTCCACGTTGTCCGCGAACACCCTGAGCACCTCGTCGTGGGAGACGCCCTCGCCCGACTCGGCGCCCGCGTCGAGATCGGTGACCAGGGTCAGGGAGGTGTAGCAGAGTTCGAGTTCGCGGGCGAGCGCGGCTTCCGGGTGGCCCGTCATGCCGACCACGGACCAGCCCTGCGCCCGGTGCCAGAGCGACTCGGCGCGGGTCGAGAAGCGCGGCCCCTCGACGACGGCCAGCGTGCCGCCGTCCACGGGTTCCCAGTCCCGGCCGCGGGCGGCCTTGAGCGCGGCGGCCCGCCCGGCCGGGCAGTAGGGGTCGGCCAGCGACACGTGCACCACGTTCGGAACCGTGCCGTCCGGCAGCGGGAGCCCGTCGAAGTACGTGCCCACCCGGGACTTCGTACGGTCCACGAACTGGTCCGGGACGAGCAGTGTGCCGGGACCGTACTCGGGGCGCAGGCCTCCCACCGCGCACGGGCCGAGGATCTGGCGCGCGCCGACCGAGCGCAGCGCCCACAGGTTGGCCCGGTAGTTGATCCGGTGGGGCGGCAGATGGTGGCCGCGGCCGTGCCGGGGCAGGAACGCGACCCGGCGGCCCGCGATCTCACCGAGGAACAGGGAGTCGCTGGGCGGCCCGTACGGCGTGTCCACCTGCACCTCGGTCACGTCGTCGAGGAACGAGTAGAAGCCGGAGCCGCCGATTACACCGATGTCTGCGTTCGCCATGACGTGCACGGTAGCCCGCGCCGCGGAGCGCGCGTCACCCGGTACCCGTGGACGCCGAGGACCCCGCCGTCCCGTGACGGCAGGGTCCGGTGAGGAGGTGGTCAGGCGGCGGTACCGGCCGAGCTGGTCGAGCCCGTGGATCCCGAGGATCCCGAGGACGCCGTCGACCCGGTGGAGGCCGAGGGCTTGGAGTCGGACGTGGAGGCCGAGGCCGAGGCGGCGGCCGGCTTCGCGTTCGAAGGAGAGCTGCTCGACGAGGAGCCGCGGCTGTCGTTGCGGTAGAAGCCGGAGCCCTTGAAGACGATGCCGACGGCGGAGAACACCTTCTTGAGGCGGCCCTGGCAGGCGGGGCACTCGGTCAGCGCGTCGTCGGTGAACTTCTGCACCGCCTCGAGGCCCTCGCCGCACGCGGTGCACTGGTACTGGTAGGTCGGCACTGTCTTCCTCCTGGCACTCTCACTCGATGAGTGCTAACGACGGTCCATAGTGACGTATTCCCGAGGATCAGTCCACCGTCACCGGCACGCGGTGACCCACGCCACGTGCGACCGTACGGCCGCGGGGGCGGGCGACGAGCCGCGTGCGCAGGGCGACCACGGTCGCCAGGGCCAGTACGGTGCCGCCCATCGGCACGAGGAATCCGGCACCGGTCCAGAAGCGGTCCTCGAACTGGCCGGCGACGGTGACGGCCGCCGCCTGCCCGAGCGCGACCGCGCCCGTCAGCCAGGTGAACGCCTCGGTGCGCGCACCGGCCGGGACCAGGCTCTCCACCAGCGTGTAGCCGGTGATCAGCGCGGGTGCGATGCACATGCCGACGAGCAGGCCGAGTCCGGCGAGGAGCAGCGCGGAGTGCGCGGCCCACAGGCCCGAGGCGACCAGGGCGAGGGCCGCGTAGCCGACGAGAAGGCGCTGCTGCGGGGCGGCCTTCCAGGCGATGGCGCCGCAGACGATGCCGGAGAGCATGTTGCCCGCGGCGAAGGTGCCGTACAGCACGCCGTTCAGGCCGGGCTCGCCGATGGACTCGGTGAACGCGGCGAGCGACACCTGCATGCCGCCGAACACGGAGCCGATGCCGAGGAACGCCACGACGAGCACCCGCACACCCGGGACCCGCAGCGCGGACGCCTGCCGCACGTGCGCCTGCCCGCCGGTGACGACCTGCGGCTGGGTGCTCCGCTGTGCGGCGAACAGCAGGCCGCCCACCAGGGTCAGCGACGCCTCGGTCAGCAGGCCCGCGGCCGGGTCCACGGTGGTGCACAGGGCCGTGGCCAGCAGCGGTCCGACGACGAAGGTGAACTCGTCGGTGACCGACTCGAAGGCGGCGGCCGTGGTCATCAGGGGCGAGCCCTGCAGTTTCACGCCCCAGCGGGCCCGCACCATGGGGCCGACCTGGGGGACCGAGGCGCCGGTCGGGACGGCCGCGGCGAACAGTGCCCACATCGGCGCGTGGTTGAGCGCGAGGAAGGTGAAGGTGAGACCCGCCAGGGCGTGCACGAGCACGCCGGGGACGAGGACGGCGCGCTGCCCGAAGCGGTCGGCGAGGCGCCCGCTGTAGGGCGCGAACAGGGCCATGGAGACGCCGGTGACGGCCGCGGCGGCGCCCGCCGCCCCGTACGAGCCGGTCGTGTGCTGCACGAGCAGCACGATCGAGAGGGTCAGCATCGCGAACGGCTGGCGCGCCGCGAAGCCGGGCAGCAGAAACGTCCAGGCGCCGCGGGTGCGCAGCAGGTGCCCGTATCCCGGGCGGGAGGGTGCCGGCGAGTCCTTCGACGGCTCGGTGGTGACCGTGGACGCCACGGCCCGTGCCTTTCCGCCGCCTGGTAGCGCGGCCCCTGAGGGTGGGGGGCGGCGCCGAGAGCTGTCCTCTTGCGCTGAACTGCGGTAGATACCGGCGCCCGGGTGAGGGGGACGTCGCGGCCGCCATACGGTCGCGCCAGCTCTGCATCAGGCAGAGTTGGTTCGATCAAGGTCGACCTTCATCCTACAGGTATCTACGCGCGTTGCATCTGTGAAAGCGAGCACCATGGCGACGCCGGCCTGCGATTCAGGAAGGTGTGAACGGTGCGAAACCTGCCGTTAACGCCCCATCACGCCTGCATCGCCCTGCACCGCCCCGCCGTCCCAGCGGTCTCAACGGTCTCAACGGTCCCAGTAGTCCTGGCAGGCGGTCCCAGCGGTCCCAGCGGTCCCAGCGGTCCCAGCGGTCCCAGTAGTCCCGGCGGGCGGTCCCTGCGGTCCCTGCGGTCGCAGCGGGCGGTCCGAGCGGCCCCGGCGGGCCGCGGCCGCCCCGCCGGGCGCCTCCCGCACCTCAGCGCCCCGGCCCGCCCGTGCCCAGCCAGCCGGCCAGCTTGCCGCCCTGCCCGACGGCGCGCAGGCGGCGTTCGGTGGCGTCGCGGACCGGGTCGGTGGCCACGACGAGGAGGTCGTCGCCGCGCCGCAGCACGGTCGAGGGGAGCGGCACGAAGGACGTGCCGTCGCGGACCACGAGGGTGACGGCGGCGCCGGCGGGCAGCCGGAGCTCGCTGACCTCGACCCCGTGCATCCGGGAGCCCTCCGGGATCGACAGGGACAGCAGATGGCCGCGCAGCCGTTCCAGGGGGGCGGACTCGATGCCGAGGTCGGTGGTCCCGGACCCGTTCCCGAGGTGCAGGGCGCGGGCCAGCCAGGGCAGGGTGGGCCCCTGGATGAGGGTGAAGACGACCACCAGGACGAACACGATGTTGAACAGGCGGCGGCTGCCCTCGACCCCGTTCACCATGGGGATGGTCGCCAGGATGATGGGCACGGCGCCGCGCAGCCCGGCCCAGGACATCAGGGCCTGCTGCGGCCACGGCACCCGGAACGGCAGCAGGCACAGGACGACGCCCAGCGGGCGCGCCACCATGGTCAGCACCAGCCCGATGACGAGGGCGGGCCAGAGGTCGTCGCCCAGCTCGTGCGGGCTGACGAGCAGGCCGAGCAGGACGAACATGCCGATCTGGGCGATCCAGCCGAGCCCCTCGGCGAAGCCCCGCGAGGCGGGCCAGTGGGGGAGCCGGGCGTTGCCCATCACCATGGCGGCGAGGTACACGGCGAGGAAGCCGCTGCCGTGGCTGAGGGCGCCGGCGGCGTACGCGGTCACCGCGATCGCCACGACGGCGATGGGGTAGAGGCCCGAGGCGGGCAGTGCGACGTGGCGCAGGGTCCAGGCGCCCAGCCAGCCCACCGCGAGGCCCACGGCCGCGCCGATCGCGAGCTCCAGGAGGATCTCGCCGACGAGGGCGTACCAGTGCTCGATGGGACCCGCGGTGGAGAACGCGACGACCAGGATGACGACGGGGGCGTCGTTGAAGCCGGACTCGGCCTCCAGGGTGCCCGTCACCCGTGCCGGCAGGGGGATGCGGCGCAGGACGGAGAAGACCGCCGCCGCGTCGGTGGAGGACACGACCGCGCCGAGGATGAGTGCCTGGCGCCACTCCAGCCCGATGAGGTGGTGCGCGCCCGCGGCGGTCACGCCGACGCTCACCGCGACCCCGCCCAGGGCGAGCGCGGTCGCGGCCGGCAGAGCCGGTCTGATCTCGTTCCACTTCGTGCCCAGACCGCCCTCGGCCAGGATCACCACCAGGGCGGCGTACCCGATGACCTGGGTGAGCGCGGCGTCGTCGAAGTGGATTCCGCCGATTCCGTCCTGGCCCATCAGGACGCCGATGCCCAGGTAGATGAGCAGGCTGGGGAGCCCGCTGCGCGAGGAGATCCGGACCGCGGCCACGGCGACGAGCAGGACGAGCGAGCAGGCGAGCAGCAGCTGGTTGAGGTCGTGGACTGTCAGTGGCCGTTCCCTTCCCCGGTTCACGAGGGCATCACGCGCGCGTGAACACTCACGTACATCGGACACGAGGGGGCGGCACCCCGCATCCGACTACTTCGTTACCTTATCTAACTCTTGACGCTTTCTTGACATTCTGCCGTAGGGGATCGAACAGCCGTCCGTGCCGGATTCCGACTCCGCGTCATGGCGTCCCGGGCCCTGCGCCTATGGTTGCTCCAGCGCTCATTCAAAGTCACAGCCCGACCTGCCGCTCGCGTTAGGACAGCAAGGACAGCGATGCCCCCCAACACCACCGCCTCAACGGGTCAGAAGCCCGGCACGTCCGGACGGAAGAAGGGGCGCAAAGCCCGTCTGCTCGTGCTCGTGCTGGTGCTGGCCGTCGTCGGCGGCGTCGCCTTCGGGGCGTACTGGTCGGTCAGTACGGTGCGCGCCTCGTTCCCGCAGACCAAGGGCAGCATCACCCTGGACGGCCTGTCCGGTCCCGTCGACGTCAAGCGCGACGGCAACGGCATCCCGCAGATCTACGCGTCCTCCGACGAGGACCTGTTCATGGCGCAGGGCTTCGTCCAGGCGCAGGACCGGTTCTACGAGATGGACGTGCGCCGCCATCTGACCTCCGGCCGCCTGTCGGAGATGTTCGGCGAGGACCAGATCGAGAACGACGAGTTCCTGCGCACCCTGGGCTGGGACCGGGTGGCGAAGAAGGAGTACGACACCACGCTGTCGGCCTCCACCAAGAAGTACCTCCGGGCGTACGCCAAGGGGGTCAACGCCTACCTGGCGGGCAGGGACGGCGCGGACATCTCCCTGGAGTACGCCGCCCTGGGATTCGCCAACGACTACCGGCCCGCCGAGTGGACCCCGGTCGACTCCGTCGCCTGGCTGAAGGCGATGGCCTGGGACCTGCGCGGCAACATGCAGGACGAGATCGACCGCGCCCTGATGACCAGCCGCCTCGGGCCGCGGCAGATCGCCGACCTCTACCCGCGCTACCCGTACGACCGCCACCGGGCGATCGTGCAGGAGGGCCAGTACGACGAGCTGACCGGCACGTTCGGCGGGACCGGAGGCGGGACCGGCGACGGCACCGGAGGCGGGACCGGCGACGGCACCGGAGGCAGCGGCACGGACCCGTCGGGTGCCACCGACGGCACGGGTACGGGAGCCGGAACCGGCACCGGAACCGGAACCGGCACGGGCGCACCGGGGGCGACCGGTGCCACCGGCCTCGCGGACGGCACGTCGGACGGGACGTCGGACGGCGTCGCGGACGGCGTCGCGGACGGCAGCGCCACCGGTTCACAGGCCGCCGCGGACGGCACGGCCCTGCAGGCCCAGCTCTCGGGCCTCTACGGCGTCCTCGACGGCATCCCCGAGGCCGTCGGCGTCAACGGCAACGGCATCGGCTCGAACTCCTGGGTCGTCGGCGGCGGCCACACCATCACCGGAAAGCCGCTCCTGGCGAACGACCCGCACCTGTCGGCGTCGCTGCCCTCCGTCTGGTACCAGATGGGCCTGCACTGCCGCTCCCTCTCCGGCTCGTGCCAGTTCGACGTCAGCGGCTACACGTTCGCCGGGCTGCCCGGTGTGATCATCGGCCACAACAAGGACATCGCCTGGGGCATGACCAACTCCGGCGTGGACGTCACCGACCTCTACCTGGAGAAGCTCACCGGTGACGGCTACCTGCTCGACGGCAAGGTCAAGCCGTTCACCACACGCGAGGAGACCATCGAGGTCGCCGGCGGCACCGCCAAGACGATCGTGGTCCGCGAGACCGACAACGGCCCGCTGCTGTCCGACCGGTCCGACGAACTGGTCAAGGCCGGCCGCAAGGCCACCGTGGACACCGCCGCCCCCGACCGCGGCGACGGCTACGGCATCGCCCTGCGCTGGACGGCGCTGGACGCCGGCACGTCCATGGACGCCGTCTTCGCCATGGACCGGGCCGCCGACTGGGACGACTTCCGTGCCGCGGCCGCGCTGTTCGACGTCCCCTCGCAGAACCTGGTCTACGCGGACACGAAGAACCACATCGGCTACACCCTGCCGGGGAAGATCCCCACGCGGGCGAAGGGCCACGACGGGTCGGTCCCGGCGCCCGGCTGGGACTCCGCCTACCGCTGGAAGGGCTTCATCGAGAAGGACGAGCTGCCCTACGAGTACGACCCGGCGCGCGGATACATCGTCACCGCCAACCAGGCCGTCGTCGACCAGGCCGACTACCCGTACACGCTCACCACGGACTGGGGCTACGGCACCCGCAGCCAGCGCATCGACGACCTGATCGAGTCCAAGATCAAGGGCGGCGGCAAGGTCTCCCCCGACGACATGCGGCAGATGCAGCTCGACAACAGCAGCGAGATCGCCAAGCTGCTCGTGCCGCAGCTGCTGAAGATCGACGTCGGCGACCCGGACATCCGTCAGGCGCAGAAGCTCCTGGAGGGCTGGGACTACACCCAGGACGCCGACTCCGCCGCGGCCGCGTACTTCAACGCGACCTGGCGCAACATCCTCAAGCTCGCCTTCGGCAACAAGCTCCCCAAGGAGCTGCGCGTCAAGGGCCAGTGCCTGTGGGTCGAGCCGACCGGCACCACCGGCCCCGCCGACGAGAACCGCAGGGTCCGCGAGTGCGGGCAGCGCGACGCCGACCAGGCCCAGCCGGACGGCGGCGACCGCTGGTTCGAGGTGGTGCGCAACCTCCTGGACGACCAGGACAGCGAGTGGTGGAGCACACCCCAGTCCGGGACCCGGCGCCCCGGCGCCGACAACCGCGACGAGCTGTTCAGGCGCGCCATGATCGACGCCCGCTGGGAGCTGACCGCCAAGCTCGGCAAGGACATCGACACCTGGAGCTGGGGCCGGCTGCACCGGCTGTTCCTGAAGAACCAGACGCTCGGCACCGCCGGCCCCGGGTTCCTGCAGCGCATGCTCAACCGCGGCCCCTGGCGGCTCGGCGGCGGCGAGGCCGCGGTCAACGCCACCGGCTGGAACGCGGCGGGCGGCTACGGCGTGGTCTGGGTCCCGTCGATGCGCATGGTGGTGAACCTCGCCGACCTCGACAAGTCCCGCTGGATCAACCTCACCGGCGCCTCCGGGCACGCCTACAACTCCCACTACACCGACCAGACCGACAAGTGGGCCGAGGGCGAGCTGCTGCCCTGGGCCTTCACCCGGAAGGCGGTCGACGCGGGGACCGACGACACCCTGGTCCTGACGCCGTGACCCGCGGCGGTACCGCCGGCTGACGCCGCCCCCGCCCCCGCGGACGGGACGGCCCTCCACACGCGCGAGGAGGGCCGTCCCGCGCACGGCCCGCCCCGGCCCCGCCCGGGCCCCCGGCGGCCCCGCCCGGACACCTTGGGTTCAAGGGGCCGTCTGCTGCCCGTCGGCCCGGCGCCGGCCGCCCCGGCCTCTCCTGTGCTCCGGCCTCTCCCGTGCTCCGGCCTCTCCTGTGCTCCGGCCTCTCCCGTGCCCCGCGAAGCGTGCGCTCCAGGGCGTACGCCGGGTCAGAAGCGACGTACGCCCGACGGGGTCACCACCGCGTGCACCGGCAGGTCGTGCTCCTCGGCAGGGACGCGTTCGACGACCTCCGTGTCGTACAGCAGCACCACGAGCGCCGGCCCGGCCTGCGCGCGCCGCAGCCGGGCGAGCACGCGGTCGTACGAGCCGCCGCCGCGGCCCAGCCGCATCCCGCGCGCGTCCACGGCGAGGCCGGGCAGCAGGACCGCGTCGGCGGCGGCGACGGCCTCGGGGCCCAGGCGCGGCCCGGACGGCTCCAGCAGAGCCATCTTCCCGCCGTGCCGCACGCGCGCGAGCGAGGCCTCGCCCTCGTAGGCGCCCCAGTCGAGGTCGTTGTCGGGGAGCAGGGCGGGCAGCAGCACCCGCACCCCCCGCGCGCGCAGCGCGTCCAGGAGCGCGAGGGTGCCGGGCTCGGCGCCCACGGACACGTACGCCGCCACCGTGCGGGCGCGCGCCAGCTCGGGCAGCCCCAGGGCCCGCTCGGCGAGCAGCACCGCCGCGCCCCGGACGACATCTTCCGGCAACCTGTTCCTCACCGCGAGGATCTCTCGTCGCAAGCTTCGCTTGTCACTGTCCTTCGGGCCGTCCTTCGGGCTGTCCTTCGGGCCGTCCGTCGGACCGTCCTTGGGGCCGTCCTTCGGGCCGTCCGTCGGATCGTCCGTCGGGCCGTGCTCCGTGCCGTGCTCCGGATCGTCCGCCGGGCCGCGCTCCGGGCCGTCCTTCGCCGCGGCGTTCCGGCTGCGGTTCGGGTCCTCGGCCCGGTCCGCGAACTGCCCCATGGTTTCCTCCTGTTCCGGCTCCAATACGTTCATATGAGAGCCAATTAACCGGAGCCACAGATCCCCCACAAAGGCACCGGATAGGGTGGCGGGCATGACTCAGTCCCACCCCAGGATCAGCAAGGCTGTCATCCCCGCGGCAGGTCTCGGTACCCGGTTCCTGCCGGCCACCAAGGCCACCCCCAAGGAGATGCTGCCGGTGGTCGACAAGCCGGCCATCCAGTACGTGGTCGAGGAGGCCGTGTCCGCGGGCCTCGACGACGTCCTCATGATCACGGGCCGCAACAAGCGCCCCCTGGAGGACCACTTCGACCGCAACTACGAGCTCGAGTCCGCCCTGGGGAAGAAGGGCGACGCCGCGCGCCTGGCCAAGGTGCAGGAGTCCAGCGACCTGGCGACCATGCACTACGTACGCCAGGGTGACCCCAGGGGACTCGGTCACGCGGTGCTCTGCGCCGCCCCGCACGTCGGTGACGAGCCGTTCGCGGTGCTTCTCGGCGACGACCTGATCGACCCGCGCGACCCGCTGCTCCAGCGCATGATCGACGTGCGGGAGCAGCACGGCGGCAGCGTCGTGGCGCTGATGGAGGTCGAGCCCGAGCAGATCCACCTCTACGGCTGCGCGGCCGTGGAGACGACCGCCGACGGCGACGTGGTCAAGGTCAACGGCCTGGTCGAGAAGCCCGACGTGGCGGACGCCCCCTCCAACTACGCGATCATCGGCCGCTACGTCCTCGACCCGCACGTCTTCGACATACTGCGCCGGACCGAGCCCGGCCGCGGCGGCGAGATCCAGCTCACCGACGCCCTGCAGCAGCTCGCCCAGGACGAGAAGGTCGGCGGACCGGTGCACGGTGTCGTCTTCAAGGGCCGCCGCTATGACACCGGTGACCGCGGTGACTACCTGCGTGCCATTGTCAGACTCGCGTGCGAACGTGAAGACCTGGGACCGGACTTCCGGTCCTGGCTTCGCCGTTACGTCACCGAGGAGATGTAGCACTGTGAGCACCGCCGCGCCCCGCACCGCCGGCCAGGACCCGCTGTGGTCGGTGGACGAACACCTGGAGGACATCCTCGCGACCGTACGCCCCCTCGAACCCATCGAGCTGCAGTTGCTGGACGCGCAGGGCTGCGTCCTGGTCGACGACGTCACGGTGCCGGCCCCGCTGCCGCCGTTCGACAACAGCTCCATGGACGGGTACGCGGTACGGGTCGCCGATGTCGCGGGCGCGAGCGAGGAGTTCCCGGCCGTCCTGGAGGTCGTCGGGGACGTGGCCGCGGGCGCGGCCGATCCGCTGCACGTCGGCCCCGGCCAGGCCGCCCGCATCATGACCGGGGCCCCGCTGCCGCCGGGCGCGGAGACCGTCGTCCCGGTCGAGTGGACCGACGGCGGCCTCGGCGAGGGCCCGGCGGCCGCGATGCGCGCCCGGCGTCACGCCCCGGAGGGCGCCGGCGGGCAGGTCCAGGTGTTCCGTCCGGCCGAGGCACGGGCGCACGTGCGCGCCCGGGGCAGCGACGTCCAGGCCGGTGTGTGCGCCCTGGAGGCGGGCACCGTCCTCGGACCGCCGCAGATCGCGCTGCTCGCCGCGATCGGCCGCGGCACCGTCCGGGTGCGGCCCCGCCCGCGCGTGGTGGTGCTCTCCACCGGCAGCGAACTCGTCCAGCCGGACGAGGAGCTGGGCAGCGGTCAGATCTACGACTCCAACAGCTTCGCCCTGACCGCGGCGGCCCGCGACGCCGGTGCCATCGCCTACCGGGTGGGCGCCGTCGCCGACGACGCCGACACCCTGCGCACCACGGTCGAGGACCAGCTGGTGCGCGCCGACCTGATGGTCACCACCGGCGGAGTCAGCGTCGGCGCCTACGACGTCGTCAAGGAGGCCCTCTCGCACGTCGGGGACGAGGACGAGGCGGGCAGCGGCATCGAGTTCCGCAAGCTCGCCATGCAGCCCGGCAAGCCGCAGGGGTTCGGCTCGATCGGTCCCGACCACACCCCCCTGCTGGCGCTGCCCGGCAACCCGGTCTCCTCCTACGTCTCCTTCGAGCTGTTCGTGCGGCCGGCGATCCGCGCCCTCATGGGCCTCGCCGACGTGCACCGGCCGCGCGTCCGCGCCGTCCTCGCCGGTGACCGGGCGCTGAGCTCGCCCAAGGGCCGCCGGCAGTTCCTGCGCGGGACGTACGCGGACGGCGCCGTACGCGCGGTCGGCGGGGCCGGCTCCCACCTGGTGGCGGCGCTCGCCCACGCCGACGCGCTGATCGTGGTGCCGGAGGACGTGGAGTCCGTCGAGCCGGGCACCGAGGTCGAGGTCGTCCTGCTCGGCTGACCGAGCCGTCCCGCCGGGCACGTGCGCGGGCCGGGCACGCGCAGGGGCCGCCCGCCGGGGCTGTCGGCGGCCCGTACCCGCCCGTGCGTCCGGCACGGAGGCCGGCGGCCCGCCTCCGTCGGTGCCGGCCGGTGCGGCCCCGGCGAGGAGAGCGCCCGGCCCGGTGACAGCGCGCTGTGCTGTCCCGGCGGCAGCGGCGGGCCCGCCCGCGCGCGCCGCCCCGCGGTCGCCGAGTCTGCAGGGGCCGCCCGCCGGGGCTGTCGGTGGTCCGTACCCGCCCGTGCGTCCGGCACGGAGGCCCGGCGGCCCGCCTCCGTCCGTGCCGGCCGGTGCGGCCCCGGCGAGGAGAGCGCCGGGATGGGCGACGGCGCTCTGTGCTGCGGGCGACGGCATGCCGCCGTACCGGGGAGGAACGGTGCGGCACCCGGGCGCGCCGTACGTGCGCGTGCCGCCCCGCGGCCGCCGAGCCGACGACGGCCGCACACCCGGGCGCCCGCGCGCATGCCGTCGGCCCGGGGCACCGGCGGACCGGCCGCCGCACGGCCCGTCCGACCGTCCGACCGTCCCCGGCATCCTGCGCCACCCGGCGAGCCGACTTGGCGGTACCGTGTCGCGCACAACAGGCCCGTGCGCCGCACCGCGACGGGCCCGGACCGGGAGCGCCACACACCATGAGCACGCAAGGCCGACTGACGCACCTCGACGAGGCGGGTGCCGCCCGCATGGTCGACGTATCCGGCAAGGACGTGACCGCGCGCACCGCGCGCGCGAGCGGCCGTGTCCTCGTCGCACCCCGGGTGGTGGAACTGCTGCGCGGTGAGGGCGTGCCGAAGGGGGACGCCCTGGCCACGGCGCGGATCGCGGGCATCATGGGCGCCAAACGCACTCCGGAGCTCATCCCGCTGTGCCATCCGTTGTCGGTGTCCGGTGTGACACTGGACCTGTCGGTCGCGGACGACGCCGTGGAGATCACCGCCACGGTGCGGACGACGGACCGCACGGGCGTCGAGATGGAGGCCCTCACCGCGGTGTCCGTCGCCGCGCTCACCGTGATCGACATGGTCAAGGCGGTCGACAAGGGAGCGGTCATCACGGACGTACGGGTGGAGGAGAAGACGGGCGGCAAGTCGGGCGACTGGAGCCGGGCGTGAGCGCCGGGGCGTACCGCGCGCTGGTCGTGACCGCCTCCAACCGGGCCGCCGCCGGAGTGTACGAGGACCGGGGCGGCCCGCTGGTCGCGGCCGGTCTCGCCGCACTCGGCCTCACCGTCGACGGGCCGCAGGTCGTGCCCGACGGAGACCCCGTGCGGGCGGCGCTGCGGGCCGCGGTGGACGCCGGGTACGACGTCGTCGTCACCACCGGCGGGACCGGGATCTCACCCACCGACCGCACCCCGGAGGCCACCCGTGAGGTCATCGACCGCGAGGTGCCGGGCATCGCGGAGGCGATCCGGGCGTTCGGGCGGGAGAAGGTGCCGACGGCCGCTCTCTCCCGGGGGCTGGCCGGGGTGGCGCGCGGGACCCTGATCGTCAATCTGCCGGGTTCCTCCGGAGGGGTGAAGGACGGCCTCGCCGTGCTGGAGCCCCTGCTGACGCACGCCGTCGACCAGATCCGCGGCGGGGACCACCCGAGACCCGTCCCCGGCAGTGGGGGTGCGAGCTGAACAGCCCGTCCTGGCCCGTGGTGCTGGCGGACGGCGACGTCGTCCTCCGGCCGATAAAGCTGCGCGACCAGCGGGCGTGGCGTGAGGTGAACCGGCGCAACCGGGACTGGCTGCGCCCCTGGGAGGCGACCCTTCCGCCCCCCACGCCCAGCGGGCCGGTCACCCACCGCCCCACCTACCGGCAGATGGTGCGGCACCTGCGGTCGGAGGCGGGCTCGGGCCGCATGCTGCCGTTCGTGATCGAGTACCAGGGGCGGCTGGTGGGGCAGCTGACCGTCGCCGGGATCACCTGGGGATCGATGTGCTCGGGCCATATCGGCTACTGGGTGGACGAGGCGGTGGCCGGCCGCGGAGTGATGCCGACGGCGGTCGCGCTCGTCGTGGACCACTGTTTCCGCAGTGTCGGGCTGCACCGCATCGAGGTGTGTATTCGCCCCGAGAACACACCCAGCCGGCGGGTCGTGGAGAAACTGGGATTCCGCGAGGAGGGACTGCGTCCCCGCTATCTCCACATCGACGGCGCCTGGCGCGACCATCTGGTCTTCGCACTGACCGCCGAGGAGGTCCCCGACGGGCTGGCGAACCGCTGGCGGCGCAGGCGCACCAGCGACACGGCGCGTGACGAGCACGGGGCGCCCCCGGACCGCCGCAACACCCAGGGGAATCCCGCTTAGTTTTCCGGAAATGGAATAAGTGTTCGATATTCGCCGCCCTCTGACCGGCCGGAGGCAATCAATTCGCGCTCTGTGAGGGCTGTTGATCGCATCGGTCACAAGAAAAGTTCGAAATATCAGCCAGATCGTGCGACACACCGGCTCAATTGGCGGATGGCCTCGCGCAAACCCCTCTACGGTGTGAGGCGTGAGCAGCAGCGGCCTCATCTACGCAGTCATCGTCGGGGCCTGGGCCGCCTACTTGGTGCCGATGTGGCTCCGTAGGCAGGACGAGCTGAACGAGGCCCGTCCGACGGAACGCTTCAGCACCGCCATCCGACTGCTGTCCGGACGGGCGGGCATGGAGCGCCGGTACGCCAGGGACCGGGCGCGCACCGCCGACCCGGCGGAGCCCGTCACCGACGCCCCGGACGCGACCGCCGACTCGGTGGACGTCCGGGCCTTCGCCATGCCCCCGACCCGCCCGCAGCCGGTCTCCCCGGCGCCGGGCGCCCCCGGACGGGAGCAGGGCGGCGCCCCCGCGAACGCCCCGGCCGCCCCGGGCGCCCCCTCCGGCACCTCCGGCCGCGCCCAGCCCCCCGCCGCCCCCCGCGGCGCCGAACCCGCCGCCCCCCGCGGCGCCGAACCCGCCGTCGGCCGGGGCGCCGAGCCCGCCGCCCCCCGCGGGGCCGAGCCCGCCCCGCCCCGGCGCACCGGGTCCGGCCCGGCTCCGGCGCGCAGGCCCGTTCCGGGTGCCCGGCGCGCACCCGGCGCGAACGCCGCCGCCGCGCGCGCCCAGCGCTCGAAGGTGCTGGCACGCCGCCGGCGCACCACCGTGATGCTCTTCCTGGCGTTCACCGCGGGGGCCGTCGCCGCCGCCGTGGGCGGCCTCGCCCTGCTCTGGGCGCCGGCCGCGCCCGCCGTGCTGCTCAGCGTGTACATCGCCTACCTGCGCACGCAGGAGCGGCGCCGGTTCGCCTACCAGATGGACCGCCGCCGGGCCGAGGTCGCCGCCCAGCGCCTGCGCGAGAGGGCGCGTCAGCCGCGCCGGGCCGCCGTCACGGAGGCGGTGGCCGAGGACGCCGAGGAGCCCGACGAAGGGGGTGAGTCCGACGTGGACCCTGGGATGTCGGCGCTCGCCGCGGACCGGCGGGCGCTGGTGGAGCAGACCGACCACGCGGAGTGGGTCGACCAGCAGCGGGAGCGGCAGCGCCGTCCGGGGCGGGGCGACAGCTGGGACCCGGTGCCGGTGCCGCTGCCGACCTACGTGACCGCGCCGGTAGCACCGCGCGCCACGGCGGACGTCGACCTCGGGGCGCCGGACGCCTGGAGCTCGGCACGGTCGAGCGCCGTCGGGGAGGCCCCGGACAAGGACGAGGCCCCCGCCGGACCGGCCGCTGACGCCCGCGCCGAGGACGGTACGGGCGCTGCGGCCGCCACCGCGGCGGACGGGCCCGACGGCGACGGCCGCAGCGACGCGCGCCGGGCCGCGTCAGCGCGCCGCTCGCGCGAACGGGGCCGCACCCCTCTGTTCGACCAGTACGACCAGCGCGACCGGCGCGACCGGTACGCGGACGGCGGCGACGGCCGGCCGCGCGCCGCCAACGAGTAGCGCCCCGCCCGCCCGGGCGGCACCCGCCGGCCGGATGCGCACCGCCCCAGGTGAGGCCCCGTCCCGGGCCGCTCCCCGCCGGCGGACCCGGCCGGCCGGCCGCCCGGGAACGGATTTTCAAGCACGGCGACGGGGATGCTAGAGTTTCACTCGTTGCAAGGGCCTGTGGCGCAGTCCGGTAGCGCACCTCGTTCGCATCGAGGGGGTCTGGGGTTCAAATCCCCACAGGTCCACGCACAGCCGTTCTTGAGTTCGCTCAGGGTCGGTTGACGAGATCCCGGCGATCACGATGATCGTGCGGGATCTTCGTCGTTTCTGGGGTCTGTTCGAGCCTGTTCGGGGTGATTGATGGCGGCGGTCCGTCAGTGTAGCCGTGCCACCGCTCAGTCTCGGCTCGTTGCGTGCATCACAGCCAGCCCCGGGCACCCCGGGGGCTGGCTGCAGTTTTGTGTTCTTTTCCCTGTTCAGCGATTTGTGGTGGATGGTGGTGGTCGTCCGGCTTGCGCGGGTGGTTCCGTCTCCGGGCATGCTGGTGGCTGGGGATCGGCGTTATCGAAGACAGCGTTGGTGAGTTGGGCGCCGGTGCGCTGGTAGAGCCAGGTTTCGAGGATGTCGAGGTTTCCGGCGGTGACCATGAGAGCGACCAGGAGCGTCTGGGCGACCTGGCCTCGTGCCGGGCGGTGTTTGGGGTTGCCGATGTCGAGTTCGTCGCTCTTGAGGCGCCCGTGGATTCCCTCTTTGTGGGATCGGATGGGCTTGTAGACGGCAATCCAGTCGTCGGACAGGTAGTGGCTGTCCTGCCGGAACTTGGCGGTCTTGAGGTCGCCGGCGGCGTCGGTGGGGACGGTGATGTCGGACTTGCCGCAGACGCGGGGCAGTTCGTCCGCCGGTGGCGGGGCGAGCCATTCGTCCTGAGGGAGTTCGACGGTAGGCCGGGCGGAGGGGTGTGCGGCGCGTTTGCGGCTGTCGCTGAAGTCGACCACTGCAGAGGGCGGGCCCGGGGTGAGGGGTGTGCGGGGGGCGGAGCCGGTCACGGTGTGCGCAGTTCACCGACGGCGACGGTCCCGAGGCCGGGCATTGGAGGCGGACGGCGCCTCGGGCGTCGGGCCCTTGTTCGGTCTTGAGGTAGTGCGGCTCGCGGGCGGCGATGTGTTCGGTGAGCTGCTGGTTGTCGCGGAGTTCGCGTACGGTTTTGTCGTCCGGGCCCTTTGTGACGTGGACGAGTGCGGCGGGCATGAGAGGGCATGCCGGGGAGCCGTCGGCGAGCAAGGCGCCCGCCCAACTGCCCTGGGGCCCCGGTCCTCGACCTTGTAATCCAGGGCGGGGCGGTAGCCGAGTCGGCGTACGGGTATCTGGAAGTTCCCGGGGGAGCATCCGGTGTGGGCGCGGTCGGCCGCGCAGGTGCCGATGGGCAGCCCGAGGGCGCCGAGTTCCTGGAGTGCGAGGACTGCGTTGCGGCCGATGCGGACACTAGACCGATGCGGACACTAGGAGTGTCGAGCACCAGGCCGACGCACATCTGCGGGTAGGCGGTCGGCTTGCCGGCCTTCTCGCCGGGGCGGCGGCGGTGGGCTGCGACGACGAAGCTCGCGCGATAGCCGAAGGTGCCCTCCCCGGAGCCGCCGCTGTAGTGCCAGCCCGCGGTGATTTCCACGGGCGCGGTCGGGGTGCGGTCGCTGGCGGGACGGGCCAGAACAGGGATGGAGGTGGCGTCCACGCCCACGTCCCCGCGCCAGCCGCGCAGGTGCCCGCGCTCCTTCGCGAGGAGGACCGGAGCCAGGACCAACTGGTTGGCCAGTTGTTGGAGCCGCTCGGCGGCCCGTCGGCCCGAGGGGACGTCCCAGGCGTCCGCGTAGGCGTCGGCGATGTCCTGGGGCAGGCGGGAGCGGCGGTCGCAGCGGGCCGGGTCGAGGACGGTGGTGATGCGGTCGAAGCCCCGGTAGAGGCGACGGCTCGCAGCGATGCACTCCCGCGCCGTCGTCGGTGCCTCGGCCGGGATGCCCAGCCAGGTGCGGGCTCTGGGTTCGAGGCGGAAGTGGAGGATGCGCCAGGCCTCGGCGATCGTGGCCCGGCCCGTGAAGTAGGCGGCCAGCAAGGCCGTTCTTGAGAGAGCTCCGGAACGGTTCACGAGATCCCGTCCGCATCACTTCGATCGGACGGGATCTCGTCGTTTCTGGGCTTGTCGGGAGGTCTGGGTGCCGATGGCGGGGCGGCGTGGCGGGCGTGCTGCGCGTGCTTGCCTGGCTCTGGGTATGGGGAAGCACGCCGATCGTGGTGATCAGCGCGCTTCAGTGATGTGGGGTTGTTCGGCCCGGGCTCGGTCAGCGGACGGACGGTGGTGGGCGTCCCGCCGGCAGGGCGTGCGTAACAACGGAATCGGCGAGTGCGGGGAGGGGGCCGCTGGCGTCGAAGTCGGCGGTGGTGAGTTCGTCGGGGCCGTCGCGTTCGGTGAGCCAGGTTTCCAGGACGGTCAGGTTGGCGATCGTGAGCATGACGGCGAGGAGAAGTGCCTGGGCGACCTGCCCTGGGGCGGGTCGGTGTTTGGGGTTGCCGAGGTCGAGTTTCCCGCTCTTGAAGCGCCCGTTGGCGCCCTCGTTGTGGCTGCGGATGGGCCGGTAGGTGTTGATCCGGGACGTGTGCAGGTAGTGGACGTCCTGGCGGTACTTGGCCAGGCGCCAGTCGGCCGCTTCGGCGTCGGCGGGCACGGTGATGGAGCCCGCGCAGCACACCTCGGGCAGCGTCTTCTTCGGTGGCGGCGCGAAGTGTTCGGCGTCGGGGATCTGGACGGTGGGGCGGGCAGCCGTGTGGGCGGTCCGGGCCCGGGGTGCGGTGAGATCGACGATCCGGGCAGTCACGGAACTCGTATGATCTCGCGGTGAGGATCTGGACGGAGTACCCCGCCAAGGCGGACGTCGAAGCTGTCGTTCGCCGCTACTTCAGCCTGCTCCAGGCCGGGAGGATCCCTGAGGTCGAACAGCTCATCGATCACAGCCCGGTTCGTCATGTGCTCAAGTCGCTGTGGACCGGGTCCGTCGAAGCAAGCGCCGACGGGGACACGGTGAGCAGAAGTCCTGCTGCCGACGAGTGGGAGCAGGATCTGTCCTGGCTCGGCGAACTGAATCTTGCGGACTTCCACTGGGACTACACCGGCAGCGGTGTCTACGTTGAGATCACCCACCGCGCGCAGATCATCGAGGTGGCATTGAGCTTCCGGGTCAAGCCCGTCGAAGCCGGCTGGGTCATCGCGGGACCGGCCACCCTCTGGTAAGGCACTCGAAAGGGCAGCACCATCCAGGTGTCGGCGCAGTCCGCCCGCTGGCGGGCCGTCACATGCTGTCGATCAAGGACCCGGCCAGTGCGAGAACCCCGCCCCCGTCCCACGCCAGCCCCGTGACCTGCAACCTCAGGTTGGAAAAGGCTGAGTGACAGGTATCGCGCCCAGGTGACAAGTAGCTCGCCCAGTCACACCACTTCATCGGCATCCCCTGGACTGCGCAGGCTCTGTCAGTGGCCTCCGTCAGGATGCCCCGGTCAACATCGTGATCGGGAGAGAGCATGGGTACTGGGGACGTCGGCCCCTTCGACAACGACACCGCAGCGGACTTCTGCGGTGAACTCGATGCGGCAGCCGCAGGCGAGCGCACGGGCCTGATCCGCAGCATCCTCACCCGTGTGATCGACACCGCGGGCTATCACCGCGAAGTTCTCCGCGGTCGTCCGCGACTGGGAGCACCGGTTCGGCGCCCGTGTCGTCGCCATCGGCTTCGACACCCTCCACCTGGTTCTCAAGGCGCCTGCCCGGCCTGCGAGGTGCCCGCCGGACCGCGTCGGACGGGGCGTGCGTGTACACCCCCGTGGTCACCGCGATCCTCCTGCGCGAGGGATCCGCAGGGCGATCCGGGGGTGTACGTCGAGCACGGCGAGCGGCGAGCCGCACGTGTGCCGGGCGTCGTGCAGGCGGATACGGCGGACGCCCGCCCGCGCCGATCGAGCGACGAACAGCCGGTTGACGTGGCGAGGTTCGTACGGTGTGCCGTGGTGCCTCGTGACACGACGCCGGATCCGGCCCACGACTCACCAGCGGCCTGCCTCGTCGGCTCCCGGTCTTCGAGCCGGAGTCGAAACGCCGCGCCGCGGAACTGCGGCAAACGGTGAGCACCAGCATGAGAGGTGTCACCCGGGGACGACTGACGCGTTGACATGGCGAGCGGGCAACGCCTCCCGTCAAGCCGGGCATGGCGTGCCAGGAACCTCAGCAAAGGATCGAGTGACGCAAATGATCAACGTTCCGCGGATTGCGGCTGTCGTGCTTCTCGCTGTCGGTGGGCTCGGCATGCCCGCCTCCAACGCCTCGGCGGCCGCGCCTCTCGCCACGCCTCGCCCAGTGGGTCTGAATGTCGGGGGACTCTTTCCGTTCCCGCCATCGGCCCAAGGCACCAACCCCGACGGGTCGCCCATCGGCGGGCTGCTGTACCAGCTGGTGGATCCCGTCTCATGGGTGGCGGGCGCGCTGTAGGGGGCAACCCCACCCAGGGCGTCCAACGTCCGGGAAGCCGCCACCGTACAGCCCTCGAAAGACGACGGTGACCGCGGTACAGCGTGGTGGCGCGGCAGCCGTGCCGGCCACAGGCAGCGGCCTTGCACCGTGACCGTCTCCCTCACCTCCGCGGGAGGCCCCGTCGGCCCCGGTGCCCGTGGTTCGCACCGAGGGGTCTGGGGTTCACCACCTCACAGGTCCACCGCAATGACGGAACGCGGTTCTGCCGGAGGAAGCTGACGAGATCCCGTCCGGTCGGAAGGGCGGGCGGGATCTCTGCTGTGCGCACACCCCGCGGGGCCGTGCCGTCCGACGGGGCGTCAGGCGGGCCCGGTGCGGCGGCCTGTGCCGGTGCGGGGGCCTGCGTGGCCGGGCGGCGCGACGGCGCGGGGCGCAGGTGCCTGCCCCGGCGCCCTGTCGGGTGAGCCGCGTCACAGGGTCTTGGCGTAGCAGCGGCTGTCCGGGTGGAAGCGGTAGTAGCCGAACTTCGCACACGGCACGTAGCCGGTGGAGGTGTACAGGGCGATCGCCTCCGGCTGCTTGACCCCGGTCTCCAGCACCATGCGGACCCGGCCCGCGGCGCGGGCGTCGTCCTCCAGGGCGGACAGCACGCGCCGGGCGAGGCCCAGACCGCGCATGTCCGGGACCACGTACATGCGCTTGAGCTCGGCGTCGCCGTCCTCGTTGCCCTCGCCGTTGCTCTCCTGGCTGCGCCAGCCGCCGGTGGCCACCGGGCGGCCCAGCTCGTCGTACGCGATGAGGTACACACCGCGCGGCGGGTCGAAGTCGGCGGGGGCCAGCGAGGTGGCGTCGCCGTCGTCGCCGTAGCGCACGCGGTACTCGGCCTGGACCTCGTCGTCGAGCTTCCGGGCGTCAGGGTGGTCGAAGGCGACACGGCGGATATCCATGCTGGTCATCGTACGTACGGGCGCCGGCGGAGCCGTCCCGGGCCCGTCCCGGGCCGTCCTCGGCCGTCCCGGGCCGTCCTCGGCCGTCCTGCGGTGTCCTTGGGTGCCCTTGAGCGTCCTTGAGTGTTCGCGTTCCGGACCGGGTCCCGTGTGCGGGTATCGTGCCGGGGTGCTCACTGTGACCTCTGTGAACGTGAACGGGCTGCGCGCCGCCGCCAGGAAGGGCTTCGTGGAGTGGCTCGCCGGCACCTCCGCCGACGTGCTCTGCCTCCAGGAGGTGCGGGCCGAGCCGCAGCAGCTGCCCGAGCACGTCCGCGGCCCGGAGGGCTGGCACGTCGTGCACGCGCCCGCCGCCGCCAAGGGCCGGGCCGGTGTCTCCCTGTACACCCGCCGCGAGCCCGACGCCGTACGGGTCGGGTTCGGCTCCGACGAGTTCGACGGCAGCGGCCGCTACGTCGAGGCCGACCTGCCCGGCGTCACGGTCGGCTCCCTCTATCTGCCCTCCGGCGAGGTCGGCACCGAGCGGCAGGACGAGAAGATCCGCTTCATGGACGCGTTCCTGCCCTACCTCAAGGAGCTGCGCGAGCGGGCCGCGGCCGGCGGACGCGAGGTGCTCGTCTGCGGCGACTGGAACATCGCCCACGAGCCCGCCGACCTGAAGAACTGGCGCGGCAACACCAGGAACTCCGGCTTCCTGCCGGAGGAGCGCGCCTGGCTCAGCCGGGTCCTCGACCCGCAGGACGGCGGCTACGCCGACGTCGTCCGGGCCCAGCACCCGGATGTGGCCGGCCCCTACAGCTGGTGGTCGTACCGGGGCCGGGCCTTCGACAACGACAGCGGCTGGCGCATCGACCTGCTGGCCGCCACGCCCGGTCTGGCGCAGACCTGCGTCAAGGCGTACGTGGAGCGCGCCGCCAGCCATGCGGAGCGGTGGAGCGACCACGCCCCCGTCACGGCGGTCTTCGACCGCTGAGCGGTGCCCGGGCCGGGACCGGGGGCTCCGGCCCCGGCCTACTCCGCCGGGCGGAGTCTGCGGTCCAGGGCCAGGGACAGTTCCGCCTCCACCACGCTGCGCGCGAGCGGCCGCAGACGCTGGACGCCGTCCTCCGGGCCGTGCCGCAGCACGAGTTCGGCGAAGAGCGCGGCGAGGGCGTCGGCGTGTCTGCGGACCTGGGACGCGGCGGCGAGGACCTCCGCGAGCGGGATGCCCTCACGGACCAGCGCGGCGGACACCTCCAGCAGGCGCCGGCTGATGTGGACGATGTTCTCGCCGTCGGTGCCCACGTAGCCGAGCTCCATGGCGGCGGCGAAGTTCTCCGGGGTCACCTCGCCCGCGAAGTGGTCGGCGAGCTCCTCCGGGGTGAGCCGGACCGGTTCCTCCTCGGTCGGGGCGCCGAGCCCCAGCAGGTCGGCGACGTCGCGGCCGTGGTCGAAGGTCTCCGTCAGATCGGCGATCCCGCTGAGGGTGTGACCGCGGTCCAGCAGGGCGGCGATCGTGCGCAGCCGGGCCAGGTGGTGGTCGTCGTACCAGGCGATCCGGCCCTCGCGGCGCGGCGGCGGGATCAGCTTGCGCTCACGGTAGAAGCGCAGGGTGCGCACGGTGATGCCGGCCAGCCGGGCCAGTTCCTCCATCCGGTACTCCCGGCGGGGCCCGGGGTCCGCGCCGGACCGGTCGCCGGGGGTGTCCGCGCCGGGCCGCCCGCCGGGGGCGTCCGGTCCGGCGTCCGGCCCGGTGGTCCGCCCGGTGCCGTGCCCGGGGGCCCGTCCGGAGTCCCGTCCGGAGTCCTGTCCGGGGTTGCGTCCGGTGTCCTGCCCGGGGTTCCGGGCGGGGCTGCGTCCGGTGCCCTGTCCCGCGCCTTCCGCCCTGCCGGGCGCCTCGTCTGCCACACCCGGAAGCCTAGTGCTGCGGCCGGAGGGGTTTGCCCGTCGAGGAGCGGCGCCCGGTGTGTGCTCCCGGCGTGCCGGCCGGAAGCCCTCGTACGGACGTACCCGGGCTTGCGGACGGTGCGGCGACGGTGCGTGCCGGGCGCCGCGACGGGGCGGACGTCGCTGCCGCGGCTGGTGCTGCGGCCGGAGGGGTCTGCCGGGAAGCCGCCGGGCGTCGCGGGCCGGAGGACCTCTCCTGCCGCAGCGCCGAGGAGGTGTACCGCACACCGCGTACCGTCGGTAACTTCCTTGCCCCGCCCCCTACCCATGAGTACCCGCCTGCTCTACCCTCCCCATTACGCCAGTGTTCACTGGCAGAGTCCGGCGATACGACGCGTGGAGGCTTCGGGATGGCCGAGCACGAACATGTCCGGGTGGCGGTGATCGGGTCCGGCTTCGGCGGGCTCGGGGCGGCCGTACGCCTGCGACGCGAGGGAATCACCGACTTCGTCGTCCTGGAGCGGGCCGACAGCGTGGGCGGCACGTGGCGGGACAACAGCTATCCGGGGTGCGCCTGCGACGTGCCCTCTCACCTGTACTCCTTCTCCTTCGCCCCCAACCCCGACTGGCCGCGCACCTTCTCCGGCCAGCAGCACATCCGCGCCTACCTCGAACACGTCACGGACACCTTCCGGCTGCGCCCGCACATCCGCTTCGACTCCGAGGTGCAGCGGATGACGTGGGACGCCGAGCGGCTGCTGTGGCGCATCGAGACCGCCCGGGGGGCCACCCTCACCGCCGACGTCGTCGTCTCGGCGACCGGCCCGCTCTCCGACCCGAAGATCCCGGACATCCCCGGGCTCGGCTCCTTCCCCGGCAAGGTGTTCCACTCCGCCCGCTGGGACCACGACTACGACCTGCGCGGCAAGCGCGTCGCCATGGTCGGCACCGGCGCCTCGGCGATCCAGATCGTGCCGGCCATCCAGCCGCAGGTCGCCTCCCTCACGCTGTTCCAGCGCACCCCGCCGTGGGTCATGCCGCGGATGGACCGCGCGATCACCGGCCTCGAACGCTCCCTGCACCGCGCGCTGCCCTTCACCACCCGGCTCCGCCGCGGCCTGCTGTGGGGGATCCGCGAGCTCCAGGTGCAGGCGTTCACCAAGCACCCCGACGAACTGGGCCTGGTGGAGAGGCTGGCCCGGAAGAACATGGCCCGTGCCGTCCAGGACCCGGCCCTGCGCGCCAAGCTCACCCCCGACTACCGCATCGGCTGCAAGCGCATCCTGCTGTCCAGCGAGTACTACCCGGCCCTGACCCGGCCGAACGTGGACGTCGTGGCCGGCGGGCTCAGCGAGATCCGCGGCTCCACCCTGGTGGCTGCCGACGGCACCGAGGCCGAGGCCGACGCGGTCGTCTTCGGCACCGGTTTCCACGTCACGGACATGCCGATCGCGGAGCGGGTCGTCGGCGCCGACGGCCGGACCCTCGCCGAGACCTGGACCGGCGGGATGGAGGCCCTGCGCGGCGCGACCGCCCCCGGCTTCCCGAACTGGATGACGATCATCGGCCCCAACACCGGGCTCGGGAACTCCTCCATGATCCTCATGATCGAGTCCCAGCTGAACTACATGGCCGACTATCTGCGCCAGCTCGGCGTCCTCGGCGGCCGCGCCGCGCTCGACGCCCGGCCCAGCGCCGTGGGCGCCTGGAACCGCCGGGTCCAGGAGCGTATGCGGCGCACCGTGTGGAACACGGGCGGCTGCACCAGCTGGTACCTGGACGCCGGCGGCCGCAACACCACCATCTGGCCCGGTACGACGACGGAGTTCCGGCGCGCCACCCGCGGCGTGGACCTCGCGGAGTACGCCGTCCTGCGCCCCGCCGTGCGGCAGCGGCACGCGGCCGGGGCACGGGTGTCCGCGGCCGGGACGCCCGCAGGGGAGGCGGCCGGGCCGCCCGCCGCACGCGAGCCCGCCGCCGGGGCGTCCGCCGCGCGGACGACGGCTGCGGACGGGACGCCGGACCTGACGGCCGTCGACGCCGAGGACGTGAGCGCATGAGCCGCCTCCCGCACGCCGCCTCCGGACCGTACGCCCCGCCCGCCCCGGCCCGTACGCTGACCGCCGTCTCCGCGGACGGCGCCCGGCTGCACGTCGAGGTGCACGGGCCGGACGGGGCGCCCGCCGTCGTACTGGCGCACGGCTGGACCTGCTCGACCGCCTTCTGGGCGGCCCAGATCCGCGACCTGGCGGCCGACCACCGTGTGATCGTCTACGACCAGCGCGGCCACGGCCGCAGTCCGCTGAGCCCGTCCTGCGGTACGGAGGCCCTCGCCGACGACCTCGAGGCGGTTCTCCTGGCCACCCTCGCGCCCGGTGAGAAGGCCGTCGTGGCGGGCCACTCCATGGGCGGCATGACGGTCATGGCCGCCGCCGACCGGCCCGCGTTCCGGGCGCACGCCGCGGCCGTGCTGCTGTGCAGCACCGGCAGCGCGCGCCTGGTCGCCGAGTCCACGGTGGTGCCCCTGCGCGCCGGCCGGCTGCGGACCTGGCTGACCGGACACATCCTGGGATCGAGGGCACCGCTCGGGCCGGTCACTCCGGCGGCCCGGCGCATCCTCAAGTACGCCACCATGGGGGCCGGTTCGGCACCGCACATGGTCGAGGCCTGCGCCCGGATCGTGCACGCCTGCCCGCGCCGGGCCCGGCACGCCTGGAGCCGGGTGCTGGCGCGGCTCGATCTCGACCACGGCGTGACCCGGCTGCGCGTGCCCACGGCCGTGATCGCGGGCACCGCCGACCGGCTCACCCCGCCGGTGCACGCCCGCAGGCTGGCCGCCGCGCTTCCCGAGTGCGTGGGGCTGACCGAACTGCCCGGAGTGGGACACATGACACCGGTGGAGGTACCGGAGACGGTCACCGGCCGCATCCGGTCACTGGTCACCACGTACTCGCGGGCCGACGGTACCGGCCGGCCCGGCCAGGCGGCGGGGGCCGCGGAGGCCGCGGAGGCGGCGGAGGCGGCGGGGGCCGCGGGGGCCGCGGGGGCCGCGGCGGCAGCGCAGACCGGCCAGGACAGCCGGACCGGCCAGGACAGCCAGGCCGGCCAGGTCAGTCAGATCAAGGAGGGCGCATGAGCAGGGTCAGTCTGGAGGGGCAGGTCGCGGTCGTCACGGGCGCGGCCCGCGGGGTCGGCGAGCTGCTCGCCCGCAAGCTCTCCGCGCGCGGAGCCGTCGTCGCGCTGGTCGGTCTGGAGCGGGACGCGCTCAAGCAGGTCTCGGAGCGTCTGCACGGCGACAGCGACCACTGGTACGCCGACGTCACCGACCACGAGGCGATGGCCCGCGTGGCGCGGGAGGTGAAGGAGCGGTTCGGCAAGGCCGACATCGTCGTCGCCAACGCCGGTGTGGCCACCGGCGGTCCGTTCGTCGACTCCGACCCCGAGGCGTGGCGGCGGGTGATCGAGGTCAATCTCGTCGGGTCGGCCGTGACCGCCCGCGCGTTCCTGCCGCTGCTCATGGAGAGCCGCGGATATCTGCTCCAGATCGCCTCCCTGGCGGCGATCACACCGGCCCCGATGATGACCGCCTACACCGCCTCCAAGTCGGGTGTGGAGGCGTACGCGCACAGTCTGCGGGCCGAGGTCGGGTTCAAGGGCGTGAAGGTGGGCGTCGGCTACCTGTCGTGGACCGACACCGACATGGTGCGCGGTGCGGACCAGGACGACGTGATGCGCGAGCTGAGGCAGCGGCTGCCGTGGCCCGCCAACAGGACGTATCCGCTGGGCCCGGCCGTGGACCGGATCGTCGCCGGGATCGAGCGGCGCTCCGCCCATGTGTACGGGCAGTGGTGGCTGCGCGGGATGCAGGGGGTGCGGGGCGCTCTGCCGGGGATCATCGCGACGGTCGGGCGGCGGGAGATGGTGCGGTTCGCGGACCGGCTGGAGGGCATGCGGACGGGGCTGGTCGGGGCCGGAGGGGCGGCGGACGAGCAGGGCCGGGCCACCCGCCCCTGACCGCTACCCTGTGTCAATGATCGACATGCGTGCGGTGACGGTGCGTGTGAGTCTGGTCGCGGGTCGATTCCCTCACCCACCTCAGCACCAAGCACCCGTCACAGGAGTGAACTCACATGGGTATGAAGGACAAGTTCCAGGACCAGGCTCAGCAGTGGCAGGACCAGGCCAAGGAGAAGATGGGCCAGGCCCGCGAGAAGATGGGCCAGGACCGGGGCCAGGACCGGGGCCAGAGTCCCAGCCGCGGCCAGGAGCGTGACCGCCGTCGCGAGGACGAGGACACGCAGCGCGAGCGCCGCGAGGCGGAGGACCGCTTCGACCAGGACTACGACATGTAGGTCCGCGGGACTCGCCCGGGGCCGCGTGGCCTCAAGACGTGTGGTCCTGCCGGACCCGGCAGTTCCGGCGCGGGGCGCGCCTCCTCACGGAGGGGCGCCCCGCGCTCGTCGTGCGTGCGGCGCGCGGCGGCTCTCGGTCCGCGCGGCGCGGCCGCGCGGACCGCCGCCCCGTGCGCGGTGGTCCGCCCGGCCCGCCGCCGTGTCCCGCGCCGTGTCCCGCGCCGTGTCCCGCGCCGCGACCTGTGCCGCGACCTGTGCCGTGCCCCGCCTTCGCGCCCGGTCTCCGTGCGGCCGTGCGGCCCGCGTCCAGGCCGTGCTGTGCGGCCGTCGGGCGCGCCTCCGCCGCACCCGTGAGGCCGCAGGACGGCAGAACGCAGGGCCGCAGAACGCAGGATGGCCGGACCGCCGGACCGCCGGACCGCAGAACGCAGGACGGCAGGACCGCCGGACCGCAGACCGCAGACCGCATGACGCAGGACGGCAGGGCCTCAGGACCGCAGAACACAGGACCGCAGATCCGCCGGACCGTGCCGTCGTCAGACCGTCGGCCGCGGCGGCAGCTTGGGCCGGGACCGGTCCGGTACGTCGCGGTAGTCGGGCGGTGCCGCCGGCGGGTTGGTCGCCAGCAGTTCGAGGGCCAGGCGCACGGCGTCGTCGAGGACGGCGTGGCGGCCCTCGGCCCAGTCCAGGGGGGTGCGCAGGACCTCCACGTCGGGGGTGACACCGCGGTTCTCCACGGACCAGCCGTACGCGTCGAACCAGGCCGCGTTCATGGGGACGGTGATGACGGTGCCGTCGCCGAGCCGGTGGCGGCCGGTCATCCCGACCACGCCGCCCCAGGTGCGCTGGCCGACGACCGGGCCCAGCCCGAGCAGCTTGAACGCGGCGGTGATCATGTCGCCGTCGGAGGAGGTCGCCTCGTCGGCGAGCGCCACGACCGGTCCGCGCGGCGCGTTGGAGGCGTACGACACCGGCTGGGCGTCGCGGGTGAGGTCCCAGCCGAGGATCGTGCGGGTGAGCTTCTCGACGACGAGTTCGCTGATGTGCCCGCCGGCGTTGCCGCGCACGTCGACGATGAGGGCGGGCCGGGAGACCTCCATGCGCAGGTCGCGGTTGAACTGGGCCCAGCCTGAGCCGCCCATGTCGGGGATGTGCAGGTATCCGCAGCGGCCGCCGCCGAGTTCGCGTACCACGGCGCGGCGCTTGGCGACCCAGTCCTGGTAGCGCAGGGGGCGTTCGTCGGTGAGGGGGACGACGGCGACGCGGCGGGCCCGGCCGGCCACGCCCTCGGCGGGGGTGAAGGTCAGCTCGACCGTCGTACCGCCGGCCCCGGCGAGCAGCGGGCAGGGACCCGTGACCGGGTCGACGGGGCGGCCGTCGACGTGGGTGAGGACGGCACCCTCGCGGATGCCGGTGCCGGCCAGCGGGGAGCGCGCCTTGGAGTCGGAGGAGTCTCCGGGCAGGATACGCCGGACCGTCCAGTTGCCGTCCCGGCACGCCAGGTTGGCGCCGAGCAGGCCCTGGAGACGCTGGTAGTGCGGCGGGCCCTCGCTGCGCCGGGCGGCGGAGACATAGGCGTGGGAGGTGCCGAGCTCGCCGAGCACCTCGCGCAGCAGGTCGGCGAACTCGTCGGGGGAGGCTACCTGTTCGACCAGCGGGCGGTACTGCGCCAGGACGGCGTCCCAGTCGACGCCGGACATGCCGGGGTCCCAGAAGTAGGCGCGGATGAGACGTCCGGCCTCCGCGTAGGACTGGCGCCACTCGGCGGCCGGGTCGACGGTGTGCAGGATGCGCCGCAGGTCGATCCAGACGGTGGAGTCGCTGTCGCCGGACTCGCCCGCGGGTACGGCCCGCAGGTCGCCCTCGTCGACGACGACGAGACGGGTGCCGTCCCCGCTGACCGCGAACCAGTCGAGGTGGTCGACGAGTTCGGTCCGCTTGGCCTTGGTGACGGCGAAGTGCTCCAGGGTCGGGCGGCCGCTGGTGTCGTCCGGGCTGGCGAACGTCTCGCCCAGCGCGCCGGAGATCGGCCAGCGCAGCCACACCAGTCCGCCGCCCGCGACGGGGTGGAGGGCGGAGTACTTGGACGCGGTGACCGGGAACGGCGTCACCCGGTTCTCCAGGCCCTCCAGCTCGACGGTGACGGTGCCGTCGCCGCCCTCGTCGGCCGCCGGGTCCATGCCTCCGGCGGCCGGCCTGCCCTCCGGGTTCAGCGCGAACGGGGAGGGCGTCGCCGACGACAGCGGCACCAGGTAGGGGCGGCAGCCGAGCGGGAAGGAGAGGTCGCCGGTGTGCACGTCGTACACCGGGTCGAAGCCGCGCCAGGACAGGAAGGCCAGATAGCGGCCGTCGCGGGTGAAGACCGGGTTCTCGTCCTCGAAACGGCCGTTGGTGACGTCGACGACCGAACGGTCCTTGATCCGGGCCATCTTGATCTGCCGCAGCGACCGGCCGATACCCGGGTGCGACCAGGTCAGCCAGGCCCCGTCGGGGGAGAACGCGAGGTCGCGCACGGGCCCGTTGAGGGACCGGATCAGCTCGGTCACCTCGCCGTTGGAGGCCTCGGTGGCGTCGAGGAGCAGCAGCCGTCCGTCGTGCGAGGCGATCGCCAGGCGCTCCCCGTCGGGGTCGGACACCTGTTCCAGCACCCTGCCGAGCTCCCCCGAGGCGAGTCTGCGCGGCTCCCGGTCGCCGGTGGCCCGGGGGAGGTAGGCGACCTCCACGGCGTCCTCGCCCTCGGCGTCCGTCACATAGGCGACCTGCCCGCCGGCGCCGAGCATCTCGGGCAGCCGCACCCGTACCCCCGGGGTGTCGGTGAGGGTGCGGGCCGGGCCGTCGCGGTGGGTGAGCCAGTACAGGCTGCCGCGCACGACGACCGCGCTGGCCCGCCCGGTCTCGTCGACCGAGAGGCCGTCCACGTGCTGGGCGGCCGGCACCTGGTAGGGGCGGCGGCCGGCCCGCGGCCCGCTGAGCCGGACGTCCAGCCGGCGCGGCTCGGAGTCCGGTGCCAGGTCGTCCACGATCCACAGCTCGCCCGCGCACTGGTAGACCACCCGGGTGCCGTCGGTGGACGCGTTGCGGGCGTAGAAGGCGTCGTGGTCGGTGTGCCGGCGCAGGTCGGAGCCGTCGTGCGCGCAGGAGTAGAGGTTGCCGACCCCCTCGTGGTCGGAGAGGAACGCGATCCGGCCGCCGGTGAACATCGGGCAGGCCAGCTGTCCCGCGAGGTGCGGCAGAAGCCGGTGGCCGTGCAGCCACAGACGGCCGGTGGCGCCGCCCCGGTAGCGCTTCCAGGAGGCCATCTCGTGCGGGGCGGTGCCGGTGAGCAGCAGGCTGCGGCGCTCCCCGTCGAGGTCGGCGACCTGGATGTCGGAGACCGGGCCCCAGGGCAGTTTGCGGCCGGGGTCGCCGTCGGGGGACACCTTGTAGGCCCAGGTGAAGTGGGAGAAGGGCTCGCCGTGCGAGGCGACGGCCAGGATCGTGCCGTCCGGGGTCCAGCCGCACACCCGGGTGTCGGAGCTGCCCCAGTACGACAGCTGGCGGCCCGGCCCGCCGTCCACCGGCACCAGGTGCACCTCGGGGGCGTGGCTGCGCCAGCTGGTGTACGCGAGCAGGCCGCCGTCGGGCGAGAAGCGGGGCTGGCCCAGCTTGGTCCGGTCGACCGTGAGCCGCCAGGCCCGGCCGGGGGGGTCCAGCGGGGCGAGCCAGAGGTCGTCCTCGGCGACGAAGCAGAGCAGGTCACCGCTGAGATGGGGCAGGCGCAGATAGCTCACGTCCCCATGCTTTTCCGCGACGGGGGGCGGAGCAACTCGTGCGGTGCACCTCTTTTGGGGTGCGGTGCGGTGCCGGTGGGTGCCGTGCCGTGCTGTGGGGTGCTGTGGGGGCGCGGTGCCGTGCGGAAACCGTGCGGTGCCCGGGCCGCAGCAGGACGCTGCGGGACGCTGCGGACCTGGTCTCCGCCGCGGCTCGACAGCCGCCGGCCGGTCGCGCTCGGGGTGCTCTCCGGGGGCCCGGCAGGCAGGCACGGGGACCCGGCAAGGAGCTGCGGCAAGGAGCTGCGGGGGCGGGGGGGGTACAGGGGGTACAGGGGGTACGGGGGTACGGCGATGCGTGGGTACGCGGCGTGCGGGGCGGGGGAGTGCGGGATCGCGGGGCGGGGGAGTGCGGGGCGGGGTGGAACGGCGATGGGTACGAAACCGTTTCGTACGTGGCGCAGGTCACGTACGAAACGGTTTCGTTTCGATGGTCGCCACGCTAGATTCGTACCCGGCAGCAGTCACCCCGACCGCTGCCGGACCAGACGGACGCGTCCGCACCGGGCGCGTACCGGGCGGACGTGTCCGCGGACGCCGACGGAGCGGAAGGTGGGGACCATGGCCGAGGTCGCGGTGACGACGCAGCGTCGCAGCCGGCTCACACCCGAACGCGCGGCCGAGCTCTACGAGGCCGTGCTCGACCTGCTCCGTGAGGTCGGCTACGACGCCCTCACCATGGACGCCGTGGCCGCCCGCACCAGATCCAGCAAGGCCACCCTCTACCGCCAGTGGGGCGGCAAGGCCGAACTGGTCGTCAGGGCCCTCCGGCACAACAAGCCCGGCCGTATCGAGGACATCGACACCGGCTCGCTCCGCGGCGACCTGCACGCCCTCGTCAGCGTGGAGGACGACTGCAGCATGGAGCAGAACTCCGCGCTCATGCGCGGTGTCGCCATGGCGATCCATCAGAACCCGGATCTGCGCCAGGCGTTCCAGGAGCAGCTGATCGAACCGGAGATGGCCGAGCTGGAGCGGGTGCTGCAACGCGCCGTCGCCCGGGGCGAGGTCCGCCCCGACTGCCCGGCGCTCGACTTCATGCTCCCCATGATGGTCGGCGGGTTCGTCACCCGCACCATGCTCGACGAACGGCCGCCCACCCGGGCCTTCCTGACCTCCTACGTGGACGCCGTGGTGCTCCCCGCCCTCGGCGTGTCCGCCCGCTGACCGGGCCACCCGCCCGTCCCCTCCCCGCACGCCCGCCGCGCAGTTCCCCACGCGGCTGCCCCATCCGGCCAACCCGCACACGTTCCCAGCCACCTGACGCCAACCGCTCATGTCGTCGGGCCGGCCGGCCCTGCCTCCCCGCCGGGCCGGTCACCTCTGCCCCGAACCACCCACGACCTGACCGGGAGTACGCCCCGTGGCCACGTTCCTGTACAAACTCGGCCGCCTCGCCTTCAGGCGACGGCACTTCGCCGCCCTGATCTGGGTGGCGCTGCTGACCCTCGCCGGAGTCGGCGCGGCCAGCGCGCCCGCAGCCGGCACCACCTCCTTCTCCATCCCCGGCACCGAGGCCCAGCAGGCCTTCGACCTGCTGGAGGAGCGCTTCCCCGGGATGAGCGCGGACGGGGCCACCGCCCGCGTCGTGTTCAAGGCGCCGGGCGGCGAGAAGATGACGGACGCCGGCAACAAGGCGACCGTGCGGAAGACGATGGAGGAGCTCTCCGCCGGCCGCGAGGTCACCTCCGTCGCCGATCCGTACGAGGCCGGAGCCGTCAGCAAGTCCGGTGCCGTGGCCTACACGTCCGTCAGGTACGACGTCTCCGGCATGGAACTGCAGGACTCCAGCCGTGAGGCCCTCCAGGACGCCGCCGAGCACGCCCGTGCGGCCGGGCTGGCCGTCGAGGTCGGCGGCGACGCCCTCCAGACCACCCCCGAGACCGGCTCCACCGAGATCATCGGCATCGCGGTGGCCGCCGTCGTCCTGGTCGTCACCTTCGGCTCGCTGCTCGCCGCGGGCCTGCCGCTGCTCACCGCGATCGTCGGCGTCGGCATCGGCGTCTCCACCATCACCGCCCTCGCCTCGACCCTCGACCTCGGCTCCACCACCTCCACCCTGGCCACGATGATCGGCCTCGCCGTGGGGATCGACTACGCCCTGTTCATCGTCTCCCGCTACCGGGCCGAACTCGCCGAGGGACGTGAACGGGAGGAGGCCGCCGGACGCGCCGTCGGCACCGCCGGCTCCGCGGTGGTCTTCGCGGGCCTCACCGTCGTCATCGCCCTCGTCGGCCTCGCCGTCGTCAACATCCCGATGCTGACCAAGATGGGCTTCGCCGCGGCCGGCACGGTCGCCGTCGCCGTCCTCATCGCCCTCACCCTCATCCCCGCCCTGCTCGGCTTCGCCGGCCGCAGGGTGCGCCCGGCGGGCGAGAAGTCCAGGCTGCTGGGCGGCGGCCGCCCGCGCAGGAACCCCGGCCGCCCCAACATGGGCACCCGCTGGGCCAGTTTCGTGGTACGCCGCCCGCTCGCGGTGCTGCTGACCGGCGTCGTCGCCCTCGGTGCCGCCGCCATCCCGGCCGGCTCGCTGGAACTGGGCCTGCCCGACGACGGCTCCCAGCCCACCTCGACCACACAGCGCCGCGCCTACGACCTGCTCTCCGAGGGCTTCGGCCCCGGCTTCAACGGCCCCCTCATGGTCGTCGTCGACGCCGGGGGCAGCGCCGACCCGCAGGCGGCCTTCACCGACACCGGCGACCGCATCAAGGCCCTCGACAACGTGGTGACCGTCACCCCGGCCGCCCCCAACAAGACCGGCGACACCGCCACCATCACCGTCATCCCCGACGCCAAGCCGTCCTCGGCGACGACCGAGGACCTGGTGCACGCCATCCGCGACACCGGCGCCGCCGTCGCCCGGGACACCGGCGCCGACGTCCTGGTCACCGGGTCCACCGCGATGAACATCGACGTCTCGCAGAAGCTGAACGACGCGCTCCTGCCCTACCTCATCCTGGTGGTCGGCCTGGCGTTCCTGCTCCTCATCGTCGTCTTCCGGTCCGTCCTGGTCCCGCTCAAGGCCGCCCTCGGCTTCCTGCTGTCGGTCATGGCCGCGCTCGGCGCCGTCGTCGCCGTCTTCCAGTGGGGCTGGCTGTCCGGTCTGATGGGCGTGGAGGAGACCGGGCCCGTCATGTCGATGATGCCGATCTTCATGGTGGGCGTGGTCTTCGGTCTCGCCATGGACTACGAGGTCTTCCTCGTCACCCGGATGCGGGAGGCGTACGTGCACGGGGAGAAGCCCGGCCAGGCGGTGGTCACCGGCTTCCGGCACGGCGCCCGGGTCGTCACCGCCGCCGCGGTCATCATGATGGCCGTGTTCGCCGGATTCATCGGCTCCTCCGAGTCCATGATCAAGATGATCGGCTTCGGCCTCGCGATCGCCGTGTTCTTCGACGCCTTCGTGGTCCGCATGGCCCTCGTCCCCGCCGTCCTCGCCCTCCTCGGCAAGCGGGCCTGGTGGCTCCCGAAGTGGCTGGACCGCCTCCTGCCCAACGTGGACGTCGAGGGTGAGGGCCTGCGCACCGCCGCCGACCGCGACGGCACCGGCCCCGACGGCCGCAAGGAGCTCGTCCGCGCCTGACCCGCCGGCCGCACGGCCGCCCCGCCGCCGGCCGGTGAGGGACCTGCTCGGACAGGCTTCCCTCACCGGCCGGCCGGTTGCGGTGCACGGGGCGCGGACCGGCCGGGCCGCGCCTCCGGGAGCGGACCGCACGGCAACGCCCGTACGGGGGCGGGCGGTTCACGGTGTGCGACGGACGGCCAGGCGCCCGCCGCGTGACGGGCGGTGCGTGACGGGCGGGCGTACGGCAACCCGGTCGCGTGGTGGGTGCACCGGCCGCTAGCGTGCGGCTGTGACGACGACATCAGACGCCGACCCCGCCGACCCCGCCGACCCCGCCGACCCCGCCGACCCCGCCGACCCCGCCGACCCCGCCGACCCCGCCGACCCCGCCGACCCCGCCGACCCCGCCGACCCCGCCGGCTCCGCGGCCCACCCCCGTTTCGCCGAAGCCCTCGTCCGGGCCGGGCTGCAGGCGCTGCTCGGCCGGGTGCGGAGGTATCCCGAGGCGACCCGGACCGCCGCGGACGCGGCCGCGGCGATCGGGTGCGAGCCGAGCCGGATCTGCAAGTCCCTGGTCTTCGCGGCGGACGGCGAACCCGTGCTGGTACTGATGGACGGCGCCTCCCGCGTCGACGTCGAACGGGTCCGCGCCGCACTCGGCGCCGCCGAGGTGACCCGCGCCGACGCCGCCGCCGTACGGGACACCACCGGCTACGCGATCGGCGGGGTGCCGCCCTTCGGCCACCGGACGCGGACCCGGGTGCTCGCCGACCGGGCACTGCTCGGCCACGACGAGGTGTGGGCGGCGGCCGGGACACCGCACACCGTGTTCCCGATCGCCCCCGACGCCCTCGTCGCGCACGCCGGGGCGGCCCTGGTGGACGTCCGCGAGCGCACCGCGTGACGCCCGCGGTCACCGCGGCCGTACTGCTCGCCGCGGTGCTGCACGCCGGCTGGAACGCGATCGCCCACCGGATTCCCGACAAGCTCGTCGGCTTCACGCTCATCTCCGGCGGCGGCGCGCTGATCGGATGCGCCCTGGCGCCGTTCACCGCCTTCCCGGCGGCGGCCGCCTGGCCGTACCTGGCCGCCTCCGCGCTGATCCACCTCGCCTACTACGCACTGCTCATGCGCGCCTTCCGGCTCGGCGACTTCGGCCAGGCCTACCCGATCGCCCGCGGCAGCGCACCGCTGGTGGTGACCGTGCTGGCCGCCGTGTTCGCGCACGAGGTGCCCGACGCGTGGGCCGCCGCCGGCGTCACGCTGTCCTGCGCCGGACTGACCGGCGTCGCCCTGTGGGGGCTGCGCGGGCGGCGCCCCGACTGGCCGGCGATCGGCGCCGCCCTCGCGACCGGGCTGTCCATCGCCGCGTACACGGTGGTGGACGGGCTCGGGGTGCGGGCCTCCGGCTCGTCCCTCGGCTACATCGCCTGGCTGATGATCGCCGAAGGGCTCGTCCTGCCCGCGTACGCCGTTCTGCGCCTGCGCGGCGACACGCTCGCGCTGCTGCGGCCGGCCGCCGGCTTCGGACTGCTCGGCGCCGCGCTGTCCGTGACGGCGTACGGACTGGTGCTGTGGGCGCAGACCCGCGCGGCCATGGCACCCGTGGCGGCCCTCCGGGAGTCCTCGATCCTCGTCGGCGCCGCCATCGGGGCGCTGGTGTTCAGGGAGCGGTTCGGTGCGCCGCGGGTCTGGGCGGCGGGCCTGCTGGTCGTCGGGATCGGACTGCTGCTGCACACGGGATGAGCAGCGGGAGCGCTCCGCCCCGGGCGGGCGCTCCCGGCCGGCGGGTGCCGCGGCCCGGGGCCCGCCCCGCTTGGGTGCGGGCGGGCCGTGCCGGGGGCACCCTGGAAGCAGGTGTTCCGGAGGTGATCGTCATGATGCACACCACAGTGGGATGGCATGTCGAGCTGGAGTTCATGGAGGACGACCAGCACACCAGAGCGGCCGCGCTGGTGCGGCTGCCCGACGGCTCCGAAGTCCGGGCCCAGGGACATGCCAGCCGCCACCACACCGACTCCAACCAGCCCCGGGTGGGGGAGGAGATCGCCGGTGCGCGGGCGCTCAACGAGCTCGCCATGCAGTTGCTGACCAAGGCGCACGGCGAGATCGACCAGGAGTCGGGGCGTACGTCCCACCCCATCCACATGTGAGCCCCCTCCCGTGCGGGACAGGGCCCGTTCAGTCCTGCCCGGCGAGGGCCGTGCGCAGCGCCCGCACCAGCGACTGCGCCCTCGGGTCGGCCGTCACGCTCTGCCGGAAGCCGTTGGTGACGTAGCCGAAGGCGATCCCGGCGTCCGGGTCGGCGAAGCCGAGGGCGCCGCCGCGGCCGGGGTGGCCGAAGGAGGCGGGGGACAGCAGCGGGGACGCGCTGCCGTGCAGCATGAAACCGGGGCCGAAGCGGGTGCCGACGACGAGGACCCGGTCCTCGCCGGCGGACAGCTCGGTGCGGGCCAGCTCGGCCGTGCCCGGGGTGAACAGCCGCCGACCGCCGTCGACGTCCCCGATCAGCGAGGCGTACACCCGGGCCAGGCCGTCGGCGGTGGCGATGCCGTTGGAGGCGGGAAGGGCGGCCGCGCGGTAGGCCGGGTCGTTCTCGTCGGGCAGCGGGGTGATCGCGGCGAAGGCGCGCCGGGTGAGCGAGGCGGGGTCGGCGTAGGCGTCGGCGACCGCCGGTTTGGGCCGCATCCTCAGGGCGCCCGCGGCCTCCGGTATCCCGGCCGGGCCGACCCGCCCCGCGCGGGCGGCCGCCGCGGACGGCAGCCCCAGCCAGAAGTCCGCCCCGGCGGGCCCCGCGATCTCCTCGGCGATCCACTCGCCAGCCGGCCTGCCGGTGACCCTGCGCACCAGCTCGCCGGTCAGCCAGCCGTAGGTGTGTGCGTGGTAGCCGTGGGCGGTGCCCGGCTCCCAGACCGGCGGCTGTGCCGCGACGGCCTCCGCACCGCGGTCCGGGTCGGCGGCCTCGCCGGGGGTCAGCGACCGGTCCAGCACGGGCACCCCCGCGCGGTGCGCCAGCAGATGCCGCACCAGGGTGTGCTCCTTGCCGGCCGCCTTGTACTCGGGCCACCAGGCGGCGACCGGCGCGTCCAGGTCCAGCTCGCCGCGCTGGTGCAGCAGCAGGACCGCCGCGGCGGCGACACCCTTGGTGGCGGACCGGACGATCTGCGCGGTGCCGCGCCGCCACGGCTCGGTGCCGTCGATGTCGCGGGTTCCGCCCCACAGGTCGACGACCCGCCGCCCGTCCCGGTACACGGACACGGCCGCGCCCCGGTCGCCGAGCAGCGCGAAGTTCCGTACGAAGGCCTGCCTGACCGCATCGAAGCCCTCGGCGACCGTGCCGTGCACGGGTGTCCCGCCGTGTTCGTCCGCGATCGCGTCCGCTGCGCCGCCGTCCACGTCCGTCCTGTCCCTTTCCGCCTGCTGTTCCGCCTGCTGTTCCGCCTGCTGTTCCGCCGGCTGTTCCTCCCGGGCTCCGCCGCGGCCTCCGCAGGGGTGCAACAACCCCGGTCCGCCCCCGATTCCCCGGCGGGGCCGTGCCGGGGCGGCACCGCGGGACGGTGTCAGGTACCCAGGGTGACGGAGCGCGGGTCGAAGCCGAACGGCAGCTCCAGGCGGTGCGCCCGCATCAGCTCCTCGTCGCGGAGCAGAGTGCCGGTCGGACCGTCGGCGGCGATCACGCCCTCGCTCAGGACGAGCGCGCGCGGGCACAGTTCGAGGGCGTACGGCAGGTCGTGGGTGACCATCAGGACCGTGACGTCCAGCGCGCGCAGAATGTCGGCGAGTTCCCGCCGGGAGGCGGGGTCCAGGTTGGACGACGGCTCGTCGAGGACGAGGATCTCCGGCTCCATCGCGAGCACGGTGGCGACCGCGACCCGGCGGCGCTGCCCGAAGGACAGGTGGTGCGGCGGGCGGTCCTTGAACCCGCTCATGCCGACCTGCTCCAGGGCCCGGTCGACACGCGCCTCCAGCGCGGCGCCCGCGAGCCCGGCCGCGGCCGGGCCGAACGCCACGTCCTCGCGGACGGTCGGCATGAACAGCTGGTCGTCGGGGTCCTGGAAGACGATGCCGACCTTGCGGCGGATCTCGGCCATGTGCGCCCGGCCGACCGGCAGCCCGGCGACCGTGACCCGGCCCGTGCCGCCGGTCAGGATGCCGTTGAGGTGCAGGACGAGGGTGGTCTTGCCGGCGCCGTTCGGGCCCAGCAGGGCGACCCGCTCGCCGCGTTCGATGCGGAAGTCCACGCCGAACAGGGCCTGGTGTCCGTCGGGGTAGGCGAAGGCGAGGCCCAAGACCTCCAGGGAAGCAGTCACAGGGTCCATCCCAGCAGACAGACGCCGAGCGCGGCGACGGGGAGGGTCAGGGCGGACGTCCACTGCGCCCGGGAGGCGGTGACCTCGTCGATGACCGGCATGGCGCCCGCGTAGCCGCGGCTGACCATGGCGAGGTGGACGCGTTCGCCGCGTTCGTAGGAGCGGATGAACAGGGCGCCCGCCGACTTGGCCAGCACGCCCCAGTGCCGCACTCCGCGGGCCTCGAAGCCGCGCGACTCGCGGGCGATCCGCATCCGGCGCATCTCGTCCGCGATGACGTCGCCGTAGCGCAGCATGAACGACGCGATCTGCACCAGCAGCGGCGGCAGTCTCAGCCGCTGCAGTCCGAGCAGCAGTTCGCGCAGTTCGGTGGTGGAGGCCAGCAGCACCGAGGCGGCCACGCCGAGGGTGCCCTTGGCGAGGACGTTCCAGGCGCCCCACAGACCGCTGACGCTCAGGGACAGCCCCAGCACCTCGGTGCGCTCGCCCTCCGCCACGAACGGCATGAGCACGGCGAACGCGACGAACGGCACCTCGATCAGCAGCCGCTTCAGCAGGAAGCCGGCCGGGATCCGGGCCACTGCCGCGGCGCCCGCCAGGAGCAGCGCGTACAGGGCGAACGCCCACATCGCCTCCCGCGGTGTCGACACCACGACCAGGACGAACGCGAACGTGGCGACGAGCTTGGTGTGCGGCGGCAGGCGGTGCACCCGCGAGTGCCCGTGGAGGTAGAGCCTGTGGGCGTGACCGGCGGACACGGCTAGGCGCCCGGGGCCGCGGCGGCGTCGACCGGCGACGCTTCGGCGGTGCGGCGCCGGCGGACCGCCCAGAACACGGCGCTGCCCGCGGCGACGGTCGCGCCGACCCCGATGACGCCGGCCAGGCCGCCGGACAGCCGGTCGTCGGCCACGTCCCTGACGCCGTAGTCGGCGAGCGGGGAGTCCGCGGCGGCGTGCTCCTCGGCCTGCTTGTCGATGCCGTGGTCGGCCGCGACCTTCTCCAGGCCGTCCGGGCTGGCGGAGGCGTAGAAGCTGACGACGCCGGCCAGCAGCAGGGAGGCGGCGAGGCCGGTGAGCCACACCGGGCGGGCGGAGCGGCCGCGCACCGGGGCCGGCCGGGCCGCGGGGGCGTCGACGAGTGCGCCGTCCACCCGCAGCTTCAGCGGCTCGCGCAGGTCACGCGCGCCGTACACCAGGTCGGGGCGGACCGCGAGGACCGCTCCGACGGTCAGCGCGGTGATCGCGGCCTCGCCGATGCCGATCAGCACGTGGACGCCGACCATGGCGGCGGCGACCTTGCCGAGGGCGACGTCGGAGGTGCCGCCGACGGCGTAGAGCGCGGTGAAGGCGAGGGCCGCGGCGGGCACGGACACCAGCGCGGCCGTGAACGAGGCGGCGGTCGCCGAGCGGCGGGTGCGCGGCAGCACCTTCACCAGGCCCCGGAAGACGGCGTAGGCGGCGACGGTCGTGACCACGGCCATGTCGGTGATGTTCACGCCGAGCGCGGTCAGGCCGCCGTCGGCGAACAGGATGCCCTGCATCAGCAGGACCACCGACACGCACAGCACACCCGTGAAGGGGCCGACGAGGACCGCGGCCAGCGCTCCGCCGAGGAGGTGTCCGCTGGTTCCGGCGGCGACGGGGAAGTTGAGCATCTGGACGGCGAAGATGAACGCCGCCACGAGGCCGGCCAGCGGGGCGGTCCGCTCGTCGAGTTCGCGGCGCGCGCCGCGCAGGCTCACGGCCACGGCGCCGGCGGCGACGACTCCGGTGGCCAGGGATGTCGGGGCGTCTATGAATCCGTCAGGCACATGCACCGTTCGATGATAGTGGCCAGATGCGAATGGTTCGCAAGAGCGAGTGACTTGTCATCTGCGATCCGTCGCGGAATACGTCCGGGGGCGTGATCGGGAGAATGTGCGACATTGGAGAGAAAGCGGAGACGCGACCTCCGCTCAGGTCACGCAGCGTTAGGGGCCTGCCGATGTCCGTAGTCGAGCAGTACGCACGAGCCCACATCGTCAAGGACACCGACGTCACGGTGCTGGAGGAGCGCGGAGCCGTCCCCGTCGTGCTGCGCCACGACCCGGACGCCGAGCCCCGCACCGTCCGCATCCGGCTCCCCGGACCGCACGAGTGGACCCTGGACCGGTCCCTCCTGGAACAGGGGCTGCGCGCCCCGGCCGAACGGGGCGACGTGCGCGTCTGGCCGTGCGGACGGGTGCAGGCCGTCGTCGAGTTCCACTCCGTGGAGGGCGTCTCGGTGGTGCAGTTCGAGTCGAAGGACCTGCTGCGCTTCCTGCGGCGCACCTACACGGCGGCGGCGCAGCCCGTACCGCACTGACGCGGTGCCCGTCCGCGGCGGACTCCGCCGAGGCCGCGGTGTGGTCCGCCGTGGACGGGGCGGGCGCCGCGCCGGGACGGTCCCGGGGCCCCGGGACCCTGGGGCCGGACCGGGCCGGGCCCGGGGCGGAGGGGCCGGGAGCGGGGCGCAAGGGAGCCGGAGCCGGGGCGGAACCAGGGCACGGCCGGGCGCGCCGCCTCAGCCGCCGGCCCGCAGCAGAGCCGCCACGACCGGGCCCGCCGTGTCGCCGCCGTGGCCGCCCGCCTGCACCACGCCCGCGGCCGCGAGGTCGCCCCGGTACGCCGTGAACCAGCCGTTCGGCTTCTCCTGCCCGTCGACCTCCGCCGAACCCGTCTTCGCCCCCACGTCGCCGGTCACGCCCGCCATGGCCTCGGCCGCCGTACCGTACGCCGCCGTGTACGCCATCGCCTCCCGCAGCTGCGCGAGGGTGCCCGCGGACAGCTGCCGCGCGGCGGTCGCGAGGGTGCGCCCGTCGACCGACGGGGAGACCAGATAAGGCTGGTGGAACGCGCCCGTCCGCACCGTCGCCGACACCGACGCCATGTTCAGCGGGTTCATCCGCACCCCGCCCTGCCCGATCAGCGAGGCCGCCATCGGCGCCTTCGACTGCACCGGCACCGACCCGTCGAACGTGGGTACGCCGACCGACCAGTTGTCCATGCCGAGGCCGAACACCTGCTGCGCCTGCTTCGTCAGGTCCGCGTCGTCCAGCTTCGGCGCCTGGCTGATGAAGGCCGTGTTGCAGGAGCGCGCGAAGGACGCCTTGAAGGTGCCGCCCTTGATCTCGAACTCGTCGTCGTTCTGGAACCTCCAGCCGCCGTAGGAGAAGTACTTGGGGCAGGGGTGCCCCCGGTTCACCGACGCCAGGTTCCGCTCGAACAGCAGCGAGGAGGTGATCACCTTCATCGTGGAGCCGGGGGCGAGGGAGCCGAGGAAGGCGGTGTTGAAGCCGTGGGAGGAGTTCGCGACGGCGAGGATCTCGCCCGTGGACGCCCGCAGCAGCACCACCGAGGCACGCTGCCGTGCCGCGACCTGCCGCTCGGCCTCGGCCTGGAGTGCCGGACTGAGCGTCGTCCGCACCGTGCCGGCGGTGCCCTCGCTCAGCTCCAGCAGGGTCTTGTCGGACAGCGGGGCCTTCGCCGCCTTCGACGCCTTGCCGCGGACCACCTGGAGCTCGACGCCCGCGGTGCCGCCCGCCGTCTCGCCGTACTTCTCGCGCAGACCGTCGAGGACGGTGCCCAGGGACGGGTACTTCTCCGCGGTCAGCTCCCCGCCGTCGCGGTCGAGTGCCTTGACCGGCGGGATGCCGGCCTCCCCGGTGACCAGCCGGTCGCCGTCCTTCAGATCGGGGTGGACGACGGCGGGCGTCCACCGCACCAGGGGCTCGCCGTCCGTCGCGCCGCGCACGACGGTGAGGGAGCCGCGGTACGTCAGCGGCTTGCTGAGCGTGTCGTGGGAGACGGTGCCCTCGACCGTGAAGGGCACCTCGGCGCCCCGCGGGGTGCCGGGCGTGAGGGTGACGTCCGTGATGTGGGCGTCCTCGGTGTAGCCGGTGAGCAGCGTGGCGGCGGCCCGGGCGTCGGTGGTGGCCGCCGCGGCCGCGCTCACCTCACCCTGCTGCCAGGCGGTGAGGAAGCGCTGCGCGGCGGTGGTCACCTCGGTCGCGGTCAGCGGGCCGGTCCTGGCCGGCTGCCGCTTCGCGGTCGCGGCGGCCGCCGTGTCGTCGGCCGCCGCGCCCTTGCCGAAGAGCACGTAGCCGCCGATGCCGAGGCCGACGGCGGCGGCGACCGCCGTGGCGACGACGGCCGGTCTGCTGCTGCGTCGCTGGGCGACGCGTCTTCTCTTTCCCACTCTTCCCGATCCTTCGCTCAAGTCCCCGGGCCCCGGCGTTCCGGTGTCCCGGTGTCCCGGTGTCCCGGTGTCCCGGTGTCCCGGCCTGCCCGCCGGCTGTGCCCGCTCGTCGCTGCCCGTCCCCGGCCGTCCGGCTGTCCCGTCCGGCGTCCGTCCTGCCCCCGGCCGTCCCCGGCCGTCCCCGGCCGTCCCCGGCCGTCCCCGGCCGTCCCCGGTCGCCTCCGGTCGGCCGGAGGCGCCCCTGGGCACCCCGGCCGTCCGCGGCCGTCCCGGCCGCTCGGTCCCCGGCCGTCCCCGGCCGTGCTCCAAGGGCTCCGGGGGGCCGTGCCCCCCACCGTCGACAACGACGGTGGTCCGGTGGGGACCCCGGCCCGGGCGGGTGACACCGGCCGCCGCTCCCGCCGCCGACCCCGGTCACCGGCCGGCGCACCGGCTGCCGGCCCTCCCTCCCCCGGCCCCTCCTCCGTCGCCCCGAGCCACCCCGCCCCGCCCGGCGCCGCCCGTCGGCCCGAGCCTCTCACGCCCGGGTGCGGACCGCTCCGGCGGCGGGAAGGCGGCGGCAGACGACACCGGGGCCGTGCGGCGCGGCGCGGGCCGAGCGCCTCCGCCACGAGGCGTGCACGGCGTCGAACGGACCGTGCGGCACCCTTCAGGCGGCGGCCGGGCCGGACCGGTCAGCCGCCCGCGCGCAGCACCTGCGCGACGATCGGCCCGGCGACGTCGCTGCCGTGCCCGCCGTGCTGGGCCATGGCGGCGGCCGCCAGGTCGTCGCGGTAGCCGGTGAACCAGCTGTTGGCGGTGGCCTGTCCGTCGACCTCGGCGGAGCCGGTCTTCGCACCGATGTCGCCGCCGAGACCGGCCATCGCCTGCGCGGCGGTGCCGCTGGTGGCGGTGCGCCGCATCATCGCGCGCAACTGGCCGACCGTGCCCGCCCGCAGGCCCTGCGCCCGGGCGAGGGGCCTGCCGTCCAGGCTCTGCGGCACGATCACCGGCTGCCGGAAGGCCCCGGTGATGGCGGTCGAGGTGGCGGACGCCATGTTCAGCGGGTTCATCTGCACCTTGCCCTGTCCGAGCAGCGCGGCGGCGGTGTCCGGGCCGACGGAGGCGGGCACGCTGCCGTCGAAGGTGGGGACGCCGGCCTTCCAGTCGTCGCGTCCGAGGCCGAAGCGGTCCTGGACCTCCCGGGTGAGGGAGTCGTCGTCGATCTCGTCGGCGAACTTCACGAACGCGGTGTTGCAGGAACGGGCGAAGCTGTCGGCGAGGCTGGCGCCCTCGTCCGCCTTCAGGCCCGGCAGGTTGTGGAAGGTCTGGCTGTCCGAGACCGCCTGCGAGGGGCACGGCGCCGGGCCGTCCGCCGTGGCCAGGCCGTGGTCGATGAGCATCGCCGAGCTGAGGATCTTCATGGTGGAGCCGGGGGCGAGCGCACCCCGCATCGCGGCGTTGAACCCGTCCGCGCGATGGTTGGCGACCGCGAGGATCTCGCCCGTGCTCGGCTTGACCGCGACCACCGAGGACTCCTCGTACCGGGCGACGGCCTTCTCGGCGGCGGCCTGGGCGCGCACACTGATCGTCGTCGGCAGCTTGCCCGGCCTGCCCTCGGCGAGGGTGAGCAGCGAGGTGTCCGCGGCGCCGGTCGCGGTGTGCCGGACGGACAGCTCCACGCCGCGCGTGCCGCCCGCCTCCTGGCCGTACCGCTTGCGCAGCTCGTCCAGGACGGGGCCCAGCGAGGGGAACTCCTCCTTCGACAGGACGCTGCCGTCCCGGGCCACCGCCTCGATCGGCGGGCTCGCGGACTCCTCCGTGACCAGCGTGTCGCCCTCGCCGAGTTCGGGATGGACCACGGCCGGCTCCCAGTCGACCAGCGCCCGGCCGGTGGTGACGCCCCGCACCACCGTCAACTCGCTGTCGTACGCCAGGGGTTCGGTCTTCCCCCCGTAGGACACGGTCGCCTTCACCGAGAACGGCACGGTGGCGCCCCGGGGCGCACCGGGGGTGATCTTCACATCGGTCAGGTGCGCGCTGCCCCCGAAGGACGTCAGCACCGGTTCCGCGTCCATGGCGTTGTTGGTGTACGACGCGGCCCGCGCGCCGCTGCCCTGCTCCCAGGCCGTGAAGAACGCCTCGGTGGTCTCGGCGACCTCGCCCTTGTCCGGTGGTCCGCTCTTCGCGGAGGTCGTCGCGCCCGTGCCGGACCCCGAGTCCCCGTCCAGAGCCGACACCACGTTGTACACGCCCCAGCCGGCGCCGCCCACCATCACGGCGAACACCGTGCCGACGACTGCTGCCTTGGCCCCCTTGCGCATCCCCTGCCCCTCCCGTGGCCCCCGTGCCCCCGCGTCTCCTTCCCCTGCACTGTAAAGGGCTTCGCCCCCGCCCGGGGCGGTGCCCCGCCCCGGTCCGCCGGACTCGGTGCACCCTGCACGGTATGTCCCCGCGCCCCACCGCACCCATCCGGCCACATCCGCGCGCCGCCCCGTCGCCGGCGGGGACGGCGCGCCCAGGAACTGCCGGCGGGGCTGCGGCGTCCGAACCGGTGTGAAGGAAGAGATGAAGGGTCTCGCCGGCTTCCTCGTCGCCGGTCTGGGCGCCGCAGCGGCGCTGCTCGCCTGGGCTCCGCTGGCGCGGGTCAGCATCGAGGGCGGGTTCGAGGGGCTCGACCGGGACCTCGGCGTCCTCTACGTCGACCTGCCGCTCGTCGCCGCGGGCGGCGCCCTGGTGCCGCTCGTCTGCTGGCTGCTCGTCCTGCGCCGGTTCCGTCGCCCGTGGCCTGCCGCCGCGGCCGCCGTCGCCGCGGCCGCGCTGGGGATCTGGGGACTGGTCAGCTGGTGGAGCCCCTATCAGGCGCCGGAGTTCGTCTACTGAGGACTCGGTCCGCCGGACGAGGCGGGGACGGGTGGCGGCCGGCGGAATACGGTCACCTCCGTCCGCGCGGGCCGGCGGCGCCCGCGAAGAGCGGCCGCGCCGAGACCGCCGGTCTGCCGCGCGGTACGTCCCACCACGGCCAGATGATCTTGAAGGCTACAATCTGGCACACCCCCTCTCCCGACCATGAGGGGTTCACGCCGCGATGCGCGGCCAAGGAACGGGGTGCGGAATGAAGAAGACACTCGGCAGAATCGCCATAGCATGCGCCGTGGCCGTCGGCGGCGTGATCGCCACCAGCGGCACGGCGAACGCGTACGCCACCTGGGACTGCACCTACTCGAAGCAGAGGACTGCCTCGGGCAGCGGGGACCTGGTGGTCCTCCAGATCTGGCGGTGCCCGGACGGGCACGACTACGCCAAGGGGATCATCTCCGGCAGCGCCGGCGCCTCCAGGGCACGGGTGTGGCTGGACGACTCGATCAACGGCGGGAAGAACTGGACTGCGCGCCAGTACACGACCAGCTCGTCGAGGTCGACGCAGACGCCGCAGAACAACCTGCTGTACGACGGCTCGCCGCACAAGGTGCGGGCCTGCGGTGACACCAGCGGTCACCGGACCATCTGCACGGCCTGGTACTGACCTGCCCGGGCGCCGGCCCCGGCCGGCGACGACTCACGGGGGCACGGCCGACTGCCGTGCCCCCGTGGTGTGTCCGCCCGGCTACACCCAGGTGTCCAGCCACATCCGCGACCGCCAGTCGTCGATGGGGATGGCGGTGCCGGTGTAGATCGGCCAGAAGTAGACGAAGTCTGCGTGATCCGGACCCTTGGGGCCCCGACCTGGGCGTTTGCCTCTGGCCGGGGCCGGATCAGGCGGCCTGGGCCGTCTCTGGGCCGTGATCTTGAGGATCTGACGCCAGGTAGAGGCTGTCGACGGCCTTCCGGGTGCGCCCCTCGCTGCTCGGCATCAGGTGGGTGTAGGTCCGGAGTGTGAACCCCGGATCGGCGTGACCGAGGTACTGACTCAAGGCCCGAATGTTCTCGCCCGCGTCCAGCAGGACGGACGCGTAGAAGTGCCTGAGCGCGTGCATGCCGTGTTCGGGAGCCGACGCGTACCGCCTGCCCGCCTCCCGCGTCGGGATGATGCCTGCGGCTGCCAGGGCGGGCTTCCAGTGGTGGTCATTGAAGACGCTCACGCGCACGTGCTTGCCCTCAACCCCGCTGAAGAGGAGCCGCTTGGTCACGAGCGGGCCGTCCGGCGTCCGCCACGGAAGCGTCACGTCGATCGGCTCGAACTCCTTCGAGTGATCCCGGAGCGCCGTAGCCACTGCCTTGGGCAGCGGAACGTCCCGGACCTTGCCGCCCTTCGGCAGGGCGAAGACGTACTTGCCCCGGATGCGCTTGAGCTGGTGGCCGACGGTGAGCCAACCGCCCTCGTAGTCGAGTTCGTCGACGGCCAGACCGAAGATCTCACCCTGTCGCAGTCCGCATCCTGCCCCGGCGTCCACGGCGGCCTGGTAGCGCTGGGGGAGGGCGGAGCGTACGCCGAAGACCTGCTCTGCCGTCCACGGGACGACGCGCGGCTTGCCCGGCTTCGGGAGCTGCACCGTGCGGGCACGACAGGGGTTCTTGCTGAGCAGCCCGTCGTCGACCGCTGCGCTCAGCGCTGCGGAGACGGTGCCGACGATGATGCGGCGGTGGGACTCGGCAGGAACGGTGGCTTCCAGGGCTGCGATCCAGGCACGGATGTGCTCCGGCTTGAACGAGCCGAGCGGGCGCGAGCCGATGTGGGGGTAGGCGTGCAGCCGGAGCCGACGCTCCGCGGCCTCACGGCTGTTGATCTCGCCCGTGTGTGTCTGCACCCAGCGTTCCGCGTACTGGCGGAATGTGGTCCGCGCGGCGCGCGGGTCGACGTACTGACCGCGCGACATGTCCGCTTCGATCTCCGCGAGCCACTGCTTAGCGAGGCGCAGTTCCTTGTCACGGAACGACTTGCTTTTCTCGGTGCCGTCCGGGCCGACGTACCGGGCCCGGTACCGCAGACCCGTTCCGTGGCGGTCGGTCTTGACCTTGATGGGTTTGCCGTCGAGGTCCGGGATGGTCTTGTACCAGCGGTCTTGGATGTGGCCTGCCATGTGGCAGTGGTCCTCTCGCGACACGCAGCAGGGCGAGCCGCTGGTTTGCGGCTCGCCCTGCTGTCTTGGGTGGTTGTTCGGCTATGAGGCGTCTTGGTCGGCGTTCTTGCGCTGGGTGACGTAGGCGCGCACGTCGGCAGGGTCGTAGCGGACGTACTTGCCGATGCGGAAGCCCGGTGGGCCGATGCGCTTCTTGCGCCACTGGTAGACGGTCTCTTTCGGCACGTCGAAGATCTCGGCGATGTCGTCGGGGTTGAGGTACCGGTCCGGGAGGCCACCCCGGAGGATGGCGCGGGGATCGGTGTCCTCAAGGAGGTGGGGCGGCGTCACTGCGTCCTCCGTGAGTTGGAGTCACATTGCGATGAGTCGCGGGTCATCGCGACTCATCGCGGCTTCGAGGGCCCCCTTCCGAGGGCCGCTACTTCCGCTACCGCCGCTACCGCGCAGGTCAGGGGCCTGTTCGAGGTAGCGGGAAGGGGTAGCGGTAGCGGTTGGGTAGCGGCAACCGAGGTCGGTTGCCGCTACCCCGTTGTTGCTGGTCAGGCGACGTTTTCGGTGCCAGGTAGCGGAGGTAGCGGACTTTCCGGGGGTGGGGGGCAGTAGCGGCCCCACGCGTCCCGGAGATCGGCGGCGTAGTAGCCCTTCAGCACGCTCCCGGCGGCCTTGATGTTGCGGGAGGTGATCGGCTCGTTGTCGGCCGTCATGTACTCGCCGAGCATCTTCGACAGGCGCCGGTTGTCGAGCGGCTTGCCTCCCAGGTCCGCCCACGGGGCGTCGTCGAGGCTGTTGAGCCTGTCCAGGATGGCGATGGTGGGCAGGCGGTCGATGCCGACCATGACGTTGTCTCGGAGGTCGGTGAGCAGGCGGACGCCCAGGCTGCCCTTGTCGTTGGCCTGGGACGCCTTGACCAGGGTCAGGCATGCTGAGCGGGCTCGTTCGGGCCAGGCGCCGCCAGCAGCATCGGCGACGGCGAGCAGGGGCTCCCACACGTCCGCCGGGCGGTCGCTGACCCCTTCGGGCATGTCGGGCCAGGCGTCCATCACGGCCCCTCGCACCTGCTGTGCCCATGCGGCGAGACGGTCCCGGAGCTTGTGCCCCTCGGCTTCGTGGATGCGGGCTCGGAAGGGTTCGACCTTCTCGTTCCTGGCCCGGCGCCGCATGCGGACGATGACGGAGCGGCTCAGGATCGTGTCGGGGAGCGAGCCCAGCCCGGCGACGGCTACGGCGCAGTACGAGGGGAAGGCTTGCACGGTCTGCTGACCGCCGTCTCCGATGCATCGGTAGGTGACTCCGGTACGTCGGTGTCCGGCGTTGAGGAACCCGCGCAACTCTTCGTTGTCCCCAGCTTTGGGGCCGAAGACGGTATCGATCTCGTCGAACAGGATTGTTGGCTTGCCGGTGCCTGCCGAGACGGACCGGAACAGGGCGGCGGCGGAGGCGTTCACGGCCGTCATGGGCTGGGGCACGAGGGTTTCGACGATCTCCAGCGCTCGCGTCTTGCCTGACCCCGGTTCGGGGGACAGGAAGGCGAGGCGGGGGGTGGAGTCGAAGCAGTCGAGGAGATGGGCGTGCGCGTCCCACAGGGCAACGGCCACGTAGGCGGCATCGGTGGGGAAGACGTTGAACCGTCGGTGGAAGGCTTCCACCTCGTCGAGCAGCGCGGTGCCGTCGAGCGTGGAGGTCATGCGTCCCTTCCTTCCTGTGCGGTGACCGTGTGCGGGTCAGTACCAAGAGCAGTTCGGACGCCCTTGCGGGCGGCGCCTTTCGGCTCGCCCTCGGCCGGTTCGTCCGCGGGCTGTGCGGCGTCGTTGGGCCGGTGGTCGGCCATGGTGAGGCTCTTAGTAGGCGTGGGGATGGTCATGCCGCGCGTCCTCCGGCTGGGTTGTGGGCAACCGACCAGTCCAGGCCGCGGCGGATGACGTCGTCGTAGTAGCGCTGGGACTGGGTGGCGTTGCCCCCCGCCGCCCTACTAAGAGCCTCTTCGACCTCGGTGCGGGTGAGGTCGCCGGATGCCACGAGCCGCCCGAGTGCTCGCGCGGCGCGCAGGAGGGTTGCGTTGCGGGTGCCGTCCGCGGCCGCGGCGACGTTGCGGACTTCGTTGCGCAGGGCTGCGGCGGCGTAACCGCCCGCCCGTGCTGGGGTGTTGGGGAGGGCGTAGGCGGGGCGCTGAGGGGGTTTCAGGGCGTTGTGGAGCCAGTCGGGCAGTTCGATGGGCGGGCGGTTGTCCACGACCGTGTACGGGCCGTGGGGGGTGGTGCTGCCCGCGGCGACGACGTATCCGCCCCACCCACGGGTGTCGATCTTCTTGGCGAGGTGTCCAGCGGTGGAGTGCAGTGCCGCGCCGGGCGGTTGGGTGAAGTACAGGTGTTCCCCGCCGCGCGCGCTCCGCACGCGGTAGGTGTCGGGCACGGGCTGTTCGGCGCGCTCGCAGAGCGCCTGGAAGTTGTCGACGCCGTCAGGCGTTCCTTTCGGCTCTTGCGGCTTGGGCATGTCGAGGTCGACGACCAGCAGCCCGGAGGGGCCGGTGGCGATGGCCACGTTGTAGGGCTGGTGCGCCCACGCCGCGACGAGAAGGTCGACGTCGGTGGTGGCGCGCTGTTCGGGGGTCTTGTGCCCGTCCGCGCAGCGTCCGGTGCCGGGGCAGTACTTCTGTGCGTGTCCGGCGGGGCGCTTGTCGCCGGGGCGCAGCGGGAAGACGCGCCAGCCGCGCCCGGCGGCCTCAATGGCCCAGGCCAGCAGTTCCAGGCGGGTCAGGTCCATGGTCGGGGTGCTGGTCATGCTGCGCTCCGGTCGGTGAGGAGCGTTTGCTGGTGGGCGGGGATGGCGTTGATGACGCGGGTGCGCCACATCAGGGCGTAGTCGATGCAGTTGGCGCAGTTCTTGTGCGTGTGGCCGGGCAGCGCCGGGCGGCGGCGCGCGTGGGAGCTCCACGCTGCGGAGTCCGCGGAGGCGAGCAGATGCCCGACGCGTTCCAGGCCGAGGGTCTTGAAGCCGAAGCCGTGCAGCTTGAAGCCGTGCGCAGCCATGGCGGTGACGATGGCGGCGCCCTCGCGGGTGGACTGCAACCGGCACACCGACCCCAGTCCCACCACCGGCTCACGCCGCAGGTCAACTCCCGCTCTCTCGAACAGCTCCACGCACCGTTCGTACTCGGGGATGCTGCGCCCTTGCAGGACAGGGGCGACGCGCAGGTCGGGGGCGAGCGAGCGTAGTTCGAGGAAGTTGGCCACTGTGCGGCGCTGGTGCTCGGCAACACTGAGGTGGGTGCCGACGAAGTGCTGGCCCTGGAAGGTGCCGCCGTGGATGATGGCGTCCTCGCACATCCAGTCCTGCTGCGCTGCCCAGTCGTAAGGTCCGACGTGTTCCCAGATGCGGCGCAGGTCATCGACGTACTTGCGGGGCGGGCGGGTCCAGGTGCCCTTGTCCTTCAGGTCCATGAAGCCGCCCGAGTCGATGGCGTAGGGGCCGCGGGCTTCGTCCCACTTCACGGCCCGGTCGAAGTGCTCGGACTTCAGGAACAGCGGCACGTCGGTCAGGCGCAGCCAGTGCCGCTTGTGGGTGGTCAGGTAGAACCGCATCCGGCCCGCGGCGGGAGCTCCCGCCGGTAAGGCTCGCGGGATGGTCGTGGGTTGGGTCATGCTGGGAGACCTCCAACAGGTCTGCTGATGGCTGGTTGGGCAAGGGCGGTCCCGGATCTTTGGCGAGACGTGGGGGCCGCCCTTGGCGTAGCTAGGCGCCTTTGGAGCGGGCGTGTTTGAGGCTGATGCCGCCGATGCTGAGCGGGCCGGTGGCGCTGGCGACGGCCATGGCGGTGTGGGCGGCGAGGTCGAGCAGGGTGAGCAGGGCTGCCACGGTGGCGAAGATCCCGATGGCGCCCGCGCCAGCGATGGCGATCGGGTAGAGGTAGTGCCGCAGCGGGCGGCCGGTCGGGTCGGTGGCGTGGACAACGATGACGACGGGGGCGCCGGTGGCTTCGGCGCGGTGGTAGGCGTCGGCGGGGATGTGCGGGGCGATGATCTCCGGCGGGTCACGGTGTGTGCGGTTGGACATGCGGAATCCCTTCCGGTGACGGTTCAGGGAGGCTGAGGCACACCCTTGCCGGGTGGCCGTGGAGGGGGCTTCAGGGGTACTGACCTGCGCTCCTCCCTGACTCCCTGAGCGATCATTCGCGCAGGTCAGGTGCAGGGAGGCGGGTCAGGGAGGCGTTCAGGGAGTTCTCCCTGCCTCCCTGCCCCGGGGAGGGGTCGCCTCCCTCTACTCGGCGGCGGAAGCGGAAGCGGAGCCGTCGCCGTCGCGGTTGGCGAGTGCGCGGGCAAGGCGGTCGCGGCTGATGACCATGACGCCGTCGGACTTGTACGGCTCGGCACCGGTGCCGTCCAGGGCGCGGGTGAGGTCGGTGAACGACCACTTGCCGTAGGTGCCCTCGTTCAGCATGGCGAGCCGCTTGATGACGTCCTGCGTACGCACCCGCGCTGCGTCGCCGAGGACGGTGGCGATGTCGGCGAGGGGGTCGCGGCCGGTGCCCCGCTCGATGACGTGCAGGGTGGTGACGCCGTCGCGCAGGGCCTTGGCACGGGAGGCGATCACCTTGGCGTCGTCGGTGCTGATGTAGTGGGTGCGCACGGTGATGGACGACTGTCCCTTGAGGATGGTGATGCCGTCGGATGCGACGACCAGGGTTCCCTTGTCCAGGCCGGGCCTCAGCAGGTTCGGCGCGGCGCCGCCGTCCACGGCCTTGTCCCCGAGCGCCATACGGGCCTGAGAATCGGTGCCCAGCGCGAGCGAGGCACGCGTGTGGGCGCCCTCGCGGACCAGCTTGGGAAGGTTCTGGTCGGTGGGGTCCTGCGTGCCCTGCCACAGCAACACGTTCACGGCCCGTCCCTGGTTGTGAATCTTGCGGGCCGCCATGAAGTACCGGGAGGTAGAGCTGGAGCCGCCGTAGGGGCGCTTGTCCTCGTCCTTGACCGGGCACATGAACGCCACCTGCGCCTCATCCACGATCACGATGAGCGCCGGAAACTCCGTGCCGGGCGGGGCCTGGAGACGGCGGTTCATCTCCTCCACCGCGTCCTCGACCATCTCGGTGACCTGGATGACGTGCTCGTCGGTCGGGCCCTGGATGAGCCGGGTAGCCAAGCCGTCGAACATGGCCCAGTCGCCGACGCCCTTGAGGTCGCCCATCCAGAACTCCACCGACCGGTCCAGCGCGAGCCACAGCGCGAGCGCCCGCAGGGCGGCGGTCTTGCCCTGATTCGACAGGCCCGTGATGAGCAGATGCCGCTGATACACGCTCAGCGCGGCAGCATCCCCACGCAGATCCTGTCCCCACGGGGCACGACCCTTGGCGTAGTCGGCGGTCAGGGTCTCGTCAGTGACCAGCGGCGAGGGGCCGATCGGCTCATCCAGCGCGCCGGAATCCGCGATCCACAGCCGGACCGTGCGGGCAGCCTCCGGGATGGTGATGAACACCTCGTGCTCGTGCCGGGTGAGGTTCTCGGCAAGCTTGCGCCGCTTGACCTGCACTTCGTTGGTCGACACCCCGGACGGAAGCGTGACGTCGACCTCCACGCCGCAACCGGCGATCCGGATCGGCCCGAGCATGGAGGCGCCAGCATCGCCCATCTCCTTGATGGCGCCTCGCAGCGCCGGAACACCCAGGTCGCGCAGTGCCTTCACCACGATGGACGGGGTGATCGGCTCGCCCTCGCCGCTACGGATGTTCGCGGGGAGCGCCCACTGGGGTGCGGCCTGCTGGTGTCGGCCGACCGACCATAGGGCGAGCAGGGCGAGGAACGGGCCGATCGAGACCGCGGGTCCCCACACCACCTGAACGATGGTGATGAGCAGGTTGATGAACTCCACCGTCGCCATCAGCGGCGTGACGACGTTCGTCACGTCCTTGGTGGCAACGGCCATGACGACGCCGAGGGCGATCAGACCACCGATACCCACCCCGGTGCCAGCCGCGATGCCCTTGGCGGCGTCGATGGGGGAGGTGAGCAGGTCCATGCGGCGGCGGTGGCGGGCCTCGCGGTAGCGCTGGCCCCGTTCCTCCCACTCCGCGGCGAGTTCCATGTTCCCCGCGGCTTCGGCCGTGCGCATGTAGCGCTCGTAGCGGGCGGCGGTGCGGCCGTCCCACGCCCGGCGCCCGACGATGCGGGCCCCGCCCACCACGTACAGGCTGTGACGGGCGACGGCACGGGCGGCGGTGCGGGTGTTCTCATGCGTGACCACGTGCCGGATGGCGCGGCCGGAGCGGACCCACAGCGGCAACGGTCGCGCGCCCGGCAGTGCCGGGACGGGCGGGGCGGGGTCGGGGACGGCGGTGAGGGTCGGGCGGGTGTCGGGGCCGGGCGGGTCGGTGTGCTTGTGCAGGGGAACGACGGTGCCGCTCATGACGGAGAGATTCCTGACTGCCCTCATGTGGGCGGGAGTTGAAGACGAGGGAGAGGGCGGGCGGCGGAAGAGGAGCCGCCCGCCCGTCAGGGGGGTGCGGGGTGTTCAGGGCGGCGGTGTCACCACCACCGAGACGTCTTGGGCACGATGTAGGGGTGGCCGTTGATCATGTGGTCCACGCACTGCGGGCAGTCCTCTCGGGGACCGAGGCGGCGGTGTGCGCGCGGATCGTGGGCGTGCTGCCAGCACTGCGGGCACTCGCCGGGAGATGTGTCCCGTCCGGTCATGGTCACCACCACCGCGACGACCTCTTGGCGGCCTTCGCGGCGGCGGCCTCGTTGACGATGCGCTGGCGCTCGGTGTGCAGGGCGGTGAGTTCGGCGGTCAGCCGGATCACGGCGGTCTCCGCCACGTGGTCGAGGCTGCGTTCGGCGCGGCCGGTGCTGTTGCCGCGCACGACGTTGTAGCCACCACCGGCCAGCGCCCGCAGCACCTTGCGGCGCTCGGCACCGGTCAGAGGCCACAGCTCACCCTTGCGGACGGCTTCCAGCTTGCGCTGGGTCAGCTTGATTTCACGGTCCAGGCGGCGGGTGTCGGGCTTGCCCATAGGTCAGATGCTCCTTCGGGGCTCGTCTGGTCGGGGGTGTCGGGGTAGGCGCAGGCCACGCAGGCACCGAGGGAGGCGGGGATGACGTATCCGGCATCGGTGCGGCACTGCGGGCAGGTGCGGCGGGCGAGCATGGCCAGGGCGAGCGCGCCCCACTTGCGGGAGGTCATCGGCCGTACCGGCTTGGCCAGGTCGAGCCGGTACAGGTAGGCGATCCGCGGCGTGCCGGTGCGGCGGTTGACCCTCATGAGCTGCGCCTGTATCGGCTGACCGCCCGGCCGTAACCCCTTGGCCCGTAGCTGCCGACGCGTGGCCAACCCATCCGGCGCGAGCTTCCACGGATAGGTGGGCACCCCGTATCCGGCGCCGTTCGGGTCGTAGCACTTCCCCCACGCGGCGGACATCACGCGGCCTTGGCGCGCTCGGCGAGCAGGGTGTCACGCAGCATCCGCGCGTTCACCGGCGACGTGTGCACGGCCCGGCGGATGCCCTCGGCGGTGACCTGAGCGTCCGGCCAATCGGCCGTCGCCGCGCGGGCCTGATCGAGCAGTTCGGCCGGGGTGCGCTTGGGACGGCTTGATCGGGCCGACTCCGGCACCCGGCCCGTCGCCCGGCGCGGTCGGGCCGACTCAGCCGCCACCGCACGCCGCTCGATCGAGGAGAGCGGCGCCGACTCGACGGCACGGATCGGCTTGAGCGGCAGAGCCGGTTTCACGTGGTCGACGCCCACCGGATCGGGCACCCGCACCAGCGTTGCCATGACCGGCGCCGGGGCCGATTCGAGCAGCTCAGCCGTAGACCGATTCCTCTCGATCTCGGTAGATTCCTCCGCATTCACGGTGTCGGCCGGGATCGGGGCGGGGTGGTGGTGCAGCACCTTCGCCACCAGATCGGATCCGAAGTAGATCGAGCCGACCGGAAGCGACGTGGCCAGCAATACCAGAGCCCAGTTCGCCGGGTCCCAGTCGGCAAGTCGACCCCAGTCGACCGCCCGGCCGTGGAGCTCCGGAACCAGACCGTGCACGTAGTTCAGCACCAGCGAGGCGAGCGTGTAGGCACCCAGCACCCGCAGCGCGAACACCCGGTCCCGCCCGGCAAGTACGAGCGTGGCGACCAGGGCGAGCGCCATGAGCCCGTCGACCACGAACGGGTACAGCATCGCGGCCGTGGCGTCGGCGCCGACGGCGTTGGCGATGTCCCGCAGCGCGTTCCACGACACCCGGAACGCCATGGCGACCACCGCGACCAGCGCCAGCACCAGAGCGGCGCGCCCCTTGCGGTGAAGACTCATGACCGGCCCTCCCGCCACGGATAGGGTCGGGTGTGGTGCGCGGCCGGGCACCAGGGGACTTCCTCCCCGGCCCCCGCGTCGACCATCTCGACCAGCCGCTCCAGGGCGACCTCAAGGCGGCCGATCGTGCGGGCCATGGCGTTCTCGTCCAGCAGGTTCACGGTCTTCGCGGCCGCCAGTTCCTCGCGGGCGTTCTCGACGTGGAACCGGTTGGACAGCGTGAGGTTGAAACGGGCCATCAGGCCGCACCCCCCGGCAGCATCGCGGCGGCCGTGCGGTTGGCGAGCGCGGCCCGCTCGGCCAGCACCCGGCGCCGGGCTCGCCGGATGCGGCGGGCGTCCAGCTCGCTCGGCGTGCGGTCGAGGGTGAGGATCTGCGCGTCGAGAAGGTCGACGTCCGCCAGGATCAGCGGCATCTCCTGCTCGATGGCGTCCAGCTCCGCCGTCGTCGGCTCGTTCCAGTCGGGGAACGCGGTAACAGCGTCCTGAACAGTGACGATGTGACTCATTGGGTCGTGTTCCTCTCGAAGGGTGGACGGCTCCAACAGCGCCCCGGAGTTGCAGCTCCGGGGCGCGCCGTAGGGAAGGGTCCGCGCCGGAAGCGGTGCGGGCGGAACTGAGGGCCTCATCAAGTGGGCAGGGAGCCGAACACCGGTGGCGCCCTGCCCGCATGACGAGTGACGGGAAGCCCGTCACTGTCGTCTCGCGGCGCCATACGCGCCTCGCTCCGCCTCCTCTGGTCGGCGCGCGGTCACCGCGCCACTCAGTCGTCACTCGCTGAGTGGTTGCTCCCTGGGTGCCATGGGCTGGGTGCGGCCCAATCACCGGGGTCCCCGCGATCCGGTCCCTGGGTCTACGCCCGAGGGTCAGACCAGCGGCTTAGCCGGTGACACCGATCGATCCGTGAAGACGACGGGCTTTTACGTCTCCCCTACCGCATGGGCCGCCTGTAAGCGGGCCCGGCGGGGCCGTGCAGAACGACCCAGGCAGGGCCGTTCTTGTGCACCGTGAACCGGAACCAGCCCCGGAACTGGTGCGCACCAGTAGCGTGCATCTGGTGCGCACCAGAGTCAAGGTGGTTCGCCGGATTGAGTGGCGGTCACCCCGTCGTGGCGCACTTCAAGGAGACCGGTCGGAGGGGGTGTCGCGGCAGTCAACTAGCCCTCATAAACGGCTAGTTAGGGTTGGTGTTAACCCCTTTTGACCTGCGATAATGTGAGGCAGCATGGGTGAGCAACGATCGGACTGACGCCGAACGGGGTGCCTTGTGAGTGCAGGATCAGGACTGCGTAGCGCGCGAACGGCGCGCGGGTGGTCTCAGGAGCGACTCATCCGCGAGATCGAGCAGTACGGCCGACGGAACCTCACGGACGTTGCTTCCACGGCGAGTCTGCGGGTCTACGTGTCAGAGTGGGAGAACGGGCGACGCCCCATCTCGGACCGCTACGCGGCGATCCTGCGGAACCTCCTCGGCGTGACCGATGCCGAGCTGCGAGGCGTCTCTCAAAAGCCGACGCTACCGATGGCCGACGGGTACGACGACCTGCTAAGCCGCATTGACTCCGCCAGCAGCGTGAGCGAGACCATGGTCAAGGCGTTCAACGACCAGACGGAGCTACTCCGCACCATGGACCGGCAGATGGGCGCCGTCAGTCTTGTCGACCAGATGACGGGGCACCTCAGTACCCTCGAAGAGGCCCTGAAATTCGCCGTGTTACCAACGGCGCGGCGCCCAGTGGCGCTCGCGCTGGCCGGTGCTTCCACCCTCGCGGCCTGGCAGGCAATCGACTCGGGCGCCGTTGAACGAGCCTGGCGACACTACGAGCTGGCGAAGAGCGCTGCTCGCGACGCGGAAGCTCCGATGTACCTCGCGCACGCCATGGGCGAGCAGGCGTACGTCCTCTGCGACGCCGGACGTCCGGCGCTCGGCGTGGACCTCATCCGCGACGCTCAGCGCACCCTCGGCCAGTCCGGTTCCCCTCGGCTCCGGGCTTGGCTGCATGCAGCGGAAGCCGAGCTGTGCGCGCACGCCGGAATGGCGGACGACAGCAAGCGTGCGCTGGACGCGGCGACCGCAGTCATCCCGTCGGGCCCCGAGGACCGGGACCCTGACATGCTCAGCATCTTCCTGAATGGCGCCCACCTCGCACGGTGGCGCGGCAACGTGCTCGGCTTGCTCGGTGACGGTGAGGCTGTGACCGACCTCTACGGCGCCCTTGAGGTCATGGACCCGACGTTCGTGCGGGCCCGCGCAGGGCTTCACACGGACCTGGCGCAAGCGCACCTTGCCCGCGCCGAGTACGACGACGCGAACACCCACCTGCGACAGGCGCGGCTGTTGGCGAGCCGCACCGGTTCGGTGCGGCAGCGCCGCCGGGTCGACCTGCTCAGCGAGCGGCTGTGACGCCCTGCTTGCCCCTGCTGGCCAGGATGTGAAGCAGCGCGACCAGCGTGCCGGAACCCAGTAGCTCACCGCGGGCCATGAGCCCGGGAACGTCGGCGAGCGGCACCCACTCGATGTGCCCAGCCTCCTCCAGGTCGGTCGGCTCGCCGACCTTCTCGGCGCCGTGCGCAACGAAGATCTCGTGGGGCGAGTCCACCATGCCGACCATGGGCTGATAGGTCACGACGTGCTCGATGTTCTTCGGGCGCCACCCGGTCTCTTCGACGACTTCCCGGAGCGCCGTCTCCGCAGGGGCTTCCCCCTCATCGACGATGCCGCCGGGGAGCTCCCAGCCGAACCGCTGCGGAACGAACCGGTACCGCCACATCATCAGGACGCGGTCCTGTTCGTCGACCACGGCCGTGATGGCGACGTGCTGAAGCTTCACAACGTGATGCTCGAACGGCTCCACGCCCGGCGGCTCCACATCCCAGAGCTGAAGCTTCACCCATCGGTTGTCGTAGAGATCCCGCTCACCGTGGATGCGCCACGGCTCCAGCCCCTCGGGCGTCTTCACGCTCACATCACCGGGGACCCGGTACGAACTCCGGCCTCGGACCTCCAAGGAGCCCTCCGTCACGAGACGGGCGAGAACCTGCCGGAGTGCGGTCCGTCCGATGCTCAGTTCCTCGGTCAGGGTGCGTTCAGAGGGGAACTTCTCGCCGGGCGCGTAGGTGCCGTCAGCGAGCCGTTCGCGAAGCGTCTCGTAGACCTTGGTCGTCTTCGGTCCCATCCGCGGAGCACTCTCCGTTCTGAAGTGGTGCGTACCAGGGTAGCGGGGCGCAGTTCATTGCTGACCAGGTCTGTGCACTCGTCGAGCGGTCGCAGCGGGGCAGGCTCGCTTAGCAGGCCGTATGTCGCCGCCGGTGACACGTGCGGTCGCTAGCCACACACGACGCGAGGAGGCGCCGAGTCTGGGCGGTCACCCCTTTGGTCCGCGTCGAAAGGCGTTGCAGGAAGGCCATACCTACGCTCGACGTTGATTAGCACTGATGCCGTGTGCTGGCAGGAGGCCAACCGATGTCCCTTTCGATCTCAGAGCAGCACCGAGCGGTGGATCTGGCCGATAGGTGCTTTCGTCTGCTGGCCCTAGATGTGATCTGGACGGGAGGACTGGCTGAGTCCCATCTCAGCAGTTCCTCACGTGAAGATCTGGCCCAAGTAGGTCAGCAAATGGCTGCGGAGCTCGAAGCCATCCAGAGTAGCGTCAGCTTCGTGCGGGACTTCGCCAAGCACGCAACGCACGATACGAGCGGCATCAGTCCCGACCTCGGGAAATTTCTTTACCGCGTAGCTAACGACACAGCTGAGTACATCGATCAATGTGGCCAGCAACAGATTGACGATCTCGTCCGCAGGTCGGAGATTCTACTCAAGGGTGAAGTCCCAGACGGTGACCTGCCAAATCGCTTGACGGGAGCTCTGTGCGCTCTAAGTGGTCTCCTCCTCATTAGCGGCGGCGCTGGCAGCGTCGTCGCCCTGGGCCCAATTGGGACCGTGATCGCTGCACCGGCTACAACCGTCGGTGGCATGCTCTTCGGGCGGGGCGTCGGAATGCTTATGGAATCCAAGGAGCAAAAGAAGCGTGAGGACGAGCTGGAGAGGGAAGCGCGGGAAAGGGAAGACAAAGCCAGAAAGGCCGTGGAGAACGAGAAAGAGAGTGATAGGGAAGGCGACGAGTAACCTCTCGACACTCGTATGGGCCTGGCTTCCTCTCGCGGTCCCCCGCGGGCCGTCTCGGGGCCGTCTGAGGGGGACCAACCACGGCCGCGAGCGACCAACAACGACCGTCATCGCGTGACGCGGTTCCGTCACGCCATGGCAGCCTCCGCCCAGCTAGACCCAGGTGTCCAGCCACATCCGGGAGCGCCAGTCGTCGATGGGGATGGCGGTGCCGGTGTAGATCGGCCAGAAGTAGACGAAGTTCCAGGCGATCAGCAGGACCAGGACGCCCGCGCCGGTCGCGCCGGCCACGCGGCGGGCCTCGGTCGAGCCGGGTGGGCCGACCAGCGCGCCGACCAGCATGGCCACCGCCAGGCACAGGAACGGCACGAACACGACCGCGTAGAAGAAGAAGATGGTGCGTTCCTGGTAGAAGAGCCAGGGCAGGTACCCGGCCACGACGGCGCAGGCGATCGCCCCGGCCCGCCAGTCACGGCGGAAGAACCACCGCCACAGGACGTACAGCAGGGCGAAGCAGCCCACCCACCACAGCACGGGCGTGCCCAGCGCCAGCACCTCGCGCGCACACTTGTCGCCCGCGTCGGCCGGGCAGCCGTCCTGGCCGGGTGCGGGCGACTCGTAGAAGTACGACACCGGGCGGCCCAGCACGAGCCAGCTCCACGGGTTGGACTCGTAGGTGTGCGGCGAGTGCAGTCCGATGTGGAAGTCGTACACCTGGTTCTCGTAGTGCCACAGGCTGCGCAGCCAGTCCGGGAACAGCCACGACCAGTCGCTGCCGCGCCCGTTCGCGGTGGCCCAGTCGCGGTAGTAGCCGCCGGTGCCGTCCGACGGGGACAGGATCCAGCCGGTCCACGACAGCAGGTAGGTGGCGACCGCCACCGGCACGGTCGCCAGGAAAGCCCACCCCAGGTCGTACTTGAGCACGGCCGTGTACGGGTGGCGGGCGCCCGCCACCTTGCGCGAGCCGATGTCCCACAGCACCGTCAGCACGCCGAACGCGGCCAGGAAGTACAGGCCGTTCCACTTGGTGCCGATGGCCAGGCCCAGCATCAGCCCCGCGGCCCAGCGCCACGGCCGCACGCCCAGCCGCAGGGTGTCGGCGGTCCGCGCGTCCGGGCGGACCCGCCCGTCGGGGCCCGCGGGCAGCGCGGCGGCGAGTCCGGCGCGCGCCCGGTCGCGGTCGAGGACGAGGCAGCAGAACGCGGCGAGCACGAAGAACATGAGCACCCCGTCGAGCAGCGAGGTGCGGCTCATCACGAAGTGCAGGCCGTCCACCGCGAGCAGTGCGCCGGCCAGGCAGCCGAGGAACGTGGACCGGAACAGCCGCCGCCCGATCCGGCACACCATCAGCACCGACAGCGTGCCGAGCAGCGCGGTCATGAACCGCCAGCCGAACGGGTCGAACCCGAAGACCAGCTCGCCGAGACCGATGACGTACTTGCCGACCGGCGGGTGGACGACGTACGCCGCCTCCGTGGGGATCGGCACCTGCCCGTGCGAGGACAGGATCAGGTCGTTGGCGTCCTTGTCCCAGTTGACCTCGAAGCCGCGGTGGACGAGCGCCCAGGCGTCCTTGGCGTAGTACGTCTCGTCGAATATCACCGCCTTCGGGCTGCCCAGGTTCCAGAACCGCAGCACGCCCGCGAACAGCGTCACCAGCAGCGGCCCGAGCCAGCCGGAGAGGCGGGTGAGCACCGCCGCGCGTCCGGGCGGGACACCGAGCACCGCCCACAGACGGGGGGAGGGCTCGGCGTACGGCGGTACCAGCCGGTCCCGGACGTCGCCCTCGGGCCGCGCCGCGTGGCCGAACCGGCGCAGCCGCTGCCGCCACGGCGGCCCCTGGTCGTGCGGGGAGCCCTGCTCGGGGCGGGAGCCCACCGGGGAGGCGGCGGCCTCCGGGGACTCCGGAGACCCCGGAGACGCTGCGGACTCCGAGGGCTCCTGGGACGCGGATGACGCCGAGGACGCCGAGGACGCGGTACTGGTCACCGCGCCATCGTAGGGAACGGTGCTGTGTGAGTCCCGTGCATGGGGAGGATGCGTCGGACCGGAGAGGCGTACGGGGCGCCGCGAAGGCCTCCCGGGCGCGGCGGGCGGCGGACGGTGACGGGCGCGGGAGGCAGCGGGGCGCCGGCGGTGGCGCCGGCGGTGGCGCCGGCGGTGGCGCCGGCGGTGACGGTGGCCGTGGCACGAGGCAGCGGGGCGCCGGCGGTGGCGGTGGCCGTGGCCGTGGCACGAGGGGGCGCCGTCGCTTTGGGAGGATGGTGGGGTGACTGGAACCCTTGTACTGGCGGGCACCCCCATCGGCGACATCGCGGACGCGCCGCCCCGGCTCGCCGAGGAACTGGCCGGCGCCGACGTGGTCGCCGCCGAGGACACGCGGCGGCTGCGCCGGCTCACCCAGGCGCTCGGAGTGGCCCCCAAGGGCCGGGTGGTGTCGTACTTCGAGGGCAACGAGACGGCCCGCACCCCCGAACTCGTGGAGGAACTCCTCGGCGGTGCGCGGGTGCTGCTCGTCACGGACGCCGGCATGCCGTCGGTGTCCGACCCCGGCTACCGGCTGGTCGCCGCGGCCGTGGAGCGGGACGTCCGCGTCACCGCCGTGCCCGGCCCGTCCGCCGTGCTCACCGCGCTCGCCCTGTCCGGGCTGCCCGTCGACCGCTTCTGCTTCGAGGGGTTCCTGCCCCGCAAGGCCGGTGAGCGGCTCGGCCGGCTGCGGGAGGCGGCGGGGGAGCGGCGCACCCTCGTCTACTTCGAGGCGCCGCACCGGCTGGACGACACCCTCGCCGCGATGGCCGAGGTGTTCGGCGCGGACCGGCGCGCCGCCGTGTGCCGGGAGCTGACCAAGACGTACGAGGAGGTCCGGCGCGGTCCGCTGGCCGAGCTGGCGGCCTGGGCCGCCGAAGGCGTGCGCGGGGAGATCACCGTGGTCGTGGAGGGAGCCCCGGAGCGCGGCCCGGAGGAACTCGACGCCGCCGAGCTGGTGCGCCGGGTGCGGGTGCGCGAGGAGGCGGGGGAGCGGCGCAAGGAGGCCATCGCGGCCGTTGCGGCGGAGGCCGGGCTGCCCAAGCGGGAGGTGTTCGACGCGGTGGTCGCCGCGAAGAACGCGGGCGCGTGATCTATGCGGCCGGCCGACTGATTTCTGTGCAAAAGGTGTAGGGGGCAACGCAAAGCGCAGGCCTCGGGCCGCCGGCGTTGCGGCAAGGAAGGCCCAAAACGCCGCCAATAGTCGACAGGGCTGTCGCGTTCTCGACGGTCGAGGAGTGCACTGGTTGTCGGGGCTACCCGGGGGCGTACCCGTCCCCGCCCTCCAGCGGAACCAGGAGCTGGCATGACCGAGACCGCAGGGCAGACAGGCCACCGCACGCAGGCGGCGCCCGCCGCCGACGCCCACCCCGACGCCCACCCCGACGCCCACCCCGTCGCCCACCCCGACGCCCACCCCGTCGCCCATCTCGTCGTCCACGAGTCCTACGCCTTCGCCTGCATGCGCTGCGGCACCGGCTGGGAGCAGTCGTACGAGATCGAGCACCACTTCGACGCCGAGGGCCGCGAGTTCGTGGTGTACGTGGCCGACGGCCGGGTCGTGCCGTCCCCGCTCAGCCGTCCGCTGTGCCACAACTGCGACAGCCACGTCCTGCGCATCATGCGCGCCGGACGGGTGGCGACCGCGCGCAGGGCCGACCGCTCGCGGCAGCGGCCGCGCGGGCCCGAGGGGCGCGGGCCGGACGCGGCGGACACCGCGGGCGGGCCGGGCGGGGACCGGCACCGCTGGCACCTGTCGGACCTGCTGCACCCGTTCCAGCACAAGGCGGGCTGAACACCGGGCCGGCCGGGGCGCGGGCGGCCTTCCGTAGGATCGGGGCATGCCTTCGAACGCCGCCGACAGAAACACCGCGCCGCCCCTGCCCGCGCCCCTCGCGGTGCCGGTCGCCGACTCCCACACCCACCTCGACATGCAGTCCGGCACCGTCGAGGAGGCCCTGGCGAAGGCCGCGTCGGTCGGTGTGACGACCGTCGTGCAGGTGGGCTGCGACCTGGCCGGATCCCGCTGGGCCGCCCAGACCGCGGCGGCGTACGACGCCGTCCACGCCACCGTCGCCCTGCACCCCAACGAGGCCCCTCGCCTCGTCCACGGGGACCCCGACGGCTGGTCCCGGCAGGGCGCCCGCGCCCCCGGCGGGGACGCCGCGCTGGACGAGGCGCTCGCCGAGATCGACCGGCTGGCCGCGCTGGACCAGGTCAGGGGCGTCGGTGAGACCGGCCTCGACCACTTCCGCACCGGCGAGGAGGGCAAGGCCGCCCAGGAGCGCTCCTTCCGCGCCCACATCGAGATCGCCAAGCGGCACGGCAAGGCGCTCGTCATCCACGACCGGGAGGCCCACGCCGACGTCCTGCGCGTGCTGAAGGAGGAGGGTGCGCCGGACCGCACGGTGTTCCACTGCTACTCCGGCGACGCCGAGATGGCCGAGATCTGCGCCCGCGCCGGGTACTACATGTCCTTCGCCGGCAACGTCACCTTCAAGAACGCCCAGAACCTGCGGGACGCGCTGGCCGTCGCCCCGCCGGAACTGCTGCTGGTGGAGACCGACGCGCCGTTCCTCACCCCGGCGCCGTACCGCGGACGCCCCAACGCCCCGTACCTCGTCCCGGTCACCGTGCGCGCCATGGCCGCCGTGCGCGGCGTCGACGAGGACACCCTGGCGGGCGCCCTGGCCGCGAACACCGCGCGCGCCTTCGGCTACTGACCCCGCCCGCCGCACGACGCGTCGCGGGCCCCGCGGCGCAGCCCGGACGCGCGTCCCGTGCGTGCGTGCCGTGCCCGCATGCCGAGCGTGCGTCCCGTGCCCGCTTTCCGTGCCCGTGTGCCGAGCGTGCGTCCCGTGCCCCCTTTCCGTGCCCGCATGCCGAGCGTGCGTCCGTAGGTGGAATCCGGCGGGCACCCCCGTGCGGAGCCGTCCGCGGGGAGGGTGCGCACCGGCTCCGCCACGGTGCGTGGTCGCGTCGCTTTGGAGAGTGACCGTCACTCCGCTAGGTTCTGGGGGCCCGATCGGGACCCCTGTGGACCGCTATGGACTCCTGGAGCGTGTCGGTGTGAGCGATTCGCCGTACGTGCGCGACGAGCGGTACGCGCGCATCCCCGAGTACGACCCGTTCGACGGCCCGGGCCCCGCGTACGCCCCGGGCGCGGGGGGAGCGTCGTACGCCCCTTTCGATCCGCACACCGCCGACACCCTCGGATACGGCGAGACCTACCCGGGCGGCCCCGGCCCGGCGGCCTCCCCGGCCCCGTCCCGCCCCCTCGGCCCCTACGGGACGCACCCCGACACCTACGTGCGGGGCCCGGACACGTACGCCCCCGCCCACGCGTCCCACCGGGAGTCCGGCCGTCCCGCCGGCCCCTACGGGACCCAGGCCTCCCACGGGGGCCACGCCCCGCGCGACACCGCGCTGCCCCGCCAGAGCGTCAGCCCGGCGGACGCGGGCCGCCCGGCGCCCGGAGGTCCGGCACCCACCGGTTCGGCACCCACCGGTCCGGCACCCACCGGTCCGGCGCCCGCCGGCGGCTCGGCGGGGCGGGCCCACACACCGCGCCGCGCCGACGGCTCCGTGCGCCGGCTGCTGCCCCAGGCTCTGGTGGTCGCCTTCCTCGCGGGCGGCACCAGCGCCTTCGTCGCCGAGGACAAGGCCGTCGAACTGACCCTCGACGGCCGGTCGCGGACCCTGCACACCTTCGCCGACGACGTGAGCGAGCTGCTCGCGCAGGAGGGCGTGCACATCGGGGCGCACGACGTGGTGACACCCGCCCCCGGCACCGGTCTGGAGGACGGCGGCGCGGTCGAGGTCCGCCACGGGCGCCCCCTGCGGCTCACCCTCGACGGCCGGCGGCACGAGCTGTGGACGACGGCACGCACGGTGGACGAGGCGCTCGGACAGCTCGGCGTGCGCGCGGAGGGCGCCTACCTCTCGGCCGCACGCTCGCTGGGCATTCCGCGCGCGGGCCTGACGCTCGACGTCCGCACCGAGCGCTCCGTGACGGTCATGGCGGACGGCCGCGCCCGCACCATCCGCACCAACGCCGCGACCGTCGGCGAGGCCGTCGAGCAGGCCGGAGTCACCCTGCACGGGCAGGACACCACCTCCGTCCCGCCGGGCAGCTTCCCCCGCGACGGGCAGACCGTCACCGTACTGCGCATCACCCGCAGCAAGGAGGTCCGCGAGGAGCCGATCCCCTTCGAGGTGGAACGGACCGAGGACCCGACGCTGTTCCGCGGCACCGTCTCCGTCGAACAGCCCGGACAGCCCGGCCTGCGCAGGGTCACCTACCACCTGCGCACGGTCAACGGCGTCCGGCAGCGGCCCCGCACCGTCGACACCGAGATCGTGCGCCGGCCGCGCCCCCGGATCGTCAAGGTCGGCACCCGGCCGATGCCCACCGCCGTGCGGGGCGCCGACCGCCTCGACTGGGCGGCCCTCGCCGCGTGCGAGTCCGGCGGCCGGCCCAGCGCGGTCGACCCCTCCGGCACCTACGGCGGGCTGTACCAGTTCGACGTCCGCACCTGGCAGGGACTCGGCGGCAGCGGCCGCCCGCAGGACGCGCCCGCCGCCGAGCAGACCTTCCGCGCCAAGAAGCTCTACGTGCGCCGCGGTGCGAGCCCCTGGCCGCACTGCGGGGCCCGGCTGCACGGGTGAGCCCTCCACCCGGTCCTCCCCGCACCGCCGGGTCCGCACGCCCCGGCCGTGCGGGAGGGCCGGCGCACCCCCGTACCCTTGTGCCGTGAGCAGCCCCACCCCCGACGCCCTCCTCGGGCCCGCCGACGTCCGCGACCTCGCGACCGCGCTCGGCGTGCGCCCCACCAAGCAGCGCGGCCAGAACTTCGTGATCGACGCCAACACGGTCCGCCGCATCGTGCGCACCGCGCAGGTACGCCCCGACGACGTGGTCGTGGAGGTCGGACCGGGGCTCGGCTCCCTCACCCTCGCCCTGCTGGAGGCGGCCGACCGGGTCACCGCCGTGGAGATCGACGACGTGCTGGCCGCGGCGCTGCCCGCCACCGTCGCGGCCCGCATGCCGCAGCGGGCGGACCGGTTCTCGCTGGTGCACTCCGACGCGATGCACGTCACCGGACTGCCCGGCCCGGCACCGACCGCCCTCGTGGCGAACCTCCCGTACAACGTGGCGGTGCCCGTGCTGCTGCACATGCTGGAGACCTTCCCGAGCATCGAGCGCACCCTGGTGATGGTCCAGGCGGAGGTCGCCGACCGGCTCGCCGCGGCCCCCGGCTCCAAGGTGTACGGCGTGCCCTCCGTGAAGGCGAACTGGTACGCCGACGTCCGGCGGGCCGGCGCCATCGGCCGGAACGTCTTCTGGCCCGCGCCCAACGTCGACAGCGGCCTGGTGGCGCTGACCCGGCGGACCGAACCGCTGCCGACCACCGCCACCCGGAAGCAGGTCTTCGCCGTCGTCGACGCCGCCTTCGCACAGCGCCGCAAGACACTGCGCGCCGCCCTCGCCGGCTGGGCCGGCTCCGCGGCAGCCGCCGAGGCCGCCCTGGTCGCGGCCGGGGTGTCGCCGCAGGCTCGCGGGGAGGCGCTGACCGTGGAGGAGTTCGCCCGGATCGCCGAGCACGGCCCGCGCACCGGGCAGGACCCGCGCACCCCGCACGGACGGCCCGCCCGGCAGGAGGAGAGCGGCAAGTGAGCGTCACCGTACGCGTACCGGCCAAGGTCAACGTCCAGCTCGCGGTGGGCGCCGCCCGCCCCGACGGATTCCACGACCTGGCCAACGTCTTCCTCGCCGTCGGACTGTACGACGAGATCACGGCCACCCCGTCCCCCGGCGGACTCCGGATCACCTGTGAGGGCCCCGACGCCGCCGAGGTCCCCCTGGACGCCTCGAACCTCGCCGCCCGCGCGGCCGTCGCGCTGGCCGCCCGGCACGGCCGCACGCCCGACGTGCACCTCCACATCGCCAAGGACATCCCCGTCGCCGGCGGCATGGCCGGCGGCAGCGCCGACGGCGCGGGCGCGCTGCTCGCCTGCGACGCGCTGTGGGGCACCGGCGCATCCCGCGAGCACCTGCTGGACATCTGCGCCGAGCTCGGCAGCGACGTGCCGTTCAGCCTGATTGGCGGGGCCGCGCTGGGCACCGGACGGGGCGAGTGCCTGACGGAGCTGGAGGTGGGCGGCGCCTTCCACTGGGTGTTCGCGCTCGCCCACGGCGGGCTGTCCACGCCCGCGGTGTTCCGGGAGTTCGACCGCCTGACCCAGGGCACGGACGTCCCCGCGCCGGCCGCCTCCCCTGACCTGCTGACCGCGCTCGCCAAGGGCGACGCCCACGCCCTCGCCGCGAGCCTCGTCAACGACCTCCAGCCCGCCGCGCTCTCGCTGCGGCCGTCCCTGGCGGACACCCTCGCGGCCGGCACGGCCGCCGGCGCCCTGGGCGCGCTGGTGTCCGGGTCCGGCCCGACGACGGCGTTCCTGTGCGAGTCGGGCGCCGCCGCCGAGAAGGTCGCCCACGCCCTGACGGCCTCGGGCACCTGCCGCGCGGCACGCCTCGCGCAGGGGCCCGCGCCGGGCGCGACCGTCCTGTGAGGCCCCGCCTCGGAGTGCGTCGATCGCGGTGAGGCCGATGTCGCGGGGTACGGACGGTCGGCGTCCTGGCGCCTGCTCCTCCACGGCAGCCGCCCCTCCCCGTCCACGTCATCACAAAGAGTGACCGCCCCCTCGCGCGCCGCCCGCCACCCCCGAGGCCCTACGCTTGAAGGCTGATCGATCCCCGCGCTCAGGAGTGAAATGGCCGTCAACCTGGTCAATGTCGAGAACGTCAGCAAGGTGTACGGCACCCGTGCCCTGCTGGACGGGATCTCCCTGGGCGTGTCCGAGGGCGACCGCATCGGCGTGGTCGGCCGCAACGGCGACGGCAAGACGACGCTGATCCGGATGCTGGCCAAGCTGGAGGAGGCCGACTCCGGACGGGTCACGCACGCCGGCGGCGTGCGCATGGGCGTACTCACCCAGCACGACTCGCTCGACCCGCGGGCGACCGTCCGGCACGAGGTCATCCGGGACATGGCCGACCACGAGTGGGCGGGCAACGCCAAGGTCCGCGACGTGCTCACCGGCCTGTTCGGCGGCCTGGACCTGCCCGGCTTCCCCAAGGGCCTGGACACCGTCATCGGCCCGCTCTCCGGCGGCGAGCGGCGCCGGATCGCCCTGGCCAAGCTGCTCATCGAGGACCACGACCTGATCGTGCTCGACGAGCCCACCAACCACCTCGACGTCGAGGGCATCTCCTGGCTGGCCCGGCACCTCGGCGCACGCCGCTCGGCGCTGGTGTGCGTCACCCACGACCGCTGGTTCCTCGACCAGGTCTGCACCCGCATGTGGGACGTCCAGCGCGGCACCGTCCACGAGTACGAGGGCGGCTACTCCGACTACGTCTTCGCCCGCGCCGAACGCGAGCGCATCGCCGCCGGCGCGGAGGCCAAGCGGCAGAACCTCGTCCGCAAGGAGCTGGCCTGGCTGCGCCGGGGCGCCCCCGCCCGCACCTCCAAGCCCCGCTTCCGCGTCGAGGCCGCGAACGAGCTCATCAAGGACGTCCCCCCGCCCCGCGACAGCAGCGAGCTGATGAAGTTCGCCTCCTCCAGGCTGGGCAGGACCGTGTTCGACCTGGAGGACGTCGGCATCGAGGCCGGCCCCAAGACGCTGCTGAGGCACGTCACCTGGCAGCTCGGACCGGGCGACCGCATCGGCCTGGTCGGCGTCAACGGCGCCGGCAAGACCTCCCTGCTGCGCGCCATGGCCGAGGCCGCCCGCACCGAGGGCGAGGCCCAGCCGGCCGGCGGCCGCATCACCGTCGGCAGGACCGTCAAGCTCGCCTACCTCTCCCAGGAGGTCGCCGAACTCGACCCCGCCACCCGGGTCCTGGAAGCCGTGCAGCAGGTGCGCGAGCGCGTCGACCTCGGCAAGGGGCGCGAGCTGACGGCCGGACAGCTGTGCGAGACGTTCGGCTTCAACAAGGACAAGCAGTGGACGCCGGTCGGCGACCTCTCCGGCGGCGAGCGGCGCCGCCTGCAACTGCTGCGTCTGCTCATGGACGAACCCAACGTCCTCTTCCTCGACGAGCCCACCAACGACCTCGACATCGAGACCCTCACCCAGCTGGAGGACGTCCTCGACGGCTGGCCCGGCTCGATGATCGTCATCTCCCACGACCGGTTCTTCGTCGAGCGCACCACCGACACGGTGTACGCGCTGCTCGGCGACGCCACGCTGCGGATGCTGCCGCGCGGCATCGACGAGTACCTGGAGCGCCGTCGCCGGATGGAGGAGGCCGCAGCCGCCTCCGCCCCCGCCGCCGCGGCGAAGCCCGCCGCGGAGCGCAGCGCCGCCGACCAGCGCGCGGCGAAGAAGGAACTCCAGCGGATCGAACGGCAGTTGGACAAGATCTCCGAGAAGGAGAGCACGCTGCACGGCCGGATCGCCGAGCACGCCACCGACTTCGCGAAGGTCGCCGAACTCGACGCGGAGCTGCGCGCGCTCTCCGGCGAGCGGGAGGAACTGGAGCTGCGCTGGCTGGAACTCGCCGAGGACGCCTAGGGCGTGTTTCGAAAGTAGCGTCGTCTGCCCGAAGGGCAGGCCTGGCGGCGTCTGGTGCGTGCGATCGCAAGGCGGAGGGTCGCCCCGATACTGGATGTATCGGGGCGAGCCCGACAACGCGGCGAGCGTGCGTGCCAGACGCCGCCAGGCAGGCGGGACTTTCGAAACACGCCCTAGGGCTCGCCCGCGCCCGCCTGCCCCGAACCACCGCCGTCCGTACGGCCGTCCGCGCCCGCCCGGGGGGCGCGGACGGCGCGTGAAGGGGGCGTGAAGGCGCGTAACGGCCTCATCACGACCCGGTCCGCCCTTGGGAACAGGGGACGATCCGGGCGTCTTGACGCCCTGGGGCGGGTGATAGAAAGAGCCGTCCGCGAACGGTCCGCGAACGGTCCGGCGCCGGACAGGTCCTGGGTCGTCCACGCACCTCAGGGCGGGGCTAAACGTCAGTGAACGAGGGGGAGAACGCTGATGACTCAGCCGCCCGACCAGCCGCCGCAGGGCGGATTCGGGGCACCGAAGGATCCGCCGCCCGGCAGTGGCTTCGGCGCTCCCCGGCAACCGGCGCGGCAGGTGTCGCAGCCCTCCGGGCAACCGCCCGACCGGCAGCCCGCGGCGCAGGACGGGCCGTCCCCGCAGCCCGGCCAGCCGCCTGGGCAGCCCGCCGCGGCCCAGCCGCCGCAGCCACAGCCCGGTCACGGCCACCCGCACCAGCCCGGCCCGTACGCACAGCCCGGCCCCTGCACGGTGCCCCAGCAGCCCGGCCCCCACGGGCAGCCGCCGCAGCCGGGCCCGTACGCACAGCCGGGCCCCTACGCCCCGCAGCCCGGCTACGGCTACCCGCAGCAGGCGCCCTACCCGGGCGCGCCCGTGCCCCCGCCCCCGGCCGGCCGGTCCGGCGGCTCCTTCAGGGGCAGGCCGGCCCTGATCGCCGGCGCGGCGGCGGTCGCGCTGCTCCTCGTCGGCACCGCCGTGTACGCGGTGACGCGCGGCGACGGCGGCGGCGATCCCGCGCCCGCCAAGCCCGTCGCCGCCGGGAGGAGCGGCGACGCCGGGCCGTCCGCCTCGGGCGCCCCGGCCGACCCCGGCGACGGCAAGGGCGACGGCGGCGACGAGCCCGAGGACCTCAACGAGGGCCGCAGGCCCGGCGAGACGAGGGTGCTCTGGTACCAGGAGGCGCCCGACGCCCCCGGCTCCGGCGCCGACGCCGACGGCATGTGGATCGGCGACACCACCGCGGTGAAGGCCGCCTACAAGCAGCTGTTCGCCTGGAACGTCGCCGACGGCGAGCCCGCCTGGGACCCGGTCACCTTCCCGCAGAGGATCTGCGCGGTGACCCCGCAGAAGACCGCCGACGACGCGATCGTCGTGGCGTACATGAGCGGCGCGAGCGACCGCGCCAAGTGCAACCGGCTCCAGCGCGTCGACCTCGCCACCGGCGAGCAGGGCTGGAGCGGCGAGGTGCCCGACGGCGCCCTGTTCGACAGCGCCATCACCGTCGAGCTCTCGCTGACCGGCGACACGCTGATGGTGGGCCGGTCGCAGTCGGGTGTGGCGTACGACGCGACGTCCGGACGCAAGCTGTTCGAGGTGGCGAAGTACGGCAAGGCCTGCTATCCGAGCGCGTTCGCGGGCGGCAGCAGGCTGATCTCCGTGGCGTCCTGCGGCGCCGCCACCGCCGACGAGCACGAGGAACTGCGGGAGCTCGACCCGAAGACCGGCAAGGTCAAGTGGACGTTCCCGTACGACAAGGGGTACCGCGTCGACCGGACCCTGTCCGTGGACCCGCTCGTGGTCTACAGCGAGAACAAGGACGAGAACACCTGGAACATCGCCACGTTCACCGCGCGCGGCGCCGTCCGCTCCCAGGTCGAGACCGAGGAGCCCGTCGCCCCCGAGTGCGGCTGGTCCGTCCTCCACCGTGCTCTGACCGGCTGTCAGGGCGTGGCCGTCGGCGGCGACACGCTCTTCCTGCCGACCGGGGCGAGCGGCGGACCCAACGAGATCCTCGCGTTCAGCCTGGCCACCGGCAAGGAGCAGTGGCGGGTGAAGTCCCCGGCCGACGAGCCGATGCTGCCCCTGCGGGTGGACGGCGGCAGCCTCGTCGCCTACGTCGAGCCCTCGTACGACGAGGGCGGCCGGGTCGTCTCCGTCCCGGTGTCCGGCGGTGCGCACACGCCGGTGACACTGCTGCAGAACCCGTCGGCCGCCGCCCGCATCGAGAACGGTTTCTTCGCCCGCGACCTGGAGTGGTCCGGCGGCCGGCTGTTCCTGTCGTCGACCCGGCTCACCGGCTATGACGAGGACCGGGAGAAGCTGATGATGGCCTTCGGCGAGTGACCGCTCCGGTCCGGCTCCCGGTCTCCGGTCCGGCTCCCGGTCTTCGGTCCGGCTCCCGGTCTTCGGTCCGGCTCCCGGTCTCCGGTCCGGTCCCCGGTCCGGTCCCCGGTCCGGTCTCCCCGGTCCGGTCCCCGGTCTTCGGTCCGGTCTCCCCGGTCCGGTCTCCGGTCCGGTCTCCCCGGTCCGGTCCCCGGTCTCCGGTCCGGTCCTCGGTCCGGTCTCCCCGGTCCGGCTCCCGGTCTCCGGTCCGGTCTCCCCGGTCCGGCTCCCGGTCTCCGGTCCGGTCTCCCCGGTCCGGTCCCCGGTCTCCGGTCCGGTCCCCGGTCTTCGGTCCGGTCCCCGGTCTCCGGCCCGGAACCGCGGCCGGAACGGTTCCGCCGGTTCCGGTTCCGCCGGTCCTGCCCCGGCCGCCTCGCTCCCGGCCGCCCGCGCCGCGGACTGCCCGGGCGGCCGGCCCCGCGGGCGGATCCGGCGCCGGCCGGGTGGTCCGGCCCGGTCCCCGGCCTCGTGGACCGGCCCGACGCCCGGCTCCCGCAGGGGGCATCCGCCACCCGCAGGGGCATCCGCCACCCGTCGCCCGTCCCCCAGACCCGTCCGAGCTTCCGCTCTCCCCCGTCCGCTTCACCGAGGTATCCACACGATGAGCACCCCGCCCCCGCCGCCCGGCCCGTCACAGGACCCGCCCTCACAGGACCCGCCCTCACAGGACCCGCCCTCACAGGACCGGTCCCAGCCGGACCGGTCCGAGCCGAGCCGACCCTTGCCGGACCGCCCGCCGCAGGATGCCCCGCAGCCGCAGCCGCAGCCGCAGCCGCAGCCGCAGCCGCAGCCGCAGCCGCAGCCGCAGCCGCAGCCGCAGCCGCAGGCCGGTTTCGGCGACCCGCCCCCGCCGCGGACGGGGCCGCAGCCCGGCGCCGGGCCGGGGCAGGCGCCGTCGGCACCGCCCCTGCCGCAGAGCCCGGCCGCCCGCCCCGGCCCCTACGGCCCGCCCCAGCAGCCCGCCGCGGCCCAGCCGCAGCCGCCGGGGCCCGGCTACGGCTACCCGCAGGCCGCCCCGCAGCCGCCGGGGCCCGGCTACGGCTACCCCGGCGGGCCCAACCCGTACGCCCAGCCGCAGCCGGGCGGGTACGGGCCGGGCCCCGGCCACCCGCACCCAACCGCGCCGATGCCGTCGCAGAACGGCGGGCCGGCCGCCGCGCGGGCGGTCCGGGCGCAGGTGGCGATCGTCGTCTCGGCGGTCCTGGCGATCGCGCTGATCATCGGCGGCGGCGTCTGGTACGCCGGCACGCACGGCGGCAAGGACGACACGGCGCGGTCCGGCGGCGGTCCCTCCGGCGGTACGGACTCGGGCTCCGGAGCAGCGGCCGACGGCACGGCCGGCGACGACAAGGACGGGGACGGCGGCGGCTCCACCCCCGCCGAGGCCGTCGAGAAGGCGCCCGCCGACCCCGCCTCCAAGGTGCTGTTCCAGGTGCCGATGCCGAAGGTCGAGGAGAACGAGACCGTCGCCGTCGCGGGCTCCTGGCTCACGGACGGGGTGTACGCCAAGAGCGGCATCGCCGAGGTCGTCGGCTACGACCCCGACAAGGGCACCGAGAAGTGGACCGTGAAGCTGCCCGGCCCGGTGTGTCACGCCAGCCGGTTCACCGGCGGCGACGGCAAGGCGGCCGTCGTGTTCCAGCCACGGATGCCCGCCAAGAGCTCCTCCGAGGGTTGCAGCCAGGTCGCCGCCATCGACCTGGTGGCCGGCACCAAGCTGTGGACGAAGACCGCCAAGCTCGGTGACTCCCTCATCACCTGGGACAACGTCACCATCAGCGGGGCCACGGTCGCGGTGGGCAGCACCAGCGGCGGCGCCGCGTTCGACCTCGTGTCCGGCGAGCCGCTGTGGTCCCCCAAGCCGGGCGACACCTGCTTCGACGCCGGATACGGCGGCGGCCCCCAGCTGGTCGCGCTGCGCAAGTGCGGCCAGTACGGCAACCGCACGCTGCATGTGCAGACCCTCGACGCGAGGTCGGGGAAGGTGCGGTCCGAGTACAAGATGGCCCAGGGCATCGAGTACGCCGGCATCGTCTCCACCGACCCGCTGGTGCTGGCCGCCGAGGCCGGCCGCAACGGCGGCGACTCCCCGGGCGTCCTGGACTTCTTCGCCGTCGACAACCGGACCGGGAAGCTGCGCGGCCACGTCACGGCCCCCGACGACCAGTACGTCGCCGACTGCGACGGCATCTCCCGGGTCGAGGGGTGCGACGGCGCGGTCGTGGGCAACGACCGGCTCTACCTGGCGACCGAGGACCACGACGGAGCCGCCGAGTACAGCGAGACCAACGAGATCGTCGCCTTCGACCTGGCCACCGGCAAGCAGACCGGCCGGCGCGCGGACGCCGGCGACAACTACGGTCTGTGGCCGCTGCGCATGGACGGCCCCGACCTGATCGCCTACAAGACCCCGCCCTACGACAAGGGCGGCCAGGTCGTCAGCATCGACCCCGATTCCTTCGAGCAGACGGTCCTGCTGGAGAACCCCGGCGACGAGAAGGTCCGCGAAGCGGAGGCCGGGTTCCTGCCCAGCTTCTCCGAGATCCGCTACGCGCGGGGCCGGCTGTTCCTGGCCGACGTGTACGCCGGCTCGCCGGGATCGCTCTCCGGCGACACCGACTACCTGTTCGTCGCCTTCGGCGTGGGCTGAGCCCGCGGCCGGGCGGGCCGCCGCCCCGCCGCGGGCGCCGTGCCCCCGCTCGCCGCCGCCCCGGACCCTGCCCCTGTTCAGGGGCGGGGTCTTGCGCGTTGTCGTGCAACACCGTCGAATGAGAGGAATGTCGGCGATCCGGGGCACTTCTCATGAGTACCGGGGACGCGGCGTCGAACAAGCGTGTAGCTTCCGGGTGCAGATGAGGGCGGGGACGCCGGAGCCCCGGTGAACGGGGTCCGTCCATGGTGACTTCAGGAAACCGCAGAGGCGTCCGGGGGGACTGGGGGGTCTCGATGGGAGTACGGCTCATGGTGGTCGATGACCACCGTCTGCTGGCCGAGGCGCTGGCCTCGGCGCTGAAGCTGCGCGGGCACCGGGTGCTCGCCGCGGCGGCGCCCGCGGCGGGCGCCGCGGACCTGGTCATCGCGCGGGCGCCGGAGGTGTGCCTGCTGGGCACGGGCACGCCCGCGGAGCCGGGCGCCTTCGACCCGGTGGTGCGGATCAAGCGGGAGCGCCCGCAGGTGGCGGTGCTGGTGCTGGGCCCGGTGCCCAGCCCGCGCGGGATCGCGGCGGCGTTCGCCGCGGGTGCCTCCGGGTACGTCCGGCACGACGAGCGCATAGAGGGCGTCGAACGGGCCATCATGAAGGCCCGTCAGGGCGAGGCGGCGGTCGCGCCGCAACTGCTGCAGGGCGCGTTCGGTGAGCTGCTCAACCCGGCGGCCCAGCCCGACGACGAGGGCCGCAGACTGCTGGAGATGCTGACGCCGAGGGAGGTGGAGGTGCTGGTGCGGGTCGCGGACGGCGAGGACACCCGGCTGATCGCCGCGGGAATGGGCATCGCCCCGTCCACCGCCCGCACCCATGTGCAGCGGGTGCTGATGAAGCTGGGTGTCGGCTCCCGGCTGGAGGCGGCCGCTCTGGCGGCCCGCACCGGCCTCCTGGACCGGGCGGGCCCGGCACCCGGCCCGGCACCCGGCCCCGCATCCGGCCCCGCATCCGGCCCGGCGGCGGGCCCGGCGTCCGGCCCGGCGCCGGAGCGGAGGCGCTGAGCGGCGGGCGGCGTCCACTGCGGTCCGGCCGGGCCCGGGAGGGGGCGCGGGGAACCGCGCGACCGGCCGCCACGGCGCTGCGGCCGACCGGCGTCGTGCCGCGGAACGTCCGGCGGAGCGCGGGGAGCGCAGGCCCGCCCTACCCGCGCGGCGGCTCGCCCCCCTCACCCCCGGAGGCTCCCGTCCGCGTCACGTCGGCCGCGCCTCCCGCGTCTCCTGGACCTCCCGGACCTCTCGCGTCTCCTGGACCTCCCGGACCTCTCGCGTCTCCCGGACCTCCCGGACCTCTCGCGTCTCCCGGACCTCCCGGACCTCTCGCGTCTCCCGGACCTCCCGGACCTCCCGCGTCTCCCGGACCTCCCGGACCTCCCGGACCTCCCGCGTTTCCTGGGCCTCCCGCGCTGCCTCCCGCGCTTCCCGGGCTTCCCGCGTCTCCCGGGCTTCCCGCGTCTCCCGCGCTTCCCGCGTCTCCCGCGTCTCCCGGGCCTCCCGCGTCTCCCGGGCCTCCCGGGCCTCCCGGGCCCTCCGTGCCGGAGGGACCGCCTGCGCCGGGGCCTCCCGGTCCCTGCTCCCGCGGCGGTTCGTCCTGTGGCGGCGGGGCCGTGGGCCGCAGCCTCAGCCAGGCCAGGAAGAACAGGCCGAGCAGCAGCATGCCCAGCCCGGTCCACAGATTGATGTTGACGCCCTCGGCCTTGTCCACGTCGGCGTCTGACGCGGTGAACCCGGCGATCGTGACGATCACGCCGTACAGCACGAACAGTCCGCCGATGATCCGCCGGATGTCGAACAGCCGGGCGGCCGTCGCGGACCTGCCCGCCAGCGCGGTCACCTCCTCCTGGACGTCCTTGTCGGAGTATCCGTGATGCTCGGTCATGGTTCCTCCGGTACGCGGTCGGTGGGGCTCAGAACGAGAACGGGATGTAGCAGGCCGCCGCCAGGACCACGGCGCCCCAGCCCAGCAGGGCGGGCCTGCGGTACCAGGCGTCGTCGCCCTCGGCGGGCGGCTCCGCCGAGCCGGGGGAGCGGGTGCCGTAGACCAGGCCCCGGAGCTCCTCCTCGGGCCTGGGCGCGGTGAACAGCGACACCGCGGCCATCACCACGGCGCCGGCCGCGAAACCCGCGATCGCGGAGACGAAGTTGGCGCCCTGGTCGGTCGGGATGGAGACGACGTCCAGCTTGTACAGGACGAAGTAGTTCACCATCGCCGCCGTCGTACCGGCCAGCAGACCCCAGAAGCCCGACTTCATCGACGCCCGCCGCCAGAACATGCCGACCACGAACACCACGAACATCGGCACGTTGAAGAAGGAGAAGAGCGTCTGGAGGTAGCTCATGATGTTCGAGAACGACGAGGCGAGGAACGCGGTGCCGATCGAGGCCAGCACACCGACCGCGGTGATCAGCCGGCCGAAGCGCACGTAGTAGCCGTCCTCCCGGCCCCGCACCACGTACCGGGCCCAGACGTCGTTGGTGAACACCGTGTTGAAGGACGACACGTTCGCCGCCATGCCCGCCATGAACGCCGCCAGCAGCCCCGTCACCGCGATGCCCAGCATGCCGTTGGGCAGCAGGTCCTGCATCAGGTACGGGATGGCGTCGTTGTACTGGTAGCCCGACTGCTCGGTGCCGAAGCCCGGGACCAGTGCCGCCGCGGCCAGGCCGGGGATCATCACCAGGAACACGATGAAGATCTTCGGGTACGCGGCGATGAGCGGGGTGCGCCGGGCCGCGGACAGGTTCCTCGCGGACAGCGCCCGCTGCACCTCGGCGAAGTTCGTCGTCCAGTACCCGAAGGACAGCACGAAACCGAGCCCCAGCACGATCGTCAGCCAGTTCGCGCCCAGCGGGTTGTCGCTGCCGATGCCGGTGCCGCCCCAGGCGGTCACGAAGTCCGGGCCGTGCGTCCTCGTGAGGGTGTCCGTCAGGCCGTCCCAGCCGCCGGTCCTGCGCAGCGCGAGCACCGTGAGCGGGATCAGCGCCGCCAGGATCACGAAGAACTGGAGCACCTCGTTGTAGATGGCCGAGGACAGCCCGCCGAGGGTGATGTAGGCCAGCACGAAGAAACCCGCGACGACGATCGCCACCCACTCCGGCCAGCCCAGCAGCGCCTCCACCACGATCGCGAGGGCGTACAGGTTCACCCCCGCGATCAGGACCGCCGCGAACGCGAACAGCAGCGCACTCAGCAGGTGCGCCCCCCTGTCGAAGCGCAGCAGCAGGAACTCCGGCACCGAGCGGACCTTGCTGCCGTAGTAGAACGGCATCATCACCAGGCCCAGGAACACCATCGCCGGGATGGCGCCGATCCAGTACCAGTGCACGGTGTACGCCCCGTACTCGGCGCTGTTGGCCGCCATGCCGAGGATCTCCGTCGCGGCCAGGTTCGCCGAGACGAAGGCCAGGCCGGTCACCCAGGCGGGCAGCGAACGCCCGGACAGGAAGAAGTCCAGGGTCGTCCTCACCGAGCGGCGGGCGGCGAAACCGATGCCCAGCACGACGACGAAGTAGATCGCCAGGATCGTGTAGTCGAGCCAGTTCGTGGAGAGCCGCAGTTCAGCGGCGAGGTGCACGGGCTGGGGAGGGGTGTGCATCCGGACCTCACCTCGGTCGATGGTCACTGGTCGCCGGTCACTGGTCGCCGGTCGCCGGTCGCCGGTCACTGATCGGGGTCACCGGTCGCTGGTCACCGGTCGGCGGTCATTGGTCGGTGGTCGGTGGTGATGGGCGGGCGGTCCACCTCGGGCTGGTGACTGTCGAGTGTTTCTGTGCTTCCATGTGTTTGGTTCTGTTGGAAAAGTTTCCCGGATGGTGCGTGCGATGCACGTCACCCACCGGACGGATCAGGAGAGACGGAGCGTCACGGTGAAGAAGACCTCGACCCGGCTGGCCGACGGTCGTGAGCTCATCTACTACGACCTGCGGGACGACTGCGTGCGCGACGCGGTCGACCGCCGCCCCCTGACGCCCACCGTCACCACATCGGAGGTACGCCGCGACCCCCTGCTCGGCGACGCCGTCGCCGTCGCCTCCCACCGCCAGGACCGCACCTACCACCCGCCCGCCGACTCCTGCCCCCTGTGCCCCTCACGCGAGGGACGGCCCAGCGAGATCCCCGACACGTCGTACGACGTCGTCGTCTTCGAGAACCGCTTCCCCTCCCTGGCCGGCGACTCCGGCCGCTGCGAGGTGGTCTGCTTCACCCCCGACCACGCCGCGTCCTTCGCCGGCCTCACCCGGGAACAGGCCCGCCTCGTCCTCGACGCGTGGACCGACCGCACCGCGGAGCTGTCCCATCTCCCCTCCGTGCGACAGGTGTTCTGCTTCGAGAACCGCGGCGCGGAGATCGGCGTGACCCTCCAGCACCCGCACGGGCAGATCTACGCCTACCCCTTCACCACACCCCGTACCGCGCAGATGCTGCGCCGCGCCGCCGCGCACCGCCGGAGCACCGGCACGAACCTCTTCGACGCCGTCCTGCAGCGTGAACTCGCCGCCGAGCGGGTCGTCCTGCAGAGTGAACACTGGGCCGCGTTCGTGCCGTACGCCGCACACTGGCCCTACGAGGTCCACCTGTACCCCAGGCGCCGGGTGCCGGACCTGCTCGGGCTCGACGAGGCCGCACGCGCCGAGTTCCCCCGGATCTACCTGGAACTTCTACGGCGCTTCGACCGTATCTTCGGCAAGGGTGAACCGCCCACGCCCTACATCGCCGCCTGGCACCAGGCGCCGTTCGGGCCGGCGGAGCACGACGGCGTCCACCGCGACGACTTCGCGCTGCACCTGGAGCTTTTCACCATCCGAAGGACTTCCGGCAAGCTGAAGTTCCTCGCGGGCTCCGAGTCCGGCATGAGCGTGTTCATCAACGACGTGCCGCCGGAGCGCGCGGCCGAGCGACTGCGAGAGGTAGCGAGTTCATGAAGTACCTGGTGACGGGCGGGGCGGGATACGTCGGCAGCGTGGTCGCCCAGCACCTGCTGGAGGCCGGCCACGAGGTCACCGTCCTCGACGACCTCTCCACCGGCTTCCGCGAGGGCGTCCCCGCGGGCGCCGCCTTCGTCGAGGGCGACATCCGCGACGCCGCCAAGTGGCTCGACCCGTCCTACGACGCCGTCCTGCACTTCGCCGCCTTCTCCCAGGTCGGCGAATCCGTGGCGACGCCCGAGAAGTACTGGGACAACAACGTCGCCGGCACCATGGCCCTGCTGGCCGCCCTGCGCGAGGCGCGCGTGCGCAAACTGGTGTTCTCCTCCACCGCCGCCACCTACGGCGAACCCGAGCAGATCCCCATCCCGGAGAGCGCCCCCACCCGCCCCACCAACCCCTACGGCGCCACCAAACTCGCCGTCGACCACATGATCACCGGCGAGGCGGCCGCCCACGGCCTCGGCGCGGTCTCCCTGCGCTACTTCAACGTGGCCGGCGCCTACGGCGGCCTCGGCGAACGCCACGACCCCGAGTCCCACCTGATCCCCCTCGTCCTGCAGGTCGCCCAGGGCCGCCGCGACGCCATCTCCGTCTACGGCGACGACTACCCCACCCCCGACGGCACCTGCGTACGCGACTACATCCACGTCGCCGACCTCGCCGAGGCCCACCTGCTCGCACTCGACGCGGCCACCCCCGGCGAACACCTGATCTGCAACCTCGGCAACGGCGAGGGCTTCTCCGTCCGACAGGTCGTCGAGACCGCCCGCCAGGTCACCGGACACCCCGTCCCCGAGGTCGTCGCCCCCCGCCGGCCCGGCGACCCCGCCGTGCTGGTCGCCTCCGCCGACACCGCCCGCGACCGGCTCGGCTGGCGCCCCTCCCGCCCGGACCTCGCGGGCATCGTCGCCGACGCCTGGCAGTTCGCGCAGCACACCACGAGGGAGCAGTGAGGTGGCGGAACACGAAGTCCGAGACGCCTTCGCCGCCCTGTACGGAACCGCACCCGACGGCGTCTGGTCGGCACCCGGCCGGGTCAACCTGATCGGCGAACACACCGACTACAACGACGGCTTCGTCATGCCGTTCGCCCTGCCCCAGACCGCGCTCGCCGCCGTCTCGGCCCGCACCGACGGCGTGCTCCGCCTGCACTCGGCGGACACCGGCCACGGCATCGCCGAACTCCGCCTGGACGACCTGCGCCCGCAGACCGACACGGAGTGGACGGCCTACCCGGCAGGCGTGGTGTGGGCCCTGCGCGAGGCCGGACACCCGGTCACCGGCGCCGACCTCCATCTCGCCTCCACCGTCCCGGCCGGCGCCGGCCTGTCCTCCTCGGCGGCCGTCGAGGTCGTCACCGCCCTCGCCCTCAACGACCTGTTCGAGCTGGGCCTGGCCCGCTGGCAGCTGGCCCGCCTCTGCCGCCGCGCGGAGAACGCGTACGTCGGCGCGCCCACCGGACTCATGGACCAGACCGCGTCCGCCTGCTGCCGCGACGGCCACGCCCTGTTCCTCGACACCCGCGACCTGGCGCACCGGCAGATCCCCTTCGACCCCGCCGCACAGGGGCTGCGCCTGCTCGTCGTCGACACCCGGGTCCGGCACGCGCACACCGAAGGCGCCTACGGCAGGCGCCGCGCCGGCTGCGAGAAGGGCGCCGCCCTGCTCGGCGTGGACGCCCTGCGCGACATCCCCCACGACGGCCTCGACGAGGCCCTCGCCCGGCTCGACGACGAGGAGACACGCCGCCTGGTGCGCCACGTCGTCACCGAGAACCGGCGCGTGGAGCGCGTGGCGGAACTGCTGCAGGCCGGCGACATCCGCGGCATCGGCCCCCTCCTCACCGACAGCCACATCTCCCTGCGCGACGACTTCCGGGTCTCCTGCCCCGAACTCGACCTGGCCGTCGACACGGCGCTGTCACACGGCGCGCTCGGCGCCCGCATGACCGGCGGCGGCTTCGGCGGCTCCGCCGTCGTCCTCGCCGAGGCCCCCGCCACCGCCGCCCTCGCCCGGGCCGTCGACAAGGCCTTCACCACCGCGGCCCGCACCCCGCCCAGAACCTTCGAAGTCCTCCCGTCCCCCGGCGCCAGACGGCTCAGCCGAGGTGCTTGACCAGGGTGTACTCGGTGACCCCCGGCGGGTAGTCGGGGATCGCGCACACCACCTCGTAGCCGTGCCGGTGGTAGAAACCGGGCGCCTGGAAGTCCCAGGTCTCCAGCCGGGAGCCGCTGCAGCCGCGCTCCTCGCGCGCGATCCGCTCCGCCTCCGCCAGCAGGCGGCTGCCGAGGCCGCGTCCGCGATGGCGCTCGTCGACCCAGAGCATCGCCACATGCAGCCAGGACGTCCAGGTGTACCCGACCAGCCCGCCCGCCGGCCGGCCCGCCGCCCCGCCGCCCTCCTCGGAGGCCCACAGGTGCAGCGCGCGCTCGCGTTCCCGGGCGGTGCCGCGCAACGCACGCAGCACCGGGGAGGCCGCCGTGTTGCTGTCGCGCAGACGTGAACGGAGCAGATCACGCCGTGCCTTGTCGACTTCCGCCTCGATACGAAACATGCGGCACACCATAAACGCGCCCGGCGGCCAGTTCTGCAAATAGCCTTCCGCTGCCGGGCCCCGTCCGTACTCTGATGAGCAGCACCGGTGGGGGCCGGTGTCCGCTCAGGGGGCGAGACGGTCGGGTACGACGCCAGAAGCGGGGGTAGCACTGTCCGCACGGCGGCGGCCGGCGCGGCGCGACGCTCCGGACGCCGTACCCGCGCCTGTCCGGTTCTCCCGACCTTGGCATCCCCTGCTCGCGAGCGAGCTCGGGGAAGGGGGTTTTGTGGTACGCATCCGAGTCCTGGTCGTCGACGACCACCGCATCTTCGCCGAATCGCTCGCCGCCGCACTGGCCGCCGAGCCCGACGTCGACGTCTCCGCCGCCGGCAGCGGCCCGGCGGCGCTGCGCTGCCTGGAACGCGCGGCCGCCGACGGCCGCCGGTACGACGTGCTGCTCGTCGACGCAGACCTCGGCGGCGGCGTCCCCGGCGCTCCGGGCGGCCCCGGACCCTCCGGCACCCCGGGCGGCGCGCCCGGCGTCCGGTCCACGGTCCCCGTCCAGCCCGTGGCGCCCGTGATGCCGGTGACACCCGTGCCCGGCACCGACGGCGCCGTCGACGGGATCGCCCTGGTCGCCGCGGTACGCACCGCCCAGCCCGGCGTCCGCACCGTCGTCCTCGCCGAGAAGGACGAACCGCGGCGGGCGGCGCACGCCCTGCAGGCCGGGGCGTCCGGCTGGGTCGCCAAGGACTGCTCCCTGTCGCGGCTGCTCACCGTGATCCGCGGAGTGCTGCGCGAGGAGACCCACCTGCCGCCCGCCCTGCTCACCGGCGTGCTGCGCGAGCTGACCGCCGCCCGCCGGCACCGCACCGAGAGCGAACGCCTCGTGGAGTCCCTCACACCCCGCGAGCGCGAGGTGCTGCGCTGCATGGTGGCGGGCCTCGGCCGCAAAGCGGTCGCCGAACGGCTCTTCCTCAGCCCGCACACCGTCCGCACCCACATGCAGAACGTGCTGGGCAAACTGGGCGTCCACTCCACCCTCGCCGCCGTCGCCCTCGCCCGGCGGGCCGGCGTCGGCCCCGCCGACCTAGCCGGGAATGTTGTCGAACGGGGCGGTCAGCTGGCGTAGCAGGGACGCCAGTTCACCGCGCTGCGCACGGGACAGCTCCCCGAGGATCGCCCGCTCCTGCTCCAGCAGACCGGCCAGCGCCTGATCGGCCCGGTCACGGCCCTCCCCGGTGAGGCGGACCAGCACACCACGTCGGTCGCTCGGGTCGGGCAGCCGCTCGACCAGGCCCTTCTTGGCGAGCCGGTCGATGCGGTTGGTCATCGTGCCGGAGGTGACGAGGGTCTGCGTCAGCAGCTGGCCCGGCGACAGCTGGTACGGCGCCCCCGCACGCCTGAGCGCCGTCAGCACGTCGAACTCCCACGGCTCCAGACTGTGCTCGCTGAACGCCAGCCGGCGCGCCCGGTCCAGGTGCCGGGCCAGCCGGCTCACCCGGCTGAGCACCTCCAGCGGCTCCACGTCGAGGTCCGGGCGCTCCCGGCGCCACGCTGCAACCAGCCGATCGACCTCGTCCTCCATGACGATCAGTGTAGTGGTTGTGTCGACGTGAAGTCTCTTGGGATCGAGTTTCTTGACATCGAGATTTCTCCGGGAGGACAGTGGAGACATGACCGCACCCTCCTGGGACCCCGCCCAGTACCTCCGCCACGCCGACCACCGCGCCCGCCCCTTCACCGACCTGCTGGCCCGCGTACAGAGCCTCCCCGCAGCCCCGGCCACCGGACGGCCCCGCATCGCCGACCTCGGCTGCGGCCCCGGCAACGTCACCGCCCTGCTCGCCGCCCGCTGGCCCGACGCCCACATCACCGGGTACGACAACTCACCCGAGATGCTCGCCCGCGCCCGCGCCGCACACGCCGGCCCCACCCCCGGCGGCGGCCGCCTCGACTTCGCCCACGCCGACGTCCGCACCTGGACCCCCGAGGAGCCGTACGACCTCGTCATCAGCAACGCCACCCTCCAGTGGGTGCCCGGCCACGCCGCACTCCTCCCGCGATGGGTCGCCGCCCTCCGCGACGGAGGGACCCTCGCCTTCCAGGTGCCGGGAAACTTCGACGCCCCCAGCCACCGCCTGCTGCGCGAGACCGCCGGGAAACCACCGTGGCGCGACCGCCTCGCCGGCACCCTCCGCCACCACGACGCCGTCCTCACCCCCGCCGCCTACCTCGCGGAGCTCACCGCACTCGGCTGCACCGTCGACGCCTGGGAGACCACCTACCTGCACCTCCTCCAGGGCGAGGACCCCGTCCTGGACTGGGTCGAGGGCACCGCCCTGCGCCCGGTCCTCACCGCCCTCGCCGACGACCCCGCCACCCGCGACGCCTTCCTCCACGCCTACCGCGCCGCCCTGCGCACCGCCTACCCGTCCGGCCCGCACGGCACCCCCTACCCCTTCCGCCGCATCTTCACAGCAGCCCGGAAGCACCCCTGACCCGGCGGCGCGGGGAACTGCGCGACCAGCCACAACGGCGCATGAGCCGATTCAAGGGGGGGGAGGGGCCCACACAGGCCGAGCGCGCCCGTCAGCTCCCCACCCGGGGGGCGCGGGGAACTGCGCGACCAGCCACAACGGCGCATGAGCCGATTCAAGGGGGGGAGGGGCCCACACAGGCCGAGCGCGCCCGTCAGCTCCCCACCCGAGGGGCGCGGGGAACTGCGCGACCAGCCACAACGGCGCAGCAGTCAGCCACGACACCACAAGGCCCCTCAAGCGGAGCGCTGAGGCCCCTCAAGCGGAGCGCTCAGCTCTTGCGGTGCCCTATCAACCGCGGCTTCTGCTCCAGCCCGTCCAGCCCGTGCCACGCCAGATTCACCAGATGCGCCGCCACCTCCGCCTTCCTCGGACGCCGCACCTCCAGCCACCACTGCCCCGTCAGCGCGACCATCCCCACCAGCGCCTGCGCATACAGCGGCGCCAGCTTCGGATCGAACCCCCGGCTCTTGAACTCGCGCCCCAGAATGTCCTCCACCTGGGTGGCGATGTCCGAGATCAGCGACGCGAACGACCCCGTCGACTGCGGGATCGGCGAGTCACGGACCAGGATGCGGAACCCGTCCGTGCACTCCTCGATGTAGTCCAGCAACGCGAACGCCGCCTGTTCCAGCAGCTCACGCGGATGCCCCGCGGTCAGCGACCCGGTCACCATGTCCAGCAGCCGCCGCATCTCGCGGTCCACCACCACCGCGTACAGGCCCTCCTTGCCGCCGAAGTGCTCGTACACCACCGGCTTGGAGACCCCGGCCTTCGCCGCGATCTCCTCCACCGACGTGCCCTCGAAGCCCTTCGCCGCGAACAGCGTCCGCCCGATCTCCAGCAACTGCTGCCGGCGCTCCGCACCGGTCATCCGGGTACGGCGGGTACGCCGGGGCTTGTCATTGCCGGAGATACTGCTGGAGTCGGTCGCCACAGCGTCAATCATGCCGCCTCGGCGGACTCCCCCCGGCGGCGGGAGTCCCCCTCGCCGTCCTCGCGCCGCGCGTCGATCCGCGAGCGGGACGGCCAGCGCACGTCGTACGCCCACCCCGCCAGCTCGAACCAGCGGATCAGCCGCGCCGAGGAGTCCAGCTGCCCCCGCATCACACCGTGCCGGGCCGACGTCGGATCCGCGTGGTGCAGGTTGTGCCACGACTCACCGCACGACAGCACCGCCAGCCACCACACGTTCCCCGAACGGTCCCGCGACCGGAACGGCCGCTTGCCCACCGCATGGCAGATCGAATTGATCGACCACGTCACATGGTGCAGCAACGCCACCCGAACCAGTGACCCCCAGAAGAACGCAGTGAACGCCCCCCACCACGACATCGTCACCAGACCGCCGATCAGCGGCGGCAGCGCCAGCGACATGACCGTCCACACGATGAACTGCCGCGAGATCGCCCGCAGCGCCGGATCCTTGATCAGATCCGGCGCGTACTTGTCCTGCGGCGTCCGCTCCTCGTCGAACATCCATCCGATGTGGGCCCACCACAAGCCCTTCACCAGCGCCGGAACCGTCTCCCCGTACCGCCACGGCGAGTGCGGGTCACCCTCCGCATCCGAGAACTTGTGGTGCTTGCGATGGTCGGCCACCCACCGCACCAGCGGCCCCTCCACCGCCATCGACCCCGCGACCGCCAACGCGATCTTCAACGGCCGCTTCGCCTTGAACGACCCATGCGTGAAATGCCGGTGGAAACCGATCGTGATCCCGTGACAACCGAGGTAGTAGAAGAAGACCAGCAACCCCAGATCAAGCCAGCTCACCCCCCACCCCCAGGCCAGCGGCACCGCCGCCACCAGCGCCAGGAACGGCACGACGATGAACAGCAACAGCGCGACCTGCTCGGTCGAACCCTTGCGCTCCCCGCCGAGCGTCCCGGACGGCAAGGCGGCGCCGGAAGCCTCCAGGGCGTCTTCGATCACATCGGAACTCGTGGCCATGGGCGTCCCCTGTGGGGTCGAGGGTGATGACAGCGGATACCGGACGGCCGGAACCGGGCAGGCATCCCTACGGTTCCGTAACCTACGGCGTCGTAAGTATGGCAGCGCCCGGCCCGGCGGCAAGAGCCCCCGAACCTGCGCGTCCGCCCCGACACCTATCCTTGGGACCGGTCGGACAGCGCGGTCCGCTCTGAATACTTCCCGGATGCACCGCCCCTAAGCGGCACCCGGGCCCCTGCCGGACGAGCTTCACCACTGCAAGGAGCCGCACCTGTGAGCAGTGCCGACGACCTGACCACGGCCACCACCACCAACAGCAGCGAGCTGCGCGCCGACATCCGCCGCCTCGGCGACCTCCTCGGCGAGACCCTCGTCCGCCAGGAAGGCCCCGAGCTGCTGGAACTCGTCGAGAAGGTCCGCCACCTCACCCGCGAGGACGGCGAAGCCGCCGCCGCACTGCTGCGCGGCACCGAACTGGAGACCGCCGCCAAGCTCGTACGCGCCTTCTCCACCTACTTCCACCTCGCGAACGTCACCGAACAGGTCCACCGCGGCCGCGAACTACGCGCCCGACGCGCCACCGAAGGCGGACTGCTCGCCCGCACCGCCGACCGCCTCAAGGACGCCGACCCCGAACACCTGCGCCAGACCGTCGCACACCTCAACGTTCGTCCGGTGTTCACCGCACACCCCACCGAAGCCGCACGCCGGTCGGTCCTCAACAAGCTCCGGCGCATCGCCGCGCTCCTGGAGACCCCCGTCATCGCCTCCGACCGCCGCCGCCACGACACCCGCCTCGCCGAGAGCATCGACCTCGTCTGGCAGACCGACGAACTCCGCGTCGTCCGCCCCGAACCCGCCGACGAGGCCCGCAACGCCATCTACTACCTCGACGAGCTCCACGCCAACGCCGTCGGCGACGTCCTCGAAGACCTCACCGCCGAACTCGAGCGCGCCGGCGTCACCCTCCCCGACACCAGCCGCCCCCTCACCTTCGGCACCTGGATCGGCGGCGACCGCGACGGCAACCCCAACGTCACCCCCCAGGTCACCTGGGACATCCTCATCCTCCAGCACGAACACGGCATCAACGACGCCCTGGAGACCATCGACGAACTCCGCGGCTTCCTCTCCAACTCCATCCGCTACAGCGGCGCCACCGAGGAACTCCTCACCTCCCTCCAGACCGACCTCGACAACCTCCCCGAGATCAGCCCCCGCTACAAGCGCCTCAACGCCGAAGAGCCCTACCGCCTCAAGGCCACCTGCATCCGGCAGAAGCTCGAGAACACCAAGCAGCGCCTCGCCCAGGGCACCCCCCACGCCCCCGGCCGCGACTACCTCGGCACCAGCGAACTCCTCAGGGACCTCACCCTCATCCAGACCTCGCTGCGCGCCCACCGCGGCGGCCTCTTCGCCGACGGCCGCATGAACCGCACCATCCGCACCCTCGCCGCCTTCGGCCTCCAGCTCGCCACCATGGACGTCCGCGAACACGCCGACGCCCACCACCACGCCCTCGGCCAGCTCTTCGACCGCCTCGGCGAGGAATCCTGGCGCTACGCCGACATGCCCCGCGACTACCGCGCCCGGCTGCTCGCCAAGGAACTCCGCTCCCGCCGGCCCCTCGCCCCCACCCCGGCACCCGTCGACGCGGCCGGCGAGAAGACCCTCGGCGTCTTCCAGACCGTCCGCAAGGCCCTGGAGGTCTTCGGCCCCGAAGTCATCGAGTCCTACATCATCTCCATGTGCCAGGGCGCCGACGACGTCTTCGCCGCCACCGTCCTCGCCCGCGAGGCAGGCCTCATCGACCTGCACGCCGGCTGGGCCAGGATCGGCATCGTGCCCCTGCTGGAGACCACCGACGAACTCAAGGCCGCCGACACCATCCTGGAGGACATGCTCGCCGACCCCTCCTACCGGCGCCTGGTCGCCCTCCGCGGCGACGTCCAGGAGGTCATGCTCGGCTACTCCGACTCCTCCAAGTTCGGCGGCATCACCACCTCCCAGTGGGAGATCCACCGCGCCCAGCGCCGACTGCGCGACGTCGCCCACCGCTACGGCGTACGCCTGCGCCTCTTCCACGGCCGCGGCGGCACCGTCGGCCGCGGCGGCGGCCCCTCCCACGACGCGATCCTCGCCCAGCCCTGGGGCACCCTCGAAGGCGAGATCAAGGTCACCGAACAGGGCGAGGTCATCTCCGACAAGTACCTCATCCCCTCCCTCGCCAGGGAGAACCTGGAACTGACCGTCGCCGCCACCCTCCAGGCATCCGCCCTGCACACCGCACCCCGCCAGTCCGACGAGGCCCTCGCCCGCTGGGACGCCGCCATGGACGTCGTCTCCGACGCCGCCCACGCCGCCTACCGCCGCCTCGTCGAGGACCCCGACCTGCCGTCCTACTTCTTCGCCTCCACCCCCGTCGACCAGCTCGCCGACCTCCACCTCGGCTCCCGCCCCTCCCGCCGCCCCGACTCCGGAGCCGGCCTCGACGGACTGCGCGCCATCCCGTGGGTGTTCGGCTGGACCCAGTCCCGGCAGATCGTGCCCGGCTGGTTCGGCGTCGGCTCCGGCCTCAAGGCACTGCGCGAAGCCGGCCTCGACACCGTCCTGGACGAGATGCGCGAGCAGTGGCACTTCTTCCGCAACTTCGTCTCCAACGTCGAGATGACCCTCGCCAAGACCGACCTGCGCATCGCCGGCCACTACGTCGACACCCTGGTGCCCGACGAACTCCGCCACGTCTTCGACACCATCCGCGCCGAACACGCACTCACCGTCAGCGAGATCCTCAAGATCACCGGCAAGGCCGAGCTCCTCGACGACCAGCCCGTCCTCAAGCAGACCTTCGCCATCCGCGACGCCTACCTCGACCCCATCTCCTACCTCCAGGTCGCCCTCCTCAAGCGCCAGCGCGACGCCGCCGCAGCCGGACAGGAGCAGGACCCCCTGCTCTCCCGAGCCCTGCTGCTCACCGTCAACGGCGTCGCCGCCGGCCTGCGCAACACCGGCTGACCCCCCTCCGGGAACACCGAAGGGGCGGAGCCCGTGCCACCCACCGGCACGGACCCCGCCCCTTCACACCACCCCGCGCACACCCCGCACACCGGCTCCTCGGCGCGCGGTACGCTCCCGTTCCGTGCCGCCCCGCCCGCTACGCGCCCACAGCGCAACCGCGCGCCCCCAGAACCACCAAGGCGCCCCCAGGCCAGGCTCAGAGCGTGAGAAACACCGCCGCCAGCAGCGCCGCGCCCGAGCCCGCCAGAACCCACGCCACCCGCGTACGGCCCAGCCCGCCCGCCACGACCACCGCCGCCAGCAGCAGCGCACCCCCCAGCGGCACCCACGCGTACAGCACCCCCGCCGGACCCGAGCGCACCGCGCTCCGCCCGCCCGGCTTCACCACCACGTCGTAGACCCGGCCCGGGGCCACCGCCGGCGTGCTCTCCACCACCACACGCACCCGCGCCCGGGACCCCGGCGACAGCGGCGTGTACGGCCCCGAGCAGCTCCGCTCCCCGCACCCCGTCACCTGCAGCGTGCCACGCTCACGGCCCTTGGTCAGCATCACGTACTGGGCCGTGCCCCACGACGCCCACACCCCCGCGACCAGGATCAGGGCGGTGACCACCGTCATGGCAGCCAACCGGCCGAACCGGAGCACCGCGGTCGCGGAGCCCGCGCGCGGGGCGGAGTGGGCGCCAGAACGCATGGCCGCGATCCTTGGCCATGCCCGCACAGAACGTCAACCGCGGTGGGGGAGTTGTCCGCACCTGCGTGCACCGCCCGACCCGGGCACCGCGCCCGGCCCGGAAACCGCCGCCCCCACCCAGCGCCCCCACCCGGCGCCCCCGCCCGGCGCCCCCGCCCGGCAGGAGCCCGGCTCAGGAGTTGTACGTCCCCTGCGCCCGCTCCAGCCCCTCGATCACCAGGCACTCCACCGCGTCCGCCGCCCGGTCCACGAAGTAGTCCAGCTCCTTGCGCTCCGCCGAGGAGAAGTCCTTCAGCACGAAGTCCGCCACCGGCATCCGCCCCGGCGGCCGGCCGATCCCGAACCGCACCCGGTGGTAGTCCGCCCCGAACGCCTTCGTCATCGACTTCAGACCGTTGTGCCCGTTGTCCCCGCCCCCCAGCTTCAGCCGCAGCGTGCCGAAGTCGATGTCCAGCTCGTCGTGCACGGCGACCACGTTGCCCACCGGGACCTTGTAGAAGTCCCGCAGCGCGTTCACCGGACCGCCCGACAGGTTCATGTACGACGCCGGCTTGGCCAGCACCACCCTGCGGTTCGACGGACCCGGCGGCCCGATCCGCCCCTCCACCACCTGGGCCTGGGCCCGGCCCGCCCGCTTGAACTTCCCCCCGATCCGCCCGGCCAGCAGATCCACCACCATGAACCCCACGTTGTGCCGGTTCATCGCGTACTCGGGACCGGGATTGCCGAGCCCGGCGATCAGCCAGGGAGCGCTGGCATCGGTCGTCATGTCGCTAGTCTCCTCGCACACAAGAGCCGCTGCCCCCGAAGGGAGCAGCGGCCACCGCTGGGGCGGCCGCCCCGCCCGCCACCCGCCGGAGCCACACGGACTCCGCACCGGACGGCGGACGAGGACGGCCCATGACGCCGCGGACCTGCCCTCAGGCCCCGACGACCGTACCGGCTCAGGCCTGAGCGGGGGCCTCTTCGCCCTCGGCGGCCTCCTCCTCGGCGGCCTCCTCGGCCTGCGCGGCCAGCACCTGCAGCACGACCGCGTCGTCCTCGACCGCCAGCGTCACGCCCTTGGGCAGCGCGATGTCCTTGGCGTGGATCGAGGCACCGGCCTCCAGACCCTCCACCGACACCGACACCGACTCGGGGATGTGCGTCGCCTCGGCCTCGACCGGCAGCGCGTTCAGCACGTGCTCCAGCAGGTTGCCGCCCGGCGCCAGCTCACCCTCGGCGACGACCGGGATCTCGACCGAGACCTTCTCGCCGCGCTTGACCAGCAGCAGGTCCACGTGCTCCAGGAAGCCCTTCAGCGGGTCGCGCTGCACGGACTTCGGGATCGCCAGCGCCTGGGTCTTGCCGTCCACGTCCAGCGAGATCAGGACGTTCGGCGTACGCAGCGCCAGCAGCAGGTCGTGACCCGGCAGGGTCAGGTGGACCGGGTCGGTGCCGTGCCCGTACAGGACGACCGGAACCTTGTTCTCGCGGCGGATACGGCGCGCGGCACCCTTACCGAACTCGGTGCGCGTCTCGGCGGCGAGCTTCACCTCGGACATGTTCACTCCTCGTAGACAACTGGGAAACGGACGTGGTCACCCGGCCACGAACGGCCTGCTACGAAGAGCGCGTCGATAACGGACAGCCCACCTGCGCGAACAGGTGCGGCCTCCCTCGCCGAGCAACTCCAGCAGTCTACTCGGCGGGAAGGCCACACCCAAAAGGATCATCAACGAGCGGCCCGAAGGCCGCCCCGGGGCCGCCCAGACCCCTGCAGAACCCTTACTGCTCGTCGAACAGGCTCGTCACCGAACCGTCCTCGAACACCTCACGCACCGCACTCGCGATCGTCGGCGCGATCGACAGCACCGTCAGCTTGTCCAGATCACGGCTCAGCTCACCCGGCGTCGGCAGCGTGTTCGTGAACACGAACTCGCTCACCCGCGAGTTCTTCAGCCGGTCCGCCGCCGGACCCGACAGCACACCGTGCGTCGCCGTCACGATGACGTCCTCCGCACCGTGCGCGAACAGCGCGTCCGCCGCCGCACAGATCGTGCCACCGGTGTCGATCATGTCGTCCACCAGCACACACACCCGGCCGCGCACCTCACCGACCACCTCGTGCACCGTCACCTGGTTCGCCACGTCCTTGTCGCGCCGCTTGTGCACGATCGCCAGCGGCGCACCCAGCCGGTCGCACCAGCGGTCCGCCACCCGCACCCGGCCGGCGTCCGGAGACACCACCGTCAGCTTCTCCCGCTCCACCTTCCGGCCCACGTAGTCCGCCAGCAGCGGCAGCGCGAACAGATGGTCCACCGGACCGTCGAAGAAGCCCTGGATCTGGTCCGTGTGCAGATCCACGGTCAGAATCCGGTCCGCCCCGGCCGCCTTCATCAGGTCCGCGATCAGGCGCGCCGAAATCGGTTCACGACCCCGGTGCTTCTTGTCCTGCCGCGCGTAACCGTAGAACGGCACGATGACCGTGATGGAACGGGCCGACGCACGCTTCAACGCGTCGATCATGATCAACTGCTCCATGATCCACTTGTTGATCGGAGCCGTGTGGCTCTGGATCAGGAAGCAGTCCGCACCACGCGCCGACTCCTGGTAGCGGACGTAGATCTCACCGTTGGCGAAGTCGAAGGCCTTCGTCGGGACGACCCCGACACCCAGCTGTTGGGCGACCTCCTCGGCAAGCTCGGGGTGGGCGCGGCCGGAGAAGAACATCAACTTCTTCTCGCCGGTCGTCTTGATCCCGGTCACAGCACTGTCTCCTCAGAGGTGTCGCAGCTGGGTGTCCAGCAGACCTCGCCACTGGGCGTGAGAGGCCGTCTCAGCTGGTGGGGTGCAGATGTGCATCTATCACGGTACGCCGTGTCCGACGCGCCTGTTTCCGGTCAGCCTTCGCCGCCCGGCTCCCGGGAAGCCGCCTCCGCCGCCTTCGCGGCAGCGCTCCCCGGACGCTTACGGGCCACCCAGCCCTCGATATTCCGCTGCTGACCACGGGCCACGGCCAGCGAACCGGGCGGCACATCCTTCGTGATCACGGACCCGGCGGCGGTGTACGCACCGTCCCCGACCGTGACCGGAGCCACAAACATGTTGTCCGAACCGGTCTTGCAGTGCGACCCGACCGTCGTGTGGTGCTTGTCCTGACCGTCGTAGTTCACGAAGACACTCGCGGCACCGATGTTCGAGTACTCGCCGATCGTCGCGTCCCCGACGTACGACAGGTGCGGGATCTTCGTCCCCTCGCCCACCGACGAGTTCTTCGTCTCGACGAACGTCCCGATCTTGGCCTTCGGACCGAGCCGCGTTCCCGGACGCAGATACGCGTACGGCCCCACGCTCGCCCCCGCCCCGATCACCGCGCCCACCGACACCGTGTTGTCCACCCGCGCCCCCGGACCCACCTGCGTGTCCGTGAGACGGCTGTGGGGGCCCACCTCCGCACCCTCGGCGACGTGCGTGGCACCCAGAAGCTGCGTACCGGGGTGCACCACCGCGTCCTGCTCGAACGTGACCGTCACGTCCACCCAGGCCGAGGCCGGGTCGACCACCGTCACCCCGGCCAGCATGGCGTCCCGCAGCAGCCGGTCGTTCAGGATGCGGCGGGCCTCGGCCAGCTGCACCCGGTTGTTGATCCCGGCGATCTCGCGGTGGTCCCCGGCCACCGACGCGCCCACCCGGTGCCCGGCCGCCCGCAGGATGCCCAACACGTCCGTGAGGTACTCCTCGCCCTGGCTGTTGTCGGTCCGCACCTGCTTCAGCGCCTCCGCCAGCAGCCGGCCGTCGAACGCGAACACCCCGGAGTTGATCTCCCGGATCTCCCGGACCGCCTCGTCGGCGTCCTTGTGCTCCACGATCGCGGTGACCGCGCCCGAGGCGTCCCGCACGATCCGGCCGTAGCCGGTCGCGTCCGGCACCTCGGCGGTCAGCACCGTGACGGCGTTGCCGTCCGCGGAGTGCGTCCCGGCCAGCTGCCGCAGCGTCTCGCCGGTGAGCAGCGGGGTGTCGCCGCAGACGACGACCACGGTCCCCTCCAGGGGGCCGCCCAGCTCGTCGAGGCCCATGCGCACCGCGTGCCCCGTGCCGTTCTGCTCGGCCTGCACGGCCGTACGCACCGCCGGGGCGGCCTCGGCGAGGTGCGCGGTCACCTTCTCGCGGGCGTGCCCGACGACCACGACGAGATGCTCCGGCTCCAGCTCGCCGGCGGCGGCCAGGACATGGCCCACGAGGCTGCGGCCGCAGATGTCGTGGAGAACCTTGGGTGTGGCCGACTTCATACGGGTGCCCTCACCCGCTGCGAGGACGACGACGGCTGCCGGGCGGTTGGCGCTCACGGGATGCCCTTCGGCTGTTTGGGGGAGGGGTGGACATCCGCAGGATACCGGGGTGGAGAGGGGCCGACATGCGAGCGGGCCCTGACCTGGAGGTCAGGGCCCGCGTGGCCTTGCGTGCGGGGTGCTCCCGGGGAAGGAATCGAACCCTCATTCAACGAACCAAAATCGTTTGTCCTGCCATTAGACGACCCGGGATGGTTCGCGCACTTTGTCCGATTTCCTAGATCGGCCGTTGTGCAGCCCCTACTATGCCGCACCAGGACCCCTCGATGCGACGGTACAGATCAGCGCTCTTCACCACGTTGATGGCCAGACAGCCGCGATAGGAATCACCCGTGTTCTTCCGGGGCGTCGTGGGATTGTGCTTCTTCAGCGTCGTCTTGGTGAACGCTGACCGGTCGGCGCCGACCAGCTTCGCCCAGTACTCCTCCGCGCCCGTGATGTCGGCCCTCTCGTGGATCATGACGGTGAACCTCAGGCGCTCCCGCTCGATGCCGAGCAAGTCGAGCCAGGCGAGGAAGACGGTGACCATGCCGGGATCGCTGTTGACGAAGCAGACCCTCTCGCGGCGGTCGTACGGCTTGTCCTTGGAGCCCTCGGCCCAGTAGAGCCCGACACCGACCAGGAACAACTCACGGTCGGACAGCGCGCCGATCTTTGCCCGGGCTGCTGCTTTGGTCTTGCCGCGCTGTTCCTCCCGCATCGCCAGTTCGTGTTCCCAGCGCTTCTGGGCAGCCAGTTTGGCCTGCTCGGAAGGGTTGCGACGCTCCGGCTTCGGCAGGTCTCGCACCCACAGCGAGACCGAGCTCTTGGAGCAGCCCAGTTCCAGCTGGATCCGGTCGTACGTCCAGCCCTGCAGGCGCAGCTCGCGGGCGCGGGCGCGCAGGTCGTCCTTGGCGTTCGGTCGTTTCGTCCAGTCCGGTGGCGGTTCTCCGGCCAGGAGGCGGTTGAGGAGGTCGTTGTTGCCGATGTGCAGGCGGTCGCGGATGGCCCGTCGGCTGAGCCCCGCTCGGCGCAGGGTCAGGGCCTGGTCGCGGAGGCCTTCGAAGTCCGCGTACTGGCCGGTGATGCCGGTGGAATGTGTCATGGAAATACCCTCCGAGAGGAATGAGGGATTCCGGGATCGAACGTGTGCGATTCACCAGTTCGAGCGATGTCGGGCGGTTTTCCTGCTCTCCGGACGCGGATGTGGTGCGGTCCGACCGTCGGAACTCGTCGGAACTCGCCGGAAAAGGGCGGGCCGGCGCCCGTAGGCTGGAGGTATGACCACGACGGGGGAAGAGGACGCCGCGGCCCGGCCGGGGCCGTGGTGGTGGGTCAGACGGCGCGGTGCCCTGCTGGACGGGGGGCTGGCGCTGGTGTCCGCGCTGGAGTGCGGGGCGCGCGGGGTGCCGTTCGCGCGGGACGCCGGGGTTCCGGTGGCGGTGGGTGTGGTGTTCGGTGTGCTCGCCGGGTCGGTGCTGCTGGTGCGGCGCCGCTGGCCGATCGCCGTGGTGCTGGTCTCGATCGCCGTGGCGCCCGCCCAGATGGGGTATCTGATGGGGGTCGTCGGCCTGTACACGCTGGCCGCGTCCGAGCTGCCGCGGCGGATCATCGGCTCGCTCGCGGGGATGTCGCTGCTGGGCGTGTTCGTGGTGACGTTCGTGCAGGCGCGGCAGCTGTCGGACTCGGAAGTGCAGGTGGGCGAGTGGGCCGTGCCGTTCATCGCGGTGACGATGTCGGTGGGGATGACGGCGCCGCCGTTGCTGCTGGGCCTGTACGTGGGGGCCCGGCGCCGGCTGATGGAGAGCCTGCGGGAGCGGGCGGACAGCCTGGAGCGGGAGTTGCAGCTGCTGGCGGAGCGGGCCGAGGAGCGGGCGGAGTGGGCCCGGGGTGAGGAGCGGACCCGGATCGCGCGGGAGATGCACGACGTGGTCGCGCACCGGGTCAGTCTGATGGTGGTGCATGCCGCGGCGCTGCAGGCGGTCGCGCGGAAGGACCCGGAGAAGGCCGTGCGGAACGCGGCGCTGGTGGGGGACATGGGCCGGCAGGCGCTCACGGAGCTGCGGGAGATGCTCGGGGTGCTGCGCAGTGGTGAGGCGGTGCGGGCGCCGGCGGTGTCGCCGGCGGTGGCCGGGGAGATGGCGGCCGCGGTGGTGGTGTCGCGGGGCGGGGACGAGCGGCTGGTGGTGGCGGAGGGGCCGTGCCTGGAGGAGCTGGAGGAGCTCGTGGGGCAGTCGGCGGCCGCGGGGATGGTGGTCGCGCTGTCGGTGGAGGGCGAGGTGCGCGGGTATGCGCGTGAGGTGGAGCAGACGGCGTACCGGGTGGTGCAGGAGGCGCTGACGAACGTGCACAAGCACGCGGCGGGCGCGAAGACGTATGTGCGGCTGGCGCACCGGGTGTCGGAGATCGCGATGCAGGTGGAGAACGAGCCCCCGCCGGAGGCGGGTCCGGTGTCCGGGGCGGGGTTGCCGTCCGGGGGGAACGGGCTGGTGGGGATGCGGGAGCGGGTCTCCGCGCTGGGCGGGGTGTTCGTGTCGGGGCCGACGGATGCGGGCGGGTTCCGGGTGTCGGCGGTGATTCCGGCGTCGTAGTGGCCTTGGGTGCTGGCCTTGGGCGCTGGCCGGGGGTGCTGGCCGGGGGTGCCGGCCGGGGGTGCCGGCCGGGGGTGCCGGTCGGGGGTGCCGGTCGGTGTGGTCGCGGCGGGTCAGTGCGTGGTGAGGCGGGTGGGCTGCAGGCCGGTCACCAGGGTGGTGAGGGCGTGGTCGAGGTCGGGGCCGAGGTACCAGTCGCCGGTGTGGTCGAGGGCGTAGGCGCGGCCTTCGGTGTCGAGGGCGAGGAGGGTGCCGGTGTCGGGTTCGGTGCCGAGGGGGCTGACCTCGGTGCCGAGGGCGCGGCCGAGGTCGCCGAGGGTGCGGGCGAGGTGGAGTCCGTGCAGGGGGTCGAGGTGGAGGGTGGCGGGGGCTATCTGGCGGCCGGGCGCGGTGGGGGTGAGGTGCAGGCCGCCGAATTCGGCCCAGGCTTCGACGGCGGCGGGGAAGACGGCGTGGCGGTGTCCGGCGGGTGAGGTGTGTTCGCGCAGGGTGTCGGCCCAGGTCTCGGCCTGTTTGATGTCCCAGCGGCCGGGGTGCCAGCCGGCGGTGCGCAGGGTGGCGTCGACGGGGACGGGGAAGCGGGTGGTGGAGGTGCGGTCGGGCTGCATGTGTCCGTTGTCCGGTGTGTGGTTCTGGGAGTCGGCGGGGCCGGTCGAGGCCGGTCCGGTGGGGCCGGTGGGCCCGGCGGGTGGGTCCGGCGGGTGGGTCAGGCGGGGGTGGTGCCCGGGTCGACGATGCGGACGCCGAAGTGGGCGCTGAGGGCGGCGCAGGCGCGGCAGGGGGTGGCGAAGGTGCCGTGCAGGGGGTCGCCGTCCTCGCGGATGCGGCGGGTGGTGAGTCTGGCGTGTTTGAGGGCTTTGCGGGCTTCGCCGTTGGTCATGGGTTTGCGGGCGGCGCGTTTGCTGCGGGCGGTGTCGGCGCTGGTGATGTGGCGTGAGATGAGGATGGTCTCGGCGCAGCGGCCGGTGAAGCGGTCGCGGTGGTCGCTGGTGAGGGCGTCGAGGAAGTCCTGGACGAGGGGGTGGAGGGCGGGGGGTGTGTCGCTGCGGGCGGCGGTGCTGGTGAGGGTGGCGCCGCGGACGGAGAGGGCGGCGGCCACGGTGGGGAGGATGCCGTCGCGGCGCTGGGTGAGGGCCGGGGCGGGCGGGGGTGTGGTGCTGCTCCAGCCGATGCGGGGGTCGCCGCCGGTGGCCGTGGGTGGTTCTGTCTGCGTCGCGTTCATGTTCTTTTTCCCCTCTCGGGGGTCCCCCCGAAGGGTCCAGACTGCCAAACGGTGGGGCTGGTGCGGTAGCTGGGGCGGTGCGACACGCCCGGTTCCGGGCGGGCTGTCACGGCGGGGTGACGGCTGGTCACGGTTCTGTGGGGCGGGTGGGGTGGTGGAGTCGGAGGGCCGGTGACCGGTGCGGGGGTACCGCTTAGGCTGTCGGTGCCGCGGCAGGAGCGGCCGGTGTGCCGGTGACCGTGGCCGGTGTGTCGCAGAGAGTCGGATACGGCCGTGGTGGACGGGGTCGGCGTGGGGCCGGCGGCCACGGACCGTACAGAGTGCCGCAGGGGGCAACCGCCATGACGACAGGTCGGCTTGGGCTGGGGGATCCTCCCGGCCGCCAGGCTGGGGGACAGGCCGCGCCGCCGAATGCCGCGTATGCCGGGCAGGTCGTGCACTTCCCGGACCCGGTGCGGGCGGCTCGCCATCCGGCTGGTGTGCGGGTGGACGGGCGTGGTTATCCGGACTTCTCGCCTTATGCCCGGGCGGCGGTGGAGATCGCCGATCCGCCGGAGGGTTTCGGCGTGGACGAGTTGCGGCTGACGGACTACGTGTCGGCGAACGCCGCGCTGGCGGCGTCGGGGCATGTCCTGTGGGAGGCGGTGCCTGCGGTGGCGACGCCGCACGGCTGGACGTGGCACCACGTGGCGGGTTCGCGGCGGCTGGAGTTGGTGCCGGTCGAGGTGAAGGCGTTGCTGCGGCATCACGGCGGGGTGGCGACGGCCGCGGTGGACCAGGGCAAGCGGGGGACGCGGCCGTTGCAGGAGACGCGGCCGGCGCACTTCGGGCTGCCGAGGTCGGGTGTGGCGGTGACGGAGCAGCAGGTGCAGCAGGTCGAGGAGGACCTGGGGTACCGGCTGCCGGGCGCGTACCGGTCGTTCCTGAAGGCGGCGGGTGGTTGTGCGCCGGTGGGGACGGCGCTGGACGCGGAGCTGGGGCTGCTGCTGGACCAGCCGTTCTTCACGGTGCGGGACGAGGCGGCGGTCAATGACCTGGTGTACGTGAACAAGTGCCTGCGGGACCATCTGACCAAGGACTATCTGGGTGTGGGGTTCGTGCAGGGCGGTCTGCTGGCGCTGAGGGTGAAGGGCGCGGGGGCCGGTTCGGTGTGGTTCTGTGCGTATGACGATGCCCGTGATGTGGATGCGTCGTGGTCGCCGGCCGAGCGGGTGGAGCGGCTGCTGCTGCCGTGCGGTGAGGACTTCGACGTGTTTCTGTCCCGGTTGGCGGGTTCCCCGCCGGAGTTGGAGACGGTGGCGGGTCTGATGGTGGACGGCGGCTTCGTGCGGGTGGTCGCGGTGTCCGGCGCTGCGGGGGAGTGAGTTTCGCGATGGTGACGTTTGCGCAGGCGCAGGAGCGTGCGGAGGAGTGGGTCAACGGGGAGGTGCCGTCGTATCAGCATCGTGAGGTGCGGGTGCGGGAGTTCGGCCTCGGTTTCGTGGTGTGGGCGGAGGACCGGGTGGACGGTCCGCGTTCGGACGGTGGTGCCCAGCGGCTGGTGATCGCCCGTGACGGTGGTGAGGCGACGCTGTGGCCGGGGCTGCCGGTGGGTGAGGTGATCCGCCGTTACGAGGAGCAGTACGGGGGGAGTGCGCAGGCTCCGGCGGATGCGGCCGCGCCGGCGGCGCGGGTGGACCTGAACCAGACGTCGTTCCTGCTGACTCCGCCGGAGTGGCTGCAGGAGGCGGCGGACCGGAGGGGTGCCGGGGAGCGGCGGGAGCCGGGGCCGGCCCCGGCCGGACCGGCTGCCGGTCCGGACGCGTCCGGTGCCGGGGTGTCCGGTGCCGGGGTGTCGCCGCTGCCGGAGACGCAGGCGGGGGTGGCGCTGCCGGAGACGCAGGGGGGTGCCGCCGCCGGTCCGGGTGGCGCGGTGCCGTCGCCGGGCGCCGCGCCGTACGGCTACCCGCAGGCGCCCGGTGCGGGCGGTCCGGGTGCCGAGGACGCCGTGCCGCGGCCCGCGACCGCGCCCGAGGCGTCGGTGTCTCCCGCTTCCGGGTCGTGGCCGTCGCCGTCGCCGTCGGCGGCCCCGGCTTCCGGGCCGGCCGGTGGTGCCGGTGCCGCTCCGGTGGTGCCGGGGGCGACGCCGTGGGCGGGTACCGACACGAACGCCGATGCGGGGGAGGACCGTTCCGTCCCGCTGCCCGAGACGGTGTTCGCGCCGCCGCTGAGCGGTGTCGACGGCGATGTGCCGCCGCCGGTGGCGCCGGACGCCGAGACGGCGCTGATGGCGGGCGGCAGCGGGCTCGGGCCGACCGCGCTCGGGCCGGCGCTCCGGGACCCGGCCTCTCCGTCGGCGCCGGCTTCTCCGTCGGCGCCGCCTGCCGCCGGTCCGCCTGCCGCCGGTCCGCCTGCCGCGGTGCCGCCGCCGGGCGTCGCGCCGTACGGCTACCCGCAGGCGCCCGGCGCCGGTGGTCCGGGTGCCGTGGGTGCCGTGGGTGCCGAGGGTGCTGTGCCGCCACCGCCTCCGCCGCCTGCCGGGCCGGGGGTGCCGGGGCGTGCCCCGGCGCCGCACGCCGGGGACATCGCGGACGCCGCGACGAGCAGGGCGGCGGCGCCGCGCCGGGGCGGGCCGGGGGTGAGCCCGCCGGCGCCGCCCGGTGTGCCGGGTGCGGGGGCCGGGGGGACCCCGCCGCCTTTGCCCCCGGGTGCGCCGGGCGCCGGGGCCGGGGGGTACGTGCCCACGCAGCTGGTGTCCGCGCCGGGCCCGGACGGGCCGCAGCCCGCGGGCGGGCCCGGCGCGCCCGAGCCGTCGGGGGGTACCCCCGCGGGCGGCGTCCATCATGCGGCGACCGTGCTGGCGGGGCCCGGGCCGGCCGTTCCGGGCGCGGGCGCGCCCCAGCCCCCGGGTGCGCCGGGTGCGCCGGGCCCGGCGGGGAGTCACGGGGGTGCCGAGGGTGCCGTGCACCGTGCGGAGACCGTGCTGGCCGGGCCCGGCCCGGGCGGCCCGGGTGTGCCTCCGCCGCCGCCGGCCCCCGGCGTACCGGGCGTACCGGGTGTGCCGGGTGTCCCTGGTACGCCGCCGGGTGCGCCGCAGCCGCCGTCCCCCGCGTGGCCTCCGCCGCAGGCGCCGTCCGGGCCGCCGGTGCCGCCCGGCGGTCCCGCGCCGGCGTACGGCTACCCGCAGCAGCCGGCCGGTCTGCCGACGGTCGGGCCGGGCTATCAGGCCGTGCTGCGCTACCGGGCGCAGGACGGTTCGGAGCAGCAGCTGATCCGTCGTTCGGCGCCCGGTACGCCGCACCCGGAGTGGCAGATCTTCCATGAGCTGCGGGCGATGAACGTGCCGCCGGACCAGGTGCTGGAGCTGCACACGGAGCTGGAGTCGTGCGAGCTGCCGGGGGCGTACTGCGCGCGGATGATCCGGGAGCAGTGGCCGCAGGCACGGATCACCAGCATCGCGCCGTACGGCACGGATCACGCCAGCCGGCAGCAGGGGATGCGCCAGCTGCTGGCGCATCAGGGTGAGTTGCACCAGGTGGCGGACGGTCCGGCGCGGCCGGCGCCGGTGCGGGCGCCGTTGCCCGCGGTGCCGCCGGTGCCGCCGGTGCCGCCGGAGGCCGTGGGACAGGAGCTGGCGGCGGCGTTCGGGCCGGGGGTGTTCCGGTTCGAGCAGGTGGCGGTGGACCGGCAGGGTGTGCCGCCGGTGGTGGCGCACACCCTGGTGGTGGCGGGGCTGCCGCTGGACATGGGCCCGTTCTTCTGGGCGCAGGCCCAGCCGGGCCGTCCGGTGCCGACGCTGGCGGAGCTGGCGGTGGAGCGGGGGGTGCGGCCGGCCGCGGACGCGGGGTCGTACCTGGTGATGGGCACCGACTTCGGCAAGGCCGTCTGTGTGCAGTACGGCACGGCGAACATCGTGGCGGTGCCGGTGGAGGCGGGGCCCGGCGGGGCGTCGGTGCCGCCGCAGTTCGTGAACGCCGGGCTGCCGGAGTTCGTGCGCTGTCTGGCGCTGCTGGGCCGGATGTGGCGGCTGCGGTTCGGGTTGAACCAGGAGCAGGCGGGCCGTTGGACCGTCGACTTCCAGGCGCAGTTGGCGTCGTTGGACCCGGCGGCGCTGGCGTCGCCGGAGAGCTGGTGGTCGGTGCTGCTGGAGCAGATGTGGGACGGGCTGCTGTGACGCGCGGCCGCTGAGCGGCCCGTGGCCCGTGGGGATGCGGGGCTGCGGGCCGGGGCGGCGAAGGGCGCGGACGAGGGGCGCGGACGAGGGGCCGGATCCGGTCGGTGGACGACCGGGTCCGGCCCCTTTGCGTGTGCATCCGTAACCTGTGCGCGGAGTGTCGCGTTATGCGCACTTCCATCCGATCCATCAAGATGTGCCCGAAATCGAAAACGCGCGAGCAGCCGGCCGAGTGTGCGCCTGCGCCGTGTCCGCGGTCTGTCCGCGGTCGGGGTCCGCGGTCCGTCCGCGGGGCTGTCTGCGGTCTGTCCGCGGTCCGTCCGCGGTCCGTCCGCGGGGCTGTCTGCGGTCTGTCTGCGGTCTGTCTGCGGTCTGTCCGGGCGGGCGCCGCGCTCCGGCGTCCCGCTCGGTGGCCCGGTCCGGGGGCGTCCTGTCCGGGGCGTGTCCGGAGGGGGCCGTCCGGAGGGCCCGTCCGGGGCCGGGGCCGGGTGCTGTTCGCGCGGGACGGCGGAGAGGGGTTCCAGGATGAGCAGCGCACCGGTGTCGCCGCAGGGTTTCGTGCCCGTCCGGGGGCGCGGCTACCGCCCCGCGCAGGTGGAGAGGTTCATGGCGGTGCTCTGCCGGGACCGTGACGCGGCCTGGGAGCGGGCGGCCCGGCTCACCGTGCTCGCCAAGGAGATGGAGGCCGTGCGCGAGCGGCTGCGCGAGCAGGTCGCCGGGCTGGCACCGCAGACGTACGAGGGGCTCGGGGAGCGTGCCCGGGAGGTGTTCCGGCTCGTGGAGCTGGAGGCCGCGGCCGTGCGCGAGCGCGGCGGGCGGGAGGCCGGTGAGCGGGTCGCGCGGGCCGAGGCGGAGGCCGCGCGGGTGCGGCGGGAGGCGCGGGAGGCCGCGGACGCGCTGCGCGCCGGCGCCGAGGAGTGCGCCCGGCAGCGGCTGCGGGCGGCGCGCGACGAGGCGGACGCGTTGCGGGTGGCGACCCGGCGGGAGGTGAAGCGGGGGCGTGCCGAGGCGCTCGCCGTGCTGCGGGAGGCGCGCCGGCGGAGCGCGGGCGTGCTCGCCGGCCGGGAGCAGGAGCAGGCCGAGCGGTGGGAGGCGGCCGAGCGGGAGGCGCGTGAGCGTGCGGCCGCGCTGGACGCGCGGCAGGCCCGGCTGGCGGCTCGTGCCGAGGCCGCCCTGGCGGAGGCGGGGCGGGCGTTCGCCGAGGCGGAGGAGTCGGCCCGGTGCCGTCAGGAGGAGGCACGCGCGCGTGCGGAGGATCTCGTGGCGGAGGCCCGTACGCGGGCGGACCGGGTCGCCCGTGAGACCGAGCGGGTGCTGCGGGAGCACGGTGAGCGCTGGGACGACGTGAGCGCGCACATGGACCGTGTCCGCAGCAGTCTGGCGTCCCTGACGGGGGGCCGGCTGCCCGCGGAGTAGCCGGTGCGGGCCCGGCGGGTCCGGCGGGTCCGGACGGCTCCTGGAGGGGCGTGCCGGGCCCGGGCGCGGTGCGGAGCGTGTCAGCCGGGGCTGTCGGCGGCCTTGCCGTCCACGGGCGGGACGGTTTCCGCGCCCTCCGGCGGGGCGGCTCCCCCGGCCGCGGGCGGGGCGGGTTCGTCGGTGGGCCGGGCGGGTTCGGCGTCGGCCGGCGGTGCGGTCTCGCCGTCCGCGGGCAGGACGGGGAAGCGGCGCGGGGCGAGGAGCAGCAGCACCAGGAAGGCGGCCGCGGCCGCCGCGGAGGCGCCCAGGTAGACGGCGTGGACGGCGTCGGCGACGGCGCGGCGGGTGGCTTCGGGGGCGGTGCCGGTGTGAAGGGCGCGGGTGACGGAGTCGAGGTCGCCGGTGCCGCCGAGGCGGGCGGCGAGGACGCTGTTGGCGACGGCTCCGAACAGGGCGGCGCCGACGGTCTGCCCGCTCTGGCGGCAGAACAGCACGGAGGCGGTGGCGGTGCCGCGCTCGGCCCAGCCGACGGTGGACTGCACGCCGATGATGAGCGGCAGTTGGAAGAAGCCGAGGGCGCCGCCGAGCAGCAGCATCAGCAGGGCGGGCTGCCAGGCCTGGCCGGGGTAGGGCAGGAACGGGAACGCGAGCAGCACCAGGGCGGCGGCGCCGCTGCCGACGAGGGCGCTGTCGCGGAAGCCGATGCGCCGGTACAGGTGCTGGCTGTGGGCGGCGGCGACGGGCCAGCTCAGGGTCCACACCGACAGCACGAACCCGGCGGCGACCGGGCCGAGGCCGAGGACGGACTGGGCGTAGGTCGGCAGGAACACGGCGGGGGCGACCATCAGCAGGCCGAGTGCGCCGAGGGCGAGGTTGACGGCGGCGATGGTGCGCCGCCGCCACACCCAGCCGGGGATGACCGGCTGGGCGGCGCGGCGTTCGACGGCGACGACCGCGCCCGCCAGCGCCAGGCCGGTCGCGAACAGGGTGAGGGAGGGCGTCGACCACCACGGCCAGCCCACTCCGCCCTGCACCAGGGCGGTCAGCAGGACGCCGCCGCAGGCGAAGACGGTGAGGGCGCCCGCCCAGTCCACGCGGGCGGCGGCCGGGGCGGTCCGCCGGGGTTCGTGCAGATGCCGGACGAGCAGCCACAGGGCGAGGCCGCCGACGGGCAGGTTGACGAGGAAGATCCAGCGCCAGTCGGCGTATCCGGCGAGGAGGCCGCCGACGGCGGGCCCGGTCACCGCCGACACCGCCCACACGGTGGAGAATCTGGCCTGGATCTTCGGGCGTTCCTTCAGCGGGTACAGGTCGGCGGCGAGGGTCTGGACGGTGCCCTGCAGCGCGCCGCCGCCGAGGCCCTGGACGACGCGGAAGGCGATGAGGGCGGCCATGTTCCAGGCGAGCGCGCAGAGCAGGGAGCCGAGCAGGAACAGTCCGGCTCCGGCGACGAGGACGGGTTTGCGGCCGAAGGTGTCGGAGAGTTTGCCGTAGACGGGGAGGGTGACCGTGACGGCCAGCAGGTAGCCGGAGAAGAGCCAGGAGAAGACGGAGAAGCCGCCGAGGTCGCCGACGATCTGCGGTACGGCCGTGGAGACGATGGTGGAGTCGAGGGCGGCCAGCGCCATCGCCAGCATGAGCGCGACGGCCACCGTGCCGCGCCGGTGCGGTGTGCCGTCCTGCGGTGCGGTGTCGGTGGTGGCGGGTCTGGTGCGGCCCACGTGGCGGTCCTCCCGGTTCGGCGGTCGTTGCCCCTTGCACCCATCTGCTGGCGGACAGCTTCCCACTTGTGCCTGACGTGACGGCAGGGTGCAGGCTGAGGAGGACCGGAGAGGTACCGCGACCCCGAGGCGGGCTCCACCCGGCGGGGGACTCTCCCTAGGGGCGGCTCCGTACTTCGGTGCGGGGACGGTTCGTCCCGGCGGAGGACGAGCCGCACCGGGGCGCGTCCTTAATCTGGCATCACCGAGTACGACCTGCCTCTGCCGAATCCGACCTGCCTCTGCCGAATCCGACCCGCCTCGCCCGAATCCGACCCGCCTCGCCCGAATCCGGCCTGCCTCTGCCGGATCCGGCCTGCCTCTGCCGAATCCGGCCTGCCTCGCTCGGATCCGGCCTGGCTTCACCGAACCCGACCCGACGTTCCGACTGGCTTGTCGACCTGCGTGCGCCCTGCTGCACCGCTGGTTTCCCGCACGGCTGCGCCACCCGGTTGTCCCGTGCGGACCTCCCGCTGCTCCTCCCCCGGCATTCCTCCGCCCCGACGCCGACGAGGGCGGTCCACCGCACCTTCGGGGGTGGGGTTTTCCCCCGGTGAAGACGGGGTCCGGCACCAGCGCGCCGGACCCCTGCCCGGGGCGAGACTCGTCGGCACGACCACTACCGCGGCACTTCTCCGGCCGCCGGCGGCCACCGGGCGCATCCGCGCCGGCAGGGCACCGGACGACCGTACGCCGACCCATATGAGGAGACATACCGTGACATCAGCTGTGACCATTCCCGGGCACGAGAGCACTGGAGGGTGTACGGCCGTTGCCGCGCGGGCGCGGCAGGTCGTGAAGGCGTACGGGGCCGGTGAGACCCGCGTCGTCGCCCTGGACCATGTCGACGTGGACATCGCACGCGGGCAGTTCACCGCGATCATGGGTCCTTCGGGGTCCGGCAAGTCCACCCTGATGCACTGCCTGGCCGGACTCGACACCGTGACGGGCGGTCGGATCTACCTCGACGACACCGAGATCACCGGGCTGAAGGACAAGAAGCTCACCCGGCTGCGCCGGGACCGGATCGGCTTCATCTTCCAGGCGTTCAACCTGCTGCCCACGCTGAACGCGATCGAGAACATCACGCTGCCGATGGACATCGCGGGCCGCAGGCCCGACCGGGCGTGGCTGGACCGGGTCGTGGAGACCGTCGGCCTCGCCGGGCGGCTGCGGCACCGTCCGACCCAGTTGTCCGGCGGCCAGCAGCAGCGGGTCGCCGTGGCCCGTGCGCTCGCCGCCCGGCCCGAGATCATCTTCGGGGACGAGCCGACCGGCAACCTCGACTCGCGGGCCGGTGCGGAGGTCCTGGGCTTCCTGCGCCGGTCGGTGGACGAGCTCGGCCAGACCATCGTCATGGTCACCCACGACCCGGTGGCCGCGTCCTACGCCGACCGCGTGCTCTACCTCGCCGACGGCCGGATCGTCGACGAGATGCACCACCCCACCGCCGACCAGGTGCTGGACCGCATGAAGGACTTCGACGCCCGGGGGCGTACGTCATGACCGTGCTGAAGACCTCCCTGCGCAACTTCCTCGCGCACAAGGGGCGGATGGCCCTCTCCGCGGTGGCGGTGATGCTGTCGGTGGCGTTCGTGTGCGGCACGCTGGTGTTCACCGACACCATGAACACCACGTTCGACAAGCTGTTCGCCGCCACCGCCTCCGATGTCACGGTCACCCCGAAGGACGCCTCCGACACCGGGGAGACGACCTCCGGCAACGGCAGACCGCCGGTGCTGCCCGCCTCCGTGCTGGAGCGGGTCCGCGCCGTCGACGGCGTACGGTCCGCGCAGGGCACCGTGTTCTCCACCTCGGTGACCGTCGTGGACGCCGGCAAGGACAGCCTGGCGCCGTCCAGCGGCGCGCCGACCATCGTCGGCAACTGGAACGCCAACGAGGCCCGCACCATGACGGTCTCCGCCGGCTCCGCGCCCCGGGGCGAGGGGCAGATCATGGTCGACGGCGACACCGCCGCCAGGCACCACCTGGGGCTCGGCGACGAGCTCTCCGTGATCACGGCCGTGGGCACGCACCGGGCCCGTGTCTCCGGCATCGCCGACTTCACCGTCACCAACCCCGGTGCCGCGGTGTTCTACCTGGACACCCCGGCCGCGCAGCGGGCCCTGGTCGGTGAGCGCGGCGTCTACACGGGCGTCAACGTCACCGTCGCGGAGGGCCGCACCGACGACGAGGTGAAGCGGAGCGTCAGCGCCGCCCTCGCCGGGGACTACCGGGTGCAGACAGCGAAGGAGGTCGCCGACGCCAACGCGCAGGACGTCGGCGAGGGCATGGACGTCCTCAAGTACGTCATGCTCGGCTTCGCCGGGATCGCCTTCCTGGTCGGCGTCTTCCTGATCATCAACACCTTCTCCATGCTGGTCGCCCAGCGCACCCGGGAGATCGGCCTGATGCGGGCCGTCGGCTCCAGCCGCCGCCAGGTCAACCGCTCCGTGCTCGCCGAGGCGCTGCTGCTCGGCGTGGCCGGCTCCGTGCTCGGGGCGGGCGCGGGGGTGGCCCTCGCGATCGGGCTGATGAAGCTCATGGGCGCCGTGGGCATGAACCTGTCCACCGACGATCTGACGGTCGCCTGGACGACCCCCGCGATCGGTCTGCTCCTCGGTGTCGTCGTCACCGTGCTGGCCGCCTACCTGCCCGCCCGCCGGGCGGGCCGGATCTCCCCGATGGCCGCCCTGCGCGACGCCGGCACTCCGGCCGACGGCCGGACCGGTGCCGTCCGGGCCGTCGTCGGGCTCGCCCTGACCGGCGGTGGCGCGGCGGCTCTGTATGCCGCGACCGCGACGGACAGCGCCGGGCAGGGCGCGCGCTGGCTCGGCCTCGGCATCGTGCTCAGTCTGATCGGCTTCGTCGTCGTCGGCCCGGTCCTCGCCTCGGGCGTGGTGCGGGTGCTGAGCGCCGTCCTGCTGCGGGTGTTCGGGCCCGTCGGCCGGATGGCCGAGCGCAACGCGCTGCGCAACCCGCGCCGCACCGGTGCCACCGGCGCCGCGCTGATGATCGGGCTGGCCCTGGTGGCCTGCCTGTCCGTGGTGGGCTCCTCGATGGTGGCCTCCGCGACGGAGGAACTCGACAAGAGCGTCGGCACCGACTTCATCATCGGCAGCGACTCCGGGCAGCTGATCACCCCGGCGGCCGTCCGGGCCGTGAAGGACACCCCGGGCCTGGCCCGCGTCACCGAGTACCGGTGGATCGGCGCGGACTTCCGCACCCCGGACGGCAGGACGCTGAAGAACACCGAGCTGACCGCCGCCGACCCGACGTACGCCGAGGACCTGCGGGTGGAGACCGTCCAGGGAACCCTCGCCGACGCCTACCGGCCCGACTCGATGTCCGTGCACGAGGAGTTCGCCGAGGACCACGGCATCCGCCTCGGCTCGAAGATCGCCGTGACCTTCCCGGGCGGCTCCACCGCGCAGCTCACCGTCCGCGCCGTCACCAGCAGTGACGCCGTGATCGACCAGGGCGCGCTGTACACCTCCATCAGCACCCTCGCCGCCCATGTGCCGGCCGAGAGGATGCCGCTGGACCGGATGGTGTTCGCCGCGGCCGAGGACGGCCGGGCGGCGGCCGCCTACACCGCGCTGAAGGCGTCCCTGGCGGACTACCCGCAGTACCAGGTCCGCGACCAGACCGACTACAAGGAGGCCCTGGGGGACCAGATCGGCCAGCTCCTCAACATGATCTACGGTCTGCTGGCCCTGGCGATCGTCGTCGCGGTCCTCGGTGTCGTGAACACCCTCGCCCTGTCGGTGGTGGAGCGCACCCGGGAGATCGGCCTGATGCGGGCCATCGGCCTGTCGCGGCGTCAGCTGCGCCGGATGATCCGCCTGGAGTCCGTGGTCATCGCCCTCTTCGGAGCCCTCCTCGGCCTGGGCCTCGGCCTGGGCTGGGGCGCCGCCGCGCAGCAGCTGCTCGCCCTGGAGGGGCTGAAGATCCTGGAGATCCCCTGGCCGACGATCGCGGCCGTGTTCGCCGGCTCGGCCTTCGTGGGCCTGTTCGCCGCCCTGGTCCCGGCGTTCCGGGCGGGTCGGATGAACGTCCTCGACGCGATCGCCACGGACTGACCACGAGCAGGCCGGCGCCCCCGGGGGCGCCGGCCGTACGGCCACCGCACACGGGGGTTGCGGGGGGCCGGAGCCCGGCCCCGGAGCCATCACGGCCCCGGGACCGGGCTCCGGCGTGCGCCGCCGGGACGCGGGGAGCGGCGGGCCGGCGCGGGGGCGCCGACGGGCGGGGCGGCGGGTGGGCTTGCTGCGGCGGGCCGTGCGGCCGGGGGTGGCGGGTGCGGGGCCGCGGGGTCGGGCGGGGCGCCGTCACTCCGCCGGGTGATCGCGTCCGGGGGGACGTACGCTGGGAACCCCCGGCCCGCCCCGCGTGCCGGGCCCTTCGTGTTGCACCCCGGACGGAAAGCCCCTCCATGAGCCTGCACGGTCTGCTCGACGCCGTCGTCAAGGACACCGCCCTCGCCGAAGCGATCAGGGCGGCAGCGGACGGCAACCGCATGCACGTCGATCTCGTCGGCCCCCCGGCGAGCCGCCCCTTCGCGCTCGCCGCGCTGGCCCGCGAGAGCGGTCGTACGGTCCTCGCCGTCACCGCGACCGGCCGGGAGGCCGAGGACCTCGCGGCCGCCCTGCGCTCGCTGCTGCCGCCGGACGGGGTCGTGGAGTACCCCTCCTGGGAGACGCTGCCGCACGAGCGGCTCAGCCCCCGCAGCGACACCGTGGGCCGTCGCCTCGCCGTGCTGCGCCGCCTCGCCCACCCGAGCGCCGACGACGCCGGCACCGGCCCGGTCTCCGTCGTCGTCGCCCCCGTGCGTTCCGTGCTCCAGCCGCAGGTCAAGGGGCTCGGCGACCTGGAACCGGTGGCGCTGCGCAGCGGTCGGAGCGCCGACCTGGCCGGGGTCGTCGACGCGCTGGCCGCGGCCGCGTACGCGCGGGTGGAGCTCGTCGAGAAGCGCGGCGAGTTCGCCGTGCGCGGCGGCATCCTCGATGTGTTCCCGCCCACCGAGGAGCACCCCCTGCGCATCGAGTTCTGGGGCGACGACGTCGAGGAGATCCGCTACTTCAAGGTCGCCGACCAGCGCTCCCTGGAGGTCGCCGAGCACGGGCTGTGGGCGCCGCCCTGCCGGGAGCTGCTGCTCACCGAGGACGTCCGGGCCCGCGCCCGCGCCCTCGCCGAGCAGCACCCGGAGCTCGGCGAACTCCTCGGCAGGATCGCGGAGGGCATCGCGGTGGAGGGCATGGAGTCCCTCGCGCCGGTCCTCGTCGACGACATGGAGCTGCTGCTCGACGTCCTGCCGAAGGGCGCCATGGCCGTGGTGTGCGACCCGGAGCGCGTCCGCACCCGCGCCGCGGACCTCGTCGCGACCAGCCAGGAGTTCCTCCAGGCGTCCTGGGCGGCGACCGCCGGCGGCGGCGAGGCGCCCATCGACGTCGGCGCGGCCTCCCTGCGGTCCGTCGCCGACGTCCGCGACCGCGCCCGCGAGCTGGACATGATGTGGTGGTCGGTGTCGCCGTTCGCCGCCGACGAGGAACTCGCCGACGTCGCCCACGACCTCACGGGCGACACCCTCAAGCTCGGCCTGCGCGCCCCCGAGACGTACCGGGGCGACACCGCGAAGGCGCTCGCCGACACCAAGGGCTGGCTCGCCGACGGCTGGCGCACCGTGTTCGTCACGGAGGGCCACGGGCCGGCCGCCCGCACGGTCGAGGTCCTCGGCGCCGAGGGCGTCGCCGCCCGCCTCGACGCCGACCTCGCCGGCATCTCGCCGTCCGTGGTGCACGTGGCGTGCGGGTCGATCGACCACGGCTTCGTCCACCCCGGACTGCGGATCGCGGTCCTGACCGAGACCGACCTGTCCGGGCAGAAGGCCGCCGGACGCGACGGCGCCCGCATGCCCGCGCGGCGCCGCAAGACCATCGACCCGCTCACCCTGGAGGCGGGCGACCACATCGTGCACGAGCAGCACGGCGTCGGCCGCTACATCGAGATGGTGCAGCGCACCGTGCAGGGTGCCACCCGCGAGTACCTCGTCGTCGAGTACGCGCCCGCCAAGCGCGGGCAGCCCGGCGACCGGCTGTACATCCCCACCGACCAGCTGGAGCAGATCACCAAGTACGTCGGCGGGGAGGCGCCCACCCTGCACCGGCTCGGCGGCGCCGACTGGACCAAGACCAAGGCGCGCGCCAGGAAGGCCGTCAAGGAGATCGCCGCCGACCTGATCAAGCTGTACAGCGCGCGCATGGCCGCCCCCGGGCACGCCTTCGGCGGGGACACGCCCTGGCAGCGCGAGCTGGAGGACGCCTTCCCCTACGCCGAGACGCCCGACCAGCTCACCACGATCGCCGAGGTGAAGGAGGACATGGAGAAGTCCGTCCCGATGGACCGCCTGATCTGCGGCGACGTGGGCTACGGCAAGACCGAGATCGCCGTGCGGGCCGCCTTCAAGGCCGTGCAGGACGGCAAGCAGGTCGCCGTGCTGGTGCCGACGACGCTGCTGGTGCAGCAGCACTTCGGCACCTTCGGCGAGCGGTACGCGCAGTTCCCGGTGAGCGTGCGGGCGCTGTCCCGGTTCCAGACGGACGCCGAGGCGAAGGCCGTGCTGGAGGGGCTGCGCGAGGGCTCGGTGGACATCGTCATCGGCACCCACCGGCTGTTCTCCTCGGAGACGAAGTTCAAGGACCTCGGCCTGGTCATCGTCGACGAGGAGCAGCGGTTCGGCGTCGAGCACAAGGAGCAGCTGAAGAAGCTGCGCGCCAACGTCGACGTCCTGACGATGTCCGCGACGCCCATCCCGCGCACCCTGGAGATGGCCGTGACCGGTATCCGCGAGATGTCCACGATCACCACGCCGCCGGAGGAGCGGCACCCGGTGCTCACCTTCGTCGGGCCGTACGAGGAGAAGCAGATCGGCGCCGCGATCCGCCGCGAACTGCTGCGCGAGGGCCAGGTCTTCTACATCCACAACCGGGTCGAGTCCATCGACCGCGCGGCCGCCCGGCTGCGGGAGATCGTGCCCGAGGCGCGGATCGCGACCGCGCACGGGCAGATGTCGGAGGCGGCCCTGGAGCAGGTCGTGGTCGACTTCTGGGAGAAGCGGTTCGACGTGCTCGTCTCGACGACGATCGTCGAGTCCGGCATCGACATCTCCAACGCCAACACCCTGATCGTGGAGCGCGGCGACAACTTCGGCCTCTCCCAGCTGCACCAGCTGCGCGGCCGGGTCGGGCGCGGCCGGGAACGCGGCTACGCCTACTTCCTCTACCCGCCGGAGAAACCGCTCACGGAGACCGCGCACGAGCGGCTCGCGACCATCGCCCAGCACACCGAGATGGGCGCGGGCATGTACGTGGCGATGAAGGACCTGGAGATCCGCGGGGCGGGCAACCTGCTCGGCGGGGAGCAGTCGGGCCACATCGCGGGTGTCGGCTTCGACCTGTACGTCCGGATGGTCGGTGAGGCGGTCGCGGACTACCGGCGCCAGCTGGAGACCGGGGAGGTCGAGGAGCCGCCGCTGGAGGTCAAGATCGAGCTGCCGGTCGACGCGCACGTCCCGCACGACTACGCGCCGGGCGAGCGGCTGCGGCTGCAGGCGTACCGGGCGATCGCGTCCGCGAACTCGGAGGAGGACATCAGGGCCGTTCGCGAGGAACTCCACGACCGCTACGGCAAGCTGCCCGAGCCCGTGGAGAACCTGCTGCTGGTGGCGGGGCTGCGGATGCTGGCGCGGGCGTGCGGTGTCGGCGAGGTGGTTCTGCAGGGCGCCAACATCCGCTTCGCGCCGGTGGAGTTGCGGGAGTCGCAGGAGCTGCGGCTGAAGCGGCTGTACCCCGGGTCCGTCATCAAGCCGGCCGCGCACCAGGTGCTCGTGCCGCGCCCGAAGACGGCGAAGGTCGGCGGCAAGCCGCTGGTCGGGCGGGAACTGCTGGGCTGGGTGGGGGAGTTCCTGGCGTCGGTGCCGGGGTCGTAGCCCCCTGCCCCCTGCCCCCTGCCCCCTGCCCCCTGCCCCCTGCCCCCTGCCCCCTGCCCCCTGCCCCCTGCCCCCTGCCCCCTGCCCCCTGCCCCCTGCCCCCTGCCCCCGGGCGCCGGAGCCAAGGGCGCGTGCGCCGGGCCCGCGGCGGGACGTCAGGTCCCGCCGCGCGCACGCAGGCCGCGTGCGCGCCCTCTCACCACGGCTGCGCTACTGCGAGCCGGGCTGGTCGTCGTCGCGGTCCATGCCCGTCCTGCGCTCGGCCTGCTGCCGGGCGGCGTCGACCTGGCTCTCGTACCCGCCGCCCGTCCTCTCGTCGGCCTTGCGTTCGGCGGCGTCGGACATGTCCCGGGCCTTGTCGTGGGCTCCTTTGTGCCGGAACCTGTCGAAGATGCCCATCCCGAACTCCTTCCGAGAGTGACTCACGACCGACGATACGCCTGACATGTCCGGTATGTGCATTCGGGTGGATGGATGGGCCGCGTCCCTGGGGGCATACGGTGGCGTGCGGACGGCACGGCCCGCAGCGGGCACGACAGGGGAGGGGTGCGCGGTGGCGCGTTCAAGGGGCGGGAACGTCGGCACGGGCATGGGCGCGAGCGCGAGCACGGGCGCGAGCACGAGCGCTAGGACGGAGGCCGATCATCCGGTGACCGGCACCGCGACCGGCACCGCGACCGGCACCGCGACCGGCACCGCGACCGGCACCGCGACCGGCACCGCGACGGGCGGCGTGGTCGACGGCGCGGTCGGCGGGGTGCTCGGCGGCGCGCTCCGCGGGCCGGGCCGCGTCGCAGGGCCGCGCGGTCGCGGGAGGCGTACCGGGACGGCGGTGCGACGGGCCCTGGCCGCGGGAGCCGCGGCGCTCGCCCTGCCGCTGACGGTGACCGCGTGCGAGGGCATCGACGTGCCGGCCGCCGCGCCCTCCGGCTCCGCCGTGCCGCCCGCCGCCGAGGGCCGCTCCGTCAGCCCGCTGGACAACCCGGACGGGACGAAGCCGGGCCTGGCGGCGATCACGTCCGCGGCGGACCGCGCCGAGGCGCGGGAGCTGATCGGCGAGGTGGCCACGAAGGGCCGCGGTCCCCGGACCGGCTACGACCGCGACGAGTTCGGCTACGCCTGGATGGACTCGGCCCCCGAGGACGTGCCGTTCTCCCACAACGGCTGCGACACCCGCAACGACCTGCTCAGGCGCGACGGCGAGAAGATCCGTTTCCGCAGCGGTTCCGACTGCGTGGTGATCTCCATGACCCTCCGCGACCCCTACACCGGCCGGACGATCGACTGGACGAAGGCCAAGGCCGGGGAGGTCCAGATAGACCACGTGATGCCGCTGTCCTACGACTGGCAGATGGGCGCCTCCCGCTGGTCCGAGGACAAGCGGCGGGCCATCGCCAACGACCCGCTCAACCTGCTGCCGGTCGACGGACCCGCCAACGGCGCCAAGGGCGACTCCGGCCCCGCCAGCTGGCTCCCCCCGAACAAGACGGTCCGCTGCTCCTACGCGGTCCGCTTCGCGCAGGTCTCCCTCAAGTACGACCTGCCGGTCACGGCTCCCGACAAGGAGATGATGCTCAGGCAGTGCGGGGGCTGAGGGCCCGGCGGCCGGGCGGGGCCCGGAGCCGGGCGGGCGCCCGGTCCCGCTCCGGTGCGCAGACCGCGCGGTGCGAACGCCCGGCCCGGGACGCCGGCCCGGCCGCGGTCTCCCCCCGGCGGGCGGCGGCGGCCGGCGGCACGGCAACGGTTCGGTACACCCGGGACCGCGCCTGCTTGTCGGCCTATACGCTCGACATGACAATCACCCGACCGGCGTTGCCCGACGCCGGCCGGTACGCGTACGCCCGTCCCCCGGGCACAGGCAACAGGAGCTGTCATGCATGGCCACGGCTACCCGCAGCCGACGAGGCAGCCGCCCCCGACGGGGTGGCTGGTCCTTCTGCGCGTGCTGTTCGTGGCGGTCTCGGTCCTCAGCTTCGGGTTCCTCACCTGGGCGATGATGCTGCGGCTGGCGGTCGTCACCCGCAGGTCGCTGGACTGGGGCCTGTTCGTGGCCGTGCTCGCGGCCGACATCCTCGCGGTGGTGCTGATCGGCAGCGAACCCGGGGAGGAGATCCACACGAACGCCGGCTGGACCGGGCTCACCCTGCTGCTGGGCACCCTCGTGGCGGCGATCGCGTACTACCTCGCGGCGGACGTGCGCCACTTCCACCAGCTGCGCCACGGCGCGTACGGCACGGGGCAGGCGTACGGCTACCAGCCCGCGCCGGGGGCGTACGTCACGGGCACGAGCACCACCGTGCCCCGCCCGCCCCTGGGCCCGAACGGGCCCGCCGCGCCGGGGGCGCACGGCACCCCCGTCCCGCCCGGCGCGCCGCTCGCCCCCCGCACACCGCCGCCGATGCCCGGGCAGGCCGCGGCCGGGCCCCCGCCGGCCCACCGCCCCGCCGCGGGCCGCATCGACCAGGTGCGCGCCGAACTCGATGAACTCAGCAACTATCTGCGCAACCAGGACGGCCAGGACGGCCGGCCCCAGAGCGGAAGGTGACCGTGCCGGCCTCACGCGTCGTCGCCGACCGCTACGAACTGGCCGCGCTCCTCGGACAGGGCGGCATGGGGCAGGTGTGGACGGCCTACGACCGGCGACTGGACCGGCGCGTGGCGGTGAAGCTGCTGCGCCCCGACAAGGTGGCCGGCCAGGAGGCCGGTGAGCTGCGCCGCCGCTTCGAGCGCGAGTGCCGGGTGACCGCACAGGTCGACCACCCCGGGCTGGTCACCGTGCACGACGCGGGCAGCGACGGCGAGGAACTGTTCCTCGTCATGCAGTACGTCGACGGGTGCGACCTCTCCGGCCACCTCGTCCGGCACACGCCGTACCCGTGGCCGTGGACGGTGGCGGTCGCCGCGCAACTCTGCGCCGTGCTGAGCGCCGTGCACGCCGTGCCGATCGTCCACCGGGACCTCAAGCCGCGCAACGTGATGGTCAAGCAGGACGGCACGGTCACCGTCCTCGACCTCGGCGTCGCCTCCGTCATGGAGACCGACACCACCCGCCTCACCCACACCGGCTCACCCATCGGATCCCCCGCCTACATGGCCCCGGAGCAGGCGATGGGCGGCGCCGTCGGCCCGTACACGGACCTGTACGCGCTCGGCGTGCTCATGCACGAACTGCTGAGCGGGAACGTGCCGTTCGCCGGCTCCACCGCCCTCGGCGTGCTGCACCGGCACCTGTACGAGCCGCCGCAGCCGCTGCGCCGGCTGCGCGCGGAGGTGCCCGAGCCGCTGGAGAACCTCGTCCTGCGTCTGCTCGCCAAGGACCCCCAGCACCGTCCCGGCTCCGCGCAGGCCGTCTACGAGGAGCTCGCGCCGCTGCTGCCCGCGCGCGGGCACCCCACAGGGGCACCCCTGGACCCCACGCGCCCCTTCCTGCGTCCGCACGCCCCCTGGCCGGACGGCGCCCGCGCCCTCGCGCCGCAGCCCGCCCCGGTCGCACCCGCCGACGGCACGGCGGACGTCGCCGCCGCCGTCGACGAGGTCAAGCGGCTCCTCGGCGAGGGACGCATCACCCAGGCCGTCGACATCCTCGGCTCGATCCTGCCCGCCGCTGCGCAGCAGCACGGCGAGCACTCCCCGGTCGTGCGGACCCTGCGCCGGCAGTACGCGGCCACGCTCCTCGACGACGGCCAGTTCCGTCGCGCCCTGCCCGAACTGCGCCGGCTCGCCGACGAGCGCGCCGCCGAGGCCGGCCAGGCCGACCCCCAGTCCCTGCGCTGGCGCTACGACGCCGCCCAGTGCCTGGAGCAGCTCGGCGAGCCGGCCGCCGCGCTCGCCGCGTACCGGGAACTGCTGCCGTACTACGAGAACCAGTACGTCTCCGGCGACCCCGAGCTCGCCCACGACGTGCGCCGCCGCATCGGGCACCTGCTGCTCGCCCTCGGCGACCGGGCCGCCGCGCACGACACGCTCGTACGGCTGCTGCACGACGTGGAGCGGCTGCGCGGCCCCGGGCACCCGCTCGCCGGGGACGTCCGCCGCACCCTGCAGTGGCTCGGACAGGTGCGCGGCTGACGCCGGCGGCGGGGCGGGCGCGGCCCGCGCCGGGGACGGCGCCGGGGACGACGGCAGGGGCCGGCCGCGCGGCCCGCCGGCGGCGGGGCCGCGGCGGCCGCCGCGGGCCGCGCGGCCCGGACACGCCCTCGGCTCAGCCGTCCCGTGCGGGGGTGCGCGGCGGTGCGCGGCGGTGCCTGAAGTCCCGGTGAATCGTTGGTCGAATGGGTTGGCCAGAGCTGTGTCGCTGCCTACCATCGATCATCGCAAGACTTTGTGCACCGCCGCACAATCTCCTCGGGAGGCTCCCTTGCACCGCCGCCGTCGCACCGCGCTCGTCCTCACCGCAGCGATCGCCGCCGCGGCTCCCCTCCTCACCGCCTGCGGGAACGACGCGCACCCCGGTGCCGCCGCCGTCGTCGGCGGCCAGCGGATCACGGTCTCCCAACTGGAGAACCGGGTCGAGGAGGTCCGCGACGCGCAGCGCGCGGCCGTGGCGGACGACACGCAGTACGCCCAGGTCGTCGCGAGGAGCGGCAGCCTCACCCGGGACACGCTGCACGGCATGGTCCTCGACCGGGTGCTGCACCGCGCCGCCGAGGACGCGGGGATCACCGTCAGCCGCAAGGAGGTGCAGCGGATGCGGGCCGGGCTGGAGCAGCAGGCGGGCGGTGCCGAGGCCCTGCGGACGGCCTGGCTCCAGCAGTACGGCGTCGCACCGCGGCGCCTCGACGAGAACCTGCGCCTCCAGCTGGAAGCGCAGAAGCTCGCCACCGCGCTCGGCACCGACACCGGCCAGCCGGCCTTCTGGCAGACCCTGTCCGAGGCGTCCGAGCAGCTCGGCATCGGCCTCAACCCGCGCTACGGCACCTGGGACGTCGAGAAGGTGGGCCGCGTCGATGCCAGGACACCGTGGGTGCGGGACGTGACGACGGGGGCGCAGCAGCAGCCGGCGTGACCGTCCGACCGTGTGCCTGCCCTTGCGGCCGCCGGTGTGCCCGCCCTTGCGGCCGCCGGTGTGTCCGCCGGTGTGCCCGCCCGTGTGTCCGTGCGATCGCGTCCCGTGCGTGCGGGTGAAGGCAGGGGCGGCACGGGAGGGGCCGCGGGCCGGGCGGCGGCGTGACCGCCGGAACCCGGGAACGGCCAGGGGTGGCGGACGGTCCAGGGACGGAGGCCGGGGCGGGCGATTGGTGTGATCATCGGTTTGTGCCTGTGGACAACGCACGCCGCCTCGTCGACGGTGTGCGTTACGTTCGGACCGTGAACGCAATCAGCACCGAAGCCACCCCGGACCCCAGGGAGCCGCGGGACGCCCCGGAGTCGCGGAAGGCGCCGGCTCCCGACGACGGCCACCCCGGCGACCCCGGCCGGATCGTCCTGCTCACCACCAGCCACCGGGTCGCCCCGGGGCTGCTGTCCTGGCCCGCGTGGCAGGCCCTGCGTACCGCGGACCGGGTCCTGTGCGCGGACGGCGCCCATCCGCAGCTGCCCTATCTGCGCGAGGCGGGGGCGGCCGTGACCGAGGCGTCGCCCACCGCCGAGGAGCTGGTGGCCGCGTGCACCGGAGGGCGCACCGTGGTCGTCGTGGCGACCGGCGAGGGCGAGCCGGCCCTCACCGACGGCCTGGCCCGTCTCGCCGGTTCCGGCCGGGTGCGGATGCCGGAGCTGGAGCTGCTGCCCGCCTCCTACGACCTGCCCGGCGCCCGCCTCCTCGACCTCGTGCAGGTCATGGACCGCATCCGCGCCGCCTGCCCGTGGTCGTCCCGGCAGACCCACGAGGGACTGGCGAAGTACGGCATAGAGGAGGCGTACGAACTCGTCGAGGCGATCGAGGAGGGCGACCGCGACGCCCTGCGCGAGGAACTCGGGGACGTCCTGCTGCAGGTGGTCTTCCACGCGCGGATCGCCGAGGAGCACCCCGATGCGCCGTTCTCCGTCGACGACGTGGCGGGCGGCATCGTGGCCAAGCTCGTCCACCGGCACCCCCACGTCTTCGGGGACGAGACCGCCACGACGCCCGAGGAGGTGAAGGCGCACTGGCTGCGCACCAAGGCCGAGGAGAAGCGCCGCTCCTCCGTGACCGAGGGCATACCACTGCACCAGCCGGGCCTCGCGCTGGCCGCGAAACTGGCCTCCCGGGCGCGCACGGCGGACCTGGACGTGCCGCTGCCGCGCGCCGAGGGCATCGGCTACGACCTCCTGGCCCTCGCGGTGCGCGCCGAGTCCGAGGGGGTGGACCCGGAGGCGGCGCTGAGAGCGGCGGCGCGCGTCTACCGGGACGCGATACGCGAGCAGGAGGCGGCGACGGGCGGCCCGTCCGAGGCGGCGGACTGAGGCGGCGGACTGAGACGGGGGACTGAGACGGGGGACTGAGGCGGCGGATTGAGGCGGCGCGGGTTAGGGCGTCACGGTGTCGCCCGTCGGGGCGGCGGATCGGGACGGCGGACGGCCGCGCCCCCCGGGGCGAGGGGCTGTCCCCGGGGCGAGGAGCTGACCCGGGTGCGGCGTCGGGGGCCGGGCCGGGACGCCTGACGGGGACGGCACGGGACCGGGGTGCTCCGGGGCCGGGCGGTCCGGTGCCCGTCCGGGTGTACCGTCCCCGACCCGGTACCGTCGGCCGGTGACCAACCAGCCCCAGCCCACCCCCGACGGCACCACCCCCGACGGCACCACCCCCGACGGCACCACCCCCGACGGCACCACCTCCGACGGCATCACCTCCGACGGCATCACCTCCGACGGCATCACCACCGACGGCCCCGCCCCCGACACCGCGGCCCCCGACACCGCGGCCCCCGACACCGCGGCCCCCGCTCCGTCCGGCAGTGCTGCTCCCGGCGGCACCACCGGAGCCGGTCCCGCCGCCGAGGGCACCTCCGGCACGGGTGTCCCCGGCGGCACCGCCCCCGAGCTCTTCACCTGGGAGTTCGCCTCCGACCCCTACCCCGCCTACGCCTGGCTCCGCGAGCACGCGCCCGTGCACCGGACACGGCTGCCCAGCGGGGTGGAGGCCTGGCTGGTCACCCGCTACGCCGATGCCAGGCAGGCGCTCGCCGACAGCCGGCTGTCCAAGAACCCCGAGCACCACGACGAGCCGGCGCACGCCAGGGGCAGGACCGGCATCCCCGGGGAGCGCAAGGCGGAGCTGATGACGCATCTGCTCAACATCGACCCGCCCGACCACACCCGGCTGCGGCGGCTGGTGAGCAAGGCGTTCACCCCCCGCCGGGTCGCGGAGTTCGCCCCCCGGGTGCAGGAGCTGACCGACCTGCTGATCGACGGGTTCGCGGAACGCGGCTCGGCCGACCTCATCCACGAGTTCGCCTTCCCGCTGCCCATCTACGCCATCTGCGACATGCTCGGCGTACCCCGGGAGGACCAGGACGACTTCCGGGACTGGGCGGGGATGATGATCCGGCACGGGGGCGGGCCGCGCGGCGGCGTCGCCCGGTCGGTGAAGAAGATGCGCGGCTACCTGGCCGAGCTGATCCACCGCAAACGGCAGGCGCTGCCGGACACCCCGCAGGCGGGCGAGGACCTCATCTCCGGCCTCATCCGGGCCTCGGACCACGGTGAGCACCTCACCGAGAACGAGGCGGCGGCCATGGCGTTCATCCTGCTGTTCGCAGGGTTCGAGACCACCGTCAACCTCATCGGCAACGGCACGTACGCCCTGCTCACCCACCCCGGGCAGCGGGCACGGCTGCAGGACTCCCTCGCCGCGGGGGAGACCGCGCTGCTGGAGACCGGAGTGGAGGAACTGCTGCGCTACGACGGCCCGGTGGAGCTGGCCACCTGGCGGTTCGCGACCCGGCCGCTGACCGTCGGCGGGCAGCACATCGCGCCCGGCGACCCCGTGCTGGTCGTGCTGGCCGCGGCGGACCGGGACCCGGAGCGGTTCGCCGACCCGGACACGCTGGACCTGTCGCGCCGCGACAACCAGCACCTCGGTTACGGGCACGGCATCCACTACTGCCTCGGTGCGCCACTGGCCCGGCTGGAGGGGCACACCGCGCTGGCGACGCTGCTGACCCGGCTGCCGGACCTGCGACTCGCGGTGGAACCGGCCGAGTTGCGCTGGCGCGGCGGGCTCATCATGCGCGGGCTGCGCACCCTCCCGGTCGAGTTCACCCCACCCGCCTGAGGCGGGCCCGCCCGGGGCCCGCCCGGGGACGGCCCGCCCCGGCCCCGTGCCCCGCCCGCCCCGGCCCCGCACGCCCCGGCCGTGGCCCGTGCGGCGTTCCGCCCCTCCGGGTCCGTACCCCGCCCGCCGAGGAGGGGACCTGACGGGCATGAACGTGACAGTCACTCAGTTCTGTGATCTTTACGTGATCTGCACGGCATGAACTTGTGACAAGTGATCGTCTGCCGATACGTTCACCCATCAGCGCGGCGCCTCGCAGCACACGCCGCGCCGGTCCCTGTCGTCGCTCGAAAGGCCACCGCATGCTCTCCGGGAACGGTCGGCACCGTCGCCCCCGCCAGGCTCCGGCTCTCCTCGTCGCGGCCGGAGTGACCGGCTCCGCGATCGCGATCCCGCTGCTCGGCGCCTCCGGCGCGAGCGCGGCGGACGGTACGACCTGGGACCGGGTGGCGGACTGCGAGACCGGCGGGGCGTGGAGCGCGAACAGCGGGTACGGCCAGTACGGCGGCCTGAAGCTGAGCCAGCTGGACTGGGTGAGCTACGGCGGGCTGGAGTACGCCCCGGGCCCGGACCAGGCCAGCCGCCGGCAGCAGATAGCCGTGGCCGAGCGTGTCCTGGCCGACCAGGGCGTGTCGGCGTGGCCGGCCTGCGGTCCGCTCGCGGGGCTCGGCGAGGACGCGGCACCGGCGGACGTCGACACCGGCGTCGCGGAGGACGGGTCCGGCCACTCCGGGCCGACCGGAAAATCTACTTCGCCGGTTACGCCCGACTCCTCCGTATCACCCAAGTCGCCGGATTCGGCTGCATCGTCCGAGACATCCGGACCGTCCGAGGAGTCCGATTCCCGCGGCGCGTCCGGCGAGTCCGGCCCGGGTGGCGGCCCGGCGTCCGGAGCTTCAGGGCCGGGCGACTCGCCCGACAGCGCCAAGTCGGACACATCGGACGCCCTTGACCCGTCGGCCGGCGCGGGCGCCACCCCCGGCTCCTCTCCTGCCCTCACGGGCGAGGAGGCCGGCGACGCCCCTGCGGGCGTCGGCGGCCCAGCGGACAACTCGGACAAGTCCACCCCGAACGGCGCCTCTTCGGCCGATCCGTTCCAGCCCGGCACCGGACGGCATCGCGGCGCCGTCGCCGAGGAGGGGGCGGGCGGCGGCCGTGCGGCCGGTTCCGAGGGCCGGGACGCCTCCGGCGGCCCCGCCGCCCTCGGCGCCGCCGACGGCGAGTACGTCGTCCGGGAGGGCGACAGCCTCTCGGGCATCGCCGACTCCCTTGACCTCGACGGCGGATGGCGCGCGCTGTACGACGGGAACCGGGAGACGGTCGGTACCGACCCGGACCTCATCGTCCCCGGTCAGACGCTCGCGGTCGGGGGCGAATCGGGTGAAAAGTAGCGGGAGTTCACGCATGGTTCGTTGGTGAATGTCCGTTTTGGTGAAAGTGTGGGATGAGTCTCAGAGGCCCTGATCGTCTTTGAAATTCCGCCGATCGCGTGTCTACCGTCATCACCGCTCGCCAACACGAGCCCCGACGGCCGCAACGCCGAATCCTGCCAGCGGCCGCCCGGGAACAGTCGTCGCGTCATGCGCCGTAGGCAGGAGCGGGGGACCCAAGGTAAGTGCCGGGCCCGGCGGTTGGGGTGACTCGACGCCGGAACCGGCTTGGGGTGAAGCCGCGCGCCCAGGAGCGCGCGGCCGGGCAACTCAACCGGCCCGAACCCGACAGCTCACCTCGCAGGCGTCGGTGAGGGGATCCTCCATGCTGTTCTCCGGCAAGGGCAAGCACCGTCGTCCGTCCGCCCTCCAGCGCTCCACCCGTGCCATCGCCGTCGCCGGCGTGGCCGGCGCCGCCGTCGCCGCCCCGCTGGTCGCGGCCGGCAACGCCTCCGCCGCCACCGCCTCCGAGTGGGACGCCGTCGCCCAGTGCGAGTCCGGCGGCAACTGGTCCATCAACACCGGCAACGGCTACTACGGCGGCCTGCAGTTCTCCGCCTCCACCTGGGCCGCGTACGGCGGCACCCAGTACGCCGCCAGCGCGAACCAGGCCAGCAAGGCCCAGCAGATCGAGATCGCCGAGAAGGTCCTGGCGGGTCAGGGCAAGGGTGCCTGGCCGGTCTGCGGCGTCGGCCTGTCGGGCGCCGCGAACGACGGCGGCTCCGCCGCGGCCGCCCCCTCGCAGCCGAGCGCCGACACCACCAGCCGTTCGGCCGAGCAGCCCGGCGTCTCCCGCTCCCAGGAGCGCCCGGCGCAGCAGGCCGCCCCGCAGCGGACGAAGAAGACCGTCACCACCCCGACCGGCAAGAAGGTCAAGAAGGGCGACGGCGAGTACAAGGTCGTCAAGGGCGACACCCTCAGCGAGATCGCCGCGGAGCACGACGTCGACGGCGGCTGGCAGAAGCTGTTCCGGCTGAACAAGGACATCATCGACGACGCGGACTTCATCTACCCGGGCCAGCAGCTGCACCTGAAGTAGGGCGCGGCGGCCCGTCCCGTCCGGAGGCCCCCACCTCCGCCGAGGCTCCCCGCCTCTCCCCCCCAAGCTCCCGCCCCGGCGCGTGTCCCCCCGTACGCGCCGGGGCGGGGTGCGTCCCGGCGCGCCTCCGGCGCACCCCGGCCGGGCCCTGGTCCGCGCGTGCCCCGATCCGGCCGGGCCCTGGTCCGCGCGTGCCCCGATCCTGCCGGGCCCTGATCTGTGCGTGCCCTGATCCGGCCCGGCCGTGATCCGTGCGCACTCCGGTCTGTGCGGGCCCCGGTCCTGCCGGCTCCGATCCGTGCGGGCCCCGGTCCTGCGGGCTCCGGTCCGTGCGGGACGGTGTCCGGCGGCCGCCCCCGGCCGCTCCGCGGTCGGGTCCGGGCCGGTCCCCGGCGGCCGCCTCCGCCGCGCCGGTCCGTCCGGGTCGGTTTCCGGTCCGTTCAGGACGGCACCCCGCCCCGCTTTTGTTCCGTTAGGAAACAATTTACGCTCGGTTCCGTCCACGTGATGAGCCATCGGCTGGCCGATCCCCCGGAGCCGGTTAGGCTCGTCTCGCAGAGCCACACCCGCGGCCTGCCCACCGCGTCACATCCATGAAGGAGATGCTCGTGCCGTCCATCGACGTCGTCGTAGCCCGGGAAATCCTGGACTCCCGAGGCAACCCCACGGTCGAGGTCGAGGTCGGCCTCGACGACGGCAGCACGGGTCGTGCCGCCGTTCCGTCCGGCGCCTCCACGGGCGCCTTCGAGGCCATCGAGCTCCGCGACGGCGACTCGAACCGCTACCTCGGCAAGGGCGTCGAGAAGGCCGTCCTCGCCGTCATCGAGCAGATCGGACCGGAGCTCGTCGGCTACGACGCCACCGAGCAGCGCCTGATCGACCAGGCCATGTTCGACCTGGACGCCACCGACAACAAGGGCTCCCTCGGCGCCAACGCCATCCTCGGCGTCTCGCTCGCCGTCGCCCACGCCGCGTCCGAGGCCAGCGACCTGCCGCTGTTCCGCTACCTGGGCGGCCCCAACGCGCACCTGCTGCCGGTGCCGATGATGAACATCCTGAACGGCGGCTCGCACGCCGACTCCAACGTGGACATCCAGGAGTTCATGATCGCCCCGATCGGCGCGGAGTCCTTCTCCGAGGCCCTGCGCTGGGGCGCCGAGGTCTACCACACCCTCAAGGCCGTCCTGAAGTCCAAGGGCCTGTCCACCGGCCTCGGCGACGAGGGCGGCTTCGCCCCCAACCTGGGCTCCAACCGCGAGGCGCTGGACCTCATCCTGGAGGCCGTCAAGCAGGCCGGCTACGTGCCCGGCGAGCAGATCGCGCTGGCGCTCGACGTCGCCGCCTCCGAGTTCTACAAGGAGGGCAAGTACGTCTTCGAGGGCAAGGAGCGCTCCGCCGCGGAGATGACGGAGTACTACGAGGAGCTCGTGGCGGCCTACCCGCTCGTCTCCATCGAGGACCCGCTGTTCGAGGACGACTGGGCCGGCTGGAAGGTCATCACCGACCGGCTCGGCGACAAGGTCCAGCTGGTCGGCGACGACCTGTTCGTCACCAACCCCGAGCGGCTGCAGCGCGGCATCGACGACGGTGCCGCCAACGCGCTGCTGGTCAAGGTGAACCAGATCGGCTCGCTCACCGAGACCCTGGACGCCGTCGAGCTCGCCCAGCGCAACGGCTACAAGTGCATGATGTCCCACCGCTCCGGCGAGACCGAGGACGTCACCATCGCCGACCTGGCCGTCGCCACCAACTGCGGCCAGATCAAGACCGGCGCCCCGGCCCGCTCCGAGCGCGTCGCCAAGTACAACCAGCTGCTGCGCATCGAGGAGATCCTCGACGACGCCGCGGTGTACGCCGGCCGCTCGGCGTTCCCCCGCTTCAAGGGCTGAGCCGCAGCCCCGACGAGGCGTCGTCCGTACGTCCCCGTACCCGGTCCCGTACCGTGTGCGGGGACGTACGCGCGTGAACGGGAGGCGGGCACACATGGCCGTGAAGGACCGGGACCGGTTCTCCACCACGACCAGGCTGCGACTGCTCGGCGAGCAGACCGCGGCCCGCGTCTACCGTTCCCAGACCCGCCGCCAGGCCCGCCGCTCCCGGCTGACCGGCCGGGCCGCGCTGCTCGCCCTGGTGGTCTGCTCGCTGGTGGTGGCGCTCGCCTACCCCATGCGGCAGTACGTCGCCCAGCGCGCCGAGATCGCCGACCTGCAGCGGCAGAAGCGGCAGGCCGAGGAGCGCGTGGAGCAACTGCGCGACCTCAAGGCGCGCTGGCAGGACGACGCCTACGCCGAGCAGCAGATCCGGCAGCGGCTGCACTATGTGATGCCCGGCGAGACCGGCTACGTCGTCGTCGACCCGGACGCGGCGGAGCGGTCCCGCGCCGAGCTCGGGGCGGCGGACCGCCCCTGGTACTCCAACGTCTGGGACGGCGTCGACACGTCCGACGCCTCCGACCGCTGAGGCGGCCGTCCCGGTACCCGAACGAGAAAGACACGCATGCACACGCCCCCGCCGCCCACCCCGCGCACCGAGCCCACCGACGCGGACGTCGAGGCCTTCCAGCAGCAGCTCGGGCGGCCGCCGCGCGGACTGCGCGCCATCGCGCACCGGTGCCCGTGCGGGCAGCCCGACGTCGTCGAGACCGCCCCCCGGCTGCCGGACGGCACCCCCTTCCCGACGCTCTACTACCTGACGTGCCCCAAGGCGAACTCGGCCATCGGCACGCTGGAGGCGGAGGGCGTGATGAAGGAGATGACCGAGCGGCTCCGGAGCGACGCGGAGCTGGCCGCGGCCTACCGCGCCGCGCACGAGGACTACGTCCGGCGCCGCGACGCGATCGAGGAGCTGAGGAACTTCCCCAGCGCGGGCGGCATGCCCGACCGGGTCAAGTGCCTGCACGTCCTGGTCGCCCACTCGCTGGCCGCCGGCCCCGGTGTGAACCCGCTCGGCGACGAGGCCCTCGCGATGCTGCCGGAGTGGTGGCGCAAGGGCGCCTGCGTCACCCTGCCCGGCGCACCCGGCGCACCCGGCGCACCCGGCGCACCCGGCGCACCCGGCGCACCCGGTGGAACCGGTACATCCGACACATCCGACACGCCCGAGAGGTCCGAGGCCGCCGCGGCGGACGGCACGGCCGGAGGGGAGGACCGGTGACGCGCGTCGCCGCCATCGACTGCGGTACGAACTCCATCCGCCTGCTCGTCGCCGACGTCGACCCCGCGACCGGTGAACTGGTCGACCTGGACCGCCGGATGACGATCGTGCGGCTCGGCCAGGGCGTCGACCGCACCGGGCGGCTGGCCCCCGAGGCGCTGGAGCGCACCTTCGCCGCCTGCCGCGAGTACGCCGCCGCCATCAAGGAGCACGGCGCCGAACGGCTGCGCTTCGTGGCGACCTCCGCCTCCCGGGACGCGGAGAACCGCGACGAGTTCGTCCGCGGCGTCCTGGACATCCTGGGCGTGGAACCCGAGGTCATCACCGGCGAACAGGAGGCCGAGTTCTCCTTCGCCGGGGCGACCAGGGAACTGGCCGGGCGGGCCGACCTGCACCGGCCGTTCCTGGTGGTGGACATCGGAGGCGGCTCCACGGAGTTCGTCGTCGGCGAGGAGCACGTGCGCGCGGCGCGTTCGGTGGACGTCGGCTGCGTGCGGATGACCGAGCGGCACCTGGTGCGCGACGGGCGGATCACCGACCCGCCCGCCGAGGAGCAGATCGCCGCGCTGCGCGCCGACGTCGAGGCCGCCCTGGACCTCGCCGAGCGGTCGGTGCCGCTGCGCGAGGCGCGCACCCTGGTCGGCCTCGCCGGGTCGGTGACCACCGTGTCGGCGATCGCGCAGGACCTGCCCGCCTACGACTCGCGGGCCATCCACCACTCCCGGGTCTCCCGCGACCGGGTGCGCGAGATCGCCGGCCGTCTGCTGTCCTCCACGCACGCCGAGCGCGCGGCGATCCCCTCCCTGCACCCCGGCCGCGTCGACGTGATCGCGGCGGGTGCTCTGGTCCTGCTGGCGGTCATGGAGCGCACCGGCGCCGCGGAGGTCGTGGTGAGCGAGCACGACATCCTCGACGGCATCGCCTGGTCCCTGGTGCCCGGCCCCCGCTGACCGGCGGGCCCGCGCCGCGCGCCGTCGACGCGGGGCGGCCGGCGGGCGGCGGGCTGGGTGCCGGGGGTGGCCGGCCCCGCGGCCCGAAGTGGGCGGTCCGCAGGGCGATTTCCTACCGGGCGGTAGTCGCCGGGTGAGCGGCGCGGGTAGCGTATGAGCGGGCTGGAGGGGGTGCGGAAGGGCCTTTCGGGGTACCGCGACGGAAAAGTTCGTGAAGTTCTTCACAAGGATTTCGGCCCCGAAGGGTGCCGAGGGGCCTCCGATAGGCCGTTCCGGTGGTCCGAGGGGCCTTCGAATGCGGGAGTGGGGTCGCCGCGGCGAGAGGGGGCACGGCCCCGGGGAGCGATGCTCACAACGGTTTCCGAAGCCCGGAGAGCCAGTTCACGCGGCATTGACAACGGGCCGGGGCTGATCATGGTTCCCGATCCGCAGGGTGGCCTCGGTCACGTGGGCCGCGGAGTGTAGCACGAGGCCCGCCCGACCTTGTGAAGGGGCGCACGAGCGACGGTCCTGAGCCGGGTGGATACTCGATGGCATGAGCACCACGGAGCGTCCCAGGATCCTCGTAGTAGGCGGTGGGTACGTAGGCCTGTACGCCGCTCGGCGCATCCTGAAGAAGATGCGCTACGGAGAGGCGACCGTCACGGTCGTCGACCCCCGGTCGTACATGACCTACCAGCCCTTCCTCCCCGAAACCGCCGCCGGCAGCATCTCCCCGCGCCATGTCGTCGTCCCGCTGCGACGCGTGCTGCCCAAGGCGGAGGTCCTCACCGGCCGGGTCACCACCATCGACCAGGACCGCAAGGTCGCGACGGTCGCCCCGCTGGTCGGCGAGGCCTACGAACTGCCCTTCGACTACCTGGTGATCGCGCTCGGCGCGGTCTCCCGCACCTTCCCGATCCCCGGCCTCGCCGAGCAGGGCATCGGCATGAAGGGCATCGAGGAGGCCATCGGCCTGCGCAACCACGTGCTGGAGCAGCTCGACAAGGCCGCCTCCACCACGGACGAGGACATCCGCCGCAAGGCGCTCACCTTCGTGTTCGTCGGCGGGGGCTTCGCCGGTGCCGAGACCATCGGCGAGGTCGAGGACATGGCCCGCGACGCGGCCAAGTACTACGCCGGCGTGTCCCGCGAGGAGATGCGCTTCATCCTGGTCGACGCCGCCGACAGGATCCTGCCCGAAGTCGGCCCGAAGCTCGGCCAGTACGGCAAGGAGCACCTGGAGAGCCGGGGCGTGGAGATCTACCTCTCCACCTCCATGGACTCCTGCGTCGACGGCCACGTGGTGCTGAAGAACGGGCTGGAGGTCGACTCCAACACGATCGTCTGGACGGCCGGCGTCAAGCCCAACCCGGCACTCACCCGCTTCGGCCTGCCGCTCGGCCCGCGCGGCCACGTCGACACCCGGCCGACCCTCCAGGTCCAGGGCACCGACTACATCTGGGCCGCCGGCGACAACGCCCAGGTGCCCGACCTCGTCGGCCGCAAGGCGGGCAACGAGAACGCCTGGTGCCCGCCCAACGCCCAGCACGCGCTGCGTCAGGCGAGGGTCCTCGGCGACAACGTCATCTCCGGCATGCGGGGCTTCCCGCAGAAGGAGTACGAGCACGCCAACAAGGGCGCGGTCGCCGGCCTCGGCCTGCACAAGGGCGTCGCGATGATCGTCATGGGCAAGATGAAGATCAAGCTCAAGGGACGCCTCGCCTGGTACATGCACCGCGGCTACCACGGTCTGGCCATGCCGACGTGGAACCGCAAGATCCGCATCTTCGCGGACTGGACGCTCGGCATGTTCCTCAAGCGGGAGGTCGTGTCGCTCGGCGCCCTGGAGACTCCCCGCGAGGAGTTCTACGAGGCGGCCAAGCCCGCCCCGGCCCCGGCTGCCGCACAGAAGACCGGGGAGAAGGCCAAGGCCTCCTGACCCGGGTCCTCCGAGGGCTCCGGGACCCGAGGTCCGCTGCCGCAGGGCCTCCCGCCATCCGTGGTGCGGGAGGCCCTGCGGCATGTCCGGCCCCCGCTCCCCGCGGGCCGCTCCCGCCCCGCACCCCCGGCCCCGCGCGGCCGTCCCCGCCCCGCCGGTGCGGTCCCTGCGGAGGATTTGCCCGGACATGACGCGCGTGGGGGACTGCGGGCCGGGGGTGAAGGTGTTTACGTGGTGTCAGACATCCGGGACCGAACGCCCCGGCCCTCCCCTCGACGGAGCCGGGACGACCCATTCGGAGGTGTGCGCCATGGCCGACGCCGCGCCGCGGCTGAAGAGCCTTCTCGAACAGGTGCTGGGAGTTGCCCTCCCGGTCCGTATCCGCGCCTGGGACGGTTCGCAGGCGGGCCCGCCGGACGCGCCGGTCCTGGTGGTCCGCAACCGCCGGGCACTGCGGCGGCTGCTGTGGAAGCCCGGCGAACTGGGCCTGGCCCGCGCCTGGGTGGCCGGAGACCTGGAGATCGAGGGCGACTTCTACGCCGCCCTGGACCTGATGTCGGGGCTGATCTGGGACCGTGGCGAGCAGGCCCGCACCCTCCGCCAGACGCTGCGCGACCCCGAGGTGCGGTCGGCCGCGCTCGGGCTGGTGCGACTCGCCGGGCCGGCCCTTCCCCCGGCGCCCCCGCCCGAGGAGGTGCGCCGCCCCGGCCACCTGCACACCCGCCGCACCGACCGGCGGGCCGTCAGCCACCACTACGACGTCGGCAACGACTTCTACGAACTCGTCCTCGGGCCGTCCATGGTGTACTCCTGCGCCTACTGGGAGGACGCGGGCACGCTGGAGAGCGCTCAGCGCGACAAGCTCGAACTGGTCTGCCGCAAGCTCGCCCTGACCCCCGGTCAGCGGCTGCTGGACGTCGGCTGCGGCTGGGGCTCGATGGCGGTCCACGCCGCCCGCGAGCACGGGGCGAGCGTCGTCGGCGTCACCCTCTCCCGCGAGCAGGCGGCCTACGCCCGCAAGCGCGTCGCCGGCGAGGGGCTCACCGACCGGATCGAGATCCGCGTCCAGGACTACCGCGACATCGGGGACGGCCCCTACGACGCCGTCTCCTCCATCGGCATGGCCGAGCACGTCGGCGAGGAGCGGTACCTGGAGTACGCGCAGGACCTGTACGCCCTGCTCCGGCCCGGCGGGCGCCTGCTCAACCACCAGATCGCCCGCCGCCCGCAGCGCGACGAGACGGCCTACACCGTCGACGCCTTCATCGACGCCTACGTCTTCCCCGACGGCGAGCTCCAGCCGCTGGGCACCACGGTCACCCAGCTGGAGAGGGCCGGGTTCGAGGTCCGCGACGTGGAGGCGCTGCGCGAGCACTACGCGCTCACCCTGCGCCGCTGGGTGGAGAACCTGGAGAGCGACTGGGAACGGGCGGTGCGGCTGGCCGGACCCGGCCGGGCCCGTGTCTGGCGGCTCTACATGGCCGCCTCCGCCCTCGCCTTCGAGCGCAACCGCATCGGCGTCAACCAGGTGCTCGCGGTGCGCAGTCCGGACCCGGGAGATTCCGGGATGCCGCTGCGGGCCCGCTCCTGGACCTGACCGGCCTGCCCGGCGGCCTGAACCGCCTGGCCTGCCCGGCCTGGCCTGCCCGGCCTGCCCTGCCTGCCCGCGCGGCGGCCTGCCCTGCCCGCGCGCCGGGGCCCGGTCCGCGTCACTGCGCTGCGGACCGGGCCCCGGCGCCGGACGGACCCTCACGGACGGGCGCCGCTCACAGCCCGGACAGCGGGGCCGGCCGGGCCGCGCGACGGGCCGGCCACAGTGCGGCCAGCACCCCGACCACTCCGGCCAGCAGCAGGAACACACCCAACCGGGCCCAGGGCAGCACCAGTTCGTACGTGGGCATCCCGGCGCCGGCCAGCTGCCCGGCCGCCCAGCCGAAGAACACGCCCAGCCCGATGCCGAGCACCCCGCCCAGCAGGGAGATCACCAGCGACTCCAGCCGCACCATGCGCTTCACCCCGCTGCGGTCCAGGCCGATCGCCCGGAGCATGGCGATCTCCTGGGAGCGCTCGAAGACCGACATGGCCAGCGTGTTGACGACGCCGAGGACGGCCACGACGACGGCCATCGCGAGCAGGCCGTAGACCATGTTCAGGATCACCGTGAACAGATGCGCGACCTCCCGGGAGATGTCCGCCTTGTCCTGCACCCGGATCGCCGGGTTGGAGCCGAGGGCCTTCTCCAGGCGGTCCTTGGCGTCCGCCGAGGCACCCCCCGCTGTCTTGACCATGACCTTCATGTCGCGGGGCCGGTCCTGGTGCGGGGCGAGCGCCGCGTTGTCCACGAGGATGCCGCTGATCAGGTCGTTGCCCCGGTAGATTCCGGCGACGGTCATCCGCTGCCCGGCACCGTCCTCGTGGGCCGCGGTGAGACGCGTCCCGGCCTTCCAGCCGCGCGCCTCGGCCGTCTGGTCGTCGACCATGACCCGGCCACCCGCGACGGTGAAGGTGCCCTCGTCGACGGTGAGGTCGGTGAGTTCGGCGATGGTGGAGCCGGTGACGCCGGTGAGGAACTCCGTCTCCCCGCCGATGCGGGCGGCGGCGCTGCGCAGGGGGCTGGTCGCGGTGACGCCCTCGACGTCCTTCAGCTTCCGCTCGACGTCCGGCGACAGGTCGTAGCCGCCCGCCATGGCGACGACGTAGTCCGCCTTCAGGGACGCGGAGGCCATGCCGTCGATGGCCTTCTGCAGGCTGCCGGCCATCACCGTCATGCCCGTGATCAGCGTCAGACCGATCATCAGCGCCGACGCGGTGGCCGCCGTACGCCGCGGGTTGCGCAGCGCGTTGCGGCGGGCGAGCCTGCCGGACACGCCGAACCCGCGCAGCAGCGGACCCGCCGCCGCGATCAGCGGCCGCGACAGCAGCGGGGTCAGCACGAACACGCCGGTGATCAGCAGCACCGCGCCCAGTGCCATCGGCGCCTGGCCGGAGGAGCCGTCCATGGTGGTCGCCGCGAGCACCACCGCCGCACCGGCCGCGGCGAGCAGGGCGCCGAGGGTGTTGCGCAGTACCAGCGACTTCGTGGTCGCCTTCGCGTGCACGCTGCTCATCGCCGCCACCGGCGGGATCCTCGCGGCCCGGCGGCCCGGCAGCCACGCCGCCAGCATGGTGATCACGACGCCCACGGTGAGCGCGCTGACGACGGTGCCGGGCGCGACCACCAGCGGGCCGTCCGGCAGGACCGCGCCGAGCAGACCCAGCCCCGCCCGCAGTCCCGCCCCGATCCCGATGCCCGCGACCAGGCCGGTGACGCCCGCCACCGCGCCGACCACGAACGCCTCGATCAGCACCGACCGGGTGACCTGCCGGCGGGAGGCGCCGACCGCGCGCAGCAGCGCGAGTTCCCTGGTGCGCTGGGCGACCAGCATGGTGAAGGTGTTGGCGATGATGAACGTGCCCACGAAGAGGGCGATCCCGGCGAACACCAGCAGGCCCTGCTGCAGGCCGTTCATCGAGGACGAGATCGTCCGGGCCTGGTCGTCGGAGAGCTGCCGCCCGGTCGTGGTCTCGACGAGGCCGGCGGGCAGCGCCTTGTCCAGGGCGGCCTTCAGCGCGGCCTGCGAGGTGCCGTCGGCGGCCCGCACGTCGATCTCGTCGTAGCGGCCCGGCGTGCCGAACAGCCGCTGCGCGGTGGCCGTGTCGAACAGGGCGAGGCTGCCGCCCGCGGCGACGTTGCCGTCGTCGGTGGTGAAGACGCCGGTGACCTTCGGAGTGAGGACGGGGCCGTCGACGGACATGCGTACGGTGTCGCCGACCCGGTAGCCGGCGCGCTCGGCCGTACGGGAGTCGAGCAGCACCTCGCCCGCGCCGTGCGGGGCGCGGCCCTCGGCCAGCGGGTAGCGGGCGTCGGGTGTGCCGGAGGCGTCCCAGTAGTTGCCGCCCTCGGACTGGAAGCCGTCGCCGACGAGCTTGCCGTCCTTGCCGGCGAGCGCGGCGAAGCCGCGGACCACGCCGGTCGCGGAGGCGGCGCCCGGTACCCGGGCGCTGGTGCGGAGGTGTTCGTCCGTCAGCTCGGCCGCCTCGCCGAGCCGGTCGCCGGAGGCCGGCCGGAGACCGGGCCGGACGGCCACGTCGACCTGGTCGTAGCCCTTGGCGGAGCTGGCCCGCAGGGCGCCGGAGAGGGTGTCGGTGAAGACCAGCGTCCCGGACACGAAGGCCACGCCGAGCATCACGGCGAGCACGGTCATCAGCAGGCGGGCCTTGTGCGCGAGGACGTTGCGCAGCGCGGTGCGGAACATCAGGAGGTACGGCCCTTCGCGTCGAAGCGCTTCATCCGGTCCAGGACCGCGTCGGCGCTCGGGTCGTGCATCTCGTCGACGATCCGGCCGTCGGCGAGGAACACCACCCGGTCGGCGTAGGCGGCGGCGACCGGGTCGTGGGTGACCATCACCACGGTCTGGCCCAGCTCGCGCACCGAGTTGCGCAGGAAGCCCAGCACCTCCGCGCCGGAGCGGGAGTCGAGGTTGCCGGTGGGTTCGTCGCCGAAGACGATGTCCGGCCGGGACGCCAGCGCGCGGGCCACCGCGACGCGCTGCTGCTGACCGCCGGACAGCTGCGCGGGCCGGTGCCCGAGCCGCCCGGCCAGGCCCACCATGCGGATCACGGTGTCCAGCCACTGCTGGTCCGGCCGGCGGCCGGCGATGTCCATCGGCAGGGTGATGTTCTCCAGCGCGGTCAGCGTCGGCAGCAGGTTGAACGCCTGGAAGATGAAGCCGATCTTGTCCCGGCGCAGCCGGGTGAGCTGCCTGTCCTTCAGGGCGCCCAGCTCGGTGTCGCCGATCCGTACCGAGCCCGAGGAGAAGGTGTCGAGCCCGGCCACGCAGTGCATCAGCGTGGACTTGCCGGAACCCGAGGGGCCCATGATCGCGGTGAACCGGGCCTGGTGGAAGTCGACGGAGACCCGGTCGAGGGCGACCACCTGGGTCTCGCCCTGTCCGTAGATCTTCGACAGCTCCGTGGCGCGCGCGGCCACCGCGGTGGTGCGGCCGGCGAGGGGAGTGGTGGTCACGGGAAGAGGCTCCTGTCGGGACGGGGCGAATGAACGACCCGTCCATCGTCTCGGCGCCGCAGCCCCGTGGAGTCAGACGCTGTTCCGGTTCCGGGGGCCGTCTGCGGTCGCACCGGACACGGCGGCGTCATACCAGGGGATGACCCCCGACCCCGAGGCGGCACCTCGTGCGGTGGACGGCCGAAGGGTCCGTGAGGGGTCGTACTCGAAGAGTTCCGGAGGCCGGACGGAGGTCCGGCCGGGACATCGCGGAGGCCTGGCGGAATCCTGGTGGAGTCCGGGCGGAGTCCCGGTCGAGGTCCGGCGGAGGGCTGGTGGAGCCGTACCGGAGGCCTGACACGAGGGTGGCTCGCGTCGTGCCGGAGGGGTGGCCCGGACCCCGGACGCCCCATGGGTCGAGACGGTGAAATTCCGTCATTCCGTATGCGTCCCGTGCCGCCGCACGCAAGGCTGTTGGCAAGTGCCGATGGCCCGCGCCGTGGTCTGATGCTCCCTCAGACGCCAATAAAATAAGACAACATCGGTCCGCCTGGCCGCTGTTCGGGGGATGTACACCGATAGGCTCGAACCTCGAAGCGGAGCCCATGGCCTGCCCGGATGGTGGAATGCAGACACGGCGAGCTTAAACCTCGCTGCCCCTCGCGGGCGTACCGGTTCGAGTCCGGTTCCGGGCACCACCCCCCCCATATCTCCCTGTATCCCCCTGTATGGGGTCTGAGCTGGCCTCTTGCCCCGAAGTCGCCGTACTCCCCTCAGGGAGCCGGCGCCCCACGCCTGCGTCTCATCCACGCCGATGCGGCGAGCCACTCGCGCGCGGCACCGGACACCTGCGGCGTGCCCTGCAGCGTCTTCGGCGCCGTCGACTCCACCGAGCCGCGCGGCCTGCTGCCCGCGGTGGCTGCCGCGCTGCGTCCGGGCGGGCGGCTTGTCCTCTTCTTCCTCGCCGGGACGTCGGCCTGCACGACGCCGGACTGCGCGACCCCGCCACATTGCGGCGTCGCGGTCCCGGTCCAGGCCGCGGGTGAAGGAGTGCGGGTGGGGCGGACCGGCTGAGCGAACCTCGGACGCACCGCCGTCCGGCCGCCCCGCGCCGCCGGGACGAAGGGGGCGCGGCGGCCTTCCGCTTCGTCGGACGCGCCGCGCGGGGAGGCCTCCTCCCCGCGGTGTGCCGTACCGGACCTCCGGGGTGTGCGGGAGCAACGCCGCCCGATAGCCCAAAAGTGGCATTCCGGGCTTTTCGGGCTGTCGTGGTGTCACCCGGCCGGAGTGCGGGGCGGGGTGGGCGGCGGGCCGGGAGCGCGCCGGCGGCGCGGGGCGGGGCGGACCGGCCCGGCGACGCCGGCCGGTGCCCGGTCTCCGGCCGGTTCCGGCTGTGTACCGGCTTCGTCATGAGTGCGCCCCGGGCGTGGCGGGAATCACCGGGCGGCGTAGCGTGTTCCGCACCAGGGCAGGGGAAAGATCCTCCCCAGGCAGTAGGGTCATCCCTTTGCCCTTCCATTACTCTTGAGCCAAGGCCGCGCAGCGCGGCCATGGAGGAGTGAAATGAGGAGCAGCAACCCGGTCTTCTCGCGACGGGGGTTCAGCCGCGACAACGGCTACGCGGGCTTCAACGCCGCGCCGCAGGCCGGGGCTGTCGGCACGCAGGGCAACCCGTACGCCCAGCCGGCAGGTGGCAACCCCTACGCGCAGAACCCGTACGCCCAGCAGGACCTGCAGTACGGCGCCCCGCCGCAGGCTCCGGCCGCCACCGGCCGGATGACCATGGACGACGTCGTCGCGCGCTCGGCCCTCACGCTCGGCACCGTCGCCGTCGGCGCCGTGCTCGCGTGGGTCCTGCTGCCGGTGTCGTCCACCAGCTACGGCCTCGCCATCGGCGCCGCGCTCATCGCGTTCGTCCTGGCGATGGTGCAGTCGTTCAAGCGCACGGCCTCGCCCGCGCTGATCCTGTCGTACGCCGCCTTCGAAGGCGTCTTCCTCGGCGTGATCAGCGAGATGTACAACAGCGTCTGGTCCGGCGCGCCCTTCCAGGCGGTGCTCGGCACCATGGCCGTGTCGGGGGCCACCCTGCTGGTCTACAAGGCCGGCTGGGTCCGCGTCACCGCCCGCTACGCCCGCATCGGCATGGCGATCGCGATGGCCTTCATCCTGGTGATGGCCGTCAACCTGCTGCTCGTCGTCTTCGGCGTCGCCGAGGACGGCGGTCTGCGCAGCTTCGGTCCGCTCGGTGCGATCGTCGGCATCATCGCCATCGTGCTCGGCGCGTTCTTCCTCACCCTGGACTTCAAGCAGATCGAGGACGGCATCGCCTACGGCGCCCCGCGCGAGGAGTCCTGGCTGGCCGCGTTCGGCCTGACCATGACCCTGGTGTGGATCTACGTCGAGATGCTGCGGCTGGTCGCCATCTTCAGCGGCGACGACTGACCGGTGGTGCCGCACGGCACCTGACCGCGTGAGAGGGCCCGGGGCGGCAGATCCGCTCCGGGCCCTCTGCTGTCCTTCCGGGGACGGGGGTTGCGGTGCGGGCGCGACGACAGCGCGCACAGGGGTGAGAGGTGGGTCGGGGGGGTGGTGCGGGTCCGTCGTGGCGCGCTCAGAGCAGTTTGCGCGCCGCCCTCCTCAGGTCGTACTCGTGGACGATCGCCTTGGCGTGGCCGTACGCGAGGTTGTACTCGTGGCGCAGCCAGCTGACCTTCTCCTCGAAGCGGAAGAGAGCGGGGCCTTCCTCCACGGTGCGCAGCCAGTCGGAGACTTCACGACCGGTGCAGTGCGGAATGCGGGCGAGCATGTTGCGGTGGGTCTCCTCGGAGAGGACGTGGGACATCGGCACCTCCGGACGCAGGGGATGTAAGCCGGTCCTTCAGGTCACGGTGCCTCAGCGTTCGCCCGATGGCAACAGTCCGCTCGCGCATTGGCGACGGTCGTGCGCCGCCGCGTAGTCTCGCGGGGTGGTTGATACGACGGGGCTCATTCGGGCTGTGGATCACTTCGCCGACCGGCTCAGGGCCGCACCGCAGAGCCGCCTGCAGCGCGGCGCCGCCGCGGAGGCCCTCCGGTTGGCCCGGGACCTGGCCCGCAGGGCGCAGGAGCTGGAGGCGCCGGGGGGCACGCCCCGGGAGATGCCGGACGCGGGGATGTTCGCCGCGGCGGACCAGGTGACCGTGGCCGGGCGGGATCTCGCGGTGGTGCTGGCGACCGAACAGCAGGTCGCCGCGGCGGTGCTGCTGGTCGAGGAGGCGCAGAAACGCGCCGGCGTCTGAGTGCTCCGCCGCAGGTGCTGCGGTGTGACGTCGCCCGGCCGCCGCGCCGTCGCGGCAGGTGCGCGGTGCCCTGCGCCGCCCCGGTGCGCAGCCGGACCGGGGTGGACCTCGCCCGGTCTGCTCAGAGGCCGGCGATGACCCGGTCGGCCAGGACGTACACGCTCTCCTCGCCGCACGAGAACGTGAGGGTGTAGGCGCCCGAGATGCCCGAGCCGCCCAGCAGGTGCGGCTGTTCGCCGGCGTTGAGGGCCGCGGACAGGCGCTCCGCCGTCTCGCGGTGGCCCGGCGTCATGCACAGGGTCGTGCCGTCGGCGAAGACGTACACGTCGAGGGTGCCGAGGGGGCCGGGGCGCACGTCGGTCAGCTCGGTGCGGGAGGAGGCGAGGCCCTCCAGGGTGGTGAGGGTGCGCTCGTGGTCGTTGACCACGGGCGAGGCGACCGGGACGAAGTCCGGGTGGGAGGGGTGGCGGCGGCGGGCCGCGGCCAGCTCCGGGGACTCCCCGGCGAACTCCTCGGCGTCGGCGCCCGGCTCGGTCACCGGCTCCAGCGGCTCCAGGCCCGCGAGGTCGGACTGCCGCGGCAGGAACAGGTCGTTGTCGGCCAGGCCCAGCAGCGAGGGCGCGTCGGAGGCGTCCCGGGCCTCCTGCGCGGCCCAGAAGGCGCGCGCCTCGGCCAGCTCGCGCTCGCGCTCCTCGGCGAGCGCCTCGGCGACGGCGGTGCGTATCTCCCCGGCGTCGGCCGCGCCGCGGGCGGCGGGGACGACGGGGCGGGCGGAGGCGTGGCTCTCGGCCAGCTCGCTGCGCAGGGCGGCGACCTGACGGCGCAGCCCGACGAGGGTGCGCAGGACGGCGACACCCACGGCGCCGGTGGCGGCCGTGGTGACCAGCAGGGCGATCGGCATGGCGCTCACTGACGTACTCCCGGTTCCTCGTCGACCCCCCGACTTCCTACAACAGCTTGAAGGGCGGACTAACCAGCTGTCAGTGCGTAACGTCACGAATCGGACAGGGCGTTGCGTCGGCATCCCGGTCCGGACGGCGCTGAGCTGCGTATATCCCCTGGTGAGGGAGATAGGTCACATCCTGGGGGAGATTGGATCACGAAACGGCCCGGAGTCCGAGGGGGTCTCGGACTCCGGGCCGCGGTGTGACGCCGGGTGGTGCTCCGGTGACGCCGGGTCGGTCAGCTCAGGCGCTCGATGACCATGGCCATGCCCTGGCCGCCGCCGACGCACATGGTCTCCAGGCCGAACTGCTTGTCGTGGAACTGGAGGGAGTTGATCAGCGTGCCGGTGATGCGGGCGCCGGTCATGCCGAAGGGGTGGCCGACGGCGATGGCGCCGCCGTTGACGTTCAGCCGGTCGAGGTCGATGCCCAGCTCACGGTAGGAGGGGATCACCTGTGCGGCGAACGCCTCGTTGATCTCGACCAGGTCGATGTCGCCGATGGCCAGGCCGGCGCGGGCCAGGGCCTGCCGGGAGGCCTCGACCGGGCCGAGGCCCATGATCTCCGGGGACAGGCCGGAGACGCCGGTCGACACGATCCGGGCCAGCGGGGTAAGGCCCAGCTCCCGGGCCTTGGTGTCCGACATGATGACCAGCGCCGCGGCGCCGTCGTTCAGCGGGCAGCAGTTGCCCGCGGTGACCAGGCCGTCGGGGCGGAAGACCGGCTTCAGGCCCGCGACGCCCTCCATGGTGACGCCCGCGCGGGGGCCGTCGTCCTTGGCGACGACCGTGCCGTCGGGGAGTGTCACCGGGGTGATCTCCCGCTCCCAGAAGCCGTTCTTCAGCGCCTGCTCGGCCAGGTTCTGCGAGCGGACGCCGAACTCGTCCATCTCCTCGCGGGTGATGCCCTTCAGTCGGGCGAGGTTCTCCGCGGTCTGGCCCATCGCGATGTAGGCGTCCGGCACCAGGCCGTCCTCGCGCGGGTCGTGCCAGGTGGAGCCGGTGGACTCGGCGACGGCAGCGGTGCGCGCCTCGGCCTCGGCGAACAGCGGGTTGTGCGTGTCGGGCAGGCTGTCGGAGTTGCCCTTGGTGAAGCGGGAGACCATCTCGACGCCGGCCGAGACGAACACGTCGCCCTCGCCGGCCTTGATGGCGTGCAGGGCCATCCGGGAGGTCTGCAGCGAGGAGGAGCAGTAGCGGGTGATCGTGCAGCCCGGCAGGTGGTCCATGCCCATCTGCACGGCGACGATGCGGCCCAGGTTGTTGCCCTGCTCGCCGCCGGGCAGGCCGCAGCCGAGCATCAGGTCGTCGATGTCCTCCGGGTCCAGCCCGGGGACCTTGGCGAGGGCGGTCTGGATGATCGTGGCGGTGAGGTCGTCCGGGCGCAGGTCCTTCAGGGAGCCCTTGAAGGCGCGGCCGATGGGGGAGCGGGCGGCAGAGACGATCACGGCTTCGGGCATCACGGCTCCAGACGGCGTGGGAAGGGCGTACTGGGGGGAAGTTACCCGTACGTATGGCGTTGGTCACCGGCATCCGGGTGTGATGCGGAACTCTTTTCCAAGCGCTTGCTTAGCGTCCGGTCGGCGACACCTCCGGCCGCGGCGCCCCGAGGCCCTCGCCGGGCGCGGCGGAGCCCGGCGCGGCCGGTCGCGCGGTGCCGGCTTCCGCGACGCCGGCACCGGTGCCGTTCGGGCCGGCGGAACGCGTCCCGGTGCTGCTCGCGGTGCCGTCCGGGCCGGTGGCGCCCGCGCCCGCCGCGGGCGTCCCCGGCGGCCCGGCCGCGGCCGGGCCCTCCGGCGCGGGCGCCGGGGCGAACAGCCAGCCCACCGGCGGCCGGGTCAGCGGCTGGACCAGGCGCCGCACCCACGGCGAGCCGAGCAGCGCGGCGAGCAGGACCGCGCCCGCCATCAGGCCGATCAGCTCCGGACGGGTGTCGGCGCGGGCGATCACGCCCTTCTCCCGCAGCGGCAGCAGGACCAGCGGGTGCAGCAGGTAGATCGTGAAGCCGCCCGAGCCGAGCAGCGAGATGAAGGGCAGCCGCCGCTTCGGCATCACCCGCAGCAGGCACAGCACCAGCGCGGCCGCGGACGCCAGGATCACCAGCCGCACCACCCAGGCGCCCTCCAGGCCCAGCGCGGTGTCGGTGGCGGAGGTGTAGGGGTGACGCATCGACAGCCAGGTGCCCGAGACGTCCTCGTGCCACAGCCATCCCACGGCGAGCGAGGCCGCGATGCCCGCCACGGCCACCGGCAGGCTCCACCGGGCCTCGAACCAGTCCCGGAGCATGCCCTGCCCGAGCCGCCAGCCGAGGTAGAACAGCGGCAGGTAGACCAGGGTGCGGCTGGCGGAGTACTGCATGCCGAAGGTGTCCACGTAGCCGACGGCCAGCGACACCAGCGTGGTCACCAGCAGCGGGTGGCGCAGCTGCACCACCAGCGGCAGCAGCAGCCGCCAGAAGAACAGCGACATCAGGAACCACAGCGTCCACGGCAGCTGTGTGATGTGCAGGGTGAACGCGCCCCCGAGCGCCCTGACCTCCAGCGAGTACAGCACGCTGAAGATCAGGGCCGGTATGACGATGCTCTGCAGCAGGGTGCGCAGCCGGCGCGGGCCGAGCGGGCCGCCGCTGCTGAACACGCCGGCCAGGACCACGAAGAGCGGCACCCGGAACGCCCAGGTGCCCACGTGGTACACCGCCAGACCGTCGTGCCGGCTGAGCAGGCTGCCGGTGGTGTGCAGGATCACGATCAGCGCGGCCGACACGAACCGCGTGTTGTCCCACCAGGGATCCCGGCCTCTGGTCGGCGCGGGGGAGGCGGCGGTTCTCGGGGACGGCATACGCATCGCGGCCACGGACTCCTGACAGCAGCATGACATGGAAGACGATCACCCTCGCCGTCCCCGGGAATGCCGCGGTTACGTCGCAACACGCACCGGGTGAACGGTGCGTGTACGGAGAGGGCCGGCCGGAGCGGGCACCGGTCCGGGCCGAACCGCACGCGCCCGCGCCCGCCCGCCCGCCGTACCCACGTCCGCCCGCCGTGCCCACGTCCGCCTGCCGTGCCCGTGCTCGTCCGCCCGTGCCCGTCCGCTCGTCCGCCCGTGCCCGTACACGCCCGCCCGAGGCGGCCCCGGCCGCCGGATCACACCGCTCCCTGGGTCGCGGCGCCCGGGCCGCGGCGTCCCGGTCACGACGGTCGGGGCACGACGGTCAGGCCACGGCGCCCGGGCCGCGGCGTCCCGGTCACGACGGTCGGGTCACGACGGTCGGGGCACGACGGCCCGGGCACGGCCTCAGGCCACGGCGTCCTCAGGCCACGGCGTCCACGTCATGACGCCCGCTCGCTCCGCCCCGGGTCACGACGGCTGGGGCGAGGCGGACGCCGGGGCCGGGTCCGGTTCGTGGACGCGGCGCCTGCGGCGGCGCTTCAGCAGGGCCCAGGGCCCGCGCGGGCCGGTCGGCATCGCGGCGGCGACCTCCGTGCCCGCCTCCGACGCGGCCTCCGCGGCGGCCCGTGCCACCGGCAGGAAGCCCTCGTCGCGGGACAGGTCCGGGCGCTCGTCCTCGGCGGGCCACAGCCCGAGAGCGGCGCACACGGTCGGCAGGACGGCCATCGCGGCGGTCGCGTAGCCCTCGGCCGAGGGATGGTAGTTGTCGGGTCCGAACAGCTCGCGGGGATTGGCCGCGAACTCCGGGCCGAGCAGGTCGCCCAGCGACACGGTGCGCCCGCCCTGCTCCACGGCCCCGATCGTCTGGGCCGCCGCCAGCTGCCGTGAGGCCCGCCGCGCCAGCCAGCGCAGCGGCTGCTGCACCGGCTCGATCGTGCCCAGGTCGGGGCAGGTGCCCACCACCACCTCCGCGCCCGCGGTACGCAGCCGCCGTACCGCGGCGGACAGGCAGCGCACGGAGCGGGTGGCCGGCATGCGGTGGGTGACGTCGTTCGCGCCGATCATGATCACGCACACGTCGGGGACCCGGTCCTGGCCGGTCACGGCCAGCCCGACCTGGCGTTCGAGATCGTCGGAGCGGGCGCCGGGCAGCGCGACGTTGCGCAGCAGCACCGGCCGCTCGGCGACCGCGGCGAGCCCGGACGCCAGCAGCGCACCCGGCGTCTGCCCGGAGCGGTGCACGCCCTGCCCCGCGGCCGTGGAGTCGCCCAGCATGGTCAGCAGCAGCGGCGGCTCACCCGACACCCCGTACGAGGTGCCGTACATCCCCTGGGCGTTCGGCACCTGCGGACTCGCCCCGTTGCCCACGTGGCGCTTGGCCAGCCGCACCTCCGCCAGCAGCAGCCCGACGACGGCCACCCCGGCCAGACCGGCCCCGCCGCCCCCGTACGCCGCGCCCGCCGCGATCCGCCGGGCCACCCGCGCCCTCGACATCCCCGTCATACGTCGCCGCCACCTCCTCGAACCCGTACACCCACTCCTTGCCCCGTACAGGCCGTCGGCCAATCTCAACAGGGAGTGAACGACCCGCGGGGGCCGTAGGCTGGCGGAACCATTACGACCGCATCTTTTTGCAGCATCCGGAGACAACGGTGCAATTCCACGACTCGATGATCAGCCTCGTCGGCAACACCCCGCTGGTGAAGCTCAACAGCGTGACCAAGGGCATCAAGGCGACCGTCCTGGCCAAGGTGGAGTACTTCAACCCCGGCGGGTCGGTGAAGGACCGCATCGCCCTGCGCATGATCGAGGCGGCCGAGCAGAGCGGCGCGCTCCGGCCCGGCGGCACGATCGTGGAGCCCACCAGCGGCAACACGGGCGTCGGCCTGGCCATCGTGGCCCAGCAGAAGGGCTACAAGTGCATCTTCGTGTGCCCCGACAAGGTGAGCACCGACAAGATCAACGTGCTGCGGGCCTACGGCGCCGAGGTGGTGGTGTGCCCGACCGCCGTCGACCCCGAGCACCCGGACTCGTACTACAACGTCTCCGACCGCCTGGTCCGGGAGACGCCGGGCGCGTGGAAGCCGGACCAGTACTCCAACCCGGACAACCCGGCCTCGCACTACCACTCCACCGGCCCCGAGCTGTGGGAGCAGACCGAGGGGCGGATCACCCACTTCGTGGCGGGTGTGGGCACCGGCGGCACCATCTCCGGCACCGGCCGCTACCTCAAGGACGCCAGTGACGGCCGGGTCAGGATCGTCGGCGCCGACCCCGAGGGCTCGGTGTACTCCGGCGGCTCCGGGCGCCCCTACCTCGTCGAGGGCGTCGGCGAGGACTTCTGGCCCACCGCCTACGACCGCACGGTCGCCGACGAGATCGTCCCGGTGTCCGACAAGGACTCCTTCCAGATGACCCGCCGCCTCGCCAAGGAGGAGGGCCTGCTGGTGGGCGGCTCCTGCGGCATGGCGGTGGTGGCCGCGCTGCGCGTCGCGGAGCGGCTCACCGAGGACGACGTGGTCGTCGTCCTGCTCCCGGACAGCGGCCGCGGCTACCTCAGCAAGATCTTCAACGACGAGTGGATGGCCGACTACGGCTTCCTGGAGGACGAGGGCCCCAGCGCCCGCGTCGCCGACGTGCTCGTCGACAAGGAGCACGGCGCCATCCCGTCCCTCGTCCACATGCACCCCGAGGAGACCGTCGGCCAGGCCATCGAGGTGCTGCGCGAGTACGGCGTCTCGCAGATGCCGGTCGTCAAGCCCGGCGCGGGCCACCCGGACGTGATGGCCGCCGAGGTCGTCGGCTCGGTCGTCGAACGGGAGCTGCTGGACGCCCTGTTCAGCAAGCGCGCCTCGCTGGACGACGCGCTGGAGCAGCACATGTCGGCGCCGCTGCCGCAGGTCGGCTCCGGCGAGCCGGTCGGCGACCTGATGAGCGTGCTCGGCAAGGCCGACGCGGCGATCGTCCTCGTCGAGGGCAAGCCGACCGGTGTGGTCAGCCGTCAGGACCTGCTGGCCTTCCTGGCCAAGACGGGCAAGTGACGGCGGACGTCCGGTGGACCGGCCGGGGCTCCGGCGAACCTGCGGTGTCCGGCCGTCGGCGCGGCTTCGCGCAAGTGGTACGAGCACGTCACGTCCGCGCAGCACCCGCTTAACACGCCTCCGGCAGATTGGTCGGCGTCGGCAGGGCGGGAGCGGCTCCCCGCCCGGGCCGACGCCGAACGGCGCCAAGGACCTCCGGAGCGGCTCCCGGACCTCCATGGACGCCATGGGCGCGCACGCCTGGCCTGACCCGGCCCGCGTCCCTCGCGGGGACCGCCGTCGTCCCGACCCCCGGTGACGGGGGTGCGGCGGTCCCCGCGCACGACGTCCCGGCCCGGGACCCGCCACGGCGGGCCCCGGGCCGGCTCACTCCTCCCAGTCGCCGTCCCGGCCGGACCCGCCGCGGCGGCGGAACAGCTCCGGGCTGACCCTCGCCGCCTGCACCACGTTCACCCCGAAGATCCCCGCCCATGCGATCAGCAGGCCCGGCAGGTGCCCCACCCCGCCGCCGATCGCGGACAGCGGGATCGCCAGCACCAGCGACACCATCCCGAAGCCGTACCGCTCACCCCAGGAGTCCGTGTCCTCGGGCGCCCGCCGGCCCCGGGCGGTCGCCATCTGCTGCTCGGCGAGCTGCCGCCGCACCCGGCGGTCCACCGCCGCGTCGATCCGCTGGTCGACCTTCTCCAGGAAGGAGTCGACCAGCGCGGACTCGTACTCGTCACCCAGCTCCCTGCGCGCGTGCAGGGTCGCGTCGAGTTCCTTCTTCAGGTCGGTGTCCCGCCCGTGCGTTCCCGTCATACCCCCACGGTAGGAACACCCGCGGCCCGAGCACAGTGGGGCTAACCCCCGGACCTGCGGGCGGCGCCCCTGCGGGCAGCGGACCGCCACGGCCTGCGGGCGGCGGGGCGTGCGTGAGAGCGATCGGTGGAAGTGACAGTTGACAAAGGCTCTGATCAGGCCAGTCTCATGTGCACCTCGGCGCGTACGAGTCGTTCCGAACCACTGATCATGAGAGTGCCCACGGCTTTCTTAACCGGAGGGGAGCGCGGCGGAGGTCAGCCCTCGGCGATGTTCGCTGTGAGGACGCGGACGGCTTCGCGAGTGTCGTCCGCGGCGAAGCGGACTTCGCATACTTCTTGCGTCGGCTTCCCGGGCTTGGGCGCCAAGGGGTAGGGCTCTCGTAGCTTGACGCTGAGGGTGGTGGAGTCGCCGATCGGCATCGCCAGTACACCGTCGTCGATCTGGACGGCCCTGCGGTAGCCGCTGTGCCGGGTCGTACGTACCGACTGCACGAGTTCGAGTGGGATAACGATCTGGGTGAAGTGAGCGAAGCGCAGCACTACTTTGCCGTCGCCGACGGTATGGGGGCGGATGGAGAGCGCGGCGAGGAACCCGAGTACCCACACCGTTCCGTACACGGAGAGAACGAGCAGGATGATGCGCACCACTGACCACGGGATCAGGAACTCGACAGCGAGGATCTCCAGCGGTACGAGAAAGACCATCACCCACATGATTGGCTTGATTTCAGAGCCGTAGGCCAGGATGACGTGGCCCTCCGGAGCGTCCGGCTTACGCCGGATCCAGCGCCAAAGAGCCCGGAAAAGTCCGAATTCCATCCCCATTGCTTTGGCTACGGGTGCGGGGAGGACTGCGGACAGCGCCTGGTTGAGGGCCTCTTGCCCGTCGGCGCCCTGGCTCCGGGAGGTCTTGAAGGCCCGTCTGGCGAGGGTGATCTCGGTGATGACGATCCCGGCGAGGAGAAGTTCGAGGGCCAGCCCCACTGCCACAGCCTCGCCGAGGCTGAACACGCCGGTCCAGACGAGGCAGACCTGGGCGAGGACCACGGTCGGTGCGGCCCATCGAGCAGCCGTCGTCAGGAATTTCCGCAACGTCATCACCTTTCCGTATACGGGTGCTCTGACAACCATCCCAGCCCGCTCTCCGCCGCAAAGGGACGACGAGCCCTCCGATGGCCGTATCCGATCGTGCGTAGCAGGTCGCGGAGAGGGCCTACCGCGGCGGGCGACGTCACTGTTTCTGCCAGTCCCGTTCCACGACAACCCAGCTCTCGCCTTGAGGTTCCCCCGCTGCGCGGGAGTGGCTGACTAGCAGGTCAGGGCGGGTTGACGTGGTTTCAGGTTCACTGGTTCGGCCGCTGCCTGGTCGGCGTAGTGCTTCTCCTCGAACTCGATAGGGCTGAGGTAGCCGAGCCGCTTCTGGATGCGGCGGGGGTTATAGAAGCCGTCGATGTACTCGAAGAGCGCGAGATTCGCCTCGGCCCTGGTTGCGAAGACGCGTCCGCGGATGCACTCGGTCTTGATCAGCATCCACAGGTTCTCCGCCAGGGCATTGTCGAAGGAGTCGCCGACCGAGCCCATGGACGCCTGAACTCCTGCTCTGACCAGACGTGTTGTGAGCTTGATAGACGTGTATTGCGTGCCGTGATCGGCATGGTGGACGAGTTCGCCAGGGGCAACCTCGCGGCTGGCCAGCGCGTACTCGAGGGAGGTGAGGACCAGGTCGGCGTCCGCGCGGGCGGAGGTTTCCCAGGCCACGACTCTGCGGGAGAAGGCATCGCGGATCGCCGACAGCCACAGTGGCCCGTCCAGGGTGGGGATCATGGTCAGATCGGTGACCCACAGCCGGTTCGGCGCGGGTGCCGTGAAGTCGCGTTGCACCAGGTCAGGGGCGAGGTCGGCGTCCGGGTCACGGCGGGTGAAGCCCTTGCTCCTGCGGGGGCTGATCCCGGCCAGGCCGGCCTGGCGCATGAGCCGCTCGACCCGCTTACGGCCGACGTGGACACCCTCGCGCTTCAGGACGGCATGGACCCTGGGCGATCCGTAGATCCCGCCGGAGTCCTGGTGGATCTGCCGGATCTGCCCGGTCAGCTCGGTGTCTTGGCGGATCCGTTCGCAGGGGTCCTTCTCGGCCTGGCGCCAGCGGTAGTAGGTGGAGGAGGGGATGTTCAGTTCCCGGAGTACGGGCTCGACCCCCAGGTGCGGGTGCTCGTCGAGGAGCGCGGTCACCTGGGCCGGGTCGGGTCGAGCTGCGCGGCGAAAAAAGCCGAGGCCGTCCGCAGGACCTCGTTGGCCCGGCGCAGGTCCCGCACCTCGCGCCGCAGCTGGGCGAGCTCGTTCTTCTCTTCGGTGGTGAGCAGGTCATCCCCTGTTGCCCCAGCTGGTCCCCCAGCTGTTGCGGACCTGGAAGGCGCCCGGTCCGGCGCCGCGGTCGTATGGAGCGGTGTCGGCCTGGTCGTCGTAGCCGGTCAGTAGGACCACGTGGGGTCCCACGGACTGCTCTGTTGTGAGCTGGACCGGAATGACGCCACCGTTGACGAGGGACATAGAGATCGACGGGCAGAGCCGGATCTCCACGCTCACGGGGATGCCCAGGGCGATCGCACGGCGCGTCAGTTCGAGCATTCCGGCTCCGTCCGGTGCGGAGAGAGGCCACGCGATGGGTTTGGTGCGCCTTGCAGTGGTGCGGCAGTGCTCGGGTGGGTCCCGGTCGACCCTGGTCAGGCCGTGTTCGTCGTACGGCCAGGCCGCTTCCTCGCACAACGTGACACCCGGCCAGGGCCTGCTCGGCCTCGGTCGGCGTGAGGGCGTTCACCGGGAAGGCAAACCCGTCTCTACGGCACCGCTCTGCCAGATCAGGGGCGATGCAGGGGGTCGTTCCAGAACCACAAGGCGCCCTGATGGCCGTGCCAGCGACGGTGAAGTGCGGGGTCGGTGGCAGGCAGAGGTGGGGCGTCGTCGTAGTGGATCCGGACGTTGTCCAGCGCGCGATGCAGGGCGCGCAGCGTGTCGCGGCCTCCGGGGCGGTGGGGGTTGTCGATCAGGGTGTCGAGGCGGCGCTGGATGGCGAGTAGGTGCTCGTCAGCGATGCGGGGTGTGCGCATGCGGGGGATGACGCGTGGGCAGGGGCCGAGGCGCCGGCGCTTCCAGGCGACCGGGCGGCACTCGGCAGGGCTGCCGGGGCCGGGGGTGGTCTGGTGAAGCCGTTCGCCGCAGCCGCGGCAGGAGACGAGGAGGTAGACGCGGTGACGAACGCAGGCGAAGGACCAGATCAGGCGCCAGCGCAGCAGCCAGCGGCCGCCGTTCTCGCGCAGGCATGCGGGGCAGGCGCTTCCACCAAACGGGCACACTCTGGAGTCGCCCCAGAACCCCCGGCAGACCCAGACGCACCAGCATCACGCACGCTCGGTACGCCGCGAACCACTCAGCCTGCGACACCTCCACCCCGCCCGTGATCGGCCGTACCTGCCCATCCGCGATCTCCAGCCACCGCCGCTGAAGCCCCGCGACATCAGGCGGCGCCGACCGTACGCGCACGAGTGGCAACCACTGCGGACACGGCTGCCGACCGGCCATGCTGGCGCTGGCCGCCGACGCCCTCCGCGACGCGCTCGACAACACCCGCGGCCGCATCCCACCCCATCGCAGCACACACCGGCACGAGGGACACCGGTCCAGCAGCACCACCTCATGCACGGGACACACGCCCGCGCAGGCCAACTTCCACCAATGCGGCCACACCCCGCCCGACGAGAGAAGGCACAGGGTGCAGGCCCGGCTCCCGTAGACCTCTACCCAGCCGCTGCCGGCGGTCACCCTCGACGCTGTGTCGCCCGAGGCCAGTACCTCGGAGAGGAGGAGTGGTCCCTGATCGAAGACGGCCAGGTGTATACGCTCCGTCGTCGAGGCCGCCACGCCAGTAGCCGCGTAGACCGCATCGCACACCGCGCCGTCAGCGCGAACCCCGAACGTCCGGGGGCGTACATCCGTGGAAGGTCCACGCAGCCTGAGCCCCAGCAACTCCGCTATCACCCCGGGGGACACCGGTTGAGCCACGCCATCCGGTCCAGCCAAGACCCGAATGCCTCACCCGCCTGCGGCGCCGTAACCAGGGCCAACCGTCGCGGCAGCACGCCCCACCCCCTATGAGTGACCCAGGTCACTATCGCTTAGGTGGTCGGCGCTATCAAGCCGACTGTCGTGTTGAGCGGCTCGCTGTCATCTTCGGCGGGGGCTCTCAGTGCGGGTGGGGGAAGCGTGCCACTTGCTCCGGTGCATAGGAACATGCAGAGTTCTTGGCAGCTGAATAACCGGACCTTCGAGGGGGAGCGCGTGATGAGCGTGAGCGACAGTCCTGCGGCACGCCTGCAGGCGCTCTTCGAGGGGCACCGGCTCACGCCCACCCAGCGGCGCATCGCGCACAGCATGGTGCGGCGTGCCGCCGAGGTGCCCTTCCTGTCGAGCGTGGAACTCGCCGAGCTGGCCGGGGTCAGCCAGCCGTCGGTGACGCGGTTCGCGGTCGCGCTCGGCTTCGACGGCTACCCCGCGCTCCGCCGTCACCTGCGGGAGGTCGCCCCGGCCGAGCCGGCCGCGGACACGGCCGCCGCCAACGAGTACCAGCAGGCCGTCGAGGCGGAGATCGAGAACCTCCGCCGGCTCGCCGAGGCGCTCGCCGACCCGGCGCCGGTGGCCCGCGCCGGGCGGGTGCTGGCCGCCTCCCGCCCGCTGCCCGTGCTCGGGCTGCGCGCCGCCGCCGCGCAGGCGTACGGCTTCGCCTACTTCGCCGCCAAGGTCCACCCCGACGTACGCCTCCTCGACGCCGGCGGCACCATGGTCCAGGACCGCATCGACGGCGCCGTACGGGCCGGGGCGACGGCCCTGCTGTGCTTCGCGCTGCCCCGCCACCCGCGCGAGGTCGTGGACACCCTGGCCTACGCCCGCGCGGCGGGGCTGACCGTGGTGACCGTCGCCGACTCCGCGTTCGCGCCCGTCGCCAAGGTCTCCGACCTGCTGCTGCCCGCCGCCGTCGGGACCGGCCTCGCCTTCGACACGGCGTGCGCGCCGATGCTGCTCGGCCGGGTGCTGCTGGAAGCCATGTGCGACGACCTGCCCGAGGCGCAGGCCCGGCTGGAGGAGTTCGACACGAAGGCCGCGGCGCGGGGCCTGTTCGTCGACTGAGCGTTCCGCGCGTTCTCAGGTTCGTCTCACCTTCGTCCGCTACGGTCCGCGGCGGACGGCACCTGACCGGGTGGAGCGAGGGCGAGGAGGCGGATGTGGCGCGGGACGCCGGGCTCATGCCGGGCAGTACGCCGACACCCGTTCGGTTTCTACTGCCGAGATATGCGTACTGGCGTGTTCCATCCGTCCGGCCAACTCCTCCTGTGTCCACCCCCGCTCTTCCCGTGAGCTGCGCAAACGTGCCCCGAACGCGGCTTGCGGGCCGGCCTCGGGGTTCAACTCCCGACGGTTCAACGGGGTTTCACCGTCCTTCCGTGCTGATCTGACACGTTGAACGGCCCCCGACTGTAAGCCACGCTGTGCCTCCCTGATAGTGGCATCACTACGGAGAGGAGCGGGCTATGAGCCTGCCGCACTTCCCAGGACAGGGCGGCGCGGTCGCCGGACGGGTACCGCTTCCCGCCGGAATCCCGAACGGCCGATACGCCCCCACCACCCCCGAACTCCTGATGAGGGTGCTGGCCGGACCGAAGCGGCTGAGCGCCAACGTCTCCGCCCTGGAGCCGGTTCCCGTGGACGGCTGCGACGTGTGCGGGTCGCTCGCCAGGCAGCGCGAGAGGGCGCGGGCTGTTGGCCGGCTCTTCCACAGGTGGTGGACGCCGTGGCCGGACTGATCGAGCGCGCCCGCGCGACGCAAGAGCCCGCCATCACCCGAACGAGCGGGGGAACAAGTCGTGACCCGCATGTGGAACGCCGTGGCAGCGTTCGCCGGACCTGGTCATCGCCATGGTCGGCGCCTCGGTGGGGTTCGTGCTCGGCGCTGCCGCCGACGGCGCTCTGTAGACCCCCGTCCCGGTTGGATCACCCGCCCGTAACCCTGGGACAGGTCGAGCGCCGACCGGGGCGGGTTGTGCACCACAGCCACCGTACGAATCGACCAAGGAGGAGACTTGCTGACGAGCCTTGCAGGTACGGAGACCACCGCACCGGCCCCGTGGGGGCTGCGCCGTATGACTCCGCTGCGCAACGGTTCCCCGTCGCCGTGGCGGTATGCGGGGATCGACCCGGCCACGCAGACCGGCCGATGGGTCGGGGAGGACGGAGTGATGGTGCCGGCCGAACTCGGCAAGCACGGTACGAGTGTGGGCACCTACCCGCCCACACAGGTCGGTAAGGACGGCAAGGTGGACCCGGACACCGGACACGACGCAGAGCAGGACTGAGGGGGTAGCGCCATGGACGGACGCCCGGTGCTGGTCTGCACGGAGTTCGAGGACGCGACCGCTGATCTGGTCATTGCGGAGTTGAACCGGCGCCGGGTGCCCGTCCTCCGGTTCGACCCGGGGCGCGACTTCCCCGCGTCCGTGGTGCTCGGCGCGCGGGTCGGGGCTGGGGGCACTTCCCGGACGAAGTCCGGGGGAGGATGGGCCGGGCGGCTGACGGTCGGGGAGCGTACGGCGGATCTGTCGGCCGTGCGCGCCTTGTACCACCGTCGGCCGAGTTCCTACCCGACAGGGATCGGCGAGCAGGCGGCCCGGTTCGCGGCGCAGGAGAACCGGCGCGGCCTGGGCGGCGTGCTGGGCGCGTTGCCGGGGTGCTTGTACCTGAGCCACCCGCAAGCCATCGCGCGGGCGGAGTACAAGCCCGCGCAGCTCCATGCGGCGACCCGGTTAGGGCTCACGGTCCCGGCCACGCTGATCACGAACGATCCAGTGGAGGCCAAGGCGTTCTGCGCCGCACAGCCGACCATCTACAAGCCGTTGCACGCGGGGGCGTACGAGGTCGAGGGGGAGCCTGCCGGAATCTGGGCCGCTCCGGTCGAGGCGGGCGAGGTCGACGGCGCGGTGAGCCACAGTGCGCACCTGTTCCAGGCGCAGGTGCCGAAAGTGGCTGATGTGCGTGCGGTCGTCGTCGGCGAGCAGGTGTTCAGCGCCCGGATCACCGCGCTGCCCGGGGTCGTGGACTGGAGAGCCGACTACCAGAGCCTCACCTACGAGCCGGCCGCCTGCCCGGACGGGATACGCGGGGCGCTGGTGCGGCTTCTCGCCGCTTTCGGGCTGAACTTTGGCGCCTTCGACTTCGCCGTGACCGCGGACGGCGCATGGTGGTTTCTGGAGTGCAACCCCAACGGCCAATGGGCCTGGCTGGAAGACGCGGCCGGACTGCCGATCACACACGCAATCGCAGACCTGTTGGAGAACGGAGCGAGTCAGCATGAGTGACCCCCTGCCGTCGGAACACCTACGGGCCGACCTCGCGCGGCGCCTGTCCAAGAGCGGCAGCCTGCGCAGCCCGGAATGGGAGGCGGCCGTCATGTCGGTGCCCCGCGAGGCGTTCCTCGCGCGCGGCTGGTTCGAGTACGAAGACGGCAGCTGGTACCGGCCGGCGGCCGGGGACTCCGCGGAAGGACTCGCGCGGATCTACGAAGACGACACGCTCGTGACACAGGTGGCCGGGGGCGTCTTCCCCGACCAAGTCGAGGGGCGCATCGCCGCGGCCCCCTCGTCGTCGTCCACCCTGCCGAGTCTGGTCGTGCGGATGCTCGAAGACCTGCGAGCGACCGAGGGGACGCGCGTCCTGGAGATCGGCACGGGCACGGGCTACTCAACCGCGCTGCTGTGCCATGTCGTCGGCGAGGACAACGTGACCACGGTCGAGGTCGACGCCGAGGTGTCCGCCCGTGCCGGGATCGCGCTCGCGGGCGCCGGGTACTGGCCTGCCCGCGTGGTCGGTGACGGACTGGCGGGCTACAAGGAGGGCAGCCCGTATGACCGCGTGATCGCCACGTGCGGCGTGCACACCGTGCCGGCCGACTGGCTCGCGCAGACACGCCCCGGCGGTGAGGTCCTGGTCACGGTCGGCGGATGGATGCACGCATCCGAACTCGCACGGCTCACGGTCGCCGACGACGGCACGGCCAGCGGCCCGGTTCTCGGCGGACAGGTCTCGTTCATGCTGGCCCGCCCCCACCATCCGCCCCCGCTGGGCATCCTGCCGAACCTCAGCGAGGGCGACGCGGCGCCCGCCAGGCTGGGCGCGGATGCGCTCGACGACTGGACCGCCCGGTTCGTCGCTCAGTTCGCCGCGCCGCGCGCACAGCGGCTCACGCTGGAACGCGACGGCCGGACGGAACACGTCGTGATCGACGTGGACGCCGAGGCATGGGCGGTCGTCCACCAGGACGGCGGACGATGGATGGTCCGGCAGGGCGGCGCGGCGCGTCTGTGGGACGAGATCACCGAGCGTGTCACGCAGTGGCAGGCGGACGGGCGCCCGCCTGCCGACCGTATGCGGCTGCACGTCGGCCCCGACGGGCAGCGCCTCACCTGGGCATGACCGCGGGGTGACAGCCTCCATACCGCCCCGTCCGTCCGTCGTTCCCCCGTGGCGGACGGACGGGGCGTTCTCACGCGCTCGGGGCGGCTCTTGCGGGGCCTGGTCGGGCTTCTGTCCGGCCACGTACGTACCGCGCCCCGGCACCCCGTATACGAGTCCTTCCTCGGTGAGCACGGCGATCGCGCGGCGGACCGTGGGGCGGGACAGGCCGTACGCGTCGGCGAGGGCGTTCTCACCGCGGATGGCGGGGTCGGGTTTCCAGTCGCCGCGTTTCACGCGTGCCCGCAAGATCCCCGCGAGCTGCTGGAGCGGCGCGTCGGGCGCGTCGCGCTCCACCTGGTCATCCGGCCCGTACGTCATGCGCCCAAGGGATCCGGCCGACGCCGTGACGGCACTCCCTGACAGGCTCATATAGGTCTCTACAGACTTTTACAGGTGGGTCCAGGGTCGGCCCACAGGAAAGCCCCGGCAACGACGGGCTATGTCGTCACCGGGGCGGAGTGCCCATCAGCCAATAGGGAGCTGACGAACATGGCCGGCCTTCGCGTGCGCCCTCGCGTGCCTGTTCGTCGACTGAGCGTTCCGCGCGTTCTCAGGTTCGTCTCACCTTCGTCCGCTACGGTCCGCGGCGGACGGCACCTGACCGGGTGGAGCGAGGGCGAGGAGGCGGATGTGGCGCGGGACGCCGGTGGGGCTCACGGACTGGCCCGGGTGGCCGTCGTCGTACGGGCCGGGGCCGCGCCGCTGTGGTGGCTCGGTCTCACCGCGGCGGGTGTCGGCGTACTGCTGCCCGGGCTGACCGGCCGGCGGATCGGGGTGCTCGCCGGGGCGGCGCTGTTCGTGGTGGCCGCGGCCGCCGTCGCCCTCGTGCGCCGCCGCCGGTACGCCGCCCTGGCCCGGACGGTGACGCGGGCGGGCCGGCGCGATGTGCTCCAGGACCGGGCGGTGAGTGCGCGTGTCTGGCGGCGCGGCCACCGCTGGTGGCTGTCGGCGGCCTTCCTCGCCGCGGTGGCCGGCTCCTTCGCGGTGCCCGCGGCCGGCGGTCTGCTGCTCGCCGGGTGCGGGGCCGGGCTGTGGCTGAAGGCGGCCTGGCTCGGGCGGCGGGAGCGGGAGCTGGACACCCTGCTGTGGGTGCGGGTCGACCGGCTCGACCGGCGCGGCGGCGGCCCGGCCGGCCGGGCCGTCAGGGCGTACCGCGGCACCGGTGTCTCGGCCGGCGACGCGGCCCCGGGCGGGGCCCGCCGCCGTACCGCCGCGGTGCGGTGAGGCCCGCTCAGACCTCCAGCGACTCCTCGATCCTGCGCAGCTGGTGGCGGGCCATCGCCAGGTTGGCGCGCTTGCCGTCCAGCACCAGGTAGAGGAACAGGCCGTTGCCGGAGCGGCCCTTGAGCAGCCGGATCAGGTGGTACTGGTCGGTCAGCGTGATGAGGACGTCCTCGATCTCGCCCTTCAGGCCCAGGTGCTCCATCGTGCGCATCTTGGCGCGGATCACGTCGGTGTTGCCGGCGGCGGCCACGTTCAGGTCGAAGCTCTTGCTGCCGCCCATCGTGCCCAGCGCCATTCCGCTGGTGTAGTCGACGAGCGCGGCTCCGGTCGCGCCCTCGATGGAGGCGAGGGCTTCCTTCAGCGCGGTCTCGGTGTTCGCCATGGCGGGGGTTCCTCTCAACGGTCGGTGTTCTCGGCGGGTGTCGGCGGTTCGTGTCGGGGGGCGGCGGTTCGGCGGGTGTCGGCGGTTCGTGTCGGGGGGCGGCGGTTCGGCGGATGTCAGCGGTTCGGGGGGTCCCGGTGGACCTCGGTGGACCTCGGGGTGTCGGTGGGCCGGCTGGTCTCGGTCGTGGTCGTGGTGCGGGCCGACCCGGTGAAGCGGGTCGGGAGCCGCGCGGTGGATCTCGGTGCGGTCCGCGCGGCCGGCGGGACGGGGACCGGGGCGGCCGCGGCCATGAACTCACCGATGCGCGCACCCGAGCGGCGCCCCTCCAGATGGAGCCGCCCGACGCTCACCCCGTCGGGGGCGAGCAGGGTGAGCACGGCGGTGGCGCCGGCCGCGTAGGTGGCGATGTAGCCGTAGCGGCCGCGCAGGAGCAGCTCGCGCAGCTCGCCCCGCCCGGTGACGTCGGTGGTGCGGACGGCGATGCCGAGAGCGGCGGCGGTGAGCGCGGCCACCCCCTCCGGCTCCACGCCGGGGGTGTCGTGGGCGAGTACGAGACCGTCGACACTCGCCGCGAGCGCGCCGGTCAGTTGCGGCATCCGGGCGCGCAGCCGCCGCAGTTCGTCGAGTATCTCGGCCTCGGCCGCCATCAGATCGCTCCTCTCGGCGTGCGGTCGCTGCCGCTCAAAGGGCCTCCAGCGCATCCCTGAGCCTCTTCAGCAGGGTGATGTCGGGGTCGTCGGTCCGCGGCAGGGCCAGGCCCTGCGCGGGGTCGGGTGCGGGGGGTGGGGGGACGCCCGCCACGATCAGGCCCGCGGCGGTCAGCCGGCGCACGTCGACCAGCGTGTGGAAGGTGTGCCGCCCGAGGGCGTGGGCGATCTCGGGCGCGGTGCGGGTGCCGTCGACACAGGTCAGCAGCGCCCGCTGCCGCGGGGAGGACGCCGTGGCGGGGGTGTGCGTGCGCAGCAGCGGCGCGCTGTCGGCCCGCGGGTCCGGCCACAGGTGCTCCAGCAGGGTGCGGCGGCGCAGCGTCTCGCGTTCCAGGGCCGCGACGGACACCGCGCGCGCCGGTGCGGGCTGCCGCCCGCCGCCGTGGCGGAAGTGTCCGGGGGACCGGCTGGGGGCGAGCGCGAAGTACCCGGCGTCGAACAGGGCGCCGGTGTGGCACACCTCCAGCGGGCCGCGGCCCTCCCCGGCGCGCAGCAGGACGTGGAGGGCGCCGTACGGTCCGCCGGCCCGCCGCACGGCCTCCCGCCAGGCCTCGGCGGTCAGGATGCCGTGGGAGGCGAGCAGGACGCCCAGGCCGGGGGCGTGGGGGCTCTCGGCGTGCACCACCTGCCCGTCGGCGAGGTACAGGGTGCCGTGTTCGCGTTCCAGGGTGCCGGTGGCCCGCTCCGCCGCCAGCCGGGTCAGTGTCGGCGACAGTCCGCCGGGCTCCCGCCGGGCCGATCCCTCGCGCACCGGCAGCGGGGCCGGCCGGGTCGCTTCCGTCACGGTCATCCCAGCTCCAGCCGTTCGGCCATCTCGCCCAGCCGGATACGGGCGAGGGCGAGGTTGCCGTCCGTGCGGCCGAGCCACACGTGCAGGAACACGCTGCTGTCGATGGAGAGCCGCAGGAACCGCAGCAGGTGGTAGCTGTCGCGGTTGCTGATGATCAGATCCTCGACCGGCGGGTCGGCCCCGTCCGCCTCGCCCTCGGGCGCGAACGCCCGCTGCTCGGCGGTCAGCCGGGCGACCTCGGCGGCCTCGGCGGCGGCGGCCTCGTGGTCGCTGCCGGGGAACTCCCCGACCGTGCCCAGTGCGAGTCCGCTCGTCCAGTCGACCAGCGAGGCACCTCTGGCGCCGGGCAGCCGCATGGCCTCCAGCAGACACTCGTCGATTCCGGGCACCCCGGTTCCCCTCCCACCCACGATTCCCCACCCGTGACGGCTCATCCGTGACCCCGGTCCGGGCGTACCGTCCGTGATCCGGCTGAGTGAGGGAGACGTTACGCACCGTGCACGAGAAGGCGTAGCGTTCCGGCATTTTCCGGTGGAACATGCCGGGGAGGGACTAGTGTGGGTCGGCTGGGCATGTGTTCAGGCCCGTTCAAACCCTTTGAACACCGGCGTACGGGCGTGCGTCAACGGGGGCCGGGGGCCTGCGGGGTGGTGAGCGCGTCCACGTGCGCCCCTCCGGACTCCGCCACGATCTCCTCCGTCGTCTGTGCCGCGCGTACGGTCGCGAACGTGACCGGCTGCCCGCCGCCTCCGGCCCGGAACCCGTACACCGCCGGGCGGGGCAGCGAGTTGTAGGCGTAGTGGTGGGCGAAGTAGTACGCGCCGGTGTCCAGGAGGGCGGCGTAGTCGCCCGGTTCGAGGCGGGGCAGGGTGCGGCCGGCGGCGAGCAGGTCGCCCGCGAAGCAGGCCGGTCCGGCCACGTCCTGCACGAGCGCGGCGCCGTGCTTCGGGCGGCCCCCGGCGTCGTACGCGGTGATCCGCAGCGGCCATGCGGCGGGCGCGTGCACGGTGCGGGTGGCGACCTGGACGCCGGCGTGGGTGACGGCGACGGGCCTCCCGCCCGCGGACTTGGTGTACTCCACGCGCGCCAGGATCGTGCCGTGCTTGGCGAGCAGGGAGCGGCCGAACTCGGTGACGAGGCCGTAGCGCCCGTCGAACAGCCCGGGCACCACCTCGCGCAGCAGCCGGGCGTACTGGGCGTGGGTCGGGGCGGTCGCGTCCGAGGCGAAGTTCACCGGCAGGCCGCCGCCGAGGTCGACGGTGTCGATCTGGCGCCGCCCGAGCCGCCGGTTGATCTCCTCGGCGAGCGCGTACGTCTGCGCCACGCCCTGCGTCATGAGGGACAGCGGGACGCCCTGCGAGCCGGTGTGGGTGTGCAGGCGGGTCAGCCAGGGCCGGTCCCGGCAGGCGCGCACCACCCAGTCGCGGGCGCCCTCGTCGTGCAGCGCCACGCCGAACTTCGAGGTGGGCGTGGCGGTGGACAGGGCCTCGATGGAACCGCCGCCGACCTGCGGGTTGATCCGGATGCCGAGCGGGGAGCGGCTGGGCGCGGACCGTATCAGGGCGTCGATGCGGGCGAGCTCCTGCGGGTTGTCGGCGTTGACCGCGACGCCCAGTGCGAGGGCCTCGCGCAGTTCGGCCGGGGTCTTGGCGGGGGAGTCCAGCACGGTGTCCCGGGGCGGCACGCCGGCGGCGCGGGCCAGCGCCAGCTCGCCCGGGCTCGCGACCTCCGCGCCGATGCCCTCGCGGTGCAGCAGCCGCAGCACCGGCACCAGCGGGCCGGCCTTGACCGCGAACGCGTGCAGCACCGGTGTGCCGGGGGCGGTGACCGCGGCGAACGCGGCGTGCAGCTCGGCCGCCGACCGCCGGATCCCGGCCACGTCGAGCAGCGCCACCAGGGGGGTGCCGGGTCCGAGCAGCCCCTGCTCCACGGCCGCCCGTACGGCATCGTCCCGCCGGGACGCCCGCCCCTCGTCGTCCGGCCCGGCCGCCCGCTCGCGCTCGCCGCCGCGGGCGGCCGCCCGGGGCCCGCCGTCCTGCCGGGGCGTCGCCCGGGCGCCGTCGCCCCGGCGGGCCGGTCGCCGCCCGTCGCCGCCGGGTGAGGCCGCTCGCCGCCCGTCGCCGCCGGGCGGGGCCGCCCGTTCCCCGTCGTCCCGGGCCGCCCGTTCCCCGTCGTCCCGGGCTGTCCGTTCTCCGTCGCCGCCGGCCATCCGTTCCTCCGAACCGTCGCTGTCCGCGCCGTCCCCCGGGGTGTCGGCGCCGCCCCCGGGCGCGGGTCCCCCGGCCGTGCGGGGCCGGGCCTCCCTGCCGGGGGCCGGGTCGTCCGCGGCCCCGGGGCTGATGGGTCCAGCCAAACACCCGCCGCGCGGCAGCGCCGCAGGACCGCCGTATTGACTAGCTCTATTCATCGCGCAAGGATGTGAATATCCGTAGCAACATGCCGCAGGGAGCCCCAGGAGGCAGCCGATGTCAGGAGCCCGCCCGCCCGCCGACCGCCGCCACCCCCAGGCGGGGTCCTACGGGCCGCCGCCCGGCGGTGTCCGCGCACCACGCGGCACGGAACTGAGCACCCTGGGCTGGCAGCAGGAGGCCGCCCTGCGCATGCTGCAGAACAACCTGGACCCGGAGGTCGCCGAGCACCCCGACAAGCTGGTCGTCTACGGCGGCACCGGCAAGGCCGCCCGCGACTGGCGCTCCTTCGACGCCATGGTGCGCACCCTGCGGACCCTCAAGCAGGACGAGACGATGCTGGTCCAGTCCGGCCGCCCGGTCGGCGTCATGCAGACCCACGAGTGGGCGCCGCGCGTCCTCATCGCCAACTCCAACCTCGTCGGCGACTGGGCCACCTGGGAGGAGTTCCGCCGGCTGGAGGCCCTCGGCCTGACCATGTACGGCCAGATGACCGCCGGCTCCTGGATCTACATCGGCACCCAGGGCATCCTCCAGGGCACCTACGAGACCTTCGCCGCCGTCGCCGCGAAGAAGTTCGGCGGCACCCTGGCCGGCACCATCACCCTCACCGCCGGCCTCGGCGGCATGGGCGGCGCCCAGCCCCTCGCCGTCACCATGAACGACGGCGTCGCGATCTGCATCGACTGCGACCCGCGCGCCATCGACCGCCGCATCGAGCACCGCTACCTCGACGTCCGCGCCGACTCCCTGGAACACGCCCTGCGGCTCGCCACCGAGGCCCGCGACGCCCGCCGCCCGCTGTCCGTCGGCGTCCTCGGCAACGCCGCCGAACTGGTGCCGCAGCTCCTCGCCATGGGCGCGCCCGTCGACATCGTCACCGACCAGACCTCCGCCCACGACCCGCTGTCCTACCTGCCGCTCGGCGTGGCCTTCGAGGACATGGCCGACGCCGCCGCGAAGGACCCGGCCGGCTTCACCACCCGGGCCCGCGAGTCCATGGCCCGGCACGTCGAGGCGATGGTCGGCTTCATGGACGCCGGCGCCGAGGTCTTCGACTACGGCAACTCCATCCGCGGCGAGGCCCGGCTGGCCGGCTACGACCGCGCCTTCGCCTTCCCCGGCTTCGTCCCCGCCTACATCCGCCCCCTGTTCTGCGAGGGCAAGGGCCCCTTCCGCTGGGCCGCCCTGTCCGGCGACCCCGCCGACATCGCCAGGACCGACCGGGCCATCCTCGACCTGTTCCCCGAGAACGAGTCCCTGGCCCGCTGGATCAAGATGGCCGGAGAGCGCGTCCACTTCCAGGGCCTGCCCGCCCGCATCTGCTGGCTCGGCTACGGCGAACGCGACAGGGCCGGCGAGCGCTTCAACGACATGGTCGCCTCCGGTGAGCTGGCCGCCCCGCTCGCCATCGGCCGCGACCACCTCGACTGCGGCTCCGTCGCCTCCCCCTACCGGGAGACCGAGGCGATGCTCGACGGCTCCGACGCGATCGCCGACTGGCCGCTGCTCAACGCCATGGTCAACGTGGCCTCCGGCGCGTCCTGGGTGTCCCTGCACCACGGCGGCGGCGTCGGCATGGGCCGCTCCCTGCACGCCGGGCAGGTCACGGTCGCCGACGGCACCAGGCTCGCCGGGGAGAAGATCCGCCGGGTGCTCACCAACGATCCCGGGATGGGCGTCATCCGGCACGTGGACGCCGGCTACGACATCGCCGAGTCCGTCGCCGACGCCAAGGGCGTGCGCGTCCCGATGCGCGAGGGTGACCCGGCGTGAGCTTCCACAGCATGTGGGCGGAGCTGCTGCCGGTCGGCCGCAGCTCCGCCTCCGGCGGCTACCGCCGCTCCGCCTGGACCGGAGCCGACGCCGACTGCCGGGCCTGGTTCCGGCAGCAGGCCGAGGACCGCGGGCTCGTCCACGAGACGGACCGCAACGGCAACCAGTGGGCCTGGCTCGGGGACCCCGCGGCCACAGACGCCGTGGTCACCGGCTCCCACCTGGACTCCGTGCCCGACGGGGGCGCCTTCGACGGCCCCCTCGGCGTGGTCTCCTCCTTCGCCGCCCTGGACGAACTGCGCGCCCGGGGGGCCGTGTTCACCAGGCCGCTCGCCGTGGTCAACTTCGGCGACGAGGAAGGCGCCCGCTTCGGCCTGGCCTGCGTCGGCTCCCGGCTGACCGCCGGGGAACTCACCGTCGCGCAGGCGCACCGCCTCACCGACGCCGACGGGGTCACCCTCCCTCAGGCGATGGCGGCCGCCGGGTACGACCCCGACGCCATCGGCCCCGACCCCGAACGGCTCGCCCGCATCGGCGCGTTCGTCGAGCTGCACGTCGAGCAGGGCCGGGCGCTGGACCTCAGCGGGGACGCCGTCGGCATCGCCAGCGCCATCTGGCCGCACGGACGCTGGCGGTTCGACTTCCGCGGCGAGGCCAACCACGCCGGCACCACCCGGCTCGCCGACCGCCGCGACCCGATGCTGCCGTACGCCGAGACCGTCCTCGCCGCCCGCCGCGAGGCCGCGCTCGCCTCGGCCGTCGCCACCTTCGGCAAGGTCGCCGTCGAACCCAACGGCGTCAACGCCGTCCCGTCGCTGGTGCGCGGCTGGCTGGACAGCCGGGCCCCCGGGCAGGAGGCCCTGGACACGGTGGTCGCCGCGGTCGAGAAGGCGGCCCGGGAACAGGCCGTCAGGCACGGCGTCGACCTCGACGTGGTCCGCGAGTCCTTCACCCCCGTCGTCGAGTTCGACCACGCCCTGCGCGACGAACTCGGCCGCATCCTCGGCAAGGACACCGGCCTGACCGTGCCCGTCCTCGGCACTGGCGCCGGACACGACGCGGGAATCCTGTCCGCGCGCATCCCGACCGCCATGCTGTTCGTGCGCAACCCCACGGGCGTCTCGCACTCCCCGGCCGAGCACGCCGCCGAGGACGACTGCCTGGCCGGGGTGACCGCTCTCGCCGACGTACTGGAAGGACTGGCCTGCCGGTGACCAAGGGGACCTACTGGCTGGAGCACGCCTGGCTGGGCACCCATGTGGAGCCCGGCGTCGCCGTCGACGTCGCGGACGGCCGGATCACCGCCGTCCGCACGGGCACGGCCGCCCCGCCGTCCGGCGCCGAGATCCTGCGCGGCCTGACCCTGCCGGGCCTCGCCAACGCCCACAGCCACGCCTTCCACCGCGCCCTGCGCGCCACCGTCCAGGTCGGCTCGGGCACCGGAACACCCCCGCAGCAGCGGGGAACGGGCGGTGAGGGCAGCGAGCGGGCGCCGGACTCGTTCTGGACATGGCGCGAGGTGATGTACGCGGTTGCCGACAAGCTCACCCCCGACAGCTACTACGCGCTCGCGCGGGCGACCTACGCCGAGATGGCCCTGGCCGGCATCACCTCCGTCGGCGAGTTCCACTACCTCCACCACGCCCCCGGCGGCACCCCCTACGCCGACCCCAACGCCATGGGCGAGGCACTGATCGCGGCCGCCGCCGAGGCGGGCATCCGCATCACCCTCCTCGACACCTGCTACCTCTCGGCCGGCTTCGGCCGGGCCCCCGACCACCACCAGCAGCGGTTCTCCGACGGCAGCGCCGAACGCTGGGCCGAACGCTGTTCCCTTCTCAAGGAACAGGGTCACGCGCGGATCGGAGCCGCCGTGCACTCCGTCCGGGCCGTACCCGCGGACCAGCTGGCGACCGTGGCCCGCTGGGCCGGGGAACGGCGGGCCCCGCTGCATGTGCACCTGTCCGAGCAGCCCGCCGAGAACGACGCCTGCCGGGCCGCCCACGGCTGCACGCCGACCCGGCTGCTCGCCGACCACGGGGTGCTCGGGCCGCGCACCACCGGCGTCCACAACACCCACCTCACCGACGAGGACATCGCCCTCATCGGCGGCACCGGCACCGGCACCTGCATGTGCCCCACCACCGAACGCGACCTGGCCGACGGCATCGGGCCCGCCGTGGCCCTCCAGCGGCAGGGCTCCCCGCTCTGTCTCGGCTCCGACAGCCACGCCGTCGTCGACCTGCTCGAAGAGGCCCGCGCGATGGAGCTGAACGAGCGGCTGCGCACCCGCGCCCGGGGCCACTGGACGGCCGCCGCGCTGCTGCGCGCGGCCACCGCCGACGGCCATGCCGCCCTGGGCTGGGACGAGGCCGGCCGGATCCGGCAGGGCGCCCTCGCCGACCTCACCACCCTCGCCCTCGACTCGGTCAGGACGGCCGGAGCCCCGCCCCGGCTCGGCGCCGAGACGGCCGTCTTCGCGGCGACCGCGGCGGACGTACGGCACACGGTCGTGGGCGGACGGCACGTCGTGCGCGACGGTGCGCACACCCGGGTCCCCGATGTGCCGAGGGCCCTCGCCCGCGCCGTCGCGGCCCTGCACGACCGATGACCCGCGCGGGCCCGGCGCCCGCGCCCCCGACGACCCCCGCAGCCCCCGCAGCCCCCGCAGCCCCCGCAGCCCACGCAGCCCACGCAGCCCCCGCCCACGAGGACACGATGAGCAGCACCGCCATCACCCACATCGCCGCACTGGTCACCAACGACCCCCTTCTCGGTGACGGATCCCCCCTCGGCCTGATCCGCGACGCCGCGCTCGTCATCGACGGCGACCGCGTCGTCTGGGCCGGTGAGTCAAGCAAAGCACCCGCCACTGACAACCGGGTCGACGCCGGCGGCCGGGCCGTGATCCCCGGCTTCGTCGACTCCCACTCGCACCTGGTGTTCGCGGGCGACCGCACCGAGGAGTTCAACGCCCGCATGTCCGGGCGCCCGTACACCGCAGGAGGCATCCGCACCACGGTCGCCGCCACCCGCGCGGCGAGCGACCGGGACCTGGAGGACAACCTCACCCGGCACCTCGCCGAGGCGCTGCGCCAGGGCACCACCACCTTCGAGACCAAGTCCGGCTACGGCCTGACCGTCGCCGACGAGGCCCGCGCCCTGCGGATCGCCGCCGCGCACACCGACGAGGTCACCTACCTCGGCGCCCACATCGTCCCCCCGGACCACGCCGACGACCCGGCCGGCTACGTCGCCCTGGTCACCGGCGAGATGCTCGACGCCTGCGCGCCGCACGCCCGCTGGATCGACGTGTTCTGCGAGAAGGGCGCCTTCGACGGCGACCAGGCCCGCGCCGTCCTCACCGCCGGCCGGGCCCGCGGCCTGCACCCGCGTGTCCACGCCAACCAGCTCACCTACGGCCCGGGCGTGCAGCTCGCCGTCGAGCTCGACGCGGCCAGCGCCGACCACTGCACCCACCTCACCGACGCCGACGTGGACGCCCTGGCGAACGGCCGCACGGTCGCCACGCTGCTGCCCGGCGCCGAGTTCTCCACCCGCGCGGCGTGGCCGGACGCCCGCCGCCTGCTCGACGCGGGCGCGACCGTCGCCCTGTCCACGGACTGCAACCCCGGGTCGTCGTACACGTCCTCGGTGCCGTTCTGCATCGCGCTCGCCGTGAGGGACATGGGCATGACCCCCGATGAGGCGCTCTGGTCGGCCACCGCCGGCGGCGCCGCGGCCCTGCGCCGCGACGACGTCGGCCGTCTCGCTCCCGGCTCCCGGGCCGACCTCGTCGTCCTCGACGCCCCCAGCCACGTCCACCTCGCCTACCGGCCCGGTGTCCCGCTGGTCGCCGAGGTGTGGCGCCGCGGCGCCCGCGTGGCCTGACCGGGCGGCGCAGGCCCGGAGCCGGGGCGTACGGAGCCGGGCAGGCACGGCCGGCCCGGCGACCCCCGTGGACGACCTCTGCGGACGACCCCCGCCACGACCCCCGCCACGGGCCCGCGGGTCTGCGGGCGCCGTGGGACGGGCCTGCGGCGCTGCGGACGGGTCCGCGACGGCCCGCGGACGGGTCCGCGACGGCCCGCGGACGGCGGGATGCGGCCGGCCCCGGACGGACCGGGGCCCGGGCGGGGTGCGGCACGGCAACGGCCCCCGGGGGTGGTCCGACGGATCGGACCGCCCCCGGGGGCCGTTCAGCGGTGGTGCTGCGGCGCTGACCTGCCAGGCGCCGGGGAGTACGGGTCACTCCTCGACGGTGAGTCCCTTGCGCAGACGTCTCAGGGTCCGCGACAGCAGCCGGGACACGTGCATCTGGGAGATGCCCAGCTCCTCGCCGATCTCCGACTGGGTCATGCCGGCGACGAACCGCAGCGAGAGGATCTTGCGGTCGCGCGGCGCGAGTTCGGCGATCAGCGGCTTGAGCGACTCCACGTACTCGATGCCTTCCAGCCCGTGGTCCTCGTAGCCGATGCGGTCGGCGAGGGCACCCTCGGAGTCGTCCTCCTCGGGCTGGGCGTCGAGGGAGCTGGCGGTGTACGCGTTGGACGCCGCCATGCCCTCCACGACCTCGTCGTGGCTCAGGCCCAGGTGCTCGGCCAGCTCCGCCACGGTCGGCGCCCGGTCCAGGCTCTGGGCCAGCTCGTCACCGGCCTTGGCCAGGTCCAGCCGCAGTTCCTGCAGACGCCGCGGCACGCGGACCGACCAGGAGGTGTCGCGGAAGAAGCGCTTGATCTCGCCGATGATGGTCGGCATCGCGAACGTGGGGAACTCCACGCCGCGGGTGAGCTCGAAACGGTCGATCGCCTTGATCAGGCCGATCGTGCCGACCTGGACGATGTCCTCCATCGGCTCGCTGCGGGAGCGGAAGCGGGAGGCGGCGAACTTGACCAGCGTCAGGTTGAGCTCGACCAGGGTGTTGCGGACGTACGCGTACTCGTGGGTGCCCTCCTCGAGCGAGGACAGCCGTTCGAAGAGCGTCTTGGACAGGGCCCGCGCGTCGACCGGCCCCACCTCGTCGTACGGGGGGATCTCCGGAAGACCGGCGAGCATGTGGTGGCCCGCCTCGGTCATGGGGTCGATGGGATCCAGATGTTCCGGAGCGTGTGTCGACGTCGCGTGGGGGGTAGGCGATGCGTCGAGCCGGGGTGACATGATGTCCTCCATCGTTCTCGGCATAAGGCTGCCGGAGCCAGTGCGTGCACTGCGGTGTGCGGCGCCTCCAAAGCCGGCCGTGTCGGTTGCGTGTCCCTACTAGCCCTACCCGCTTTCCGGTGACCACCGCAAGTGTGTTTTGTGGCGAAATGTCCGATTCATTGCGGTTGTTCGGGTGTCGAAGAGTGTGATGAAGGGCGTAGGGTTCGAGAGCGACAGTCAGTAGCCACGACCTCAGGAGAGAGACGGCATGGACCACGGGACGGTCGGCAGTGCGCGTTCTGGCCGGCTTCTGGTGGAGGTGCGGCAGGAGGGCTCCAGCGCGGTCGTGACACCGGCGGGTGAGCTCGATCACCATACGGCCGACCTGCTGCGCGAGCCCCTGGAGGACTGCCTCGAAAGGGGACTCAGCCGCCTGGTCATCGACTGCGCCGGGCTGGAGTTCTGCGACTCCACCGGGCTGAACGTCCTGCTGGGCGTGCGGCTGAAGGCCGAAGCCGCCGGAGGCGGTGTGCACCTCGCCGGGATGCAGCCCGTGGTGGCACGCGTCTTCGAGATCACCGGCGCCGAAGCGGTCTTCACTGTTCATGACACGCTTGAGGCGGCCCTGGCGGACGAGTCCGGCTGAGCCGGAGGGGCGCGGCTGGGCCGGGATGTACCGGCCGGGTCGAAAAGTATGGGTGTTCCCTCGCGCCTCCCGGGCAGGAGACCCACTGGGCATGGCGGCCGCGACCGCCGTGGCGCGGGTGTACCCGCAGAGACTGTGAATCGTGATCTGGTGAATCGGTGAGGTGAAGCGCTGATGAGCACCACCCGGCCGTACTCGCCGGGCTCCGAAGAGCCCAGCGGCGCTTCCGGGGCGCCCGGGGTGTCCGAGGCGCCCGGTGTCGCCGGGACCTCCGAGGACTCCGACGCGCTCGGGGCGCTCGGCACGCCCGGCCTGTCCGCGTCGTCGGCGTCGGCGTCGTCCGCGTCGTCCGCGTCGGCGGCGTCGTCGGTGTCGTCGACGGGGGCGTCGGTCTCGTCGGTGTCGTCGACGGGGGCCGCAGCCGGGACCCGGCAGGTCCGCCGGCTGGACTTCGCGGACCAGGCGGGCGTGGTTCCGCTGGCCCGCGACTTCGCCCGTCAGGCGCTGCACGCGTGGGGCTGGCTGCCGGCCGCCTCCGCGGACCGCCGGGCCGTCGCCGAGGACGTGCTGCTCGTCGTGTCCGAGCTGGTCACCAACGCGTGTCTGCACGCCGAGGGGCCCGCGGAGATGTGGATCGCCTGCGACAACAAGGTGATCCGCGTCGAGGTCGCCGACCGGGGCTCGGGCCAGCCCGCACCCCGCACCCCGCACCGCGCGGCCCGGCCCGGCGGACACGGCATGTTCATCGTGCAGCGCCTCTGTCTCGACTGGGGCGTCGTGCGCACCCCCGGAGTGGCCGGGAAGACCGTCTGGGCCGAGCTGGGGGCCTCCGCGTAGACGCCGCCGGGCCCGCGCGGTGACGCGTCCCGGGCCGGTGACGAGCACTCCGAGCACTCCGCGACGGCGGCGCCGCACCCCCTGCCGCGGGTGCCGCACCCCCGGCCGCGGGTGCCGTACCCCCTGCCGCGGGCGCCGCACCCCCGGCCGGCGCGCTGTCGCACCGCCCCCCGTGCCGGTGGCGGGCACCCCGGGCCGGCGCCGCCGGACCCCGCACCGGAGCTGCCGCGCTCGCGTCGTCCCGGCCGGGTTCCTGCCCCGAAGGGCGCGCCGGCCCGCCGCCCGGCCGCTCTCGGCCGGTCCCCCGCGCTCCGGGCTGTTCCCGGCCGTCCGGGTTCCCTTTTCCCTTCCCTTCCTTCTTGTCGCGCGCGGGCGTACCTTGACCGCTCATCTGATGCACCGTCAGGAAGGGGGGTACGCCCGTGTCGTACCGGAGAGGCATCGTCGCGGTCCTGGCCGGCTCGGCCGTGCTGGCGGGCGCCCCCGCCGCGCGGGCCGACGTCGTCGAGGTGAACTACCAGTGCAGGACGCCCATCGGCGACAAGAGCGCGGTGTCGCCGATCGACATCAGGGCCGTCCGGAGCGGGGACGGCTACCGGATCACCATGTCCTGGCAGAAGGGCGTCTCCTCCAGCCCCGTAGAGCTCGGCAAGGGGGCGATGAACCCCAGCGCCACGATCACGGTGAGCGGCGCCGACCGCGGCACGGTCACGGTCACCGGCCCCGCCAACCAGGCGGCGATCCCCGCCGACACCCCCATCAAGATCAGTGACCTGAGCGGCACCTACACGCCGCGCGGCTCCGGAAAGGTGGCCTTCACCGCGGGTGTCCTGACCATCAGGGCCCTCGGCACGACCACCACCTGCACCCCCGCCAACGGCCCCGGCCCCTCCCTCACCCTGCAGGTCACCGCGGCGGACGGGGGCGGCCCCTCCGCCACCCCGAGGCCGGGCGCGACCAGCCCCGGCGCCGGACTCCCGCAGACCGGAGCGGCGGACTCGGCGCTCGCCCTCGGCACTCTGGGCGGCACCGTCCTGCTCACCGGGGCGGCGGGGGCCCTCTGGCTGACCCGGCGCAACCAGGCGGCCCGCACCCGCCGCTGACGTCCCGTCGTACCGCCGTTCCGCGTCCCGCCGCCGTTCCGCGTCCCGCCGTCGAACCGTCCCGCCGTCGGACCGTCCCGCTGTCGGACCGGTCCGCTGATCCGCCGTTCCGCGTGCCGCCGCACGCTCGTCTCGTTGTCCCCGCAGCCGCAGCCGCAGCCGCAGCCGCAGCCGCAGCCGCAGCCGCAGCCGCAGCCGCAGCCGCAGCCGCAGCCGCAGCCGCAGCCGCAGCCGCAGCCGCAGCCGCAGCCGCAGCCGCAGCCGAGGTTCTGCCGTCCCGCCGTCCCGCCCGCCCCCGTCCCGTCGTACGAGCGCAGGAGCCGCCGATGCCGTACGCCGCCTCGCCCGAGCCCCCGACCTCCCGCCGGCCGCTGCCGCCCGGCCGGCCCCGCCCCGTGCGGCGGAGGCTGCCGAGGGCGGTGCCGCTGGCGCCGGTCCCGGTGCTGCCGCTGCTCCTCCTCGCCGCACCCCCCGTCTCGGCCGCCGACGGCTGGACCGCCGAGCCCTCCGGCGGCGGCCGCCCCACCGTGTACGCCGAGGGCGAGCCCGGTTCGGTCCTCGGGGACGCGGTGTCCGTCACCAACCGCAGTGCCGGGCCCGTCACCGTACGCCTCACCGGGACGGGGCTGAAGCTCGGCTTCGCCGAGCGACGCGTCCGGGTCCCGGCCCGCACCCGTGCGGAGGTGCCGTTCACGCTGACCGTCCCCGAGGACGCGGCCCCGGGGCGGCGCACCGGCACCCTGACGGTCCGGGACACCGACGGACGGACGGCGGCCGTCCTGCTGCGGCTGCGCATCGCCGGGTCGCGCCTGGCCGCGCTGACCGTCGAGCACGTCGCGGTCCGGCACGGGGAGATCGCCTACGAACTCGTCAACCGCGGCACGACCCCGCTCGTGCCGCGGCTGACCGTACGCGCCGAGGGAGTTCTCGGCCGGGTCCTGGACCGGGCGCCGCGCACGCTGTCCGTCACGCTGCCGCCCGGCAGCCGGACGAGGCTCAGCGAACCGTGGCCGGGACAGCCCGCCCTGGACGCCGTCGAGGTACGGCTCACCGCCACGGCGGCGGGCGGCGCCCGGGGCTCCGCGACCGCCCGGGCCCGGTTCGTGCCCTGGACGGCCGTCACGGCCGGCGCCGCGGCCGTGATCGCGGCCGCGCTCGCGGCCGGCGCACGTGCCGCCGCACGGCGGCGCAGACGCCGCCCGCCGCGGCCACCGCGCCCACCCCAGGCGCGGCAGGCGCGGCAGCTGCCGGGGAGGCCGCAGTCGCGCCGGGAGCTCTTGCCGCGCCCGGCGCGGTCCGAGGAGGCGGCCCGGTGAGGGGCGGGGTGGCGGCCGTGCTCCTGGCGCTGGCGGGCGTCCTGCTGACGGCGGCCGGACCCGCCGGTGCGGCGGACGAGCCCGTCGTACGGCTGTCCGCGGTACAGGCGGGCACCGGCGGCTCGGTCACCGTGTCCGGGAGCGGATGGCGGCCGCGGGCCCTGCTGATGCTCCTGGTCTGCGGACAGGCCGAACCGTCGCGGGGCGTGCCCGGCGGCACCGACTCCTGCGCCAACGCCGACGGCCGGGCGGTCACCACGGACGCCGCAGGACGCTTCCGGCGCGCACTGCCCGTGGCCGAGCCGCCGGTGCCCTGCCCGTGCGTGGTCCACGTGGCGGCGGTGACCGGGGCGCAGGCACAGGCCGACGCCGTGTTCGAGGTCGCCGGCCACCCGGTGCGGCCGCTGCCGGAGGCGACCGGCCACGGACGGCTGGCGGCGCTCTCCGACGCCCGGCTGGACGGCTCCGGCACCCTGCTGACCTGGTTCGGGGCGCCACCCGCCCGCACCCTGGTCCTCACGGTCGGCAACGTGGGCACGTCGGCCGTGCGGGACCCGGTCTTCGAGGTCGGCACCGCGCACGGCGTGTTCGCCCCGCAGTGGCAGGAGCGGCAGTGGCGCGGCACGCTCCGGCCCGGCGGCCGGGCCCGCGTCGAACTCCCCGTGGAACTGGCCGCCGGCGCCCACGGGGACTACACCGTCTCCCTGCGGTACGGCGGCGAGGTGCTCGCCGAACAGCCGTGGGCGGTGGGCCGCCCCTGGGGGGTGACCCTGTTCTGGGTCCTGGTCTGCCTCGTCGTGCCGGCGGCGGTGTTCCGCGCCGGGCTGGCGCTGGTGGACCGCCTCCGGCCGCGCGGGCCCGCGCGGCGACGGAGCCACCGCCGGCCCGTGAGGGCCCCGCGCCCGCCCGGGCCGAGGACTCCCGACCCGCCGCCTCCGGCATCCCGGCGGGCCCCGCCGCCCTCGGCACGGTCGGCGTCCTGCGCACCCCCGGCCCTGCCGTACTTCACCCGGGACGCCGGTCCCGGCGCACTCTCCGCACCGCACGACGACCCGTTCCCGACGAGAAAGGCAAGCCCGTGAAGGAGCGAAGGAGAGCCACCCCGTTCGGCGGCCTGGCCCTGGTGGCGGGTACCGGCCTGCTGCTCGCCCTGGCCACCGTCCCCGCCCGGGCCGCGGAGGTCGCCTACGCCACCGAGTGCGTGCCCCCGGCGATCTCGGGCCTGCCCCCGGTCCACGGCACCACCAAGGTGGACGTCTCCGCTCCGGCGAGCGCGCAGGTAGGCGACCGGGTCGACGTGGTCTGGACGTTCGTCCAGGCCGCCTCCAGGAACCCGGACTTCATCGACCTGCCCGCGAACTCCGTGCAGCCGAGCGGCACCCTCAAGGCGTCCGGCGCCCAGAGCGCGGACATCGCGATGCAGGGCCCGCGGGAGAACCCGCCCATCCCCAAGGGCGGTGCCATGGTGCTGTCCGCGATGAAGGGCACGCTCACGCTCACCACCCCCGGCGAGGTGACGCTCACCCCCGACGCGTACGCCATCAACGTCATGTCGACGGACACCAGGTGCAAGCCGGAGGAGGCGGTGGGCAAGGCCGCCACGATCAAGGTCACCGAGGCGGGAGACCCGACCCCGACCCCCACGCCCACCCCCACTCCGACCCCCACGTCCTCCCCGACACCGACACCGACACCGACTCCGACACCCACACCGACACCGACACCCACGCCCACCACCCCGGAACCGACCGCCACGCCCACGCCGAGCCCGAGCGGCACCGCCACCGGGTTCCCGGGCGAGGAGGTGGAGGTCCCCTACGCGTGCCGGACGCCGATCGGTGACCGGCAGGCGACCTCCGAGGTCCGGATCGACGCCCGGCGCGACGGAGGCTCCTTCGGCCTCACGGTCCGCTTCACGAAGTCGGTCATGGACAGCCCCGCCGAGATCCCGAAGGACTCCGTGGAGCCCTCGATGGAGGTCCTCCTGGGCGGTGCCGACAAGGGCACGGTCCACGTCCAGGGCCCCACCAACCCCGAGCCGATCAAGGCGGGCGACCCGATCGAGATCCCCGACCTGAAGGGCACGTACACGCCGGGGGCGAGCGGTGAGACGACCCTGGCGCCGGGCGTCCTCACCATCAAGGCCCTCGGTACGACGACGACCTGCACCCCGGAGCGGACCGCGGTGTCCCTCACCCTCGACACCACGGCCCAGCCCGGCGGCACGTCCGGCGGCACCGCGGGAGGCACCTCCGGCGGGTCCGGTGGCTCCGGCGGCGGTTCGGCCGGCGGCTCCTCCGCGGGCGGCGCCGCGGGCGGCGGCCTGGCGGACACGGGCGCGGCGGGCCTCGGCGCGCTGAAGGCCCTCGGCCTGGTGGCGGGCACGACCCTCCTGCTCGGAGCGGCCGCGTTCACCTTCATGCCCAGGCGCAGCTGAGCCCCGGGCGCAGCTGAGCCCCGGGCGCAGCTGAGCCCCGGGCGCCCTCCGGCGGCCCGGCGCCGCCGCCCCGTACGACGACGCGAGGGCCGCCGTATCCTCTCGGACACGGCGGCCCTCGGCGGAAGCGGGCCGGGCGGACGGGTCAGCGCACGCTGCCCATGAGCTCCTTGACCTTGCTGCGGTACATCCACACCGCGACACCGGCGGCCACGGCCAGGGTCGCCTCCAGGGCGACGACACCCGTCTTGTCGAGGTCGGCACCGGCGATGGACAGCAGGCCGGTCGTGGCGTCACCGGCGGTGACGGCGAGGAACCAGACGCCCATCATCTGCGAGGCGTACTTCGCGGGAGCCATCTTGGTGGTGACCGACAGGCCGACCGGGGAGAGCAGCAGCTCGCCGACGGTCTGCGCGAAGTAGATCGCCACCAGCCACATCGCGGCGGCCTTGTGACCGCCGTCGGCGATCGACAGCGGCGCGAGGAAGAGGAAGAACGACGCGCCGACGAGGACCAGACCGGAGGCGAACTTCACGATGGTGCTCGGCTCCTTGCCGCGCCGGTTCAGCGCGAGCCAGAACCAGGCGAACACCGGCGCCAGGGCCATGATCAGGACCGGGTTGACGGACTGGTACCAGGAGACCGGGAACTCCCAGCCGAGGACGCTGTTGTCGGCGGAGGAGTCCGCGAAGATCGACAGGGTCGAGCCGCCCTGGTCGTAGATCATCCAGAACACGGCGGCGGCGACGAAGAACCAGATGTACGCCGACATCGACTTCTGCTCGGCCGTGTCGAGGTCCTTGTCCCGCTTGATGCGGACCAGCACCAGCGTCGGGATGACCACGCCGAGCACGGTCAGCGGGACCAGGATCCAGTTCAGGGTGTAGGAGCCGGAGAAGCCGACGACGGCGTAGAAGACCACGGCGACGGAGGCCCAGATCGCGGCCTTGCGCAGGGTGGAGGCCTTCTCCTGGGCGGAGAGCGGCTTCGGCACGACGCTCGAACGGTCGGACAGGTGACGGCTGCCGAGGAGGAACTGGCCGAGGCCCAGCGCCATGCCGAGCGCGGCGAGGGCGAAGCCGAGGTGCCAGTCGACGCTCTCACCGATGGTGCCGATCACCAGCGGCGCGGCGAAGGCGCCGAGGTTGATGCCCATGTAGAACACGGTGAAGCCGCCGTCGCGGCGCGGGTCGTCCGGGCCGTCGTAGAGGTGGCCGACCATCGTGGAGATGTTGGCCTTCAGCAGGCCCGAGCCGACCGCGACCAGGCCGAGTCCGGCGTAGAAGGTGCCGGAGGCCGGGAGGGCCAGGGTGAGGTGGCCGGCCATGATGACCGCGCCGGCGACGGCGACGGTCCTGCGCGGGCCCCAGACCCGGTCGCCGAACCAGCCGCCGGGCATGGCGAGCAGGTACACCAGGGAGACGTACACCGAGTAGATCGCCGTGGCCGTGGCCGCGTCGAGGTGCAGGCCGCCCGGGGCGACGAGGTACAGCGGGAGCAGTGCCCTCATGCCGTAGTAGGAGAACCGCTCCCACATCTCGGTCATGAAGAGGGTGGCCAGGCCGCGGGGGTGGCCGAAGAAGGCGGTCTCGGAACCGGGGGTGCCCGGTCGGGCCGAGTCCTTCGTCAGGCTGGACGCCATGGGGGTCGTTCCTTGCTGGTCGGGGCGCGTCGCTGTGGGGGGTCCCCCCGGTCCGGCCCGTGGCGTGGGCCGGGGAGCTGCGCGCCCGGTGGGGGGCGGCCGGCACCGGCGTGACCGGCCCGTCCGCCCCCACGCCCAGGGGGAGTCCGGCCCGGTCACGGGACGGTGGACGGCGACCACCGGGATCCACGCCACGCCGCGCTTCGCTCCGCGCGGTGTGGCCCGGCCACAGGTCATTCCTTTCAGGGCAGGCCGAAGCCCGCCCGCACACAAAAGAGACCCTCGGCGTCAAGCGGCGCCAAAGGTCCCTGCGGTGCTACAGGCGTTGAATCACCATACGGCAGTCCAGTGCCGGAAATGGAAGGACTTGAGAGATGGATCACAGGTGATCATGCAATTGTGGAGGGTCATTCGAATGTGTGGGCGCACATGTGACCCTCGATCACAGGTTCCGGTGTCGAGCCTCCAGGGGTCATTCCGTCCATGTCCGGCAAATCGGAGGGTGGGAATCCGGCCCGGCGGTCTCACCTCGGGGCCGGCGCGCGGCGGACTACCATCGGGGCATGACCCGTGTACTGCTCGCCGAGGACGACGCGTCCATCTCGGAGCCCCTGGCCCGCGCGCTGCGCCGGGAGGGGTACGAGGTCGAGGTGCGTGAGGACGGCCCCACCGCGCTCGATGCGGGCATCCAGGGCGGCATCGACCTGGTCGTGCTGGATCTGGGGCTGCCCGGCATGGACGGCCTGGAGGTCGCCCGCCGGCTGCGGTCCGAGGGTCACGCCGTACCCATCCTCATCCTGACCGCGCGGGCCGACGAGGTGGACACGGTCGTCGGCCTCGACGCGGGCGCCGACGACTACGTCACCAAGCCGTTCCGGCTGGCCGAACTGCTCGCCCGGGTCCGGGCCCTGCTGCGGCGCGGCTCGGCCGAACCCCAGCAGCCGCCCGCCACGCACGGCGTGCGCATCGACGTCGAGTCCCACCGCGCGTGGATGGGCGACGAGGAACTCCAGCTCACCGCGAAGGAGTTCGACCTGCTGCGGGTCCTCGTCCGGGACGCGGGCCGGGTCGTCACCCGCGACCAGCTGATGCGCGAGGTCTGGGACACCACCTGGTGGTCCTCCACCAAGACCCTCGACATGCACATCTCCTGGCTGCGCAAGAAGCTGGGGGACGACGCGGCCAACCCGCGGTACATCGCGACGGTCCGCGGGGTGGGCTTCCGGTTCGAGAAGAGCTGATGCGGGAAGGGCCGGTGCGGGACGAACGGAGCGGGCACGGCTCCCGGGCCTCCTCCCGCGGCGCTCACCACCCACCGCCGCAGCTCACCGCTCGCCGGGCCGCTCGCAGATGCGGCTCACAGCTCAGGGCTCACAACTCACAGCTCACAGCTCACAGGTAACGGGACATGCGCCGCCGACTGATCCAGTCCACGCTCGCCGTCGTGCTCGTCGTGATCGCCGTCTTCGGGGTCTCCCTCGTCATCGTCGAGAGCCGCACGATCACCACGACCGCACAGGAGCGGGTGAACTCCGAGGCCGTACGGCTCACCGGGATCGTCGACGGGCGCATCCTCGGCGACGAGCAGATCACCGCCGAGATACTGGCCGACCAGGTCGGAGACGAACGGTACGCCGTCGTCCGCATCCCCGGCCGGGAGCCCATCGAGATCGGTGAGAAGCCCGAGGGCGACGTCATCGAGCACACCGCCCGCGGCGAGGAGCGCGAGACGGTCACCGTGCAGGAGCCGCGCTCGGTCATCACCCGTGAGGTCGGCCGCACCGCCCTGATCATCGGCGCGGTGGCGCTGCTCGCGGTGATCGCCGCGGTCCTGCTCGCGCTGCGCCAGGCGGCCCGGCTGACCTCTCCGCTCACCGACCTCGCCGAGACCGCCGAACGCCTGGGCTCCGGCGACCCGCGCCCGCGCCACCGCCGCTACGGTGTCCCCGAGCTGGACCGGGTCGCCGACGTGCTGGACGCCTCCGCCGAGCGCATCGGCCGCATGCTGACCGCCGAGCGACGGCTGGCCGCCGACGCCTCCCACCAGCTGCGCACCCCGCTCACCGCGCTGTCCATGCGGCTGGAGGAGATCACCCTCACCGACGACCCGGACACGGTCAAGGAGGAGGCGACCATCGCGCTGAGCCAGGTGGAGCGGCTCACCGACGTCGTGGAGCGGCTGCTGACCAACGCCCGCGACCCGCGCACCGGGTCGGCCGTCACCTTCGACCTGGACGAGGTCATCCAGCAGCAGCTCGCCGAGTGGCGGCCCGCCTACCGCAGTGCCGGCCGCGCCATCGTCAGCTCCGGCAAGCGGCACCTGCGGGCCGTCGGCACGCCGGGCGCGGTCGCGCAGGTGCTGGCCGCGCTGATCGAGAACTCCCTCATGCACGGCGGCGGCACGGTCGCCCTGCGCACCCGGGTCACCGGCAACCAGGCCGTCATCGAGGTCACCGACGAGGGCGGCGGCGTCCCGGCCGACCTCGGCGCGCGCATCTTCGAGCGGGCCATCAGCGGCCGCAACTCCACCGGCATCGGCCTGGCCGTCGCCCGCGACCTCGCCGAGGCCGACGGGGGCCGTCTGGAGATGCTCCAGGCCCAGCCCCCGGTGTTCGGCCTGTTCCTGTCCCGCACGGCACCGTCGAAGCAGCAGGAGAACGCGCCCACGGTGCGCTGAGCGGGCGCGCGCCCCGCCGCGCCGGCATGGCGGCGCCCCGGCGTGCCTGCGGGGCCCGGCGTGCCTGCGGGCCCCGGCGTGCCCACGGGGCCCGATGTGCCCACGGGGCCCGATGTGCCCACGGGGCCCGATGTGCTCGCGGCGCCCGATGTGCCTGAGGGGTCCGGTGTGCCTGAGCGGGCCCTGTGTGCCCGCGGGGGCCCTGTGTGCCCGCGGGGCCCGGCGGGCCTGCGGGGCACGGCGTCCCGGCGGCCGGCTCAGACCCGCTGCCGGACCCGCTCCCGTGCCGACCGCTCCGCGCGCGTGCCCCGCTGCTGGGCGGCCCGGCCCCAGGAGGTGCGGGGCGCGCCGAGCGGGGCCGCGGCGGCGGGCCGGGCCTCGGGGGTCTGGGGCGGCAGGGCCTTGAAGACCCAGCTCCGGTACGACCAGAAGCGGAACAGGGTCGCGACCCCGATGCCGAGGAACTTGAAGACGTTGTTCTGCACCGGGCTGTCCCAGCCGAACCCGTACGTCGCCGTGTACAGCACGCCGTTCTCGATGACCAGGCCGACCGAGCTGAACACCACGAACAGGGTCATCTCACGGGTGCGGCCGCTCTTGTCGCGGTCACGGTAGGTGAAGTACCGGAACCCGATGTAGTTGAAGACGATCGCCGCGACCGTGGCGATCACGCTGGCGCGCACCACCTGGAGGTCGGTGACGGCGCGCACCAGGTTGAACACACCCAGGTTGACCAGCAGTCCGGCGCCGCCCACGGCCCCGAACTTGGCCACCTCCCGGACCAGCCGGCCGGCCCGCATGCGCAGCGTGCCGGGGTGCGCCGGGTGAAGCCCCGAGGAACCGTGTTCCATGGTGATGAAGGCCCCGTCCGTCGGAAATCGTCAACGCGGCCATGCTATCCACCCCCCTGGAGTGATCGCTTGCGGTCGGCCGGCGACCCCCTGCCGGGCGGCCCCGGGGCGGTGCCGGGACCGCCGGAGGACGCGGAATCCGTCCGTCCTGGTGCGGCGGATACCCTGGGGGCGTGACGTTCCCGGTAGTCGGCATGGTCGGCGGTGGCCAGCTCGCTCGTATGACACACGAGGCGGGCATCCCGCTGGGCATCAGGTTCAAGCTTCTCAGTGACACCCCTCAGGACTCCGCGGCCCAGGTGGTGAGCGATGTCGTCATCGGCGACTACCGCGACCTGGACACGCTGCGTGACTTCGCGCGCGGGTGCGATGTGATCACCTTCGATCACGAACACGTTCCCACCGAGCATCTGCGGGCCCTGGAGGCGGACGGCATCCCCGTGCGCCCCGGCCCCGACGCGCTGGTCCACGCCCAGGACAAGGGCGTGATGCGGGCGCGGCTCGACGCGATCGGGGTGCCGTGCCCGCGGCACCGGATCGTCGCCGACCCGGCCGACGTGGCGGCCTTCGCGGCGGAGGGCGACGGCTTCCCGGTCGTCCTGAAGACCGTCCGCGGCGGCTACGACGGCAAGGGCGTCTGGGTGGTGGACGGCGTCGAGGACGCCGCGGAGCCGTTCCGGGCCAGCGTGCCCGTCCTCGCCGAGGAGAAGGTCGACTACGTCCGCGAGCTGGCCGCCAACGTGGTCCGCTCCCCGCACGGGCAGGCCGTCGCCTACCCGGTCGTGGAGTCCCGGCAGGTCGGCGGCGTCTGCGACACGGTCATCGCGCCCGCCCCCGGCCTGGACGAGGCGCTGGCCCTCCAGGCGGAGGAGATGGCCCTGCGGATCGCCAAGGAGCTCGGCGTCGTCGGACACCTCGCGGTCGAGCTGTTCCAGACCCGCGACGGCCGCGTCCTCGTCAACGAGCTCGCGATGCGCCCCCACAACTCCGGCCACTGGACCCAGGACGGAGCGGTCACCAGCCAGTTCGCCAACCACGTCCGCGCGGTCCTGGACCTCCCGCTGGGCGACCCCCGCCCGCGGGCCCGCTGGACGGTCATGTCGAACGTGCTCGGCGGCGACTTCCCGGACATGTACTCCGCGTACCTGCACTGCATGGCCCGCGACCCCCGGCTCAAGATCCACATGTACGGCAAGGACGTGAAGCCCGGCCGGAAGGTCGGCCACGTCAACACCTACGGCGACGACCTGGCCGAGGTGCTGGAGCGCGCCCGTCACGCGGCCGACTACCTGAGAGGCACGATCACCGAATGAGCCCCGTTGTTGGCATCGTCATGGGATCGGACAGCGACTGGCCCGTCATGGAGGCGGCCGCCAAGGCCCTCGACGAGTTCGAGATCGGCTACGAGGTGGACGTGGTGTCGGCGCACCGCATGCCGCGCGAGATGATCGCGTACGGCGAGCAGGCCGCCGGCCGGGGCCTCAAGGCGATCATCGCGGGCGCGGGCGGCGCCGCCCACCTGCCCGGCATGCTCGCCTCCGTCACCCCGCTGCCGGTGATCGGCGTGCCGGTGCCGCTGAAGTACCTCGACGGGATGGACTCCCTGCTGTCGATCGTGCAGATGCCGGCCGGGGTGCCGGTGGCGACCGTGTCCGTGGCCGGCGCCCGCAACGCCGGGCTGCTGGCCGCCCGGATGCTCGCCGCGCACGACCCGGACCTGCTGGCCAGGATGCGCGACTTCCAGCAGGAGCTGAACGACCAGGCCACCGAGAAGGGCAAGCGGCTGCGCGCGAAGGCCGAAGGGGCCGCGGGCGGCTTCGGCTTCGGGAAGTGACCGCGGTGACCTCCCTGGAGGCGGCCCGCCGGCTGCTCGCCGCGTACCCGGTCGTCGACGGCCACAACGACCTGCCGTGGGCGCTGCGCGAGCAGGTCCGCTACGACCTGCCCGCCCGCGACATCGCCGTGCGGCAGGACGCGCACCTGCACACCGACCTGCCGCGGCTGCGCGAGGGCGGGGTCGGCGCGCAGTACTGGTCGGTGTACGTCCGCACGGACCTGCCCGACCCGGTCACCGCGACGCTGGAGCAGATCGACTGCGTACGGCAGCTGATCGGCCGTCACCCGGACGCGCTGCGGGCCGCGCTCACGGCAGCGGACCTCACGGCGGCGCGCGCCGAGGGCCGGATCGCGTCGCTGATGGGCGCCGAGGGCGGGCACTCCATCGCCAACTCGCTGGGCGCGCTGCGCGGCCTGTACGCGCTCGGCGTGCGCTATCTGACGCTCACCCACAACGACAACACCGACTGGGCGGACTCCGCGACGGACGAGCCGAGGTCGGGCGGGCTGTCCGCGTTCGGCCGGGAGGTCGTCCGGGAGATGAACCGCCTGGGCATGCTCGTGGACCTGTCGCACGTGGCGGCGACGACCATGCGGGACGCGCTGGACACCGCCGTCGCCCCGGTGGTCTTCTCGCACTCCTCGGCGCGGGCCGTGTGCGACCACCCGCGCAACGTGCCCGACGACGTGCTGGAGCGGCTGCCCGCCAACGGGGGCGTGGCGATGGTGACGTTCGTGCCGAAGTTCGTGCTCCAGGCGGCCGTGGACTGGACCGCCGCCGCGGACGACAACCTGCGCGCACACGGCTTCCACCCCCTGGACACCACCGCCGAGGCGATGAAGGCGCACCGCGCCTTCGAGGACACGCACCCGCGCCCGGTCGCCACCGTGGCCACCGTCGCCGACCACCTGGACCACATGCGCGAGGTCGCCGGCATCGACCATCTGGGCATCGGCGGCGACTACGACGGCACCGCCTTCACCCCCGAGGGCCTCGACGACGTCTCCGGCTACCCCCGCCTGGTCGCCGAACTCATCGACCGCGGCTGGTCCACGACCGACCTGGCCAAGCTGACCTGGCAGAACGCGGTCCGCGTGCTGGGCGCGGCGGAGGACGTGGCCCGCGACCTGCAGGCCACCCGGGCACCGTCCAACGCCACGATCGGCGCCCTCGACGGCTGAGCGGCCGCCCCGGCGCAGGCCGGCCGGGGCGGCGGCGGACCCGGGGGGCCGGGCCGGGCTACCCCCGAACGCCGCGCTCACCAGGAAGGGTCCCGCGGTCCGTGCGACGGTGACCGTACTGCTGAGATCACGCCGCTGATCCCGACGTACGGAGACCGCCATGGCCGACCTCCAGGACGACCTGCACCCCAGCACCGGCATAGGCGGCCTGCCTCTCGCGGAGCCCTGCCCGGCGGAGCCCCAGGACCCGTCGGCCCAGGCGCCGCCCGCACCGGGCCCGTCCGCCGCAGCCCCGTCCGCAGCGCCGGACCCCGTCTGCGAGCCCGTCCTCGGCCCGGTCCTCGGCCCCGAGCCCGACCCCGACGGCGACCTGCTCCGGCGGGCCCGCGCCCTGCTGGACGAGCACCCCGTCGCCGACGGCTACAGCGGCCTGCCGTGGGCGCTGCGGCACCTGCCCTGGTACGACCTCCAGCTCGGCGAGAGCGCGGTCGACACGGACGTGCCGCGGCTGCGCGAGGGCCATGTGAGCGCGCTGTTCTGGTCGCTGCAGCTGCCCGAGGGCCTGGCCGCCGACCGGGCCGTCGGCGCCACGCTGGAACAGCTGGACCTGGTGCGCTCGGTGATCGGCACGCACCCCGAGGGGCTGCGCCCGGCACGCACCGCCGGGCAGGTCATCGACGCCCGCAACTGCGGCCGGGTCGCCGTCCTGCTCGGCCCGGCGACGGCGGCCGCCCTCGACGACTCCCTCGCCATCCTGCGCGTCCTGCACCGGCTGGGGCTGCGCGTGCTCACCCTCAGCGGCACGTCCTGGGCGAGCGAGGCGGGGCTGACCCGGTTCGGCGAGGAGGTCGTGCGGGAGATGAACCGGCTCGGTGTCCTGGCCGACCTGTCCGGGGCCTCGGAAGCCACCGCCGCCCGCGCCGTCGCCCTGTCGCGCACGCCCGTGATCTGCACCCGCTCCGCCGCCCGCGCCCTGCGCCCGCACCCCGCCAACCTGCCCGACGACCTGCTCGCCGAGCTGGGCGCGGCCCAGGGCCTGTGCATGGTGCCGCTGACCGCCGAGCAGACCGGGCCGACCGTACGGGACGTCGCCGACCACCTCGACCACGTCCGCGCGCTCGCCGGGCCCGGCAGCGTGGGCCTGTCCGGCACGTACGACACCGGCGCGGCGCACCCCCGGGACCTCGCCGACGCCTCCGGCTACCCGTGCCTGGTCGCCGAACTGCTGCGACGCGGCTGGTCCGAGCCCGACGTGGCCCTGCTCACCTGGGGAAACGTCCAGCGGGTGCTGCGCACCGCCGACTTCACCGCGCGCGCCGCGCAGCGGCGCCGGGAGCCGTCCACGGCGCGGATCGCGGAGCTGGACGGATAGCCGGGGTGCGCCGGGCGGGGCGGTGGCTCCGACGCGTGAGCCGGGTGCGCCGCGCGGCGCCTCAGCCGGCGCAGAGGCAGAACGGGTGCCCGGCCGGGTCGGCGTAGACCCGCCAGGTGCGCGACCGGTCGTCGGTCTCCAGCGGCCGCGCACCGAGCGCCAGCACCTCCCGCTCGGCCGTGTCCAGATCCGCCACGGTCAGGTCGAGGTGGAACTGCTGCGAGTGGTCGGCGGCGGGCCACTTCGGCGGGACGTACCCGGGGGCGGCCTGGAACGCCAGCGGCGGACCGTCCGGCACCTTCAGCTCCACCCAGTCCTCCTCCTGCACGATGCTGCCGCCCAGCACGCCCGCGTAGAACTCGGCGAGCGCGGTGGGGTCGGGGCAGTCCAGGACGACGGAACCCAGCCTGGCGACGGTCATGACTCCTCCTGGGAGCAAAGGCTTCAGGGCCTCGGGGCCTCGGCATTCGAGGGCCCCGGGCCTCCGGGAACACGAAGTTACCGGCAAACGCTGTTTTACGGTAACCGTTACTTCATGAGGCACCCTAGGAGGTAACCGGAGGCGCCGCAAGGGGAAAGAAGCGCCGCAAGGGGAGAACGGACAGGCAGGTAGCGTGCAGCCATGAGCGAGAGATCACCCGCGCCCGGAGGCCTCGCCCTGATCGAGTCCCTGGTCAACACCCTGGACCTGGAGTCGGGCGCCGACGCGCTCGACACGGCCGAGGGCCGGGCCCGCCTCGCCGTCACCGAGGCGGAGCTGCCGCGCGCCCGCGAGCTGCGCGAGTCGCTGCGCGCCGCCCTGCTCGCGCACGCCGGGCACCCGCCGCACCGCGAGGTGCCCGGGCTGGGCACGCTGCTGGCCGGGGCGCCGCTGCTGCTCGACGTGGACCCCCGCGACGGCTCCGCCCGCCTCACCGCCGCCGACGGCGGCCCCCTGCTCTCCCGGGTCGCGGCCGCGCTCGCCGAGGCCCTGGTGGCCGGCACCTGGACCCGCCTCAAGGCCTGCGAGGCCGACACCTGCCACTGGGCGTACTACGACCGCAGCCCGGCCGGCCGCGGCCGCTGGTGCTCGATGCAGGTGTGCGGGGCGCGGGCGAAGATGCGCCGCTACCGCGCGAAGTAGCCGGCTCCCGGCGGACCCGGACGAGGGCGCCGGGGCGCACCCGGCCCGGCGCGGCACACCCGCTGGGTGTGGCTCACGGACCGCACCCCGGCCAGGGCCCGCCGTGCTTCCCGACTCGGGGAGTGCGGCGGGGCTTTCGTCGTCTTGGGGGTACACGGTGAAGCCCCACCGTGCCAAGCACGGTGGGGCTACCGCGAGCGGGTGTGGCTGGTCCGACTCGTCAGACGGTGCCGAACTCTCCGCCCTTGACGCTTGCCACGAAGGAAGCGAACGAGTCGGCGGGGAGGTCCAGCACGGGACCAGCCGGGTTCTTGGAGTCACGGACGGGGACGGTGCCGCGAGAAACGGCGAGGTTCGTGGCGACCTGGATGCACTGGCCGCCGTTGCCGCTGTAGGAGGACGTGACCCAGCGGGGGGAATCGGTCGTCACGGGGTGCCCTTTCGAAGCTGTTCGATCATGGCCACGGAGGCCGCTTGCGACAGCGCTTCGGCCTGTAGTTGATGGTAGGCCGCCAGTATCGGAAGTACGAACGTGCTTTCTCGTTCGAGATGGCCCCGATGGGCGGACTCGGCGTAGGACACCAACGAGCGGTCCGGCATCGTGAGCACGGTGACGGGCAGGCTGAAGGGTCTGCGCGCTCCCATGGAGAACGGCGCGATCTGCAGCACGGTGTTTGGATGGTCGGCGAAGTCAATCAAGCGTGCAAACTGGGCATCCATGGCCGAGGGGGCTCCCATCGGGCGGAGGATGCACCCTTCATCAAGTACCGCGGTGATCAGAGGTGACGGCGTCCGCTCAAGGCTGTTTTGCCGCCGTACTGCGAGTTCAACCCGTTCGTCTGCTTGCTCAGAGGTGATTGCCTCCCGCCGTACCGCGTCCGCTTCCAATGTCGCTGCGTACTCGGGCGTCTGTAACAGGCCGGGGATGACGCCCACTTCATACAGCCGGATCTCTGCTGCCCGTGCCTCAAGTGCAACGTACTCCGGGAACCCTTCAATGAGCGCAGTGTGACGAGCGGCCCGGCTCTGGCGTTCAAACCTGTCCCCGGTGCCAAACGCTCTGTCAAGGCTTGCTGCAAAGCGGCGAGTTGGAGGGCGGCGACCAGTTTCTACAGCGGAAACGTGCGCCCCGGAGCATCCGACACGGGTAGCCAGCTCATCCTGTGTCCACCCCCGTTCGTCCCGCAACGTGCGTAGTAGCTGTCCAAACCGTGCGCTTGGCGATGCTTCGGGATCCAGCTCTCTCCGGTTCAACGGTCACCGTCCAACTCAACAAGCAGCTTCCGTAAGTTGAAGACACTCCAACTCTAGGCCACGCTGAATCGCCTTGGGTAGTGGAAGCACTACGGAGAGGAGTGGTCGTGTCCGGCGAGAACGTTCCCACCGAGCGGCATGAACCCCCACACGTCCCGGCCCCCGGCACACTGTTGGTGGATGCGCATGACCGGGTTGGAGAGTTCCGGGGCGCGTGGTGCGGAGCCTGGTCCCTGCGCCCCGTGACGGGCGGCATGGAATGGTCTGTCGACCCTGCGGAGGTGCGGCCGGCGAGCCCTGAGCAGCGCTTGCACGCGGAGACCGCCCGTGCGAACGCGCGGAGCAGGGGTGATCGGCTGTGACCCGTCGCCGCTTACGGTTCATCGACTGGTCGTTGGTGCCCGTCGGTGACGAGCCGGACGCACCGGACCCTACGTACGCGCTCCGCTGTGTGACGCTGGACGACGACGACAGGGAATGCGGAGCCGAGTCCGGGCCGAGTACCGAACCCGACACCGCGAAACGGTGGGCATGGGACCACTGGAAGGGGAACCGCGACCACTCCCGGTTCGCCGAGGTGATCACCCGCCCGTGGTCCATGCGGATGGACGGTCCGTCATGACCGGCCGACCGGAGCCGGCGGGCTACTGGGCGCAGGTGCACGCGGAAGGACCGGTGTACGGCACGGGCGAGACCGTGCACCACGTCCTGAGCACCACGCAGAGCATGTCCCCCGTGCTGGTGCTCCGGTGGCTCCGCGGCGAGGCACTGCGCATCGCGGACCGGCTCGACCCCGACCCGCACCGTTCGGCATGGGTGCAGCCGACCATGCGCGCGGCAACCGTGCCCGTCCCGGACTGCCCCGCGGAACTCCGCGTGTGGGCTACCGACCCGGACGAGCAACGCGAGGCACGCGAGCACATCAAGGGCGGGCACCCGCTGTTCGTCACGGTCCCGGATGCGGACTGCACGTACACCCTGTCCGTCCGTCCGGTCCGGCTCCCCGCCGACCAGCCCGACCAGGCGACCCCCGAGCCGATACCCCACCGCATCGGCGGACTGTCACACCCCCTGTACGTCCTCGCTGCGGACCCGTGGACGTAGCGCGCTGATACTCCCGCCCTCGCCGCATAGGACCCGGACCAGGACAGCACGGGGCCACGACTCGCTCTGCGGCAGGGGCGGGGCTCCACTCCGGTCGGCTGTCGCGCGTGACGGTCCGGCAGCCGACCGGCCCGGCCAACGCGGAAGCGGGTCATGGGCACGTGCGTCCGCCGAGTGGACCGACCCGCCGACCGTGCACCAGGGCGGGCCGCAACGACTGTGGGATGCCCTGGAACGCACCCGGAACCGCCTCAACACCGAGGGGGCACTACCGCCACTCGGTGCGCGCGTCCGCATCACGCCCGATGGCGTGTGCCACCTGTCCCGGGGCCGGTGGTGCGCATCCATGGGGGCGCGATGACCTCCGGCACCGCGGACCCTCCCTCATCGCCCGCGCGGGCCCGTCCGGGCATCCGATCTGCGGCTTCCCTCCCTCGCTGCGGCGAGGGTGCCACTCCCGCCCCGCTCCCGGCGGACCCGGACGGAGGGTGCCGGAGCGCACAGAGGGCCGGGTGGCGCACCCGTTCCGGGCCGCGGCGGCGCCGCGTGGTGCAGAATGCGTGCAGACGCCGGTTCGGCCGACTGAGCCTCGGCCGAACCGGCGTCGCCCCGTCCGCCGCCCGGCCCCGCACCGCCCCGCGGCCGGCTGCGCCGCCGGGTGCCCGGCCCTGTGGGGAAGCACGCCCCGTCACCGCCTCCACCGGGCGGCAGGCGGACACCGCGGCCGACGCGCGTCCCCCACCCCCGCGCCACCCCCACGCCCGGTCCTCCCGGCTCAGGGCCTTCCCGGCACAGGGCCCTCAGGACGGCCGGGCCGCTCAGGCCGTCGGCCGCCCCATCGCCCGGTACGTCCACCCGGCCTGCCGCCACAGCTCGGGGTCCAGGGCGTTGCGCCCGTCGAGGATGATCCGCTGCTGTGCCGCCCGGCCCAGCTCGGCCGGGTCCAGCTCGCGGAACTCCCGCCACTCGGTGAGGTGCAGGACGACGTCCGCGCCGCGCACCGCCTCCGTCGCCGAGTCGGCGTAGCCGAGCGTGGGGAACAGCCGCCGCGCGTTGGCCATGCCCTTCGGGTCGTAGACGGTCACCTGGCCGCCCTGGAGGTGGATCTGCCCGGCGACGTTCAGCGCGGGGGAGTCCCGTACGTCGTCGGAGTCCGGCTTGAAGCTGGCGCCCAGCACCGCGACCCGGCGGCCGAGGAACGAGCCGCCGCCGAGGGCCTCGCGGGCCATCTCCACCATCTGGCCGCGCCGCCGCATGTTGATCGAGTCGATCTCGCGCAGGAAGGTCAGCGCCTGGTCCGCCCCCAGCTCACCGGCGCGCGCCATGAACGCCCGGATGTCCTTGGGCAGGCAGCCGCCGCCGAACCCGATGCCGGCCCGCAGGAACTTCTTCCCGATCCGGTCGTCGTGGCCGATGGCCTCCGCGAGCTTCACCACGTCGCCGCCCGCCGCCTCGCACACCTCGGCCATGGCGTTGATGAAGGAGATCTTGGTGGCGAGGAAGGAGTTGGCGGACGTCTTGACCAGCTCGGCGGTCGGGAAGTCGGTCACCACGAACGGGGTGCCCTCCCCGATCGGCGTCGCGTACACCTCGCGGAGCAGCTTCTCCGCGCGCTCGCTGCGCACCCCGGCCACGATGCGGTCCGGGTGCAGGGTGTCCTGCACGGCGAAGCCCTCCCGCAGGAACTCCGGGTTCCAGGCGACCTCGGCGTCCGCCCCGGCCGGGGCGTGCTCGGCGACGTAGCCGGCCAGCCGCTGCGCGGAGCCGACGGGCACGGTCGACTTGCCGACCACCAGGGCGGGGCCGGTCAGGTGCGGGGCCAGCGCGGCGAAGGCGGCGTCCACGTACGACATGTCGCAGGCGTAGTCGCCGTGCCGCTGCGGCGTGTTCACGCAGACGAAGTGCACGTCGCCGAAGGCGGCCGCCTCGGCGTAGTCCGTGGTGAAGCGCAGCCGCCCGCTGGAGCCCTCGAACCCGGCCACGTGCCGCCGCAGCAGCTCCTCCAGGCCCGGCTCGTACATCGGGACGCGGCCCTGCCGCAACAGGTCGATCTTCTCCTCGACGATGTCGAGCCCGAGCACCTCGAAGCCGAGTTCCGCCATGGCCGCGGCGTGTGTGGCGCCCAGATAACCGGTGCCGATCACGGTGATCTTCAGGGCCATGGAAGCGCTCCAGAGGTGTGCCGACGGTGCTGCGGTGCCCGAGCATAGCCGGGGCGTGGAAGGGCCTGTCGGCGGGCAGTTTCCCCGCTGTCGCCTAGCTCACGTATGCCTCGCACGGGCGGGGCACTAAAATTTGGGTTACTTAACGGTAATTAGCGCCAGCACCGCAGCGTCTTTGGAGCGTGAGAGACCTTGGCCGGATCGGCTGACTTCGACCTGTACCGCCCGTCCGAGGAGCACGACATGCTCCGCGACGCCGTCCGCTCCCTGGCCGAGGCGAAGATCGCGCCGCACGCCGCGGCGGTGGACGAGGAGGCCCGCTTCCCGCAGGAGGCGCTGGACGCGCTGGTCGCGGGCGACCTGCACGCCGTGCACGTGCCCGAGTCCTACGGCGGCGCGGGCGCCGACGCCCTCGCCACCGTGATCGTGATCGAGGAGGTGGCGCGCGTGTGCTGCTCCTCCTCCCTGATCCCGGCGGTGAACAAGCTGGGCTCCCTGCCGGTGATCCTTTCCGGCTCCGAGGAGCTGAAGAAGAAGTACCTGGGCCCGCTCGCCAAGGGCGACGCCATGTTCTCGTACTGCCTGTCCGAGCCGGACGCCGGTTCGGACGCGGCCGGCATGAAGACGAAGGCGGTCCGCGACGGCGACCACTACGTCCTCAACGGTGTGAAGCGCTGGATCACCAACGCGGGCGTCTCGGAGTACTACACGGTCATGGCCGTGACCGACCCGTCCCAGCGCTCGAAGGGCATCTCGGCGTTCGTCGTCGAGAAGTCGGACGAGGGCGTCTCCTTCGGCGCCCCCGAGAAGAAGCTCGGCATCAAGGGCTCCCCGACCCGCGAGGTCTACTTCGACAACGTCCGCATCCCGGCCGACCGCATGATCGGCGCGGAGGGCACCGGCTTCGCGACCGCGATGAAGACCCTCGACCACACCCGCATCACCATCGCCGCGCAGGCCCTCGGCGTCGCCCAGGGCGCCCTCGACTACGCCAAGGGCTACGTCAAGGAGCGCAAGCAGTTCGGCAAGCCGATCGCCGACTTCCAGGGCATCCAGTTCATGCTCGCCGACATGGCCATGAAGATCTCGGCCGCCCGCGCCCTCACCTACCAGGCCGCCGCCGCCTCCGAGCGCGGCGACGCCGACCTGACCTACCTCGGCGCCGCGGCCAAGTGCTTCGCCTCCGACGTGGCCATGGAGGTCACCACCGACGCCGTCCAGCTCCTCGGCGGCTACGGCTACACCCGCGACTACCCGGTCGAGCGCATGATGCGCGACGCCAAGATCACCCAGATCTACGAGGGCACCAACCAGGTCCAGCGCATCGTGATGGCCCGCAACCTGCCGTAGCCGGGTCCTCGCAGGGCGGCGACCGCTCGCGACGGCCTCGCGGGCGGTGCCCGGCTTCCGGTCCGCCCGGGTCCGCCCGGTTCCGCCCCGGTCCGTCAGTGTCAATCCGGGCCCGTCCGGGTTCATCCGAGTCCGTTCCGGCCCGTCCGGGTCCGTTTCGCTCCGGTCATGGGCGTCATGCGGGGGAGTCCCGGGCTGACGCCGGGCGGGCGGGGAACCGCCGCTCACCGGCGCAGGCGCAAGGGCCCCTCGCGTCCGGCCTTCGCCGTGCCGTCCGCCTTCGCCGTCCCGCCCGTCGTCCCGTGCCGTCCGCCGTCCCGTCCCGTCCGATGAACGCCCCTGCCCTTCACGGCAGGGGCGTTCGTGCCGGCCGACGTGCGCCACACGGCGTACGCCGCCCGGGAGAACCACGCCTGCCTGCGGCGACGCGGGATTCGCTGCACCATCCCGGACAGGGGCGACCGGGCCCGCAGCCGCAGGAAGAGCGGCGCGCACGGCGGCCGGTCCCCGAAGTCCGGCCCACCGGACCACACGGCACGGCACGCGGCCGAGCGCGCCGTCCACCGCCCCGGAAGACACCGGGCCGGGGCCGCGCGACACGACGGGCCGGCGGTCCGCCCCGGGCGGCCGTCCTCGTGGCGGCCGGCAACGAGCGGCCGTGCCCCCTCACACGGCACGCTCCATGCACACCAGCCGATCCCGGTCGTCCCATGACTCGGTGACGGTGAAGCCGAACCGCTCGTACAGGGCGATGGCCCCGGTCCGCCATCTCCACACCGACAGACGCACGGTGTCCGCGCCGCTCTCGGCGGCATGGGCGAGCGCGGCACCGAGCAGGCCGGACGCGATGCCCCGGCCCCGGAACTCCGGGGCCGTCCAGAGCCTCTTGACCTCCGACCGCCCGTCACCGGGGGCGGTCACCACCAGACAGCCCGCCATGACGCTCCCGCTCAGAGCCACCAGCACCACATCGTCGGCAAACGCCGTCCGCGGGTCCGAGATCTCCGTCCGGTAGCGCTCCGGCAGCCCGTCCACATCGGCGACAGCCTCGCCCTTCTCGGCCTCCGTCCGCAGATGGTAGGCCGCCAGCAACGCGGCCAGTCCGGCCCCGGCGGAAGGAGCGCGGTGCGGCCAGCGGACGACGGAAACCTCGCCTTGATCAGTCATGACGACAGCCTCGCATCTCATGGCCGAGGTGACCGGTGATCCCGCCTTCGACAGCAGACTCCGGCAGGCGCTCGGTCGGCTGCCGCGGCAGCCCCCGTCGCGGACGAGGTCTTCCTCGGCGGAGCGGACTCACGGCAGCGATGGCGGACGGCGACAGGGCGAGTTCACGGTCGGACGTGACGTCGACGGACCTGCACCGCAACAAGATCACCGCGAATCTGTCCTGCTGCCGGACCGTACCGAAGACTGACCGGGTCCCCCGAAAGGATCTCCAGATCACCGTCGAACGCGGTGAAGGGAAGAAGCCGCTGGTGGCGCAGTGGGGTGGAATCTCACCGAAGCGAAAGATCAGGATGGGAAAACTGCCGGCGAGGCCCTGCCCGCCGGCTCCGAGGCCATGATTCACGTCGCCTCGACCGACGGCCTCCCCAAGCGCATAACGGATGAGACGACACGTACCTGGCGAGGAACCTACCAGGAGACAGAGGGACATCCACCCATGTCGCATGCCCTTTCTGAGCGCATCGACGCGTACCGAACCGACTGCCAAAACCTGTTTCTGGATGCTCGGTCCGGCATTTCCCGATGCGCTGCGACAGACGGATCGCCGCGTCGCGGATGCCGGTCCCACCATGGATAAATATTCCGTCGGCAGCAACTCTTGACAGTGGCCTAGACCACTTGGATGATTTCCGCCACACGGGGGCCCACCCTTAACTGACTCACCATCGGAGTTCCGTCATGGCGCTTCTCTTTCGGCCCCTTCGGCTGTTGTTGATCGTGATCCTGACACTCGCCGGTACCGCGGTCACGGCCGTGTCGCCGCCGTCGGCACACGCAGCCAACGTCAAGCCGGTCACGATCCCTGCCCTCCAGCAATGGACCGGAGGGTCCGGCAGCTACCTGTTCACCCCGTCGGTCCGCATCGTCAGCAACACGGCAGACGCCTCGGCGCTCGCCACCACCAGCCGGCTCCTCGCCACCGATCTGAAGTCGCTGTCCGGCTTCACCATCACGCAGACCACCGGCACCTCGGCCGCCCAGGCCGGCGACATCTTCCTGTCCCTCGGCTCGACCGACACCACCCTCGGCAGCGAGGGCTACGCCATGTCGGTGACCGACCGGATCACCATCACAGCCCGGACCGACGCCGGGGCGTTCTACGGCACCCGCACCGTCCTCCAACTGCTGCACCAGAGCTACGCGGTCCCGCGGGGCACGGCCAAGGACTGGCCGGTCAAGGCCGAGCGGGGACAGATGGTGGACAACGGCCGCAAGTTCTACACCCTTGGCTGGCTCGAGAGCCAGGTGCAGGAGCTGGCCTACCTGAAGATGAACACCTTCCATCTTCACCTGTCCGACCACAAGGGTTTCCGGATCCAGAGCGACACCCACCCGGAGGTCGTCGCGGCCGACCACCTGTCCAAGGCCGACGTCCAGACCCTGCTGGCGTTCGCCGCCGAGCACCACGTCACGATCATCCCCGAGATCGACATGCCCGGGCACATGACCGCGCTCCTCGCCGGGGAGAACACGACGACGGCCACCCACACCGCGATCGACCTGCGGCTCAAAGGCGCCGACGGAACGGTCAACAACGGCTACCTCGACGTGTCCCTCCCGGCTGGCCACACGCTGATGAAGGACCTGATCAACGAGTACCTGCAGCTGTTCCCGGGGCCGTACTTCCACATCGGCGCCGACGAGTACTCGCCGAAGGGCGGCTACAGCAACTACCCGCAGCTGCTGACCTACGCCCGGCAGCAGTACGGGGCCGACGCCAACGCCAAGGACGCCTACCTCGGCTTCGTCAACTGGGCCGACGGCATCGTGCGGGCCGGCGGCAAGACCCTGCGGATGTGGAACGACGGCATCGGCGGAGGCTCGGCCGTCACCGTGAACAAGGACATCCTGGTCGACTACTGGTACAACTACAACAACGCGCAGACCCTGCTCAACCAGGGATACCAGCTCGCCAACCAGAGCTGGAACCCGACCTACTACGTGCTGGGCGGATCCAAGCCGAACGAGCAGTGGGGCTACGAGACCTGGACCCCGGACACCTTCCAGGGCGGCACCGTCATCACCGACCCGTCGAAGAACCGCGGCAGCATGGTGCACATCTGGGCTGACCAGCCCACCGCGGAGACCGAGGACCAGACCGCCGAGGGCATCGCGAACATCCAGCGGATCGTGGCCCAGCAGCTGTGGGGGTCGCCCAAGCCGGTGACCGCCTACGCCGACTTCAAGCCGCTGATCACGAAGGTCGGCCGCAACCCGGCCTGGCCACAGGCCCCGGTCACCGGGGGAAACCTGGCCCTGAACAAGCCCACCACGGCCTCCTCGACCGATGCGACCTCCCACGCGGCCGCGAAGGCCACGGACGGTAACGCGGCCACCCGCTGGTCCAGCGGCTACTCCGACCCGCAGTGGCTGCAGGTCGACCTCGGGCAGACGCAGGCCATCGGCCACGTGACCCTCACCTGGGAGACCGCCTACGGCAAGGCGTACCAGATCCAGACCTCCGACGACGCCGTGACCTGGACCACGATCTACAGCACCACCACCGGTGACGGCGGCGTCGACGAGCTCACCGGCCTGACCGGCTCGGGCCGCTACATCCGTATGAACGGCACCCAGCGCGCCACCAACTGGGGCTACTCGCTCTACGAGTTCGAGGTCTACGGCGTCGACCTGGCCCTGGGAACGCGCACCACCGCCTCGTCGATCGAGAACGGCACCTCGTTCCTGCCGGGCAATGCCACCGATGGCCAGTCGGCCACCCGCTGGTCCAGCGGCTACTCCGACCCGCAGTGGCTGCTGGTCGACCTCGGTGCCACCCACTCCGTCACCGGCGTGACCCTCACCTGGGAGACCGCCTACGGCAAGGCGTACCAGATCCAGACCTCCGACGACGCCGTGACCTGGACCACGATCTACAGCACCACCACCGGTGACGGCGGCGTCGACGAGCTCACCGGCCTGACCGGGTCGGGACGCTACATCCGTATGAACGGCACCCAGCGTGCCACCAACTGGGGCTACTCGCTCCGGTCCCTTCAAGTGTTCGGGAGCTGAGTCGACAACGTCCCACACCTGAGCCGCCGCCCCGCGTGGACGCACCGCCGTCCCGGGCGGCGGCTCACCCGCGACCGCCCGCTCGACCGGCTGGTACTGCAGCCGCGTCACTCCCGCCGGCCGACCACCCGCGGCCGCGTGGACTGACAGAGCCACCCAGGGGCGTACGTCCCGAACCCGGCCCCTCACCCGCGATCGTCCTGACGGCGGGGACCGCAGCGACGTCACACAGCTGATGCCCCTGTTCGACGTCGTGCCGCCCCTCCGGGGACGCCCTGGCCGGGCCCGGAAGTCGCACGCTGTCGCCTGACCGCCCCGCGCCACCGGGCGACTCGTCGCGGCGCCGGTTCAGGCGTCGAACACACCTGTGTCGAGGTATTCCGCGCTGGCGAGGACCCAGAAGTCCTCGGCCAGAGCGGCAAGGACGTACTGGTACGGCAGGTAGCCGTAGCCGGAATCGCCCCACGAACTGCCCCAGGAATTACGGATGATGAACGCCCCTTGAGTGTTCTGTCCGTTGACCGGGCTCGTCACCACGTGGTTGTCGTCGTATCCCACCACCGCGACCGCGTGGCCGCCGGAGACCCTTTCGCCGGGTGCGGGAAACGGTATGTCGCCGTTCTGCGCCTGGAACAAGCTGTCGTAGACGGTGAAGCCGAACATCGGCGGCAGCCCCGCGCGTACGTGCGACTTGATCTCGTCGACCAGCTGTTCGGTGGCCTTGTTGGGGGTGTCGAGCCGATAGTACTTCAGCGCCTGGAACTGCTCTGCGTACGCGTAGCAGAAAGCCGAAGGCTCCTTGTCGAACTGCGTGGGATCGTAGGGCCAGTACTGCTCCGGAGGAGCGCCGAACAGCCTGACGGCGCCCATGGTCGTGCGCAGGTACGCGCCGGTGTCGCCGTCCCATTGCAGCAGGTTTCGAGTCGCCTTGTAGACGAACATCCTGGACACGGGTGTGTACTTCTGGTTGGTGCGCAGCTGGTAGTACTCGATGATCCCGGCCGCCGCATGGGAAGTGCACGACCCGATAGGCCCTTGATCCACTACGGGAGAGCACTGAGGTCGCAGGTCGTACGCCCGCGGCACGGCCTGGACCTTCAGGGCGCCGGTCCTTGCGACGAGATCCACGACGTCGCCTGTTTCCTGCGTGTAGTCACGGACATCCGGACGGTCGGGCAGCCACCCCATGCCGACATCCGAACCGTTGATGTGCGGGTTGTTACTCATGGCGTATCACGTTCCTGCGAGGGCCGACTTGTTCGCCGCCTGGCGCCCGGTCCTGGTCGGGGCGCTAAGCAGGTGTACGCACCTTCAGTCTTCCACGGCTGCCGCGCGGTGCAACTCCGGGGAACGCGCAATTGATGACGCGTCAACCTTGGCTCGCTAAATCCTTGAACGGTCACACTGGCGGCCTTCTGAAGGACCGGGCCGCACCCGGCGCCCGGGCAGGCGGTGGACGGCGACCGGGCGTACACGCAGGAGGCGCCGACCACGAACTCGCAACCCGATCACGATCGGGCCGCCAGACCGTCTGCCGCGTTGTCGAAAGCTCCACGGCGGCGGAGCGGGGCCGTCCGGGCGGGCGGGACCGTCAGGCCTGCACCGTGACACCGACGGGTGTCATGCCGGCCGTGAAGTGGACGGCCGGCCAGTACCCGGCCGGGAAGAAGCTGCCGCCGCCGGCCCCTGTGAAGTGGACTTCGAAGTCTCCCGACCGGTAGACGACCACATCGCCGGCCGGCAGCATCTCGTTGCGGAAGCGAGCCCTCTCCTCCTCCTCTTCCTCAGGCTCGACGCTGTCCGCGCCCCAGCTCCAGAGAAACTCCGTTCCGTCGTGGAGGACACGCTCGAACGCCGTGACCAGCGCGTGGGCATGAGGCAGCAACGCGATCACCTTCTCCGGGCCGGCGCTGTCGAAACTCACCCGCATCTCACCACCGGCGACCGGTACGGTCGCTTCGTACTCCCGGAGCGTGTCGTGCAGGCGCACCTCGCCGAGCACCGCATCGGTCTCCAGGTGCGCCGGCAGCGGCCGGTCGGCCGGGAGGAGGTGGCTTGCCAGAAACGCTTCCTCGGCGTGCCGGTCGTAGGAGGGGTTGTACTCCCGACCGAGGATCCTCACCTCGGCCAGACTTCTGAACTGCCCCGGCGTTCCGTGCACGGAACGGCCGTCGGTGCTGGTGAGGGTGAAGCGTTCACCGTCGTCGCCGATGTGCCGCACCGGGAACGACCCGGGCACCCGCACCCTCACGTCGAACGACCCGCCGCCCGTCTCGCTGACGAAGACGATCCTTCCCGTCTGCGTCCCCCCGGCTCCGGTCTCGACGATGAAGACGCTGCGCAACTCGGGGGCGACGCGGACGATGTCGAGCGGCCCGACGAGGCCTCTCGGTATCGCGTCGTCACCCCGGAGCACGGACGCGAAGGCTTCCAAGTCATGCACAGGTCGATCTCCTGGGGCCGGTTCGGCGGTCGGTCACGAACAGCCTGCCTCATCCGCCCCCGCCGCACGGTCCTCCGGCCGGGCCTCACGGGTCTGATGCAGGACCCCCCGTCGACGCGGCTGCGTGGCGCGCAGGGCACCGCGACCGCCCCGAGGCGAGTCGCCCGCCCTCGTCGTCGGGAGGGCAGCGTGTAGTCCGCATGTCGCACAGCCGCTGCCCAGACGGCGTCGAACGCGTCGGCGCACAGCTTGACTACAGCAGGCGGGTCAGGGTCAGCGATCCGCTTCCGCGGTGCAGGAGATGAAGTCGGCCCAGGCCCTTGCCGGGAAGGCGAGGCGGGGCCCGGTGGGGGTCTTGGAGTCGCGGACGTGGACTGCCGTGGGGGTGCCGGCTATCTCTACGCAGTTCGAACTGTCTCCGCTGTAGGTGGACTTCCGCCACCGGAGGGTCTGCATGATCGGCCTCTCTCACATGTGCCGGATGAGCGTCTGGACGAAGTCGCGTGTCTCGCCGGTGCCGAGAGCGCAGGACTCCATGTGACTCAGCACGGCACGGTACTTGCTCAACTGGGCCTCTGCGTCAAGGAATCCGCAGCCGCCGTGGTGGGTATCAAGTTGCACGGTGTCGAGTTGAGGCACGGCCCCCGTGACGTAGTCGAACGACTGCCCAGTACTGGGGTAGAACTCCGCCCCGAAAGTGATCACCCGGACTGTGACGTGCGGTAGCTCAGCCATGTCCAGCAGGTGCTCGAGTTGAGCGCGCGCGACGGCGGGGCCGCCGAAGCCCATGCGCAGGGCCGATTCGTGGATGATCGCCGAGTAAGGGGGAGGGCTGTCGCGATGGAGGATGCCCTGGCGTTTGATCCGATGGGTGAGTCGGTGCTCGATCTCGTACTGCCGCATGGGCGGTACCACGGCCCGGAACAGGGCGCGGGCATGGTCGGTGGTCTGCAGGAGGGCCGGGATGTGCATGGCGAGGGCCACGCGCAGGCCGGTGGCGTGGTGCTCCAGCTCGGCAAGATCGACAAGAGCTGCGGGCAGGTGCTCGCGGTACTCGTCCCACCAACCGCGAACCCGGCGCCCGGTCATCTCGGCGAGGGCGTTGATCAACTGCTCGTCGGCGCAGTCGTAGGCCGACGCCATCCCCCGGACAAGGTCGGCGCTGAGCGCGCTGCGACCGGTCTCGATCATGCTGACGCGTCCTTGGTTGACGCCCAGGTGCACGGCCGCCTGCGTAACGGTGAACCCCGCGCGTTCGCGGAGCTTGCGCAGTTCGGCGCCGAGCCGGCGCTGGCGGAGGGTGGGGTTGTTGACGGGCGGCAAGGCACCTTCTCTCAGGCCGCTGGGCGGTGGACGCGTCACCCACACGGGTCAATTGCGGTTACATCTCTTCAATTTGGAAGATGAATCTCCCAGTGGGTGTCTACGGTAGTCCGTGCCGCTCAACTCCCCGCCCCCGTAAGCCGGAAGCGCACCTCGTCAGGCACTGCCACCGCTCGGCGCGGTCGTTGGGCAAGCCCGAACCCCCCTCTCTGCAGAACCCGGAGGCCTCCATGGGCACCGTATCCCTGCCCGACACCTGGGTGTACGCCCTGCGTCTGCCGCACGACCCGAGAGCCGCACGTGTCGCACGTATGACCGTACGGGCCGCCCTGTGCGGCCACGGCAGACGCGAACTGCTGGACACGGTGGAACTGCTGGCGTCCGAGCTGGTGACCAACGCCTACCGGCACTCCGGAGGCCCCTGCTCGCTGCGGCTGACCGCGCTGGGGGACGGACGGCTTCGGGTCGGGGTGTGGGACAGCCACCCGTACATCCCCGCTCCGTTCGCCAGGCCGCCCGGAGAGCGGATCGCACCCGCTCCGCCCGACGTGGGCGGCGGGCGCGGGCTGTACCTGGTGCAGGAGTACGCCGACTCCTGGGGCGGGTGGGCGCTCGGGGACGGTCTCCCCGGGCGTGGCGCCGGGAAACTGCTCTGGTTCGAGGCCGGAGGGCGAGGCTAGGGTTGATCCTTTCAATCCGGAGGAGGGGAGTCGGCTCCATGTCCGACCAGGCGCCCGAGACCGCGCGCACCACGGCGTTCGACCGCGCCGAGCGGCGGATGTGGGCCGGGAAGGCCGCCGCGTACGGGGCGGGCTTCGCCCGGCTGTGCGCGCATCCCGTGCCCCGGCTGCTGGACGCGGCGGGCGTCGGGGCCGGGACGTACCTGCTGGACGTGGGGACGGGCACCGGCACCGTGGCCCTCGCGGCGCAGGAGCGCGGCGCACGGGTGCGGGCGGTCGACGCCGAGCCCGCGATGGCCGAGGCGGCACAGGCCCGCGGGGTCGCCGCCGACGTGGCCGCGCTGCCGGAACTGCCCTTCCCGGACCAGGAGTTCGGGGCAGTCGTCGGCAACTCCATGAAGGGGCACGCGGTGGTGCGGAACGGGCGTTGCCGGTCCGCGCCGCCGCCAGAGGAAGGCTGCGGCGGCGCGGACCGGGTCAGTCGCCGGTGACGGTGACCTTCTCGTCGTTCTTCAGCTGCTGCACCAGCGTCTTGACCCTCGCCTTGTCCCAGAGGAGGTTGCCGCCCGTGGAGCCGGCCAGGGGCATGTTCATCGAGGTGCCGTCGCCGCCGCTGACGCCCTTCATCGCCCAGAACATGCCGGCCAGGTCGAACAGCCCCATGTCCTTGTCGACGATCAGGGAGTCCAGGCCCGCGCCCATGGTCGGGTAGAGCTTGAAGGGGTTGAGGACCGTGCCCGGGGTGGCCACCTGGTTGGCGAGGGCGGAGAGGAACTTCTGCTGGTTCTTGGTGCGGTCCAGGTCGGAGCCGGCGAAGGCGTACCGGGTGCGGACGAAGGCGAGGGCCTCCTCGCCGTTCAGGGTCTGTCTGCCCTGCTGGAAGTCCGCGCCGGACTTCTTGTCCTTGAAGGCCTTCGGGATGTCCATCTCCACCCCGCCGACCGCGTCCACGATGTTCGCGAACCCGGCGAAGCCGATCTCGACATAGTGGTCGATGTGCAGGCCGGTGTTGAACTCGACGGTGCGCACCAGCAGTTCGGGGCCGTCCTCGGCGTACGCGGCGTTCAGCTTCACGCGCCGGCCGGTGCCCTGGTAGATCTTGCCCGACTCGGAGCCCTTGAAGGTGGGGATCTCCACGTCGGAGTCGCGGGGCAGGGAGACCAGTGTCGGGGCGCCGCCGCCGGTGTGCAGGACCATCATCGAGTCGGTGCGCTTGCCCTCGGCGGAGCCGGTGTGCAGCTGCTTCTTCTGCTCGTCGGTCATGCCCGCGCGGGAGTCGGAGCCGACGATGAGGTAGTTCGTGCCCTCGCCCGCCTCGGGTCTCTCGATGACCTTGGAGAGGTCGACCTCGCGGTTGAGCTTGGAGTCGGCCCAGAAGTAGGTGCCCACCGCCGTGACGACCAGCACGGTGCTCAGCGTGATCGCGGTCCACTTGATGCGGCGCCGCCAGTCCGGCCGGGGCCGGGCTCCGCCGCCGGGGTGCCCGGTGCCCCCCGGACCGCCGCCGCGGCCGCCGCCGGAGGGGCTGCCGTAGACCTGTCCGGTGTTGTAGCCGCTGTCGTAGCCGCCGTACCCGTCACCGCCGTCACCGCCGTCGACGTACGACGGCTGCTGCGGCACCCCCGGCTGCTGCTGCGGCGGTGCCGGCCGGCCGCCGCCGGCCGGGCCGCGCCGGACCTGCCGCATGACGCGCGGGCCCTCGGGCCGGGCGCCCGCGCTGCCGCGGCCGTGGGCGGGACCGCGTCTGCCGCGGTTGTCGTCGGGCCATCCCTCGGGCCATTCGTTCATGCGGCACAGTGTGCCCGGCGCGGCCGGGTGTCTGACAGAGCCGGTGGGAAAACAGGGGCGGTGCTGTTGCCAATCCGACACAAAGTCCCGAGTCCGTCGCTTCGGCTTAGGGTGGGGGTCATGACAGACCAGGCCACCGGCATCGCCATGGACAACGCCGGCATTCCGGGCAAGCCGACCTCGGCGTCCCGCACCACCCTCAGCCACATCATGACCCACAGCGACACCAACCTGCTGGGCACCGTGCACGGCGGCGTGATCATGAAGCTGGTGGACGACGCGGCGGGCGCCGTGGCCGGACGGCACAGCGGCGGCCCCGCCGTCACCGCGTCGATGGACGAGATGGCCTTCCTGGAGCCGGTCCGCGTGGGCGACCTCGTCCACGTCAAGGCCCAGGTCAACTGGACCGGCCGCACCTCCATGGAGGTCGGGGTACGGGTCCTCGCCGAACGCTGGAACGAGTCCACGCCCGCCACCCAGGTCGGCTCGGCCTACCTCGTGTTCGCCGCGGTGGACGCCGAGGGCAAGCCGCGCACCGTGCCCCCGGTCGTCCCCGAGACCGAGCGGGACAAGCGCCGCTACCAGGAGGCCCAGATCCGCCGCACCCACCGCCTCGCCCGCCGCCGCGCCATCCGCGAGCTGCGCGAGCAGCGGGCCGCGGAGGGCTACCAGGACTGACCGCCGCGGCCGTCGGCGCGGCCGGGCCCGGGCCGGACCCGGGGGCCGCGCATCTCACGACGGGCCGGGGTCCCCTCGCCGGAGCGCCCCTCGGCCGGAGTCCGGCCGGGCCCCCTACGGGCAGCCCACCTCGTCGCCCCGCACCACCCCGAACTCCCCCTGCCGGGCGTCCTCCGCCCGCACCTTCCGCACGCGCGTGTAGTCCGAGCCCACGACGACCTTCAGGACGCCGCCCTGCCCCTCGACGGCCTGCAGTTCGCTGCCGGGGAGGGCCGCGGCGAGGGACTTCGCCGACCTGTCCCAGCGCGGGTCGTACGCGACCAGGGTGCGCTCCCGCGCGGGCTGTGCGGAGTCCGTCGGCCGGTGGCTGGTGCGGAAGCCGGCGGCGGCCAGCGCGCCGTCGACCTCGCGGCCCAGCCCGGCCGTGCCGGTGCCGTTCTCCACCTGGACGCGGATCTGCTGCGGCGCGACCGGCACCCGGACCTCCGCGCCGCGGAGGCGGGGCACGGCCAGCGGCCTGTCGTCACGCAGGGACCGGAACAGGCGGGCCGACTTCACCGGGTCCCACTTCAGCGTCGAGCCGATGCCCTTCACCGTGTAGCCCATCTGCCCGATGGGGACGGTGGCGAACTCCGACGAGGAGGGCGAGAAGTCGCGCATCGCGCGGCCCAGGTCCAGCAGTTCGTCCGTGCCGAAGCCCTTGTCCGCGCGGACCGAGCCGAGCACCGCCCGGGTCACGTCCCGGAACTTCAGCGGGTTCAGCAGGATGCCCGAGGACGTGGCCCGCTCCACCAGCGCCGCGAGGAACCGCTGCTGGCGCTGCATACGGCCGAGGTCGGAGGCGCCGTCGACGTGCCGGGAGCGCACGTACTGCAGGGCCTGGCCGCCGTTCAGGTCGTGCGGCCCGGCCGGGAGGTCCAGGCCCGTGTAACCGTCCTTCAGCGGGGCCGTCGTACAGATGCGGACGCCGCCGAGGACGTCCACGGTCCGCATGAAGCTGGTGAAGTCGACCTCCAGATAGTGGTCGATCTTCACCCGGGTCATGCGCTCCACCGTCCGCACGGTCAGCTGCGGCCCGCCCTCGGCGTAGGCCGCGTTCAGCTTCACCGGATGGGCGTGGTGCCGCTCACCGCTCGTACGGTCCACGTGCTCGGGCAGCTCCGCGTAGGAGTCGCGCGGCAGGGAGACCACACTGGCCCGCTCCCGGTCCTCCGAGATGTGCACGATCATGATCGTGTCGGTGCAGTGGCAGGGTTCGCCGCCCAGCCGGTAGGCGCGCCGCTCGGCCTCGCCGATCTCGTCGCGGCCGTCGGTGCCGACCAGCAGGACGTTCATGCCGTGCCCGGCCTGCGGCCGGTTCTTCATGTCCCGGAACGGGTCCACCCGGGCGATGTCCGCGTCGAGGCTGGTGACGACGGCGTGCCCGATCCCGGCGGACGCCAGCACCACCACCGACAGGGCCGTCACCGCCCGGGTGGCCCAGCGGGGCCGCCGGAGCCGCGGGCCGGGACGCCGCCCGGGGTGCCGGGGGCGGCGGGCCGGGGGCTGCGACGCCCCTCGCGGCCGGGCGGCCGACGCGGGCTGCGGCCGGGGTTGCGACGGGGGCTGGGGCCGGCCGTGGGACCTGGGCGGCGTGGGCAAGGGACACCTCCGGGCGAGGCCGTGACCGGGAGACCGGGATCCGGGATCCACTGGGGCGGGTTCCGAAAGCCCCGCCCGGCCCTCCGGGCGGACGACGCCGCTTCGCAACACGCCTTGACACCGTAGGTCCATACGATCTCCACTCCGGTGCACCACACGGCCGGGTCACACCGCCGTCCCCCGTTCGCGGTAACGTGAGCGCCGATGAACACCAATCCCGACGTGCAGCTCCCCGCCGTTTCCGTGATCATGCCCGTCCTCAACGAGGAGCGGCACCTGCGCGGCTCCGTCCAGGCGATCCTCGCGCAGGAGTACGCCGGCGAGACGGAGGTCGTGATCGCTCTCGGTCCGTCCACGGACCGCACCGACGAGATCGCGGCCGAGCTGGTGCGCGAGGACCCCCGCGTGCACACCGTGCCCAACCCCACCGGGCGCACGCCGGCCGCCCTCAACGCGGCGATCCGGGCGTCCCGGCACCCGGTCGTGGTCCGGGTCGACGGGCACGGCATGCTCTCGCAGGACTACATCGCCACCGCCGTGCGGCTGCTGGCCGAGACCGGCGCGCAGAACGTCGGCGGCATCATGCACGCCGAGGGCGAGAACGACTGGGAGCACGCCGTCGCGGCCGCGATGACCTCGAAGATCGGCGTCGGCAACGCCGTCTTCCACACCGGGGGCCAGGCCGGCCCCGCCGAGACCGTCTACCTCGGCGTCTTCCGCCGCGAGGCCCTGGAACGCCAGGGCGGCTACAACGAGGAGTTCATCCGCGCCCAGGACTGGGAGCTGAACTTCCGCATCCGCGAGGCGGGCGGGCTGATCTGGTTCTCGCCCGAACTGAAGGTGTCGTACCGGCCCCGGCCGAGCATGCGGGCCCTCGCCAAGCAGTACAAGGACTACGGCCGCTGGCGGCACGTCGTGGCCCGCTACCACGCCGGCTCCATCAACCTGCGCTACCTCGCGCCGCCCACCGCCCTGTGCGCCGTCGCGGCCGGACTGGTGCTCGGCGTCCTCGCCACCCCGTGGGCGCTGCTGGTGCCCGGCGGATACCTCGCGGCCATCACCGCGGGCTCCCTCCCGGCGGGCCGCGGCCTGCCGCCGAAGGCCCGCCTGCAGATCCCCCTCGCCCTGGCCACCATGCACATGTCCTGGGGCTGGGGCTTCCTGACCAGCCCGAAGGCCCTCGCCCGGAAGGTCATCGCCTCCCGCCGCCCCGCCGCGGCCGGCGTGGACGCCACGCGCTGAGCCGGGCCGCCGGGGCCGCCCCGGCGCACCGGTACGCGCCGGGCCGGGCCGGGTTCGCTGGACGCCCCCGCGCCTCACGCACCGCGCGGCCGGAACCGCCCGCGGTACGCCGAGCGGACCCGGGTACCGGCCCGCACCGCGCCGCCGACGTCCCCCGGGCGCGGTCGGGTGCCCGCCCGGCCGGGCCCTACCAGCGGTAGGGCCCGTACACGTCCATGCAGGTGCCGCTGTCGGCGCCGTTCAGGGCGTCCGCGTTCTCCGGCAGGTCACCGGCCTTCGGCGGGGCCTTCTTCGGGTAGGCCGCGCCCGAGCGCCAGTCGGCGCCCACGACCAGGGTCACCCCGGACACGTCGGTCGACCGCTTCACCGAGCTGAGCGGCACCCCCAGCGCGGCGGCGACCCGCCGGGCGTCACCCTCCAGGTCGGCGCTGGGGTAGCGCACGACGGTGCGCTCCTCGGCGTACGAGGCGGAGGTGTCCGGCGCCGCCAGGGCGAAGCCCTTCTGCACCAGGGTCTGCGTCACGGCCCTCGCCCGTCCGTCGACCACGCCCAGCGTGCCGGACCGGGTGGCGTTCTGCACCAGCACCCCGATCTGCGCGTCCGGCGCGGCCGGGTCCGCCGAGCGGGCCTCCTCGGTCCTCGCCGGCGACGGCTCGCGCGGGCCGTTGCCGTCCAGCGGCACGTCGTCGCGGAGCATCTCCCACACCTGCTCGGCGTCGGCGCCGTCCGGCACCACGTGGTTGCGGTTCCGGGGGTCCTCCACCCACGGCATCGTCAGCATGGTGATGCGGTCCGGCGGCACGGACCTCAGCTCCCTGCCCAGGTCGTACAACCGCTTCACCGAGCCGACCTCCTCGGACACCGTCAGGGCCTTCGTGGCCGCCTCGGCGAGGTCCATGAGCCGGCCGGTGTCGGTGAAGACGTTCTGCCCCCGCAGCTCGCGGATCATCGACGTCAGATAGAGGTGCTGGGCCCTGGCCCGCTGTATGTCGCTGCCGAACGCGTGCCGCGTCCGCAGCCACTGCAGCGCCTGCTTGCCCTTCACCTGGTGCGTGCCCGCGGTCAGCCGGAGACCGGAGCCGCCGGGCACCCCGGGCAGCGGGCGGTCCCAGACGTTCTGGTTGACGCAGACCTCGACGCCGCCGACCGCGTCCGCCATGTCCACCACGCCCGCGAAGTCGATCGTCATCCAGTGGTCGATCCAGATGCCGGTGAGGTTCTGCCAGGTGGCGAGGGTGCAGCCGGCGCCGCCGCGCGCCAGGGACTCGTTGATGATGCCGCCCGCCGCCCCGAAGGTCTCCCCGGTCTCCGGGTCCGTGCACTCGGGGATGTCGACCCGGGTGTCCCGGGGGATGCTCACCACCGCGGCGCTCCTGCGGTCCGCGGCCAGGTGGATCAGCATCTGCACGTCGCCCAGCGGGGGGTTGCCGCGGTTGTCCCGGCTGCCGCCGAGGGCCACGTTCTCGTCGGAGTCACGGCTGTCCGAGCCGATCAGCAGGATGTTCAGCGGGGTCTGTCCGGCGGCGTTCGGCGTGGCCTTCGTCGCCTTGGAGTCGCCGCTGCTGCGCTCGCCCTTCTCGATGTTGCCGTTCAGGTGGCGGTAGTACAGGTAGCCGGCGCCGGACGTGCCGAGTATCAGCACCGCGAGGACGGTCGCCGACCATCTCAGCGCGCGACGCCCGCGCAGCGCGCCCCGCCGCCCCTGCGGCGGTCTCCCCGCGGCGTCGGCGGCCGCCGCACCGTCACCCGCCGCACCCCCGTCGGCCGTTCCGCCGGCCGTTCCGCCGGCACTCCCGCCGGCCACGGCGCCGGACGTTCCGCCCGGCCCGCGAGGGGGCCCGGCCGCCTCGGCCGTCCCCTCCTTCACGCCGTTCCGCGTCACCCTGCGTCCTTTCCCGCCCCTGGGCCGTCGAACGGGCCTGCCGTTCGCCCGGTAGGACGCGCGGCAGGCCCGTTCGGTCGCCTCGTACGCTCAGCTGGCGCACTGAACCTTGTCTGCTGTGGACTTCTCCGCGTCGACCTTGACCGGACCGGTCAGCGGGATCCCCGCACCCTTGAAGTCCCTGCCCAGGGTCAGGGTCATCGTCGGCAGACCCTGGGAGTTGGTCACACTCTCGCCCGGCTTCATCGCCGCACCCGGCAGCCCCATGATCGCCGCGAGCGCACGGGCCTGGTCGGCCTGCTCCGGCGCGTACTCCAGCGTGGTCTTCGCGATCTCGGCGGGCGCGTTGCCGCCGTTCTCCGACTTGGTCACGCCCTCCTCCAACTGGAGCCAGTTCAGGGTCTGCTGCGCGGACCCGGCGGGTGCCCCGCCGTTGAAGATCTGAACCCGTACATCGGAGGCGGGCGCCTTGGTGCCCTTCAGCCGGGCCGCGACCGCCGCCTTCTCCTTCTGCTGCTCCTGCTTGACCTCGGTGAAGGAGACGTCGTTCTTGATGGCGTCGAAGATCGGGGGCGCCTTCGCCTCGTTGAGGACGACCGTGACCTTGGTCGTCTCCGCCGGATTGTCCAGCACCGGCACGGTGGTGAACGAGATGTTCTTCGTCGGCACCTTCTTCAGCTCCAGGGCGACGTCCTTGAGCGTGGAGACCTTGCCGATGGCCGTGTCGACCGTGAGGGCCTTGGTGGCGGCCTCCGCCAGTTTCAGCAGCTTCGTGGGGCTGGTCAGCGTGTCGCCGGAGGACATCTTCCGCATCAGCGAGGCGAGGAACTGCTGCTGCACCTTGATGCGGTCCAGGTCGCCCTGGTTGCCCCAGGCGTGCCGGGTGCGGACGAACGCCAGCGCCTGCTCGCCCTCGATGGTGGACTCCCCGGCGGGGAGCTTGAGATGGGACTTGGGGTCGTCGACGGCCTTCTCGACGCACACGTCGACGCCGCCCACGGCCGTGGTCAGCGTCTTGATCGCGTTGAAGTCCGCCATCATGAAGTGGTCCGGTTTGATACCGGTCAGGTCCTCGACGGTGCGCATGGTGCAGCCCGCGTCGCGGCCGCTGACCCCCAGGCTGTAGTTGAAGTGCGTCCCCTGCTCGCCGGGGACCGTCACGGTGCTGCCGTCGTCCTGCTTCGTCTCGCAGTCGGGGACGTCGGCGATCAGGTCGCGGGGGATGCTCAGCACGGTGGCGTTCGTCCGGTCCTTCGCGACGTGCAGCAGCAGCGTCGTGTCGGCGTGCCCGGCCGAGTTGTCGGCGTCGCCGTAGCCCTCGTTGCCCTCGCCGGTGCGCTTGTCGGTGCCGATCAGCAGGATGTTGAACGCCTCGTCCTTGCTGAAACTGCTCGCCCCCGCGTTCCCGACGTCCGTGGTGCTGACGTTGCCCTCGAGGTGCTTGAGATACAGGTACCCGGCGGTGCCGGCGACCAGCAGGACCAGCGCCATCGAGCCGCCGGTCCATACCAGGATCCTCTTGCCGCGGGCCTTCTTCGCCGGCCGCCGCCCGCGCCGGCCCGGCGCGGGCTCCCCGGTCCCCGGACGGCGCCGCCGCGGCGGCGGGACCTGGCGTCCGGGCGGCGCGTCCTCGCGGCCCGGAGCCCCGGGCGCACCGCGGCCGGCCGGCGCGGCGGTACGCGCACGGGGCGCGCCCTGCGCGGCGTGGCGCGCGTCGGCACGCGGCCCCGGCACCGGTGACTGCGCTGCGGGATGACCCAGTCGCAGTTCGTATTCGCCGGTGTTCGGATTGAGCACCCACTGGTCTGCGGGGTCGATGTTGTCCGCCCGCCCACGGCCTTGCGCGTCCACGGTTGTCCGAATCCTCCGTCGGGGCCACGCGGCGCCTTCTCCCTTCAAAGGCGCTCGGGTCTCGTACAAGCAGTGCGCGACCCCGGGACAGGACCGGTCGGGTCGCTGAGCCGGGGGCACCGGAAGCGCTCACACTATCCGCCCAGTTCAGCGTGGAGCGACGACGGTGACAAATTCCACGCCCCTACAACCGGGCAATCCCGCCCAATTCTTTGAACGCGCGTTCGTCCGGGGTGTCCGTCTTGAGGATGGCTTTACCCGCAGTCGTCCTCCGCGGCCGTGTTCCCGCGGAACGTGGGCGCGGGAGAAGCGCCGTCATTTCCGTACTCTGCGTGACCGTTCGACTGCGTTTCCGTGCCGGAGTCCGTGTTCGCGTCCGTCTCCGTGTTCGCGTCCGTGTCCGTATCTGTGTCCGTGTCCGTGTCCGTGTCCGTGTTCGTGTTCGTGTTCGTGTTCGTGTTCGTGTTCGCGGGGGAATTCCGCGGATTCCCGGTCACCGCGACCGGCGCGTCCGTGCGCAGTCGCGCGAACAGCTTCCGCGCCTCCGGCTCGACGAGCTGGTCGCGGTTGGCGTTGTAGGCGTACGCCTCCCGCGGGACCGTCAGGAACTGCACCCGTGAGGTGGGGATGTCCCGGACACCGCGGACGAGTTCGTACAAACCGCGCAGGCTGGCCAGTGACGGGTCGGTGGTCAGGGAGGACGTCGCCGCGTCCAGCACGGGATACAGCTTGACCGGGTTCAGCAGCACGTCGGTGCCGCGCACCTCGCTGAGGAGCGCGCCGAGGAAGCGCTGCTGGCGGTCCATGCGGTCGGTGTCGCTGCCGTTGCCGAGGGACTTGCGGGCCCGCACGTAGCCGAGTGCCTGCTCCCCGTTCAGCCGGACCCGCCCGGCGGGGAGCCGCAGCTTGGCGGCCTTGTCCCGGATGGGTTCGGCGACGCAGATCTCGACGCCGTCCAGCGCGTCGACCATCCGCTTGAAGCCGCTGAAGTCCACCACCACGTGGTGGTCGATCCGGATGCCGGTGAGCTTCTCCACGGTCCGGATCGTGCACGCCGAACCGCCGGTCTCGAAGGCGTAGTTGAACATCGCGAACGTCGGCTCGGCGCGGCTGCCGTCGCGCCGCCGGCAGCCGGGCACGTCCACCATCAGGTCGCGCGGCAGCGAGACCGCGGTGGCGCTGTGCCGGCCCGCCGACAGGTGCAGCAGGATCGTCGTGTCCGACCGCTCGGTCCCCGAGTCCCGGCCGTACCGGCCGTTGTCCGCGCCCGACCGCGAGTCCGAGCCGATCAGCAGCAGGTTCTGCGCGCCCTTCACCAGCGAGGTCGGCCGCTCCTTCTCGTACCGGGCGAGTTCGGCGGCGGCGGCCTCGTCGGCGGTGATGTTCCCGTCGAGCTTGGTGTAGACGACCCAGCCGGTGCCCACCGCGGCGGCCACGAGGACGGCCGCCCCGAACGCGGCCCCGCGCACCCAGCGCCGACGCCGCCGCCGCGCCGGTCCGGGACCCGACGCAGCCGCCCCGGCACCCGCCGCCCCCGGCCTCCGCACCGCGCTCCCGGTCTCACCGCCGGTTCGCCCGCCGCCGTCGTTCCCGCCCTCGTTCCCGACTTCGTCGATCACGGCTGCCCCCCCCCTCGCGGCGTACGGGCGTGTCGTCCTGCGCCTACGACGATGCCGTGGACGGGGGCCTGATGCGGGGTGGGACTGGGCCGAACGGGGGCCGCGCCGCGGGGGAGCCCGGGAGGAGGCGGCCCGGCAGCCCACCCCGCTGCCGGGCCTGCCGGAGGCTCAGCGGGCCGTCGCGGTGACCCGCTCGCTGTCGATCCGGCGGGCCACCGTCTCCTGCGAGGCCTGCGCCAGGTTCCGGCACAGCACCACCGACCCGCCGGAGGCCAGCGGCGCGTACAGCCCCGCGCTCAGCCCCTCCCACGTGTCGTACGGCAGCCCGGACAGCAGCCGGGAGCCGGGCCCGGTCAGCCCCAGCGGCCCCGCCTCGGCCCGGGCCCGTTCCACCACCTCGGCACCCGTGAACTCCGCCCCGGCCACCACCAGTGCGGGCTCCTCCGGATCCACCGGCGCGTACGGCGCGAACCGGTCCCCGTGCCCCGGCACGTCGACGGCGTAGTCCGCATAGCCGGGAGGCGGGCCCGGTACGAAACGCCGGCCCAGCGGAGCCAGCGACAGCGCGTACCGTTCGCCGCCGCAGGCCAGCCCCTCCTCGAACCGGTCCGGCCCGGCCACCACATGGCCGGCCCGCGCCGGGTCGCCGTCCACGTCGGCCACCACGCCCACCGACGAGCAGGCCAGCAGCCACACGGCCGTCTGCCAGTGCGCGGGCAGCAGCAGCGCCACCCGCTCACCCGGCTCGGCGGACATGCCGTCCTGGAGGAGGTTGGCGGTCTTGGCCACCCAATTGGCGAAGGTGGCGACGGACAGTTCGACGCGCTCACCGGTGGCGTCGTCGTAGAACGTGACGAGGGGGCGTGCGGGGTCCGCGGCGAGCGCGGAACGCAGCAGGTCGGCAGGGGTACGGTCGGTCGCATTCACTCGCGCAAGCGTACGCGTGCCCGCGCACCCGCGCCGGAACGCCCGGCCACCGGATCGGCCCAGCGCACACCACCGGTTCGGCCCAGCACGGGTCACCGGTTCGGCGCAACGACGGCCGACGCACCGTCAAGTCCCCGATGGACAGATTTGTATGACCATGTCCAGGATCAGGGGCATGCGTGGACTTCTTGCCTTCTCCATCGGCGCCGCCTGCGCGGCCGCTCTCGCACTTCCGCCGGCCCTGCCCACCCGCGTGGCGACGGTCCCGGCAGCGTCCGCGGAGCAGGCCACCGGCCCGTCCTCCGCCGCGGCGGGCGACACCTCCGCGGCCCCCGCGGCCCCCGCGGCCCTGGCCGGCGGCACCTCCGGGGCCGTCCCCGGCCGTACCGCCGCGGCCCGCACCGGCGGTACGGCCGGCGCCTCGTCCGGCGCGGCCGCCGCGGACGCCCTCCCGGCCTCGTCCGCGGGCGCCCTCGGAGCCCCGGCCGCCGCAGCCATGGGGGACCCCGCCGCGGCCGTCCCCGGTGACACCCGGTCCGTGCCGCTGGTGCCGCTCACCGCCGACCGTGCCTCCGGCTCCGCCGCCGTACAGGGCCTGCCCCGTCGCGAGGTACGGCACTTCTCGCTCGTCGGCGTGGTGTGGGACGACCCGCGTGCCGAACTCCACGGCAGCGTCCGGGTCCGCGTCCGCGACGCCACCACCGAACGGTGGTCGGGCTGGCAGGACGTGGGGACCCACAACCACGAGCACGCCCCCGACCCGGACACCGGCGAGGGCGCCGCCCGCACCGTCCGCGGCGCCACCGCGCCCCTGTGGGTGGGCGACTCCGACGGCGTCGAGGTCCGCGTCCGGGCCGCGGAGCCGGCCCACACCGACGGGTCCGGCCGCGCGGCCCGCACCGGCTCCGGCGCACCGGCCCTGCCCTCCGGCCTGCGCCTGGAACTGGTCGACCCGGGCCGGACCGGCCGTGTCCCCGCCGGCCCCCGCGCCCACGGCGCCGTCCCGCTCGACGCCCGGCGTGCCGCCGTGCTCAGCCCCGAGGCCGCCGCAGCCTGGGCCGCCAACGCCGGGCTCGCCCCGCCCGGCGCCCTGGAGATCCCCGCCCAGAGCCGCGGCGACGCCGAGGACAACGAGGAGGGGGCGGCCTCGCAGGGAGCACCCGCGGCACAGGCCGGACCCAAGAAGATCGGGCCGCGCCCGCGCATCGTCACCCGGCACGGCTGGGGCGCCGACGAGAGCCTGCGCGAGAAGAAGTTCCTGTACACCAAGCAGGTCAAGGCCGGGTTCGTGCACCACACCGTCACCGGCAACAACTACACCTGTGCGCAGGCCCCGTCCGTCATCCGCGCCATCTACCGCTACCACGTCCGGAGCATGGGCTGGCGGGACATCGGCTACAACTTCCTCGTCGACAAGTGCGGAACCATCTACGAGGGACGGGCCGGCGGCGTGGCGAAGCCGGTGATGGGCGCCCACACACGCGGCTTCAACAGCTACAGCACCGGGATCGCCGTCCTCGGCACGTTCACCTCCGCCAAACCCTCGGGCGACGCGGTGACCGCCGTCGCCCGGCTGACGGCCTGGAAGCTCGGACTCGACGGAATGAACCCGGCGGGGAAGACGTATCTCACCTCCGGCGGTGGAAACCTCTACCAGAAGGGCAAGAACGTACGACTGAGCGTGATCTCCGGCCACCGGGACACCTTCGCCACGCAGTGCCCCGGCGGCCACCTGTACGGCAGACTCGGCTCGGTCCGCTCGGACGCGGCCCGCTACCAGGGCCGTTGACCCGCTCCAGCCCCCGGTGTCCACCCGGCGGACCGGGACCACACCCGGGGGCGGACTCAACCACCGGGGGGAGTGACGCGTCATCGCCGACAGCCGAAGGTGCCGGACGACGGACTGCACACACCGGCCGGACGACCGTCCGGCCGGTCCCGGCAGGAAGCGGAGACGACAGGTGACAGAAGCGATCCTCCTGGTCGGCGGCAAGGGAACCCGGCTGCGCCCGGTCACGGTGTACACGCCGAAGCCGATGGTCAGGGCGGCGGGGGTGCCGTTCCTCACGCACCAGCTGGCGCGGGCGCGGGCGGCGGGGGTCGAGCACATCGTCCTCGCGACGTCCTATCTCGCGGACGTCTTCCGGCCGTACTTCGGCGACGGCGCGTCCATGGGACTGCGCATCGAGTACGTCACGGAGGACGAGCCCCTCGGCACCGGCGGCGCGATCCGCAACGCGGCGTCCCGGCTGCACTCCGGGCCGGACGACCCGGTGCTGGTCTTCAACGGCGACATCCTGACCGGCCTGGACATCGGAGCCCTGGCCGGCACGCACGAACGGACCGGCGCGGACGTCTCCCTGCACCTGACGAAGGTGACCGACCCGCGCGCCTACGGGCTGGTGCCCACCGACGGCACCGGCAGGGTGCTGGCCTTCCTGGAGAAGCCGCAGACGCCCCAGGAGATCGTCACCGACCAGATCAACGCCGGCGCCTACGTCTTCCGCCGCTCCGTCATCGACGCGATCCCGGCCGGCCGCCCCGTCTCCGTGGAGCGCGAGACCTTCCCCGGCCTGCTCTCCGCGGGAGCACACCTCCAGGGCCTGGTCGACAGCACGTACTGGCTCGACCTCGGCACACCGGCCGCGTTCGTCCGCGGCTCGGCCGACCTCGTCCTGGGGCGCGCCCCGTCCCCGGCGGTCCCCGGCCGCTGCGGCGACCGGCTGATCCTCCCCACGGCGACCGTGGCACCGGACGCGAAGCTGGCGGGTGGAACCGTGGTCGGCGAGGGCGCGCTCGTCGCCGAGGGCGCCCGGGTCTTCGGCTCGACGATCCTGCCGGGTGCGGTGATCGAGCCCGGCGCGATCGTCACCGACTCCCTCATCGGCAGCCGGGCCCGGGTGGGCACCCGCTCCGTCCTCACCGGCACGGTCGTCGGCGACGGCGCGGTCGTCGGCGCCGACAACGAACTCCTCGACGGCGCCCGCGTCTGGTGCGACGCCCGCATCCCGGCAGCGGCCCTCCGCTTCTCCCCGGACCGGTAGGGGTTCTCCCCTGGACCGGTGATGGTTCTCCCCGGACCGGCAGGGGTCGAACGTCCCGGAGCGGCGGGCCCGGACGGCGGGAGGCGGCCCGGGCGGCAGGCGGGGGAGCGGGGGCGGGAGGCGGCTCTGCCACCGGGGCCCCTCCTGGCGCGGAACCCGGCCCGCGACCTGCGGAACCGGGCTTGGGGCCTGCGGAATCGGGCCGCGACCTGCGGAATCCGGCCCGCGACCTGCGGAACCCGGTCTGGGACCTGCGGAACCCGGTCTGGGATCTGCGGAATCGGGGCCGCGACCTGCGGAATCGGGCTTGGGGCCGGCGGAGCCCGGGCCGCGACCTGCGGAATCGGGTCTGGGATCTGCGGAATCGGGCTTGGGGCCGGCGGAGCCCGGGCCGCGACCTGCGGAACCCGGTCTGGGATCTGCGGAACCCGGTCTGGGACCTGCGGAACCCGGTCTGGGACCTGCGGAACCGGGCTTGGGACCGGCCGAATCCGGCCCGACCGGTGAGAGGCGTCCTGGGCACGGTCGACGCCGCCCGTGCGTGTCGCGGCGCCGGGCGGCGTCGCCCCCTCACAGCCGCCCGATGTCTCCCCTGGTCATCCGGGGCGCCCGCCGTGCCGGGGTGCGGCCGCTGAGCAGGATCAGCCGGGCGGCCCGGTGCCGCTGCCCGGCGTAGGGCTCCAGCAGACGCAGCATCACCGCGTCGTCGGCGAAGCGGTCCCCGGCCAGCGCCCACCCCACGATCCCCGGCAGATGGAGGTCGCCGACGGTGACGGCGTCCGGGGCCCCGTGGCTGCGCTGCACGGTCTCCGCGGAGGTCCAGGGGCCGATGCCGGGCACCAGCTCCAGCCGGGCCCGCGCCGCCTCCGGCGCCATCCCCGTCGCCTCTTCGAGCCGGGCGGCGACGCGCACCGCGCGCAGCACCGTCGTGGCCCGCTTGTCGTCGACTCCGGCGCGGTGCCACTCCCAGGAGGGGATCAAGGCCCAGGTCCGCGGGGCGGGCATCACCCACAGCCGCCCGCCGGCCGCGGGCCCCGGCGCGGGCTCGCCGAACCTCCGCACGAGCAGCCGCCAGGCCCGGTACGCCTCGTCGGTCGTGACCTTCTGTTCGAGCACGGACGGGATCAGCGACTCCAGGACGAGCCCGGTCCGGGTCAGCCGCAGGCCCGGCCTCCGGTGCCGGGCCGTCGCGACCAGCCGGTGCCGGGGCGCGAACGCGTCCGGGTCGTCCGCCGCGCCGAGCAGCTCCGGCAGCCGCTCCAGGAGCCAGTCGGCGCCGGGGCCCCACGCCTGGCCGCACACCTCGCCGCCGCGTGCGGACACCCGCAGGGTTCCCGGCCCGGAGGGCGTCCGGCTGGCCCGCCACACCGCGCCGTCCGGGGTCGCCCGGAACGTCGGGTCGGCGGGTCCGCGCCGCAGCGGGCCCAGCACCAGTCCGAGATCCAGCGGTCCCGGCGGAACGTACGTCCGTACCCGTCCCGCTTCCGCGGCCGGCCCCGGCTCGCCCGCGGGCAGCGGCACATGACCCCCGCGCACGGTCGTACGCGTGGGGCGCGGAGCGAAGCGTCCTGCCACGATGAGGTCCCTGGGAAGCCGGTCGGTCCTACGAGCGTACGAGCCCGGCCGGCCCGGCGGGGACCACTCGCCCGTAGACGTACGACACACCCGCGCCGGCCGCGCGCCCGGCAGCCGCCCCGCCCCCGGCCGTGCCCGCCGCGGCGGGCCGCCGCCGCACGGTCCCGGTCACCGCACCTCCACGAAGGCCGCCGCGTCGCGGTCGCCGCGCGGCCCGGGCGGCGAGGCGGGCCGGCCGATCGCCACCGCGCCCATCGGGTCCCAGTGCTCCGGCAGGCCCAGCACCTCGCGGACGACGTCCCGGCAGAACATCGTGGAGGACACCCAGGCGGAGCCGAGCTGCTCCCCGGCGAGGGCCACGAGGAAGTTCTGCACGCCGGCGCCCGCGGCGACCACGAACATCTCCCGCTCGGCGCCGTCGCGCCGCGGATCGCCGTAGGTGTGGGAGCCGTCCATGACGAGGCAGGGCACCGCGAGGTACGGCGCGTTGCGCAGGACGTCGCCGCGGCGGACGCGCCGGGCGATGGACTCCTCGCTCCTGCCGTCGCGGCGCAGGTCGGCGATCCAGGCGTCGCGCATCGCGTCCAGGAGCCGGGTGCGCGACCCCGGGGACTCCAGCAGGACGAACCGCCAGGGCGTGGTGTGGTGCGGTGCGGGCGCGGTGATCGCCGCGGCCACCGCCCGGCGGACCGCGCCGGAATCGACGGGTTCGTCGGTGAAGGCGCGGACGGTACGGCGCTGCGCGACCGCCTCGCGGACCGCCTCCGAGGTGCCCAGGCGGAACATGTCGCTGCCGGCGTCCCGGACGAGGTCGCGCGCGCCGGCCGCGGTCGGGCCGGTCACCCGGGGCAGTCCGCGCACCACGGCCACCGGCAGCCCGGCCGCCTTGCCCTTCACGAGGTCGCCGGCCGCGGCGAGTTCGTCGGCGGTGGCCACGACGGTCGAACTGAGCGGGTTGCCGTGCGCGTCGGTGCCGCCGCGCAGGTCGTCCAGCACGTGCACACCGGCGGCGCCGACGGCGATGTCGGTGAGTCCGGACCGCCAGGGCCGCCCGGACGTGTCGGTGACGACGACGCCGACGTCGACGCCGAGGACGGCCCGCAGGCCCTCGCGGAGCGCACGGGCGGAGGCGTCGGGGTCCTCGGGGAGCAGCAGCACCGTGCCGGCCGGGGTGTTGGAGGCGTCGACGCCGGCCGCGGCCATGACCAGGCCCTGGCGGTTCTCGACGATCCGGAGCGGGCCGCGGCGGGCCACCACCCGGACGGTCTCGGCGTCGATCGCGGCCTCCCGGTCGGCGGCCCGGACGACCCGCCCCTCCGCCTTGGAGACGATCTTGGAGGTGACCAGGACGACGTCCCCGTCGGCCAGGTCCGGCTCGGCGGCGGCGATGAGCTTGGCCAGGTCGTCGCCGGCGGCGACCTCGGGGAGGCCGGGAACCGCCCAGACGCGGTAGCCCGGGGGCGTCGCGGTCACGGCGTGCGCACCTCCTCGGCGAGCGCGAGCGCCTCACCGGCCATGCGCGCGGTCGCGTCCAGGCCGGTCATCATCAGCGGGACCGCACGGCACCGGATGCCGGCCGTCTCCACACGCTCCACACAGGCCGCGTCGGCGGTGTCGACGAGCCAGCCGTCGAGCAGGCCCGAGCCGTAGTGCTCGGCCACCGCCGCGGCCGTGGACTCGACCCCCACCGCGGCGAGGACCTTGTCGGCCATGCCGCGCACGGGGGCGTCGCCCACGATGGGGGAGAGACCGACCACCGGCACCCCCGCCTCGGCGATCGCCTCGCGGATGCCGGGCACGGCCAGGATCGTCCCGATGGAGACGACGGGGTTGGACGGCGGGAAGAGCACCACGTCCGCGGCGGCGATGGCCTCCAGCACGCCGGGTGCGGGCTTGGACTGCTCCGCGCCCACCGGGACGACGGCCTCGGCGGGCACCGACGCGCGCAGCCGCACCCAGTACTCCTGGAAATGGATCGCCCTGCGCTCACCGGAGCCGGAACCGGAGCCGGAACCGGAGGCGGGGCCGGTGTCGGAGCCGGAGGCTGTGCCGCCGGAGGCCGTGCTGCCGGACCCGGGCGTGGCGCCGTCGTCCGGCAGGGTGACGGCCACATGGGTCTCGACGCGGTCGTCGGTCATCGGGATCAGCCGCACCCCGGGCCGCCAGCGGTCGCACAGGGCCTCGGTGACCGCGCTCAGCGGATACCCGGCGGCCATCATCTGGGTGCGCACGATGTGCGTGGCGAAGTCCCGGTCGCCCAGCCCGAACCAGTCGGGGCCGACCCCGTACGCCGCGAGCTCCTCCTTGAGGTGGAACGTCTCGCCGGAACGCCCCCAGCCCTGCTCCTCGTCGATGCCGCCGCCGAGCGTGTACATCACCGTGTCCAGGTCCGGGCACACCTTCAGCCCGAACAGGTGGATGTCGTCCCCGGTGTTGCCGATGACGGTGATGTCCGCGTCCGGCGCGGCCTGCTTCAGACCACGCAGGAACCGGGCACCGCCGATGCCGCCTGCCAGAACCACAATGCGCATGCGCCAAGTCTTGCAGGCGGGTCCGACATCGCGTCAGGCGGTCACGGGTCGGGTCTCGCAGTGCGGCGTCGTGTGCATCGGCATCTCGGTCAGGCCGGGGTGGTAGATGTGCAGGCTGACCGCGGGCACCAGAGCGTCGTTGACGACCTCGTGCACGTAGCCGGGGGCGAACACGCGCTGGGCGCCCGCCGTCAGCGCGCGCGTGGCGCCCCCGGTGCGTCCGGCCCGCTCGGTCAGGGTGCCGTCCAGCACGGTGAGCACACCGCAGGAGCGGCCGTGGTCGTGCCGTCCGCTGCCCTGGCCGGGCACCCAGGACAGCAGCCACACCTCGTAGCCGGGGCCGGTGCGCAGCCGGTGGTACCAGCGGGTGGTGGCGTCGTACCGGACGAGGGGCTCCCACTGGGAGCGGTCGGCGGCGATGGAGCGGGCCAGACCGGCGAACTCGGCGACGGTCACCGGGTGCTCGCGCGGAGCCTGGAGGAGGTGCTGCACTTCGAGGATGTCGCCGGCGATCTGGAGGTCGCTGTCGCTGTTCATGAGCGGGGTGGTTCCTCGGGGAGGTCGGGGCGGGGAGCGGGGGACGGCGGGAGCCGGCCGGGTGCCGCGTACCGTCCGCCCGGGTGACGGGGGACGGCTCCCGGGGGGGGGGGAGCGGGGAGTGCCCGGGTACGGGCGGCGGAGACGGAACCGCCGGGTCGCGGTGGACTCCGGTGGAGTCGGCGGTGGACTCCGCTGGGATCAGGGTGCGGCTGGAGCGCGCGTGGGGCTCAACAACCGGGACAACAGCAACAGCTACGGCGAACGGGGGCAGCACCGGGGGACCCGGCGGAGCGGGTCGAGACGAGTGCCGAGTTCGCGAGCATGCCCCAAGGACAGCGGCTCACACCTGCACTGTCAACTCGACGCCCGGTATGTGGGACGCGCTTCACCTCTTCCGGTGCACCTCGCTGGCGAAAGGTTTGTTCAGCGAGGGCCGGGGACACAAGGCGCACAACCGGGCGCGCAAGCCTCGTTGCGAACCCGTGATCTCGCTGTGATCCGGTTCGCTTCGCCACGCGTGCCGGAACGGGATCGAACGTCCGGGCGTCCTTCTCCGTACAGCTCTGTGCGGGGCCGGAAACCCTCCGGACCCCTGTCTGCATGTCAAGGTTTATGGCGATTTGAACACTTTCCGCACCGCCTTGGTTCCGCAGAGTGAATAAGGGGCCCAATAGCAGATCTCGGCTTGACTCGCCCGGAGCAGCACACTTGTAATTTCACTCGTGTCGTTCAGCCGGTTTCGGTAACGGCCACATCACGGGGACGCGAAAGACAGACGAGGGGCGCACATGACCGAGCTGGTGCAGCAACTGCTGGTCGACGACGCGGACGAGGAACTCGGCTGGCAGGAGCGCGCGCTGTGCGCCCAGACCGATCCCGAGTCCTTCTTCCCCGAGAAGGGCGGCTCCACCCGCGAGGCCAAGAAGGTCTGCCTCGCCTGTGAGGTCCGCTCCGAGTGCCTCGAATACGCCCTCGCCAACGACGAACGCTTCGGCATCTGGGGCGGCCTCTCCGAACGGGAGCGCCGCCGCCTGAAGAAGGCAGCCGTCTGATCCGCCGCCCGTTCCGCGGCCCGGGCTCGGCCCCGCCCGCCGGCTCGACGGAGCAAGGCCCCGAGGGCCGGCAGGGACTGTGAGGCCGAACGCCGGCGCCCGCTGTCAGCGCCGATCACGAACGCGAGCACCAGTCGCAGGAGTGAGCGCCGGTCGCAAGAGTGAGCGCCGTTTCGCAGAAGTGAGCGCGGGTCGCGGTGCAGAGCACGGGTCGCAGTACAGAGCGTCGGCCGCATCGGAGAGCGTCGGCCGCGGTGCAGAGCGCGGGTCGCGGTGCAGAGCGCCCGTCGCGTCGGTGAGCATGGGTCGCATTCGTGAGCGCCGATCACTTCAGAGAGCACTGATCGCGAGGGCGGGGCTTGGTCGTAAGGGTGCTCTGCTCGTCTCGGAGAGCGCCGGTCGCGGTGCAGAGCGCGGGTCGCGGTGCAGAGCGCCCGTCGCGTCGGTGAGCATGGGTCGCATCCGTGAGCGCCGGTCGCAGTGCGGAGCACGGGTCGCGTCGGAGAGCGCCGCCCGCTTCTGTGAGCACCGATCGCGTCGGTGAGCGCCGCCCGCTATCGGGAGCACTGATCGCACCGCAGAGCACTGATCGCACCGCAGAGCACTGATCGCACCGCAGAGCACTGATCGCGGCGCGGAGCACTGATCGCGGCGCGGAGCACCGGGCGCAAGTGTGAGCACCGCTCATGCCGGAGGCACCCACCGCACGGCCACCGCCGGTCGCCACGGCCGGCACCACTCCGGGCCCGCTTCCGGCCCAGCCGCTGGGCCCGCTGCTGGGCCCGCTGCCGGGCCCGGTGCCGGACCTGCCGCCGGGCCCGGGGCCGAGGTGCCGGCCGCCCGCAGCGGTTGGCCCCACACTCGCCCGCGGTCCCCCCATCCGGGCGCTGGGCGCCGCGCTTCTGTATCTGCCGATAGTGTGGTCGCTCGTCCGAGACGCCCCGCCGCCCCCTCAGGGCGCAGGCGTCCACCGCAGTCCAGCGAACCGGGGCCCGTACCTCGATGTCCGTGTACAGCCATCCGGCGGCGCAACACGGCGCCGCCACACCAGAGTTCCCGCGCCATGTCGTGACCGCGGTGATCGTCTCCCACGACGGTGCCCGCTGGCTGCCCGACACGCTCGCCGGGCTGCTCGGCCAGGAGCGCCCCGTCCAGTACGCCCTGGCCGCGGACACGGGCAGTGCCGACGACTCCGCGCAGCTCGTCACCGACGCCCTCGGCCCCGACCAGGTGCTGCACCTCGCCCGCCGCACCGGCTTCGGCCAGGCCGTCGAGGAGGCCCACCGCACCGCCCCCCACCTCACCCCCGAGGACCTGCCCTACCTGAAGCGGCCCAGCGGCTGGGACCCCGTCACGCGCACCTGGCGCGACGACACGTACGACATGCCCGAGCTGCCGTACGGCGAACCGGTCCAGTGGCTGTGGCTGCTGCACGACGACTGCGCCCCCGACCCCGACGCCCTCGCCCAGCTCCTGCGGGTCGTGGACAACGAACTCGAACTCGGCCGCGACGACGTGGCCGTGGTCGGCCCCAAGCTGCGCGGCTGGTACGACAAGCGCCAGCTGCTGGAGGTCGGCGTCTCCATCGCCAACTCCGGCCGCCGCTGGACCGGCCTGGACCGCCGTGAGCAGGACCAGGGACAGCACGACCACGTCCGGCCCGTGCTGTCGGTGTCCACGGCCGGCATGCTGATCCGCCGCGACGTCTTCGAACAGCTCGGCGGCTTCGACCGGCGGCTGCCGCTGATGCGCGACGACGTCGACCTGTGCTGGCGCGCGCACGCCGCGGGCCACCGTGTCCTGGTCGCCCCCGACGCCGTCGTACGGCACGCCGAGGCCGCCTCCCGCGAGCGCCGCGCCGTCGACTGCGCCGGCCGCGCCACCGCCTCCCCGCACCGGGTCGACAAGGCGGGCGCCGCCTACACGCTGCTTGCCAACGCCCGGACCGCGGCCCTGCCCTGGGTGCTGCTCCGGCTCGTCCTCGGCACCCTCCTGCGTACCGTGGCCTACCTCGTCGGCAAGGTCCCCGGACAGGCCGTCGACGAGATCCGCGGACTGCTCGGCGTACTGCTGCGGCCCGAGCGGATCATCGCCGCGCGCCGCGTCAGAGGCCGGCCCCAGATCGACAAGGGCGAGCTCAGACAGCTCTTCCCGCCCCCGGGTGCGACCGTCCGCGTCACGGTCGAACAGGTCGCGGGCAGCCTCGTCGGCCGCTCCGACACCGAGTCCGCCTCCGGCGCCGGACGGCACGGCGGAGCGGTGGAGTCCGGTCCCGGCGGCGACGACGCCGACTTCCTGGAAGTCGAGCAGTTCGCCCGTCTCAGACGACTCGCCCGCAAGCCCGCCCCCGTGCTGTTCCTGGTGCTGCTGCTGGTCACCCTGGCCGCCTGCCGAGGACTCGTCGGCGGCGGCTCGCTCGCGGGCGGCGCCCTGCTGCCCGCCCCGGCGCACCTCGGCGACCTGTGGAGCCGCTACCTCGACGCCTGGCACCCGGTCGGCGCCGGCGGCACCCCCACCGCCCCGCCCTACCTCGCCCTCGTGGCGCTCCTCGCGACCCTGCTGTTCGGGTCCACCGGGCTCGCCGTCACCGTCCTGCTGGTCGCCTCGGTGCCGCTGGCCGGCCTCAGCGCCTACTTCGCGTCCCGCCCCCTGGTGACGTCCCGGCTGCTGCGCGCCTGGGCCGCCGTCGCCTACGCCTTCCTGCCCGCCACCACCGGAGCCCTGGCCGGCGGGCGCCTCGGCACCTCCGTCCTCGCGGTCCTGCTGCCGCTCATCGCGCGCGCCGGCATCGCCGCCGCCGGCCTCACCGGCCCGACCGGAACCCGCGGCACCTGGCGGGCCACCTGGACGTACGCGCTGCTGCTGACGGTCGCCACCGCGTTCACGCCCCTGGTGTGGCCGGCCGCGCTCGTGCTCGGCCTCGCCGTGCTCGTCGTGCGCCGCGGCGACCTCACCGCCTACGGGCCGCGTCTCCTCGCCCAGGTGGGCACCCCCCTGCTGGTCCTGGCGCCCTGGTCGCTGACGCTGCTGCCGACCGGGTTCTTCACCGAGGCCGGCCTGGACCACGGTGCCTCGGCCGCCTCCGCGCTCGACCTGCTCGGCGCGAGCCCCGGCGGCCCCGGCACCGTCAACGGCCTCATGCTCGCGGGCATCGTCCTCGCGGCACTCGCCGCCCTGCTGCGCGCCGAACGCCGCACGGCCATCCTCACCGCCTGGGCCGTCGCCCTGACCGGCCTCGTCCTCGCCGTGCTGGCCAACCGCTCCGCCTGGGCGGGGCCCGCCACCCTTGTCTACGGACTCGCCCTGCTGTCCGCCGCGGTCCTCGGCGCCGACGGGGCGCGCGCCCGCGTCGCCGAGCAGAACTTCGGCTGGCGGCAGCCGGTCGCCGCGCTGATCGCCTTCGCCTCGGCGGCGGGCCCGCTGCTCGTCGCGGCCGGCTGGATGATCCGCGGCGCGGACGGGCCCCTGGAGCGCCGCAACCCCGTGCAGGTACCCGCTTTCGTCGCCGAGGACGGGCCGGGCTGCGCCCAGCCCCGCACCCTCGTCCTCGACAGCCGCTCCACCGCGCACGTCTCCTACACCCTGGTCCGGGGTTCCGGTGCCCGCCTCGGCGACGCCGAACTCGCCGCCGCCGCAGGCCGCAACGCCCGCCTGGACAAGGTCGTCGCCAACCTCGTCGCCGGCTCCGGCGCCGACCAGGCGGCCCAGCTCGGCGACTTCGCCGTGTGCTACGTCCTCGTCCACAAGGGCGCGCCCCGCGAGGTCAGCCGCGTCCTGGACGCCACACCGGGCCTGAACCGGCTCAGCGAGCAGAGCGGCGGCGCCCTGTGGCGGGTGGAGCGCAAGGTCGCCCGCGCCACCCTCGTCCAGGACGACGACACCGAGCCGCAGCCCGTCGCGGCCGGCCCCGTCGAGATCCACACCACCGTGCCGGCCGGACCCGAGGGCCGCGTCCTGCGCCTGGCGGACAGCGCGGCCGACGGCTGGAGCGCGACGCTCGACGGCACCCCGCTGAAGCGCACCACCGTCGACGGCTGGGCGCAGGGCTTCGAACTCCCCGCCGCGGGCGGCCGCCTGGACGTCACCTACGACGACCCCGCCGGTCACACCGCCTGGCTGTGGACGCAGGGCCTCCTCGCGCTCGTCCTGGTCGTCCTGGCCCTGCCCGGCCGCCGCCGCGACGTCGACGACGACCTGCCCGAGGCGGCGCCCGTCCCGGCCCAGGCCACCTCCGGCGAGGGCCGCCGGGCCCGCCGGCTGCGCGCCCGGACGGAGGCCGAGGCCGCCGCCACCGGCGACGACGCCGCTCTCGGCGCCGGCAGCGACGACGCCGCCGAGAACCGCACCGACCCGTACGAGGTGTCCGCCGCGCACGAGCCCGCGGCCGCCGTCCCGCAGCAGCAGGCCTACGACGGCTGGGAGGGCGCGGACCAGTACGCCGCGCACGCCGGCCAGACCTCCGGTCCGTCCGGCCCGTACACCACGGGCCCGTACGACGGCGGCCACCAGGCGGACCCGTACCAGGCGGACCCGTACCAGGCAGGGCAGTACCAGGCAGGGCAGTACGCGCAGGACCCGTACGGGTCGGACCCGTACCCGTCGGGCCGGTCGGGCCGGCACGCCCCGGACCGGCATCCGGCCGACCACCACCCGTCAGGCCCGTACGCCGCCGACGGATCTCCGGCGGACCCGTACCGGACCGGGACCTACGCCCCGTACTCCTACGGCGAGGGCGGATCGCAGACCACGCAGTACGATCCGGCACACCCGCAGGCGCGGGGCTACGACGCGACGTACGACCCGGCAGGCCCGGACCGCCCGCACGACCCGCACGCCACCGGCAGCGAGCGCCCCGACGGGAGCCAGCAGTGAACCGCACCACCCTCTCCCTGATCGCCGCGGCGGCCGCGCTCGCCGCCGTCACCGGCCTCGGCACGCTCGCCGCTCCCGGCGCGTCGGGCACGGACCCCGCCGAGGCGGCCGAACGTCTGCCCGTCGAACGCACGGGTCTGCTCTGCCCCGCGCCGAGCACCTCCGACCTCGCGGACACCACGTACACGGCGTTCACGCCCGTCACCGAGGGCACCGGCAAGGACGGCACGGCCGTACTGCTGCCCGCCGACGGCACCCCGGCCGGCGGGACCGCGAAGGACGCCGAGGACCAGAGCGACGAGAAGGACCAGAGCGACGAGAAGGAGAAGAAGGAGAAGAAGGAGAAGACGGAGAAGAAGGGACAGGAGAAGGGCGAGGGTGACGGCGCCGAGGCGGACGCCAAGTCCGTGCTGAAGGCCGGCGAGCCCGGCACGCCCGTCAGCGACGACACCTCGGGCGGCCAGGCGCCCGCGCTGATCGGCACCGCGGAGGGCAGGGCCGCGCCCGGCTGGACCGTGCAGCAGACCACCGAGGTCACCGCGGGCACCGGCCGCGGCCTGCAGGGTGTCACCTGCGGCGCTCCCGACACGGAGTTCTGGTTTCCCGGCGCGAGCACCGGCAAGAGCCGCACCGACTACGTCCACCTGACCAATCCCGACGACTCCGCGGCCGTCGTCGACATCCAGCTGTACGGCGAGGACGGCCTGCTGGAGTCGACCGTCGCCGACGGCATCACGGTCAAGCCCCGCTCCACCGAACCCGTCCTGCTGTCCACCCTCGCCGACGGAGCGCACACCGACGTCACCGTGCACGTCACCGTGCGCAGCGGCCGCGTCGGCGCCGCCCTGCTCGCCCTGGACGACCGGCTCGGCGGCGACTGGCTGACCGCCTCCGCCGACCCGGCCGGCACGCTCGTGGTGCCCGGCATCCCCGCGGACGCGGCGTCCGTCCGGCTGGTCGCGTTCACGCCCGGCGGTACGGACGCCGACCTGGAGGTCCGGCTGGCCTCCCCGACCGGCCTGATCACCCCCGCCGGGCAGGAGACCCTGCATGTGAAGGCCGGCATGACCGCCGCCGCCGACCTCGGTGAGCTCACCCGCGGGGAGGCCGGTTCGCTGGTCCTGTCCCCGGCGGACCGCTCCGTGCCGGTCGTCGCCGCCGTGCGCGTCGTGCGCGGCAAGGGGGACGCGCAGGAGACGGCGTTCATCCCGGCGGCCCGGCCGGTCGGCAGCCGCGCGAGCGTCGTCGCCAACACCGCGAAGGGCACCACCCTGTCGCTCACCGCACCCGAGGGCGCGGCCGAGGTGAAGGTGACCGCCTCGGCCGGCACCCAGGGCGGCACACCCAAGAGCGAGACGTACCGCCTGAAGTCCGGTACCACGCAGAACGTGAAGGTGCCCGTCCCCGACGGCCTGAAGGGCTCCTACGCCCTCACCGTCGAGCCCGCCCCGGGCGCCGCCGGCCCGGTGTACGCCGCCCGGACGCTGGAGGCCTCGCTGGGCGGCGTGTCCGCGTTCACGGTGCAGACCCTTCCGGACGACCGCGGCACCGTCGCCGTACCGGGGGCGGACCAGGACCTGTCGGTGCTGCTGAAGTAGGGAAGCAGGACGGGGGCGGGAGGCCGCGGGGGGACGGGGCCGCCTCCTCGGCCCCGCAGTTCCTCAGAGGCCGTCACGGGTCCTCACGGGTCCTCACGGTTCCTCACGGGGGTCCGCACCGGTGCTCACCGGTGCTCACGGCTCCTCGTCCGTCGTCATGCGTCGTCACCCGTGCACCCTTCCGCGCTCGCCCTCAGCGGCTCCCGCGGTCTCGCGCGGGGCGCCGTCGGGCACCGCCGGGCGGTTCCGGCCGCGACCGGTCGTCGCAGGCCACCACGCGCCGACACGGCCGATACGGGTCACTGCGGGTGTCACTACGGGTCACTACGGGTCACTGTCGGTCGCAGCCTGTCTGTTCCGGTCCCCCTCTGTTCCGGTCCCCCTCTGTTCCGGTCCCCTTCTGCTCCGGTCCCCGTCTGTTCCGGCCCGGTCGGTTCAGTCCTCGCCGTAGCGCGGGTCCACCGTCTCCGGTGTCAGCCCCAGGAGTTCGGCGACCTGCTCGACGACGACCTCGTGCACCAGCGCAGCCCGCTCGTCGCGCCCCTTGGTGCGGATCTCCACCGGCCGCCGGTAGATCACCACACGGGCGGGCCGGCCCTCGTGCGCGGCGACCGTGCCGCCCAGCGGGACCGGTTCGTCGTGCCACGTCCCGTCCCGGCCGGTCGGCGCCGGTACCTCCAGCACGAGGAAGTCGATGTCGGCGAGTTGCGGCCAGCGTCTTTCCAGGCGCTCCACCGAGTCCTGCACCAGATCCGCGAAGATCTCGGCACGACTCGCGGCCAGCGGCACCTGCGGCGGCGCGATCGGGCCTCGCATGCCCCTGCCGTGGCGGTCGCGGCGGCGGGGCCCGGGGCTGGTGGCACGGGGCGGTACGGGGGTGTCCATCACTGGTGAAGGGTAGTCGTCGCGCACCCCGGGTGCCGGACTCGGCCACGCCCCGCGGGACGGCTTCCGGCCACCCGCGCGGCCTGTCGCAGTATGACCATTCCAGCCAAGCTCGGGCTCGATTCCATACCTTCGGAAGACCGTCCGAGTCACGGCGATTGACGTGGTTTGTCCGGACCGGTGGCCGGACGGTCGGCCGCGCCCTCCCCGGAAGCCTGGTGTCCGCCCAGGTCAGCGGGGTATGACAGAAGAGGTTTGTGGGACGTTTCGCAACACGACACGGTGGGGTGACCTGGTGGAGAGTCGTCGCGGCCCGCTCAAGAGTGCGGTACCGTCCAACGTCGTGAGCCCTGTACGTCGCTGTTCGCGCACCGCCTGCGGCCGACCCGCCGTCGCGACGCTGACGTACGTCTACGCCGACTCGACCGCGGTCCTCGGCCCGCTCGCCACCTACGCCGAACCCCACTGCTACGACCTGTGCGCCGAGCACTCCGAGCGCCTCACCGCGCCGCGCGGCTGGGAGGTCGTACGCCTCCTCGACGGCTCCGCCCCGGCCCGCCCCAGCGGCGACGACCTGGAGGCCCTCGCCAACGCGGTCCGCGAGGCGGCCCGCCCGCAGGAGCGCGCCGCGCAGGCCGGCGGTGGCCGGGGGGCCGACCCGATGGAGGTCGCCCGCCGCGGCCACCTGCGGGTTCTGCGCTCTCCCGACAACTGACCGGCACCCGCCCGCCACCGCCCGTTCACGGCCGTCCGGCCTGATCTGTCACGGGAGCGGACCATGCGCACCCGGACCCCCTCTCCCGGCGCACCGCCGGACCCTCCGCGCGCCACCATGGCCCGAACCGGCCCGGCTCCGGGCATCCCGACCGCCCGAGGGGCGGAGCGCTCGGCGGACTGCCGGGCCGTGCGGGTAGTTTGAGGTGACCGACAGGACTTTCAGGAGGCTGGCCGTGGTTGCTGATCTGTCGCAGATCGTGAAGGCGTACGACGTGCGCGGGGTCGTCCCCGACCAGTGGGACGAGTCGCTCGCCGAACTCTTCGGCGCCGCCTTCGCCCGGGTGACCGGTGCGGACGCGATCGTGACCGGGCACGACATGCGGCCCTCCTCGCCGGCTCTGGCGGGTGCGTTCGCCCGTGGTGCGGCCCTGCTCGGTGCCGACGTCACCGAGATCGGCCTGTGCTCCACCGACCAGCTCTACTACGCCTCCGGCGCGCTCGGCCTGCCCGGGGCGATGTTCACCGCCTCGCACAACCCCGCCCGGTACAACGGCATCAAGATGTGCCGCGCGGGCGCCGCCCCGATCGGTCAGGACACCGGCCTCACCGAGATCCGCGAACTCGTCGAGCAGTGGCGTGCGTCGGGCGCCCCCGCACCGGCCGCGACGGCGGGAACCGTCACCCGGCGCGACACGTTGGAGGAGTACGCGGCCCATCTGCGCTCGCTCGTCGACCTGACCTCCATCCGCCCCCTGAAGGTCGTCGTCGACGCGGGCAACGGCATGGGCGGCCACACCGTGCCCACCGTCCTCGCGCAGCTGCCGCTCGACCTGGTGCCGATGTACTTCGAACTGGACGGCACCTTCCCGAACCACGAGGCCAACCCCCTCGACCCGGCCAACATCGTCGACCTCCAGGCACGTGTGCGCGAGGAGGGCGCCGATCTCGGTATCGCCTTCGACGGCGACGCGGACCGCTGCTTCGTCGTGGACGAGCACGGCGACCCGGTGTCCCCGTCGGCCGTCACCGCCCTGGTGGCCGCCCGTGAACTCGCCAGGCACGGCGGCAAGGGCACCGTCATCCACAACCTGATCACCTCCTGGACGGTCCCGGAGGTCGTCGAGGAGAACGGCGGCACGCCCGTCCGCACCCGCGTCGGCCACTCCTTCATCAAGGCGGAGATGGCCCGCACCGGCGCCATCTTCGGCGGCGAACACTCCGCCCACTACTACTTCAAGGACTTCTGGAACGCCGACACGGGCATGCTCGCCGCCCTCCACGTCCTCGCCGCCCTCGGCGGCCAGGACGGACCGCTGTCCGGACTGGTCGCCCAGTACGACCGCTACGCCGGCTCCGGCGAGATCAACTCCACCGTCGCCGACCAGGCCGGCCGCCTCGCCGCCGTCCGCGCCGCCTACCAGGGCCGGGACGGCATCACCCTCGACGACCTCGACGGCCTCACCGTCTCCGCCGCCGACTGGTGGTTCAACGTCCGCGCCTCCAACACCGAACCGCTCCTGCGCCTCAACGCCGAGGCCCGCGACGAGGCCACCATGACCAAGATCCGGGACGAGGCCCTCGCCCTCATCCGGGGCTGAGACCTCCCGGCCGGCGGCCGCGGGGCGGAGCGCAGGGCGGAGCGCGGGGCGGGGGCCTGAGGCGGGCCTGCGGAGGGCCTGAGGAGCACCCGCCCCCTGAGCACCCGTCGTGCCCCGCGACCCACCCCCACCAGCGGTACGCTGACCGGGCACACAGGGATACCCGATACGCCGATATCCCGTCACCCCGTCGCACCCCCGGAGGGACGCACCATGCCGCTCGAAGCCGGCCTCCTGGAGATCCTCGCCTGCCCGGCCTGCCACGCCCCGCTCACGGAGCAGGACGCCGAGCTGATCTGCACCGGTCAGGACTGCGGCCTGGCCTACCCGGTCCGCGACGGCATCCCCGTGCTCCTCGTCGACGAGGCCCGCCGCCCCGCCTGAGCCCCGCGGCACCCCGTACGCCCGCCCGGCCCGCGCACAGGCCCGCGCAAGCACCCCGCACCGACCCGGCGACCGGAGGCCTCCGCCATGCTCGACGAATCGCTGCTCGACACCCCGGACGCCCTCGCCGAGGCCGACCGTCGGGCCCTGCTGCGGGGCGCCGCCGAAGCGGGCGCCCGCGTCCGTACCGCCGCCCGGCTCGCCACCGAGGCCGGCGTGGGCCGGCTCAAGCCCGACGGCCGCCCGCGCGCCGTTCTCATCGCCGGCCCCGGCCTCGCCGCCAGCTGCGCCGCCGACCTCCTCGGCACCCTCGCCGGCGCCGGCAGCCCCGTCACCCGGCTCGCGCCCACCGGCGTCGCCCCCGCCGCGGGCGCCCTGCGCTGGGAGCTGCCGGGCTGGGCCGGCTCCGTCGACCTGCTGCTGATCGCCACCCCCGACGGCACCGAACCCGGCCTGTCCCTCCTCGCCGAACAGGCCTACCGCCGCGGCTGCACCGTCGTCGCCGTCGCCCCCGCGGGCACCCCCCTCGGCGAGGCCCTGGAACAGTCGCACGGCCTGTTCGTCCCCATGGCGACCGCACCGTACGAGCCCGGCGAGGAGGACGAAGCCCTCACCGCGTCCGCCCCCGGAGTGCTGTGGGCCCTGCTCACCCCGCTGCTCGCCCTGCTGGACCGCATCGGCCTGGTCACCGCGCCCGCCGACGCCCTGGACCAGGTCGCCGACCGCCTCGACCACATCGCCGAGCGCTGCGGCCCCGCCATCGCGACCTACGGCAACCCGGCCAAGACCCTCGCCGCCGAACTCGCCGACGCCCTCCCCGTGATCTGGACCGAAGGCGACTCCGCGGGGCCCGCGGGCCGGCGCTTCGCCGCCGCCCTCGCCGAACTCTCCGGCCGCCCCGCCGTGGTCGCCGAACTCCCCGAGGCACTCGCCGCGCACAGCGCCCTGCTCGCCGGGCCGCTCGCCGCCAGTGCCGACCCCGACGACTTCTTCCGCGACCGCGTCGAGGAAACCCCCGCCCTGCACGCGCGCGTGGTGCTGCTGCGCGACCGTCCGATCGGCGGGCTCACGGCCGCACCCGCGGCCCGCGACCTCGCGCTCGGCCACGACACCCCGATCAGCGAACTCGAACCCGAGTCCGGCGACGAACTGGAGACCCTCGCCGAACTGATCGCCATCACGGATTTCGCCGCCGTTTACCTGGCGCTCGCCTCCGCAGCCTGATGTAGCCCAGGACGCCCCGCCCGTCGTACGCGGAGGCGAACCCGCGTCGTACGCAGAGAGAGCAGACAGACAAGCGCATGGACCGCCTCGACAACACCGTCCGCCCCTACGCCTGGGGCTCCACGACCGCGATCCCCGCACTCCTCGGCGTCGAGCCGACCGGTGAACCGCAGGCGGAACTGTGGATGGGCGCCCACCCCGGCGCGCCCTCGCGCACCGGGCGCGGCACCCTGGCCGAGGTCATCGACGCCGATCCCGAGAAGGAACTCGGCCCGGCCGCCGTCGCCAAGTTCGGGCCCCGGCTGCCGTTCCTGCTCAAGATCCTCGCGGCCGGCGCCCCCCTGTCGCTCCAGGTCCACCCCGACCTCGCCCGGGCACAGAGCGGTTACGCCGACGAGGAACGGCGCGGCGTCCCCGCCGACGCCCCGCACCGCACCTACAAGGACGCCAACCACAAGCCCGAACTGATCTGCGCCCTCACCGAGTTCGACGGCCTGTGCGGCTTCCGCGACCCCGCCGACGCCGCCGACCTGCTCGACGGCCTCGGCGTCGACTCCCTCAAGCCCTACGTCGACCTGCTGCACGCCCACCCCGAGGACGCCGCGCTGCGCGAGGTCCTCACCGCCGTGCTGTCCGCCGACCCCGACGCCATGGCCCGCACCGTCGCCGAGGCCACCGCCGCCTGCACCCGCCTCGGCGGCGACTACGCGCCCTACGCCGACATCGCCCACCACTACCCGGGCGACCCCGGCGTCATCGCCGCGATGCTCCTGCACCACGTCCGCCTGCAGCCCGGCGAAGCCCTCTACCTGGGCGCCGGCGTCCCGCACGCCTACCTCGACGGCCTCGGCGTCGAGATCATGGCCAACTCCGACAACGTGCTGCGCTGCGGCCTGACCCCCAAACACGTCGACGTCCCCGAACTCCTGCGCGTGGTCCGCTTCGAGCCCGCCGACCCCGCCGTGCTGCGCCCCGAGGCCTCCCCGGACGGCGAGGAGGTCTACACGACGCCGGTCGACGAGTTCCGCCTCTCCCGGTACGTCCTGCCGCCCGCCGGCGCCACCCACGACCTCACCCGCACCACTGCGCAGATCCTGCTCTGCACCGCCGGCGCCGTCCGCGTCGGCGGCCACGACCTCACCCCCGGCGCCTCCGTCTTCGTCCCGGCCGGAGAACGAGCCGAGACGTCCGGCACCGGCACCCTGTTCCGTGCCACCGTCATCGCCTGACCGGACGTCGGCGAGGGGACGTCAGGGGCACTCCGGCGCATCCGCGCCGGACCGTGCTGCAACAATGACCCACCGGCCAAGGACGGGCAGAGCCGAGGGCGGTGCCCGGAGCTGCGTACGAAGGGACAACGCGGACAGATGAGCGCGTCAGGCGGTACCAGGGCGATCGTGGCGGCACTCGGCGCCAACCTCTCGATCGCGGTGGCGAAGTTCGTGGCGTTCGCCTTCAGCGGCTCCTCCTCGATGCTCGCCGAGGGCGTCCACTCCGTCGCGGACTCCGGCAACCAGTTCCTCCTCCTCGTCGGCGGCAAGCGGGCCCAGCGCGAGGCGACCCCGCAGCACCCCTTCGGCTACGGGCGCGAGCGCTACATCTACGCCTTCCTGGTCTCCATCGTCCTCTTCTCCGTCGGTGGCATGTTCGCCCTGTACGAGGGCTACGAGAAGATCAGGCATCCGCACGAGCTGGAGCACTGGTACTGGCCCGTCGGCGTGCTCGTCTTCGCGATCATCGCCGAGGGGTTCTCCTTCCGCACCGCCGTCAAGGAGTCGAACCCCCTGCGCGGCGGCAGGTCCTGGGCGGAGTTCGTCCGCCGCGCCAAGGCCCCCGAGCTGCCCGTCGTCCTGCTGGAGGACCTCGGCGCGCTGGTCGGCCTGGTCCTGGCCCTCGGCGGCGTCGGCCTCGCCCTCGCCACCGGCGACGGCGTCTGGGACGGCGTGGGCACCCTCTGCATCGGTGCCCTGCTGATCGTCATCGCGCTCGTCCTGGCCGCCGAGACCAAGTCCCTGCTGCTCGGCGAGGCCGCCGGGGTCGAGGACGTCCGGAAGATCGAGGCCGCCGCCGTCGACGGCGACACCGTCACCGGCCTCATCCACATGCGCACCCTCCACCTCGGTCCCGAGGAACTTCTCGTGGCCGCGAAGATCGCCGTACGTCACGACGACACCGCCGGCGAGGTCGCCCGGGCCATCGACGCCGCCGAGGCCCGCATCCGCGAGGCCGTCCCCATCGCCCGCGTGATCTACCTGGAGCCCGACATCTACAGCGCGGACGAAGCCGCCAAGGGCCCCGACCGGGAGGCCACCCCGGGTGGCCCGTCCCCGGCCCCGGGCCACTGACCCACGGGCTCGGAACGCGCCAAGAGGCAACGACGTCCGCCGGACGACCACCCACCGATATGCACGCACACAGGGTGTCGCCGTCAGGCGCCCGGATCACCGACCCCGCCCACCGGCCCGGCCACCGTCCCCCGCGCCCCGTCGTGCCCTGCCGCCTGCCGGGCGCGAGCAGGACGGACGAGCAGGACGGACCTGCCGGGCGGTCGGCCGGGCGGCCGCCCACCGGCCTCCGGTTCGCGTCGCCCCGCCGGACTCCCGCCGCTCTCCCGCCGCTCTCCCGCCGGACTCCCGCCGGACTCCTGACCGGTCGCTTGCCGGTCTCCTGCCCGCCTTTGCCCGACTCCTGCCCGACTCCTGCCCAACTCCGGGCGGCCTCCGGGCGTCCTCCGACCGGAGGCCGCCCGGCGAACGGACCGGGTTCGGCCGGATGTGTGCGAAACCGGACTGGGGTGGGCCGGGCACACCGGTGTAGCTTGGGACGGAGCCAGACGTCGCTGCTGATGGCGGTCGGTCGGTCCCGCACGGGGCCCGGCCGAGGGAGAGAGGGCCTCCGACGGACTGCGCTGCGCGCACGCGGGCATGCCTGTGTCCAACCGGGCGCCCCCCTGTCCGCCGCCGCGCAGACCAGCCCACCCACCTCGACCCAATCCCGAGGAGCAGCTCGCAATGACGACTGTCGACAACCGACAGGACTTCAAGGTCGCCGACCTCTCGCTCGCCGAGTTCGGCCGCAAGGAGATCAGCCTCGCCGAGCACGAGATGCCCGGCCTGATGGCGATCCGCGAGGAGTACGCCGAGGCGCAGCCCCTCAAGGGCGCCCGCGTCACCGGCTCCCTGCACATGACCGTCCAGACCGCCGTCCTGATCGAGACCCTGGTCGCCCTGGGCGCGCAGGTCCGCTGGGCGTCCTGCAACATCTTCTCCACCCAGGACCACGCGGCCGCCGCCGTCGCCGTCGGCCCGAAGGGCACCCCGGACAACCCCCAGGGCGTCCCGGTCTTCGCCTGGAAGGGCGAGACGCTTCAGGAGTACTGGTGGTGCACGGAGCAGGCGCTGACCTGGCCGAACACCCCCACCGGCGGCCCGAACATGATCCTGGACGACGGCGGCGACGCCACCCTCCTCGTCCACCAGGGCGTCGAGTACGAGAAGGACGGCAAGGTCCCCTCGCCCGACACCGCCGAGTCCGACGAGCACCGCGTCATCCTGGAGCTCCTCACCCGCACCGTGGCCGAGACCCCGCAGAAGTGGACCCAGCTGGCGTCCGAGATCCGCGGTGTCACCGAGGAGACCACGACCGGCGTCCACCGTCTGTACGAGATGCAGCGCGAGGGCACCCTCCTGTTCCCGGCGGTCAACGTCAACGACGCCGTCACCAAGTCGAAGTTCGACAACAAGTACGGCTGCCGCCACTCCCTGGTCGACGGCATCAACCGCGCCACCGACACCCTGATCGGCGGCAAGACCGCCGTCGTGTTCGGCTACGGCGACGTGGGCAAGGGCTGCGCGGAGTCCCTGCGCGGCCAGGGCGCCCGCGTGATCATCACCGAGATCGACCCCATCTGCGCTCTCCAGGCCGCGATGGACGGCTACCAGGTCACCACTCTCGACGAGGTCGTCGACAAGGCCGACATCTTCATCACCACGACCGGCAACAAGGACATCATCCTGGCCTCGGACATGGCCAAGATGAAGCACCAGGCCATCGTCGGCAACATCGGCCACTTCGACAACGAGATCGACATGGCGGGCCTTGCAAGGATCCCCGGCATCGTCAAGGACGAGATCAAGCCGCAGGTCCACACCTGGACCTTCGCGGACGGCAAGAAGATCATCGTCCTGTCCGAGGGCCGCCTGCTGAACCTGGGCAACGCCACCGGCCACCCGTCCTTCGTGATGTCCAACTCCTTCGCGGACCAGACCCTGGCCCAGATCGAGCTGTTCACCAAGCAGGCCGAGTACCCGATCGGCGTCTACACCCTGCCCAAGCACCTGGACGAGAAGGTCGCCCGCCTCCACCTGGACGCGCTCGGTGTCAAGCTCACCACGCTGCGCCCGGAGCAGGCCGCCTACATCGGCGTCGAGGTCGAGGGTCCGTACAAGCCGGACCACTACCGCTACTGAGTCCGGGCCGGCCCGGACTTCCCGGGAGTCCGCCTCGGCCACTCGACCGAGGCGGACCGGCCCAAGCGCCTGAGGCCGGCGGACTCCAGGGGTCCGGCGTCCCGCAGTCCTGAGCCCCGGCGAGACCGGTGAGACCGGTGAGACCCGTGAGCCCCGTGAGACTGGTGCAACCGGGGCTCGGTGGTTTCGCCGGCCGCGGTACGTGTCCGTGCACTGGTACGCGTCCGTCCACTGCACCGACCCGCACCGCGGTCCGGTCGCTCAAGGCAGGCCCCCGCACCCCCGTGCCGGGGGCCTGCCTCGTCCACGGGCCGTCACCGCGGCCTCGCCACCTGTGCCGCTGCGACGACCTCGGCCTCGCGACGGGGCGGTCTGCCCCGCCCGCCCAGGCCTCCGCCCGGACCACGCCGGCGACACCAGGACGAGCCGGTCGCCGACGGAACCGAGCCATGCCGGATCAGCCCGCCAGAACCCAGGACCTCCCATGCCCCGCGGCCGCTATTCGCTCCACGATCCGCACGATCACACCCCTCTCGCGTTCGAGCACTTCCATTGCGCCCCCGGCCCCTCCGGCTGGCGCTATGTCTCGCAGCTGACCACCCCGTCCGGCGATCACCACGGCTCCGTCGACCTGACCCTGGACGAACTGGGCCGCCCGATCAGGCTGGAGCTCCATGCGGGGAGCTGGCAGGTGCGGGGCGCCGCCCTCGACGGCGTCACCTGGGTCCGTACGGACCCCACCGGCTCCCATGCCACGGAAGGCAATGTGCGCGCCCACGCCTTCACGGGCACATCCCCCGCGTTCCTCGTCGCCACGGCCCGTCTCCTGCGCCTCACCCCTTTCGGACAGGCGACCCGCGTACGGCTGGTCGCCTTCACGGACCCGGTCCTCGCCCCCCGCACCGTGGACCAGTCCTGGGCCTTGGTGGACAGAGAAGCACACGCCACTGACAACGGCCCCCTGACTGTGGACGCATACCAGGTCACAGCCCTGGACACGGGCGAGCAGCACACGGTTCACCTCACCGGGGACGTGGTGCTGGCGGCACCGGGCATCGAGCTGGAGGACCTCGACACGCCGCCGTCGCGCTTCGCCTCGCCGGACACCGACGGCGGCGACCTCAGCGACCCCGAGGGCACGGACGGCCGCTGACCGGGCCCCGCCCGACCCGGCAGCGGGTACGACGTGGCGACAAGCAGACGTGGCGACAAGCACTCGTACGACATCGGCGTCGACCCGGAAGACCGGCGCACCTCGCGCACGGCTCGGACACCGCGACGGTCGGACAGGGCGGGCGAACGGACGGACGGAACAGGCCGGAGGGACGGAACAAACCGGAGGGACGGAACAGAACGGAATGGATCGGAGAGACGGAGCAGTCCGGAGAGACGGAGCAGATCCGGAGGATGAGGAGCGGCAGACGGACGGGACAGGTGGAAGCGGCTCGCGGACGGAGGCCGCGGGGGTTCACGCCGGAGGCGCGAAACCTCCGGTCGAGGAGCCGTCCGCGGTGCCGTTCGGCTCACCGGCCGCGCGACCGGCCTCCGACGGCACCTGCACCGGCTCCGACGGAACTTGCACCGGCTCCGACGGAACCTGCGGAGGAGCCGTCGGCACGGGAGCGCTCGGCAGCGGCGCCCCCGTCCGGGGAGAAGGCCGCTGGGCCGCGGGCGCGTCAGCGGCCCGGCCGGTCGGCCCGTTCTCGTGGGACGGCGGCAGAGGGCCCGTGGGGGACCCGGCCCAGCCCCAGGTGGGACTGCCGGCCGGGGCGCCGTACGCCTCGGGCACCCGTCCCCGGGCGTCCGATGCTGCCTGCGCCGCGCCGAACGCCCGCCGGGCCTCGCGGGTCTGCCGTTCGTGGAGCATCGCCGCGAGATAGGCCGCGGGCGGAACACCGGGAGGTGCCGGCGTCCCCGTCCGCGCGCCGAGGTCCACGGCGAGCCGCTCGCCCATCGACCAGCCGACCTGCGGGTCCAGCTGTCCCATGCGCGTCAGGTACTGGCGGACGGCGAGCCAGAGAGGGTCCGGGACGGCGGACAGATCAACGGCGGAGAAACGTTCCGACAGCCAGGGGGGCGTTGGAGGCAGGACGGAGTTCCGCGCTGCCGGCACCCGCTCGCGGACCACCAGCGTTCCGGCGAAGACATCACCGAGCCGTCGTCCGCGTGCCGACGTCAGCGAGGCGATGCAGGCGATCACGCCGAAGGTCATCACGATCTCGACCACGCCCACCGCGCCACGCACCAGGGCGTGCCGGAACCGGATCGGCCCGCCGTCGTCCCGCACCACGCGCAGGCCGCACGCCAGCTTGCCCAGCGAGCGCCCGTGGCTGAGCGTCTCGACGGCGATCGGGCCGCCCACCAGAACGAGCAGGAACGTCGCGATGGCCACGGCTGTCTGCGCGGCCTCGTCCAGCGACGCCGTGGCAAGGGCCAAGCCGATCGACGCGGTGGTGAAGGCGATCCCGGCCACCACCAGATCGAGCAGCACGGCCAGCGCCCTGCTCGGCAGCTTCGCCGGGCGCAACTCCAGCGCCACCGCCTCGCCCGTCACCAGCTCACTCACACCTGCCGCCCTTCCCTGCCCTGCTCTGCCTCAAGAACCGACAGTCTGCCAAGCTGAGGGCGCATCGCGCCGCAGTACGACAAGCTGACATCCGCGACCGGGCCGATCACAACCCGCGTACGACCCGGCAGCAAGCCTCACAAGCCTCACAAGCCTCATACACCTCACAAGCCCCACAAGCCCCACAAGCCGAGGAGCAGGTGCACCGATGGACCTCGACGTCTTCGTCTCCGCCCACCGGGCGGAATGGGACCGTCTCGACGCGCTGATCAGGCGTCGGCGCGGCCTCAGCGGCGCGGAGGTCGACGAACTCGTGGCCCTGTACCAGCGCACCGCCACGCATCTGTCCCTGATCCAGTCCAGCGCACCCGATCCGCAGCTCACCGGACGGCTCAGCCAGTTGGTGGCCCGCGCGCGCAGTGCGGTGACAGGCACCCGCCGGGCCTCATGGCGTGACGTCACGGCCTTCCTGACGTACGGCTTCCCCGCCGCGGTCTACCGCGCGCGCCACTGGTGGGTGCCCACCGCGCTGCTGTCCACGCTGGTGGCCGCCCTGCTCGGATGGTGGATCGGGACCCACCCCGACGTCCAGGCCGCCGTGGCGGCCCCCAGCGAGCTGCGGGAGCTCACGCGCCCGGGCGGCCAGTACGAGACGTACTACTCCAGCCATCCGGCGACGTCGTTCGCCGCCCAGGTGTGGACGAACAACGCACAGGCCGCCGCGATGTGTCTGGTTCTGGGCATCTTCCTGGGTCTTCCGGTCCTGTGGATCCTCTTCCTGAACATGCTCAACCTGGGCGTGGGCATGGGCCTCATGGCGTCCGCCGGGCGACTCGACACCTTCCTCGGACTGGTGCTTCCACACGGCCTGCTCGAACTGACCGCGGTCTTCGTGGCCGCCGGCACCGGACTGCGGCTGGGCTGGACGGTGATCGACCCGGGCCCGCGCACGCGCCGGACCGCCCTCGCGGAGGAGGGCCGCGCCGCGGTGGGCATGGCCATCGGGCTCGCCCTCGTCCTGTTCGTCTCCGGAGCCATCGAGGGCTTTGTCACCCCGTCCGGACTGCCCACCCGGGCCCGCATCGCCATCGGCATCACCGCGGAGCTGGCCTTCCTGGCGTACGTGTACGTCCTGGGCGGGCGTGCCGCCCGGGAGGGTTCCACCGGCGACGTCGACGCCGCCGAGCGCAGTGCCACGCTGCCCGTCGCGGCCTGATGTGCGCATCGGTCCGTGGAGCTGCTACTGTCCTCTTCGCCCCGCAAGAACCGTTGACACGGAGCGCGCGGGGAGGTAGATTCGAACAGTTGCCTGGACTGGACAGTATCCGGTCGGTGACGAGCAAGTCTCTACCAGCTTCTTGAAGTGTCGATCTCATCGATATTCGCGAAGCCACCCCCGATGAATCGGAAATGGATGGCCGGTCAGTCCGGCCTGGAACTTCTGATAAAGTCGGAGT
>NZ_JBYRRL010000005.1:0-977493 GCF_058833805.1 Streptomyces sp. B8-7 | reverse complement strand
GCTCCGACTTTATCAGAAGTTCTGAGCCGGAATTTCCGGCCTCTCCGGGAGACTGTCTCCGATGCTGTGAAGCGGTCGGGTTCCCGTCGTGGCGGAGCCGTAAACGTACTGGAGAGGGGCGCCTCGATGCAAATCGAGGCGCCCCGCTCGGGCGTTGGCGCGGTCGGGCGGACCGCCGGCCTCAGACCTCGACGACCACCGGGAGGATCATCGGCCTGCGGCGGTAGGTGTCCGACACCCACTTGCCGAGGGTGCGGCGGACGAGCTGCTGCATCTGGTGGGGCTCCACCACACCGTCCTGCGCCGAGCGCTCCAGAACCTCGGTGATCCTCGGGATGACGGCGCCGAAGGCGGAGTCCTCGATGCCGGAGCCGCGCGCCTGGACGTGCGGGCCACCGGTGATCTTCCCCGTGGAGGAGTCGATGACCACGAAGACCGAGATGATGCCCTCGTCGCCGAGGATCTTGCGGTCCTTCAGGGCGGGCTCGCCGACGTCACCGACGGAGAGGCCGTCGACGTACACATAGCCCGCCTGCACCTTGCCGGAGATCTTCGCCTTGCCCTCGACGAGGTCGACGGCGATGCCGTCCTCGGCGATGACGATGCGGTCGTGCGGGACCCCGGTCAGGGCACCGAGCTCGGCGTTGGCCCGCAGATGGCGCCATTCGCCGTGGACCGGCATCAGGTTCTTCGGGCGGCAGATGTTGTAGAAGTACAGCAGCTCGCCCGCCGAGGCGTGGCCCGAGACGTGGACCTTGGCGTTGCCCTTGTGGACCACGTTGGCACCCCAGCGGGTGAGCCCGTTGATGACGCGGTAGACCGCGTTCTCGTTCCCGGGGATGAGGGACGACGCCAGGATGACCGTGTCGCCCTCGACGATCCGGATCTGGTGGTCGCGGTTCGCCATCCGGGACAGGGCGGCCATCGGTTCACCCTGGGAGCCCGTGCAGACCAGGACGACCTCGTGGTCCGGCAGGTCGTCCAGGGTCTTGACGTCCACCACGAGCCCCGGCGGCACCTTCAGATAGCCGAGGTCGCGGGCGATGCCCATGTTGCGGACCATCGAGCGGCCCACGAAGGCGACCCGGCGGCCGTACTCGTGGGCCGCGTCCAGGATCTGCTGGATGCGGTGCACATGGCTGGCGAAGCTCGCCACGATGATGCGCTTGCGGGCCCCGGCGAACACCTGGCGCAGCACGTTGGAGATGTCCCGCTCGTGCGGGGTGAAGCCCGGCACCTCCGCGTTGGTGGAGTCGGACAGCAGGAGGTCGATGCCCTCCTCGCTCAGCCGGGCGAACGCGTGCAGGTCCGTGAGCCGGTTGTCCAGCGGAAGCTGGTCCATCTTGAAGTCGCCCGTGTGGACGACCAGGCCGGCCGGGGTGCGGATGGCCACCGCCAGGGCGTCCGGGATGGAGTGGTTCACCGCGACGAACTCGCAGTCGAAGGGTCCCACGTGCTCGCGCTGCCCCTCGGCCACCTCAAGGGTGTAGGGGCGGATGCGGTGCTCCTGGAGCTTGGCCTCGATCAGGGCCAGGGTCAGCTTGGAGCCGATCAGCGGGATGTCCGGCTTCTCCCGCAGAAGGAACGGGACGCCGCCGATGTGGTCCTCGTGGCCATGGGTGAGGACGATGCCCTCGATGTCGTCGAGGCGGTCCCTGACGGACGAGAAGTCCGGCAGGATCAGATCGATTCCGGGCTGCTCCTCCTCGGGGAAGAGCACTCCACAGTCGACGATCAGGAGACGGCCGCCGTACTCGAAGACCGTCATGTTGCGGCCGATCTCGCCGAGGCCGCCCAGTGGGGTGACCCGCAGGCCGCCTTCGGGGAGGGGCGGGGGCGGGCTCAGTTCGGGGTGCGGATGACTCAAAAGACTCTCCTCAACCACACGCGCCACGTACCGGTGAGGCACGTGGCGCGCGTGACGTTCGTGCAGAAGCAGTTGTTGTTGCGTGGTGGTACGGGCACCGGTGGCCCGTTCTTCAGTTGTGAAGTTGTTGTGCGTGGTGCGGTCCCGCGAAGTCTGTTGTCAGAGCTGTACCCCGCCGGCGGCAAGATCGATCTTGAGTTGGGCGACCTCTTCCGGCGAGCACTCGACCATGGGGCCGCGCAGCGGGCCCGCGGGCAGGCCCTGGAGCGCGAGGGCGGCCTTGGTGGTCATCACGCCCTGGGTGCGGAACATGCCGGTGTAGACCGGGAGCAGCTTCTGGTGGATCTCCGTCGCCTTCTGGACGTCGCCCGAGGTGTAGGCGTCGATCAGGGCCCGCAGATCGGGCGTGACGAGGTGGCCGACGACCGACACGAAGCCGACCGCGCCCACGGAGAGCAGGGGCAGGTTGAGCATGTCGTCGCCGGAGTACCAGGCGAGGCCGGTGCGGGCGATGGCCCAGCTGGCACGGCCGAGGTCGCCCTTGGCGTCCTTGTTGGCGACGATCCTCGGATGCGCGGCGAGCCGGGCGATGGTCTCGGTCTCGACCGGGACGCCGCTGCGGCCGGGGATGTCGTACAGCATGACCGGCAGGCCGGTCGCGTCCGCGACGGCCGTGAAGTGCCGGTACAGGCCCTCCTGCGGGGGCTTGTTGTAGTACGGGGTGACCACCAGCAGGCCGTGTGCGCCGGCGCGCTCCGCGGCCCGGGCCAGCTCGACGCTGTGGTGGGTGTCGTTGGTGCCGACTCCGGCGACGACGTGGGCCCGGTCACCGACCGCCTCCAGCACGGCCCGCACGAGGTCCGATTTCTCCGCGTCGCTCGTGGTGGGGGACTCACCGGTGGTGCCGTTGATGATCAGGCCGTCGTTGCCTGCGTCCACCAGGTGGGTGGCGAGCCGCTGGGCGCCGTCGAGATCGAGCGCGCCGTCCGCCGTGAAAGGCGTGACCATGGCGGTGAGGACCCGCCCGAAGGGGGTCTGCGGAGTGGAGGTCGGAGCCATGGGTTACACGCTACTCGTTGCGCACGGCGCGGTCTGCCCGCAGGGTGCGGGAAAAGTCAGGACAAAGGCGGAGCCCGGCACTGCCTGCTCGGGGGTTCAGGCAGTGCCGGGTCCGTTTGATCAGGCTAGATGAACTTCTCCAAATGCCGCAATACGGACACTTCGCGCGACTGGCCCGCACATGTGTGCCGGGCGCGGGGACCGGTCGCGTTACGGGGCCACCCGGCCGTTGGCGTTGAAGGCCGCGTGGGTGAGCGGCATCAGCTTCGCCCACTCGGCCTCCATCTTCTCGCCCACCATCTCGATCTCCCGCTGCGGGAAGGACGGCACCCGGGCCAGCTCGTGCTGGGTGCGCAGACCGAGGAAGTGCATCAGGGAGCGGGCGTTGCAGGTGGCGTACATGGAGGAGAACAGGCCCACCGGGAGTACCGTGCGGGCCACCTCGCGGGCGACTCCGGCGTCGAGCATCTCCCGGTACGTCCGGTACGCCCGACGGTAGGAGTCCTCCATCGCCTCGGTGGCGAGCTTGTGCTGCTCGGGGGTGCCCTCGACGAACCGGTACTTGCCCGGGCGGCCCTCCTGGACCAGCTTGCGCGAGGTGTCGGGCACGTAGAACACGGGCTGCAGCTCGCGGTAGCGGCCCGACTCCTCGTTGTACGACCAGCCGACGCGGTGGCGCAGGAACTCCCGGAAGACGAAGATCGGGGCGCTGACGAGGAACGTCATGGAGTTGTGCTCGAACGGGCTGCCGTGCCGGTCCCGCATGAGGTAGTTGATCAGCCCCTTCGAACGCTCCGGGTCCTTCTGCAGCTCGTCCAGGGACTGCTCGCCGAGCGTGGAGACACGTGCGGCGAAGAGCACGTCGGTGTCGGCCGCGCTGTGCTTGACCAGCTCTACGGTCACATCGCTGCGGAAGTCGATCTGGAACTGGTCGTCGGGGGTGCTGTGCACGGTTCGGAGGGCCTTCCCGTCTCGTCGTGTGGCGACGCCACTCTACCCATGGGCGGGCCGGGCACCGGTGCACCGTGAGACCGTCAGAAAGATCGGGAAACCGGGCACCTTCCGGGCGGTTCGCTCGTCTGTATGAGTACCAATGGTGCGTTCCGTCCAGAAAGGAGCCCCGCCCCATGTTCCGCCGGAGTGAGCCCGTGCCCTTCGCCTTCCTCTCCGAGGCCGACCGGTTCCGCAGCAACGTCGTTCCCCCGCCCCCGCAGCGGGCTTCGGCCGGTCAGATAGCCGGGCGCTGGCTGCTGGGGACCACGATCGCCGGTGCGCTGGTGGGCGCCCTGGTCCTCGGGATGCCGGCGCTCTCGGTCGACGGCGGGGGCGGGACCGGGCAGTCCCAGGCGGCGTCGGACCGCTGACTCCATCCGGCCCCCCGAGAGTGGTGGGCGCGCACCGGGGTCGGTAGCCTCACCGGGCACTGCCCCTGCGTGGATCGAGTGAGGACCAGCCGTGCCCCTGCCCTTCCTGACGGCCGACCGTGCCTTCGAGGCGGCTGACGACGTAGCGCTGCCGTTCGACGACCGTGACCGCTGGCGGCGCCCCTACCGGCCCGGTCCCTGGCGCGTCGCCTCGGCGGCGATCGGGCTGATGCTCGCCTCGTTCGTCCTGTTCGCGGCCGTCATCATCGCCGTGACCGGCTCCGTCGGCGGCGCGGGGACCGTCTTCGGCTTCGCCGCGGTGATCATCGCGGCGGCTCTGCGGCTGCTGCGGATGGGCGTGTGGGTGAGCGCCCGGGGGCTGCGCCTGGTGGGCTTCTTCGTCACGCGCACGGTCGGCTGGGAGCGGGTCGGCTCGGTCCGTACGACGCAGCAGCCGGTGCGCTGGCTCGGCCTGCCGCGCACCGTACAGGGCCAGGCGCTGGTGCTGGAGTGCCGCAACCGGTCCGGCGGCGGGCTGCCGCCGATGCTGACCACGCACAACGCCGACTTCCTCGGCCGCTTCGAGGCGTTCGACCGGGCGGCCGACACGCTTGAGGCATGGGCCGCGGAGTACCGCCGGGACTGAGCCCGGCCACCGGCCGTCACCGGTGAGCGCCCGTACGGACGGAAGGGGCCGGCACAGCTCGTCGGCACCTTCCCCTTCCGTCCTCACACGGCGTGAGCAGATGCCGCGACGTGGCCGGCGCCGTGACCGGCGAGGTGTGCCGGAACGCCGTCACGTCCGGCGCACGGTGCATCGCAGGGCAGCGCGTCACGCGCGTACCGGACGTACGTGACCGGACCTACGTGACCGGACCTACGTACGCGGGAGGTGAGACGACGCGGCGAGGCGCCGGGCCGGACGGCGCGAGCCGGTCATCCCCTCCGGTGCCGACGCTGGTAGTGCCTGGTCAGGTCGGTGCGGGACGGCCGTCATGCAGGGCGATGGCCCGCTGCATGGCCTTGCGGGCGCGGGGGGTGTCACGAGCGTCGTGGTAGGCGACGGCGAGCCGGAACCAGGTGCGCCAGTCGTCGGGCCTGGCTTCCGTCTCCGCCTTGCGACGGGTGAACACCTCGTCGGCGGAATCGCGGTCGACACGGCCGCTGGGAGTCCGCCGCAGTTCGTCGACGGGGAGGCCGCCCTCGGCGTCGAGCTCGGCGGCCAGAGCGTTGGCCCGCCGCACGAACTGCGTGTTCTTCCACAGGAACCACACGCCGATCACCGGCAGGATCAGTACCGCCACGCCGAACGTGACGGTCAGCAGCGTGCCTGCCTGGATCAGCAGCACACCCCGGCTGCCGACCAGGACGAAGTAGACGACCAGGACGGCGGCCGTGACAGCGTAGGAGATCTTCGCGCGCATCGTCGTACGGTCTCCGGGTCAGCCCAGGTCCAGGAAGTGCTCCAGGCCGAAGGTGAGGCCCGGAGTCGTCACCACCCGGCGGGCGGCGAGCAGGATGCCCGGCATGAAGCTGCTGTGGTGCAGGGAGTCGTGGCGGACGGTGAGCGTCTCGCCCTCACCGCCGAGGAGGACCTCCTGGTGGGCCAGCAGGCCGCGGAGCCGGACCGCGTGCACCGGGACGCCGTCGACGCTGGCACCGCGGGCGCCGTCCAGCGCGGTCGCCGTGGCGTCCGGTGCGGGGGCGGTGCCCGCGGCCCGGCGGGCCTCGGCGATCAGCTGGGCGGTGCGCGTGGCGGTGCCGCTCGGCGCATCCACCTTGTTCGGGTGATGCAGCTCGATGACCTCGACCGACTCGAAGTAGGGCGCGGCGATCTGGGCGAACTTCATGGTGAGCACGGCCCCGATGGAGAAGTTCGGGGCGATGAGCACGCCGGTCCCCGGCGCGGACTCCAGCCAGCCGTTCAGCCGGGCCAGCCGGTCCTCTGTCCAGCCCGTGGTACCGACGACGGCGTGGATGCCGTGCCCGACGCAGTACTCGAGGTTGGCCATCACCGAGTCCGGTGTGGTCAGCTCGACGGCGACCTGGGCGTCGGACTCCGTCAGGGCGTCCAGCCGGTCGCCGCGGCCGAGGGCGGCGACCAGCTCCATGTCCTTTGCGGACTCGACCGCCCGCACCGCCTCGGAGCCGATCCGGCCCTGGGCGCCGAGGACCGCCACGCGCAGCTTGCTCATCGTCTTCTGCTTCCTTGTCTCGGATGGTCCGGGTGTCGGGATGGTCCGGGTGTCGGGAGGTCCGGAGGCCGGGATGGTCCGGATGGTCCGGCTGTCGGCTGGTGCGAGTGTCGGCTGGTGCGGGTGTCGGCTGGTGCGGAGCTCCGGGGGCGGTCGGGTCAGGCCACGGGTCAGGCCACGGTCTCGTGCAGCCGGGCCGCCTGCCTGTCCTTGAGCGGGCCGATGACCGACAGGGAGGGCCGCTGTCCGAGGACGGCGCGGGCGACGTCGCGGACGTCGTCGGGGGTGACCGCCGCGATCCGGGCGAGCATGTCGTCGACCGACATCTGCTCACCCCAGCACAGTTCGCTCTTGCCGATACGGTTCATCAGCGCGCCGGTGTCCTCCAGACCCAGGACGGTGGAGCCGCGCAGCTGTCCGATGGCCCGGTCGATCTCGTCGTCGGTGAGGCCGTGCTGGGCGACATGGTCGAGCTCGTCGCGGCAGATCCGGAGCACGTCGTGCACCTGCGACGGACGGCAGCCGGCGTAGACGCCGAACAGGCCGCAGTCGGCGAAGCCTGAAGTGTAGGAGTACACGCTGTAGGCCAGGCCGCGCTTCTCGCGGACCTCCTGGAACAGGCGGGAGGACATACCGCCGCCCAGTGCGGTGTTGAGCACCCCGAGCGCCCAGCGGCGTTCGTCGGTGCGGGCCAGGCCCGGCATGCCGAGGACGACGTGGGCCTGTTCGGTGCGGCGGCCGAGGAGTTCGACGCGGCCCGCGGCGCGGATGGCGCGCCGTCCGTCGCGGGGGGCGACGGGCCGGGCCTCCGGGTCGCGGACGGCGCCGGCCCCCTCGAAGGCGGCGCGGACCTGCCGGACGACCTTGTGGTGGTCGACGTTGCCGGCGCAGGCCACGACCAGGTGGGTGGGGTCGTAGTGCTTGCGGTAGAAGCGGCGGATGCGGTCGGCGGTGAGGGCGTTGACCGTGTCGACGGTACCGAGGACGGGCCGGCCGAGGGGGTTGTCGCCGAACATGGTGTGCGCGAACAGGTCGTGCACGCAGTCGCCCGGGTCGTCCTCGGTCATGGCGATCTCCTCGAGGATCGCGCCGCGCTCGACGTTGACGTCCTCCTCGAGGATGAGGGAGCCGGTGAGCATGTCGCAGACCACGTCGATGGCGAGCGGCAGGTCGCTGTCGAGCACGCGCGCGTAGTAGCACGTGTACTCCTTCGCGGTGAAGGCGTTCATCTCGCCGCCGACGGCGTCCAGGGCCGCGGAGATGTCGAGTGCACTGCGCCGGGTCGTGCCCTTGAAGAGCAGGTGCTCCAGGTAGTGCGTGGCGCCGTTCAGGGCGGGGGTCTCGTCGCGGGAGCCGACATGGGCCCAGATGCCGAAGGTCGCGGAGCGCACCGAGGGCAGGGTCTCGGTGACGACGCGCAGGCCGCCGGGCAGGGTCGTCTTGCGGACGGTGCCGATGCCGTTGGTGCCCCTGATGAGGGTTTGGGTACGGGCGACGGCCCGCGCCTCCGGGGAGGTGCGGGCCGTCGCCGTGGTGCTACGAGACGTCACTTGTCGGTGTCGTCCTTCTTGTCCTCGGAGCCTTCCTCGCCCTCGATCACGGGGATGAGGGAGAGCTTTCCGCGGGAGTCGATCTCGGCGATCTCGACCTGGACCTTCTGGCCCACACCGAGGACGTCCTCGACGTTCTCCACGCGCTTGCCGCCGGCGAGCTTGCGGATCTGCGAGATGTGCAGCAGACCGTCCTTGCCGGGCAGCAGCGAGACGAACGCACCGAAGGTCGTGGTCTTGACGACCGTGCCCAGGTAGCGCTCGCCGACCTCGGGCATCGTCGGGTTGGCGATGCCGTTGATCGTGGCGCGGGCGGCCTCGGCGGCCGGGCCGTCGGCGGCACCGATGTAGATGGTGCCGTCGTCCTCGATGGTGATCTCGGCGCCGGTGTCCTCCTGGATCTGGTTGATCATCTTGCCCTTGGGGCCGATGACCTCGCCGATCTTGTCGACGGGGATCTTCACGGTGATGATCCGCGGCGCGTTGGGGGACATCTCGTCGGGCCGGTCGATGGCCTCCATCATCACGTCGAGGATGTGGAGACGGGCGTCGCGGGCCTGCTTGAGGGCCGCGGCCAGGACGGAGGCCGGGATGCCGTCCAGCTTGGTGTCGAGTTGGAGGGCGGTCACGAACTCCTTGGTGCCGGCGACCTTGAAGTCCATGTCGCCGAAGGCGTCCTCCGCACCGAGGATGTCGGTGAGGGTGACGTAGTGCGTCTCGCCGTCGATCTCCTGGGAGATCAGGCCCATCGCGATACCGGCGACGGGGGCCTTCAGCGGCACACCGGCGTTCAGCAGCGACATGGTGGAGGCGCAGACCGAGCCCATGGACGTCGAGCCGTTCGAGCTGAGCGCCTCGGAGACCTGGCGGATCGCGTAGGGGAACTCCTCGCGGGTCGGCAGGACCGGGACCAGGGCGCGCTCGGCGAGGGCGCCGTGGCCGATCTCGCGGCGCTTCGGGGAGCCGACGCGACCGGTCTCGCCGGTGGAGTACGGCGGGAAGTTGTAGTTGTGCATGTAGCGCTTGCGGGTCACCGGGGAGAGGGTGTCCAGCTGCTGCTCCATGCGGAGCATGTTGAGCGTGGTGACGCCCAGGATCTGGGTCTCGCCACGCTCGAACACGGCGGAACCGTGCACGCGAGGGATGGCCTCGACCTCGGCGGCGAGCGTACGGATGTCCGTGACGCCACGGCCGTCGATGCGCTTCTTCTCCTTGATCACGCGCTCGCGGACCAGCTGCTTGGTGAGCGAGCGGTACGCGGCGGAGATCTCCTTCTCGCGGCCCTCGAACTCCGGCAGGAGCTTCTCGGCGGCGAGCGCCTTGACGCGGTCCAGCTCGGCCTCGCGCTCCTGCTTGCCGGCGATGGTGAGGGCCTGGGCGAGCTCGGGCCTGACCGCGGCGGTCAGGGCCTCGAGGACGTCGTCCTGGTGGTCCAGGAAGATCGGGAACTCCGCGGTCGGCTTGGCGGCCTTCGCGGCGAGGTCGGCCTGGGCCTTGCAGAGCACCTTGATGAAGGGCTTGGCGGCCTCCAGGCCGGCGGCGACGACCTCCTCGGTCGGGGCCTCGGAGCCGCCCTCGACCAGCTTGATCGTGTGGTCGGTGGCCTCGGCCTCGACCATCATGATCGCGACGTCGCCGTCCTCCAGGGTGCGGCCCGCGACGACCATGTCGAAGACGGCGTCCTCGAGCTCGGTGTGCGTCGGGAAGGCCACCCACTGGCCGCGGATCAGCGCGACGCGGACGCCGCCGATCGGGCCGGAGAAGGGCAGTCCGGCCAGCTGCGTGGACGCTGAGGCGGCGTTGATCGCCACCACGTCGTACAGGTGGTCGGGGTTGAGGGCCATGATCGTGGCGACGACCTGGATCTCGTTGCGCAGGCCCTTCTTGAAGGACGGACGCAGCGGGCGGTCGATCAGGCGGCAGGTGAGGATCGCGTCCTCGGAGGGGCGGCCCTCACGGCGGAAGAAGCTGCCGGGGATCTTGCCCGCGGCGTACATCCGCTCCTCGACGTCCACCGTCAGGGGGAAGAAGTCGAGCTGGTCCTTGGGGTTCTTCGATGCTGTGGTGGCCGACAGCACCATGGTGTCGTCGTCCAGGTACGCGACGGCGGAGCCGGCGGCCTGCTTGGCCAGGCGGCCCGTCTCGAAGCGGATGGTGCGGGTGCCGAAGGAGCCGTTGTCGATGACGGCTTCGGCGTAGTGGGTCTCGTTCTCCACCAGCGTTTTCTCCTCGTCTTCGTCCCGTGGCTGCCCGTGTGGCAGGGGGACGATGGCGGAGAAGCGCGCCGTGCGGTGCGGGCCGGTCTTCGATCGAAGCACCCGGGGCTCGCTTCCCCCCGGGGGCCACTACCGAGGACCGGCGGCGGCTAGGTGCGCTTCTCCTCGTCTCGTCTTGTCATGCTGTGCCGCGCGTAACGCGTCGTGCTACCACACTACAAAGGGGTGGTGACAGTCCGCACGTTTCCGCACGTACGGCAAAGGGAGCGGTCCCGATCTTTCCCGGGAACCGCTCCCTTCACGGCGTCCTACTTGGCGCCCGCCGCACCGCGGCGGATGCCGAGGCGGTCGACCAGCGCACGGAAGCGCTGGATGTCCTTCTTGGCCAGGTACTGCAGCAGCCGGCGGCGCTGACCGACCAGGATCAGCAGACCACGGCGGGAGTGGTGGTCGTGCTTGTGGGCCTTGAGGTGCTCGGTCAGGTCGGAGATCCGACGCGACAGCAGAGCGACCTGGACCTCGGGGGAGCCGGTGTCACCCTCCTTGGTACCGAACTCGGCGATGATCTGCTTCTTCGTAGCGGCGTCGAGCGACACGCGTACTCCTCATGGTCTGAGATGAGCCACCGAGTGCCCCCGGTCTTCGTCTCGGGGAAGCTTCCACAACTCGGGAGGCGGGGATCCGCTGGGCGCGGCCTCCAGAGCGCTCGGCTCCGGGGGCGCGTACACATACGGCCGTCACACAGAGTACCAGCCGCCGGTGGGCGCCTGCGCCGGAGGCCTGGAACCGCCTTCCACGCGCGCGTGCGGCCACTAGGGTGACCTGCGGGATCATACGCACGTCGGAAGAGGGGTCGCCTGGGCATGGCGGAGGAACTGGACGCGGCCGTGAAGGCACGCAAGGAGCGGGAGCGCGACGAGCTGTACGCCCTCGACATCTCCGGGGTCGAGTGGCAGAGCGCGCCCGGCACGGAGGAGCACGAGGAGCGCGTGGAGATCGCCCACCTCCCGGGGGGAGCCGTGGCCATGCGGTCGTCGCTCGACCACGGCACGGTGCTGCGATACACGGAGGCGGAGTGGCGGGCCTTCGTGCTGGGCGCCCGGGACGGAGAGTTCGACCTGGAGCCGGCTCCGGGCGAGGGCGGGGCCTGACCCGCCCGGCCGGCCGGGACGCCCGGCCGGCGTCCCGGAACCGCGCGGCCCCGGGTCGCGCGGCCCTCGGGAGTGCACGCGGGGGCGTGCCTGGCGGGTACGCGCGCAGCCGTTGCGCGCGCATACGGGGCGGCCGCCCGGGCGGCACCGCGCTGCGGCGGGTGCCGCCGGCCGTGGCGGCCGCCCCGTTGCCCTGCCCTGCGGCCCACCCTGACCGCTGCCCGCCCCTGACCACTGCCGGTGAGACACCGTGATCGCCGCTCCGGCCTCGACTCGGACGGCGCCGGTCGGTCTCGCGCTGCTCCCGGAGCCCGGCCGGCGCCCGCCGTGCTCCGGCGCCCTCACGGAGCCTCACCGCACGCGAAGCACGGTTCGTCCTGGGCCATGGCCGTGCACCGGCGCGTGCCGGTACGGGTGCCGGCCGCTGCGGTGGGTGCCGCCGGGGCGAAGGTGACGAGGGCCGCGGGTGCGGTGCGGGGATCCCGCGGGGGCGTGGTACGGAAATGAGGACGCTGATGCTTCCGCCGACCGGCCCGGGTTCCCCGACTGCCGCGAGGCGCGGCCGCACCTGCCGCCTGCCCGCACCCGTCCTTGATGCGCCGCGACCGCGAGATCCGGAGCCCGCCGAGCACGTGGGGCCTGAGACGACGCGGCGTGCGTCGAGGGCGCGTGCCTCAAGAGGTCCCGGCCAAGGTGGCTCGGGGGAGGAGCGAAACGCGGCGGGCGCGGTGCGTGGCTCAACGATTCCAGGAAGAGGAGGGCACCGCCTTCCGGGGCCTCGTCCTGCCCTCCCGCCCTCTTCGCCGTCCCGGCGTACGTGTCCTTTCGTTCCCGTACAAGGGTGTTGGCCAAGTCTTCCTGCTGTTCAGGCTGTTCAGGCTGTTCACGGGCATCGGCGGCCGTGTCCGACCGGACGGGTCCACGGTGGCGGACGTGAACACGACGTCGGGGCCGGGGATCTGACGTGGTGGCCGGGCACCCGGGTACGGACGGGCCTGCCGGGACGCGGCAAGCGGTGACTAGGCTGGGTGCGGGCGTGGCGTCAGAACCCGTGGGGCGGGTCTCGGCGTCCCAGGGGGGAGGGCCGGACGGTTCCGGACGACCTCGGTCGGCCTCGGACGACCCCGAAGGACTTCGGAAGACGAGACATGGTCGCCCCGGCACGACACACGGGGAAGACCGCACCAGGAGGAACTGTGAGCAGCGATCGGGACGGGATCCGCGGGGGCTGGGCGACGCCCGGCGACGACCAGCCCGACGCGGAGTCAGCAGTCGAGACCACGGGCGAGTTCAGCATCGACTTCGCGCCGCCCGCCTGGTATACGCAGCACGCGCAGACGGACGCGACGGACGCGACGGACGCGACGGACGCGACGGACGCGACGGACGCGACGGACGCGACGGACGCGACGGACGCGACGGACGCGACGGACCCGGCGGACCCGGCGGACGCGACGGACCCAGCGGACGCGACGGACGCGACGGACGCGACGGGCGCAACAGACCCGGCGGACGCGACGGAGTCGGCGGAGTCGGCGGACGCAACGGAGTCGGTAGGGGCGGCGGGGGCGGTGGAGCAGGGGTCCCGCCGGGAGGCGGGCGCCGTGGGCGCCCCGGGTGGCACCGGTGCCGCGGGCACCGTCGCAGCCGGGAGCGCGGCGGCCGGGCCGGCCCCTGAGGCCGGTCCGAGTGCCGGGCCCGGGGCCGATCCGGGGTCGGGCGCCGCTTCGCTTCCTCCCGTACCGCCGGTTCCGGGAGCGCCGTTCACACCGCCGGTGCCCGCACCCGGGGCGCCCTTCACGCCGCCGCTCGCACCTCCCGCCCTCGATCGGGGCGCGCCGTACACGCCGCCTGGGGCCACGCCCGGCGTGCCGTTCACGCCGCCCGCACCCGTCGTGTCCTTCACCCCGCCGTCGGTCACACCGCCCGCACCGGAGGTGCCGTACACGCAGCCGCCCGCCCCTGCATCGGAAGCACCCTCCGCGCCCCCCAGGCCCGAGGCTCAGCCCCCGGCTGCCGGAGGCCCCGTCGCCGTGCCCCGGCTTCCGGCAGGGAGCGGGTTCGAGCCGTACCCGCCGCGGCCCGAGGTCACGGAGGCGACCGCCGGGAACTCCGCGTCCCCGAGCGTGCCGCCGGGCTTCGGTGCGCACCCCTCGGCCACGCAGGGCGGGGCGCCGGAGCAGGAGACCGATGACCGCGAGAGCGGCGTCACCCTCCGTTTCTCCTCCGCCGCGCTGCGGCGGGAGATCGCGGAACGTACCGCCGCCGACACCCAGACGGCCGCGGGCACCGACGCCGACGGGCAGGACCCGGTCGGAGCCGCCCAGCCGCACGACGGCTCCCCGGAGCGCGGGGAGCCGCAGAGCGCTCCGGACGACGGCGCGCCGCACGGCAGCCCCGGCCCTCGCGACGTCCCTGGAGCGCGAAGCGTCCCGGAGGGCGTCAGAGAGGACGACTCCGCGGACAGTTCCCCCCACGACCCCGGTTCAGCGAGCAGCGCGGCGACCACCGGCTCCTCGGACGGCGAGCGGGCTCCGGAGAGCCTCGGGGACACCGCCGAGACATCAGCAGGAGACCGGGACGCCGTGCCGGGCGACGCCCACGCGGCGTCCGGCGCGACGTCCGGAGCGGCGTCCGGAGCGGCGTCCGGAGCGGCGTCCGGCACGGACGACAGGTCCGCGCCGGACGAGGAAGGCGCGCCCTGTGCGGCCTACGGAGCCGACGGGGCGAGCCCCGTGTTCAGCGACGCCGCGACGGACGCCGTGGACGCCGTGGATGCCGAGAGCCACGCCAACGGCGCGGACGAGCAGGCCGCCGGTGGGCCGCCCGCGGCCGGGGACACCCCTGCCGGCGCCGTCGGCGGGCCCGAAGGCAGGGCCGCTGCCCTCCCGGACGAACCGCGGGACGGCCCGCCGCGTGACCCGGCGCTGCCGGCCGATGCCCCGGGGAGCGTGGAGCCCTCCGCCTGCGTACCCGTCGCCGCGACGTCCGCGGGATCTGCCGGCCCCGCTTCCGCCGAGGCCGGGTCGTCGGAACCGTACGACGCGGTGCCGTACGGCGCCGTACCGCAGAACGTCGTAGCCCAGGACGGGCCCGTGCCGGCCACCGACCCGCAGGCAGCGCCGGCGGCCCCGGCCATGCCCTCGGACCCCGCCATGCCTTCGGACCCGCCCCCGCAGGCCATGCCTCCGCAGGCCGCAGAGCCGCCGGACGCCGGCCCCCGCCGCCCTGCGCCGGGGCTCCCCGCCGGCATGCCCGGCATCTCGCCCCCCGAGTGGGCGCCGGCAGTTGCACGAAGCGAGGCCCCGGGCGTGCCTCCTGCGGCGCATCCGCCGTACCAGCCGACCGCGCCCGCACCGGCCGCGCAGTGGCCCGCGCAGCCCGGGGCGGGACCTCAGCCGCCCGTGTCCGACCGACCGGTGCCGCCGCAGCCGACGTCCGTCGCGCAGCACCCACCGGGCGGGCCCGCACAGCCTCCGGTCCAGCCTGGCGGTCACGGTTTCCCCCAGGGCCAGGCCCCGGTGGGCACCCCCGCACCGTCGCAACCGGTCCAGCCGCAGGCGGCACCCCGGCAGCCCGCCCAGCCGCAGGCGTCGCAGCCCGCGCCCGCGGACTGGAACCAGCCGCCCGGTCCCGCGTCGTCCGCGTCTCAGCAGCAGTCACAACCGGGGTACGGCTTCCCGCAGCAGCCCGCGCCTCCGGGTTCGCCGGGCTACGGCTTCCCGCCGCCCGCGCCCGTGCCCGGGGCCCACGGTGGACACGGCTTCCCGCAGTCCGGTGCCCCTGCGGCTGCGGGCCCGCAGCCGCAGGTTCCCGCACAGCAGGCCGCCCCCTCCCCCGCCGGCCCGCCGGACGGCCCCGGCCCGACCGGCTCCGGGGCCGCCTCGCCTCATCCCGGGGTGCAGCCGGGCGGCTACGGCTTCCCCCCGGGCCAGGGCCGGCCCGAGGTTCAGGACCGGGCTCCTTCGGATGTCCCCCCGCCGCCGTACCCGGCCCAGCCGCAGACGCCCGTCCCGGCGCCGCGTGCCGCCACGCCGCCGGAGCAGGCGTCGGCAACGTCCCACCAGCACCCGGCCCAGCCGCAGCCCCCCGTACCCGGCTACACCCACGGGCAGCCTCAGGCGCAGCCCCACCCGGACCCGCAGCGGAACGGCCCCGACCAGCAGCCGCACGTCCAGCCCCCGGCCGACCCGCGTCTGGGCAGCGCCTGGCCGCAGCCGATACAGCACGACCAGCGCCAGCCGACCGACCCCGGCGCCGCGCCGCTGGGCTACACCGCGGCCGTCGAGCTGTCCTCGGACCGCCTGCTCAACACCCGGCGGCAGAAGGCGAAGAGCAGCCGCCCGGCCGCCGCCTCGTCCCGCTTCAGGTTCGGCGGGAAGAAGGAGGAGGCGGAGCGGCAGCGGAAGCTGCAGCTGATCCGCACACCGGTCCTGTCCTGCTACCGGATCGCGGTGATCAGCCTCAAGGGCGGGGTGGGCAAGACGACCACCACCACCGCGCTCGGTGCCACGCTCGCCAGCGAGCGGCAGGACAAGATCCTCGCGATCGACGCCAATCCGGACGCCGGCACCCTCGGGCGGCGCGTACGACGGGAGACCGGGGCGACGATCCGCGACCTGGTGCAGGCGATCCCGTACCTCAACTCGTACATGGACATCAGGCGGTTCACCTCGCAGGCGCCGTCCGGTCTGGAGATCATCGCCAACGACGTCGACCCGGCCGTGTCCACCACGTTCAACGACGAGGACTACCGACGCGCGATCGACGTCCTGGGCAAGCAGTATCCGGTCATCCTCACGGACTCCGGCACGGGCCTGCTCTACAGCGCCATGCGGGGCGTGCTGGACCTCGCCGACCAGTTGATCATCATCTCGACGCCGTCGGTCGACGGTGCGTCGAGCGCCAGCACCACGCTGGACTGGCTGTCCGCACACGGGTACGCCGACCTGGTGTCCCGTTCCCTCACCGTGATCTCCGGCGTGCGCGAGACCGGCAAGATGATCAAGGTGGACGACATCGTGTCGCACTTCGAGACGCGGTGCCGCGGCGTCGTCGTCGTGCCGTTCGACGAGCATCTCGCCGCCGGTGCCGAGGTCGACCTCGACATGATGCGGCCGAAGGTGCGGGAGGCGTACTTCCATCTCGCCGCGCTGGTCGCCGAGGACTTCACGCGGCACCAGCAGGCGCACGGCCTGTGGACCAACGACGGCAACCCCCCGCCGGTCGCCGCCCCGCCGCTGCCCGGCCAGCACCTGCCCGGCCAGCCGTACGCCCAGCAGCCGCCCGCGAGCGCGCCGTACCCGGCTCCGCCGCAGCAGCCGTACCCCCCGCAGGCACAGCCTGGCGGCCAGCAGCAGCCGCCTCAGGTGCCGCATCAGCCACAGGCGCCCCGGTACGGTCAGCCGCACCCGCCCCAGCAGCCCCCGTCACAACCGCAGCCTCCCACGCAGCCGCACCCGGGACAGGCTCACCCGCAGCAGCCGCACCCGCCCCGGCAGCCTCCGCAGCAGTAGGCAGGAACGCGAAGGGCGGCCGGTGCCCGCGAGGGACCGGCCGCCCTTCGGCGTCCTGGGAGAGGCACGGACGCACCGGCCCGGCCACGGGACGGGCGCGCGACGCACCCGCCGGACCGCGGGCTACTCCGCGGCCGCGATCAGCTCCCGGCACTTCTTCACATCGGCCGCCATCTGTTCCAGCAGCCCGTCCAGGGAGTCGAACTTGGCCTGACCGCGCACGAACGCCAGGAAGTCGACGGCGACGTGCAGCCCGTACAGGTCGAGCCCGACGCGGTCGATGGCATACGCCTCGACGGTGCGCTCGGTGCCGTCGAACTGCGGGTTGGTACCGACCGACACGGCGGCCGGCATCACCTCGCCCTGAGCGTGCAGCCAGCCGGCGTAGACGCCGTCCGCCGGGATCGCGGTGTGCGGGAGGGTCTCGACGTTGGCCGTCGGGAAGCCCAGTTCACGGCCGCGCTGCGCGCCGCGCACCACGACGCCTTCCACCCGGTGCGGCCGGCCCAGGATCTCGGCGGCACCCTCCACGTCCCCTGCGGCGACCAGACGCCGCGTCAGGGTCGAGGAGAAGGGCTCCCCGTCGCCCGCGCTGCCGCTGACGTACAGGTCGACGGTCTCGACGGCGAAGTCGTACGTCTCGCCCTGCTCGGCGAGGAAGGCGAGGTCACCGGCGGCCTTGTGTCCGAAGCGGAAGTTGGGCCCTTCGACGACGGCCTGGGCGTGCAGCTTCTCCACCAGGACCTTGACGACGAACTCGGCCGGCGAGAGCTTCGAGAACTCGGCCGTGAACGGCAGGATCAGCACCGCGTCCACGCCGAGTTCCGCGACCAGCTCGGCACGCCGATGGTGCGGCGCGAGCAGCGGGGGGTGGCTGCCGGGACGGACGACCTCGCTGGGGTGCGGGTCGAAGGTGACGACGACGCTGGGCAGACCCAGTGCGCGGGCCCGCTCGACGGCGTGCTTGATGATCAGTTGGTGCCCGCGGTGGACTCCGTCGTAGGAGCCGATGGTGACGACGCTGCGCCCCCAGTCCTGGGGGATGTCCTCCAAGCCACGCCAGCGCTGCACTGTGACCGCTCCTCGAACCCGTGTCTGACTCTTACGGATACCTCTTGTGCAGGTCTAAGGGTGCCATGCCGGGTCGCCGTCTCCGGCACCGGCATCGGTGCTGTGACGGTTCGCACGTGAACACGGCTGCTCACCGGCTGCTCACCGGGGACGATGCGTGGGCGACGCTCTCCGCGAGGCTCTCGATCATGCGGCGGGAGCTGGGGCCGATCACCGCGGACCAGTCCTGGTTCCCGTCGGTGAGCCAGCCGCTGACCCGGGCGGCGAAGCCGGGCAGACGGCGGCCGAGGTCGACAAGGGCACGGTCGTAGCGCGTGGCACCTTCGGGTGTGCGGACGCAGACCATGCCGACGCGGTGGACGAGGTCGCGCATGTCGCCGTCGTCGACGTGGCCGCCGTCGTCGACGCGGCCGCCGTCGCGGCCGTGGGTGGCCGCGGCGCGCAACAGGGCTTCGAGGACGGCAGGTTCCTGCTCGCGGTCCAGGAGGAACCTGCGCAGCTCGGCGCGCAGGGGGCGGGAGGCGGGCTCCCCGGGGGCGCCGACCACTCCGGCGAGGGCGGCCCGGACCGGCTCGGGGCCGCCGCCCAGCAGACCGGTGAGCAGTGGAAGCAGGACCGCCCGCACCTCGGGCCCCCGTTCCAGGCGCCGCGCGGCGTACGCGGCCAGGTCCGCGGCGGTCTCGGGCCGACGCTCGGCGACGTCCCGCACCAGAGCGGCCACACGGTCGGCCAGACCGGGGGTGGCGGCGTCGGCGAGGGAGCACAACGCCTGCGCGACGTCCTCGGCCGGACCGGGCGGCGGGCCCACCGCCGCCCCGGCGGCCGCGCCGGGTCCACCGCGCCCCTCCGCCTCGCCCGCCCGGTCCGGCCGCGGGATCCGAGTGTCTCCACGGCTCTGAGGGCTCTGAGGGCTCTGAGGGCTCTGAGGGCTTTGGGCAGTCTGTGTGATCTGGAAGGGGTGAGCCGTCGATGTCGTCGGCACCGCTTCTGTGCCGGCGCCTCCTGCACCGGGGCCGTCCACGGCGAGGTCCACGGCGACGCAGCCCCGGCCGGTGGCCCCGTCGGAATCGGAGCACCGTACGTGCACTCTCCCGCCGTCCCCGCCGTCCCCGCCGTCCCCGCCGCCCCCGCCGTCGTGCGACCACTCCGTCTCGTCCACCGGGCCGCCCCCGCCCGCTCCGGCGACGGCGCCCGGTGCCGGGGTGGTGGACGCCGCCGCGCCGCTGGGGCGTCCGCCACCGGCCCCCAGGCGCGTCCGGAAGGCGGCGAGAACCGACTCCGGGTGGGTCGGCAGCGCGGCGAGGACGGCGTGCGGCGGAAGGTGCGGGTCTCCGGCGGCGAAGTGGTGCAGCGCCTGTGGCAGATGCTCGGCCCGGGTGCGGGGGTCGCGGACCAGCAGACCGAGTGCGCCGCCGTGCAGCGCGCGGTCGGCGGTCCGGTCGAGCAGGGCCAGGGCGGCGTAGCGCAGCAGGGCGCGATCGGCGTCGGTGCGGACGTGCGGGGCGGCGCGCAGCCCGTGTACGACGGCTGCGGAGCGACGGGCGGGCCGCGGGTCGCGCGCCCACCGGTCGACGGCGCGGCACACCGCTGAGGTTTCCTCCTCGGCCAGTACGGCGAGCAACTCATCGGCGCGTCGGTGCGCGACGTCGACGAGCACTTCGGTGAGGTCGTCCAGTGCCTGGTGCCGGTGCGTGTGCAGCAGAGCCTGCGCGGCCGTCGCCACGGTGGCGTACGGGGTCGCGGGCAACGGCCGCTCGTCGTCGAACCACCGTGCCAGGTGAGGCTGTACGGCGGGCGCGTCGGCGGCGAGCAGCCGGGCCGCGGTGTCCAGGTAGCGGTCACCGGCGCCACGGGAGCTCCCCTCGCACGGTGCCGGGTCGGCGAGGACCAGGCGGCGCAGGAGGTCGAAGCGGTCGGCGTCGGCGACCGGCAGAGCGGCCCAGAACCGGGGCCCGAACTCCCCCGGCACCGGCCGGTTCCGGCCCGGCCGGTCCACTACGACGGCGGCGAGCAGCCGCAGCACCGGGATGAAGGGAGTGGCGTCCGGGACGCGCGTGAGCACCCCGGCGAGAAGGCGCGCGGCCCACCACGAGTCCGGGTCGGCGTCGAGGGCACGGGCCAGCTCGTCGAGTCTGTCGGCCAGTCGGCCCGCTCCTTCGTGGCGGGTCAGGAGCAGCAGCGCATGGACGACAGGGCCGATGCGGTGGCGCGGTACCGGCACCGGTACCGGCACCGGATGCGCGGTGACGGGTGTGCGGCTGCGGTGCACCAGAGCGCGCAGGGCCTCGTCCAGGTCGAGGTGCAGACCCTGGATCCAGTCGGCGATCTCCTCGTGGGAGAACCGGTATCCGTCTCCGGCCGGCACGAGAAGGCCCTCGGTGAGTACGGCGGAGGCCCAGCCGGTACCGCCGCCGAGCCGCGTGGGGGCGGGGCCCCACGGGAAGACCTCCTCGAAGGACTCCCGGTCCAGCCCGCCCTGTCCGGGGCCGAGGCAGCGTCGGGCCGCCTCGTGGACCTGCCCGGCCACCCGCGCGGCCAGGCGGCGCACCGCGGTGCCCCGCAGGCCGTTCTCGGCGGCGAGGCGGACGGCGACGCGCAGGCACATCAGGTCGAGCCAGGCGGCGAAGACGTCGTAGCGGTCGGCCGGCGGCATCACCGCGTCCGGCAGTGCGGCCCGTACCTCGGACAGCAGGCGCAGGGTCAGCGGATGACGGGCGTCGGCCGCGGCGAGTGCTCCCTCGGGGATGCCGTACCGCTCGCGCGCCCGGCGGGCTTCGCCGTGGGAGAGGTCGCCGAGACGGAGACAGGGCGCGGAGCCTGACTCCTGAAGGGGCGTGACAGGTACGCCGTCCGCGGGTTCCGTGCCGCCTCCTCGCGCCCGTGGGGACGCCGCGCCCGGTCCGGGCTCGCGACCGGGAGCCGCCCCCTCGCCGGGTCCCCGCCCCTCCTCGTGCGACGGAGGCTCCTGCCGCCGCCCCGGCTCATGACGGGGTCCCGGCGCCCCGCGCACGGCCGAAGGCCGGCGCGAACCGGCTGCCTCACCGTACGACGACTCGTGCCGTCTCCCCAGCGACTCGTCACACGCCTCCCCCGGCCCGACCGTCTCCCCCGGCCCCGCAGTCCCCGCCGTCCCCTCCGGCCCCGCCGTCTGCTCGGGCTCCGACGCCTCAACAACCGCCGCCGCCCCCGGGACAGACGCCTCTTCGCACGGCGACGGCGCCGGGCCCCGCCCCCTCGTCGCAGCCCCTTCCCGTGCCCGTGCGTCCGCCCGTGCCCGTCGCGGCTGCGGTGTCCCCGCCTGCTGTGGCACCCTCGCCCGCGGCGGCGGCTGCGGCTGCGGCTGCGGCTGCGGCTGCGGCTGCGCGGATGCGGCGGCTCGGGGCGCGGATGCGTCCGCGCTCGGCGCCGGCTCCTGACCGGCGCTCTCCGCCGCCGGCGGTGCGCCGGACGGCTGTGGGTCGCCCGACGGCGCACGGTAGCGCCCCGCTCCAGGCGACGGCGCACCGTGCGACCACGTACCGGGCGACCACGCACCGGGCGACGCAGCGGAGCCGCCGTACAGCAGGGCGGGCGGGAACTCGGCCCCGGCACTCTCCCAGTACTCCGCCCGGCAGGCCACCACGAGCCGGGCTCCCGCCTCGCGCAGCCAGTCGGCCGTGCCCTCGGTCCAGGCCGGAAGCCGGTGGGCCAGGACGGGCGGCATCTCCTCGGGGCCGTCGAGCAGGAGCAGCAGCGGCCGGCCCGCCGCCCCGGCGACCCGGGCCACGCGGTCGGGCGCGGCATCCGCGGGGCCGGCGGGGAGGTTCGTGTTGGAGGCGCGCAGGATACGGGCCGCCCGCATCAGCGTACGGCGGACCGCGTCGGCGGCAGAGGCGTCCTCGTCGCGCAGGTCGGCGCCCCGCAGCCACAGCGTGGGGGCGGGCTCGGGGCCGCGGTACCGACGGGCGGCGAGCGCGGCCAGTTCCGTCGTACGGCCGCTGCCCGGAGCCCCGACGAGGCCGAGAACGGCGGCCGGGCCGCGGGTGAACGCGTCGAACTCAGCGGCCGTGCCGGGCCGTTCGACGGGCTCCACGGTACTGCCGGGTCCTCCGGTGCCCCAGAGACCGCCCAGGTGGCCGGCGAGGGCCTCGGGCGGGCCGTCGGAGCCGACGGAGGTGGCGGTGAGTTCGAGGACTCCCGCGAGGTTGAGGTCGCTGCCGTAGGCGGGCACGGTCGCCGCGTTGCGGGCGAGCAGCTCGCCGAGGGGGCCGTCCGGGGCGGGCCGCAGCGGAACGGCGAAGCCCGTGTCCCGGCCGCCGTACCGCTGGGCCGTGCCGAGCACGCCGATCACCGTGCCCGTCGCGGCGTCCAGCACGGGTCCGCCCGCCGCTCCCCCGCCCAGCCGCAGCGCGTCCCGGCCGGCCGTGCCCATCGCCAGTTCCAGCACGCCGCCCGGGACGTGGCGACGCCCCGCGGCGGCGCGGGCGGCGGGATCTCCGGTTGGGTAGCCGGTGGCGGGGTCGGCCGGGTCCGTCGCCGGCGTCGTCCCCAGAACGCGTGCTTCGCGCCAGCGTCCCGCAGCGAACCTCACGTACGTCCCGGAGGCGATGTCGTCCCGCACGGTGACCGGGAGCGGGTCCACGCCGAGCCCGTCGGTGCGGACGAGCGCGAGGCCCAGGAGGGGCAGCAGGGTGATGTCGTCGGCTCCGGCCAGGCAGGTGTGCTCGCCCGTCGCGCGCAGCAGCACCTCGGTCAGGCCGTGGACGGTCTGGTGGCCGGTGATCAGGGTCCCGTGATGGTCGGCGAGGAAGCCGAGCCCGCGGGGTCGTCCGGCGCGGTCGTGCACCTGGACGAGCACGTCGTCGCGGGCGGTGCCGGGAGCCGGGGGTGCGTGCCCTTCCTCGGTCCACGGCGCGCCCTCTGCGGCGAGCCCCCCTGCCCGCCCGCCGACGAGTCCCTCGGGCCCGTCCGCGCCGTACGCCGCGGGCGTCCGCGCCCGTCCCCCTGCGCCGTACGTCGTACGGGTGGCCCCGTCCGGCGCGGCGGCGGCCCGCCGGCCCTCTGACGCCATGGTCGAACCTCCCGCCTCGCGCGCGTGCTGCCGGGCCCGACGGTAGGGGCGACGTGATCGGGAGGACAGATCACATGGTGAACGCGCCCCCTCGCACTCCCTCGGTTCACTCCGAGCGCCTGCCCGGACGGGTGATTGAACGAGGGCGGCTGGACAGACCCTAGGCGTGGGGGAAACCGAGGGGGGACCGTGGAGCGGCGGCAGGGTTTCTCATGGCCGCCGCTCCACGGACAGGCACCGCTCCACTGTCGAGGTGGGGCAGAGGCCCCCGAAGGCCTGGGGAACCGGCACGGACGGACGGAGGCACAGGGCTGTGGTCCCGTCCGCGGCCTGCCGCGCGATCCAGCCGTGGACCGGCCGCAGCCCCCGGAACCGCAGCCGGAACCCGCAGCCGGAACCCGCGGTCGCAGCCCCCGGGCCTCCCGCGGCGCCCGCCCCACGGGCCCGAGGAGCCCATCGGCGGCTCGCAGCCGCCCGCGCGCCGGACCCGGACGTCCGGCACGAAGCGCCGGGCCCCGGGCGACAAGCCCGCGACGCCGGTCTCCGGCGCCGGGTACAGCTCCTGGGTACAGCTCCCGGTCCGTGCCGCCGGGCTCTACGAGCCCGTCCGGACTCCGGCGACCCGATATCAGCCCGCAGAGCGGGCCAGCCCGGCCCGCTCAGCCGAAGACGGCCAGGCTCTTCGCCTTGCCCTTGTGCGCCTCCACGAGTGCGAGGAAGCGGCCCTCCGGGTCGAACACGGCGACGGCACCGACGCCCGCGTACTCGTCGGGCATCTCCAGCCGTACACCGTTGCCGAGCAGGCGGGCCCGCCTGGTGTCGATGTCCCAGCGCGGGAACGCGGCCGCGGCGGCGTCGGCGACCGGCATGACGGTCAGCTCCTGCTGGAGCTGGTCGAGGGTCCTGGCCGCGTCCAGTTTGTAGGGGCCGACGCGGGTGCGGCGCAGTGCGGTGAGGTGGCCGCCGACGCCCAGGTCGGCGCCCAGGTCGCGGGCCAGGGCGCGGATGTAGGTGCCGGAGGAGCAGACGACGGACACGATGAGATCGACGACCGGAGTGCCGTCGTCGGCGACCGCCGCACGCATGTCGTGCACCGCGAAGGAGGAGACCGTGACAGGGCGGGCGGGGATGTGGAAGTCCTCACCCTCGCGGGCCCGCTTGTAGGAGCGCACACCGTCGATCTTGATGGCGCTGACCTTGGACGGCACCTGCATGATGTCGCCGGTCAGCTTCGCGACGCCGGCGTCGAGCGCCTCTGGGGTGATCCCGGAGGCGTCGGCGGACGAGGTGATGTCGCCCTCGGCGTCGTCGGTGACCGTGTTCTGGCCGAGCCGGATCGTGCCGAGGTACTCCTTCTCGGTGAGGGCGAGGTGCCCGAGAAGTTTGGTGGCCCGCTGGACGCCGAGCACGAGAACACCGGTCGCCATGGGGTCGAGGGTGCCGGCGTGGCCGACGCGGCGGGTCCGGGCGATGCCGCGCATCTTGGCGACCACGTCGTGGGAGGTGAAGCCCGACGGCTTGTCGACGATGACGAGGCCGTCGGGCGTGGTGTGCTGCTGGCTCATTCGGCGGCGTCGTCCGTCTCGTCGTCCTCGTCGCCCGGCTTGCGGTAGGGGTCCGCCTCACCGGCGTACGCGGCACCCGCGGACGCCTCGCGGACCTTGGCGTCGGACTGCCGGGCCCGGTCGAGGAGGTCCTCGATGGTACGGGCGTTGTCCGGCAGGGCGTCCGCGACGAAGGCGAGGGTCGGCGTGAACTTCACCCCGGCCGCGCGCCCGACCTCGGAGCGCAGGATGCCCTTGGCGCTCTCCAGGCCGGCCGCGGCGGCCTTGCGCTCCTCGTCGTCTCCGTACACGGTGTAGAAGACGGTCGCCTCCCGCAGATCCCCGGTCACCCGGGTGTCCGTGATGGTGACGTGCGAGCCGAGCCGCGGGTCCTTGATCCCGCGCTGGAGCTTCTGGGCCACCACCTCTCGGATGAGGTCCGCCAGCCTTTTAGCCCGCGCGTTGTCGGCCACTTGTCCGTCTCCTTAAGTGTCTTGCTTCTTGCTTCAGTCTTCGTCGCTGTGGAGCCTGCGTCGAACCGAGAGCAGTTCCACCTCGGGCCGCGCGGCGACCAGCCGCTCACAGCGGTCCAGCACCTCGCCGAGGTGTCCCGCGTCCCCGGAGACGCAGGCGAGCCCGATCACGGCCCTGCGGTGGAGGTCCTGGTGGTCGGTCTCGGCCGCGCTCACCGCGTACTTGCGCTGGAGCTCGGCGACGATCGGTCGGACCAGGGAGCGCTTCTCCTTGAGCGAGTGGACGTCGCCGAGGAGCAGATCGAAGGACAGGGTCCCCACAAACATGTGTGTCCGGATGTCCCGCCGGTTCGGGGTACGGGCGCCTCAGAGCGGCGCCGATACGGGAACCGTACACGCAACGGCCGGGGCCGATCGACGGAAATTCCTTCCGCCGACCGGCCCCAGTCGCGTGTCGGATCAGGCGCGCGGCTTCTCGCGCATCTCGTACGTCGCGATGACGTCGTCGACCTTGATGTCGTTGAAGTTCCCGAGGTTGATACCGCCCTCGAAGCCTTCGCGGATCTCGGTGACGTCGTCCTTGAAGCGACGCAGACCCTCGATCGTGAGGTTCTCCGCGACGACCTTGCCGTCGCGGATGAGGCGCGCCTTGGTGTTGCGCTTGACCTCGCCCGACCGGATGAGCACACCGGCGATGTTGCCCAGCTTGGACGACTTGAAGACCTCGCGGATCTCCGCCGTGCCGAGCTCGACCTCCTCGTACTCCGGCTTGAGCATGCCCTTGAGGGCCGCCTCGATCTCCTCGATCGCCTGGTAGATGACCGAGTAGTAGCGGACGTCCACGCCCTCGCGCTCGGCCATCTGCTGCGCACGCCCGGCGGCGCGCACGTTGAAGCCGATCACGATGGCGTCCGAGCCCATCGCCAGGTCGATGTCGGACTCCGTGACCGCACCGACGCCGCGGTGCAGGACGCGGATGTCGACCTCTTCGCCGACGTCCAGCTGGAGCAGGGAGGACTCCAGGGCCTCCACGGAGCCGGACGCGTCGCCCTTGATGATGAGGTTGAGCTGCTGGACCTCGCCGGCCTTGAGCACCTTGTCCAGGTCCTCCAGGGAGACACGGCGCGTGCGCTTGGCGAACGCCGCGTTGCGCTCGCGGGCGGCACGCTTCTCCGCGATCTGGCGGGCCGTACGGTCCTCCTCGACCACGATGAAGTTGTCGCCGGCGCCCGGGACGTTGGTCAGACCGAGGACCTGGACCGGCGTGGAGGGGCCGGCCTCGGCGACGTTCTGGCCGTTGTCGTCGAGCATGGCGCGGACCCGGCCGTACGCGTCGCCGACCACCATGGTGTCGCCGACCCGCAGCGTGCCTCGCTGCACCAGGACCGTGGCGACCGCACCGCGGCCGCGGTCCAGGCGGGACTCGATCGCGATGCCCTGCGCGTCCTGGTTCGGGTTGGCCCGGAGGTCCAGGGCGGCGTCGGCGGTGAGGACGACGGCCTCCAGGAGGCTGTCGATGTGCAGACCCTGCTTGGCGGAGATGTCGACGAACATGGTGTCGCCGCCGTACTCCTCGGCCACCAGGCCGTACTCGGTCAGCTGACCGCGCACCTTGGTCGGGTCCGCGCCCTCGACGTCGATCTTGTTGACCGCGACCACGATCGGCACACCGGCCGCCTTGGCGTGGTTCAGGGCCTCGACCGTCTGCGGCATCACACCGTCGTTGGCCGCGACCACGAGGATCGCGATGTCCGTCGACTTGGCACCGCGGGCACGCATGGCGGTGAACGCCTCGTGACCCGGGGTGTCGATGAAGGTGATGCGACGCTCGTCGCCGTTGACCCCGGTCGCGACCTGGTAGGCACCGATGTGCTGGGTGATGCCGCCGGCCTCGCCCGCGATGACGTTGGTCTTGCGGATGGCGTCGAGCAGGCGGGTCTTACCGTGGTCGACGTGACCCATGACGGTCACGACCGGCGGACGGACGACCAGGTCCTCCTCGTCGCCCTCGTCCTCGCCGAACTCCAGGTCGAAGGACTCGAGCAGCTCGCGGTCCTCCTCCTCCGGGCTGACGATCTGAACGGTGTAGTTCATCTCGCCGGCGAGGAGCTGGAGGGTCTCGTCGGAGACGGACTGGGTCGCGGTGACCATCTCGCCGAGGTTCATCATGACCGCGACGAGGGACGCCGGGTTGGCGTTGATCTTCTCCGCGAAGTCGGTGAGCGACGCGCCGCGGGAGAGACGGATGGTCTCGCCGTTGCCGCGCGGCAGCATCACGCCGCCGACGCTCGGGGCCTGCATGGCCTCGTACTCCTGGCGACGCTGCCGCTTCGACTTGCGGCCGCGGCGCGCCGGACCACCCGGACGGCCGAAGGCGCCCTGCGTGCCGCCGCGGCCACCGGGGCCGCCGGGACGGCCGCCGAAGCCGGGACGGCCACCGCCGCCACCGCCGGGACCACCGCCGAAGCCGCCGCCACCGGGACGGCCGGCGAAACCGCCGCCGCCACCCGGACGGGCTCCGCCGCCACCGCCGGGACGGCCGGCGAAGCCGCCGCCGCCGGGACGACCGCCGCCGCCGGGACGACCGGCACCGCCGGGACCGCGACCGCCGCCGGGGCCGGGACGCGGGCCGGCAGCGGGACGCTGCGGCATCATGCCGGGGTTCGGACGCGGACCGCCGGGGCCGCCGCCGGGACGGGGGCCGCCCTGCGGACGCGGCATCGAACCCGGGGACGGGCGCTGACCGCCCGGAGCCTGCGGACGGGGACCGCCGCCCTGGCCGCCGGGGGCCTGCGGACGGGGACCCGCACCGGGGGCACCGGGGCCGGGCGCCGGACGGGAGCCGCCCTGCGGGCGCGGGGCCTGCGGGCGCGCCATACCGGCGTTGCCGCCGGAGGTGAAGGGGTTGTTGCCCGGTCGCGGACCGGACGGACGGGCACCCGGACGCGGGGCCTGGCCGCCGGAGCGCTGTCCTCCGCCCTGACCCGGACGGGGCGCCTGGCCCTGGCCGGGAGCCGGACGGCCGCCCGGCTTGGGGGCGCCCGGACGCGCACCGGGGCGCGGGGCCTGAGTCGGCGCGGGGCCGGCCTGGGCGGCCGGCGGAGCGGTGAACTCCGGGGCGGCCGGGGCCGGGCGCGGCGCGGGCTTCGGGCCCGGCGTCGGGCGCGGGCCGGGGGTGACCGGCGCGGGAGCCGCCGGAGCGGCGGGCGCCTGCGCGGCGGGCTTGGGTGCCGGCTTCGGCGCAGCCGGACGGGCCGCCTGCGCTGGGGAGGGCGCGGCGGGCTTGGGGGCGGCCTTCTTCGGCGCGGACGGCCTGGCGGGCTTGCCGCCGCCACCGCCCTGGAAGGCGTCTGTCAGTTTGCGTACAACGGGCGCCTCGATCGTCGAGGACGCCGATCGGACGAATTCACCGAGTTCCTGGAGCTTGGCCATGACGACCTTGCTCTCCACGCCGAACTCCTTGGCGAGTTCGTAGACCCGGACCTTAGCCACTTCGCTCCTTTGAGGTCCGGGTTGCGGCCGGACCGTCGCTAGTTCATGGGCGTACTCATCGCGTACTCATCGAGTGCTCATCGCAATCTCGACCTGCTTTCGACTCGCGAGGTACCAGGCCGCACGGGGTTCCGTACGGCGCGTCTTACGGTGTTGCCTGCTCGGCAACGATCGTCCGCTCCACGTATCGGCGCAACGCCTTTGTGTCGAGCGCTCCCGGGGCGCGCAGTGCCCGCGTGAACGCCCGTCTGCGTACCGCCTGGTCGAGACAGACGAGGGCGGGGTGCACATAAGCACCCCGGCCGGGCAGCGTACCGCGTGGATCGGGGACACATTCGCCCTTGATCGCCACGATGCGCAGCAGACCGGTCTTGGCCGCCCGCTCCCGGCACCCCACACAGGTGCGCTCAGGGCATGCCCGGGCATGCGTCCGGCCAGACACGGCTAAGTCTACCTCCCCGTGGCGACCCCACCCTTCCGGGGCGAGAATCGAACGGCTGTTGTCGTGATCTCAGCGGCACACGGCCGGGATCTATTCCCCGGCCTGTCCGGCGGCCTGCTCATCGGCCTGCTCGGTGTCGGGGCGGATGTCGATCCGCCAGCCGGTCAGCCGGGCCGCCAGCCGCGCGTTCTGACCTTCCTTGCCGATCGCCAGCGACAGCTGGTAGTCGGGCACGGTCACCCGCGCCGAGCGGGCCGCCAGGTCCACGACCTCGACCTTGGAGACGCGGGCCGGGGACAGCGCGTTGGCGACCATCTCCGCCGGGTCGTCCGACCAGTCGACGATGTCGATCTTCTCGCCGTTCAGTTCGCCCATCACGTTGCGCACCCGGCCGCCCATGGGGCCGATGCAGGCGCCCTTGGCGTTCAGGCCCGCGCGGGTGGACCGTACGGCGATCTTGGTGCGGTGGCCGGCCTCGCGGGCGATGGCGGCGATCTCCACCGAGCCGTCGGCGATCTCCGGCACCTCCAGGGCGAAGAGCTTCTTCACCAGATTGGGGTGGGTGCGCGAGAGGGTGACGGACGGACCGCGCACGCCCTTCGCCACCCGGACGACGTACGAGCGCAGTCGCAGGCCGTGCGAGTAGGTCTCGCCCGGCACCTGCTCCTGCACCGGCAGGATCGCCTCCAGCTTGCCGATGTCGACGAGCACGTTCTTCGGGTCGCGGCCCTGCTGGACCACGCCGGTGACGATGTCGCCCTCGCGGCCCGCGTACTCGCCGAGCGTGGCGTCGTCCTCCGCGTCGCGCAGTCGCTGAAGAATCACCTGCTTGGCGGTGGTCGCGGCGATGCGGCCGAAGCCGGACGGGGTGTCGTCGAACTCTCGGGACTCCTGCCCCGCTTCGAGGTCCTCGGGGTCCTCCTTCGCCCACACGGTCACATGGCCGGTCTCCCGGTTCAGCTCCACGCGCGCGTGGCGGCGGCTTCCCTCGGTGCGGTGGTAGGCGATGAGGAGGGCCGACTCGATCGCCTCGACCAGCAGGTCGAAGGAGATCTCCTTCTCCCGCACCAAGCCCCGCAGGGCGCTCATGTCGATGTCCACGGCTACGCCTCCTCCTCTTCCTTCATGTCCTTCTTGTCCTTGCGGTTGAACTCGACCTGCACGCGGGCCTTCGCGATCTCGGGGAAACCGAGCCGGCGACGGGTGGCCTTGCGGCCCTTCACGCCGGGCACTTCCACGTCCAGGCCGTCCTCGTCCACGGCGAGGATCCGGGCGACGACGTCACCGCCCTCGGTGAGCTGGAACTTCACGAGCCGGTCGACGGCGCGGGCGTAGTGCCGGTGCTCGGTGAGCGCGCGTTCCGCGCCGGGGGTGCCGACCTCCAGGTCGTAGGCCGCGTCGCCCATCGCGTCGGTCTCGTCGAGCTTCGCCGAGAGCGCGCGGCTCACATCGGCGACGGCGTCCAGGTCGGCGCCTTCGTCGGAGTCGACGACCACACGGAGCACACGCTTGCGTCCGACCGAGTCCACGGCGATCTCTTCGAGATCGAGGCCCTGAGAGGTGACGAGGGGCTCCAGAAGTTCTCGCAGCCTCTCGCTCTGGGTGGTGCTCATCCGGGTGACTCCTCGGCCGCGTGTGCTGTTGTGGGATGGGTCGCGTGTCTGGTCAAAGGGTATCGGGTCGCGGAGGGTGTTGCCGTCCACCCGTGCCCGCGGCAGCCGGTGGGCCCGGCGGGTCCGGACCCGGACGCGGGCGCGCATGGGCGGGCCGTGCGGGCCCGGGAGCGCTGGACCGGGAGGGCTGGACCGGGAGGGCTGGACCGGGAGCGCTGGACCGGGAGGGCGGGGCCGGGGAGCGCGGGGCTGCCCCGGGGTCCCCGGCGCGGTGCCGCGGGGGTTCCGGGACTGCGGCGCAGGAGGGGCCGCCGAGCCGGTGACGCGCGCCGGGGACCGGCGCGGGTACCGTGATCACCGGCGGGACCGCGTGGCCCCGCCCATCTGTTCGCCCGAGTCCCGAGGACGTCTGCCGTGCCGCTTCCCTCGCCGCCGCGCAAGCCCGCGGGTCCGCACCGGAGATCCGTCCTGTTCGCCTCGGCCGCCGGCGGGCTGCTCGCCGCGGGCTGCTCCGCCGGTACCGGTGGACGGGACGGGGCCGCGAGCGGCAGCCCCTCGCCGACCGAGCGGGCCCGCGCACGGGCCGCCGCGGACTCGGCAGGCCTGACGGCGCACTACGACGCCGTCCTCGCGGCGCACCCGGCACTGGCGGACCGGATCGGCGTGCTGCGCGAGGAGACCGCACAGCACTCCACGGCGTTCGGCGGCGTGCGGCGCCCGGCAGGGTCCTCGGCGCCGCCGTCCACGCCGCGAGCGGGCTCCGCCGCGCCGTCGGGGACCGGCTCCGGAGCGCCGTCGGTCACGGATCCGGGGGCGCCGCCGGGCCCGGTCTCCGAGACGCCGCCCGGAGCGCAGGCGCCGTCCGCCTCCATGACGGTTCCGGCGAGCGAGAAGGAGGCTCTGGCGGAGCTGGCCGCCGCGGAGCGGACGCTGGCGGACCGGCGGGCCGCGCAGCTGGCGGGGCTGCCCGGCGAGCTGGCCCGGCTGCTGGCCTCGGTGGCCGCGGCGGGCGCCGCGCACGCCTATCTGCTGACCCGGCTGCCGACGGAGGGCGACGCATGACCGAGCCGACGAACGGGCCCGGCCTGACCGCCCTGCAGGCGGCCCTGTCCGCCGAACACGCCGCGGTGTACGGCTACGGCGTGGTGGGAGCCCGGGTCCGGGAGGAACGCCGCGGCGAGGCCCGCGCGGCCTACGACGCCCACCGCGCGCGGCGCGACGCGCTGGTGCGGGAGGTGCGCGAGCTGGGCGGCACGCCGGCCGCGGCGTCGCCCGGTTACGCGCTGCCGTTCCCGGTGACCGACTCGGCGTCCGCGGTGCGGCTCGCCGGCGAGCTGGAGGAGCGCGTCGCGGGCGTCTACTCGGACCTGGTGCGGGCCGCCGACGGCGAACGCCGGGCCGACGCCGCGCGGGCGCTGCGGGAGGCAGCGGTGCGCGCGGCCCGCTGGCGCGGCGGGAGCGTAGCCTTCCCTGGGCTCGCGGAGCGGGCGGCACCGCTCCCGGCGTCGCCCTCCGCCTGACGGACCAAGGACACGGGAAGGACGACTCGCGCATGGCTTTCGAACCGCCGCGGCGCCTGGTCAGGGCTCTCGGTGAGAGCGCGCCGGACGGTGACGACTGGCTGGAGAAGCTGCCCGAGGCCCTGCGTCAGGCCCTCGCGCTACGCGAGTTGACCGTGGAACGGGTGCAGGTACCGGGCGGCCGCAGCAGTCTGGTGGTACTGGTACGGCGGGCCGACGGCACTCCCGCCGTGCTGAAGCTGGCCCCGCCCAGGGCACGGCCGGAGAGCGAGCGGGCCGCACTGGCGCACTGGGCCGGACGGGGCGCCGTACTGCTGGCCGGGGACGCGGCGGCGGAGGGAGAGCTGCTGCTGGAGCGGCTGCATCCGGAAGTGTCGGTACGGTCGCTTCCGGAGGCGAAGGCGCTGCTGGAGGCGGCGGGCACGCTGCGCCGGCTGTGGGTGGAGCCGCCGGAGGGGACCGTGTTCGAGACGGTCGCCGAGCGGACCGGGCGGCAGGCCCGCGCCATGCGGGCGGGCGCGGACGCCGACCAGGAGCTGGTTCCGCTGGTCGACACGGCGCTCGCGGTGCGTGCGGAGCTGCTGGCGGCGCCTCCCGAACACCGGCTGCTGCACGGCACGTTCCGGCAGTCCAAGGTGCTCGCCGGGGACCGGACGCCGTGGCTGGCGGTGGGGCCGGACCCGGTGGTCGGCGAGTGCGCCTTCGACCTGGCCCGGCTGGTGCGGGACCGCGTGGAGGACCTGATCGCGGCCCCGTCGGGGGCGGCGACGACGCGGCGGCGGGTGAAGCGGCTCGCCGAGTCGCTGGAGGTGGATCAGGAGCGGCTGCGGGGGTGGACCCTGTTCCGGGCGGTGGAGTCCGGGGTACGGGCGCGCAGGGTCGGCCGGCCGCGCGACGCGGAGCTGCTGCTGGAGTTCGCGGGCTGGCTGTGAGGCGCGGCGGGTGCGGGCCCGGCGGGGCCCGCACCTCGCGGTGTCCGGCGGCGCGGACGGGTGGCGCGGGGCTCAGGCGGTGAGGCGCGCGACGGCCTCCTCGACCGTCAGCTCCTCGCGCTCGCCCGTGCGGCGGTCCTTGAGTTCGACGACGCCCTCGCCCGCGCGGCGTCCGGCGACCAGGATCGCGGGCACGCCGATCAGCTCGGAGTCGGTGAACTTCACGCCCGGCGACACCCCGGCGCGGTCGTCCACCAGGACGCGCAGGCCGGCCGCGGCGAGCTCGTCGGAGACGTCCAGGGCCAGTTCGGTCTGCAGGGCCTTGCCCGCGGCGACGACGTGCACGTCGGCCGGGGCGACCTCGGAGGGCCAGCACAGGCCCTTGTCGTCGGCGGTCTGCTCGGCGAGGGCGGCGACCGCGCGGGAGACGCCGATGCCGTAGGAGCCCATGGTGACGCGGACCGGCTTGCCGTTCTGGCCCAGGACGTCGAGCTTGAGGGCATCGGTGTACTTGCGGCCCAGCTGGAAGATGTGGCCGATCTCGATGGCGCGGTCCAGGGTCAGGCCGGTTCCGCACCGGGGGCAGGGGTCGCCGTCCTGGACGACCACGACGTCGACGTGGGCGTCGACCTCGAAGTCGCGGCCGGCGACCACGTTCTTCGCGTGCATGCCGGCCTTGTTGGCGCCGGTGATCCACGCGGTGCCGGGGGCGACGCGCGGGTCGGCGAGATAGCGGACCTTCTCCAGGCCCTGCGGGCCGACGTAGCCGCGGACCAGGTCGGGGCGCTCGGCGAAGTCGGCCTCGGTGACCATCTCGACGGTGGCCGGGGCGAAGTGCGCCTCGACCTTGCCGAGGTCGACCTCGCGGTCACCGGGGACGCCCACCGCGACGATCTCGCCGTCGACCTTCACGAGGAGGTTCTTCAGCGTGGCGGATGCCGGGACGCCGAGGGACGCGGCGAGGGTCTCGATGGTGGGGGTGTCCGGGGTGGGGATCTCCTCCGCGGCGGGCACGGCGGAGCCGTCCACCGGGGTCAGCGGGAAGGTGATCGCCTCGGTGTTCGCCGCGAAGTCGCAGTTCGGACAGTCCGCGAAGGTGTCCTCCCCGGCCTCGGCCGGAGCCAGGAACTCCTCCGACTTCGAGCCGCCCATGGCGCCGGCGGTGGCGGCGCAGATGCGGTAGTCCAGGCCGAGCCGCTCGAACACGCGCTGGTACGCCTGGCGGTGCAGGGCGTAGGAGTGGGCGAGGCCCCCGTCCGCCAGATCGAAGGAGTACGAGTCCTTCATCAGGAACTCCCGGCCACGCAGGATGCCTGCGCGCGGGCGGGCCTCGTCGCGGAACTTGGTCTGGATCTGGTAGAGGATGACCGGCAGGTCCTTGTAGGAGGAGGCCTGGTCCTTCACGAGGAGGGTGAAGATCTCCTCGTGCGTGGGGCCGAGCAGGTAGTCGCCGCCCTTGCGGTCGTTGAGCCGGAACAGTTCCTGGCCGTACTCGTCCCAGCGGCCGGTGGCCTCGTACGGCTCGCGCGGCAGCAGCGCGGGAAGCAGTACTTCCTGGGCTCCGATGGCGTCCATCTCCTCGCGGACGATGCGCTCGACGTTGGCGAGGACCTTCTTGCCGAGGGGCAGCCAGCTCCAGATGCCGGCGGCGGTGCGGCGGACATAGCCGGCGCGCACGAGCAGCTTGTGACTGAGGACCTCGGCGTCCGCCGGGTCGTCGCGCAGCGTCTTCGCCATCAACTGGGACATGCGCTGGACCGGTGCGTTGGCCATGGTTCTCGTACTCCTGCCGGTAAGGGTGGTGGCTGGTGCTGTGGCCGGAAGGGCCTGCCGGGAGGACGCGGCGTCCGGTGCGGTGCAATCGCACGGCGGAGCGTCATCCGCGCACGGGACGTGCCCGGGTGGTGCGACAACGCGGCGGGGGCACCGTGCCGGGCGTCGCGAGCCGGTGAACCCTTCCGGCCACAGCACTAGGAGGTTAGCCGGGGGGTGGGGGGCTGCGGAAATCGATTGGAGGTGCTGTCCGGACGCCGGGGCCGGGCAGCGTCGCACACCGGCGCGGGAGCGGGGGAGGTCTACGGTGCATGCGCCGTGGTCACCGGCCGAAGGCCGCGGCGGGCATCCGGCCGGAAGCCCTCGTCCTGGCCGTGTGCGGGCCTTCGGCGGTGCGGCGCGTGGGCCCCGCCGACGGGTGCGGGGCGTGCCCGATGCCGTGACGGGGCGCGCCGTCGCCCTAGATGAATGAGTCCGATGTCTTCAGTGGTCGTAGGCGATCAGTGATCGTTTGACTGGGGCGCCGGTGGTCCAGTTGTGCCAGATGCCGGCGGCGAGGGCGAGGAGTCGTTGTCCGGTGCGGGCGAAGACTCCGGCCGGGGTTCTGCCACCGTGGTGTTCGAGGCTGAGCTGGCCCTTGAGGGTGTCGATGACGGCTTCGATCCACTGCCGGACCCGGGCGATCTTGCCGTGCCGGACCGGCTCGTCCTTCCGGTCGGGCCGCACGAGGTGGGCTCCGAGGCGCTCGCTGACGAAGGTTTCGAACTCCTTCCCGGCGAAGCCCTTGTCGGCGAGGATCACCTGGCCCTGGCGGACGAGGTGGTGGTCGCGTTCCAGCAGCGCCGCCATCACCTCGCGTTCGCCGATCTTCGGGTTGGCCAGGCACCAGGTGACGGGCATGCCCTCGGCGGTGGTGACCAGGTAGAGGCGCAGGCCCCAGAAGAAACGGGAGTGGCTGCGGCAGTATCCGTAGCTGCCGTGCCCGGCCAGGGCGGAGCGTTTGACGGTCTCGCGGGAGGCCGCGCAGGGCAGCGGGGTGGAGTCGATCAGCCGCAGGTCGTCGTGCCAGGTCGGGACCTGCCGGGCCAGTGCCTCGATCACCTGGCTGATCAGCGGACCTGCGGCGTTCAGGCGCTTGTTGTAGGCGGACTGCTGGGGCAGATAGCGGAACAGGTGCCCCAGCCGGGCGTGGGCGAAGCGGATCCAGTGCCGGGCCGAGGGGAAACCGAGCAGGACCTGGGCGACGGCCAGGCACAGCAGTTCGGCGTCCGTCAGTTTCGGAGGTCGCCCGATCCGGCGACAAGGCGCCACGTGGTCGTCGATGAACACGTACAGTGCCGCAAGAAGGGCGTCCAGGTTTGTCTTCACACACTGACCAACGGGCGCCCTTCGCCATGGTCGCGACCAGCACGGACATCGGACTCATTCATCTAGCGGCGGCGCAGCGGCAGCGGGGCGCCCATCACGGCGTACGGCTTCGGCGCGCTGGGGAAGATCACGCGGCGGGCCAGGTCGACATAGCCGAGGGAGTGGTAGAGGCCTCGGGCCGGGCTGTCGGTGTCGATGGCCGACAGGATGCTGCGGGGCTGGCCGGAGGTGTCCGTGATGCGGGTGATCAGAGCACGGCCGATCCCGCGGTTCTGGTAGGCGGGGTGGACGTGCAGCTCGGTGATCACGAAGGAGTCGTCGAGCCAGCCGTCGGTGCCCTGGGCGCGGAGGTAGGGCTCGACGACGGTGGACCACCAGTGGGTGCGGTCGTTGGGCATGCCGTACACGAACCCGGCCAGTCCGCCGTCGGTGAGGGCGCCGAGCGCCCGTGCCCCCGGGCAGGTCATGTGGCGCAGGACGATCTGGCGGCGCACCGCCACCTCGTCCGCGTCCAGGCCGAAGGCCACGGCCTGGACCGCCAGGGCCTCGTCCACGTGGGAGGAGAGGTCCAGGGGGGTGATGGCGAGGTCCATGCCCGGAGCCTACAAGGGGGGTGCGTCAGAACAGCACGCTCATGAACGCGCCCACCTCTTCGAAGCCGACGCTCCGGTAGGTCCTGCGGGCGGCGGTGTTGAAGTCGTTGACGTAGAGGCTGACCACGGGGGCGACGTCAGCGAGGGCGAAGCGCAGGACCGCGGCCATGCCGGGGGCGGCGAGGCCCTTGCCGCGGTACTCGGGGGCGACCCAGACGCCCTGGATCTGGCAGGCACTGTCCGTGGCCGCGCCGATCTCCGCCTTGAAGACGACCTTGCCGTACTCGTCGATGCGGGCGAAGGAACGGCCGGAGCCGACGAGTTCGGCGACCCGGGCCTGGTAGAGGAGCCCGCCGTCGCCCGCGAGCGGGGAGACGCCCACCTCCTCGGTGAACATGGCCACACAGGCCGGCATGATCGTCTCCATCTCGTCCTTGCGGACACGGCGGACGTACGGGTCCGGCGCGATGTCGGCGGGGAGCCGGTCGGTGATCATCAGTGGCTGGCGGGTGCGGATGTCGCGGGCGGGGCCCCAGTGCGGTTCGAGCAGGCTCCACAGCTCGGCGGTGGACTCGGCTGGGCCGACGATGGAGGAGCAGCGGCGGCCGGCCCGGCGGGCGCGGTCGGCGAAGGCGCGGACGGCGCGCGGCGTGGCGCAGATCGGCACGAGGTTGGCGCCCGCGTAGCACAGGGACGTGAGCATGCCGTCCTCGTACCAGCCCCACATCTCGCCGCCGAGGCGCCAGGGGTCCAGGCCGGCGACGTGTACGCGGGAGGTCACGAAGGCGTTCGTGACCGGCTCGCGGTTCAGGACGGCGAGCGCGGCATCCAGGTCGCTCGGTTCGAGCACCCGCGAGGTGGTCTGGGTCAACACGTACGGGGCCTCACGCTGGGATTCCGCTGATCCTCCGCACTATAGCCCCGCGGACCTGGCCGCGCCCCGCCCCGCCCGCCCTGCCCGGTCGGCCGGGCAGGGCGGGCCGTCCGTCCGCTCACGGCGGGACCGGGCGGCGCCGGCCCGTGGACGGGGCGCACCGGCACGGGGCGGGGCAGGCGAGAGGCGGGGCCCGATCGGAGCGGAAGGCCGATGCGGCGGGTCGTCGTCGGGCGGGAGGCCGGCCTGTCGTGGTCAGGGGCGACTGCCTCGGGTGAGCGCCCCGCCCGCCCGCGCCTGCGTCGAGCGGCGGGGGCAGGCGGGGCTGCGGCCCGGGCACGTGCGGCGGCGCGAGGGGACGGGCACGCGGCCGGGCGGACGGTGCCGGGCGGCGCGGGGCGGCGCGACACGGCGCGACACGGCGCGACACGGGGCGGCGCGACACGGCGCGACACGGGGCGGCGCGACACGGCGCGACACGGGGCGGCACGGCACGGCGCGACACGGCACGGCACGGCGCGGCACGGCGCGGCACAGCACGGCACGGCGCGGCACAGCACGGCACGGCGCGGCACAGCACGGCACGGCGCGGCACAGCACGGCACGGCGCGGCACAGCACGGCACGGCGCGGCACGGCGCGGCACGGCGCGACACGGCACGGCGCGGCCGGAGGTGAGGCGGGCCGGACCGGTGCCAGGCGGACGGTGCCGGGCGGGCCGGCGCGCGGCCGGGCGACGAGACCTCCCGGGCCGCGCGCTCGCGAGGCTCAGCCCGCGACGGAGACCGAGGGCTCGCCGGAGGTCACGCCGTCCTGCTCCATCTGCTCGGCCAGCTTCATGGCCTCCTCGATGAGGGTCTCCACGATCTTCGACTCGGGGACGGTCTTGATGACCTCGCCCTTGACGAAGATCTGCCCCTTGCCGTTGCCGGAGGCGACACCGAGGTCGGCCTCGCGGGCCTCGCCCGGCCCGTTGACCACGCAGCCCATGACCGCCACCCGCAGCGGGACGTCCATACCCGTGAGACCGGCGGTCACCTCCTCCGCGAGCTTGTACACGTCGACCTGGGCGCGGCCGCAGGACGGACAGGAGACGATCTCCAGACCACGCTCCCTGAGGTTCAGCGACTCCAGGATCTGGATACCGACCTTGACCTCCTCGGCCGGCGGCGCGCTCAGCGAGACACGGATGGTGTCGCCGATACCCTCGGAGAGCAGCGCGCCGAACGCCACGGCCGACTTCACCGTGCCCTGGAAGGCCGGGCCGGCCTCGGTGACGCCCAGGTGCAGGGGATAGTCGCACCGGGCGGCGAGCTGCCGGTAGGCCTCGATCATCACCACCGGGTCGTTGTGCTTGACCGAGATCTTGATGTCGTGGAAACCGTGCTCCTCGAACAGCGACGCCTCCCACAGCGCCGACTCCACCAGGGCCTGAGGCGTGGCCCTGCCGTACTTCTCCAGCAGCCGCCGGTCCAGAGAACCGGCGTTGACCCCGATCCGGATCGGGGTGCCGTGGTCCTTCGCGGCCCTGGCGATCTCCCTGACCTGGTCGTCGAACTTCTTGATGTTGCCCGGGTTGACGCGCACGGCCGCACAGCCGGCCTCGATCGCGGCGAACACGTACTTGGGCTGGAAATGGATGTCCGCGATCACCGGGATCTGCGACTTGCGGGCGATCGTCGCCAGCGCGTCCGCGTCGTCCTGCGTGGGACACGCCACCCGTACGATCTGGCAGCCCGACGCCGTCAGCTCGGCGATCTGCTGGAGCGTGGCACCGATGTCGGAGGTCCGCGTCGTCGTCATGGACTGCACCGACACCGGCGCGTCACCGCCGACCGCCACGGAGCCGACCTGGATCCGCCGGCTCTTGCGCCGCTCGGCGAGCTTGGTCGGAACGGACGGCGTACCGAGAGAAATAGCAGTCATCTGCTGTGCAACCCCAAGTCGTGGATCAAGGTCCGGACCCGTGTCTGCGGCGGGCTCCAGGCTTCGAGATTACGGCACACGGCGCGCACCGATCACCTCGCGCCTGCGAACCGCCCGATGGAAGGCGGCCGGACACCGAGGGTGTCCGGCCGCCGTGAACCGGAGGTGACGGGGGGTCGTCCGGCTCGTTCCCGCCCCGCGCCCCGGTGGGCGGGCGGCGGGAACGGGGCGAGCGGTCCCTACGAGATGCGAACCGGGTTGACCAGGTCCGCGACCAGCACCAGCAGGGTGAAGCAGACGAAGACCCCGGCGACCACGTAGGCGACCGGCATCAGCTTCGCCACGTCGAAGGGGCCGGGGTCCGGGCGGCGCAGCACCCGGGCGGTGTTGCGGCGCAGCGACTCCCACAGGGCGCCCGCGATGTGGCCTCCGTCCAGGGGCAGCAGCGGGAGCATGTTGAACAGGAAGAGGGAGAGGTTGAACCCGGCCAGCAGGAACACGAACATGGCGAGCTGCTGGGAGGCCGGGATGTCGAGGGTGGCGATCTCACCGCCGACGCGGGCGGCGCCGACGATGCCGACCGGGGAGTCGGCCTCGCGCGGGCCGTCGCCGAACGCGGCGTCCCACAGGGCGGGCACCTTGGACGGCAGGGCGACGAGGGAGTCGACGGCGTCGCCGACGCGGTCGCCCATCCAGGTCAGGGAGTCGCCGAAGCCCAGCGTGACGACGCCGTCGGCGGCACTGAAGCCGAGGAAGCCCGCCTTGACGTACTCGCCCTGGACGTAGGCCCCGGCGGAGTCCTTCTTCGCGACGAGGTTGGTGGCGATCTCGGCGTGCAGCGTGACCTCGCGGCCGTCCCGGTCGACGACGACGGCGACGTCCTTGCCCGCGCTGTCACGGATGAGGTCGGACAGGGTGTTCCAGTCGTCGGTGCGCACGCCGTCGAAGGCGACGATCCTGTCCCCGGCCTTCATGCCGGCGGCGGAGGCCGGCGAGGCCGGGTCGGACTTCTCACACGTGTCGCGTTTCTCGGTCTGCGCGATGACGCACGGGGAGACGGAGCTGACGGTGGTGGTCTGCTGGGTGATGCCGAACCCCATCAGCACGGTGAGGAACAGTCCGAAGGCGAGCACCAGGTTCATGAAGGGGCCCGCGAACATCACGACGACCCGCTTCCACGGCTTGCGGGTGTAGAAGAGGCGGCTGTCGTCGCCCGGCTGGAGTTCCTCGTAGGCGGCCGAGCGGGCGTCCTCGATCATGCCGCGCCAGGGTGAGGTGGAGCGGGCCTCCAGCCGGCCGTCGGGGCCGGGCGGGAACATGCCGATCATGCGGATGTAGCCGCCGAACGGGATCGCCTTGATGCCGTACTCGGTCTCGCCCTTGTTCCGCGACCAGAGGGTGGGGCCGAAGCCCACCATGTACTGCGGCACGCGGATGCCGAACAGCTTGGCCGTGGAGAGGTGGCCCAGCTCGTGCCATGCGATCGAGAAGAGCAGGCCGACCGCGAAGACCACTATGCCGAGGATGAACATCAGGGTCGTCATGCACGGGCCTCCGCCGTCTGTGCCGTCTGTGCCTTCTGCGCCGTCAGTTCCCGGGCTCGTGCCCGTGCCCAGGTCTCCGCTTCGAGGACGTCCGACACGGTCAGTGAAGTTCCCGTGTCCGGGATGCCGTGCTCCTCGACGACCCGGGTGACAGTCTCCATGATCCCGTTGAAGGGCAGCGCGCCGGACCGGAAGGCCTCCACGCACTCCTCGTTGGCGGCATTGAACACCGCCGGAGCCGTGCCCGCGATCTCGCCGACGTGCCGGGCGAGGTTCACCGAGGGGAAGGCCTCGTTGTCGAGCGGGAAGAACTCCCAGGTGGAGGCCTTGCTCCAGTCGAAGGCGGGCGCGGCGTCGGGGACGCGCTCCGGCCAGCCCAGACCGATGGCGATCGGGCCGCGCATGTCGGGGGGCGTGGCCTGCGCCAGAGTCGATCCGTCCGTGAACTCCACCATCGAGTGAACATACGACTGAGGGTGGACGACGACCTCAATACGGTCGAAGGGAAGGTCGTAGAGCAGGTGCGCCTCGATGACCTCCAGGCCCTTGTTGACCAGGGTGGCGGAGTTGATCGTGATCACCGGGCCCATCGCCCAGGTCGGGTGGGCGAGGGCGTCCTGGACGGTGACGTGCGCGAGCTGGTCCCTGGTACGGCCGCGGAAGGGGCCTCCGGAGGCGGTGACGACGAGTCTGCGGACGTCGGCGCGGGTGCCCGCGGCGAGCGCCTGGAAGAGGGCGGCGTGCTCGGAGTCGACGGGGATGATCTGGCCGGGCTTGGCACGCTCCTTGACGAGCGGGCCGCCCACGATGAGCGACTCCTTGTTGGCGAGCGCGAGGGTACGGCCCGCCTCCAGGGCCGCGAGGGTGGGGGCGAGTCCGATGGAGCCGGTGATGCCGTTGAGGACGGTGTGGCTCTCGGAGGCGGCGAGGTGGGTGGCGGCGTGGGGCCCGGCCAGGATCTCGGGGAGCGGCTCACCGGTGCCGTACGCGACGGCCAGGGCCTCGCGCAGGGCGGGGACGGCGTCCTCGCGGGCCACGGCGACGGTCCGCACCCGCAGCTGCCTCGCCTGCTCGGCGAGGAGGTCGACCCGGCCGCCGTTCGCGGACAGGCCGGTCACCCGGAACCGGTCGGGGTTGCGCAGGACGAGGTCGACGGCCTGCGTGCCGATGGATCCGGTGGAGCCGAGGAGGACGAGGTCCTTCGGCCCGGCTGCGGCCACGGGGTCGTAGACGAGGTGCGGGTCCGCGAGGGGGGCTGGGCTGTCGCTCATGCCCCCATTGTGGCCGCAAGCGCCGGCACCGCGGACGGGGTGTCCCCCTCGCGGGGCGACACGCCCGGTTTCCTCATCTGATGGTGCGGTGCACGTTCTCCCGGGTGGCCGGGCCCGGGGCCGCGTCGGCGATCCAGGGGCCGTCCCCGGACGGATCGACGATGCCCTCCTCCAGCCAGGTGTGGCGCCCCTCCAGGACGCTCCTGACGACCGTGCGGTCCAGGTCGTCGGTGTTGGTCCACAGGCGGTCGAAGAGCTCGTCCACCCGGATGCGGGCCTGGCGGCAGAAGGCGTCGGCGAGCTCGTAGGCCTCGCGGCCGTGCTCGCCGCGGCGGCGCAGGAGTTCGGCGCGGACACAGGCGGCACTCATGGCGAAGAGTTCGGCGCCGATGTCGACGACCCGGCCGAGGAAGCCCTGCTTGGTCTCCATGCGGCCCTGCCAGCGGGACATGCCGTAGAAGGTGCTGCGGGCGAGCTTGCGGGCGTGCCGCTCCACCTGGCGCAGGTGCACGGAGAGGTCCACCTCGTGCCGGAAGTCGGCGTACGCGGTGGGGAGCTGGCCGGGTCCGGCGACCAGCCTGGGCAGCCACCTGGCGTAGAACACGCCCGCCTTCGCGCCGGCCCGCGCCTTGTCGCCGAGCGAGGCGTCGGGGTCGATGAGGCCGCCGGCGACGCGCAGGTGGGCGTCCACGGCCTCGCGTGCGATGAGCAGGTGCATGATCTCGGTGGAGCCTTCGAAGATGCGGTTGATGCGCAGGTCGCGCAGGAGTTGCTCGGCGGGGACGGCGCGTTCTCCGCGGGCGCGCAGCGAATCCGCGGTCTCGAAGCCGCGGCCGCCGCGGATCTGGACCAGTTCGTCGGCCATCAGGCAGGCCATCTCGGAGCCGTAGAGCTTGGCGAGGGCGGCCTCGATGCGGATGTCGTTGCGGTCCTCGTCGGCCATCTGCGAGGACAGGTCCAGGACCGCCTCCAGGGCGAAGGTGGTCGCCGCGATGAAGCTGATCTTGGAGCCGACGGCTTCGTGCAGGGCGACCGGCCGGCCCCACTGCTCGCGCACCCCGGACCACTCGCGGGCGATCTTCAGGGCCCACTTGCCGGCGCCGACGCACATGGCGGGCAGGGACAGCCGGCCGGTGTTGAGGGTGGTGAGGGCGATCTTGAGGCCGGCGCCTTCGGGGCCGATGCGGTTCGCGGCGGGCACCCGGACCCGGTGGAAGCGGGTGACGCCGTTCTCGATGCCGCGCAGGCCCATGAAGGCGTTGCGGTTCTCCACGGTGATGCCGTCGGAGGCGGCCTCCACCACGAAGGCGGTGATGCCGCCGCGGTGGCCCTCGGACTCCGGGACCCGGGCCATCACGACCAGGAGGTCGGCGACGACCCCGTTGGTGGTCCACAGTTTCACCCCGTCGAGGACGTACTCGTCGCCCTCGGGCACGGCCGTGGTGGCGAGCCGGGCGGGGTCGGAGCCGACGTCGGGCTCGGTGAGGAGGAACGCGGAGATGTCCGTGCGGGCGCAGCGCGGCAGGAAGGCGTCCTTCTGCTCCTGGGTGCCGAACATCTTCAGGGGCTGCGGTACGCCGATGGACTGATGGGCGCTGAGCAGCGCGCCCAGGGCCGGGCTGACGGAGCCGACCAGGGCGAGGGCCTTGTTGTAGTAGACCTGGGTGAGGCCGAGGCCGCCGTACTCGGAGCCGATCTTCATGCCGAGCGCGCCGAGTTCCTTGAGGCCGTGGACGACCTCGTCGGGGATCCGGGCGTCGCGTTCGATGGCGGCCGGGTCGACCTTCGTCTCGCAGAAGTCGCGCAGCCGGGCGAGGAACTCCTCGCCGCGCCGGACGTCGTCGTCGGCGGGCAGGGGGTGCGGGTGGACGAGGTCGAGGCGCAGGCGCCCGAGGAACAGCTCCTTGGCGAAGCTCGGCTTGCGCCAGTCCTGTTCCCGGGCGGCCTCGGCGACCTGGCGGGCCTCGCGCTCGGAGACGGTGCGGGCGGGCGGTGCTGCGGACATGAGGGTCACCTCGCCGCGGTGAGGGGTCTGGGGGACCGTGCGTTACCGATCGGTGCTACCGGAACGTATGTACCTGAAACCGGATGCCTCCACCAGTCCTCGCGCGCGTACGGCCGCCGACCAGCCGGTCGTACGTGCGCGAGGGGGCCGTCGCGCTGGCCGCGTCGTTGAACCGGTGGAGATCCGGTCGTACGCCCGCGAGGGGGCCGTCGGCGCGGCGGGGCCGTCGGCAGGTGCCGCAGCCCCGGTTCTGCCGCCCGCGCCTGGTGCACGGCGGCCAGTGGGCTGCTGCGACCTGCCGGCCGGGTTCCGCCGCACGCGCGCGTGGTGAGCGGCCGGGAGAACCGTGAGAACCGGGAGGACCGGGAGGACCGGGAGGACCGGGAGGACCGGGAGGACCGGGAGGACCGGGAGGACCGGGAGGACCGGGGGTGGACTTCCCCTGGTCCCCGGGAGCCGGCACGGGCCCGCTGTCACGGCGTCGCCGGCCGGTCCCGCCGGCTCCGGCACGGGCGGCGCGCCGTCGCCGTGCCGTCCACGAGGTCGGTCGACGGCGCCGTCCGGGTACGCGGCCGGGGAGGGCGGCGCTGCCCGAGGGGCGTCCGGGTACGGGACGGGCCGGCGGCCGGAGCCCCCGCACAGTGGGCTCCGGCCGCCGGGTTCTCCGGGTGGGGTCAGAGGGCGAGGCCGGTGAGGACCAGGACGCGCTCGTAGGTGTAGTCGTCCATGGCGTACTTCACGCCCTCGCGGCCGACGCCGGACTGCTTGGCGCCGCCGTAGGGCATCTGGTCGGCGCGGTAGGACGGGACGTCGCCGACGATCACGCCGCCGACCTCCAGGGCCCGGTGCGCGCGGAAGGCGGTCTGCAGGTCGTGCGTGAAGACGCCCGCCTGGAGGCCGAACTTGGAGTCGTTGACGGCGGCGAACGCCTCCGCCTCGCCGTCGGCCCGGTGCAGGCTGAGGACCGGGCCGAAGACCTCCTCGGTGGCGAGGGCGACACCCTCGGGCAGGTCGGCGAGCACGGTCGGGGCGACGGTGGCGCCCTCGCGGGTGCCGCCGGTGAGGAGCTTGGCCCCGGCCTGCACGGCCTCGTTCACCCAGGACTCGACGCGCCGGGCGGCGTCCTCGCTGACCAGCGGGCCCACATCGGTGGCGTCGGCCGCCGGGTCGCCGGTGACCTGAGCCTCGACGGCGGCGACGACCTTCTCGGCCAGCCGGTCGTAGACGGAGGCGTCGGCGATGACACGCTGCACGGAGATGCAGGACTGGCCCGCCTGGTAGTTGGAGAACGTGGCGATGCGGGCCGCCGCCCAGTCCAGGTCGGCCTCGGAGGACCAGTCGCCGAGGACGACGGCGGCGGCGTTGCCGCCCAGCTCCAGGGTGCAGTGCTTGTGCGGCACGGAGCGCTGGATGGCGTAGCCGACGGTGTCGGAGCCGGTGAAGGAGATGACCGGCAGGCGCTCGTCCTGGACGAGGGCGGGCATCGCCTCGTTCGGGACCGTCAGCACCGACCAGGAACCGGCCGGCAGGTCCGTCTCGGCGAGCAGCTCGCCCAGGACCAGACCGGACAGCGGGGTGGCGGGGGCCGGCTTGAGGATGATCGGCGCGCCGACGGCGATGGCCGGGGCGATCTTGTGGGCGCACAGGTTCAGCGGGAAGTTGAACGGCGCGATGCCGAGCACGACGCCCTTGGGGAACCGGCGGGTCAGGCCGAGCCGGCCGACACCGCCCGCGTCGGTGTCCAGACGCTGGGCCTCGCCGCCGTTGAAGCGGCGGGCCTCCTCGGCCGCGAAGCGGAAGACGGACACGGCGCGCCCGACCTCGCCGCGCGCCCACTTGACCGGCTTGCCGTTCTCGGCGGAGATCAGCTGGGCGATCTCCTCGGTGCGCTCGGCCAGCCGCCGCGACACGTGGTCCAGGGCGGCGGCGCGGACGTGCGCCGGTGTGGCGGCGAACTCGTCGAGCACCGCGTGCGCGGCGGCGACGGCCTCCTCGACCTGCGCCTCGGTCGGGACGCTGACCGTGCCGACGAGACGGCCGTCGTACGGATTGGTCACGTCGAAGGTGTCCGTGCCGGTGGCCTGACGGCCGGCGAGCCAGAAGGCGTGGGTGGCGGTCATTCGAGTCCCGGCCCTTCCGCGAGGAGGAGTGCGTGCGTCACGTGGTCCACCGTAGGCGGGGGGCGACGGGCGCGGGCTTGTCCGATCCGTAGCAGTCGGCGGGACGGGTGCTCCGCTTTGGCGGTCCTGTCGGGACCGGTGCCGGTGCCGGTGCCGCGACGGGCGCCGTCGGACCGTGCGGAGTTCCCCTACCGGACGTCCCCGGGGCCTTCGGACAGTGCGGCGAGCGCGCCCCGGAGGCGACCGGACACCACCGGACACCACCGGGCGTCTCCGGGCGTCTCCGGGCGTCTCCGGGCGCCTCCGGATGCCTCCGGAGCGGCCGCCGTCTTCGCCGTGCACCCGGATCCGGCGCCCTGCTCCAGCCCTTCGGTTCCTCGGCTTCGGTCCGCTGCTCCGACGAGGCCCTCGGCCGCGCGCTCAGTCCGGCGCGGTCGCCTTGAGGGCCAGCCACAGTTCCATGCGGACGTCCGGATCGTCCAGGGAGCGGCCGAGGATCTCCTCGACCCGGCGCATCCGGTAGCGCAGGGTGTGCCGGTGAACGCCGAGGTCGGCGGCGGCCGCGTCCCACTGGCCGTGCCGGGACAGCCAGGCCCGCAGCGAGGCGACGAGGTCGCCGCGGCCGGTGGCGTCGTGCTCGCGCAGGGCGCGCAGCAGTCCGTCGGCGAACGCGCGCACGGCGTCGTCGGCCAGCAGCGGCAGCACCGATCCTGCGGCGAGCTGTTCGTGCCCGACGAGGACACGGCCTCGTCTGCGGGCCACCGAGAGGGCCTGCTCGGCCTGCTTGTAGGCGGCGGCCGCCGCGATCGGGCCGGCGGGGGCGGACAGCCCGATGACGAGGTCCTCGCCGTCCCCGGGACCCGCCTCGCGCCCGGCGGCGGACCGGACGTGCCCTGACGCCTCGTGCGGCGACACGTCGCGTCCGGCCTGCTCGCGCACCGGCTCGCGCATCAGCTCGCGTCCGGCTGATCCACCGCGTGCGCCGGGGGCGCCGGGGGCGGTGTAGTCGGCGCCGTCCGCGCGGAGCGCCTCCCGGTCCGCCGCATGATCGAGGCACGCGGCGGCGGCCGCGCCGCCGTCCGCGGCCAGCACCACCAGCCGCTCCCCGTCCGGGACCGCCAGCACCGACTCCCCGGACCGGGCGGCAGCCGACTCCACCCGTTCGGCGAGCGCACCGAGCGCCTCGGCGCGCTCCGCGGCGGGCCCCGCGCACTCGGCGACGGCGACCCGGAACGGGGCGTCGAGCAGCTGCCCGTACAGATCCCCGGCGACCGCGCGGGCGTGGTCGGGTTCACCGGCCAGCAGCATGCGCAGCACGGCCGCGTCGATGCGCTGCTCCGCGGCCTGCAGCGAGCGGGAGCGCTCGGTGGTGAGGGTGAGCAGGGCGATGGCCGAGTGGACGGCGTAGCGCTCGGCGGTGCCCAGTGGGGCGGCGGTGCCGACCGCGAGGGCACCGCGGGGGCGTCGGCCGGTGCCGATGGAGTGCAGTTCGACCCGGTCCTCGTGCTCGGGTCCGCCGACCACGGAACTGGCGGGCGCGGGCCGCTCGCGCAGCCGCTCCACGTCCGCGACCAGGCGCGCGGCGCGCCGGCCCGACCACTCCGGCGCGGCCGCGACGACGGCGCCGGAGGCGTCGTAGAGCGCGGCCCACCCGTCGAGCTGGGCGGCGAGCGCGCCGAGCAGGCCCTCGGGGCCGTCGCCGAGCGCCTGCCGGGTCAGTTCGCGCTGGGCGGCGAATCCGGCGGTGACCGCGCGGTACTGGTCGGCGGCGATCGCGGCGGACACGGCCTTGGTGATGGCGAGGAAGGGGGTGCGGCGGGGCACCTCCAGCAGCGGCAGGTCCTCCTCGGCGCAGGCGTCGGCGAGGGCGGCGGGAATCTCGTCGTAGTTGACGCCGACCGCGAAGCCCAGTCCGACGACGCCCGCACCGACCAGCCTCCGCACGTAGCGGCGCATCGCCTCGGGGTCCTCGGCATCCAGCTTCAGCGCGGTGACCAGCAGCAGCTCACCGCCCTCCATGTAGGGCACGGGGTCGGCGAGTTCGCTGACGTGGGCCCAGCGCACGGGCACGTCCAGGCGGTCCCCGCCCGCCCTCACAGCCAGCTTGAGCGCGGAGTGGTGGACGAGCGAGGCGAGCGTGGGGGGCATGGGGCCTTCAGGTGTCCTTCTGGTGCGGGGCGGCGTGCGGGGCGAGGGTGCGGGGCGAGGGTGCGGGGTGAGGGTGCGGGGCAGGGGGCGCCTCAGGTGGGGCAGGGCCCGATCACTTGGCCGCCGCGTATGAACGGCCTTCGCCAATTCTGCCTCACCGTACGATGCCCCGGGTGCGGATGGGCCGGGTCGGGGACGGGGCGCCGTGCGGCCGTGCCCAGCCCTCACAGCGCACGGCACGACGCGGCCTCGGCCCTCGGGGTGCGCTGGGCAGGACCCGGTCCGGCCCGACGGCGCCGCCGGGCACACACGCCCCGACCGGGCCCGCCGGCCTGGCGCACGGTGTGCGACCGGCTCCGGCCCCGCGCGGTGCGGGCCGGACGAGGGGCGCCGCACGCCCCACGCCCCGGCTTCCGCCCGGCACTCGCCCCGCCCCGACGCCCGACGCCCGGCAGACGGCAGACGGCGTGCCGATCGAGGCAGCCCCTGAGACACGTACCGCCCCGTCCCGTGCGACGCCCCGCGCGGGGCGGGCTCGGCCGCGGCGGACGCCGGCGCCGAGGGCCGCCCGCGCTCGGCCTCAGCCGCGCAGGTCCACCAGCAGCGGCGGCGCGTGCTCCCCCCTCACTGTGGTCAGGGACAGCACCGCGTGCCCCGGCGGCACCGCGTGCGCCAGCTCCGACGCGGACCAGCGTTCGCGTTCGACCTGGCGGACCGTGACGGCCCGGGCGGTGGGTGCCTTGCCGGTGATGACCCGGCGCAGCATGTGCACGGCCTTGCCGGCCGGGGTCTCGGCGATGATCTGCCGGTCGGTGACGTCCCGGGCTTCGATCCACTCCTTGCCCCACACCTCGGCGAAGTCCTGCCCGTCCCACGGGGTGAGCCCGGACAGGGCCATGCGGCAGCCGGTCGCGCCGAGCAGCGGTCCGCGCAGCGGCCGCGGCACGTCGTCGAGGGTGCGCAGGGTCAGCACCACGCCGGCGTTCGCCGACCGCAGCCGCTGGATGCCGCGGACGGCTTCGGGGGTGACGACCCCGGTGGCGTCGTCCAGCACGAGACAGGCGAACAGCGAGCGGTCCTCCCGTACCGCCGTGCTGGCGGTGAACTGGGCGAGAACCAGCCGCGCCAGTATCCGGGAGGCGTCGGCGTGGCCGCGTTCGGGCAGGTCGATGCGGACCCGTACGGGATGGTCGAGGGCCTTGCAGGAGAAGGGCCGGGTCTGGCCGGAGGTGTCGAAGAAGCCGGCGAAGGCGGGGCGGTCGAGCAGGGCGATCCGGTCCGCGAGGGTCGCCCCGGGGTCGCCGGGCTGCCGGAGCTGACGTTCGCGCGCGTCGAGTTCACGCAGCAGGGACTCCTGTCCCGACTCGGTCAGAGCGCGGCGCAGTTCGGCCAGCGGGGCCGGGTCACCGTCCAGGAGCCCGCGCAGTTCGGGGACGCCCGGGAAACGGCCGTGCACGGCCCTGAAGGGGCCCAGCAGCTGCGCGAGCACGGTGGTGGCGCGGCGGCTGTCGCCGCCCGGGTGCGGGTCGGCGAGGTCGCCGGCGAGCGCCTCGGCGAGCACGGCGGCCGCCTCGTCGGGGTCGGTGGTGCCGCCGTACAGGTCGAGGTCGTGGACGGACTCGGGGTTGCCGATGCGGACGACGACGTCGAAGGCGTCGGCCGGGCCGAGCCCCGCGCCGGCGGCGCCGACCGCGACGACGGCGGCGCGCCCGGCGAGGGCGTGCAGGCACAGCGACTCGGTGAGCGGCCGCACCAGACTGCCGGTCTTGCCGGAGCCGGCCGGACCGACAGCCACCAGCGAGGTGCCCAGCAGGCCGGGGTCGAGGGCGAGACCGGTGCCGCGGTAGGCGTAGGGGTTGCGGGGGTCGTCGGCGGTGGTGCCGAGCCGTACCTGGCCGGTGACGAGGTCGTGGCGGGCGTGGCGGGCGGGCAGGTCGCGGTCGCCGGAGGGATGCGGGCAGGCGGCGGCGCCGTCCCTGAGGACGGTGCCGGTGAACGCGTCGAGCGGGAACCGGCCGGTGCGCACGCCCTGCCAGGCGCGGCTGATCCGGGCGTGGTCGACGTCCCGCATGAGCCCGGTGCGGGCGTCGCCGGCGAGCCGCTCCGCGGCCGGATCCGCCCCGGCGGCGCGCAGCTGCGGCCACTGGGCGGGGTCCTCCTCGGCGGCCGGGGCGGGCTGCTCGGGTTCGCGGCGGCGCAGGTGCGGGGCGGCGAAGCGGCGCCACACCTCGCCCCACCGTCCCAGCCGCCCCACCCCGAGCATGATCAGCAGGGCGATGAGAAGGGTGTACCCGTTGTAGAGGACGGCGTTGCCGACGCGGCTGTCGCTGCCGAGCCAGGAGTCGGGGGCGAGGAGTTCCAGCGGCAGTATCCACCAGCCGCCGAGGTAGCCGTTCTGCAGCAGGGACCACAGCAGCCAGCCGACGAGGAAGGCGATCAGTGCGCCGCTGAGGAGCTGGCGGGCGGGCACCTGTTCGGGTTCCTCGGCGGCACGGGGCCGGTGGCCGAGCCGCCACACGCCCGGGGCGGCGTCCGGGCGGGGGGTGCGCAGCCAGGCGAGGAATCCCGAGCCGTCGGTGCGCGGCGGGGCCGCGGGCATCGGAGGCAGCCCGGGCGGGACCGCGGGCGCCTGCGCGGCAGCCGCGGGCGGCTCGGGCGGGGCCTGGGCCGCCTCCCGGGCGAACGGGGCCCTGCCGTCGGCCGGCGGCGTCTGCACGGCGGCCGGGGACGGCTCGGGGGGCGCCGGGGGGATCTCGGGGGGCGCTGCCGGACGCGGCACCGGACCGGCCTGGGTGCCCCGTGCGTCCTGGGTCCCGTCGCTGTTCATCGCCCTTGCCCCCTGACCAGCCGTTCGGTCCGTCATCAGCGGTCAATCTAACGCTCTCTCCAGGGCAGTTCACCGCTGCCGGGCCGGGGACGCGCCAGCCGGTCTCCCCACCTGCGCCGGAGCGCCTCAGCGGACTCTATGTCCACGGCGGACAACGACGCGCGGCGAAAACGCCCACATGGAGCATGCCCAGCCCTCGCCGCCCGCCCTAGCCTGCGACAAAAGAAGGAAAGTGTCCGCAAGACCCCCCAGGAGCCCTCATGACCGCAGTTCCACAGGAGCGCCGCGTCGTCACCGCCATCCCCGGCCCGAAGTCGCAGGAGCTTCAGGCCCGCCGTGTCGCCACGGTGGCCCAGGGCGTGGGTTCGGTGCTGCCCGTGTTCACCGCGCGCGCCGGCGGCGGCATCATCGAGGACGTCGACGGCAACCGCCTGATCGACTTCGGCTCCGGCATCGCCGTCACCTCCGTGGGGGCCTCCGCGGAGGCCGTCGTGCGCCGCGCGAGCGCCCAGCTCGCCGACTTCACGCACACCTGTTTCATGGTCACCCCCTACGAGGGCTACGTGGAGGTCGCCGAGGCCCTCGCCGAACTCACCCCGGGCGACCACGCCAAGAAGACCGCGCTGTTCAACTCCGGCGCCGAGGCCGTCGAGAACGCTGTCAAGATCGCCCGCTCGTACACCAGGCGCCAGGCGGTCGTCGTGTTCGACCACGGCTACCACGGCCGGACGAACCTGACGATGGCGCTGACCGCGAAGAACATGCCGTACAAGCACGGCTTCGGCCCGTTCGCGCCGGAGGTGTACCGCGTGCCGGTCGCCTACGGCTACCGCTGGCCGACCGGCCCGCAGAACGCGGGTCCCGAGGCCGCCAAGCAGGCCATCGACCAGATGTCCAAGCAGGTCGGCGCGGAGAACATCGCCGCGATCATCATCGAGCCCGTGCTGGGCGAGGGCGGCTTCATCGAGCCGGCCAAGGGCTTCCTGCCGGAGATCGTGAAGTTCGCCAACGACAACGGCATCGTGTTCGTCGCGGACGAGATCCAGTCCGGCTTCTGCCGCACCGGCCAGTGGTTCGCCTGCGAGGACGAGGGCATCGTCCCGGACCTGATCACCACGGCCAAGGGCATCGCGGGCGGACTGCCGCTGGCGGCCGTGACCGGCCGCGCCGAGATCATGGACGCCGCGCATGCGGGCGGCCTGGGCGGCACCTACGGCGGCAACCCGGTGGCCTGTGCCGGTGCGCTGGGCGCCATCGAGACGATGAAGGAGCTGGACCTCAACACCGCGGCGAGGAACATCGAGGCGGTCATGAAGGCCCGCCTCACCGCCATGGCCGAGAAGTTCGAGATCATCGGCGACATCCGCGGCCGCGGCGCCATGATCGCGATCGAGCTGGTGAAGGACCGCACGACCAAGGAGCCGAACCCGGAGGCGACCGCCGCGCTCGCCAAGGCCTGCCACGCCGAGGGCCTGCTGGTCCTGACCTGTGGCACCTACGGCAACGTCCTGCGCTTCCTGCCGCCGCTGGTGATCGGCGACGACCTGCTGAACGAGGGCCTGGACATCATCGAGCAGGCGTTCTCGCGCATCTGAGCGAGCGGACCGCACCTCCGACGGGCCGCTCCGGCAGACCGTGTGAAGAAGGTGTGCGGGGTGGATGGCAGGACACCGTTCCGGCTGTGCTCGCCCCGCCGCCTGACGTAGGTTCGTGCCGGATGAGAGATACACCCCGCCCGTGGGGCACCGCGGGCGATGCCGGTCCGGAGCTTCCCCCGCTCCGACCTGCTCGTGCCTTCGCGCACAACGACGGAGCCTCCAGCTCCGGGTCTCCTCACCGATCGGACGGTCGCCCGCCCCAGACCCCCCGGGGCGCGCGGCGTTCCGGTCCGGCCGGCCGCCCCGGAACCACCCCCCCTGTTCCCGGGCGGCCGGCCCTCCCTCTGCTGCTCGTCCTGCCCGCCGCACTGTTCGGCCTGATCACCTGGCAGGTGCTGGCGGACGGCCCGCTGGTCGGCCTCGACGAGCGGATCAGCCGGGCGCTGGTCCGCCCCGACCGCCTCTCCGAGCTGCTCGCGGACCTCGGCAACGCACAGGTCGCGCTGCCCGTCCTGGCGGTGGCGGCGGCGTACGCCTCCTGGCGGGCGCGCCGCGCCCACGCCGCCCGCTGGTGGCTGCCGGGTGCGGCGGCGGTGCCGCTGATGGCTCTGGTGCCCGCCCTGGTCGTGCCCGTGAAGGCGCTGACCGACCGCGCGGGCACCCCGGCGGTACCGCCGGCCACCGGCTACTTCCCCTCCGGGCACACCGCCACCGCGGCCGTCGCCTACGGCGCCGCGGCCCTGCTCCTCCTTCCCTGGCTTCCCGGGCGTGACCGGCCTCCCGGGCGTCCACGGCCGCCTGGTCGTCCTCGGCCCGCCCGGCTCCCGGCCGCAGCCGCTCGGCGCACCGTCGCGGCGGTGTACGCCGCACTCGTCCTCGGCGTGTCCTTCGGGCTGGTCCGGCGCGGCTGGCACTGGCCGCTGGACGTGGTGGCCAGCTGGTGCCTGTCCGCGGTGCTGCTGACCGGGTACGCGCTGCTCCTCAGCCGAAGCAGCCGCCGGCGAAGTGGCCGTCAGCCGAAGTGAAGCGGCCGTCAGCCGAAGTAGCCGTCGAACGTCCGCTGGAACTCCCAGTCCGCGAAGCGGTCCCAGTTGACCGACCACGTCATCAGTCCGCGCAGCGCGGGCCAGGTGCCGTGGGTGGTGTACGCACCGCAGCCGGTCTTCTTGGTCAGGCAGTCCAGGCTCTTGACCACCTCGGCGGGGGAGACGTGGCCGTTGCCCGCGTGGACCGAGGCGGGCATGCCGATGGCGACCTGGCCGGGCCGGAGCGGCGGGAACACCCTGCCGGTGTCACCCGCCACCGGGAAGCCGGTGAGCAGCATGTCGGTCATGGCGATGTGGAAGTCGGCCCCGCCCATGGAGTGGTACTGGTCGTCCAGGCCCATGATCGGGCCGGAGTTGTAGTCCTGGACGTGGAGCAGGGTCAGGTCGTCGCGCAGGGCGTGGATGACCGGGAGGTAGGCCCCGCAGCGGGGATCCTGTCCGCCCCACCTGCCCGTGCCGTAGAACTGGTAGCCCATCTGCACGAAGAACGTCTCCGGAGCCATGGTCAGCACGAACGAGTCGCCGTAGCGGGCCTTGAGGGTCTTCAGCGCGGAGATCAGGTGGACGATCACCGGTGTCGTGGGGTTGCGGAAGTCGGTGTCGCCGGCGTCCAGGGACAGCGAGTGCCCCTCGAAGTCGATGTCGAGGCCGTCCAGGCCGTACTCGTCGATGATCTTCGAGACGGACGACACGAAGGTGTCGCGAGCGGCGGCGGTGGTGAGCCGGACCTGCCCGTTCTGCCCGCCGACGGAGATCAGCACCTTCTTGCCGGCGGCCTGCTTCGCCCTGACGGCGGCCTTGAACTCGGCGTCGCTCTCCACGCCGGGGCATTCGTTCACCGGGCAGCGATGGAAGCGGATGTCGCCGGAGGTGACCGAGGTGGGCTCGCCGAAGGCGAGATCGATGACGTCCCAGCTGTCCGGTACGTCGGCCAGGCGGGTGTAGCCGGAGCCGTTGGCGAAGGTGGTGTGGAGGTAGCCGACGAGGGCGTGCGGGGGGAGGCCGGAGGAGTCGCCGCCCCCACCGCCCCCCTGGGTGGTGGCGGTGACCGCTGCCGAGCGGGCCGACTCCCCCGCGTCGTTGAGGGCGCTGACCTGGAAGGAGTAGGCCGTGGCGGGGGTCAGTCCGGTGACGGTGGCGCAGGTGCCGGTCACCGTCCGGACCCTGGTGCCGTCGCGGTGCACGGCGTAGCCGCTGGCGTCGGGGACGGGCGACCAGGACAGGGCGACAGCGTTGGAGGTGACGGTGCCCACCGTCAGGCCGGTGGGTGCGGCAGGCGGCTGCCCGGGGGCTCCGCCGGGGCCGACGAGGGAGATGTCGTCGGCGTGGTAGGCACCGGTGCCGTACCAGCCGTGGGTGTAGACGGTGACACGGGTGGTGGCGGGCCCGGTGCGGAAGGTGGTCGTCAGGCGCTGCCAGTCGGGGGCGGACCCGGTCCAGGTGGAGACGTCGGTGGTGCCGGTGCCGCTCGCGCCGAGGTGGACGTACGAGCCGCGGACGTAGCCCGACAGGGTGTACTGCGCGTCCGGCCGGACGGTGACCGTCTGCGAGCAGCGCGCGTTGTCGCTGCCGGCCGGGGTGGCCTCCAGGGCGCGGCTGCCGCTGCGCACGGGTGAGGTGACGGTCGTCGCGGCCGTACAGGTCCAGCCGTCGAGGCCGGCCTCGAAGCCGCCGTTGCGCGCGAGGTCGGCGTCGGCCGCACGGGCGGCCGACGAGAGCGCGGTGAGGCCGGGTACGGCAAGTACCGCGGCCGTGAGAAGAGCGACCAGTGGTCTGGAGCGGTCCACAAGTACCTCCGGGCAGGGGGAGATTGGAGGGTGGAACGCTGCCAGCTTGGTCCAGACCAATTAAGTGGTCAAGACCTCTCACGGCGACTCGTCCCCCTCCCGGTCGCGGGCCAGCACCGCCGCCGCCTCGTGCATCGCCAGCTCCAGCAGCGCCGGGTCGGTGAGCGTGCCCGAGCCGTCCGGCGGCACCAGCCAGCGCACGCCGCCGGTGGAGCGGCCCGGGTACGGCACCACGATCCAGGCTCCGGCTCCGGCCGAGCGGATGCCGGTGCCGATCCAGCGGGCGGCCGTGCCCGGCGGGACCAGGAACCCCACCCGGTGGCCCGCGACGTCGGCCAGCACCGGCCCGGGACGGTCGAGGATGCGGGTGAGCACGTCGAGGGTGGGGTAGCCGAGTCCGCCCGGCAGGATCAGCACGTCCCAGGCCTTGCCGGCGGGCAGCAGGGTGACCCCGCGGGGGTTGCGCTCCCACTCCCAGCGGCAGGCGCCGGGATCCGGCGCGACGGACACCAGCCACTCCACCGCGGTCTTCGCCCCAGCCATGAATGGACCTCCCTCTCTCGTGCACGCGGATCGCGTCACGAGAGAGACGGGAGCCCCCGCCGAGCGTTACGCGGGTTGGGGCGACGACTTCCGAGCGTCCGTCATCCGGCGCCCTGCGCCCTCCGCCTCCCCCTGCGCCCTCCGCCGTCGGCCGCCCGCCCTGCGCCCGCTTCCCGGTGTCCGCGCCGTCCGCCGTCCGCCGTCCGCCCTGGCGCCCACCGTCTGTCGTCCACGCGGTCCGTGGTCCGTGGTCCGCGGTCCGTGGTCCGCGGTCCGCGGTCCGCGGTCCGCGGTCCGTGGTCCGTGGTCCGCGATCCGCGATCCCGGCGCTCTTCCACGCCCGTGCCTCCCCCGGATGCAGCGGGCCTCCGGACGGCCCGGCCCGGCGGAGCGGACGGGGCGGGCAGGGCGGGCCCGTGCGCGGCAGGGCCGCCCCCGGTGACGCGGGGGGGGGCGGCCCTGGCGGAGTCCGCGGCGGGCCGGCGGCGAGTGCACCGGCAGGTGCGCCGACGGGGCTCAGCGGCAAGTACGGCGCCGGGTACAACGGCAGGTGCGGCGACGGGCGGCCGCGACGCGTACCGCGGCGGATCAGACGCGTACCACGGCGGATCAGCTGTCGAAGCCGAGGCCCAGGCGGTCCATCGTCCGCAGCCACAGGTTGCGCCGCCCGCCCTGCGCGTCCGCGCGGGCCAGTGACCACTTGGTCAGGGCGATTCCGGTCCATGCGAACGGCTCCGGCGGGAACGGCAGCGGCTTGCGCCGGACCATCTCCAGCTCCGTCCGCTCGGTGCGCTCCCCCGCCAGCAGGTCCAGCATCACATCGGCACCGAACCGCGTCGCGCCCACGCCCAGCCCGGTGTAGCCGGCCGCGTAGGCCACCCTGCCCCGGTGGGCGGTGCCGAAGAACGCCGAGAAGCGCGAGCAGGTGTCGATGGCCCCGCCCCAGGCGTGGGTGAAGCGCACCCCCTCCAGCTGCGGGAAGCAGGTGAAGAAGTGCTCGGCGAGCCGGGCGTAGGTCTCCGGCCGGTCGTCGTACTCGGCCCGGACCCGGCCGCCGTAGGGGTAGATCGCGTCGTAGCCGCCCCACAGGATGCGGTTGTCGGCGCTCAGGCGGAAGTAGTGGAACTGGTTGGCGCTGTCCCCGAGCCCCTGCCGGTTGCGCCAGCCGACCGAGGCGAGTTGCGCGGTGCTGAGCGGCTCGGTCATCAGCGCGTAGTCGTAGACCGGCACGGTGAACGACCGCACCCGCCTGACCAGGCTGGGGAAGACGTTGGTGCCGAGCGCGACCGCGCGCGCGCGGACCTGCCCGTAGGGGGTGCGCACCGCCATGCCGGCCCCGTACGGCTTCAGGGACAGCGCGGGCGTGTGCTCGTAGACGCGGACGCCGAGCTGGGCGCAGGCCCGCTTCAGGCCCCACACCAGCTTGGCCGGGTGCAGCATCGCCACGCCACGCCGGTCGTACAGGCCCGCCTGGAAGGTCGGCGAGTCGACCTGCTCGCGCACCGCGTCGGCGTCGAGGAACTCCACTCCGTCGGCCAGGCCTCGGCGGGTCGTCTCCTCGTGCCAGTCGCGCAGCTCCCGCGCCTGGTACGGCTCGGTCGCCACGTCGATCTCACCGGTGCGCTCGAACTCGCAGTCGAGGGAGTAGCGGGCGACCGCCTTCTCGATCTCGTCGAGGTTGCGGGCGCCCAGCTCCTGCAGCGTGTGGATCTCGTCCGGCCAGCGGCTCAGCCCGTTGGCCAGGCCGTGGGTGAGGGAGGCGGCGCAGAACCCGCCGTTGCGCCCCGAGGCGGCCCAGCCCACCTCGCGGCCTTCCAGCAGGACGACGTCCCGTCCGGGGTCGCGCTCCTTGGCCAGCAGCGCCGTCCACAGCCCGCTGTAGCCGCCGCCCACGACCAGCAGGTCGCAGTGCTCGGCGCCGGTCAGGGCGGGCTCCGGGTGAGGCCTGCCGGGGTCGTCCAGCCAGTACGGGACCGGCTGGGCGTCGGAAAGCGCCCTGGTCCACCGATTGCCACGGCTCATGGCGCTTGGGGCCATGATTTCAACTCCCTACGGTGCTTTCTCGCTCATGCCTTCTGCTTGGTGCGGCGATTGCCGACGACCATCGAGACCAGAACGAGCAGTACGGCGATGACGAACATGGCCGTACCGATGACATTGATCTGGACGGGCGTTCCGCGCTGCGCCGAGCCCCAGACGAACATGGGGAACGTGACGGTGGAGCCCGCGTTGAAATTGGTGATGATGAAGTCGTCGAAGGACAGCGCGAAGGCCAGCAGGGCGCCTGCGGCGATGCCGGGTGCCGCGAGCGGCAGGGTCACCCTGAGGAACGTCTGGAGCGGGCCGGCGTAGAGGTCCTGCGCGGCCTGCTCCAGCCTCGGGTCCATCGACATGACCCGGGCCTTGACGGCCGTCACGACGAAACTGAGGCAGAACATGATGTGCGCGATCAGGATCGTCCAGAATCCCAGCCGGACGCCCATGTTGAGGAACAGCGTGAGCAGCGAGGCGGCCATGACGACCTCGGGCATCGCCATCGGCATGAAGATCAGCGAGTTGATCGCGCCGCGCGCCCGGAAGCGGTAGCGGACCAGCGCGAAGGCGATCATCGTGCCGAGGGCGGTGGCGCCCAGCGTCGCCCACAGGGCGATCTGGAGGCTGAGGGTGAGCGCGTCGCACATCCCCGCGACACCGCAGGGATCGGTCCAGGCGTCGGTGGAGAACTCCTGCCAGGCGTAGTTGAAGCGGCCCTTCGGATTGTTGAAGGAGAAGACCGTCACGACGACGTTCGGCAGCAGCAGATAGCCGAGCGTGATGAGTCCCGCGATGACGACGAGGTGGCGCTTGAGCCAGTTGACGAAGGCCATTTAAACCAGATCCTCCGTGCCGGACTTGCGGATGTACAGCGACACCATGACGAGGATCGCGAACATCAGGATGAAGGAGAGCGCGGCCGCCGTCGGATAGTCGAGGATCCGCAGGAACTGCGTCTGGATGACATTGCCGATCATCCGGGTGTCGGTGGACCCGAGCAGGTCCGCGTTGACGTAGTCACCGGCGGCCGGGATGAAGGTGAGCAGCGTGCCGGAGACGACGCCCGGCATGGACAGCGGGAACGTGACCCGGCGGAAGGTGGTGGACGGCCGCGCGTACAGGTCGCCCGCCGCCTCGTGCAGCCGCGGGTCGATCCGCTCCAGCGACGTGTACAGCGGAAGGATCATGAACGGCAGGAAGTTGTACGTCAGACCGCACACCACCGCCAGCGGGGTGGCCAGCACACGGTCCCCGGCGGTAAGGCCGAGCCAGCTGGTCACGTCCAGGACGTGCAGCGAGTTCAGCGCGCCGACCACCGGGCCGCCGTCGGCGAGGATCGTCTTCCAGGCCAGGGTGCGGATCAGGAAGCTGGTGAAGAACGGCGCGATCACCAGGATCATGATCAGGTTGCGCCAGCGGCCCGCCCGGAAGGCGATCAGGTACGCCAGCGGGTAGCCGAGGAGCAGGCACAGGAGCGTGGCCGAGCCCGCGTACAGCACCGAGCGCAGGAACTGCGGGTAGTAGTCGGTCAGCGCGTTCCAGTACGTCGCGAAGTGCCAGGTGACCTCGTAGCCGTCCTCCAGAGAGCCCGTCTGCACGGACGTGGAGGCCTGGTAGACCATCGGCAGCGCGAAGAACACCACCAGCCAGGCCAGGCCGGGCAGCAGCAGGAGGTACGGCGTCCAGCGGCCCCGCCTGCGCGGGGGCTTGTTCTGCTCGGGGACCGGCGCCAGAGGCGGCGCCTCGGTGACCGTCGCCATCAGACCGCCTCTTCCTCGGTGCCCGCGTCGATGTTCTGGGCGGCGTCCAGCGCGAACGTGTGGGCGGGGCTCCAGTGCAGCACGACGTCGGCGCCGGGGACGAGCCGGGCGTCGCGGTCCACGTTCTGCACGTACACGGCGAGCTCGGGGCAGACCGGGCTGTCGACGACGTACTGCGTGGAGACACCGATGAACGACGCGTCGGCGATCCGGCCGGTCACGCGGTTGCGCCCGTCCGGGATCTCGCCCGCGTCGTCGGCGTGCGTGAGGGAGATCTTCTCCGGACGCACACCGACCAGCAGCTTGCCGCCGGTCTCGGTGGGCGCGGTGCAGCGCTCCGCGGGCAGCACCAGCTTGCCGCCGCCCGCCTTGAGCACCAGGTCGTCGCCGCTGCGGGCGTCCACCTCGGCCTCGATGAGGTTGGAGGTGCCCAGGAAGTTCGCGACGAACGTCGTCCGGGGGTTCTCGTACAGGTCGGCGGGGGCGCCGAGCTGCTCGACCCGGCCGGCGTTCATCACCGCGACCGCGTCGGCCATCGTCATGGCCTCCTCCTGGTCGTGGGTGACGTGCACGAAGGTGATGCCGACCTCGGTCTGGATGCGCTTGAGCTCCAGCTGCATCTGGCGGCGCAGCTTGAGGTCGAGGGCGCCCAGCGGCTCGTCGAGGAGCAGCACCTTGGGGTGGTTGATCAGCGCGCGGGCGACCGCGACCCGCTGCTGCTGGCCGCCGGAGAGCTGGTGCGGCCGCTTGCGTGCCTGCTCGCCGAGCTGGACCAGCTCCAGCATCTCCTCGACCGGCTTCTTCACGCTGCGGATGCCGCGCCGGCGCAGGCCGAAGGCGACGTTCTCGAAGATGTCGAGGTGCGGGAAGAGGGCGTAGGACTGGAACACGGTGTTGACCGGGCGCTTGTGCGGCGGCAGGTGCGTGACGTCCTGGTCGCCGAGGAAGACGGTGCCGCTGCTGGGTTCCTCCAGGCCCGCGATCATGCGCAGGGTGGTGGTCTTGCCGCAGCCGGAGGCGCCGAGCAGGGCGAAGAAGGAGCCCTGCGGGACGGTCAGGTCGAGCGGCTGCACGGCGGTGAAGGAGCCGTACGTCTTGCTGATGCCGGTGAGACGGACGTCGCCGGTGTTGTCGTTCCTGGTGGTCACGTCGGTCACGCCCCCGTCAGCTTGGCGAACTTCTGTTCGAATTCGGTCTCTTCGTCCGCGCTCAGCGAGCGGAACGCGCGGGACTTCGCGGCCATCGCCTCGTCGGGGATGATCAGCGGGTTGTCCGCCGCGTCCTCGTCGAGCTTCGCCAGCTCGTCCTTCACTCCGTCCACCGGGCAGACGTAGTTGATGTAGGCGGCGAGCTCGGCGGCCGGCTGCGGCTCGTAGTAGTAGTCGATGAGCCGCTCGGCGTTCTCCTTGTGCCGGGCCCTGTTGGGGATGAGCAGGTTGTCGGTCGACGTCATGTATCCGCTGTCGGGGATGATGAAGTCGATGTCGGGGCTGTCCGCCTTGAGCTGCACCACGTCGCCCGCCCAGGCGACGCACGCGGCGAAGTTGCCGCTGGTCAGGTCGGAGGTGTAGTCGTTGCCGGTGAAGCGGCGGATCTGGCCCTTGTCGACGGCCTTCTGCAGACGGGCGATGGCCGCGTCGTAGTCGTCCGCTGCGAAGGCGCCCGGGTCCTTGCCCATGTCGAGCATGGTCATGCCGACGGTGTCGCGCATCTCCGACAAGAAGCCGACGCGTCCCTTGAGCCTGGGGTTGTCGAGCAGGTCGGACACCGAGGTGACCTCGATGCCGTCCAGCGCCTTGCGGTTGAACGCGATGACGGTCGAGATGCCCTGCCACACGTAGGAGTAGGCGCGGCCCGGGTCCCAGTCGGGGGCCCGGAACTGGGCGGACAGGTTGGCGTACGCATGCGGCAGGTTGGACTGGTCGAGCTTCTGCACCCAGCCGAGGCGGATCAGGCGGGCCGCGAGCCAGTCGGTGAGCACGATGAGGTCGCGCCCGGTGTCCTGGCCGGCGGCGAGCTGGGGTTTGATCTTGCCGAAGAACTCGACGTTGTCGTTGATGTCCTCGCTGTACCTGACCTTGATGCCGGTCCGTTCGGTGAACGCGTCGAGCGTGGGGTGGCGCCGCTCGCTGTCGTCGACGTCCATGTACTCGGTCCAGTTGGAGAAGCTGACGCTCTTCTCCTTCGCCGAGCGGTCATCGGCGGACTCGCCGCCCTGCGTCCTGCCCGCCGGCGGGATGCCGCAGGCGCTCAGGGCGCCCAGACCGCCCACTGCGAACGCGCCGCCCGCGGAGGCGCGCAGCAGGGAACGGCGGGTCAGGGAGGCCCTGCCGTTGCGGAAGCTGCGCCGCATGGCGGCCACCTGGGCCGGGGAGAGGCGGTCGGGCTCGTAGTGCTCCATGCGCTTGCTGCCCTTTCGGGAGGTCGGTCGGCTGCTGGTCAGGCGGCCTGTGCGGCTATCGGTCCCCGAAGATCGTGCGGTGCCAGTCCTTCGCGGCGACCGCGGTGTTGTCGAACATGACGTGCTTGATCTGCGTGTACTCCTCGAACGAGTACGTCGACATGTCCTTGCCGAAGCCGGACTGCCGGTATCCGCCGTGCGGCATCTCGCTGATGATCGGAATGTGGTCGTTCACCCACACGCACCCCGCCTTGAGCTCGCGGGTGGCACGGTTCGCGCGGAACACGTCGCGGGTCCACGCGGACGCGGCCAGCCCGTAGGGCGTGTCGTTGGCGAGCGCGAGGCCCTCGTCGTCGGTGTCGAAGGGCAGGGCGACGAGGACCGGGCCGAAGATCTCCGACTGGACGATCTCGCTGTCCTGGGCGGCATCGGCGACCAGCGTCGGACGGTAGTAGGCGCCCTTGGCCAGTTCCCCGCCGGGCGGCCCGCCGCCGGTCACCACGCGCGCGGAGGCCCGGGCCCGGTCGACGAAGGCGGCGACCCGGTCGCGCTGCGCGTGGGAGACGAGCGGGCCGAGGTCGGTGCCGGGCGCGAAGGGATCGCCCAGCCGCACCGTCTCCATCAGGGCGGCGGTCCGCTCCACGAACGCGTCGTACAGCGGCCGCTGCACGTAGGCGCGCGTGGCGGCGGTGCAGTCCTGCCCGGTGTTGATGAGCGCGCCGGCGACGGCGCCGTTGGCCGCGGCCTCCAGGTCGGCGTCGTCGAACACCAGGAACGGGGCCTTTCCGCCCAGCTCCAGGTGGATCCGCTTGACCGTCTCGGTCGCCAGGGCCGCGACCCGCTTGCCGACCGGTGTGGAGCCGGTGAAGGACGTCATCGCCACGTCCGGGTGGCCCACCAGGTGCTCGCCGGCCACCTGGCCGGTGCCGGTGACGATGTTGACCACGCCGTCGGGCAGACCGGCCTCGGTGCAGGCCTGCGCGAACAGCAGCGAGGTCAGCGGGGTGAGCTCGGCGGGCTTCAGCACGATCGTGTTCCCCGCGGCGATCGCCGGAAGGATCTTCCAGGCGGCCATCTGCAGCGGGTAGTTCCACGGCGCGATCGAGCCCACCACGCCGATCGGCTCGCGGCGCACGTACGAGGTGTGGTCGCCGGAGTACTCCCCTGCCGACTGGCCCTGGAGGTGCCGGGCGGCGCCGGCGAAGAAGGCCGCGTTGTCGATCGTGCCCGGCACGTCGAACTCGCGGGTCAGCTTCAGCGGCTTGCCGCACTGGAGGGACTCGGCGCGGGCGAAGTCCTCGGCCCGCTCGGCGATCACCCGGGCCAGCCGGTGCAACGCGTCGGAGCGCTCACCCGGGGTGGCCCCGGCCCAGGCCGGGAAGGCCGCGCGGGCGGCGGCCACGGCGGCGTCCACGTCGGCGGGTCCGGCCAGCTCGAAGGTGAGGACCTCCTCGCCGGTGGCCGGGTCCGTCACCGTGTGGCTGCGGCCCGAGGTGCCTGTGGTGAGGCGGCCCGCGATGTACTGCGCCCCGGCCCGGAAGCGGTCCTGCGCGGGGAATCGTTCCGGGGTGGCGTTGCCCGGGTTGTGCATGTCGCTCTCCTCCGCCTTCGCCCCGCTGTCCACGGGGGCGGGTGGCGTAGCTCCAGCTCGATTTGAGTGCCGATCCTGACAGAGGGATGGCCCTCCAACAAGGGATTCCGTTGTTGCCTTTTGGTTACGCGACGGAATCTGTCGACCAGGTGTCGAGTCGTCGAGAGAAACCCGGGACGGACTGTCCGTGGTGTGTGCGACAGTCGCGTGCATGGGAGAGATCGATTCTCGGGATGCCCTGATCAGGGAGATCCGCGCGGGGGCGAGGATCAGGTATCTGCACTTCTGGGGCCACCGGCCCCGGCCCGACGGCCGTGTCGGCGCGAGCTGCCTGAGTCAGTGGTGGCCGTCGCCTTTCACAGTAGACGGCCGGGTGTATCCGACTGCCGAGCACTGGATGATGGCGGCCAAGGCGAGGCTCTTCGAGGACGCCGAGGCCGAGCGGCAGGTGCTCGCCGCGGGGCATCCCTCACTGGCGAAGAAGGCCGGACGGCTGGTGCGGGGGTTCAGCGAGGAGGTCTGGGCGCGCGAGCGGTTCCGGATCGTGGTCGAGGGCAGCGTGCACAAGTTCGCCGCACACCCCGCCCTGCGGGACTACCTGCTGGGCACGGCCGTCGTTCCCGTCGGCGCGGGTGGCAGGGTCCTGGTCGAGGCGAGCCCCATGGACCGGGTGTGGGGCATCGGCCTCACGGCGGACGACGAGCGGGCCTGCGACCCGCAGCGCTGGCGGGGTACGAACCTGCTCGGGTTCGCCCTGATGCAGGCGCGGCACCGCCTCCGTTCCGGAGCGTGAGACGCGGCGGGGCGGGGGCCGGGCCGCCCCGGACCGGCACCGTGATGTGACCGGCCGCCGCTGAGGAGAGTGGACTGCTGAGGAGAGTGGACTGCTGAGGAAGCGGGCTGCTGTGGCCCTCCCCGTTCCGCACCCTCGCCCCCGGACCCTGCGCGAGATCGCCGAGCGGACCGAGGCGTCCACCGGGCCGGGAGCCGAGATCGTCGGCGGCAGGCTCGTGGTGTCCCCTGCCCCGCGTGGACAGCACGCGGACACCATCCGCCGGCTGGCCGCGCAGTGCGCACCGCGACTGCGCGGAGGACGCGCCCCGCAAGAGATGTCGTCGGCGGACGTGCCGGACGCCCGGACGACGCGCCGCCCCGGATCCCGACGGTCCTGCCCGCGGAGCGGGACGGGGGCGACTCGTGGCTCCTCGACCCCGCGGACGCCGCCTCGGCCGCCGAGGCGATCTCGCAGTCGGAGAAGCGGGGGACGTCACCGGCAGGAACGGCAGGTGCCCCCACGCCGGGGTCGCCGTCCTGCTGGTTCTCGATCCCGTACCGGCCGGTGGGCGCTGCACTCGTACCCCGGGGACGGCGGGCACCGGAGAAGGCGGGCACCGGAGAAGGCGGGCACCCGGGAAGGCTCGGCGGTGGGTGCGGAGCGGCCGTCGGGCGTCCCGCTCCGCTGCCGTCATCGATCGACACCGGTGGGTGCCGCGCTACGGCTCCCGACCGCCTCTGCCCACGGGGCCCGGCCGGACCCGATGTGTCCTGCCGGCCGGCGCGGCACCGCCCCGCGCTCCCGCGGCAGCGTCCGGCCGGCGGGGCGACAGGGCGACAGGGCGACAGGGCGACAGGGCAAGGAGAGGTGGCGCAGGGGCGGCGGGCGAACGGGCGGGCCCCGATCCGCGCCGGGTGGCGGCACCGTGTCCCGGGCGGCCGCTCGGGCGGGTCGGGCCGCTACGGGCCCATGAACAGCAGCACGCCGAATCCCGCGCCGAGCACGATGCCGACCGAGCCGCAGATGATGCCGGCCAGCGCCTGGCCGGCGTTGGTGGCCTCACCGCGCCGGGCCCTGCCGCGGCCGATGGCGCCGAGAACCACCGCGAGGACCCCGACCAGCAGGCTGAGCGGTCCCAGGCAGAAGAGGACGTCCGAGATGATCCCGAGAACGAGTGCCGCCGTCCCCGCGCCGTTGGTGGGCGCGGCCGGATACGGGCCGGGCCAGCCGTGGTGGCCGGGGGCGGCCGGGTGGCCGTAGCCGGGCGCGCCGGCCGGGTACGCGTAGCCGGACGGGGCGCCGGGGTAGGCGTACGCCGGCTGTCCCGGCCCTCCGGGCGCGAGGTGCGGCGGCAGCGAACCGCCGGCGCCGGGCGGCGCGAACGGGTCGCCGGCAGGTGCCGAGGAGTACGGCGTCCCCGGCACACCGTGCCCACCGGAGGTTCCGGGCGGGGCGAAGGGGTAGGAGCCGCCCTGGACGCCGGGCGCCGGCGGCGCCGGGGCCCCAGGCGCCGCGAAGGGGTCCGCCCCGGCGGGGGCCGGGCCCTCGGGGACAGGCGGCGGGAATCCGCCCGGCACCGGGGCCGACGGACCGGTCCAGGGCGTGGACGGCGGGGTGTCGCCCGCGGCGGGAAGGGAGGCGGCCGTCTGCCCGTCGTGCACGGTCGGGTTCACCACGGGCAGCGCCCCGGACGCGATGGTGCGGCCCGGCCCGGGCGGGGCGTCGTCGGCGGGCGGCGCCCAGAGCCGGTCCGCGGAGCCGGCGGACGGTGACGACGGCTGCGCCTCGCACCGGGGCTCCGGCGGTACGCGTTCCCCCTTGCCCGGCGACGCCTGCGGAGCCGCATCGCCCTTGCCGAGCGGCACGCGCGCTCCGGACCCGCCCGGGGACGGGGGGACCGCCGTGTCCGGAGGAGGCGTCGCCCCGTGCGCGGACCGCTGCTCCGGCGCGGCGGGCGGCTCCCTGTCGTCGGACATGCGCGGGTTCCCCTCTGTCGGCTGCCCGGTCATGCTACGGCCCCGGTCGGCGCCCCGGCCGTCCGGCCTACGATGACCCCGAGTCACGATCAGCCGATCATCCGCGTTCCGAGCCCACCGGCGGGGACGCCGTTCCGGGGAGGAACCCTTGACCGACCGCCTCACCGCGCCCGTCGCCGCACCGGGCGCCCGCGACCTGCACGCCTTCATCGCCGGACTGCCCAAGGCCGAACTGCATGTGCACCACGTGGGCTCCGCCTCCCCCCGGATCGTCTCCGCGCTGGCCGCGCGCCACCCGGACTCCCGGGTGCCCACGGATCCCGAGGCCCTCGCCGACTACTTCACCTTCACGGACTTCGCCCACTTCATCGAGGTGTACCTGTCCGTCGTGGATCTGGTCCGCACCCCGGAGGACGTCCGGCTGCTGACGTACGAAGTGGGCCGCGAACTGGCGCGACAGCAGGTGCGCTACGCCGAGCTGACCATCACGCCGTACTCGTCCACCCGGCGCGGCATCGACGCACGGGCGTTCATGGACGCGATCGAGGACGCCCGCAAGGCCGCCGAGGCCGAGTTCGGGACGGTGCTGCGCTGGTGCTTCGACATCCCCGGCGAGGCCGGGCTGGAGGCTGCCGAGGAGACCGTGCGGCTGGCCACGGACGACCGGCTGCGCCCGGAGGGTCTGGTCTCCTTCGGCCTGGGCGGGCCCGAGATCGGCGTACCGCGGCCGCAGTTCAAGCCGTACTTCGACCGGGCCGTCGCGGCGGGCCTGCATTCCGTGCCGCACGCCGGAGAGACCACCGGCCCGGAGACGGTGTGGGACGCGCTGACCTGTCTTGGCGCCGAGCGGATCGGGCACGGCACCAGTGCCGCCCGCGACGAGAGGCTGCTGCTGCACCTCGCCGAGAACCGGATCGCGCTGGAGGTGTGCCCCACGTCCAACATCGCCACCCGGGCGGTCGCCTCCCTCGACGAGCACCCCATCAGGGAGTTCGTACGGGCCGGGGTGCTGGTGACGGTCAACTCCGACGATCCGCCGATGTTCGGCACCGACCTCGACAGCGAGTTCGCCGTCGTCGCCCGGCTGCTGGAGCTCGACGAGCACGGCGTGGCCGGGCTGGCGAAGAACGCCGTCGAGGCGTCCTTCCTCGACGCGGCGGGCAAGGCGCGGCTGGCCGCCGAGATCGACACGTACACCGCGGCATGGCTGGCGCCCTGACAGCGCATCACACTGGGCCCATGCAGAACGTGACCGCCGTCGCCCACCGCGGCGCCCCCTACCGCTTCCGCGAGAACACGCTCGAGTCGCTGCGCGCCGCGCTCGGCCTGGGCGCGGACGCGGTCGAGATCGACGTACGCCTGACCCGGGACCGGGTGCCGGTGCTGCTGCACGACGAGACGCTGAAGCGGCTGTGGGAGGTGGACCGGCCGCTGAGCGCACTGTCCGCCGAGGAGGTGCGCGGGCTGACGGACGGCGCGGTGCCGACGCTGGCGGAGGCACTGGCGGCGACCGAGGGGCACCGGGTGATGGTCGACCTGCCGGGCACGCGCGACGTGCGGACCGCGCGCCGGGTGGTCGACGAAGTCCGCGCGGTGGGGGCGGGCGAGCGGGTGTACTACTGCGCCGACGCGTACGCGATGCTCGCGGTGCGGGCCGCCGACCCGGCCGCCGAGATCGCCCTGACGTGGACGACGCAGGCGCCACCGCGGCCTGTGCTGCTGGCGGAGGTGCGGCCGCGCTGGCTCAACTACCGCTGGAGCCTGGTCACCCGGGAACTCACCGAGCGGGTGCACCACGACGGCTGCCTGCTGTCGGCGTGGACCCCGGACACCCGACGCAGCATGCGCCGGCTGATCGGCCTGGGCGTCGACTCGATCACGACCAACCGCGTCGACGTGCTGGACGGGCTGCGCGGGCATCCGTAGCCGGCGCGGCGGGCCGGTGCCGAGGGCGAGACCGTCGGAACCGGAGAGAGCCGACGGAGCCCACAAGGGCCGAGGGGGGCCGACGGGGGCCGACGGGTAGTCACCACTGCGGCAGGGCCGACCGTACCGGGATACGGGGCGCCGTGGCCCGGTCCGGAGCCGGGGTCGGGCGGGGGCCGGGGCGCGGGCGGCCTGGCTGGTGGACACGGGGACTGCGCCCGGGTGCGCAGACCGGAGGGACGACGGGCACTCGGCGGCGCCGGCGGCCGGCTGCGCCACGGGCCGGGGCGCGAGGCCGTCGGCCGGGCCCGGCCGCGCCGCACCCATGGACGGGCAACGGAACCGGCCCGGCCGGCCGGACACCCGGGACGAGCCGGCCGGGCAGCCGACGGAGGTGGCCGGAAGGCCGGACGCGGCGCAAGGCCTGACGCGGCGGAAGGCAGGCGGGCCGGCGAGCCGGGCGTCCGCGGCTCCGGAGCGGCCCGCCGGCCGCTCAGGCCACGGCGGGTGCCGCACGTCCCTCGTCGCCCGGAGCGGCCCGGTCCGCCGTGAGCCGCTCCAGGTGCTTGATCCTCCGGCGTACGGCGTACAGCGGGATCACGCCGAGGACGCCGAAGGACATGTCGATGACGCTCCACCAGAAGGGGATCTGGCGGATCGGCCCGCAGATCAGGGCGAGCGGGATGATCCCTGCGCAGGCGATCATCCCGAACTCCACGACCCACACGTTGCGGACGGGGTCCCGGAAGACCCCGTAGAAGGCGACGGCGATGACGAGGTGGGCGAAGGCGAGCCAGTCGGTGCCGTAGAGCAGGAAGGGATAGTCGGTGTCGGCGGTGTCCAGCCCGCGGCGCACCCGCTCGATCCAGTCCGTCAGCCCCGGCAGCCGGTCCTGTACGGGCAGCGCGTGCAACAGATCCTCGGTCCAGCGCAGTTCGTGGACCAGCGGGAAGGCCGTGGCGCCGCTGAGCACCAGGCAGACGACGAAGACGGCCAGCCAGACACGGATGCCCTTGAGCAGGGCTGCTCTGTCCTTCATGGCGCTCAGCGTACGCTTGAATTGAACGCGTTCAAAAATGAGTGGGGGACCCCGATCCGGCTCCCGTGCGGCCCAGTTGTCAGGCGGCTGCCCGGAAGCGGCGCAGCAGCAGGGAGTTGGCGACGACGAAGACGGAGGAGAACGCCATGGCCGCGCCGGCCAGCATCGGGTTGAGCAGCCCGGCCGCGGCGAGCGGCAGCGCGGCGACGTTGTAGGCGAAGGCCCAGAACAGGTTGGACCGGATGGTGCCGAGAGTGCGGCGGGCGAGCCGGATCGCGTCCGCCGCGACGCGCAGGTCGCCGCGGACGAGGGTGAGGTCGCCGGCCTCGATCGCGGCGTCGGTGCCGGTGCCCAGGGCCAGCCCGAGGTCGGCTCGGGCGAGCGCGGCCGCGTCGTTGACGCCGTCGCCGACCATCGCGACGGAGCGGCCCTCCGCCTGGAGGCGCTTGACGACGTCCACCTTGTCCTGCGGCAGAACCTCGGCGATCACGTGCTCGGGCGCGATGCCGACCTCCCCGGCGACCGCGCGGGCGACCGCGGCGTTGTCCCCGGTGAGGAGCATGGGGGTGAGACCCAGGGCACGCAGCCGCGCGACGGCCTCCCGGCTGGTGTCCTTGACGGCGTCGGCGACCTCCAGCACGGCGCGGGCCCGGCCGTCCCACGCGACGACGACGGCGGTGCGGCCCCCCGTCTCGGCGTCGGCACGGGCGCGCTCCAGTTCCGGCGGCAGCACGACGGCCGACTCCGTCAGGAGCTGTGCTCGGCCGACGAGGACGGTGCGGCCCTCGACGACCCCCCGCACGCCGAGGCCGGCGAGGTTGGTGAACTCCTCCGGCGCGGGAAGGGCACCGAGCCGTTCGAGCGCACCGGCGGCGACGGCGCGGGCGACGGGGTGCTCGGAGGCGTGCTCCAGCGCGCCCGCGAGGCGCAGGACGTCCTTCTCGTCGGCGTCCTGGGCGGTGCGCACGGCCAGCAGCGTCATCCGGCCGGTGGTGACGGTGCCGGTCTTGTCCAGGACCACGGTGTCGGCCCTGCGGGTGTTCTCCAGCACCTCCGGCCCCTTGATCAGGATGCCGAGCTGGGCACCCCGCCCGGTACCCACGAGCAGTGCGGTGGGGGTGGCCAGGCCCAGGGCGCACGGGCAGGCGATGATCAGTACGGCGACAGCGGCGGTGAACGCCGCGGTCGGGCCCGCTCCCGAGGCGAGCCAGAAGCCGAGGGTGGCGACCGCGAGCACGATCACGACCGGCACGAACACCGCCGAGATCCGGTCGGCCAGCCGCTGGGCGGCGGCCTTGCCGTTCTGCGCATCCTCCACCAGCCGGGCTATCCGGGCGAGCTGGGTGTCGGCGCCGACCCGGGTGGCCTCCACGACCAGCCGCCCGCCGGTGTTCAGCGTGGCCCCGGTGACGGCGTCCCCGGCCGCCACCTCGACCGGCACCGACTCACCGGTGAGCATCGAGGCGTCGACGGCGGAGGAGCCCTCGACCACGGTGCCGTCGGTGGCGACCTTCTCGCCGGGCCGCACCAGGAACCGGTCTCCGGCGCGCAGCTCACCCACCGGAACGAGATCCTCGCGGCCGTCGCGCAGGACGGTGACCTCCTTGGCCCCGAGTTCCATCAGCGCGCGCAGCGCGGCGCCCGCCCGGCGCTTCGAGCGGGCCTCGAAGTACCGGCCCGCCAGGATGAAGGCGGTCACTCCGGCGGCGGTCTCCAGATAGATGTTGCCCGAACCGTCGGTGCGGGAGACGGTCAGCTCGAAGGGGTGCGTCATACCGGGCATCCCGGCCGTGCCGAAGAACAGCGCCCACAGCGACCACAGGAACGCCGCCGCGGTCCCCAGCGAGATCAGCGTGTCCATGGTCGCGGCGCCGTGGCGGGCGTTGGTCCAGGCCGCCCGGTGGAACGGCCACGCCGCATAGGTCACCACAGGTGCCGCCAGGGTCAGGGACAGCCACTGCCAGTACGTGAACTGCAGGGCCGGCACCATGGCCATCGCGATCACGGGCACCGCCAGGGCCACGGCCGTCACGAGCCGCTGCCGCAACGTGTCCGGTTCGTCGGGCCCGCCGGGCCCCTCGGCGCCGTCGCGCCCGTCGGCAGCCCGTCCGCCGGTGGTTCCGGCCGAGACCGCCGGGCGCGGTTCCCGCGCGGTGTACCCGGTGGCCTCCACCGTCGCGATCAGCTCGGCCACGGTCACCGCACCGGTGTACGTCACCTGCGCCTTCTCGGTCGCGTAGTTGACCGCCGCGGTCACGCCGTCCATGCGGTTGAGCTTCTTCTCGACGCGCGCGGCGCACGAGGCGCAGGTCATGCCGCCGATGGCGAGCTCGACGCGGCCGGCGCCGGTGGCCTGGGGAGCCGTGGTGGACATGAGCCGTCCTCCTGGAAGGGTCCTTCGATTCATACCCCTGGGGGGTATCTCTCGCTGCCATGTATACCCCCCTAAGGTATGGGAGGCAAGCTCGTCCCCTCACCGCGGCCCCCGCCCTGACTCAGACGGCCGGGGCGCGAGAGACGCCGACAGGCTGTTCGCCCGTGCCGGCCCGAAGGAGAAGGTGCACGACCTCAGCGGGCGGCAGCCCCCGCGGCAGCCCGCGCGGCGGGGCGAGGCCGGGACCGCGTCCGGGCCGTCCCGCCCGCCGCTCCGCACCCCCGTCTGTGCGTCGTCCGCGACCATCCGCCCGGGGCGGGTGGGGCTCGGCGCTCGCGGACACCCCCGGCCTGCTGCCGACCCGGATCGGGGCGCAGCGGCTGCGGCGCGGTGCGGTCACCGGCGGCGGAGGGGCCGGCGGGGCGGCGACGGCGGCGGGGAGGGCGGCGGGGAGGGCGGCGGGGAGGGCGGGAGCACGGAGGCGCCGGGGACCACGCCAGAGGCACGGAGGGCGCCGGGGACGACGCCGGGGACGCGGAGGCCGGCGGGGCGGGGCGGCCGACGGGGCGGGGCGGCCGACGGGGCGGGGCGGCCGGCGGGCGTCACAGCCCGGCGATCACGTTCCAGCGCCCGCCGAGTTCCGCGCGCTCGTCGGAGGTGATGTCCCGTGCGATGGCCAGCCGGGCGCGCATGGCGGAGTCCGGGAAGATCAGCGGGTTCTCCGCCAGGGCCGCGGTCTCCTCGTCCTTGGCGGAGGCGAGCACGTCCTGGGCGGCTGGCACGGGACAGACGTAGTTCACCCAGGCGGCCAGTTCCGCGGCGACCTCGGGGTCGTAGTAGTAGTCGACGAGCCGCTCGGCGTTCGCCTTGTGCTCCGCGCGGTTGGGGATCATCAGCGACTCCGACCACAGCTCCGCCCCCTCCTCGGGGACGACGAACCGGATGTCCGGGTCGTCGGCCTGGAGCTGGATCACGTCGCCGGAGTAGGCCTGGCAGGCCAGGACGTCACCGCTGGCGAGGTCCTTGATGTAGTCGTTGCCGGTGAACCGGCGGATCTGGCCACGGCGCACCTGCCGCTCCACCGTGTCGCACATGCGGTGGAAGTCGTCGGAGGTCCAGCGCGTGATGTCCACCCCGTCGCCCTGCATCAGCAGCGCGAACGCCTCGTCCAGGCCGGACAGCAGCGTGACCCGGCCCCTGAGGTCGTCCGCCCACAGGTCGGAGACGCGCCGGATCTCACGTCCCAGTGCCCGCCGGTTGTAGGCGAGGCCGGTGATGCCGGACTGCCAGGGCACGCTGAACCTGCGCCCCGGGTCGAAGGCCGGTGAGAGCAGCTGCGGGTCGAGCCGGCGGCTGACGTTGGGCTGGCGGGAGCGGTCCATGCGCTGCACCCAGCCCAGCCGGACGAACCGGGCGCACATCCAGTCGCTGACGACGATCAGGTCGCGGCCCGTGGACTGGTGGTTCATCAGTGCGGGGCCGACCTTGCCGAAGAACTCGTCGTTGTCGTTGATCTCCTCGACGTAGTCGACGGAGATGCCGGTCTTCTGCCGGAAGGCGTCCAGGGTGGGTCTGCTGGTCTCGTCATCGTCGTCCGTGTCGATGTACAGCGGCCAGTTCGCCCAGGTCAGCCGGTGGTCTGTGGCCGACCTGTCGCGTACGGCACGGTCACCCGCGGCGACGTAGGCGGACGGCACGCCGCAGCCCGAGGCCCCGAGCAGGGTGCCGGCACCGAGAGCACGCAGCAGGGAACGGCGCGAGGGGGACGAGATCTTGGGGGACACGTCCGAAGGATGCCGGGTCCCGCCGAGCCGGAACAATCGACGTCCCGTCGAGCGCAGCCGGAAACACCCGACACCCTGTCGAGAGCCGGAAGCCGCGGGTGGCGTGCGGTGCACCGTCCGCGGGCCGCACCCTGACGCCCCGCCCTCCGGCTCCGCGCCTGCGGAACGCCCCGGACTCGGGCACCGTACGGCCGCGGGGGCCGGACCGGCGGGCGTCCCGGGACCGTACTCCCCGCTCCGGGACCGCACCGGCCGCCCCGGGCAGGCCGCCCGCTCCGGTACCCCTACGGCGGCACGGCGCCGGGCACCGCGGCGACGGGGCCGGTGCGGCACCGCGGCGACGGGGCGGTGCGGCACGCACCTCCGCGCGCCGCGGCACCGGGCGGTTCGCAGCGCGGGCAGCGCACGGCACGGCCCCGGACGAAGCTCACCTCGTCCGGGGCCGTGTGGTGCGGCGGGATGCCGCGGGATGCGGCGGAATGCCGCGGGGTGCCGCGGGGTGCTTACGCGTCCAGCGACGTCATCACGTGCTTGATGCGGGTGTAGTCGTCGAAGCCGTAGGCCGACAGGTCCTTGCCGTAGCCGGACTTCTTGAAACCGCCGTGCGGCATCTCGGCGACCAGCGGGATGTGGGTGTTGATCCAGACACAGCCGAAGTCGAGCTTCTTGGACATGCGCATGGCACGGCCATGGTCCTTGGTCCACACGGAGGACGCGAGGGCGTACTCCACGCCGTTGGCGTACGCGACGGCCTGGTCCTCGTCGGCGAAGGACTGGACGGTGATGACCGGGCCGAAGACCTCGTGCTGGACGATCTCGTCGTCCTGCCGCAGGCCGGAGACGACGGTCGGGGCGTAGAAGAAGCCCTTGTCGCCGACCCGGTGACCGCCCGCCTCGACCTTGGCGTGCGCGGGCAGCCGCTCGATGAAGCCGCTGACCTGCTTCAGCTGGTTGGGGTTGTTGAGCGGGCCGTACAGGACGTCCTCGTCGTCCGGCTGCCCCGTCTTCGTGTCGGCGGCGGCCTTGGCGAGAGCGGCGACGAACTCGTCGTGGATGGACTCCTGGACCAGGACGCGGGTGGCCGCGGTGCAGTCCTGGCCGGCGTTGAAGTAGCCCGCCGTCGCGATGTCCTCGACGGCCTTGGCGATGTCGGTGTCCTCGAAGACGACGACCGGAGCCTTGCCGCCCAGCTCCAGGTGGACCCGCTTGAGGTCCTTGGACGCCGACTCGGCGACGGACATGCCCGCGCGGACCGAGCCGGTGATGGAGGCCATCGCGGGGGTCGGGTGCTCGACCATGGCGCGGCCGGTGTCGCGGTCGCCGCAGATGACGTTGAAGACGCCCTTGGGCAGGATCGAACCGATGATGTCGGCCATCAGGACCGTGGAGGCGGGGGTGGTGTCCGACGGCTTCAGCACGACGGTGTTGCCCGCGGCGAGGGCCGGGGCGAACTTCCACACCGCCATCATCATCGGGTAGTTCCACGGCGCGACCTGCGCGCAGACGCCGACCGGCTCACGGCGCACGATGGAGGTCAGGCCCTCCATGTACTCGCCGGCGCTGCGCCCCTCGAGCATGCGGGCGGCGCCCGCGAAGAAGCGGATCTGGTCGACCATCGGCGGGATCTCCTCCGACCGGGTCAGGCCGGTCGGCTTGCCGGTGTTCTCGACCTCGGCCGCGATCAGTTCCTCGGCGCGCTCCTCGAACGCGTCCGCGATCTTCAGCAGGGCCTTCTGACGCTCGGCCGGGGTGGTGTCGCGCCAGGCCGGGAACGCCGCGGCGGCGGCCGCCATGGCGGCGTCGACGTCGGCCGGCCCGGACAGCGGTGCGGTGGCGTACGCCTCGCCGGTGGCGGGGTTCACCACATCGGTGGTCCGTCCGTCGGCGGCGTCCCGGAACTCTCCGTCGATGTAGTTGCGCAGACGACGCAGCTCGGTGGTCACTGACGGCCCTCCTGTCGGATGTCCATTCCTTGAGATGCCCACCCTAATCGCTCATCTCACGGTTTCAACACCCCCCACCCGTCGGTATCTGCGAAATCCGCACAGCTGGATCTCGTAAACAACGGATTTCATCGATCTGGCCTTGCGAAACTGTCGAGTCCTCGTGCAGAGTGAGCCCGTGGCCAGTCGAAGCGCAGACCAGAGGGACTCCCGCGAGCCCAGGAACGGCACCCCCCAGCTGGATGCCGTCTCCCTCGCCATCATCGAACAGCTCCAGGAGGACGGCCGTCGGCCCTACGCCGCCATCGGCAAGGCCGTGGGCCTCTCCGAGGCGGCCGTGCGCCAGCGCGTCCAGAAACTGCTCGATCAGGGCGTGATGCAGATCGTCGCCGTGACGGACCCGCTCACCGTGGGCTTCCGCCGGCAGGCGATGGTCGGCATCAACGTCGAGGGCGACGTCGAGGCGATCGCGGACGCGCTCACGGCCATGTCGGAAGTCGAGTACGTGGTGATGACCGCGGGCTCGTTCGACATCCTCGCCGAGATCGTCTGCGAGGACGACGACCACCTGCTGGACGTCATCAACAAACGCATCCGGGCCCTGTCCGGTGTGCGCTCCACCGAGAGCTTCGTCTACCTGAAGCTCAAGAAGCAGACCTACATGTGGGGAACCCGATAACCGTGAGGACCCGATAACCGTGAGCACCAAGGACCTCAGCCGTACCGCGTACGACCACCTGTGGATGCACTTCACCCGCATGTCGTCCTACGAGAACTCCCCCGTCCCGACCATCGTCCGCGGTGAGGGCACCTACATCTACGACGACAAGGGCAAGCGCTACCTCGACGGTCTCGCCGGCCTGTTCGTCGTCCAGGCCGGCCACGGCCGCACCGAACTCGCCGAGACGGCGTTCAAGCAGGCGCAGGAGCTCGCCTTCTTCCCGGTGTGGTCCTACGCCCACCCCAAGGCCGTCGAGCTCGCCGAGCGCCTCGCGGGCCACGCGCCGGGGGACCTGAACAAGGTCTTCTTCACCACCGGCGGCGGCGAGGCCGTGGAGACCGCGTGGAAGCTCGCCAAGCAGTACTTCAAGCTGGTCGGCAAGCCCACCAAGCACAAGGTCATCTCCCGCGCGGTCGCCTACCACGGCACCCCGCAGGGCGCCCTGTCCATCACCGGTCTGCCGGGGCTGAAGGCGCCGTTCGAGCCGCTCGTGCCGGGCGCGCACAAGGTGCCGAACACCAACATCTACCGCGCCCCGATCTTCGGCGACGACCCCGAGGCCTTCGGCCGCTGGGCCGCCGACCAGATCGAGCAGCAGATCCTCTTCGAGGGCCCGGACACCGTCGCCGCGGTCTTCCTGGAGCCCGTGCAGAACGCCGGCGGCTGCTTCCCGCCCCCGCCCGGCTACTTCCGGCGCGTGCGCGAGATCTGCGACCAGTACGACGTGCTGCTCGTCTCCGATGAGGTCATCTGCGCCTTCGGCCGCCTCGGCACCATGTTCGCCTGCGACAAGTTCGGCTACGTCCCGGACATGATCACCTGCGCCAAGGGCATGACCTCGGGCTACTCCCCCATCGGCGCCTGCATCGTCTCCGACCGCCTCGCCGAGCCGTTCTACAAGGGCGACAACACCTTCCTGCACGGCTACACCTTCGGCGGCCACCCCGTCTCCGCCGCGGTCGGCCTCGCCAACCTCGACCTCTTCGAGCGCGAGAACCTCAACCAGCACGTGCTCGACAACGAGGGCGCCTTCCTGTCCACGCTGCAGAAGCTGCACGACCTGCCGATCGTCGGCGACGTCCGGGGCAACGGCTTCTTCTACGGCATCGAACTCGTCAAGGACAAGGCCACGAAGGAGTCCTTCAACGACGAGGAGACCGAGCGCGTCCTGTACGGGTTCCTCTCCAAGGCCCTCTTCGACAACGGCCTGTACTGCCGCGCCGACGACCGCGGCGACCCGGTCATCCAGCTCGCCCCGCCGCTGATCTCCAACCAGGAGACCTTCGACGAGATCGAGCAGATCCTGCGCGCCACCCTGACGGAGGCGTGGACGAAGCTCTGATCGCCGGCAGGACGTTCGGCGGGAGCCTCGTGGGAAACTCCTGCCGACCTCCGCCGGACCTTCCGCCCGATCGTCTGCAAGAAGGATCAGATCCGGCCCCGGTGCCGCCCTTTCGAGTGAGAAAGGGCAGCCCGGGGCCGCGTGCTGTCCGGCCCCGCCCGGCCGCCTGCCTAGCGTGCCCAGTGACCGATCGGCCCCGCCTTCGTTCCCCCGCACGGGGGATGAGGCACGGGAACTACGGATCAGAACGAAGGTGTACGCCCATGGAGGCCCCGCCGGACAACGACGTGCTCTGGGCACGGTCCCTGCACTACCAGCACAGCGACGGCTCACCGGCCCTGAACGGCGTCTCGGTCGGCGTGCGCGAGGGCGAGATCCTGGCGGTCGGCGGGCCCCGCGGCAGCGGCAAGACGACCCTGCTGGCCTGTCTGTCCGGACTCGTGCCCGCCCGCCGCGGAGAGGTCTGGTTCAACAGCGTCCCCGTGCACACCATGGGCCCGCCGGCCCGCGAGCGGCTGCGCCGCGACCGCTTCGGCTGGATCGACCCGTCGCCGGTCCTGGTCCCCGAGCTGAACGTCTGGGAGAACGCGGCACTGCCGCTGATGCTGCGCGGCACCGGCCGGCGCCAGGCCAAGACGACCGCGCTGGAGTGGCTGGACCGGCTCGACGTCGGCGAGGCCGCACGGCGACGCCCGCACCAGCTCAGCCACGCCGAACGGCAGCGCGTCTGCATCGCCCGCGCCCTCGCCCCCGCTCCCTCGGTCCTGTTCGCCGACGAGCCCACGGCGCCGCTGCACCGCGCCGACCGCGCCCATGTCCTGCGCACCCTGACCACGGCGGCCCGCTCGCACGGCATCACCGTGGTTCTGGCCACCCACGACGCGGACACGGCGGCCCTGGCCGACCGCACCGTGACTTTGCTGGACGGGCGCCGGGTGCACACCGTGCACCTGCCCCCGATGGCGGAGGCGGAGGGCCGGGCCGCGTGCTCACTCTCCGCCTGACCCGCGGCGCCCGCCCCGCCGTCCAGTTCCGCCGCCTGCTGGTGGCGGCCGCCTCGGCGGGCACCGGCTTCCTGCTGCTGTGCGCCCTCGGCCACGCCCTCACCCACTCCGGCACCACGGCCGCCTCGGTGCTGCGCCTCGCCTGGTGCATGGCGCCGCTGTCCGCCACCGTGTACTTCGCCGTGGCCGTCGCCCGTACCGACCCCGGCACCCGTCCCCGTGCGGGGCTGGCCGCGATCGGGCTGGGACCGGCCCGCATGATGGCCGTCTCCGCGACGACGACAGCGCTGTCGACGCTCCTCGGTTCGATGCTGGCCCTGCTGTTCTTCCTCCACCTCCGCGGCGACCTCACCGGCATGCCCTTCGACGGCGACGCCGCCGACGCGCTGGCCGCCGGTCGGCCGCTGCCCCTGCCCGCCGCTCTCACCCTCCTGGCCCTCGTCCCGGTCGTCGCCTCGGCGGCGGTGGCGGCATCCCTCCGGCCCCGCGGGCCGCGCCGGTCCGACGCACCGCGTCTGCTCGGCCGCTTCGGCGCCCACGGCAGCGGGGCGAGGGAGACCTTCGGCTCCTACGCCCGCTTCGGTGCCCGCCGCCCCGCCGGCGCCCGCACCCCCGCCGTGTCCGGGGCCGGGGCCGGGCCCGCGCCGGACGACGCCGCAGCGGACGGCCCGGCCGCCCCGTCGGACGCCGGGCCGGCGCCGGACGGCACCCACGCCCCGGCCCCCTGGCAGCCGGACGCCGCGGCCGGACCCCGCACCGGCACCCAGCCCCGCCCCACCGCCCTGCCCTGGGGCATCGCCACCCTCGCGGCAGGTCTCACGGTGGAGGCCTACGCCCGCCGTACCGCGCCCGCCGACGGACTCCCCCTGCCCGGCGGCCTCACCGGCAACTCCGGCGGGGTCCTGCTGGGGTGGGCTCTGACCGCGATCGGCCTCGCCCTGGCCGGGCCCGGCCTCACCCACCTGTCCGGCCGCCTCCTGCAGTCCGTGCGCCCCGGTGCACTGCGCCTGCTCGCCGGACGCGGCCTGATGGAGGAGGCCACCCGCGTCGGCCGCCCCCTCGGGGTGCTGTGCGCCGTCGTCTCCGCCGTCTACGCGATGGGCACCCTGTACGACCCGGCCGGCAACGCCGTCGGCCCGCTCACCGTGCTCGGCACCGTCCTGGTGGCCGGCTGCGCTCTCGCCACTCTGGTCACCGCCGCGGTGGAGGCCCGTCAGACCCGCGCCGGTACCACCGCCGCCCTGGTCCGGCTGGGCGCACCCGCGACGACCCTGCGCACGGCGGCGGCCCTGCGCGCCGGGGCGCTGCTGGCCGTGTTCGGCCCGCTGACCCTGCTGGTCGCGGAGTTGGCGGCCCGGCCCCTCACCGGCTGAACGAACCGGACACAACTCGTCCCGGCAGGAGCGATGAGTTCTCGGCCGCCCTCCGGTCTACCTCCACGAACGGCACAACCTCGACGGGAGAGACCCCATGTACCAGCAGATGATCTTCGTGAACCTGCCCGTGAACGACCTGGACGCCGCCAAGAAGTTCTTCACCGAGCTGGGCTACTCGATCAACCCCCGGTTCAGCGACGAGAACGCCGCCTCCGTCGTGATCAGCGACACCATCGTGGCGATGCTGCTCACCAAGCCGTTCTACGCCACCTTCACCGACAAGGAGATCGCCGACGCCACCCGGACCAGCGAGGTGCTGATCGCGCTGAGCGCCGAGAGCCGCGAACAGGTCGACGCGCTCGTCGACAGGGCCGTGGCGGCCGGCGGCACCGCCTCGCCGAGGGTCCAGGACATGGGCTTCATGTACGGGCGCGCCTTCGACGACCTGGACGGCCACACCTGGGAGGTCATCTGGATGGACCCGGCGGCCGCCGAGGGCTGAGCCCGTCCGCCCGGCTCCCCCTGACGACGCCGGGGGCGTCCGACACCTGAACGCGGGAGACTCCGCAGCCGGGTGGGGACGCCCCCGGCGTCGGTGCCCGCCCTGTGAGCGCGGGAGGCACGGCAGGCGGACGCAGGACGCCTCCGGAGGGCGCCTGCCCCTGCGCTCCGGGGAGGGGCGACGCCGTGGCATGCGGGCGCGGGACACCGGAGCGGCCTCACGGCGGACCTCTCGGCAGCCGGGCGGCACGCCGAAGGGGTGCGCGGCGAGCCCGGCAGCGGCGCCGAGCGGATGCGCGGCCCCCGCGACGGGCGCACGGACGGATGGCGGACGCCCCCTAGCATGGGCGGGTGCAGACGATGCCCGCCCATGCGGCCCACCACAACGACCGCGAGATAGAGACCCTGGAGGAGTTCGACGCGACCGTCACCGCGCGCGGCAGTCTGGCCGGATTCCGCGTCCAGGCCGTCGATCTGACGGACCGCACGCGCGAACTGCTCACCACCGACACCGCAGGCGCCGTCTTCCTCGGCTGCCCGATGCGCGAGAACGCGGCAGGGAAGATACGCACCGACGGCGCGCTGGTCTTCCCGCCGATGCCCGACCTGCCCTTCAACCCCTACCGTGGCCTGCTGTACACGCCCGACGAGTTGTTCGCCTCCCTCGGCGACGGCTACGAGGCCACCCCCGACGCCCGGTGCTACGCCTGGTTCCAGCGGACGAAGGCGGACGGCGACATCCTCTCCTCCGTCCTTCGCGCCCTCCACGACGACTCCGTGTCGGACGCCCTCGAGGAACTCCTGCGCGGTGCCCGCGTGGTCGGCGTCATGGGCGGGCACGCGATGGCCCGCGGCACCGCGGAGTACGCCGGCGCGGCCCGTCTCGGCCGCGACCTGGCCCGGTCCGGCCTCGTCGTCGCCACCGGCGGAGGGCCCGGCGCGATGGAGGCGGCGAACCTCGGCGCGTATGCCGCCCCGCACCCGGACGGAATGCTGACGGAGGCCCTCGAACTGCTCACCAAGGCACCGGGTTTCACACCGTCGGTCACCGACTGGGCCTCGGTCGCCTTCGACGTGCGGGCCCGCTGGCCGAGGGGCGGCCCCTCCCTCGGCATCCCGACCTGGTTCTACGGCCACGAACCGCCCAACCCGTTCGCCGAGCACATCGCCAAGTACTTCGCCAACGCCACACGTGAGGACGGACTGCTGGCCCGTTCCAACGCGGGCGTGATCTTTCTGCCCGGCGCCGCCGGAACCGTCCAGGAGATCTTCGACAACGCGACCCCGAACTACTACGAGTCGCGCGGCGAACCGACTCCCATGGTGCTCGTGGACAAGGAGCACTGGACGGAGCGGCTGCCGGCCTGGCCACTGCTGCGGTCGCTCGCCCGTGACCGCTCGATGGACGCGCGGATCGCCCTGGTCGACCGGATCGATGAAGCGCCGGAGGCGTTGAAACGCCTGGCCGGTTAATAAGCAGGCAAAAGCAACCCGCTTGACGTGCACACGCATTGACAGTACTGATGAAGCGCTTATAAACCTGTGTTTCTCATGGGGGAGTTGAAGCGTCCCCTCCGCGGTGTGCGTTCCACTCCCCGGTAGACGACCCCCCTCAATAGCACATCGATTAAGGACAAACGTGTCCCTATCCCGCCGCAACGCACACCGTTCCGTGCGCGCCCTCGGTGTCGCCGCCGCCTCCGCAGCCCTCGCGCTCGGTGTCGCGGGCAACGCACTGGCCTGCAACATCACCGAGTTCTCCGCCGCCGCCACGTGTGACGGAGACAAGGGCGTCATCACCGTCACGGACAAGGACCCGGCCGGCGTTCCCGCCACCATCTCGGTCTACCTGGAGAACAACGGCGCCGACGAGCGCCTCGTGGGCACCCAGGAGGTGAAGGGGTCCCGCGAAGGAACCACCATCACCTTCGCCGAGGACTGGAAGCCGAACGCGGAGTACCGCATCCACGTCGTCGCCGACCGCTTCGTCGACGAGGACATCGAGCCGAACCTGGTGACCCCGTCCACGCCCTGCAAGACGGACGACACCCCCACCCCGACGGACACGCCGACCGACACGCCGTCGGAGACGCCGTCGGAGACTCCCTCCGAGAGCGCCCCGCCGTCGGAGTCGGCCACCCCGACCCCGTCCACCTCGGAGAGCGAGAGCGAGCCGCCGGCGAACAACGCACCCACCCCGGACGCCGGCAAGTCGAACCTGGCCGAGACCGGCGCGAACTCGAACACCGGCCTGATCGCCGGCGTCGCCGCCGCACTGGTCGTGGTCGGCGGCGGCGCGGTCTTCTTCGGCCTGCGCCGACGGAGCTCCAGCAACCGCTGACGCCTCGCGTCCGCGCACCGGCACACAGGGCGGGTCATCGCCGGGTCTCTCGAAGGTGGCCCGCCCCAGCCGGAACTCCGGCACTCCACGCTCCCGCGGTGCTTCCGGCGCGGAACCGCCCCATGGAAGCCGCCGGGAGAACGCGAGCAGCACCGAGGCGAGCGAAGCGCGCGGCGCGACCGTCACCTGGCTGCGCCCCGGACGGCCGTCGGACCGGACGGTCCGACGAACCACTCGGCTTTCAGCCCGGCAGGGCGTCGGTGGCGTGCGACTGGACCGAGCCTCCGGGCACCGGCGGCCGGGCCGGTCGTACCCGCCGCCTCCGCCGGACCGTGCCGGCCGTGCCTCGACCCCGCCCACCGCGTCCTCGGCGGCGGCCTCGCAGCGCAGCCGGGGAGCGGGACACCCCGCAGGCCCCGAGTGCTCCGCCGAGCCGGTCCGATCATCCCGGCGCCCGTTCGGGGCGCGGAGCGACGTGTTGGCCCCGAAGCGCGGACCGGACCTGCTCCCCGTCTCAGACCGCCTGCGGGACGGGCCCTCGACGCTCCGCACAGGAGCGCCTCCCCGAGCCGACGCCCGGGCGGACAACCCAGGCGTCCGGAGCCGACGCCGGGAGCCGCCCCTCCGAGCGGGCTCCCCCGATCGCCGCTCCTTCACCCCAGCACGACGACCTCCGCCTCGTCGAAGGCCACGGCCACCTCGTCCCCCACCGCGGGCGCCTGGCGCAACGCGCACGCCGCCTCCAGCGGGGGCCCGTCCGCCGGACGCAGTCGCACGGCGACGTGGGTGCCCTTGAAGGTGCGCGCGGTCACCTTGCAGCGCAGCCCCTCCGCCGCCGGGACCCACCGCACCCCGGCCGGCCGTACGAGCACCGCCCGTGTGCCCTGCGGCGAGCCTTCCGGCACCGGCAGCTTGCCCCACGGCGTGTCCGCGGCCTGCCCGGTCACCGTCGCCCGGACCACGTTGTCGAAGCCGAGGAAGCGCGCCACGAACTCGTCCACGGGCCGCTGCCACACCTCCAGCGGCGTACCGGACTGGGCGATGCGCCCGTCACGCATCACCACGACCCGGTCGGCGAGCGCGAACGCCTCGCCCTGGTCGTGCGTGACGGCCAGCACGGTCGTACCCAGTCGGCCGAACAGCTCGCGCAGTTCGACGACGAGCCGTTCCCGCAGCGACCGGTCGAGCTGGCCGAGCGGCTCGTCCAGCATCAGCAGCCGCGGACTGGGGGCGAGCGCTCGGGCCAGCGCCACCCGCTGCTGCTCGCCGCCGGACAGCGCGGCCACCGCCCGGCCGGCGGCTCCGGGAAGCCCGACGAGGTCGAGCAGTTCCCGTACGCGGGCGCGCTGCCGCTCCTTGGAGGCGCCGTGCATCCGCGGCCCGAAGGCCACGTTGCCGCCGACGTCCCGCTGCGGGAAGAGCTGATGGTCCTGGAACATCAGGCCCACGTCCCGCCGGTGCGCGGGCACGCCCGCCTGGTCACGGCCGTCGAGCAGCACGCGCCCGGCGTCGAGCGGCTGCAGTCCCGCCACGGAACGCAGCAGGGTCGACTTGCCGCTGCCGCTCGGCCCCAGCACGCACACGATCTCGTGCTCGGCGACCTCCAGGTCGACTCCGTCGAGCACCGGCCGCCCACCGAACCGCACCGTGGCGTCCCGGACACCCAGCAGCATCAGAACTCCCCCGTCCGGTCGGGGCCCCGCAGTCGCTCCAAGGTCAGCAGGGCCACCGCGCACACCACCATCAGAATCGTCGAAAGGGCCATGGCCTGGCCGTAGTTGAGGTCACCGGGCCGAGCCAGCAGTTTCGCCACGGCGACCGGCAGGGTCGGGTTGTCGGCCCGGGCGATGAACACGGTCGCCCCGAACTCACCGAGGGAGACGGCGAAGGCGAAGCCCGCGGCGACCAACAGCGCCCGCCGTACCATCGGCAGGTCCACCTCCCGCCACACCCGCCACGGCGACGCCCCGAGCACCGCTGCCGCCTCCCGCAGCCGGGCGTCCACGGCACGCAGCACCGGCAGCATGATCCGCACGACGAAGGGCACGCCCACCAGTGCCTGCGCCAACGGCACCAGCAACCAGGAGGAGCGCAGATCGAGCGGCGGCTCGTCGAGGGCGATCAGGAAACCGAAGCCGACGGTCACCGCCGACACGCCGAGCGGCAGCATCAGCAGGGCGTCGAAACCGCGCACCAGCCGCCCGGCGTCCCGCCGCGCCAGCGCGGCCGCGGCGGCGCCGCCGATCAGCAGGGCGACGGCCGTGGCGACGGCCGCGTACGAGAGCGAGGTGCCGATCGCGTCGATCGGTGGCACCAGGAAGGCGCCGCCGTCCGAGGACGTCAGCGCCCGGTAGTAGCCGAGGTCGGGGGCGGCGAGCGACCGCTGCACCAGCACGCCGAGCGGCAGCACCAGGAGCACGGCGACCGTTGCGAGGACTCCGGCGAGCAGGACCCACTGGCCGGCACCGCGAGGCCGACGCGCGGTCACTGCGGCGTCCACCAACCGCAGCGCCGTCTCGCGCCGCCGTACCGTCCAGGCGTGCACGGCGAGGATCGCACCGACCGCCGCGAACTGCACCAGGGTGAGCACGGCGGCGGTGGTCAGGTCGAAGATCTGCGTGGTCTGCCGGTAGATCTCGACCTCCAGTGTGGAGAAGGTCGGCCCGCCGAGGATCTGCACCACGCCGAACGAGGTGAACGTGAACAGGAAGACCATCAGGGCCGCGGCGGCGACGGCCGGCCCCAGCGCGGGCAGCGTGACCGTGCGCCACGCCGTCAGCCGTGAGGCGCCCAGCATCCGCGCCGCCTCCTCCTGCCGTGGATCGAGCTGTGCCCACAGCCCGCCGACGGTGCGGACGACGACGGCGTAGTTGAAGAAGACGTGGGCGAGCAGGATCGCCCACACCGTGGTGTCCAGCCGGACGCCCCAGAGGCCGTCGAGCAGTCCGCCGCGGCCCACGACGGCGAGGAACGCGGTACCGACGACGACGGTGGGCAGCACGAACGGCACCGTCACCACCGCCCGCAGCACCTGCTTGCCGGGGAAGGAGAAGCGGGCGAAGACGAAGGCCGCGGGCAGCGCGATCAGCAGGGTGAGCGCGGTGGAGGCGAGTGCCTGCCAGGTGGTGAACCACAGCACATGCCGGATGCCCGGGTCGGCGAGCACCTGGCCGAGCCGGCCGAACCGCCAGTCGCCGTCCACGTGCAGGCCGCGCTCGACGATCGCAGCGACCGGATAGGCGAAGAACAGCCCGAAGAACGCGACGGGCAGGGCCATGAGCCCCAGCCGCGCCGCGTTCCCGGTGCGCCGCGCAGGGGCTACTTCAGGACGAGCGAGGTCCATGACGCGACCCAGTCATCGCGGTGGTCGGCGATCTTCGCGGGCTCCATGGTCTGGGGGTCCTCCGCGGCGGGGCCGTACTCGGTGAACTCTGCGGGCACACTCGCGCCCTCGACGACCGGGTAGACGAACATGTTCAGCGGCATGTCCTCCTGGAACCGCTCCGAGATCAGGAAGTCGATCAGCGCCTTGCCGCCCTCGGGGTTCCGGGCGTTGTCGAGCAGGCCCGCGAACTCGATCTGGCGGAAGCACGTGCCCTGGGCGACCCCGGTGGGCGCGGTGTCCGGCTTGGGATCGGCGAAGATCACTTCGGCGGGCGGCGAGGAGGCGTAGGAGACCACGAGCGGCCGGTCGGCCTTCGCCGCGCGGCCGCCGGCCGAGCCGGAGAACTCCTCGTTGTACGCCTGCTCCCAGCCGTCGACCACCTTCACGCCGTTCGCCCTGAGCTTCTTCCAGTACGCCGCCCAGCCGTCGTCGCCGTAGCGGGCGGCGGTGCCGAGCAGGAAGCCGAGTCCGGGCGAGGACGTGGCGGCGTTCTCGGTGACAAGGAGGTTCTTGTACTCGGGCTTGACCAGGTCGTCCAGTGTGGCCGGCGGTGTGAGGTCGTGGTCCTCGAAGTACTGCTTGTCGTAGTTGACGCAGATGTCGCCGTAGTCGACGGGCGTGACCCGGTGCTGGTCGGCGTCGAGCTGGTAGCCGGCTCCCACCCTGTCCAGGCCCTGCGCCTCGTACGGCTGGAACAGGCCGTTGTCGAGGGCGCGGGACAGCAGGGTGTTGTCGACGCCGAAGAACACGTCGCCCTGCGGGTTGTCCTTGGTGAGGAGGGCCTTGTTGACGGCCTGGCCGGCGTCGCCGTCCTCCAGGACCTTGACCTGGTAGCCGGACTCCTTCTCGAAGGCGGCGAGGACATCGTCGGAGACGGCCCACGAGCTGTGGCTGACGAGGGTGACGGTCTTGGAGCCCCGGCCGGTGGACGCGGAGTCCGTGTCGGACGAACCGCACGCGGACAGGGTGATCAGGCCGAGGCCGACGGCCGCGGCGGCGAATGTCTTGGTGTGCACTGGATTCCTCCTGGGACGGTCCCAGAAGAGACGCGGCCCTGCCCGGGTCCTCTGGGGTCCCGGGCAGGGCGCAACAGCTTGAGTGGTGACCGAACTTCCTACCCAGAATGACCTGGGCGAGGTTCAGAGGGTCTGCGGCCCGGTTGCCGCACTCTCAGCGCTGTGGCGCTCCCCTGTCGGAATATGAAGATGTGAGGACGTGGTCGAACGCTGCCAGGTTACCGCTCGGTGGCGGCGAGCTGGCCACAGGCCCCGTCGATCTCCTGACCGCGGGTGTCGCGGATGGTCACCGGGACACCGTGGGCGGCGACGGCCTCCACGAACGCCTTCTCGTCCTCGGGCCGCGAGGCGGTCCACTTGGATCCGGGCGTCGGGTTCAGCGGGATCAGGTTGACGTGGACCGGCTTGCCGCGGAGCAGCCGGCCCAGGCGGTCCCCCCGCCAGGCCTGGTCGTTGATGTCGCGGATCAGCGCGTACTCGATCGACAGCCGCCGCCCGGACCTCTCCGTGTACGCGAACCCGGCGTCGAGCACCTCGCGCACCTTCCAGCGTGTGTTCACCGGGACGAGGGTGTCGCGCAGCTCGTCGTCCGGGGCGTGCAGGGAGATCGCGAGCCGACACTTGAAGCCTTCGTCGGCGAACCGGTGGATCGCCGGGACGAGCCCGACGGTGGACACCGTGATGCCGCGCTGGGACAGTCCGAGCCCGTCCGGCGCGGGATCGGTGAGCGCGCGGACGGCGCCGACGACCCGCTTGTAGTTGGCGAGGGGCTCGCCCATGCCCATGAAGACGATGTTGGAGAGCCGGGCGGGCCCGCCGGGCACGTCCCCGTCCCGCAGTGCACGCATCCCGTCGACGATCTGGTGGACGATCTCCGCCGTGGACAGGTTGCGGTCCAGTCCTGCCTGCCCGGTGGCGCAGAACGGACAGTTCATCCCGCAGCCGGCCTGAGAGCTGATGCACATGGTCACCCGGTCCGGGTAGCGCATCAGCACGGACTCGACGAGGGTGCCGTCGAACAGCCGCCACAGCGTCTTGCGGGTGGTGCCCTGGTCCGTCGACAGATGCCGTACGACGGTCATCAGGTCCGGGAACAGCGCCTCGCGCAGCTTCTCGCGGGAGCCCGCGGGGATGTCGGTCCACTCCTGCGGGTCGTGCGCGTACCGGGCGAAGTAGTGCTGCGAAAGCTGCTTGGCGCGGAACGGCTTCTCCCCGGCCTCGGCCACCGCGTCGCGGCGTTCGGCGGGCGTGAGGTCGGCGAGATGCCGCGGCGGCCTCTTGACCCCGCGCGGCGCGACGAAGGTGAGTTCTCCGGGGGCTGGGCGTGCCACGGTCGGACTGCTCCTCAGGACGGGCGGGACCTGGTTTCCCCCGCGCAGGAGCACGGGCGTACGGCGGGACGGTGCCGGAGCCAGGAGACCTCATGGGACAACCCCCGCGCGGGGCGGGGACGGCGGAAGGGCCCGCGGCCGGGCCGCGAGCCCTTCCAGAGTACCTGCTCCCCGTCAACCCCTGTGGGGCACGACAGACAGCTCACACGGGTACGGCTGAAGGAACGATCAGCCCGAGCCGACGAACAGCACCAGCAGCAGCCACACCACCGGCGCGGTGGGCAGCAGTGAGTCCAGGCGGTCCATGATGCCGCCGTGCCCCGGCAGCAGGGTGCCCATGTCCTTGATGCCGAGGTCCCGCTTGATCATGGACTCGCCCAGGTCGCCCAGCGTGGCGCTGGCCGCGACCGCGAGCCCGAGCAGCAGGCCCTGCCACCACCTGCCGTCGTCGACCAGGAACTCCATGCAGAGTGCGCCGGCGGCCATGGCGAACGAGACCGCTCCGAACAGCCCCTCGCGCGTCTTGCCGGGGCTGATGCGCGGGGCGAGCTTGTGCTTGCCGAACCGCCAGCCGACGGCGTACGCCCCGGTGTCGCTGACCACCGTCAGCAGCAGAAAGGTCAGCACCCGCCAGGGCCCGTCGTCGGCGGTCAGCATCAGGACGACGAACGTGGCCAGGAAAGGCACGTAGAACGCTGCGAAGACCCCCGCGGTGACGTCCTTCAGGTACCCCTCGGGGCGTTCCGTCATCCTCCAGACGAGAACGGCGAGCGAGGTGAGCGCCATCGCGACCCACGCGCCCTCGGCGCCCCGTGCGTACCCGGCGACGACCATGGCCGCGCCGCCCAGCGCGAGCGGGACGAGCGGTGCCCTGATGCCCTTGCGCTCCTGAAGCCTGCTGGTCAGCTCCCAGAGGCCGACGACCACGGCGACGGCGACGACACCGACGAACACGGCCTTGACGACGAACAGCGACGCCACGATCACCGCGCCGAGTCCGACGCCGACTCCTATGGCCGCGCCCAGGTCCCGGCCCGCGCTCTTCTTCTGCGGTGCGGGCGCCGGCTGCGGGGCGTCGGGCATGGGCTCCGGATTCTGCGGTGCGGCCCCGGTGGGCAGCACCTGCGGCAGGTCGTACGGCCGCGCTTGCGGCGTTTCGTCGCGGAACAGGGGGCCGCTCAGCCGAGCGGCCCCCCGGACGTCATCCTGGTCGTCGCCGTACTCGGGTGCGTCGGGATCGCTGGGCACGATGGGCATGGGGCGAGTGTGCTGCGCCTCAGGCGCATCGTACGCGGGACCCGCCGGGGCAGCCTCTCGGACATACCCCTGGCCAGGACCCTGATCGGACGGCCCCCAGTACCCGGCTCGTGGCGGCGCCCCCCAGGAAGAGTCGTTCATCAGACCTCGAGCAGCTCCGCTTCCTTGTGCTTCAGGAGCTCGTCCACCTGGGCGACGTACTTGGCGGTGGTGTCGTCGAGCTCCTTCTCCGCACGGCGGCCCTCGTCCTCACCGACCTCGCCGTCCTTGATCAGCTTGTCGATGGCGTCCTTGGCCTTGCGGCGCACGGAGCGGATGGACACCTTGGCGTCCTCGCCCTTGCCCTTGGCGACCTTGATGTACTCGCGGCGCCGTTCCTCGGTGAGCTCGGGGAACGTCACCCGGATGATGTTGCCGTCGTTGCTCGGGTTGACGCCCAGGTCGGAGTCGCGGATCGCCTGCTCGATGTTGCGCAGCGCGCTCTTGTCGAACGGGGTCACCACCGCCATGCGCGGTTCCGGCACGGAGAACGAGGCCAGCTGGTTGATCGGCGTCGGCGCGCCGTAGTAGTCAGCCACGATCTTGTTGAACATCGCCGGGTGCGCACGGCCGGTGCGGATCGCGGCGAAGTCCTCCTTGGCGACCACGACGGCCTTCTCCATCTTCTCCTCGGCCTCGAGGAGGGTCTCTTCGATCACCACTTGCTCCTGCGTGTCTTGAGTAAGGCCCGGCTGCGGGTCCCCTTCGGGTGGCGGCCGGCTGCGTCGCGTCTTCTTCCTGCACGGTTCCCGACCGGTAGGACATTGTCCATCCCCCGGCCGGGCTGCGGGTGCATCTCCGGTCAGGCCCGGCTGCCCTGGTCACCCACCAGCGTGCCGATCTTCTCACCCTTGACGGCGCGAGCGATATTGCCTTCGGCCAGAAGCTCGAAGACGAGGATCGGGAGCTTGTTGTCGCGGCACAGCGTGATGGCCGTGGCGTCCGCGACCTTCAGGTCGCGCGTGATGACCTCGCCGTAGCCGAGGGCGTCGAACTTCACGGCGTCCGGGTTGGCCTTGGGGTCGGAGTCGTAGACCCCGTCGACACCGTTCTTGCCCATCAGGAGCGCCTCGGCGTCGATCTCCAGGGCACGCTGCGCGGCAGTGGTGTCGGTGGAGAAGTAGGGCATGCCCATACCGGCGCCGAAGATGACCACGCGGCCCTTCTCCAGATGGCGCACGGCGCGCAGCGGAATGTACGGCTCGGCGACCTGGCCCATCGTGATGGCGGTCTGCACCCGGCTGTCGATGCCCTCCTTCTCCAGGAAGTCCTGGAGGGCGAGGCAGTTCATCACGGTGCCGAGCATGCCCATGTAGTCCGACCGGGCCCGGTCCATGCCGCGCTGCTGGAGCTCGGCGCCGCGGAAGAAGTTGCCGCCGCCGATGACGACGGCGATCTGGGCGCCGTCGCGCACGACGGCGGCGATCTCCCGGGCGATCTTGTGCACCACGTCGGGGTCCACGCCGAGGCCCCCGCCGCCGGAGAAGGCCTCTCCGGACAGCTTCAGCAGATACCGTCCGGGCACTTTGCCGTCGTCGCTCTTCTGGGCCTTGGTGGTCATGGACATCCCGCCTCTTTCACGTGGTGCACATACGAAGAAGGCCATTGCCGTTTGGGGTGCTTCCCATGCTCGGCAATGGCCTCCTCGTCAGATCTGCTGTCGTCCGTCACACGCGCGGGTGCCGGCGTCCGCGGACGACTGCGGTCGACCCTAGCGGTAGGCCGCCCCGGGTCGCGCGTGGGTCCCGGTAGGGACTCAGATGCCGACCTTGATGCGCGTGAAGCGCTTCAGGGTGACACCGGCCTCGTCCAGGACCTTCTGGACCGACTTCTTGTTGTCGAGCGCGTAGGGCTGGCCGAGCAGCGTCGCGTCCTTGAAGAAGCCGTTGACGCGACCCTCGACGATCTTGGCGATCGCGGCTTCGGGCTTGCCCTCGGCACGGGTGGTCTCCTCGGCGATGCGGCGCTCGGACTCGACGACCTCGGCCGGCACGTCCTCCTTGGAGAGGAACTTCGGCGCGAAGGCGGCGATGTGCTGGGCGATGCCCTTGGCGACGTCCGCGTTCGGCTTGTCGAGCTCGACCAGGACACCGATCTGCGGGGGCAGGTCGGGCATCGTGCGGTGCATGTAGGCCAGCACGAAGCCGTCGGCGTACTGCGCGAAGCGGTCCAGGACGATCTTCTCGCCCAGGTTGGCGTTGGCCTCGTCGACGAACGCCTGGACGGTCTTGCCGGCCTCGATCTCGGAGGCGAGCAGGGCCTCGAGGTCGGCCGGGGAGGTCTTGGCGACGTGTTCGGCGATCTGGCGGGCGACGGCCTGGAACCTGTCGCCCTTGGCGACGAAGTCCGTCTCGCACTTCAGCTCGACGAGGACGCCGGAGGAGTTGTCGTCGGCGATGATCGAGACCACGGCGCCGTTCTCGGCGGAGCGGCCCTCGCGCTTGGCGACGCCCTTCTGGCCCTTGATGCGCAGCGCCTCGACGGCCTTCTCGACGTTGCCGTCGGCCTCGTCCAGCGCCTTCTTGCAGTCCATCATGCCGGCGCCGGTGAGCTCACGAAGCTTCTTGACGTCGGCGGCGGTGTAGTTCGCCATGAGTCTGTGAGTCTTTCTCGAAGTCTGGAAGATCTCGAAGATCTACGGAGTCTGCGTTCCGGTGGTAGCCGGGTCCGGCGACGTTCCGCTGATCCACGGGTGAACGGCGGGGGCGGACTTCACCGCGCAAGCGGTGCTCGGTGCAGCACCGCCCCCGCCGTCACTGACGCTGACGGGTCAGGCCTGCTCGGCGTCCGCGGCGGGAGCCTCGGTGGCGGGAGCCTCGGCAGCCGGGGCGGCGTCCTTGGTCTCGACAGCCTCGCCAGCCTCGGCGGCGGGGGCGGTCTCGGCCTTCTTCTCGCCCTCCAGCAGGTCGCGCTCCCACTCGGCGAGCGGCTCACCCGCGGCCTTCTCACCCTTGTCGCCGGTGGCGACGCCGGAGCGGGCGATGAGGCCCTCGGCGACGGCGTCGGCGATCACACGGGTGAGCAGGGTGACGGAGCGGATGGCGTCGTCGTTGCCCGGGATCTTGTAGTCGACCTCGTCGGGGTCGCAGTTGGTGTCCAGGATGGCGACGACCGGGATGTTGAGCTTCCGGGCCTCGCCGACCGCGATGTGCTCCTTCTTGGTGTCCACGATCCAGACGGCGCTGGGCACCTTCTGCATCTCGCGGATACCGCCGAGGGTCTTCTCCAGCTTGGCCTTCTCGCGGGAGAGGACCAGGAGCTCCTTCTTAGTCAGACCGGAGGACGCGACGTCCTCGAAGTCGATCTGCTCCAGCTCCTTCAGGCGCTGCAGACGCTTGTACACGGTCGAGAAGTTGGTGAGCATGCCGCCCAGCCAGCGCTGGTTGACGTAGGGCATGCCGACGCGGGTGGCCTGCTCGGCGATGGCCTCCTGCGCCTGCTTCTTCGTACCGACGAACATGACCGTGCCGCCGTGGGCGACGGTCTCCTTGACGAACTCGTAGGCGCGGTCGATGTACGACAGCGACTGGAGCAGGTCGATGATGTAGATGCCGTTGCGCTCGGTGAAGATGAAGCGCTTCATCTTCGGGTTCCAGCGACGGGTCTGGTGACCGAAGTGGACGCCGCTCTCCAGCAGCTCCCGCATCGTGACGACGGCCATGGCCGTTCTCCTCGTGTTTCTCGGTTGTGCCGCGGGTGCCGGACGGCGCCCACGCCTGACGCTCCCGATGCGCCTGCCGCGAAGGACCGAGGGGCGCGTGACACCGGCGGTCTGACCGCCGACGTCGGGGCGTGCGAAGTCGACCCGGTGGCCCGGGTCGCCATTCAGAAGTGTACGGGACCGGAAAGGCACCGGGTGACGCCGTTGTCCACAAGCGGCCGCCGGTCCACAGGCCCCTGCGGCCCGGGAGGACCTGCGGGAGGGTCGCCGCATGCCTACGAAACGATTCGTTCGGCCTGCCCGGACCGTACTGGTGGGACTGGGACTGATGCTGCTGCTCGGCTCGGTCTTCACCACGCTGGGCGCAGCCGCCGAGACCGACCCGCCCGCTGCCGTCCCCGCCCCGCCCGACGAGGCCGGCCCGCCGTCCCCGGCCGCCCCCGGCCCGCCCCCCACGGCCCGCCCGCCCGCGCCGGCGGCCGCCGCGAGCGCGCCCACCGAAGCCGATCCGCCTCTCACCGCCCCCGGCGCGCCCCCCGAGGACGCGCCTCCCCCCACCGCCCCGGACACGCCCGCAGGCACCCGGCCGGCCCTCACCGCCCCGAGGGCGCCGGCCGGGGACGGACCGGCCCGGTCCGTCCGCCCACCTGCTGCGACAAGGCCCCCGGCCGCCCTGCCGACACCGTCCGGCGACCCTCCTCCCCGGCTCGCCCGGGTCTGGCCGGTGGGGCGGCGCCCCCCGGTACTGCGCGGCTGGGAACCCCCGGCGACTCCCTACGGTCCCGGGCACCGCGGTGTGGATCTCGCGGCGGCGCCGGGGGCACCGGTACGGGCGGTGGCGCCGGGCCGGGTGTTCTTCGCGGGACCGGTGGCGGGCCGCGGGGTGGTGTCGCTGGAGCTTACGGGCTCGGGAGATCCGCCCGTCCGCACGACGTACGAACCGGTCCGCGCGACGGTGCGCCGCGGCGACGTGGTCGCGGCGGGCGACGTGGTCGGGACGGTGGAGCCGGCGGGGTGGCACTGCGGGCAGCCGTGCGTGCACTGGGGTCTGCGGCGCGGACCCGTGTACCTCGATCCACTGAGCCTGCTCCCGGCGTGGCTGCTGCGGGCCGGGCCGTCGCGGCTGCTGCCGCTCGCATGGTCCAGGGGCCCCTCCGCCGCCGCCCGGGCAAGCGGGGCGGTCCCGGCGGCACCGGCCCCGGCGGGCGGCGGGCGGGTGGAGGCGTGCTGCCGTGCCGACCGGTCCGGGCTGGTGAGGACGGGCGTACGGTCACGCGGATACCGCCGACCGGGCAGCGGGCCGCAACGGGGCAGGCTCCTCGCGGCACGCCGGGGCACGTCACCGCGCCGGCTCCTCCGGGCAGGCCGGGCCCGGCCGAGGCTCCGCGGCGGCGCTGCCCGAGGACGGGGACCGGGCGGGACCGGCATGGCGGGGCTCAGCCCTGCACGCCCCGCAGAGCCATCGCGACGGCCGCGTCCACGATCACTCGGGGCTCCTCGGCGGCGCCCAGTTCCAGTCGGCGGACGGCCGCGTCGACCACTCCCTGGAGGAGCATGGCCGCAAGGCGGGGTTCCTCGTGACCGAGCTCGGCCAGCGCCGAGACGATCAGGGCGATGAGTCCCCCGTGCGCGGCCCGGATCTTCTCGCGGGCACCGGCGTCCAACTCGCGGGCCGAGATCGCCACGACGGCGCGATGCCGCCGGTCCCCCACCAGTTCCAGCTGGGCCCGCACATAGGCCTCGACCCTGTCCTGAGGCGTCGTACGGCGCTGCATCGCCGCGGAGACCTCGGCGGCCCATACGGGGAAGTCGACCTCGCACAGCTCCTCGACGACGGCGGCCCGCGAACGAAAGTACTCGTACACGGACGACCGCGCCAGTCCGGTGCGCTCGGCCAGGGCCGGGAAGGTCAGCGCCTCCGTCCCGCCTTCGGACAACAGGGACCGAGCCGCGTCCAGCAGGGCGGCTCTCTGCATCGACCGGTGCTCGGCCACGGAGGCCGCTCGAATCCTTGGCACGTCAACCACTGTACGGACGGAGCGCCCCTGGGCGGGAGCACCCCGACCGGGAGGCCGGTCAGCGGCCGAAGCCCGCCAGCTTCGCGCGCAGCTGCAGCACGGACTTGGTGTGGATCTGGCTGACTCTGCTCTCGGTCACGCCCAGCACGTTCCCGATCTCGGCGAGAGTGAGGCCCTCGTAGTAGTACAGCGTGACGACGGTCTTCTCCCGGTCGGGCAGCGTGTTGATCGCCCGGGCGAGGAAGCGGCGCAGTTCTCGGTCCTCGGCCACCTCGACCGGGTTGTCGGCGGCCGTGTCCTCCAGCGTGTCCATGAAGCTGAGCCCGTCACCGTCCTCCCCGCCGACGTGCAGCAGCTCCTCCAGGGCGACCACGTTGGCCAGTGACAACTGGCTGAACACGGCGTGCAGTTCGTCCACGGCGATGCCCAGTTCGGCAGCCACCTCGCCCTCCGAGGGAGTGCGCCGCAGCCGGGCTTCCAGGGTGGCGTAGGCCCGCTCGACGTTGCGTGCCTTCTGCCGCACGGAACGGGGGATCCAGTCCAGCGCCCGCAGCTCGTCGATCATCGCGCCGCGGATCCGGGTGATCGCGTACGTCTCGAACTTGATCTCCCGGCCGATGTCGAACTTCTCGATCGCGTCGATGAGCCCGAAGACACCGGAGGACACGAAGTCGGCCTGTTCGACGTTGGGTGGCAGGCCGACGCTCACCCGGCCGGCCACGTATTTCACGAGCGGCGAGTAGTGCAGGATGAGCTGCTCGCGCAGCCGCTCGTCTCCGGTCGCCTTGTAGGACCGCCACAGTTCGTCGAGCGTCGAGGGAGCGGGCGGCCGCACGCCGCCACCGTCGCGGGCGGCTGGGGGGATCGCCGCCCGGTCGGACCCGGAGGTGTGCTGGGGCATTCGTCGCCTTGAGCCGTTCTGCCGTGAAGCTTGCGATGCGGGACTGTCTGGGTGAGCTGTCACTCTGGTGGGGAGTTGGCGGGCTGTGTCGGGAACTTCGTGAGCGTAGCGTGACTGGGGTGTCGCGGTGTGCGAAGGAGCGGCCCGCCGGGGGTGCAGATACGTTCCGCTGGCCGCTCCGGCAGGGCCGGGCAGCCACGCCCCGACACCGTTGGAACACGTCAACTCGGCGTTCTCCCAAGGGGAGTACGACTTCCCCCGGACGGACGAACAGGCTCCGTCAGTTCGGCGGCCGACCGCCGCGAACGGAGATCACCGCCTGGCGTGTCAACTTCCAGCCGTCGCCGTGGCGTTCGACGTATCCGAGAGCCCTCAGTTCGTACAGTCTCGCGATCGCGTCGTCCTGCGTCGTCTGCGCGCCGCGGGCGATCTCACCGACGGGGGCGGGCCGGCCCGCGGGCAGGGCGGCAAGGACCCGCACCGCGGCCGGAGGCAGCAGGTCGCGGGGCAGCACGGGGCCGCGCCGCTCGGGCGCGAGCTGTCCCATGGCGCCGACCAGTTCGACGATCTCGGCAGCGTCGGTGACCAGCACCGCCTCCGCACGCAGGAGTTCGTGCACTCCCGCGGACAGCGCGCTGGTGGCCGGTCCGGGCACGGCCATGGTGTGCCTGCCGAGCCGCTGCGCGGCACGCGCGGTGACCAGCGAGCCGCTGCGACGGGCCGCCTCCACGACCACGGTCCCCCGGGTCAGTGCGGCGATGACCCGGTTGCGCAGGACGAACCGGCTCGGGGTCGGGTGCTCGCCGGGCGGCAACTCACCGATCACCAGGCCCTGTTCCGCGATCCGGTTGATCAACTCGGTGTGTCCGCGCGGATAGGGCCGGTCGACGCCGCAGGCCAGGACGGCGGCGGTGGCACCGCCCGCGCCGAGGGCGCCGCGATGTGCGGCGCCGTCGACTCCGTAGGCGCCGCCGGAGACGACGACCCAGCCGTGCTCGGCGAGACCGGCGGCCAGGTCGGCGGCCATGTGCGCGCCGTACGCGGTGCAGGCGCGGGCGCCGACCACCGCGACCGATCGGAGTGCCCACATCCGCAGGCTGGGCCGCCCCCGCACCCACAGCCCGAGAGGTCGGGCGTCCCCGAGGTCGTCCAGCTGCGCCGGCCACTCGGACGTGCCGGGGCACACGAACCTGGCCCCGGCGCGCGCTGCGGCCGCGAGGTCCCGCTCGGGGTCGGCGTCCCGTGCCCGCGCGAGCAGTCCGCTCCAGCGGCTCGCACCGACGCCCGGCAGGGCCGTCCCGCCGTCCGTGAGCCGTGCGGCCACCTCCGCCACGCCGAACTCCCGCACCCACCGCCCGGCCACCGCGTCCCCGGGCTCCATGACCCGGGTGAGCAGGACCCTGCCGAGCAGGTCGTCGCCCGATGCGCCGCTCATGCCGGTGCCCCGATGACCATCGGGACACCCCGCGGAACACCGGTGCGCAGTTGGAGCGCGAGCGCGACGTCCATCGCGTCGGGCCGGTCGTGACCGACGAGGTCCGCGACGGTCCAGGCGACCCGCAGCACGCGGTCGAGGCCACGCGCGGTCAGCGCGCCCCGTTCGAGCCCGCGCTCCGCCTCGTCCAGGGCGCCGGCCGCGGGGTGGAAGCGACTGCGCAGTTCGCGGCCTGGCACCTCGCCGTTGGTGTGCCAGGGGGTGTCGGCGAGCCGGGCGGCGGTCCGCTCACGGGCCTGCCGCACCCGGTCGGCGACCACGGCCGTGGACTCGCCCCGGGCATCACGGTGGGTGAGCTGGGCCCGGGTGACGCGGTCCACCTCGACCCGCAGGTCGACCCGGTCCAGCAGCGGCCCGGACAGCCGGGCCTGGTAGCGGCGGACCACCGCGGGCGGGCACTCGCACGGGTCGCCCGCCCCGGTGAACCGCCCGCAGGGACAGGGGTTGGCGGCGAGGACCATCAGGAACCTGGCAGGGAAGCGTACGACGCCCGAGCTGCGCGCGATGACCACATGGCCGGCCTCCAGGGGCTGGCGCAGCGCGTCCAGCGCCCGGCTGCCGAACTCCGGTGTCTCGTCCAGGAAGAGGACCCCACGATGGGAGAGCGACACGGCGCCCGGACGGGCGACGCCCTGGCCGCCGCCGACCAGCGCCTGCATGGTGGCCGAGTGGTGCGGGGCGCAGTAGGGGGCCGCGTCGATGAGCGGCTTGCCCGGCGGCAGCAGCCCGGCCACCGAGTGCACGGCGGTGACCTCAAGGGACTCCTGGCGGGTGAGGGGAGGCAGAACGCCCGGCAGCCGCTCGGCGAGCATGGTCTTGCCCGCTCCCGGCGGGCCCTCCAGGAAGAGGTGGTGGCCGCCGGCCGCGGCGACCTCCACGGCGGTGCGGGCCGAGAACTGGCCCACCACGTCGGCCAGGTCGTGGCCGGCCTCCTGGTGCGGCCCGCCCGCACCGGTGGCGGCGGCGGTGCCGGGGACCCGCAGTCCGGCGAGCAGCGGGCCGGCGCGGCCCTGCACGTCGGGATCCTCCTCGGGCACGGGCTCGTCGGCGAGAACGGCGATGAGCTGCCGCAGGCTGCGCACCCCGAGAACGGACACGCCGGGCACGAGGGAGGCCTCGGCGGCGGCGCACTCCGGCACGACGACCTGTTCGCAGCCCGCGTCGGCGGCGGCGAGCACGGCCGGGAGGATGCCCCTGACCGGGCGCACCCGTCCGTCCAGGCCGAGCTCGCCGATCATCACGATGTCGGCGAGCACACGGGGGTCGATGCGCTCGGCCGCGCCCAGCACCGCGCTGGCGACGGCCAGGTCGAAGCCGCTGCCGGCCTTCGGAACGGATGCCGGGCTCAGGCCCACGGTCAGCTTCTTCTGCGGCCACGCGGTCCCGGAGTTGACCACGGCGGCCCGTACCCGGTCGCGGCTCTCGGTGAGACTCTTGTCGGGCAGTCCGACGAGGGTGAACGCGGCCACGCCGGGCTCGAGGTCGGCCTGGACCTCGACGACCACGCCTTCGACGCCCACCAGGGCGACCGCGCAGGTGCGCGCGAATCCCATCAGGCCACCCCCCGCACGTGTTCCACGACGGGTGCGCCGCGCCGGGGCAGGAGCACGCCGACCACGTCGATGCGTACGCCGCCGGGCGGGGCTCCGCCATGGGCCTGGATCCAGCGTTCGGCCAGGTCGCGCAGGCGTGCGGCCTTGTCCGGGGTGACCGCCGCCATCGGGTGCTGGTACCGGCCGTCACGGCGGGTCTTGACCTCGCAGACGACCAGGACGTCCCCGTCCCGTCCGACGATGTCGATCTCGCCCGTCCTGCCGCAGCGCCAGTTGCGGGCCAGGACCGTCATACCGGTCTCGGACAGTCGCCGCGCGGCGACCGCCTCGCCGTACCGGCCGAGGGCGCTGCGCGCCTTCCCGGCACGCCACGCCCGCTGCGCGGCCGGCACTTCGCCCGCGCCCCGCGCCTCGCCCGCGCTCTGTACGATTCCCGCGCTTCGTGTGTTCCCGGCGCCCGGTGTGTTCCCCGTGCCTGGCATCTTCCCCGTGCCCGGCGTGTTCCCCAGGCCCGGCGTGCTTCCCGTGCCCGGCGTGTCTCCCGTGCCCGGCGTGTCTCCCGTGCTCATGTCGGCACCACCTCCGGCGCCAACGATCACGCGAGACCCACCCCAGAGTGGATCTTGGTGGACGAGCGCACGACTGTGGAGAACCGCGTCACCCGCTCGGGTGAGGAGTCATGCCCGTCGCCCCGGGCCGCGTCAGCTGCCCGGCAGCTCCAGATCGCTCTTGTTGAGCTCCTCGATGTTCACGTCCTTGAACGTGAGGACGCGCACCTGCTTGACGAACCGGGCCGGCCGGTACATGTCCCAGACCCAGGCATCCGCCATGGACACCTCGAAGAAGACCTCACCCTGGACCGAGTGCACCTGCATCTCGTAGTCGTTGGTCAGGTAGAAGCGCCGCTCCGTCTCGATCACGTACTTGAACAGACCGACGACGTCGCGGTACTCGCGATAGAGCTTGAGCTCCATCTCGGTCTCGTACTTCTCGAGGTCCTCGGCGCTCATGGCATGTTCCCCTTCAGCCGTGCGATCCACCCATTGTGCGCCAGTCCCGGGAACCTCTAGACGATTTCCGTGTCAAGGGTGACCGGGCGAGCCGGGGGACCGTCGTCGAGCAGCGTGCGCAGCAGCCCGGCGAGTCTGGTCGGATACACGGTCTCATGCGTCCGGGAGAGTTCCTCACAGGCCCACCACCGCGTACCGGCGACGCTGGCGCGTTCCAGCTCGGTCAGCGCTGTCGGGCGGGCCGCGGTCTGCGCCGTACGGGCCAGGTAGTACCACTCGTCCTGGTCCCAGCGGCGCCCGGCGAACGGGAAGGAGCACCTGCGCCGCCACAGCACCGGTCCGAGTTCGACCCGCGTGATCCCGGTCTCCTCGGCGAGTTCCCGCAGCGCGGCCTGCGCGCGTGTCTCGTCGCCCTCCACTCCTCCGCCCGGCGTGAACCACCAGTCGTCGGCCGGATCATCCGGTTCGTGGCCGTGCAGCAGCAGGACCCGGTCCCGCGGGTCGAGCAGCACCACCCGGGCGACCCGGCGCAGTCCGCCGTCGTAGGAGTCCCGCGGCTCGCTCCTCGTCTCAGCGGACACCGGCGCTCCCGGCGCGCCGGGAGCGGGCCGCACCCGCCCACCTGGCGACCGGCCCGTAGGCGGCGCCCGCCAGGACCAGCGCGGCCCCGCCGACGATCATGCCGACGAGCAGCCGGAACGGCCCTGGCCGGGACACCTCGGCGCCGAGGGCCTCGAAGCCGGACGGGCGAGGCAGGAGGCCGTCCATCGGCCAGACGACGGCATCGACCCGTCCGGTGACCGCGGAGCGGGCGACGGTACCGCCGGCGGCGTCCTGAAGGTGTGCGGTGGAGTCGAGCGATCCGGCGCGTTCGTCGCCGAGCAGGAACAGCCGCCCCTCGGGCACGGTCACGGTCGTGAACCCGATGCTCTCCGCCGGCTGTCCCTCGGGCAGATACGGTTCGTCGATCTGCTGGCCGTTGACCGTCAGCCGGCCCTGTGTGCAGCAGGCGACGGTGTCCCCGCCGACGGCGACGACGCGCTTGACCACGGGAACGTTGGCCCAGGTGGTGTCCTTGAAGACCACGACGTCGCCGCGGCGTACGTCGTCGCCGTCCACCCGCTGCGCCAGCACCCGGTCGCCCGCGTCGATGGTGGGGCTCATGGAACGGGTGGGCACCGTGTACGGCCGGTAGACCACGGCTCCCCAGCCGAAGCCGGCGAGGAACAGCACCATGCCCAGCGCCACCGCCAGCCCGGAGAGGATGTGCCCGGCCCGGCCCCGCACCCGGCCCGGGCCCGTGCCGCCGCGTCGCGAGGCCGTGTCTGTCGCGCTCTCACCCATGGGTCCGCACCCTACCCGGCGGTACGGAAGCGGTCAGCCCCCGGTGCGCGACCGGGATCGCGCATCGAAGGGCTGCACGTCCGACGCGCGCACCGGGCCGTCGCCGTGTGGCGGCGTCACCTGCGGCGGCGTCGCCACACGGCGACGGGCAGCACGCCTGCCACGGCCAGAGCCTGCGGGGCACCGGGCAGGGCCGGGCCCGCCGAGGCCTGACGGCCGACCTGGTCGAACGTGTCCGGCACCGGCAGGGTGCCCCAGCGGTTGACCGGCCAGGCCCGCACGACGGCCCGTCCGACGACCTTGTCGACCGGCACCATGCCGTGGTGGGCGTCCGCCTGGTTGTAGCGCGAGTCGCGGGAGTTCTGCCGGTGGTCGCCCATGACCCAGATGAAGCCCTCGGGGATCGTCACCTTGAAGCGGCCGCCCTGGTCGTCGTCGCTGCAGGGCGTGTTGCCCGGGTAGACGTAGGGCTCGTCCAGGGCCTGGCCGTTGACCTTCAGGGGGCCCGTTCCGGTGCATTCGAGGGTGTCGCCGCCGACGCCGACGACCCGCTTGATGAGGTCCTTCTCCTCGGCGGAGGGCATCAGGCCGATCCAGCTGAGGACCGTCTGGAGGGCGTTGGGGTCCGGAGTGGGCTCGCCGGCCAGCCAGTTGTCCGGGTCGTGGAACACCACGACCTCTCCGCGCTCGGGCTCGGAGCCGAACCAGGGGGTGAGCTTGTCGACGAGCACCCGGTCACCCTGCTGGAGGGTGTTCTGCATCGAGTCGGAGGGGATCGAGAAGGCCTGGACCAGGAAGGTCTTGATCAGCAGCGCGAGCACGAGCGCCACCACGATCAGGATCGGCAGCTCCTTCCAGAAGGACCGCTGCTTCTTCGCCGGTTCGGTGGGCTCGGGGCCCTCCTGCGTCTCGTCCGTCACTGCGCCGTCCTCGGTCGCACGGGCGTCACTCCCGGAGTCCGCGACGCCGTCCGCGGGCCGGCCGGTCGCTTCCTCGGGCCGTCCGCGGTGTTCCTCGCCGTCGTGTCCGGACCGTGAGCCCACCGCCACATCCCCCACGCCAACTCCTTACTCTGTGCCGCCGTCTGCGCCTGATCCGCTGCAGGCCCACCACTCCCATAACGAGCGGGAGTTCCGCAGGGCCCGGGAGCGGGGTCGCCACGTCCGGATCGTCGGAGGCAACCCTATGCGACGGCCGGGGGGCCGCGGTCGACCCGGGCTCCGCGTCGGGCACGGCGACGTAGGTGTCCGGCTCGTTCAGGGTGGTCCAGTGGTCGACGGGCCAGCCGATGACGACCGCGCGCCCCACCACCTCGTCGACGGACACCGTGCCGCCGTAGTCGGTGTCCTGGTGCGCCCGTGAGTCCGCTGAGTTGTCCCGGTGGTCGCCCATCACCCACAGGCGCCCCTGCGGCACCGTGATGTCGAACGTCGATTCGGAGGGTACGTTTCCGGGATGCAGGTAGTCGGTCTCGTTCAGCGGCATGCCGTTGACGGTGACGTGGCCCTGCGTGTCGCAGCAGACCACATGGTCGCCGCCGACCCCGACGACGCGCTTGATCAGGTCCTTCTCGTCGTCCGACGGCAGCAGGCCGATGAAGGTCAGTGCTTCCTTGACCTGCTTGACGACGATCGGGTCGTCCTTCTTCTGGTTGGGCTGTTCACTGTTGAGCCAGCCGCCGGGGTCCCGGAAGACGACGACGTCACCGCGCTCCGGCTCGGAGCCGAACCACGGGGTCAGTTTGTCGACCAGCACCCGGTCGCCGATCTGGATGGTCTGCTCCATGGAGCCGGACGGGATCACGAAGGCCTGGACGAGGAACGTCTTCAGCACGAGGGCTATCAGCACCGCCACACCGACCAGCAGCGGGATCTCCTTGACCGCGGAGCGCTGGCGGCGCCGCTTGACCCTGCGCTGGAGCTTGCGCCGCTCGGCCCGCGTGCGTCCGCTCGACGGGCGGGAGGTACGGCGCGTCCCGGTGGGCAGCAGTTCCTCGGCGGCCGTGCCGCCCGCTCCGCGCGACCTGCCCCGGTTACCCACGGCCACCGCCGGCGCCGCGCCCAGGACCACCCGAGCCGGCCGGACCATCGGCGTCGCGGGAACCGGCGGAGCCGGTGGCCGCGACGGACGCGGCCGGACCGCCGACGGCGACCGAGCCCGCCGGGCCGACGCCCGTACCCGTACCCGAACCCGAACCCGCTGCCGCGGCCACACCGCCGGCATCGCCCCGGTCGCCCGCCGGCACGCCCGCGTACGCCTCGGGCCGGTGCAGCAGGGCCGCGTGCCCGAGCGGCCAGACCACGGCCTCGGCCCGTCCGATCACCGCGCCGACGGGCACCATTCCGCCCCCTGGCGAGCCGAGGCGGTCACGGGAGTCGCTGGAGGCGCTGCGGTGGTCACCGAGGAGGAACAGGCGGCCGTCCGGGACGACCGCCTCGAAGGGCACCGAGGACGGGCTGTCACCGGGGTACAGGAAGGTCGACTCGTCGACCGGCCGGCCGTTCACCTCGATCCTGCCCTCCTTGTCGCAGCAGACCACGCGGTCTCCTCCCACGCCCACGACGCGCTTGACGTAGTCCGCGCCCCCGAAGTACCCCGTGCCGTCGAAGACGACGACGTCTCCCCGCTCCGGCTCCGCACCGAAACGGTACGCCAACTTATTTACGACGACGCGGTCCCCGACTCTCAGCCCCTGCTCCATGGACCCGCTGGGAATCTGGAACGGCTGCGCCACGAACAGGTTGACGAGCAGCAGGAACACCAGGCAGACCAGCAGGGTCAGGGTGTACGCGCCGCCGGGCAGCCACGGCGTGATCCGGGACACCAACGCGAAGCGCGACCGCCCCTTCCGCCCCGGTGTCGCGGGACGGGGGGAGCGGTCGCGCTCCGTCGGCTGTGCTTCGGTGTCCATCGGGGCCCGATGCTATCCGGCCCCGGAGCGAACTCCGACGCGAGATCAGTTCTCGCGCTTCTCCTTGATCTTCGCCGCCTTGCCGCGCAGGTCGCGCAGGTAGTACAGCTTGGCGCGGCGCACGTCACCGCGGGTGACGAGCTCGATCTTCTCCACGATCGGGGTGTGCACCGGGAAGGTGCGCTCGACGCCGACGGAGAAGGAGACCTTGCGGACCGTGAAGGTCTCGCGCACGCCGGAACCCTGGCGACGGATCACCACGCCCTTGAACTGCTGCACACGGGAGCGGTTGCCCTCGATGACGCGGACGTGGACGTTGACGGTGTCGCCCGGACGGAAGGCCGGGACGTCGCTGCGCAGCGACGCGGCGTCGACGGAGTCGAGCAGGTGAGACATTTCGTCTGCTTTCCTCGCTGATGCCACAGGTCATCAACGGTAACTAGGTGTTCTGACGGTAGCGCCGTGTACGTCGGAGCGGGCGTCGTGTCCCCCTGTGGCAGGGGCGCACGCCGGACGGCACACAACAGCGGCCTATTCTTCCACGTCCTGGACGCGCCGCCAAAATCGGCCGTACGGCTCGCCGTCGGGGTCGGGCGCCCAGCCGAGGATGGACAGCATCTCCCGGTCCTTCTTGTCGAAGGTCTTCGGGTCGCAGCGCTCGATCAGGTCGGGCCGGTGGGCCGTGGTGCGCCGCAGGGCCTCGTCGCGGCGCCAGCGGGCGATCTTCCCGTGGTGCCCGCTGAGCAGTACGTCGGGGATGTCGCGGCCGCGCCACCGGGGCGGCTTGGTGTAGACGGGGCCTTCCAGGAGGCTCGCCATCGCTCCGGGTGCGAAGGAGTCGTCCCGATGGGACTCGGCGTTGCCCAGCACGCCGGGCAGCAGCCGCGCCACGGCCTCCGTGATGACCAGGACGGCCGCCTCGCCGCCCGCGAGGACGTAGTCGCCGATGGACACCTCGTAGACGGGCATCCGGGTGGCGTACTCGTCGATCACGCGCCGGTCGATGCCCTCGTAGCGGGCCGGCGCGAAGACCAGCCAGGGCCGCTCGGAGAGCTCCACGGCCAGTTCCTGGGTGAAGGGGCGGCCGCTGGGCGTGGGCACGACGAGGGCGGGTGCCGCGGAGCCGGACTCGTAGCCGTCGGCGAGCACGGTGTCGAGGGCGTCGCCCCAGGGCTCGGTCTTCATGACCATGCCCGGGCCACCGCCGTAGGGTGTGTCGTCGACCGTGTTGTGCCGGTCGTAGGTCCAGGAGCGCAGGTCGTGCAGGCGCACGTCGAGACGGCCGCGCGCGCGTGCCTTCCCGACCAGGGAGACGTTCAGCGGCTCCAGGTACGCGGGGAAGATCGTGACGACGTCGAGCCGCATCAGGTGTCGTCCCGGCCGGAGGCGGTCTCGGCGCGGTCGTCGATCAGGCCGGGGGGCGGGTCGACGACGGCCCGCTGCTCCTCCAGGTCGATCTCGGTGACGATCTCCTGCACGAAGGGGATCATCACCTCGCTGCCGTCCTCCCGCTCGACGATGAGGAGGTCCTGGGAGGGCAGATGTGAGATCTCGGTGATACGGCCCACCGCGACGCCGTCCCGGGTCACCACGTCCAGGTCGATCAGCTGGTGGTCGTAGTACTCGTCCTCCTCCTCGGGCAACTCGTCCGGGTCGACCGCGGCGATGAGCAGGATGTTGCGCAGCGCCTCGGCGGCGGTGCGGTCGGTCACGCCCTCGAACCGCAGGAGGAGGCGGCCGCTGTGCACGCGGCCGGTGGCGATGGTGAGCGGCCCGGCGGAGGCCGGGTCGGTGGCCAGGACGGCGCCCGGCGCGAGCCGCAGCTCGGGCTCGTCGGTGCGTACCTCGACGGTGACCTCGCCCTTGATGCCGTGGGCGCGGCCGATCCGTGCGACTACCAGCTGCACGAGTAGAGATCTCCTGTCATACGACTGCGGGCCGGGGACGGCCCAGTGGCCCTCCCCGGCCCGAGCCGGTTGCGTTGAAGCGTCAGCGGACGTGGTCCACGTCGACGAGGTCGACGCGGACACCGCGGCCACCGATGGCGCCCACGACGGTGCGCAGAGCGCGTGCGGTGCGGCCGTTGCGGCCGATCACCTTGCCGAGGTCGTCCGGGTGGACCCGCACCTCGAGCACTCGCCCGCGACGCAGGTTGCGCGCGGCGACCTGCACATCGTCAGGGTTGTCGACGATGCCCTTCACGAGGTGCTCAAGCGCCTCTTCGAGCATGCTGCTCAGGCCTCGGTCGACTCAGACGCCGACGACTCGGTGGCCGCCTCGTCCTTCTTCTCGGCCTTCTTCTTCTGGGTGATGGCCTCACCCTTGCCCTCGTCGTCGCCGCCCAGGGCGTCGAACGACGGGCGGGTCTTCTTGGGCTCGGCGACGAGCAGCGGAGCCGGGGCGGGCTCGCCCTTGAACTTCTGCCAGTCGCCGGTCTTCTTCAGGATGGCGAGGACGGGCTCGGTCGGCTGCGCGCCGACACCCAGCCAGTACGCCACGCGCTCGGCGTCCACCTCGATGACCGACGGGTTGTAGGTCGGGTGGTACTTGCCGATCTCCTCGATCGCACGGCCGTCACGGCGAGTGCGGGAGTCGGCGACGACGATGCGGTAGTGAGGCGAACGGATCTTGCCCAGACGCTTCAGCTTGATCTTGACTGCCACGGGAGCGGGTTCTCCTGGATTTGACGTGGTGGGGCACAACGGGATGCCGCGTGGGGCTGCGGTACCCGAGTGGCCCGATGGACGCGTCAGCCGGAGGAGAGAGGGGTCCTGTACGACTGTCGAGTACAGCTAGCCATTGTGCCACACCCTGCACGCCCCGCTGACCGGGGCCCGGCTGCTCCTCTCCCCCGCCCCGGAGCAGCGCCACACCCGGACCCCGCTCCGCCCCGGAACAGCTCCGCGCCACCCGCCGGGCCGCGGGGACCGCACGGCCCGCGCACACGGGCGCGCGACCGCGCCGGCTCGGGAGCGGGCCTTCGGACGGACAGGCCCCGGCGCACACGGCGGTCCGGGACGCGGGTACACCGGCATCTGCACCGGCTTCTGCACCGGCTTCCAGGCATGCCGGCCCGCCGCGAGGATGCCCACACCCGGCCCCGTCCCGAGCGCATGAGCGCATGAGCGCATGCCAGGGTGCCGCGTGGGCTCCTGCCACACGCGGCACCCCGCATCACCCGCGGGACCGGCAGCCACGAGATGCCGGTACGCGATGTCAGGCCGCGCCCGCGACCTCGGGAATCCGGAACGGCTTTCCGCAGCCCCCGCAGACGATCGGCGCCTGGGCCAGGACCGACGGAACGACCCGGACGTTGCGTCCGCAGTCGCACACCGCCTTGACCCGGACACCGCCACCGGACGAGCCGTGCCGGGCGGCCGGACCGCGGAACGAACGGGCGCTGTCGGCCGAGGTCGCGGCCAGATGGGCTTTGAGCGCCCGTTGGAGGCGCTCGATCGTGGGCCGGTAGCGGCGCTTCGCCTCGGGGTTGAGCGAGACCAGTGAGAAGCCGCTGCTCGGGTGCGGCTCGTCGGGATGGTCCAGGCCCAGTTCCTCGGCGATCGCAAGGAATCTGCGGTTGTGGTACCGGCCGGCCCGCGAGGTGTCACGCACCCCGCGGGCCGCCGCGATGCCGTGCACGGCCTCGTGCAGCAACCGTTCGAAGGAGAGCTCGTGACCGCAAGCGGACGACGACTCCCCGATCAGGGACTCGGGCGCGGCAAGGTCCGGCAGCTCTGGGTGGTACCGCTGAATGTCGGCCCACGCCTGTGCCAGTTCCGCTGCGAGAACAGGTGGTGTCTGTGTCGTGCTCACGTAATGACAACGAGCCAGGCCCCCGCTGTGTTCCTATTCCGGGGCATCCCAAATAATTTGCACGTACCCGTCAGTTGCGGCTGATGCGCCGCGACGAGGATGGGTGCGCTGATCTGCGGAGAAGCCTCGCACCTCGTGGCAAGGCGGTGCGTAGTGACCCCCGAGCATCTCCTACGCACCCGCTACGCACACACGCGTAGCACGGTCGCGCCGGGCGGAGGGCCGGCGTCGGCGACGGCGCAAGACGCGTTTCGGCCGCCTCGCGGGCATCCCTCTCTGCGCCCGTGACGGCGGCGACGTTACCGGGTGCTCCCGCAGCCGCGTCCGCCGCTGCCGCCGACGGCCCGTCAGCAACCTCTGGAGAGCGGGTGGATCGGCCTCGCCGAGCGCCCACCGTACCGGTCCGCGTTGCCGGAATGTGAATTCTCGCCACATGGGCGACGGGCCCCGAAGCGGGGCCCCTGGACCCCTGGACGGCACAGCGAGCCGGGAGTTACCTGGCATACGGGGGGCGCGGGCACGGCACCGGGGGGCCAGGGACTCGGCACGGCATCACCTCTCAGCGGATTGGGGCGCTTTCCATGACACCTACGCTCGTGCGGCAGCACCGGCCTCACGCGGGACCTCATCCCCGCGTGGATCCGAGGGCACGCGCGCGTGACTGGTCGGAGATCCAGGAGCGGATGCTCGTGCCGCTCTACGAGGCCGTGTACGAGCGGCTCGACGTGGGCCCGGCGACCCGGCTGCTGGGCCTGGGCTGCGGGAGCGGGCTCGCCCTGCTGATGGCGGTCTCACGGGGTGCGGCGGTCACCGGCGCGGACGCCGCCGCGCCCGAACGGCTGGCGCTCGCCCGCGAACGGCTCCTCCCCGCAGACCGGGGCCCGCAGCCGCGCGGGGACGTCCGGATCGTTCCGGGCGCCCTGCCCCGCCCGGCCGCGCCGCAGTCCGCCCCGTACACCCTGGTGACCGCGTTCGAGCCGGTGGGCTGCGCGGACGGTGACGCGGAGGCGCTCGCGGAACTGCTCGCGGCGGCCGTGCCGCTCGCCGCACACCGCGCGGCGGTGGTGCTCACGGGCTGGGGCCCGCCGGAGCGCTGCGCCACGTCGGCGGTGCTGCGGACGGTCCTGGGCCCGGCCGGCCCGCCGCGCGGCGCGGGCGGCTGGCACCCCGCCCGGCGCGACGACCTGGAGGACGTGGCCCGGCACGCCGGACTGGACCCGGACGGCTCGGGCCGCGTCGCCTGTCCGTTCGGATACGCCGACCTCGGCAGTGCGGTGCGCGGTCTGCTGTCGACGGGCCTGCTCGACGAGGCCGTCGTCGACCGCGAGCAGGTCGACAAGGAGCTGGCCGAGGCGCTGCTCCCGTACCGGCGCGAGGACGGCACGGTGTGGATGCCCAACGTGTTCCGCTACCTGATCACCCGCGTCCCCTAGGACGGCTGGAAGCGACCGCTCCTACGCGGCGCGTCCCGGCGGGAGCCACCGCTCCCGCGACGCCGCGGGAGCCCGACGCCGCGGCGCCGCCGGCGGGCGTACGACGCCGCCGGTCAGGTGTCCGTCTCCTTCGTCAGCCGGGTGATCCCGGCGACCCGGTAGGCGTCCGCCTCGTCCAGCGTCTCCTGCTCCAGGAGGGCCTCGGCCAGGGCGTCGAGCCGGCCTCGGTGGTCGCGAAGCTTGTGGCAGGCCTCCTCGTAGCACGCGTCGACGATCCGGCGCATCTCGCCGTCGATGGCGTCGAGCGTCTGGGGAGCGGCCGCGAGACCGTACGCCTGCTGGGCGTCGCTCGGCAGCGCGGACAGGCGGCCCACGCGCTCGCTCATGCCCCAGCGGGCGACCATGCCGCGCGCGATACCGGTGACCTGCTCCAGGTCGTTCTCGGCGCCGGTGGTCACGACGCCGAACACGACGTGCTCCGCCGCCATGCCGCCGAGCGCGCCGATGATCCGCCCTCGCAGGTACTCCTCGGTGTAGGCGTACTTGTCCGACTCCGGGGTCGACAGCGTGACGCCGAGCGCCCTGCCGCGCGGCACGATGGTGACCTTGCGGACCGGGTCGGCGCCCGGCTGGAGCATGCCGAGCAGGGCGTGCCCGCTCTCGTGGTAGGCCGTCCGGCGGCGCTCCTCCAGCGGCATGACCAGCGCCCGCTCGGCGCCGAGCTGCACCTTCTCCAGCGCCTGCGACAGGTCGGACCGGGTCACCCGGTCCTGCTGGCGCTTGACGGCGATCAGGGCGGCCTCGTTGGCGAGGTTGGCCAGCTCCGCGCCGGTCATGCCGGGGGTGGTCCGGGCGACCTGGCCGAGGTCGACGTCGTCGGCGAGCGGGATCTCGCGGGTGTGGATCTCCAGGATCGCCCGGCGGCCGTCGCGGTCGGGCGGGGAGACGTTGACGACCCGGTCGAAGCGGCCGGGGCGGGTCAGGGCCGGGTCGAGGACGTCCGCACGGTTGGTGGCGGCGATGACCACCACGCCCTCGGAGCCGGTGAAGCCGTCCATCTCGGTGAGGATCTGGTTCAGCGTCTGCTCGCGCTCGTCGTGGCCGCCGACGCCCGCGCCGCCGCCGCGGGCCCGGCCGATGGTGTCGATCTCGTCGATGAAGATGATCGACGGGGCCACCTTCCGGGCCTCGGCGAACAGCTCCCTCACCCGGGAGGCGCCGACGCCGACGATCATCTCGATGAACCCCGAGGCCGACGCCGAGAAGAACGGCACCCCCGCCTCGCCCGCGACCGCTCGCGCCAGCAGCGTCTTACCGGTGCCGGGCGGTCCCGCCAGCAGCACGCCACGGGGCATCTTGGCGCCCATGCGGCGGTAGGAGTCCGGATTCCTCAGGAAGTCGACGACGTCGTTGAGCTCGCCCTCGACCTCGTCGATGCCGGCCACGTCGGCGAACGTGGTGCGCCGCTCCCCCGGTACCAGTTCGACGGGCTTGGGCGGTGTCTTCCGTCCGAAGACGCCGCCCGCGCCGCCCATGCCCTGGCTCATCCGCCGCGCGATGAAGACCCAGAGGAGGACCAGCAGCAGCATGGGCGCCAGGGAGATCAGCAGGTTGGCCAGAAAGCTGCGCTCCTGGACCACGGGCTCCGCGGTGACCGTGACCTTGTTCCTGGTGAGGTCCTCCCACAGCTGGTCGTCCGCGAAGGACGGGCGTTGTGTCTTGAACGTGGTGTAGGTGCCGTCCCCGCCGGGCTTGTCCCGCTTCTCCTTCAGCTCACCCTGGATCGCGTCGCCCTTGGAGTAGATCTTGCTGACGTTGCCCGCGTCGACCTGCCTGGTGAACTCCGTGTAGGAGACCGTCGGCTCGTCGCCGCCGTTGAAGAACGACAGGACGACGTTGGCGAGCAGATACACGACCAACGCCGTGACGACCAGCTTCCACCAGCCGGCCCGCGGCCCGCGCCCGCCCGGCGGCGGCTTCTGCGGCTCCTCGGGGGTGCCCTCGGTGCGCCACGGCTGGTCGGGGGCCTTGCGCGACGGCGCCGGGTTGGTCATACCGGGACGTTACGACAGGAAAGCCGCACCGGCATACGCGCGGGCGGCGCCGGAGGCACGCCCCGGCCCCCGTACCGTCCCGGGGCCGTTGCGCGTACGGCCCCCGAGGCGCGCGGCCCGCCCCAAGGGCGTCGGCCGCGCAGACAACGGCCGCGAGGGCGCCCTCCGGCGGAGAGCACCCTCGCGCGACGTACGGCGGCGACGGCCGCGACGCGGGCCCGGCGGGAGGAACCCGCGGGGGTCCCGACGCCCGGCAGGCGACCGGTACGGTCAGCCCATGAACTTCTTGAACTCGTCCGGCAGCTCGAAGTCCTGCCCCGCCTGCTGACCCGGCACGCCGAAGGCACCGCCCTGGGCGGCGGCCGCACGCCGGGCGGCCTCCTCCTGTTCCTGCTGCTTGCGCTTCATCGGGTTGCCGGAGCGCTGCTTGCCCTTGGCCTTCTTCGGCTGCTTCTTGCCGCGCCCGGGGCCGCCGCCCATGCCGGGCATGCCCGGCATCCCCGGCATCCCGCCGCCCTGAGCCATCCGGGACATCATCTTGCGGGCCTCGAAGAACCGCTCGACCAGGTTCTTCACCGCACTGACCTCGACGCCGGAACCACGGGCGATGCGCGCGCGGCGCGAGCCGTTGATGATCGTCGGCTCCTGGCGCTCGGCCGGGGTCATCGACTTGATGATGGCGGCCGTGCGGTCGACGTCGCGCTCGTCGATGTTGTTGATCTGGTCCTTGATCTGGCCCATGCCCGGGAGCATGCCGAGCAGCTTGGAGATGGAGCCCATCTTCCTGACCTGCTCCATCTGGGCCAGGAAGTCGTCCAGGGTGAAGTCCTGGCCCTTCTTCGACGCCAGCTTGGAGGCCATCTTGGCGGCCTCTTCCTGGCTGAACGTCTTCTCGGCCTGCTCGATGAGGGTGAGCAGGTCACCCATGTCGAGGATGCGGGAGGCCATCCGGTCCGGGTGGAAGGCGTCGAACTCGTCGAGCTTCTCGCCGTTCGACGCGAACATGATCGGCTTGCCGGTGACCTCGCGGATCGACAGGGCGGCACCACCGCGGGCGTCACCGTCGAGCTTGGAGAGGACCACGCCGTCGAAGCCGACACCGTCGCGGAAGGCCTCGGCGGTGTTGACCGCGTCCTGGCCGATCATCGCGTCGACGACGAAGAGGATCTCGTCGGGGCTGATGGCGTCACGGATGTCGGCGGCCTGCTGCATCATCTCCTGGTCGATGCCCAGGCGGCCTGCGGTGTCGACGACGACGATGTCGTGGACGCGGGACTTGGCGAAGCCGATCGAGTCCTTGGCGACCTTGACGGGGTCGCCGACGCCGTTGCCCGGTTCGGGTGCGTAGACCGCGACACCGGCGCGCTCGGCGACGACGCTGAGCTGGTTCACGGCGTTGGGCCGCTGGAGGTCGCAGGCGACGAGCAGCGGGGAGTGACCCTGCTCCTTCAGCCACCGGCCGAGCTTGCCCGCGAGCGTGGTCTTGCCGGCGCCCTGGAGGCCGGCCAGCATGATCACGGTGGGGGGCTGCTTGGCGAACCGCAGGCGCCGCGTCTCGCCGCCGAGGATGGTGACCAGTTCCTCGTTGACGATCTTGAGGACCTGCTGGGCGGGGTTGAGCGCGCGGGAGACCTCGGCCCCCAGCGCCCGCTCCTTGATGTTCTTGATGAAGGTGCGGACTACCGGCAGGGCCACGTCCGCTTCCAACAACGCGATACGGATCTCGCGTGCCGTGGCGTCGATGTCCGCCTCGCTGAGGCGCCCCTTGCCGCGGAGATTCTTGAACGTCGCGCTGAGGCGGTCGGAGAGGGTATCGAACACGGTGGCGTCGGTCCTCGGAGTCGGAGCGGTCAGGGTCGCCCTCCAGGGTATCTGGCCCGGCGGGACATTCGTCCCCGCCCGCCGCATCCGCCCGCCGCATCCACCGGCCGCATCCACCGGCCGCGCGGCCGGTCCGCGGGAACGGGTCCACGCGCGGGGCCGGCACACGGCGCCGTCCGAGGCCGCCCCGCACCGCCGCGCCAGGGGATAGCGCACGCACCCCGGGGCCGTACCGCACCGGCCCCGGGGTGCCCGTCCCCCGGCGCGGCCGGTCCGCGGGAACGGGTCCGCGGCGCGGTGGCCTCGCCCCCGGGTCCGGCCGCAGGCGCTCCCGCGGCCGCGCGGGGCCGGCACACGGCGCCGTCCGAGGCCGCCCCGCACCGCCGCGCCAGGGGATAGCGCACGCACCCCGGGGCCGTACCGCACCGGCCCCGCCCGCCCGCTCCCCGGGTGCCCTTCCCGTCCCGCACCGTCACGGGACCGGCGCGCGTCCGTGGGCGCGCCCACGGACGCGCGTGCACCCACGGAGCCCGCAGGACGCCACGGGTGAGCGTCGCCACACCTCGCCCGCGCCGCCGGGGCCCGTCGGGCCGCTCGGCGTCGGCGGCCCGCCCCCGCCCCTGCCGCGCCGCACCCCGCCCCGCCCCGCCACGCCACGCCACGCCACGCCACGCCACGGACAGCCGTACCGGCCGCAAGCCGCCCGGCAGAGGACGTACGCGGCAGCGGGGCCCGCGGCGCGTCCGCCTCACCCCCGCAGCGTCTCCTCCAGCTTCCGCGCCACGGCGGCGGCTTCCTCGGCCGGCAGCGGCGCTCCGTCGTCGCCGGTGACGTAGAAGGCGTCGACCGCGTTCGCGCCGAGGGTGGAGACGTGGGCGCTGCGGACCCGCACCGCCGCGTCCTCCAGGGCGCGTCCGATGCGGAAGAGGAGCCCGGGGGCGTCCTGGGCGCGCACCTCGATCACCGTGGCGTGGCGGGAGGCGGCCGGGTCGACGGCGACGCGCGGCGGCGGGGCGAGCAGCCCGCGGCGCCGGGGGTAGGCGGCGTCGCGCTCGGCGAGCCGCGCCGCGACGTCCAGGGTGCCGTCGAGGGCGCGGACGAGGTCGGCACGGAGCCGGGCGGCCTGCGGCAGGGAGCCGTACTCGGCGGCGACGCGCCAGTTCAGCACGAGGACCGAGCCCTCCACGCCGGAGGGCAGGTCCTGGGCGCACAGCTCGGCTGTGCGGACGGTCAGGCGGTGCATGGCGAGGACACCTGCCGCGGCGGGCAGCACGCCCGGCTGGTCGGGTACGGCGATCAGCAGTTCCACGCCGAGCGGCTCGCTCCCTCCCGGGGTCTCCTCGGCGGGCGGCTCGGTCTGCGCGCGCAACGCGAGCACGGGACCGCCGGTGCGGAAGGCCTCGACGGCGAGCCGTTCCTGTTCGGCGCTGGGTGCGGGCGGCTCGGGTTCGCCGGAGCCGTGTCCGGCGAGCACGGCCGCGACGCGCCGCACGAGGTCGGCGACGAGCGAGCCGCGCCAGGCGGACCAGGCGGCGGGGCCGGTGGCCAGGGCGTCGGCCTCGGTGAGGGCGTGCAGCAGCTCCAGGGTGCTCTGGGTGCCGACGGCCTCGGCGACGGCCTGGACGGTGGCCGGGTCGTCCAGGTCGCGCCGGGTGGCGGTCTCGACGAGCAGCAGGTGGTGGCGTACGAGGGTGGCGAGGACGGCGACGTCCGCGGCGTCGAAGCCGATCCGGGCGGCCACGTCGCGGGCGATGATCTCGCCGGCGACGGAGTGGTCGCCGGGCCAGCCCTTGCCGATGTCGTGCAGCAGTGCGCCGACGAGCAGCAGGTCGGGGCGGCTGACCCGGCGGGTGAACTCGGAGGCGCGGACCGCGGTCTCGATGAGGTGGCGGTCGACGGTCCACACGTGGACGGCGTTGCGCTGGGGGCGGCAGCGCACCCGCTCCCAGTCGGGCAGGATGCGGGTGATCAGCCCTTCGGCCTCCAGGGCTTCCCAGACCTCGACGGTGGGGCGCCCGGAGCCGAGCAGCGTCACCAGCTGCTCGCGCGCCTCGGCGGGCCAGGGCGCGGGCAGCGGCCGGACGGTGGCGGCGAGGCGCCGTACGGCGTGCAGGGAGAGCGGGAGCCCGGCCTGGGCGGCGGAGGCGGCCGCGCGCAGCGGGAGCACGGGGTCTCGTTCGGGGCGTGCGGCGCGGGCGAGCACGACCTCGCCGTCCTGCTCGACGACGCCCTCGGCGAGCGGCGACCGTTCGGGGGCGGGTTTGCCGCCGCCGAGCATGGCGCGCAGCCGGGGCCTAACGGACCGGGCGCGCAGCACGCGTCCGACCTCGCGCCAGGTGACGTCGCTGGCGTAGGAGATGACGCGGGCGGCCTCGTACACCTGGCGGAGGAGGGTGTCGGCGTCCAGGAGGCCGAGTTCCGCGGCGACCTGGTCCTGCTCCTGGAGGGCGAGGCGGTCGGTGGCCCGGCCGGTGGTGAGGTGGAGGGCGTCGCGCACGTCGAGGAGGCGGCGGCGGGCGGCGTCGAGGCCTTCGCGGGGGGCGTCGGCGAGCCAGGAGGCGGCGACGGCGCGCAGCACGGTGGCGTCGCGCAGCCCGCCCCGGGCCTCCTTGAGGTCGGGTTCCAGCAGGTACTGGAGCTCGCCCTGGCGGTCGGCGCGTTCGGCGCAGAGTTCCTGGAGCTCGGTCAGGCGGCGGGGGGCCTGGTTGCGCCAGTCGGCGAGGACGGTGGTGCGCAGCGCGGCGGTGAGACCGAGGTCGCCGGCGACGTGGCGGGCGTCGAGGAGGCCGAGCTGGACCTTGAGGTCCTCGCCCGCGGTGCGGCGGGCCTCGGCCGGGGTGCGCACGGAGTGGTCCAGGGCGAGACCGAGGTCCCAGACCGGGTACCAGATGCGGTCGGCGAGGGCGGCCACCGCGGCGCCGTCGGCGCCGTCGTGCAGCAGGAGCAGGTCGAGGTCGCTGCGGGGGGAGAGTTCGCCGCGGCCGTATCCGCCGACGGCGACGAGGGCGGTGCCGCGCAGTCCTGTGTCGCCCACGGCGCGGACCGCGGCGGTGAACAGGCCGGCCAGCCAGTCGTCGGTGAGCTCGGCGAGGGCGGTGCGGCGCGGCGGCCCGGTCCGCGTCCCCTCCGTGAGGAGACGCAGCCGGGCCGCCGCGTAGCCGCTGGGTCCCGAGTCCTCTTCTTTCGTGTGCACGTCGGTGCTCGTCACCCAGCGACTCCTGTTCTTCTGTGTCAGAGCGCGTCCGGGCCGCGCTCGCCGGTGCGGACCCGTACGGTCGTCTCGACCGGGACGGACCAGACCTTGCCGTCACCGATCTTGCCGGTGCGGGCGGCCTTGACGATGACGTCGATGAGCTGGTCCGCGTCGTCGTCCTCGGCCAGCACCTCGATGCGGATCTTGGGAACGAGGTCGACGGTGTACTCGGCGCCCCGGTAGACCTCGGTGTGGCCGCGCTGCCGACCGTAGCCGCTGGCTTCGGTGACGGTCAGGCCGTGTACGCCGAACGCCTGAAGGGCTTCCTTGATCTCGTCGAGCCGGTGGGGCTTGACGACGGCGGTGATGAGCTTCATGCGTCCACCTTCTTGCTTGCGGCCTCGGTGACGGGGGCGGCGGCGGTCCGGGAGGCTCCGCCGCCGGCACCGCTGAAGTCGTATGCGGTCTCGGCGTGTGCGGCCTGGTCGATGCCGCTGGTCTCGTCGTCCTCGGAGGCACGGAAGCCGATGGTCTTCTGCAGGGCGAAGGCGATGATCCAGGTGACCACGAAGGTGTAGCCCATCACCGAGAAGGCACCGATGGCCTGGGAGAGGAACTGGTCGACACCGCCGGCGCCGCCGATGGCGAGGAAGCCGACCATCAGGGTGCCGAGGACACCGCCGACGAGGTGGACGCCGACGACGTCGAGGGAGTCGTCGTAGCCGAGCTTGTACTTGAGGCTGACGGCCCAGGAGCAGACGGCGCCCGCGACGACGCCGATGAGGAGGGCGCCGAAGATGTTGACGTTGCCGCCGGAGGGGGTGATGGCGACGAGGCCGGCGACGGCACCGGAGCAGGCGCCGAGCGTGGTGAACGCTCCGTGGCGGATGCGCTCGTAGACGAGCCAGCCGAGCATGGCGGCGCCGGTGGCGACCTGCGTGTTGATGGCCATCTGGGCGGTGGTGCCGTCGACGCCCAGTTCGGAGCCGGCGTTGAAGCCGAACCAGCCGAACCACAGCAGCGCGGTGCCGAGCAGCACCAGCGGCATGTTGTGCGGGCGCATCGGGTCCTTCTTGAAGCCGACACGCTTGCCGACGACCAGGATCGCGGCGAGGGCGGCGATACCGGCGTTGATGTGGACCGCCGTACCGCCGGCGAAGTCGATCACGGCCGGGTCGAGCTGGGAGAGCCAGCCGCCGCCCCAGACCCAGTGGGCGACGGGGAAGTAGACCACGGTGACCCACAGGCCGATGAAGATCATCCAGGCGCCGAACTTGACGCGGTCGGCGAGGGCACCGCTTATCAGGGCCGCGGTGATCACGGCGAAGAGCATCTGGAACAGCGAGAAGGAGAACAACGAGATGTCGTTGCCGGTGAAGCTCTCCATGGTGCTGTCGGCGTCGACGCCCTTGAGGCCGATCATGTCCAGGTTGCCGATGAAGCCGCCCGAGTCACCGCTGAAGGCGAGGGAGTGGCCGTAGAGCACCCACAGGACGGTGACGATGCCCAGGGAGATGAAGGACATCATCAGCATGTTGAGGACGCTCTTGGCGCGGACCATGCCGCCGTAGAAGAGCGCGAGTCCGGGCGTCATCAACATGACGAGCGCTGCGCTGATCAGTACGAATCCGGTATCTGTGCCGTTCAAGCCGGTATCTCCTCGTCGTGGATACGGCCCCGTGCGGGCGAAGCCTGGGCGGGATGGAGGGGTGGGCCGGTTATGGGCAAGGAGATTGGCGCAGCGCGGTTTCGGTGGGCGCCCCTCGTTGTTTCGCGCCGGTGACGAAGGCGCCGGGTGTGTTACGCCTGGGTGAATCGGCGGATCTGGGCGCGCGGGATCGTTATCGTGGCGCAACCTTCGGTGGAGGAACACCGCCGGGGGAAAGAGACCGGCCGCGGTCGGCCTTCCGAATGACTGGCATGGGGGAGCCGAGTCGGGCAGTTCGGGAAGGCCGGCCGCGGCCGGGGTCGGGGGGCGGTGGCGTCGTCGCTCAGACGGCCTCTGCCGCGCTCTCGGGCAGTTCGACGGAGAGCCGGTCGGTGAGGTGGAGGACCTCGGCGAGGTCCCCGAAGTCGCGTACGGCGGCGTCGACCGTCTTTCGGATACGGGTGTTCACGCGCTCGGAACGCACCTTCTTGGCGATCTGCATGGCCTCCGCGGCCAGTACGGTGCTCTGCTCGGGCTCCCGCTGGAGGAGGTGCACGGTGGCCATGCCGATGAGGTTGAGCGCGTAGGACCGCTGGTGCTCGGCGTCCTCGGCGAACAGTTCCACGGCCCGCTGCATCAGGGGCTCGGCCAGGGAGGCGTAGGTGGGGCTGCGGCCCGCGACATAGGCGAGGTCGCGGAAGGAGTGGGAGTTCTCGCCGTGCAGCTCGGCCTCGGAGAAGAAGCGGATCCAGTCGGGGTCGGGCTCGTCCCACTCGTCGGCGTCGGAGAAGGTGTCCTCGGCCATCCGTACGGCCCGCTTGCACTTGCCGGGCTGCCCCATGTTGGCGTAGGCGCGGGCCTCCATCGCATACAGCATGGCCTGGGTGCGCGGGCTCGCGCAGTCGCGGCTGCCGTACTGGGCGAGGTGGATCAGTTCCAGGGCGTCGTCGGGGCGCCCGAGGTGGATCATCTGGCGGCTCATGCTGGACAGGACGTACGAGCCGAGCGGCCGGTCCCCGGCCTCCTTCGCGGCGTGCAGCGCGAGGACGAAGTACTTCTGCGCGGTGGGCTGGAGACCGATGTCGTACGACATCCAGCCGGCCAGTTCGGCGAGTTCGGCGGCGACCTTGAACAGCCGGCGGGTGGTGGCCTCGGGCTGCGACTCCTGGAGCAGGTCGGTGACCTCGTGGAGCTGGCCGACGACGGCCTTGCGGCGCAGTCCGCCGCCGCACTGGGCGTCCCACTGGCGGAACATCGCGGTGGTGGACTCCAGCAGGTCCAGTTCGGGCCGGGACAGCGCGCCGCGGGCCCGGGTGGCCGGTCCGCCGGAGTCCGCCCGGGGTGCGGGGCCCGGTGCGACGGGGACGAGCCAGCGCTGCATGGGCTCGATGAGGGCGGGGCCCGCGGAGAGGGTGAGCGACGTGCCCAGGAAGCCGCGCCGGGCCAGCATCAGGTCGCTGCGGGAGAACTCGCTGAGGAGGGCCACCGTCTGCGGGCCGGTCCAGGGCAGGTCGACGCCGGAGGCGGCGGGTGTCGGGCGGGCGGCACGCAGACCGAGGTCCTCGACGGAGACGACGCATCCGAACCGCTCGGAGAACAGCTCCGACAGGATGCGGGGGATCGGCTCGCGGGGGTTCTCGCCGTCGAGCCAGCGACGCACCCGGGAGGTGTCGGTGGAGATGTGGTTGGCACCCAACTGGCGTGCCCGACGGTTCACCTGACGTGCCAGCTCTCCCTTCGACCAGCCGCTGCGCACGAACCACGAACCGAGCAGATCGTTGGGGCGCTTCTCAGCGTTCGTCCCGCTTCCGCCGTTGCCGCCCACTGGAGCGCCCCCATCCCTGAAGACCGCGAAGACCGCTTGCCGCCGCCTTGCGTCAAGCCCTATCAGAATGCCCGTTGTCCGGGCCGCCCGTCCCCGGGTTCTCACCCTTCGAACGGGAAAGCGAGTTGCCTCCGGCATACCCACAAGCGCATGTGCCGCAAGTTCTCGTGCACTCAAAGTAATCCTACGATCACCCCTCCAGCCACGGCGATCCGTGAAACGCCACCATTCGCCACCCCTTCGTATGAACTCCCTTCGGCCTTCTCACGATTCACTTGACATGGGACAACCGGGAGTGAGTGGAGAGGTGCACAAAGGGGCGCGCGCCGCCAGGTGCACCACCCGGGGCGCACGAAGGCGCCGCTCGCAGTCGCGGCGTGCGCCGTTCGCCGATCGCCCGGCGGTCTCGTAACCACCGGCGCGTCGGACCCGTTGGAGGGGGCATGGGCTTCACGATCGGCAGTAGCCGGGGCATTCGCGACATCCGGTCCGGCTCGCGGCGCCGCACGCGCTCGTCGGACTGCACCGCCGTGGCCGAGTACACCGGCCTGTGGGGCTGGGACGTCGTGCCCGGCGCCCGCGCCGCCGGGGGCGTCTGCTCCTGCGGCCGGAGCGGCTGCCGCGCCCCCGGAGCGCACCCGCTGGACTTCGCGAGCGCCGTGCCGGCCGGGGCGACGCTGGACGCGGTCACCGAGGCGTGGTCGGAGTTCCCCGGGGCCGCGCTGATGCTGCCGGTCGGGCGGGCGTTCGACGTCGTCGAGGTCGCCGAGGCGACGGGCCGGCGGGCGCTGGTCCGGCTGGAGCGGATGGGCCTGCCGCTCGGCCCGGTCGCGGTGACACCCGAGGGCCGCGCCCACTTCTTCGTGGCACCGGGTGCCGCGGCCGAGCTGCCCGCGCTGCTGTACCGCATGGGCTGGGACGACCCGGGCCTGGACCTGCGCGCCCTCGGCCCCGGCTGCTTCATCACCGCCCCGCCCTCCGAGCGGGCCGGAATCGGCCCGGTGACCTGGCTGCGCGCTCCGTGCCCGGACTCGGCGACCCGTCCGCCGCAGGCACGGCTGCTGCTGGGGACGCTGGCCTACGTGGCCCACCGGTCGCGCGCCTGACGTACGGCGGACCGGGCGCGGGCGTCCCGACGCCCGCCGGACCGGCACGCGGCCCTGGCGGGGCGGTCACAGGCCCCTTGCAGGGCGGGCCGGTGGCTCCTGCCGGCCTCCCCCGCGGCCCCGCCACGGCGAAGCGCCCGCCCCGCTGCGGGGACGGGCGCTTGTCGCGCACAGGTCGGCGGGCGGGGCGTCACTCTCCGATGAGGGCGTCGACGAAGGCCTCCGGCTCGAAGGGGGCGAGATCGTCCGGCCCCTCGCCGAGACCGACGAGCTTGACCGGCACGCCCAGCTCGCGCTGCACGGCGATGACGATGCCGCCCTTGGCGGTGCCGTCGAGCTTGGTGAGGGCGATGCCGGTGATGTCCACGACCTCGGCGAAGACGCGGGCCTGCACCAGGCCGTTCTGGCCGGTCGTGGCGTCGAGCACGAGCAGCACCTCGTCGAGCGGGGCGTGCTTCTCCACGACGCGCTTGACCTTGCCGAGCTCGTCCATGAGGCCGGTCTTGGTGTGCAGGCGGCCGGCCGTGTCGATGAGGACCACGTCGACGCCCATCTCCCTGCCCTCCTTCACCGCGTCGAAGGCGACGGAGGCGGGGTCGCCGCCCTCCGGCCCGCGCACCGTGTAGGCGCCGACGCGCTCGCCCCAGGTCTGGAGCTGGTCGGCGGCAGCGGCCCGGAAGGTGTCGGCGGCACCGAGCACGACCGTGCGCCCGTCGGCGACCAGGACGCGGGCCAGCTTGCCGGTGGTGGTGGTCTTCCCGGTGCCGTTCACACCGACGACCATCACGATGCCGGGCCTGCGCTCCTCGGGCTCGGTGCGCACGCCGCGGTCGGCGTCGGTGCCGACCAGCTTCAGCAGCTCCTCGCGGAGCAGTCCGCGCAGCTCCGCCGGCGTACGGGTGCCGAGCACCTTGACGCGTTCACGCAGCCGCTCGACCAGTTCCTGGGTGGGCTGCACGCCGACGTCGGCGGTCAGCAGGGTGTCCTCGATCTCCTCCCACGTGTCCTCGTCGAGGTGCTCGCGCGACAGCAGCGCGAGCAGCCCCTTGCCGAGGGCGTTCTGGGAGCGCGACAGGCGGGCGCGCAGCCTGACCAGGCGTCCCGCGGTGGGCTCCGGGACCTCGATCTCGGTCGGCGGGAGCTCTTCGGCGACGGGGGGCTCCGCGACCGCGGACGGTGCGCCGCCGCCCGGCAGGTCCACCTCCTCGATGGTCCGGCGGGGTTCGTCCCGCGGCGTCTCGGCCTCGTCGCCGACGTGCGGCTCGGCCGGAGGGGCGGTGATGTCGGGCGCGGCGGGCGGCGGCGGGGGCAGCGGCTTCCGGCGCCGGCTGCCGATGACGAGCCCGCCGATCGCGCCGAGCACGACCACGGCGATGACTACAGCAAGGATGACGGTTTCCATAACCCGTCCAGTATCGGCCATGGGTCCGGCCGAACCCGGCTTGTACGTTCCTCCGACCCGCGGGCGCGGTGCGGGACGGACGCCCCGCAGGCCGGGACGGACCGCCACCTGGGGCGGGACGGAGCGCCCCGCGGGACGGGACGGAGCGCCCCGCGGGACGGGACGGAGCGCCACCCGGGGCGGGACGCACGCCCCCACGGGACGACGGGACGGCGTACGGTCCGGGCCGGCACCGCCGCGCGGGGCGCCGCGCAGCCCCGCGAGCGGGGGCGTGCGTCGCATCCCTGGCCATCTGACATGTCGTCAGCTACGGTCCGGGGGCGAGCCGCCCGGCGAAGGGACTGCCATGCCCGTCACGGTCGTACGCCTCAACCTGGTCGGTCCCGGCGCCGGCCCCGGTGCGCTCGCGGCCCGCTACCGCGCGGCCGTGGAGATGGCCTCGTACGCCGACGGCCACGGCGTCACCACCGTGCAGACGGAGGAGCACCACGGCGTCCCGGACAACTGGCTGCCCTCGCCGTTCGCCTTCGCGGGCGCGCTGCTGGGGGCGACGAGGCGTCTGGTGGTGACGGTGTCGGCGGCGATCGGCCCGCTGTACGACCCGCTGCGGCTGGCGGAGGACATCGCGGTGCTGGACCTGGTCGGCGGCGGCCGGCTGGCGACGGTCGCCGGGATCGGCTACCGGCCCGAGGAGTACGCGATGTTCGGCGTGGACTTCGCGCGACGCGGCGCGCTGCAGGACGAGCTGCTGCGGACTCTGCTGCGGGCCTGGACCGGGGAGGAGTTCGCGTACCGGGGCCGGAGCGTGCGCGTCACCCCGCGCCCCTTCACCCGGCCGCATCCGCTGCTGCTGGTCGGCGGCTCCTCGAAGCCGGCCGCCCGCCGGGCCGCGCGGCTGGGGCTGCCGTTCTTCCCGAGCGCGCACCTGCCGGAACTCCAGGCGTACTACAACGAGCGGCTGGCCGAGTACGGCACCGAGGGCTGGACGGTGATGCCGGCGGCCGAGACGCCGCTGCTCCACGTGTCGGAGGACCCGGACCGCACCTGGGCCGAGCACGGCGGACACTTCCTGCACGAGGCCCGCGCCTACGCGTCCTGGCAGCCGGACGGGGCCCGCTCGGCGGTGCGCTCGGCGGCGTCGACCGTCGCCGAGCTGCGCGCGGAGGGCGTCTACCGGGTACTCACGCCGGACGCGTGTGCGGCGCTGCGCCTGGACACCTATGTGCTGCATCCGCTGGTGGGCGGGATGCCGCTGGAGGAGGGGTGGCGGGGGCTGCGCCTGTTCTGCGAGCGCGTGCTGCCCCGGCTCGGCGGATGAGCCGGGGCAGCACGCGTCACGGTGACGAGGACGTCACGGTGACGGGGAGAGGGGCAGCGGGGACTTGGCCCTTCTCCCCGGGTCCGGGGGTCGCTCAGCCCATCTCCTCCAGGGCCTTGCCCTTGGTCTCCTTGACGAACCTCAGGACGAAGGGGATCGAGAGCGCGGCGAACGCCGTGTAGATCACGTAGGTCGCGGACAGGTTCCGGTCGGCCAGGGACGGGAAGCTCGCGGTGATCGCCCAGTTGGCCATCCACTGCGCGGCCGCGGCCACGCCCAGGGCGGCGGCGCGGATCCGGTTCGGGAACATCTCGCCGAGCATGACCCAGACCACCACACCCCAGGACAGGGCGAAGAAGAGGACGAAGACGTGCGCGGCGACCAGGGCGACCCAGCCCTGCGTGGCGGGCAGCCTGCCGTCGACCAGGTCGTAGGAGAAGGCCCAGGCCTCCAGCGCCAGGCCGATCGCCATACCGACGGAGCCGACGAGGGCGAGCGGCCTGCGGCCGAGGCGGTCCACGAAGATCATCGCGATCACGGTGCCGACGATGTTGATGATCGACGTCGTGAAGGAGTAGAAGAACGAGTCCGTCGGGTCCACGCCGACCGACTGCCACAGCGTCGAGGAGTAGTAGAACGCGACGTTGATGCCGACGAACTGCTGGAAGACCGAGAGTCCGATGCCGACCCAGACGATCGGCTTGAAGAAGAAGGAGCCGCCGAGCAGGTCCCTGAAGGCGGACCGGTGCTCGCTCTTCATGGCGTGCTCGATCTCCGCCACCCGGGCGTCGAGGTCGATGCCGCCCTCGACCTCGGCGAGGACCTCGCGGGCGCGTTCGCGCCGGCCGACGGAGAGCAGGAAGCGCGGGGACTCGGGGATGGCGAAGGAGAGCATGCCGTACAGGACGGCCGGGACCACCATGACGCCGAGCATGACCTGCCAGGCCTCCAGGCCCATCAGCTCGCCGCGCTGGTCGCCGCCGGCGGCGTTGAGCAGGCCCCAGTTCACCAGCTGGGAGACGGCGATGCCGACGACGATCGCGGCCTGCTGGAAGGAGCCGAGCCGGCCGCGGTACGCGGGCGGTGCGACCTCGGCGATGTAGGCCGGGCCGATCACGGAGGCCATGCCGATGGCGAAGCCGCCGACCACGCGCCACAGGGCGAGGTCCCACAGCGCGAACGGCAGCGCCGAGCCGACGGCACTCACGGTGAACAGGGCGGCGGCGATCTGCATGCAGCGGATCCGGCCGATGCGGTCGGCGATGCGCCCGGCGGTGGCGGCGCCGATCGCGCAGCCGACGAGGGCGATGGCGATGACCTGGGCCAGCGCGGCCGAGCCGATGTCGTAGCGGTCCCGGACGGCCTCCACGGCACCGTTGATCACGGAGCTGTCGTAGCCGAACAGGAAGCCGCCCATCGCGGCGGCGGCCGCGATGAAGACGACATGCCCGAGATGGTCGGGTTGGGTCCCGGAACCCTTCCTGGACGCCTGCGCTGTGCTGGTCACGATCAACTCCTCGGGCCGCCATCGGCACCGTCGCCGGGTGGGGTGCGCCTCGACAGGTGCGGGCTTCCCGTGGCACACGGACACACATCGCTCACACCTGAAGATGAAATCAACGTTGCAGAGACTATGCCTTCAAGTTTCGAAGTCAATAGGGGGTCACTGTGAAACTAGAGACAGAAACCCGTCCCAGCGGGGGACTCCGTGTTCACTTCTTGAAGAGAAGGGGTCGATCTCAGCGCGAGACGCCCCTCAGCGCAGACGCTGGGAGATGACCTTCGAGACACCGTCGCCCTGCATGGACACGCCGTACAGCGCGTCGGCGACCTCCATCGTGCGCTTCTGATGGGTGATCACGATCAGCTGGGAGGCCTCCTGCAGCTCCTGCATGATCCGGATCAGCCGCTGGAGGTTGGTGTCGTCCAGTGCGGCCTCGACCTCGTCCATCACGTAGAACGGGCTGGGGCGGGCCTTGAAGATCGACACCAGCAGCGCGACGGCCGTCAGCGAGCGCTCGCCGCCCGACAGCAGGCTCAGCCGCTTGACCTTCTTGCCCGGCGGACGCGCCTCGACGTCGACGCCCGTGCTGAGCATGTTGTCGGGATCGGTCAGCACCAGACGGCCCTCACCGCCCGGGAACAGCCGGCCGAACACCCCCTCGAACTCCCGCGCGGTGTCCCGGTAGGCCTCGGTGAAGACCTGCTCGACACGCTCGTCGACCTCCCTGACGACCTGGAGGAGATCGGCACGGGTCTTCTTGAGGTCCTCCAGCTGCTCGCTGAGGAACTTGTGGCGTTCCTCCAGCGCCGCGAACTCCTCCAGGGCCAGCGGATTCACCTTCCCCAGCTGCTGGTACGCCCGTTCGGCCGCCCTGAGCCGCCTCTCCTGCTCGGCCCGCGCGAACGGCCGGGGCCGGTTGCGCGGATCCTCCGGGTCCTCGGGCAGCACCTCGCCCTCCGCGGGCGGGGACGGCGGCACCGGCTGCTGCGGGCCGTACTCGGAGACCAGCCCCGCCGGCTCCACCCCCAGCTCCTCCAGCGCCCGGGTCTCCAGCTGCTCGATCCGCAGCCGCTTCTCCGCACCGAGCACCTCGCCGCGGTGCACCGAGTCGGTCAGCTTGTCCAGCTCGGCCTTCAGGTCGCGCCCGATGCCGCGGGCCGCGGCGAGCTCCTGCTCGCGCCGCGCCTTGGCGGTCTCGGCCGCGGCGCGCTCGCGCTCCGCGCGCTCCAGCGACACCTCGACGTGCTCCAGCAGAGTGCGGGCTCCCGCGGCGACCGCCTCGGCGACCGCCGCTTCGTGCCGCAGCCGTGCCCGTCGCCGCTCGGCCCGTGCACGCGCCTCACGCTCCGCGCGCGCGGCCCGGTCCAGGGAGTCCGCGCGGCCGGCCAGTGCCTTGACGCGCTCCTCGTGGGTACGGACCTGGAGGCGGGCCTCCATCTCGGTCTGGCGGGCGTTCGCCCCGTCGGCGGCCAGCCGGTCCCGGACCGAGGGATCGGGCTCGTCCGCGCCGTCCTCCCCGAGCAGCGCGCTCTCCTCGGCCACGGCCTGCCGCTCCGCCAGTTCCTCGACCTCCTGCAGGGCCCGTTCCAGAGCGTCCTCGGCCCGTGCGGCGGCGGCACTGCTGCGCTCGGCCTCGCCCGCCGCGCCCCGGGCCTGGCCGGCGAGCCGCCCGAGCTGCTGTGCGACGGCCGACTTCTCCCGGTCCCCGGCCCGGCGGCGCTCCCCCAGCTCCTCGACCAGTGCGGCGGCCTCCGCGCGCCGCTGCGCGGCGGTTCGCTGCTCCTCGGCGAGGCTCTCGCACCGGGTCGCCAGTTCCTCCAGCTCGGCGGCGGCCTCGTCGACCGACGCCTGCACCTCCAGCAGGCTCGGCGCCCCCGCCGAACCCCCATGGGCGAAGTGCGCCCCGAGCAGGTCGCCTTCGGCCGTCACCGCGGTCAGGCGGGGGTGGGCGTAGACCAGTTCCTCGGCCTCCTCCAGGGTGCCGACGACGACGATGCCGCGCAGCAGGCGGCGCACGGCGGGCATCAGTTCGGCCGGACCGCGGACGAAACGGTCGGCCGCCGGCGCCGGGAGCTCGGCCTCCTCCCGCGTGCCCTCGGATCCGCCCCGGCCGGCCCCGCCGCGGGCGCGCTCCGGTGCCGCAGGGCCGGACCCGGCGGCCGCGCCGTGTGGACCGGGGCCGCACGGCCCGCCCGGCGTCGTGGCGGCACCACCGGAACCGGGAACACCGGGGGCACCGGGAACACCGGGGGCACCGGGGGCACCGTCGGACTCGGCGGCGCCGTGGGCCCCGGCGGTGCCGTCGGACCCGGTGGCGGCCTCGCGGCCGGAGGCGTCCGGTCCGCCCGGCGGGTCCGGCTCGGGCGCTCCGGTGAGCAGCAGGGCCGCACGCCCCGCGTCCTGCTTGCGCAGCAGGCGGATCGCCTCGGCGGCGGAGGCGGGCGTGGTGACGGCGACGGCGTCGGCCGCGGCGCCCAGCGCGGCGGCCAGGGCACTCTCGTGGCCCGGCGTGATGGTGAGCAGTTCCGCGGCCGGGCCCAGCAGGCCGGTGAGCCGGTCCCGCGCCCCGAGCAGCGCGCCGGAACCGTCCTTGCGGCGCAGCCCGAGGGCGAGGGCTTCGTGGCGGGCCTGGGTGGCGGCGCGGCGGCGCTCGGCGGCGGTGGCCGCCTCCCGGGCGGCGGCCAGCGCGGCCTCGGCCCCGGCGAGCCGCCGCCTGGCGTCGTCGTGGCGCTCGGCGAGCCGGACGTCGCCCGCGTCGAGGCCGTCGACCTCGGCCTGGAGTGCCTCGTACTCCTCCTGCGCGGCGACGGCCCGCTCCTGGGCCTCGTCGCGGGCGAGGGCCAGCCGGTCGATCTCGGCCTGCGCGGAGGCGGCGCGCGAGCGGGCGGCGTTGACCTGTCCGGCGAGGCGGGCGCGGGCCTCGCGCCGGTCGGCGACGGCGCGGGCCGCGTCCTTCAGCCGTCGCTCCTCGGCCGCCAGCTCACGCTCCAGGTCGGCGCGGTGCGCGACGGTGTCGTCCAGAGCCCGCTGCGCCGCCTCCAGGGCGGCCTCCAGCTCGGCCTCCTGCTCCCGGACACGGGCGGCTTCGCGCTCCATGTCCTCGGGGTCACGACCGCGCCGTTCCTCGGGCGGGACGGAGGTGGCGCTCTTGACCCGGGCGTCGGCCAGCGAGACGGTGCCGCGCACCCGTTCGGCCAGCTGCGACAGCTCGTACCAGGTCTGCTGGGCGCGCTGCAGACGCGGGGAGAGCCGGCGGACCTCGTCCTCCAGCGCGGCCTCGCGCTGCACGGCGCGGCGCAGCTCCTGCTCGGCCGCCTCCTTGCGTTCCTTCAGCGCGGCCTCGTCGGCGACCTCGGCCCGGAGCGCCTCGCGCAGCCGGACCAGGTCGTCGGCGAGCAGGCGCAGCCGGGCGTCCCGCAGGTCCGCCTGGATGACCGCGGCCCGCCGGGCGACCGCCGCCTGCCGGCCGAGTGGCTTGAGCTGGCGGCGCAGTTCGTCCGTGAGGTCCTGCACCCGGGCGAGGTTGGCCCGCATCGCGTCCAGCTTGCGCAGGGCCTTCTCCTTGCGCTTGCGGTGCTTCAGCACACCCGCGGCCTCCTCGATGAAGGCGCGGCGTCCCGTCGGGTCGGCGTGCAGGACGGAGTCGAGCTGGCCCTGGCCGACGATGACGTGCATCTCACGGCCGATGCCGGAGTCGGAGAGCAGTTCCTGGATGTCGAGCAGGCGGCAGGTGTCGCCGTTGATCTGGTACTCGCTGCCGCCGTTGCGGAACATGATCCGCGTGATGGTGACCTCGGCGTACTCGATGGGCAGTGCCCCGTCGGAGTTGTCGATGGTCAGCGACACCTCGGCGCGGCCGAGTGGGGGACGCCCGGTGGTGCCGGCGAAGATGACGTCCTCCATCTTGCCGCCGCGCAGCGACTTCGCGCCCTGCTCCCCCATCACCCAGCTGAGGGCGTCCACGACGTTGGACTTGCCCGATCCGTTGGGGCCCACGACGCAGGTGATGCCCGGTTCGAACCGGAGCGTGGTCGCCGAGGCGAACGACTTGAAGCCGCGGAGGGTCAGGGCCTTGAGGTGCACGGCGCTGGACTCTACCTTCCGGGGCCCGCCCCCTCCATGAACGCGCGGTTTCGCGGGTGAACGCGAGGGGCACACCAGACGTTGAAGAGGGTGAAACACTGCACGGGGGAAACCAGGCCGCCCGGAGGAAGGGGCACCCGGGGGGCGTCCGAGGGGAGGCACCCCGAGGAAAGAAAGAAGGGACGCCGAAGCGTCCCTTGCAAACTCTGACAACTGAAGCGGTTGATACGGGCAGCCCAACCACTGCGTGTCATGTACTGCGATGCAGTGATCAGGTGAGCGCAGGCTCCGCCTGGTGTGCGTCGATGCTCTCCATGATCTCGTGGTGAGAAGCGGCAGCCGTCAGCGCGTCGTTCTCCGCCTGGATCCGTACGAGCTCCGATTCCAGGTCCTGTACACGCTGCTGGAGCCGTCGCATCTCGGCGAGGAGTCGCGGGTCGGAGCCGCCGACGTAACCGAGAAGCGCCTTTGCCATGATGGATGGGCCTCCACACTGAGTGACCGACCGAAGCGGTGTGGGTCGTGAGGGATTCGCACCCGCGGTGCTTGGCAGGCGCACGAGCGACACTGCCGTATTCCATGCCAAACAGCTAAGGTGCGCGGGGCTTTCAGCGTCTCACCAAAAAGTTTGACGGTCAACACGATCACGCCCCGTATCGAGGGGCGGCCCGGAGTCGACGGCCGGAAAGCCACGGCGTGGCGGGCCCTCCGGGGGCCGGGGCGTGGCGATCATCTTGGCGTGCGGAGTCCGCCGGGGCAAGGGGTTCTTGTCAATCACCAGGAGGTTCTCCCTCCCGAGGGCCCCGGACGGAATCCCCCACGGCGCCCGCCGGAACGCCGGGCCCCGCCCGTCACCGGATGGCGAAGCCGTCGTAGCCACCCCGGGGTGTGTCCCAGATCTCGGTCACCCCGTCCACACGTCCGGGCGTGTCGTCTCCCCGGAGCCAGTCGAGGAGCCCCTCGCAGCCGGCCCGCGCTCCCTCTGCGACCACCTGCACACGGCCGTCGTCCAGGTTGAGGGCGAAACCGCTCAGTCCGCCGATCTCCAACGCCTTGGCCCGCGTGAACCAGCGGAAACCCACACCTTGGACGCGTCCGCGCACCCAGGCGACCATTCGCACATCGTCGCTCATGACCGCAACCTAACCGGCCATTGTCCCGGTGGACACTTCCGCCCCCACCGCCATGCGGTACCGTCCCCACCCAACGCATCTCAGAGGAAACTCACTCGATCGAGTGAGCTGCGTTGGCCGTGGGGGACGAGTCGACCGCGCAATCTCAAGATCTTCAGGTGCCCGAGGGGCCCGAGGATCCTGACGGACCTCATGACCGAGGAAGGCCAGAACATGGGACGCCACCGCCGCTCCGCCGCCGGCCGCGCCACGCAGGGCCATGCCACCGGGAGCACCTCGCAGAGCGGTTCCGCCGCAGGCCGCACCCCGCGACAGTCCTCCGCAGGCGGTCACGGCGCGCCGGGCATCGCGCCCTATCTGAACCCCGAGGCGTATGCCGAGGTGTACGCGAGAAGCACGGCGTACCTCTACGCCACCGAAGCAATCGACGCAATCGACGCAATCGACGCAGCCTATGCGCCCGGTGCGGCCTTCCACGCGACGGACGCGACCGCGGCCGGCCCCGCCACCCCCGGGTGGGCGCCGCCGCGGTCCTCCGGGCACGGCGGCGCCGGCACCGCCGTCCTTCCGGTCCCGCCCTCCTCCGGCGAGGCTCTCGTCCCGCGACAGGCGGGCGGTCGCCGCGCCTCCACGCACCGGGGCTCCCGGAAGAAGGCCCCCGCGCCGGTGCGTTCCGGTCTGCTCGGGGTGTCCGCGGCGGTCGCACTCGGCGCGGTCGCGGTCACCACCGGCCTGGTGCCGGGCGTCGACACCTACCGGCTCGGCGGCAGCAGCCCCGACCAGGTGGAGTCCGCGCCCCGGCCCGGCAACCTGGAGACCCAGCAGGGCGGTACGTCCGGCCCCGCCGCCGGTGACCGGTCAGGGCAGCCCCCTGCGGCCCCGGGCGGCAGCCGCACGCCGGCCTCCGCCGGCCCGTCCGCGTCCGCCTCGCCGTCACCGGCCGGGACTCCGACCGCGACGGAGCCGGGACCGTCATCGGAGTCGGCGCCGGAGAGCGCTCCGGCCACCCCCTCCGAGGAGTCGGCCGCACCCGCGGCGCCGGCACCGGGCCCGTCCGGGACGCCCACGAGGACGCCGACCGCGCCGGCCCGCGAGGTGACGGTGTCCGCGGAGGCGGCCGCCGAGGCGGAGGTGCTGCGCCTGGTCAACGTGGAGCGGCGGAGCGCCGGCTGCACGCCGCTGGCCGCGAACAGCGCGCTGGCCGCGCTGGCCCGCGACTTCAGCGAGGACATGGCCGGGCGCGGCTTCTTCGACCACACCGACCCGGACGGCGCCAGCCCCTGGGACCGTGCCGACCTGAGCGGCGTCAGCGGCCTCGGCGGCGAGAACATAGCCCGCGGCCAGGCCGACGCCGCGGCCGTCATGGAAGCCTGGATGAACAGCCCCGGCCACCGGGCCAACATCCTGAACTGCGACTTCAAGACCCTGGGCGTAGGCGTCCACTACGCCGACGGCGGCCCGTGGTGGACCCAGGACTTCGGCTACTGAGGAACCCGCAGGTCAGCGACCTATGAGGTCCCCTGGGCCGTGTCGGGGCCGTCGTCCGCCACGGCGCCGCGCCCGTGGACCGCGTCCGCGGCGGCCCGAGTGCGGGTCGCGGTGGTCGGCATCTCAGGTGGGTGCAGGTCCGCAGGGTGAGGCCCGGATCACGGTGTCCGAGGTACTCGCTCGGGGCCTCGATGCTCTCCCCGGCGTCCAGCAGGACCGACGCGTAGAAGTGCCGCAGCGCGTGCCGTTGTCCCGCCCCGAAGACTCACCGGCAACCCGAAGGGCGGGGCGTCACTGCCGGTCGTTGAAGCGGTTGCGGTTGAGGGGAAGGCCCTCAGGGCTGTGGAAGATCAGCTCTTCCCGTGACGGCGGGCCGTCCAGGGTCCGCCAGGGCAAGGTCACCTCATCAAGCCCCGGCTGCGCTCCGCTCCGCCGGGCGAGCTCCCGGCTCCGCTGGGGCGCCGCTCCTGCCTCCGGCCCGCTCCGCCCGCGCTGCGCCGACGCGCGCCCACGTGTGGATAGGGTCGGTGGCCATGAGTCGATCACCGCACAGCGCGGCCCGCGGTCAAGACAATGCCTCCGGCGGGGGATCGGCCGGCACCGGGATGGAGGGGGCGCCGACTGCGGGCCCGTAGTGGCGTGCGCGGGGTGCTCCCATCCCGTCCACCGTCGCCCCAGGCAGAGCCGAGCAGACGCGGCCCATGGCATCCAGGTCGTTCGTGCGCTGGCGCGCTCCACCTGGACGCCTGAACCACGCTCGCCCCACGATGCGTGGGTCGGCGGCGGACGGGATGGGAGCCGTGGAGAGCGGTGGGTTGAGCAGGACGGAGTCGGCACGCAGCTTGATGGTGAATACGCCCGATGACCTGTCGTATCGTTCCTCGGCATCGTGTGAACAAGGGGAGGGGCCATGAGCAGAGCCATTGGGCGAAGGCACCTGGCAGTTATGGCTTTGGTGACCATCGGCATGACGGCTTGTGGCGGTCAGCGTGGTGGAGACGCCCCGACGACGAAGACGACTGCCAGCCGGGACTCGGCACAGAATGCGCGTGTGTTGTCTCAGCAGCAGCTTGAAGACGCCGTCGTGGACGCGCATGACCTTCCCGGGGTTCAGGTGGAAGAGATTGGGGCGGGCACGAGCGGCGTCGGCAGTGGCGTCATTCATGCCGCACGCCGTACCGACACCGACCCTTCCTTGTGCACGCCGGTCAGTGCTGCAGTCGACGGGGCCAGCGGTTACACCCCGGTCGGCAGCGTGCAGCGCATCGCAGGCAGGAAGGGCCACTCTGCGATCCTCACCCTGGTGTCGTACCGCTCAGCGGACGCCGCTCAGGCGATCAACGATCTTCGCACGGCCTTGAAGTCCTGCAAGGGGTACACAGCAGGCCCCATGAAGGCGACCTACGAAGACATCGAAGCCACCGACGGCCCACCGAAGGGCGACGACGGGATCGCCTTCCAGCTCAAGCTGGTCATCGAACCCGGTGCGGATGAGTTGAAGCTCCCCGTGAGCGTGATCGTCATACGCCAAGGTTCCACGCTGGCGATCTACAAGGCGACTTCCGACGGTCCCGCAACGTCGGCGAGCATCCCAAGCGATCTCGTCAGTGCCCAATCGAAGGCGCTGGACACCGTCGTCCAAGCCACTCCGTAGTCCTGCCCTGTCCGACAGCTAATCCGCAGGTCACAGCATTGGCCGCGCCGGAGGCCGCAGGCCGGCGAGGCACTGCCTCATTCTTCGGCTACTGACCCGGCCCCCGTCCCCGAGGGGTGCATCGGTCATCGGTGCCTTCGAGGGCCGGGGTGTCCGCGGGGTGGCGCTGTACGCTCGACGGCATGACGGTCCCGTCCCAGGACGTCCGCTACGACGTCTTCGCCAAGGCCTGCCCCTCGCGCCGCACGCTGGAGCATGTCACCGGCCGCTGGGGCGCGCTCACGCTGGGCGCGCTGTCGGAGGGCTCGCTGCGCTTCGGTGAGCTGCGCCGGAGGGTGGACGGGGTCAGCGAGAAGATGCTGGCCCAGACGCTGCACGCGCTGGAGCGCGACGGGCTGGTCCACCGTGCGGCCCAGCCGGTGGTCCCGCCCCGGGTGGACTACGCGCTGACTCCGCTGGGCCGGGAGGTCGCGTCGCGGCTGCTGGGGCTGATCCAGTGCGTGGAGGGGCGGATGGACGAGGTCGTGGCCGCCCGGGAGCGCTACGACGCCAGCCGCGGCGGCCGCTGACAGCGCGGGCAGAAGTAGCTGGACCGGTTCATCCACGGCCGTCGCCGCATCGGTGTGCCGCACCGCTTGCAGGGCAGCCCCTCACGGCCGTACGCGTCGAGCGAGCGGTCGAAGTAGCCGGACTCCCCGTTGACGTTGACGTAGAGGCTGTCGAAGCTGGTGCCGCCGACGGAGAGGGCGGCGTTCATCACGTCCCGGACGTGACCGAGGAGTCCGAGGGTGCGGGGGCGGGTGAGGCCCGCGGTCGGGCGGTCGTAGTGCAGGCGGGAGCGCCAGAGCGCCTCGTCGGCGTAGATGTTGCCGACGCCGCTGATCAGGGACTGGTCCAGCAGGGCCCGCTTGACGGTGGTCCGCTTGCGGCGCAGTGCCCGGTGGAAGGCCTCGTCGTCGAACAGCGGGTCGAGGGGGTCGCGGGCGATGTGGCCGATGACGTCGGGCAGGCCGTCCTCGGTGGTGTCGTGCAGCGAGAGCCCGCCGAAGGTGCGCTGGTCGACGAAGCGGAGTTCGGTGCCGAGGCCGTCGGCGAACCGGACGCGGATGCGCAGGTGCCTCTCGTCGGGCGCCTCGTGCGGCTGGACCAGGAGCTGGCCGCTCATACCGAGGTGGGCGAGGACCGCCTGGCCGGTGTCCTCCAGCGGCAGCCACAGGTACTTGCCGCGACGGCACGGTACGCCGACGCGGTGGCCCTTGAGACGGTGGGCGAAGTCGTCGGGACCGGCCGTGTGGCGGCGTACGGCGCGCGGGTGCAGCACCTCGGCGTCGGCCACGGCCCGGTGGGCGACCCAGCGTTCCAGGCCGCGGCGGACGACCTCGACCTCGGGCAACTCGGGCATGGCTCCCCCGGTGTCTCGCGGGTGGACGGGCCGAGCGCCCGCATCCCCGGGGAGTGCGGGCGCTCGGCGCGTGGTGTGTGGTTCAGGCGGAGGCCTTCGGAGCGTCGGCGCCGCCGTCGGCCGTCGCCCGGGCGGCGGCCTCGGCCCGCTCGTCGGCGTCGGCCCGGATGGCCCGCCAGGCGGACTCCGCGGCCTGCTGCTCCGCCTCCTTCTTGCTGCGGCCGGTGCCGGTGCCGTACGAGACGCCTCCGACGCGGGCAGCAGCAGTGAAGGTCTTCTCGTGGTCGGGGCCGGTCTCCGTGACCAGGTACTCGGGCACGCCGAGGCCTTCGGTCGCGGTGAGCTCCTGGAGGGAGGTCTTCCAGTCCAGGCCGGCTCCGAGGTTGGAGGACTTCTCGATCAGCGGGTCGAACAGGCGGTGCACCAGCTCCGCCGCCGAGTCCAGGCCCTGGTCGAGGTAGACCGCGCCGATCACCGCTTCGAGGGTGTCGGCGAGGATGGACGCCTTGTCCCGGCCACCCGTGCCCTCTTCACCGCGGCCGAGCCGGATGAAGGAGCCGAGGTCGAGCGTGCGTCCCACGTCCGCCAGCGCGCGCGAGTTGACCACCGCGGCCCGCAGTTTGGCCAGCTGGCCTTCAGGCAGGTCGGGGTGGGTGCGGTACAGCGTGTCCGTGACGACGAGGCCGAGCACGGAGTCCCCGAGGAACTCCAGCCGCTCGTTCGTCGGCAGACCGCCGTTCTCGTACGCGTAGGAACGGTGGGTCAGCGCTCGCACCAGAAGGGCGGACTCGACCTGGTAGCCGAGCCGCCCTTCCAGAAGCGTGTGGGACGAGGCCTGGTGGTCCGCTGCGTTCTTCTTCGGCGTGGACACAGTGCCTCTCACCAGCCGCTCAGACCGCGAGGACCTGGCGCTTGTTGTAGGTGCCGCAAGACGGGCACGCGATGTGCTGCTGCTTGGGCTCGTGGCAGCGCTCGCACGCGACCAGGGTGGGGACCGCAGCCTTCCACTGCGACCGGCGGTGGCGCGTGTTGCTGCGCGACATCTTCCGCTTCGGAACAGCCACGGCTACTTCTCCTGCTTCTCGTCGGCGCGTGCTGAGGGAAGCGCGCCGCCGCTCATCTCGTCCTTATCGCCGGCTTCGACTGAATCGGCGAATCCCTGCAGTGCCGCCCAACGGATGTCGACGGCGTCGTGGTGGTGGTCCGGGTCGTCCGCGAGGCGTGCTCCGCAGTCGGAGCACAGCCCCGGGCAGTCGTCCCGGCACACCGGCTGCATCGGCAGTGCGAGCACCACCGCATCGCGCAGCACGGTTTCGAGGTCGAACAGGCCGTCCTCGATGAAGAGGGTGTCCTCGTCCTCCTCGGCATCCGCGGCGGTGTCGTCGGCCGGGGCTTTCGCCCGGCCCCGCTCGTCGGCCTCGGGGTACGAGAACATCTCCTGGAACTCCGCTTCGACGTCGAGCTGAAGCGGCTCCAGACACCTTACGCACTCCCCCTGGGCCCGTGCACGGGCGGTGCCTGTGACGAGCACCCCTTCCATGACCGACTCCAGGCGGAGGTCGAGCTCCACCGGGGCGCCTTCCGGCACTCCGATGACTCCCCCGATCCCGAGGTCCTTGGGGGCGTCGATCGTGCGGGTCAGCCGCTGCAGCGCGCCAGGACGCCGCCCCAGCTCGTGCGTGTCGAACACGAGGGGGTTGCGGTGGTCGAGGCGGGCTTTGGAGGCCATTCCTGCTATCGATCTTCCAGCTCAGAGGGACGCCGCCCCTGATGTGTCCGGGCAGCGTGGATCGCGGACGTACGCGCGACCGAACAGCCAGGATACTGGACCTTTCGCTGTCGGCCCAATCCGGTGGTCGGGTCTACTGCCCCCGGCCCTGCTCGTACGCCCTGAGCTGTTCGGCGCTGATCATGCTGGTGTCGAAGAGGCTGGTCTCGTCGAGCGCGTAGCCCTGCTGGGGCTGCTGGGACTCGTAGCCCTGCTGAGGCTGCTGAGCCTGCTGAGGCTGCTGAGCCTGCTGGGGCTGCTGGTGCTCGTAGCCCTGCTGGGGCTCGTAGGCGGGCTGCTCGGAGCCGTAGGCCGGGTAGGCGGCGTACGGGTCGGCCTGGGCGGCCTGCTGGTAGCCGTACGGGTCCTGCTGCGGGTAGCCGGCGTAGGCGTCGCTCTGCTGCTGGTAGCCGTAGGCCGGCTGGGGCTGGGGCTCGTACCCGGGGCGTGCGGGCTGCCCGGCCGGGCCGTCCTGCTCGGCGAGGGCGGCGAGATCGGCGAGGTAGTCGGCGTCGCTGGAGTGCTGGAGGGTGCTGGTGTCGTCGGCGAGCGCGCCGAGGTCGTCGGTGGCGATCCGGCCGTGCAGCTTCTGCCGGCCACGGCCGACGGCCTGCAGGGTCTTGGCGAGGACCGCCTCGAAGGCGCCCAGTTTGGTGTCGACGTAGGCGTCGGCGTCGCGGCGCAGCGTCTCGGGGTCGTGGCTGCGCTCGGGGGCGTCGTCCTCCTCGGCGTCCGCCGCGTCCTCGGGGTGCGCGTAGCCGTGCTCCCCGGAGGCCGGCCCGGTGCCGAGGAGCTTCTCGCGCCCGCGGCCGACGGAGCCGAGCGTCTTGGTGAGGACGACCTCGAAGTTGGCCAGCTTGGAGTCGACGTAGTCGTCGGCCTCGGCGCGGATCTCGTCGGCCTCCTGGCGGGCCTCGGCGAGGATGCGGTCGGCCTCGGCCTGGGAGCGGCGGGCGATCTCCGTGTCGGAGACCAGGGAGCCGCGCTGGGCGTGGGCGTGCTCGATGATCCGCTCGGCCTCCTGGCGGGCCCGCTCGACCATCTGCTCGCGCCCGCCGATCAGTTCCTGGGCCTGGGCGAGGGAGTCGGGCAGCGCGGCCCGCACCTCGTCGAGCATCGAGAGCAGGTCGGCGCGGTTGACCACGCACGAGGCCGACATGGGCATCGACCGGGCACTGGAGACCGCGGCGACGATCTCGTCGAGCTTCTTCTGCACGTCCACCGTGTGCTCGCCACTCTCTACAGCTGTGTTGGAGACGGACGGGACGACTGTAGCCCCATCACGTGTCGCGCAGGCGCCTGTTCAGGGCCTCCAGGACGAGCGGGGGTACCAGGTGGGAGACGTCGCCGCCCCAGGTCGCGACCTCCTTGACCAGGGAGGAGGACAGGAAGCTGTAGGTGGGGTTGGTGGGCACGAACAGGGTCTCCACACCGGACAGCCCGTTGTTCATCTGCGCCATCTGGAGCTCGTAGTCGAAGTCGCTGACGGCCCGCAGACCCTTGACGATGGCGGGGATGTCGCGCTGCTTGCAGAAGTCCACGAGGAGACCGTGGAAGGCCTCGACCCGGACGTTCCCGTACTCGGCGGTGACCTGGCGGATCAGGTCGATCCGCTCCTCGATCTCGAACAGGCCCTTCTTGGCCTTGTTGATCATCACCGCGACGTACACCTCGTCATAGAGGCGGGAGGCACGGGAGATGATGTCGAGGTGTCCGTTGGTGATCGGGTCGAACGACCCGGGACAGACGGCGCGGCGCACTGGTGATCCCTCGCTCTCCGGTCCGGTCATCGTGCGTCTTCGCACGTAGAGGCGGCGCGACCGTACCAAAACGTGCCCTCGCCGTAGCGGCGGGCCCGTAGCGGCTCGAAGCCCTGCGGCCAACGGAATTCGCCCCCTCTGGTGCTGCGCTCCACGGTGACGAGCGCATCCGGCGTGAGCCAGCCCTCCGAGCGGAGTGTGAGGAGAATCTCCCGAAGATCGTCGTCCGTCACGGCGTACGGCGGGTCGAGGAAGACGATCTCGTACGGCTGCGGGGGCGGGGTTCTGACGACCTGTTCGGCCTTGCCGGACCTGACCTCGGCGCCGGGGAGGCCGAGGGCGCGGACGTTCTCCCGGACGACGCGGGCCGCCCGCGCGTCGGCCTCCACCAGGAGGGTGTGGCCCGCGCCGCGGGAGAGCGCCTCCAGGCCGACCGCGCCGGAGCCGGCGTACAGGTCGAGGACACGCTCGCCGTCGAGCGGGCCGCCGAGGAGGGACTGCCAGGTGGAGAAGAGACCCTCGCGTGCGCGGTCTGAGGTCGGGCGGGTGCCGGTGCCGGGCGGGACGGCCAGGCGGCGGCCGCCGGCCGCGCCGGCGATTACGCGGGTCATCTTCGGTCCTCGGTGGTGGATGGCTGTGGGTTCAGTGTGGCGGGTCGCGCGGCTCCCCGCGCCCGTGCGGCGCCTCGGCCGCGCCGCCGCGCCGCTGCGCCGCGGCCGGCGCCGGGCGGACCGGGACATCGGCGGGCTCGCCCGGGCGGTCCCGCGGCGGGGGCTCCGGGGTCGGGCCGGTGCGGCGCGCGGGCGCTCACCCCTTGTCCAGGTACTGCTCGCGCTCGGCGTCCAGCAGCGCCTCCAGCGCCGTCCGCAGCGCGGGCAGACCGGTCAGCTCCGGGTCGGCGGCGACCACCGCGGCGGCCTCCTCGCGCGCCTCGGCGATGATCTCCTCGTCCTCGATGACGGCGAGGACCCGCAGGGAGGATCGGGCCCCGGACTGCGCCTGGCCGAGGACGTCGCCCTCACGGCGCTGTTCGAGGTCGATACGGGAGAGCTCGAAGCCGTCGAGGGTGGCGGCGACCGCGGCGAGGCGGGCACGCGCCGGGGCGGCCTCGGGCATCTCGGTGACCAGCAGGCACAGGCCGGGCGCGGAGCCCCGGCCGACGCGGCCGCGCAGCTGGTGGAGCTGGGAGACGCCGAACCGGTCCGCGTCCATGATCACCATGGCGGTGGCGTTGGGGACGTTGACGCCGACCTCGATGACGGTCGTGGCGACGAGGACGTCGGTGTCGCCCGCGGCGAAGCGGCGCATCACCGCGTCCTTGTCGTCGGGGTGCATCCTGCCGTGCAGCACCTCCACCCGCAGGCCCTGCAGCGGGCCCGCGGCCAGTTGGCCGGCCACGTCGAGCACGGCCAGCGGCGGCCGCTTCGCGGCGTCCTCCCCGGCGGCGGGGCCCGCCTTGCCCGGGCCGCCGTCCGGCTCGTCGGCGTCGTCGCCGATGCGCGGGCAGACCACGTACGCCTGATGGCCGGCGGCCGCCTCCTCGCGCACCCGCTCCCAGGCGCGGGCGAGGAAGTGCGGCTTGTCGGCTGCGGGGACGACATGGCTGGCGATCGGGGAGCGTCCGGCCGGCAACTGGTCGAGGACCGAGGTGTCCAGGTCACCGAAGACGGTCATGGCGACCGTGCGCGGGATCGGCGTGGCCGTCATCACCAGAAGGTGCGGCGTCCGCCTCTCCCCCGGGGAGTCGCCCTTGCCGCGCAGGGCGTCGCGCTGCTCGACGCCGAAGCGGTGCTGCTCGTCGACGACGACCAGCCCCAGGTCGTGGAAGCGGACCCGGTCCTCGATCAGCGCGTGGGTGCCGATCACGATCCCGGCATCCCCGGACACCAGGTCCAGCAGGGCCTGCCGACGGGCGGCCGCCCCCATGGAGCCGGTCAGCAGGACCACCCGGGTGGCGTGCTCGGCACCGCCCAGCATCCCGCCCTCGGCCAGGTCGCCCATCATCTCGACGACGGACCGGTGATGCTGCTGGGCCAGCACCTCGGTGGGGGCGAGGAGAGCTGCCTGGCCGCCCGCGTCGACCACGGCGAGCATGGCGCGCAGCGCCACCATGGTGTTGTGCGTCACGGTGAAGTGGTCGGTGACGTAGGCGCGGTCCGGGTGGGCGACGCTGATGCACTGCACCGGCTTGCGCCCCACGTGCTCGACGGCTTCGATGCGGCGCCGGAGGCCGTCCGGTGCGGCCCGCGGGCGCAGGAGCCGGGCCTTGCCGGGCAGCCGGAACGGCGGGTGGCCGGGCGGCAGCTCCACACCGGTCACTCCGGCTCCGTCGGCCGTGGCCCGGACTCGGGCGCTGCCGCCCAGCGACCGCACCAGCCAGGCGACGTCCCCGGCCAGCCGGAGCGACGCCGACCGCAGCGAGACGCCGGTGCCGCCGAGGGCGCTGCCTGCGGTGTCGGCGGCGCCGTCAGCGGTGTCGGCGGCGCCGCCGGTGTGGACCGTGCCGCCGGTGTCCAGGAGCCCCTGGAGCAGTGCGTGCCGGTTCTTCACCGAGGTGTGCTTGTACCGCTCGGGCACGAACACGCCGTGGGCCGGCACGCCCCGCAGACCGAGATCGTGAAGGGCCTCACCGACGGGGTCCCGCTCCGCGGCCGCGGGCCGCGCCGCGCCCGGCACGGCGCCGTACCGCGGCCCGGCCGCCGGTGCCCCGCCGCCCGGGCGGGCGATGCCGGGCGCGACCGCCGCGACCGCCGCGCCCGCCTCGGCCTCTGCGACCGCCGCGGCCTCTACGGCCTCTACGGCCTCTACGGCCTCTACGGCCTCTACAGCCTCTACGGCCTCCCCGGCTGAAGACCACGCCGGCCCGTCGGGAAGCCGGCCGCCGGCCAGCAGGGCGCCGAGCGCATAGGGGTCCAGCGGCAGGGGCGGGGCGCCCCCCAGGTCGACGGGGACGGCGACGGGGACCGACCACTTCGGGGAGCCGTCGGGCGCGACGAGATCGCCCCGGATCTCCCTGGTGGTCATGACGCGGTCGGGGCCGTCGGGCCGCCCCGCCCGGCCCGCGCCGACGATCCAGAGGTGCTCGTCGTCGCACTCCACGGAGCTGCCGTCGGACAGCACCAGGCGCCAGACGTCCCGCTCGCCCTGGGGGAAGACGCCGTCGACGGGCGCGGTCCCCCCGCTCGGCACCACGACCTCGTCGCCGGGACCGATGTCCCCCATGCGCCGGAAGCCGGACGGCGTGAGCACCAGCGCGTCCAGGGGCTGGGCCTTGCCGGAGCCCACTTCGCCCTGGAGCAGGCGGTGCATGGGGTGCTCGGCGGCGAGGTCGCGGAAGATCTCCCCGGAGACCCGCTGCTGGCCCTCGGTGAGGGTGAACGGCAGGCGGTCGTCGAAGGCGGCCAGGAGGCCGTCCGGCTTCGCTCTGCGGGCGGCCGCCGGAAGCAGGGTGTCGGCGTGCCGGCGCCGGGCCAGGGCGACCTGCAGGACGAAGGCCTCGTCCCACTTCAGACGGGCTCGGGCGGCCTCCAGGTCGGCCCTCGTCCGGGGGCGGTGGATCTTGAGCAGGGCCTCCGGGAGGGAGACCAGCCCGCGGCCCTCGCGGAGGCTGTCGGGAAGCGGGTCGGCGGCCTCCAGGGCGCTGGGCAGGACGGTCTGGACGGCCTTGCCGATCTTCCAGGACTCCAGCTTGGCGGTGGCGGGGTAGAGCGGGATCAGGGCGCCGGCCCAGCTCTCCACCGTCTCCTCGCCCTCCTCGCCGTCGCCGCGCAGCAGCTCGTAGGCCGGGTGCGCGAGCTGGAGCCTGCGGTTGAAGACGGAGACCTTGCCCGCGAACATCGCGCGTGTGCCCGGGAGCAGCTCCTTGTGCGGTTTGTGCACACCGTTGCCGAAGAACACCAGCTGGAGGCGGCCGCTGCCGTCGGTGATCGTCACTTCCAGGCGCTGCCCCTTTCCGCGCGGGGCCCTCGCGGAGGCGAAGCTGTGCAGCCGGGCGTCGGCCACCTGGGCGACCACGGTGACGTGCTCGTCCATGGGGAGGTCGGCCAGGTGGGTCAGCTGGCCGCGCTCCTCGTACCGGCGCGGGTAGTGGTGCAGGAGGTCGCCGACGGTGTGCAGGCCGAGGTGCTCGGCCATCACCTTCGCGGTGGCGGGGCCGAGCACCTTCTTCAGTGGTTCGTCCAGTGCGGGCACGAGATCCATTGCACACCACGGCACCGACAACGCCGCACACGCCGCGGGAAACCTCTGGCCGGACGGCTCGTCACGGCTCGCGGGCGGCGGCCGCGCGGCCCCGCGCGGGGAGCGGCCCGAGCACTGCGTGCGTCCCCGGCGCGGCGGGCGGCCGCGGCCTGGCGGGCGGCCGCCGGCCGGGCCGGCCGACGGCTCCGCCGGGATGCGGCAGGCCCGTCGTGGCCGGGGGCGGCGTCACTCCACGCCGATGAGCAGCAGGGCGCCCTGCCGACCGCCCCGGTAGACCACCGTGTCGACGGCGAGGTAGGCCTCCCGCACCCGCGCGTCCAGGCGGTCGGCGATGTCGTCGGGCGCGCCGTCACCGAGGACCAGGGTGACCAGTTCGCCGCCGGCCGCGAGCATGCGGTCCAGGACGGCCCGAGCGGTGTCGGCCGTGTCGGAGCCGATCACCGCGACGTCGCCGTCGATCAGCCCGAGCACGTCCCCGGCCTGGCAGATCCCCGCGGTGGTCCAGGACTCGTGCTCGGCGACGGTGACCTCGGCGTAGCGGGTCGCGCCCGCCGCCGAGGTCATGGCCACGACGTCCTCGTCGAAGCGGCGGTCCGGCTCGTGCACGGCGAGCGCGGCGATGCCCTGCACCGCGGACCGCGTCGGGATGAGCGCCACCCTGATGCCCTCCGCCCGGGCCTGTTCGGCGGCCGCCGCGGCGGTGTGGCGCAGTTCGGCGTCGTTGGGCAGCAGGACCACCTCGCGCGCGTGGGCGCGCCGTACGGCCTGCACGAGCTCTCCGCTGGCGGGCGGCTCCCCGGGCCGGGCGAGCACGGTGGTGGCGCCGGCCTCGCCGTACAGTCCGGCCAGTCCCGCGCCGGGTACGACGGCGACGACGGCGCGCTCGGCACGCTCGCGGGGCGGGCGCTCCTCGCGCGTGGTGTGGACGTCGCCGAGCCCGAAGTGGGTGATGCGGATGCGGTAGGGCCGCCCGGCCTCCACGCCCGCCTCGACGGCGGCACCGGCGTCGTCGACGTGCACATGGACGTTCCACAGTCCGTCGCCGCCGACCACGACCAGTGAGTCCCCCAGCAGGTCCAGCCGCTGCCGCAGCCGCTCCACGGCCGCGTCGCCGGCCTCCAGCAGGTAGATCACCTCGAAGGCGGGCCCGTCGTCGGCCCCACCGCCGTCCGCGCAGGACGCGCCCTCGGCAGCCGGCCCGCCGAGGGCGGACGGCCCGCCCTCGGCGGGGGCGGCCGCGCCGCCGGGCACCACGCCTCGCGCGGACGGCGCGGCCTCGGTGGACAGCACGCTCGCGCCGGACGCCGCGCCCGCGGCGGGCGTCGTCGCCGGTCCGGCGCCGGGGGCCTGTCCGGTGAGCGTCTCCGTGAGCGCGCCGAGCACGGCCACGAGGCCGCGCCCGCCGGCGTCCACCACTCCGGCCCGCGCCAGGACCGCGAGCTGGGCCGGCGTCGCGGCGAGTGCGGCGCGGGCGCCCTCGTAGGCCGCGCGGGCCACCCGGCGGCAGTCACCCCCGGCCTCCCCGGCCGCGCTCTCGGCCGCGTCCGCGGCCGCGGAGGCGACGGTCAGCACGGTCCCCTCGACGGGGTGGGCGACGGCCCGGCGGGCGGAGTCGGCGGCGTGCCGCAGAGCCCGTCCGAGCCCCGGCCCGTCGGTCCGGGGTGCCGCATCGTCCTCGTCCTCGGCGAGCACCTGGGCCATGCCGCGCAGCAGCTGGGCCAGGATGGTGCCGGAGTTCCCGCGCGCCCCGATGAGCGCGCCGTGCGCCATCGCGTGCAGGGCGTCACCGAGCGAGGGGCTCGCCGGGTTCTCACGGCCGGCGGCGTGCCCGTCGAAGACGGCCTCGACCGCCGCGGCGGCGGACTCGACGGTCAGGTAGAGGTTCGTCCCGGTGTCCCCGTCCGCGACGGGGTACACGTTGATCGCGTCGATCTCCTCGCGCGCGTGCCCCAGCGCTCGCAGCGCCAGGCCGCACCAGGTGCGCACCGCGGGAGCATCGAGGAATGTCTGCGGCCCCTGCGCCACCTGCGCCTCCCTGGGATGCTGGACGTGGACGCAGCGTAGACCCCCGGCCGGTCCAGGCCTGCTGAGGGCTGCGGCCGGGCCCCTGAGCTGCCATGGTAGTTTCGTTGTACGGACGCAGTCGTTGTATGCTGCTCCGGTTGCCCGATCCACATCGGGCTCTCCCCCTGGCAACGCCACTCAGATCCCTGATCCTGATCCCGGCATGCCGGGATCAACCGTAAGTGCATCTGAAGTCTTTGGAGTGACCCGTGGCTGCCAACTGCGACGTCTGCGGCAAGGGGCCGGGCTTCGGCAACAACATCTCGCACTCGCACCGCCGTACGCCCCGCCGCTGGAACCCGAACATCCAGCGTGTGCGTACCGTGGTCGGCGGGACGCCGAAGCGCGTGAACGCCTGCACCTCGTGCATCAAGGCCGGCAAGGTCTCGCGCTGACGCTCAGCTGAGCGCGCGGCCACGCCGGTTCGCTGCACCGAGCCGGTCCACCTCCGGGTGGGCCGGCTTTCTGCCGTTCCCGGACGGCCGGCGACGGTGGCCGTTCCCCCGTATCCGGGCGGCCTCCGTCCCGGGTCCGTACGGCGGGTCCGTACGCCGTGTCCGTACGGCGGGTCCGTCGAGTCCGCACCGGCCTGCGCCGCCGTGCCCGGACGGTGGCTCCCACAGCCCCGTACGGCACGTGCCACCGTCTCAGCACGGCGCCGGGCCCACCGCTTCGCGCGGCGGCAGCCGCCGCGGTGCGGCGGACGCCGGCCGCGGCGGCGGCCGCCGTCGCCCGGCCGCACCGCCGCGCGGGGCGTCCGCCGCCGCCCCACGGCGCCCACCGCGTGCTCCGTACGTGGTCGGCGTGGCTCAGGCCCTGAAGCGCCAGCCGTGGTCCACCGGGCCGATACCGGAGCCGAGGGGGAATCCGGCGGCGATGGCACCCGTGACATAGGTCTTGGCCGCCGCGACCGCGTCCGGCACGTCCTGCCCCTTCGCCAGACCCGACGCGATCGCCGAGGCGAGCGTGCAGCCCGTGCCGTGGGTGTGCCGGTTGTCGTACCGGGGCGCCCGCAGCCAGTGCTCCGCCGAGCCGTCGGTGAGCAGGTCCACCGCCTGGTCCGCCGCCCGGTCCACCGCCCGCTCCGTGCCCGTCCGGCCGTCGCGGGCACGGCCGGGGCCCGTCGGCAGGTGCCCGCCCTTGATCAGGGCCCAGCGCGGCCCGAACTCCAGCACGGCCGCGGCGGCCCGGCGCAGATCGTCCTCCGACGTGACGCGCACGCCGGTGAGTTGGGCCACCTCGTCGAGGTTGGGGGTGGCCACGGTGGCCGCCGGCAGCAGCAGGGTGCGGACGGCGTCCAGTGCGGAGGCGGCCAGCAGCGGGTCGCCGTGCTTGGAGACGCCGACCGGGTCCACCACGGCCGGCGCGTCCGTCCCGGCGATCAACTCGGCGACGGCCTCGACCAGTCCGGCCGAGGCGAGCATGCCGGTCTTCACGGCCTGGACGCCGATGTCGTCGACGACGCTGCGGTACTGGGCCCGCACCGCCTCCACCGGCAGCTCCCAGGCTCCCTGCACGCCGAGCGAGTTCTGCGCGGTCACCGCGGTGAGCACGCTCATCCCGTGCACGCCGTGCGCGAGCATCGTCTTCAGGTCCGCCTGGACGCCGGCACCGCCGCCGGAGTCGGAGCCGGCCACCGTGAGCACGCGGGGGATCACGACTCGGCGTCCCCGAAGTGGTCCCAGCCGCCCTGGCGGGTCCACGGCGCCCCGTCGACGGTCACCTGCGGCAGCGCGGACGGGTTGAGCACCTCGCCGATGACCTTCCAGCGGGCGGGCAGCTTCACGTCCGGCGGGAACGTCGCCACGATCGCGTGGTCCTCTCCCCCGGTGAGCACCCACTGCATGGGGTCGACGCCGACGGCCTGGCCGATGTCGTTCATCTGGGTGGGGATGTCGATCGCGCCGGAACGGATGTCGATGCGGACCTTGCTGGCCTCGGCGATGTGCCCGAGGTCGGCGATCAGGCCGTCGCTCACGTCGCACATCGCGGTCGCGCCGAGCCCCGCCGCCGCCGGGCCCGCGTGGTACGGCGGTTCGGGGCGCCGGTGGGCCTCCACGAAGGCGCGCGGCGAACGGAAGCCGCGGGAGAGCACCGCGTAGCCGGCGGCGGACCAGCCGAGCCAGCCGGTGACCGCGACGAGGTCGCCGGGCTGGGCACCGGCCCGGGTGACGGGCTCCTGGTTGCGCAGGTCGCCCAGCGCGGTGATCGACACGGTGATCGTGTCTCCGCGCACGACGTCCCCGCCCACCACGGAGGCCCCCGCGACCTGGCACTCGTCGCGCAGGCCGTCCATCAGCTCGCTCGGCCAGGTGACCGCGAGTTCGGCGGGGACGACGAGGCCGAGCAGCAGGGCGGTCGGCACGGCGCCCATGGCGGCGATGTCCGCGAGGTTCTGGGCGGCCGCCTTGCGGCCCACGTCGTAGGCGGTGGACCAGTCGCGGCGGAAGTGGCGGCCCTCCAGGAGGATGTCGGTGCTGGCGACGACCCTGCGGTCGGGTGCGGCCACCACCGCCGCGTCGTCTCCGGGACCGACGCGGACCGCCGGGGTGGTGGTGAGTCGGGAGGTGAGCTCCCTGATGAGCCCGAACTCGCCGAGCTCGCCGACAGTGCCCTTCATCGGCCTATCGCCCCTTCTGTCCCTGTACAGGCCCGGTCGCGAGCCATCCGTGTCCTCGCTACGGTCGAGTCGACCGTCGTGTTCCGTCCCGCCCGCACTCCGGCGCGCCGCCTCGGGTACCCGCAGGTCTCCCCGCGACGAGCGGCGACGCGATACCGTGGCGTTCCTTTTCCCCACATGATCCTCGTGGCCGCCCTGGAGGTTCCGTGGTACAGGCGTACATCCTGATCCAGACGGAGGTCGGCAAGGCGTCGACCGTCGCCGAGACCATCAGCAAGATTCCTGGTGTCATCCAGGCCGAGGACGTGACGGGTCCGTACGACGTCATCGTGCGCGCCCAGTCCGACACCGTCGACGACCTGGGTCGCATGGTGGTCGCCAAAGTCCAGCAAGTGGACGGCATCACCCGCACCCTGACCTGCCCGGTCGTCCATCTGTAGCCCCCGTCTACCCTTGGCTGGTGCGCTCTTTCCGTCACCGGCCGATCGGTCTGCCGGCACTCGCCCTGCTGCTGGCCGCCGCGGGCTGCTCCCCGGGGGGCGGCAGCGCGTCCGCGGCGGTTCCCAGCCCGGACGCGAAGGCCGCCGGGCTGTGCCGGGACCTGGACGAGGTGCTGCCGGCCGAGGTGGGCGGCGAGCGCCGGGCCGATCCCGAGCCGGCGTCGGTGCTGACCGCGGGCTGGGGGGACGACCCGGCGATCATACTGCGGTGCGGGGTGCCGCGGCCCCCGAAGATGGTCTCCCCCGAGGTGGCCGAGGGACGTGACCCGGACGCGGTGCCGGGCGGGGTGGAGGGGGTCGACTGGCTGATGGAGAAGCGGGATGCGGGCGCGTACCGCTTCACCACCGCCAACCGGGAGGCCTACGTCGAGGTCACCGTGGCCCGCGGCGTGGACAGCGCGCCCGTCCTGGTCGACCTGGCACCCGCGGTGCGCGGGGCCGTCCCGGAGCGCACCGCCTACTGAGGGCGCTCCGGCCGGCGCGGCGCACCGGCGGGCGGCCCGGCGCGGGCCCCCCGGCCGGCGGGCGGTCCGGCTCCTCCCGGGCTCTTCGCGCCGGTCGGTACCGGCCCGCGGCCTGCCGGCGGTCCGGCCGGGGGCCCCGTGACCGACGGCTGGTTCAGCGCAGGCCCGTCGGCCGGCGCAGCGCGGCCTGGATCAGCCGGTCCACCAGTTCCGGGTACGCGACCCCGGACGCCTGCCACATCTGCGGGTACATCGAGATGGGCGTGAAGCCGGGCATCGTGTTGATCTCGTTGATGACGAACCCGCCGTCCGGGGTGAGGAAGAAGTCCGCACGGACCAGTCCCTCGCACGAGGCGGCCTCGAAGGCGTCCACCGCGAGGCGCCGCACCTCGGCGGTCTCCTCGGGGGTGAGGGGGGCGGGGACGACGCCGGGCGTGGAGTCGATGTACTTGGCGTCGAAGTCGTAGTACGCGTGGGCGTCCGGCGGGGGGATCTCGGCGGGCACCGACGCCCGGGGGCCGTCCTCGAACTCCAGGACGCCGCACTCGATCTCGCGGCCCCGTACGGCGGCCTCGACGAGGATCTTGGGGTCGTGGCGCTGTGCCTCGGCGATCGCCTCGTCCAGGCCGGAGAGGTCGTCGACCTTGGTGATGCCGATCGACGAGCCCGCCCGCGCGGGCTTCACGAACAGCGGCCAGCCGTGCTCGCCGGCGAAGTCGACGATCTTCTTGCGGGCGGCTGCCTCGTCCTGCGCCCACTCGCGGGGGCGGATCACGGTGTACGGGCCGACCGTGAGGCCGAAGGAGGTGAAGACGCGCTTCATGTACTCCTTGTCCTGGCCGACGGCGGAGGAGAGCACGCCCGAGCCGACGTAGGGGACGCCGGAGAGCTCCAGGAGGCCCTGGAGGGTGCCGTCCTCGCCGTAGGGGCCGTGCAGGACGGGGAAGACCACGTCGACGTCACCGAGGGCCTTGGGCACCGACCCGGGCTCGCTGTAGACGACTTCGCGGCTGGCGGGGTCGACGGGCAGCACGACGGCGCCCTCGCCGGACTCGGCCAGTTCGTCGACGCTCGGGGTGCGGCGGTCGGTGATCGCCATGCGCTCGGGTTCGTCGGCGGTCAGCGCCCACCGGCCGTCCCGGGTGATGCCGATCGGCAGGACCTCGTACCGGGTGCGGTCGATCGCCTTGAGGACGGCGCCGGCGGTGACCACGGAGATCCCGTGCTCGGAGCTGCGCCCGCCGAACACGACGGCCACCCGCGGCTTGCGGGGAGCCCGCTCGGGGGTCTGGGGGAGGTTCTCGGTGCTCATATCGCGTTGAGCGTACCCGCTGGTACCGCCTTCGTCAGTGCCGCCGGGCGGGCGGGCGCCCGGCGTCGCACGGACGGGTCGCCCGCCGCCGCACCGGCCCGTCGCGCGGACGGCCGCGAGGCGGCCGGTGCGCAGGGGTGCGGCCGGTGCGCAGGGGTGCGGCCGGTGCGGCGGCACGGCCCGGGACCGCCGCCTCACCGGGAACCGGCGCCCCGACGCGGCCGTGGGAACGCCCGCCCACCGCGCGGACGGTGCCGCGGGGCCGCGGCGGGTAGGCGCCACCAGGCGCGGCCGCGCCGCACGGCACGGTCGGCCGCGCGGGGCGGCCGGTGCCCCGTGCGGGCGACGCGTGGGCGTGCGGGCGAGGGGTGGGCGTGCGGGTGAGGGGTGGCCGCAGGGGCGACGGATGGCCGTGCGGCCGGTCCGGCACGGGCGGCGGGCGGCCTCCCCCCGCACGGCCGGCCGGGCCGGGCTCAGCGGCGCTCGGCCTTGGCGCTGCGCGACATGAGTTCCTTGAGGGCGACCACCGGCGGCTTGCCCTCGTGGACGATGCCGACGACCGTCTCGGTGATGGGCATGTCGACGCCGTGCCGGCGGGCCAGATCGAGCACGGACTCGCAGGACTTCACGCCCTCGGCGGTCTGCCGGGTCACCGCGATGGTCTCCTGGAGGGTCATGCCCTTGCCGAGGTTGGTGCCGAAGGTGTGGTTGCGGGACAGCGGCGAGGAGCAGGTGGCCACCAGGTCGCCCAGGCCGGCGAGCCCGGAGAAGGTGAGCGGGTCGGCGCCCATGGCGAGGCCCAGCCGGGTGGTCTCGGCGAGGCCGCGGGTGATCAGCGAGCCCTTGGCGTTGTCCCCGAGGCCCATGCCGTCGGCGATGCCCACGGCGAGCCCGATGACGTTCTTCACCGCACCGCCCAGCTCGCAGCCGACCACGTCGGTGTTGGTGTACGGGCGGAAGTAGGGGGTGTGGCAGGCGGCCTGGAGCCGCCGGGCGACGGCCTCGTCGGCGCACGCGACCACGGACGCGGCGGGCATCCGCGCGGCGATCTCCCGGGCCAGGTTGGGACCGGTGACGACGGCGATGCGCTCCGGGCCCACCTTGGTCACGTCGTCGACGACCTCGCTCATCCGCATCGTGGTGCCGAGTTCGACGCCCTTCATGAGGGAGACGAGCACCGTGCCGGGGGCCAGCAGCGGCGTCCACGCGGCGAGGTTCTGCCGCAGGGTCTGCGAGGGCACGGACAGCACGGTGAAGTCGGCGCCGGCGGCGGCCTCGGCGGGGTCCGTGGTGGCCCGCACGTGCGACGGGAGGTCCACACCCGGCAGGTAGTCCGGGTTGGTCCCGGTGGAGTTGATCGCCTCGACGACCTCGGGCCGCCGGGCCCACAGGGTGACCTCGCAGCCCGCGTCGGCGAGCACCGCGCCGAAGGCGGTGCCCCACGAACCGGCGCTGAGGACCGCCGCCTTGACCGGCGCTGCCGCCTCGCTCACGTGCCCTGCCCTTCCGCCTGCCGGTCCTGGTTCTGCGCCTGGGTGCGGCGCCGCTGCTCGATCCGCTCGCGCCGCGGGTCGTAGGGCGTGTCCGGTGCCTTCTCGCCGCGGATCTCCTCCAGCAGCCGGGTGATCGCGGACATGATCTCCTCGGTGGCCTCCTTGAGCAGGTCCGCGGTCATCTCCCGGTCGTAGAACCGGGAGAGGTCCACCGGCGGTCCGGCCAGCACGCGGTGCGTCTTGCGGGGCAGCAGCCGGGGCTTCTTGGCGTAGGGCGGCAGCAGTTCGTTGCAGCCCCACTGGGCCACGGGGAGCACCGGGCACTTCGTCTGCAGGGCGACCCGGGCGGCGCCCGTCTTGCCGGTCATGGGCCAGCCGTCGGGGTCGCGGGTGAGGGTGCCCTCGGGGTAGAAGGCGACGCACTCGCCGCGCTCCACCGCGTCGATGGCGGCACGGAAGGCGCTCAGGGCGTCGGTGCTCTCGCGGTAGACCGGGATCTGCCCGGTGCCGCGCATCGCGGCACCGACCAGCCCCTTCTTGAAAAGGCCGCTCTTCGCGAGGAATCGCGGCACCCGTCCCGTGTTGTACTGATAGTGGGCGTATCCGAGGGGGTCGACGTGCGAATTGTGGTTCACCACGGTGATGAATCCGCCCTCGGCCGGAATGTTCTCCATTCCACGCCAGTCCCGCTTGAGCAGAACCACCAGCGGCGGTTTGCAGATCACCGCGGCGAAGCGGTACCAGAAGCCGATTCTGCGGCGCGGCACGCGAGCACCTTCCTCTAGGGCCTGGGGGGCCGCACAAGTGTCGCCCCAGGTCGCCGGTCTGTCGAGAACACCGTACGCCCCGTCGGCCGGAGCACCGGATGGGCCGGGTGACAATGACCGGGACTAGAGAGGGACACACACGCGTGCAGTGGACGTTGGTCATTCCCCTGAAACCCCTGGCGCAGGCCAAGAGCCGGCTCTCGGACACCGCCGGGGACGGGGTGCGGCCGGGGCTCGCGCTCGCGTTCGCGCAGGACACGGTGGCGGCCGCGCTGGCGTGTACGGCGGTGCGGGGTGTGGCAGTCGTCACGGACGACCGTCTGGCGGCACGGGAGCTGGCCCTGCTGGGGGCGCGCATCGTGCCCGACGAGCCGCAGGGGGGCCTGAACGCCGCGCTGGCGCACGCGGGGACGGTCGTGCGCTCTTCGCGCCCCGAAAGCCCGCTGGCGGCCCTCAACGCGGATCTGCCGGCGCTTCGCCCGGTGGAATTGGAGCGGGTCCTGGACGCGGCGGCGGAATTCCCGCGCGCTTTCCTGGCGGACGCCGCGGGAATCGGTACGACGCTTCTCTCGGCGGTTCCGGGCCGGGATCTGCTTCCGGCGTTCGGCCCCGGTTCGCGGGCCCGGCACCGCGCCTCGGGCGCCGCGGAACTCGCGCCACGCGGGGTGGAGTCCGTACGTCAGGACGTGGACACGGGGGTCGACCTGCGGGCGGCTCTGGCCCTGGGGGTGGGTCCCCGGACGGCCGCGGCGGCCGCGCGGCTGCCGGCCCCCGGGCAGTAGGCTGCGGCCATGCAGGCGACCGCGTACACGTACGACGCCGAGACGCGCAGCGGACAGGTGCTGCTCGACGACGGCACCCCCGTCCCGTTCGGCACGGCCGCGTTCGACGCGGGCGGACTGCGGCTGCTGCGCCCGGGTCAGCGGGTACGGATCGAGACGGAGGGCGAGGGCGCGTCCCGCCGGATCACTCTGATCACCCTGATCACCCTGCAGACTCCCTGATTCCTTCGGGCCACCCCGGCGGCGACCGCCGGAGCCCCGGCCGCGCGCCGCCCTCGGGACCGGACGGCGCCCCGCTCGGCCCGGAGCAGCGCCGGGTCCGTGAGGTCGGAGCGGTTGCGGGCCTCCGCCCCGGGCACCCGCCGCTCTCCCCCTCGCGCGGCGCTACGCCGCGGCCGCGGAAGCCGGGGCGAGCCGGCCGGCCCTTCCGGCCGGAGCACCGGACGGGCTCTTCACGCGTCCCGCACCGTACGGGCCGCGGACACCGCTCCGTGCGGCGCCGTGCGACGCGCTCCGTGCGAGGTCCCGCCCGGGGCCCCCCGCGACGACCTGCGGCGCCCACGGAGCGCTGGGCACGGTGCCCGCCCGGCCTTCGGGACAGGAGCGGAACCGGCGGAGACCGGGCGACAGGGCGACAGGGCGACAGGGCGACAGGGCGACAGGGCGACAGGGCGCAGCAGACCGCACGCGGCATGCCGCAGGCCGCGCCTGCCGGGATCCCGCGGCATCGGAACCAGAGCCGGGGCTTCCTCCCCTGCGGCCGGCTCCCGGCGCGGTGAACACCCGGTTCACACGGCATGCACGAGGCCTTCCGCCGGAGGTCGCGCCCCCGGCGGTGCGGTGCCGGGGGCGGGGAGGGGCGGGAGCGGCCGGGAACGCCGCGGGCCGGGCTCCCGTGGGAGTCCGGCCCGGCGCGTGCGTGCCCTGTGCCGCCGCCTACTTGCGGGCGGTGGTCTTCTTGGCGGTGGTCTTGCGCGCGGTCGACTTCTTCGCGGGCGCCTTCTTGGCGGTGGCCTTCTTCGCCGGAGCCTTCTTGGCGGTGGCCTTCTTCGCCGTGGCGGTGGCCTTCTTGGCGGTGGTCTTCTTCGCCGCCGTCGCGGTCTTCTTGGCGGTGGTCTTCTTCGCCGGAGCCTTCTTCGCCACGGTCTTCTTGGCGGTCGTCTTCTTGGCGGCGGCCTTCTTCGCCGCGGCCTTCTTGGCGGTCGTCTTCTTGGCGGCGGCCTTCTTCACCGTCGCGGCGGCGCCGCCGGTGAGGCTGCCCTTGGGAGCCTTCTTCACGGCGACCTCGCCGCCACGCGGCAGCTTCTTCGAGCCGCTGACCAGGTCCTTGAAGCCCTGACCTGCGCGGAAGCGCGGGACGGAGGTCTTCTTGACCCGAACCCGCTCGCCCGTCTGGGGATTGCGGGCGTAGCGGGCGGGACGCTCGACCTTCTCGAACGACCCGAAGCCGGTGACCGAGACCCGGTCGCCGGCGACGACTGCGCGGACGATGGCGTCCAGGACCGCGTCGACAGCATCGGCGGCCTGCTGGCGGCCGCCCATCTTGTCGGCAATCGCTTCTACGAGCTGCGCCTTGTTCACGTCTTCCCCTTCGGAGACATCGCCAGAACGAAAGTGTTCAAGCTTTTTCGCACGTTAGGCAGATATATACCGCAAATCAAACACGAAACGGGCTTATCACCCTTGTGCCGCAACGGACTCGGCCGCACCTGGCGTGCTCAGCGGTTCTCTTCGGGCAGTCGACCCTCGTCGAGGTCCGCGGTGAACCGCTCCAGGCGCCTTGCCGCATCGGCGAGATCGTGCTTGGCCGCGGCCGTAATGACCAGCAGCTTCCGGGTCAGCGCCATCCGTACGCCCTCCGGGACTTGCAGTGCGCGCACTCTTGTGTGCGCTTCCTTGAGTTGGTCCGCGACCGCCGCATAGAGCTCAAGTTGGCCGTCGTGTTCCATGCACAGATTGTGCCATCTGGGGCGAGTTGTCGCCTGCCCGGGGGGCAACTCGTGCCCTGCCGGGCGGCTCGAACTCCTCGTGCGAGCGCGGTCCGACAGCTCGTGTACCCCGGCAATCAGGCCCGTAACCAGCGAAGTTGACCGGGCGGGCGGCGGTGCGCACGGCCGTACGGGTGTGAAAACAGCCGTACCCCCGATCGGGGTGATCGGGGGTACGGCGGGGGCTGCGGGTGGCCTGAATTCGACCCCGCGGAGGGGGTGCGCGTCAGACCTGGAGGGTGCGGGGCTTGTGGGCGGGGCGCTCCGCCTCGTACGCGGCGATGTCGCCCTCGTTCTGGAGGGTGAGGGAGATGTCGTCCAGACCGTTCAGCAGCCGCCAGCGGGAGTTCTCGTCCAGCTCGAAGGGGGCGGTGAGGTCTTGGGCGCGCACCTCGCGGTTCTCCAGGTCGACCGTGATCCCGACCGAGGGGTCGCGCTCGGTCAGCTCCCACAGCGCGTCCACGGTCGACTGCTCCAGAACCACCGTGAGCAGGCCGTTCTTGAGCGAGTTACCGCGGAAGATGTCGGCGAAGCGGGCCGAGATCACGGCCTTGAAGCCGTAGTTCTGCAGGGCCCAGACGGCGTGCTCGCGCGAGGAGCCGGTACCGAAGTCGGGTCCGGCGACCAGTACGGTCGCGCCCTGCCGCTCGGGCCGGTTGAGGACGAACTCGGGGTCCTTGCGCCAGGCCTCGAACAGTCCGTCCTCGAAGCCGTCCCGGGTCACCTTCTTGAGCCAGTGAGCAGGGATGATCTGGTCGGTGTCGACGTTGGAGCGGCGCAGCGGGACGGCCCGCCCGGTGTGCGTGGTGAATGCTTCCATGGCTGATCAGACTCCAGCGGGCGTACGAGCGTCGGACAGGTCGGCCGGGGCGGCCAGGTGGCCCAGGACCGCCGTGGCGGCCGCGACCTGCGGCGACACCAGGTGGGTGCGGCCGCCCTTGCCCTGCCGGCCCTCGAAGTTGCGGTTGGAGGTGGAGGCCGAGCGCTCGCCGGGGGCGAGCTGGTCGGGGTTCATACCCAGGCACATCGAGCAGCCCGCGTGCCGCCACTCGGCGCCGGCCTCCTTGAAGACGACGTCCAGTCCCTCGGAGACGGCCTGCAGCCCCACCCGCGCGGAGCCGGGGACGACCAGCATCCGTACGCCGTCGGCGACTTTGCGGCCGCGGAGGATATCGGCGGCGGCGCGCAGGTCCTCGATGCGGCCGTTGGTGCAGGAGCCTACGAAGACGGTGTCCACCTTGATGGAACGCAGCGGCTGGCCGGCGTCCAACCCCATGTACTCCAGGGCCTTTTCGGCGGCCAGTCGCTCCGAAGCGTCTTCGTACGAAGCCGGGTCGGGGACGGACGCCGAAAGCGGGGCGCCCTGCCCCGGGTTGGTGCCCCAGGTGACGAACGGGGACAGCTCGGCGGCCTCGATGACGACCTCGGCGTCGAACCGGGCGTCCTCGTCGGTGCGCAGCGTCTTCCAGTAGGCGACGGCGGCGTCCCAGTCGGCGCCCTCGGGGGCGTGCGGGCGGCCCTGGAGGTAGGCGAAGGTGGTCTCGTCGGGGGCGATCATGCCCGCGCGGGCGCCGGCCTCGATCGACATGTTGCAGATGGTCATGCGGGCCTCCATCGAGAGCTTCTCGATGGCCTCGCCGCGGTACTCCAGGACGTACCCCTGGCCACCGCCGGTGCCGATCCGGGCGATGATCGCGAGGATCAGATCCTTGGCGGTGACGCCCTCGGGCAGCTCCCCGTTGACCGTGATCGCCATGGTGCGGGGGCGGGCCATCGGCAGCGTCTGGGTGGCCAGCACATGCTCGACCTGCGAGGTGCCGATACCGAACGCCAGCGCGCCGAAGGCGCCGTGTGTGGAGGTGTGGGAGTCGCCGCAGACGACGGTGGTGCCGGGCTGGGTCAGGCCCAGCTGGGGTCCCACCACGTGGACGACGCCCTGCTCCACGTCGCCCAGCGGGTGCAGGCGGACACCGAACTCGGCGCAGTTCTTGCGCAGCGTCTCCAGCTGGGCGCGGGAGACCGGGTCCGCGATGGGCTTGTCGATGTCGAGGGTCGGGGTGTTGTGGTCCTCGGTGGCGATGGTCAGGTCGAGCCGGCGCACGCCGCGGCCGCTCTTGCGGAGGCCGTCGAAGGCCTGCGGGCTGGTCACCTCGTGCAGCAGGTGCAGATCGATGTAGAGGAGGTCGGGCTCGCCCTCGGCGCGCCGGACGACATGGTCGTCCCAGACCTTCTCCGCGAGTGTCCTACCCATCGCTTTCCCTCCGGCCGGCCTTGGTGCGCCGGCCCAACTAGAGATCCTGGGAGACGGCGCCCGCAGCCCTGAACCGGGCGCCCGCCGCCGGGCCCGGTCGGTCTGCGGGCCGCTGTGCGTCCCAGGGTCGCGCGTTCTCTGGAAAATTGAACTTGCGTTTCACAGAGTGAGACGCGAGTATCGTTGCATGGACAACAGTAGCGGCGTCGGCGTTCTGGACAAGGCGGCCATCGTCCTGAGCGCTCTGGAGTCCGGTCCGGCCACCCTCGCGGGTCTGGTCGCGGCCACCGGACTGGCACGACCCACGGCCCACCGCCTGGCCGTGGCTCTGGAACACCACCGCATGGTGGCACGCGACATGCAGGGACGATTCATCCTCGGCCCGCGCCTGGCGGAGCTGGCCGCGGCCGCGGGCGAGGACCGGCTGCTCGCCACGGCGGGTCCGGTGCTCACCCACCTCAGGGACGTCACGGGCGAGAGCGCGCAGCTCTACCGGCGCCAGGGCGACATGCGCATCTGCGTCGCCGCGGCGGAGCGGCTGTCCGGACTGCGGGACACCGTCCCGGTGGGCTCCACGCTCACGATGAAGGCGGGCTCCTCGGCGCAGATCCTCATGGCCTGGGAGGAGCCCGAGCGGCTGCACCGCGGACTGCAGGGCGCCCGGTTCACGGCGACGGCCCTGTCGGGCGTGCGGCGCCGCGGCTGGGCCCAGTCGATCGGCGAGCGCGAGCCGGGCGTCGCGTCGGTCTCCGCGCCCGTCCGGGGCCCTTCCAACCGCGTGGTGGCGGCGGTCTCCGTCTCCGGCCCGATCGAGCGGCTCACCCGCCACCCCGGACGGATGCACGCCCAGGCCGTCATCGACGCGGCGGCCCGCCTGTCGGAGGCTCTGCGCCGCTCGGGCTGAGCGGGCCCGCCCCGCCGGGGCCGACGACCCCATCCCGCCGTCGCGGGCGCAGCGGCCTCAACGCCGCGGCAGCTGCGCCCCGACGGCGGCGGACGTTCCCGGCCCCCTGCGGACGGCCGCTCGCCGCGGGGCCCGGCCTTGCGGACTCCCTGCCGGGGAGTCCCCGTCCCGGCCCTCGCGGGCTCCCCCTCGCGGACTCCCCGTCGCGGGTTCCCCTCGCGGGCCCCGGGGTGCTTCTCCCGCGCGCGGCGCCGACTCTCCCGGCCCGCCCCAGGGGGCTTCCGGCCCGGTGCAGGCCCCTCTGTCCGCGGACCGCCCTCCGGTCCGGTTCCGGCCCGCGGACAGCCCGTGTCGGGGACGGCCCCGTCGGGCGCGCCTCACGGCGTCGTCCGGGGACCGGAACCACCCTGGGACCGGTGGGCGAACCGGTCCGCGGCGTACCGACCGCGGGCCTCCAGCGGGATCTGCCCGTGCGCGGCCGCCAGCCCGAAGGGCGGCATGTCGCCGTAGACCGCCTCGTAGGAGCCCTCCGGCACGATGTACGCCTCGTGCCAGATCCCCACGTGGCCGCGCACCCTGCCGCCCCGCTCCATCGCGTTGACGCGGCCCCACACGGTGTGGTGGAACCCCTCTGGCGCGCTCGCGTAGGCGTAGAGCTTCTCCTTGGACTCCCAGTACTGGACCACGTAGTACGTCCGGGGCGAGGCGGTCAGCAGCACGCGGGAGAGCAGTCCGCGGGCCGGGTCCCGTCTCAGCTCCGCGAGCATCCTGAGCATCGCCGACGCGACGGGCAGCCACTGGTGCACCGCCCAGAACCGGTTGATCCGCATCCCGATGAGCAGGACCACCACGTCCCCCCGGGCGTCGGCGGTGGTACGCCGCGCCTTCCGGCCGCTTACCTTCTCCGTGTCAGCCATGCTTGGATAGTGCCGCTACCCAAAGAAAGGCGCAAGACATGCGGCTGGCCGAGCTGAGCGAGCGCAGCGGTGTGTCCACCGCGACGATCAAGTACTACCTGCGCGAGGGCCTGTTGCCGCCGGGCCGGCAGGTCAACGCGACGACGGCGGAGTACGACGGGGCGCACCTGCGCCGGCTGCGGCTGGTGCGGGCACTGATCCAGGTGGGCCGGGTGCCGGTGGCCGGAGCCCGTGAGGTGCTGCGGCACGTCGACGACGCGTCGCTGGGCCGCACGGTCCGCCTGGGCGCGGCCCTGTGGGAGCTGCCGCACGGCCCCGAGCCGGACGAGCGGGACCCCGCCACGGGTACGGCGCGCGGCGAGGTGGACCGGCTGCTGGGCGTGCTCGGCTGGGAGGCGGCCCGCGAGCTGGGGCCGCTCTCCCCCGTGCACCGCTCGCTGGTGGCGCTGGTGGCCGAGCTGATCCGGCTCGGCTACCCCTGCGACGCCGAACTCCTCGCGCCGTACGCGGCGTTGATGCACGAGGCGGCCAGGCGCGATCTGGACCGGGTGGAGTCGTACGCGTCGCAGACGGAGCAGGTGGAGGTGGCGGTGGCGTCGGCGGTGCTGTTCGAGCCGGTGCTGAGGGCGCTGCACCGGCTGGCGCAGGAGGAGGAGTCGGCGCGACGGTACGGGATCACCTGAACCGGACGGCGGGGCAGGACCGCGAAGACAGAAGACGACGGGGAGTCGTCCGGACCGCTGGGCGGGGCCGGACGGCAAGAGGCCCACCGCCGAAGCGGTGGGCCTCCGTCCCTGGTACCCCCGACCGGATTCGAACCGGCGCTACCGCCTTGAGAGGGCGGCGTGCTAGGCCGCTACACAACGGGGGCACGGACACTGCGTCTCCGCAGGTCCAAGCTGGTCTACCTGGACTCGAACCAAGACTAACTGAACCAGAATCAGTCGTGCTGCCAATTACACCATAGACCAATGTGGTTTAGACCAGTCAGTACCCCCGACCGGATTCGAACCGGCGCTACCGCCTTGAGAGGGCGGCGTGCTAGGCCGCTACACAACGGGGGCCCTGGCGATCCTGCATCGAGGTCGGCGGGAGCTACCCGGCCATCCTCGCGGGAAGGATCTGTACCCCCGACCGGATTCGAACCGGCGCTACTGCCTTGAGAGGGCAGCGTGCTAGGCCGCTACACAACGGGGGCGTTGCAGATAAGCTCTGCGAGCTGGCCTACCTGGACTCGAACCAAGACTAACTGAACCAGAATCAGTCGTGCTGCCAATTACACCATAGGCCACTGGAACTCAAGCCCCTGCGGGGCTCTTGTTCTAGCGTGCTCCTCGGGGCTCCGGCCTGCCGGCCCGCTCCCCTCGGCGCAGGAAGAACATTACCCGAAGGTGTCCGGGGCTCCAAAACGGGTATCCGCGCCGAGCACGGTCGGGAGTTCGGCGAGGCTGCTGATCCGGTGTCCGCCCCGGGGCCCGCCGTCGCCGGCCGGACCGCCGGGGCGGTCGATCCACACGGACAGCAGTCCCGCGTCGGCGGCGCCGCGCCCGTCGATCTCCGGGTGGTCGCCGACGTAGGCGACCTGGTGCGGAGGCAGTGACAGCGCTTCGCAGACCGCGAGGAACGCGCCGGCCTCGGGCTTGGAGACGCCCAGCTCCGCGGCGCACAGGATGGTCTCGAACCGGTCGTGGACCCCGAGCACCCGCAGCTTGCGGTCCTGCACGAGGAGGCTGGAATTGGACAGGACACCGTGCCGGTAGCGGGCGGCGAGGGCGTCCAGGGCCGGTACGGCGTCGGGGAACAGCGCCCAGGCGGACTCGTAGTGGGTCACGTAGCGCTCGAACCAGTCGTCCGCCTCGGCGTCCGTGAGCTCCTGGCCGAGGAAGACCCGCACCCGGTCGCGGCGCTGCCCCTGGAACGTCGTCTCCCCCGCCGCGAACCGCTCCCACTGCGTGTCGGTGATCCGCCGCCACCGGTCCAGCGCCGGGCCGGCACCCCCGTACGTCTCCAGCAGCCCCTCGGCGGCGAGGTGGGCGCGCATACCCTCGCGGTCCGCGCCGGAATAGTCGAACAGCGTGTCGTCCACGTCCCAGACCACGGCCCGGATGCCCATGCCCCGACCGTATCCCGGAAGCCCTCCGGCCGGGGCGGATACGGGCCAGGAGGCGCGGCCGGATCCCGCGCCCCCTGCCTCCGGCGCCCGGAGACCCGGCGCCCGGAGGTACGCAGCCCCGGGAGCGCGGATCCCCGGATCCCCGGATCCCCGGATCCCCGGATCCCCGGAGACGGAGACACCGGCGGCGGCACCCGCCGGGGGCGGCGGACGCGGGTACCGCCCCCCGCGTGCGCAGCCTCGCCTACACCTACGCCTGCGCCTGCGCCGCCAGCTTCGCCAGGGCCGCGTCGACGCGGGCGAGCGCGGCGTCCTTGCCGAGGACCTCCAGGGACTCGAAGAGCGGCAGGCCGACGGTGCGGCCGGTGACGGCGACCCGGACCGGGGCCTGCGCCTTGCCGAGCTTGAGGCCGTGAGCCTCGCCGGCCGCGAGGACCGCCTCCTTCAGCGACTCGGGCGAGGTCCAGTCCGCTGCCGCGAGCTTCTCGCGCGCGGTGCGCAGGAGCGCGTCGGCGCCCTCCTTCATCGCCTTCGCCCAGGACGCCTCGTCGAGGACCGGCTCCGGCAGGAACAGGAAGTCGACGTTGTCGGTGATCTCCGACAGGACCTTGAGCCGGGTCTGGGCGTGGGGGGCGATCGCCTGCCACTTCGCCTCGTCGAAGTCCTCCGGGGCCCAGGGGGCGAACGGGGCCTTCAGCCAGGGTGCGCAGCGCTCCGCGAAGTCCTTCGCGTCCAGCATGCGGATGTGGTCACCGTTGATCGACTCGCACTTCTTGAGGTCGAAGCGGGCCGGGTTGGGGTTGACGTCCGCGACGTCGAAGGCCGCGACCATCTCCTCGACGGAGAAGACGTCCCTGTCGGCCGAGAGCGACCAGCCGAGCAGGGACAGGTAGTTGAGGAGCCCTTCGGGCAGGAAGCCCTGCTCGCGGTAGAGGTTGAGGCTGGCCTGCGGGTCGCGCTTGGAGAGCTTCTTGTTGCCCTCGCCCATCACGTACGGCAGATGGCCGAACTCGGGGACGCTCCGGGCGACGCCCACCGCGATGAGCGCCTTGTACAGGGCGATCTGGCGGGGGGTGGAGGAGAGCAGGTCCTCGCCGCGCAGGACGTGGGTGATCTCCATCAGGGCGTCGTCGACGGGGTTGACCAGGGTGTAGAGGGGTGCGCCGTTGGCGCGGACGATGCCGTAGTCGGGGACGTTCTCCGGAGTGAAGGTCAGCTCTCCGCGGACCAGGTCGGTGAAGGTGATCGTCTCGTCGGGCATGCGGAAGCGGACGATGGGGGCGCGGCCCTCGGCCCGGTACTCCGCGACCTGCCCGGCGCTCAGCTCGCGGCAGTGGCCGTCGTAGCCGGACGGCCGGCCGGCGGCGCGGGCGGCCTCGCGGCGGGTGTCCAGCTCGTCCTGGGAGCAGTAGCAGTGGTAGGCGTGGCCGCCGTCCAGGAGCTTCTGGGCGACGTCCCGGTAGAGGTCCATGCGCTGGGACTGGCGGTAGGGCGCGTGGGGGCCGCCGGCCTCGGGGCCCTCGTCCCAGTCGAAGCCCAGCCAGCGCATCGCGTCGAGCAGCTGCCGGTAGGACTCCTCGGAGTCGCGGGCGGCGTCGGTGTCCTCGATGCGGAAGACCAGGGTGCCGCCGTGGTGCCGGGCGAACGCCCAGTTGAACAGGGCGGTGCGGACCAGGCCCACGTGCGGGTTACCGGTGGGTGACGGACAGAACCGTACTCGGACGGCGGAGGCGGGTGCGCTAGCCACGCTTGACAACCTTGTTGGTGAGAGTGCCGATGCCTTCGATGGTGACGGCGACCTCGTCGCCGACAGCCAGGGGGCCGACCCCTGCCGGGGTGCCCGTGAGGATGACGTCGCCGGGCAGCAGCGTCATGGCCTCGGTGATGTTGACGATCAGATCCTCGACGGAGTGGATCATCTCGCTGGTGCGGCCGAGCTGGCGCTGCAGGCCGTTGACCGTGAGCTGGATGGTGAGGTCGCCCGGGTCGAGGTCGGTCTCCACCCAGGGGCCGAGCGGGCAGGAGGTGTCGAAGCCCTTGGCCCGCGCCCACTGCTTCTCGCGGCGCTGGACGTCCCGGGCGGTGACGTCGTTCGCGCAGGTGTAGCCGAAGATCACGTCCTTGACCCGGTCGCGCGGGACCTCGCGGCACAGCCGTCCGATGACGACGGCGAGCTCGGCCTCGTGCTGGAGGTCCTCGGTGAAGGACGGGTACTGGACGGCGTCGCCGGGGCCGATCACCGAGGTGGCGGGCTTGAAGAAGGCGAACGGTGCGTCCGGCACCTCGTTGCCCAGCTCGCGGGCGTGCTCCGGGTAGTTGCGGCCGAAGGCCACGACCTTGTTGGGGAGCACCGGCGGCAGCAGCCGGACCTTGCTCAGCGGCACCTTCGTCCCGGAGAGCTCGAAGTCCGTGAACGGGATGCCCTTGATGATGTCGAGGACGAGCTCGTCCTGCTTGTCGCCCTCGACCGCGCCGAAGGCGACGTTCCCGTCGATGGAGAACCTGGCGATGCGCACGGGTGGTGTGGCCCCTTGACTGAAGCGGCTGGAGTCTGACGCCCCAGGCTAACGCGCCGGACGGTGGCCGCCGCGCCCCGTCCGCAGCGGCGTCGCCGGCCGGCCCGGGGGGTGCCCCGTAGAGGGCCGGCCGGTCCCGGCTGCCGCACGGCGGTGGCCGGCGGAGGCGGACGAGTGAGGCGCCGCGGGGCGGCGGGGGCGCCCGGGGACGAGCCGGACGTCTGGCGAGCGGCTGGCGAGCGGCCTCGGGAACGGCTGGGGAGCGGAGGAACAGGCCCCGGGGACGAGTGGGGTGTTCCGGAGCGGTGCGGGACGGCGGGGAACGCGCGAGGGCGCCGCGGACCACCGGAGATCCGCCGCGCCCTCGGTGCCGGGGCCGAACGCTTCGGGCCCCGCGTGCGTACTACTCTGCGGAGGCGCCGACCGCGACCGGCAGCTCCATCAGCACGGTCCGCCGGGGGTTGGCGGTCCGGTCCGGGAGGTCGGCGGAGTGCTCCGGCTGCACGGGGGCGCCGAGGTCGACGGCGTCCTCGAGGTGGGCCAGCGTCGTGCGCCGCGGGTTGGCGGTGGTGCGGAACATCGTCCTCGTCTCCACGGTTGCTTGTCAGATGGTTGCTTGTTGTAAAGCGCCAGGCTAAACATCCGATTCCCTGCGCAACGCGGGGAGACCCGGTGATCGCCGTGTGAGTTTCCTCACGAAGCGAGCCCCAAACCGGTCAATTCAGGCTTGCACCTGATGCCTACAAAACGGGCATCGCCCACCTGAAGCTGCCATTCCGCTCCTGATCATCGCGACTGGGACACGCGGCACGCCCCGTCGAATGGTTCCCTTATGTCCGATATCTGGGCTGCGTAGGTGCACGTCTCGTGATGTGACCCTTACGTCCTGTCACAGATGTCACAGCCTGACCAACGGGCCTTGTTGGAGATCCGGCACTGTGCTGGAATTCCACGGACCGCCGCGGGATCGAGCCGGCGCACGAAGGGCGCAGAACAGCGCTGAGTGGCGGCGAGAAGGGGGGAGCCGGCGCCGGTCCATCACGACCATCCGGGGACGTATTCAGGGCGTCCCCGACGATGCCGACACCGTTCTTCCGTTCACTCGGAAGAGCGCCTGGTCCAGAGGTTGCGACGCTAGTGCAGGGACGTTTCAAGAGGGATGGCAGCGCTTCGGCGGAGCCGGAGCCGCATGGCGGGACGGGCCCCAAGGCCGTCGGCTCCTCGCCCCAGCACGCCCAGAACCCGGGCCCCACCCCGCCCGACGCGGCCGACCGCGGCGCACGCCCCGGTGCGTCTCCGGCCCAGGGCGTACCCGCCCCGGCCGTGAAGCCGCCGCAGGGCCCCACCGGCCCCGGTCCGCGAATAGCGCTGCGCAACTGGCGCATCTCGACCCGTCTGGTGTCGCTGCTGGCGCTCCCGGTGGTCGCGGCGACGACCCTGGGCGCGCTGCGCATCAACCAGTCGATGGACGACATACAGCAGCTGGACAACATGCGGCTGCTGACGGACATGACCAAGCAGGCCACCGAGCTGGCCGCCGCCCTCCAGGAGGAGCGCGACAAGTCGGCCGGCCCGCTGGCGCACAACTCCTCCGCCAACGACCTGACGATCAAGGGCTACCGGACCAAGACGGACCGGGCCATGACGAACTTCGTCGACGCCTCGGAGAAGATCGACGCCGCCGCCAAGGACGGCAACCTCCAGGGCGTCCGCGACACCCTCGTCGGCCTGGTCGGTGAACTCGGCAACGTCGCCAAGATCCGCGCCAAGGCGTACCAGAGCGAGGACAACTCCACCCAGACGGTGGAGGCCTACCACCGCCTGATCACGCACCTGCTGGACCTCTCCCAGGACATGGCCGAGGCCACCAGCAACCCGGAGATGATCAAGCGGACGCGCGCGCTGTCGGCCTTCTCCTCCGCCAAGGAGTACGCGTCGATCCAGCGCGCCGTGCTGGCCGCCGCTCTCCCGGCGAACACCAAGACCAGCGGCGACCTCTCCGAGAACGACCGCCTCTACGCCCAGTCGGCGCTGGAGAGCGAGGACTCCGAACTCGCGAGCTTCCGCAGCATCTACGGCGACGAGAGCGCGGCCGAACTGCTCAAGCCGATCGAAGAGGGCAACGCGACCATCAAGGACGCCGACCTCTACGCGGGCCGCGCCTTCGACCGGCCCGACGGTCTGGGCGGTCTGCCCCGCCGCTCCTACCTGGACTGGGTGGACGACGCGTCCACCAAGATCCAGCAGATGCGCAACATCGAGACCTCGCTCCTGGACGACATGGAGCAGAAGGCCCGCGAGCTGCGCAGCGAGTCGGAGCGCGAGGCGATCATCTCCGGTGCGCTGATCCTGCTGGTGCTGGGCGTCTCCCTCGTGGGCGCCTTCGTCGTGGCCCGCTCCATGATCCGCTCACTGCGCAGGCTCCAGGAGACGGCCACCAAGGTCGCCCAGGACCGCCTGCCCGAGCTGGTCAAGCAGCTCTCCGAGTCCGACCCGCAGGACGTGGACACGTCCGTGGAGTCGGTCGGTGTGCACTCCCGGGACGAGATCGGCCAGGTGGCCGCGGCCTTCGACGACGTGCACCGCGAGGCGGTCCGCCTCGCCGCCGAGCAGGCCCTGCTGCGGGGCAACGTCAACGCGATGTTCACCAACCTCTCGCGCCGCTCCCAGGGTCTGATCCAGCGCCAGCTGTCGCTGATCTCCGAGCTGGAGTCCCGCGAGGCGGACCCGGACCAGCTGGCCTCGCTGTTCAAGCTGGACCACCTCGCCACGCGTATGCGCCGTAACGGTGAGAACCTGCTCGTCCTCGCGGGTGAGGAGCCCGGCCGCCGCTGGACCCGCCCGGTGCCGCTGGTCGACGTGCTCCGCGCCGCCGCCTCCGAGGTGGAGCAGTACGAGCGCATCGAACTGGCCGCCGTGCCGACCACCCAGGTCGCCGGCCGCGTCGTCAACGACCTCGTGCACCTGCTCGCCGAGCTGCTGGAGAACGCGACGTCGTTCTCCTCGCCGCAGACCAAGGTGAAGGTCACCGGTCACGCGCTGCCCGACGGCCGCGTGCTGATCGAGATCCACGACACCGGTATCGGTCTGTCCCCGGAGGACCTCGCCGCGATCAACGAGCGGCTCGCCTCGCCGCCCACCGTGGACGTCTCGGTCTCCCGCCGCATGGGCCTCTTCGTGGTCGGCCGGCTGTCGCAGCGCCACGGCATCCGCATCCAGCTGCGCCCGTCCGACTCCGGCGGCACCACCGCGCTCGTCATGCTCCCCGTCGACGTGGCCCAGGGCGGCAAGAAGCCGCAGGGCAAGCCCGGCCAGGGCGCTGGCGGCGGCCCGGCCGCGGCGCAGGCGGCCGCCGGCGCGGCCGCGGCCCGGCGCCAGAACGGCGCCCTCGGGGCCGGAGCGCCCGCCGCCGGCGGCGGTCTGCTCGGTGGCGGCCAGGGGCCGCGCGCCGCGCTGCCCGGCCGGGACGGCGCGTCCGCGGGTTCCCAGGGCGGCGCCCCGAACGGCCCCGGCGCGGGTGGTCCGGGCGGTGCACGCGGGCCTCAGGGTCCGGGCGGCTCCCAGGGGCCCGGCGGCCCGGCACAGGCCCCCGCCGGCCGTCCGGGCCGGCCCGCCGCGGCCGGAGCCTTCGGCCAGGTGCCCGGCGGCCAGAACCAGGCACCGGGCCAGGGGCAGGACGCCTTCGGCGGCTCCCGCGGACCGGTGCCCCCGCAGCGCGGCAACTCCGGCGCCGAGCAGGGCGGCTTCCGCGGCCGGCGGACCCAGCTGCCGCCGCGCGACGCGGCCCGGCCCGAACTGCCCGGCGGCCCGCAGCAGCCCCAGCAGCCCCAGCAGCCGTGGAACGACGACACGCGTTCGCATGCCTCGATGGACGCCCCGCGCGGCCACGAGGAACCGGACCTCACCGCGACGGGCCCGATGCCGCGCGTGGACGACCGTCACGGAGCGGACGCCACCGCGGAGATGCCGGCGCTCCCCCGGAACACCGACCAGTTCGCCCAGCCGGACCGGAACGGCTCCCGGGACACCGGCCAGTTCCCCCGCCCGGACGGTTACGGCAGGCCGCAGCAGCAGTCCTCGCCGCAGCAGCAGCGCTACGAGAGCAACGAGGGCAACGACGGCGCCGACGGCTACGACGGCTACGACGGTTCCTCCACCGGCCAGTTCCCGGCCCCGCAGCAGGGCTACGACGGCTACGACGGCGGCTCCACCGGCCAGTTCCCGGCCGCCGGCGGCTACGACAACGGCTCCACGGGCCGGTTCGAGCGGCAGCAGCCGGGCGGCGCGGGCTTCGGGTCCGCACGCCCCTCCGGTCAGCAGCGCCCGCAGGCGCAGCGGCCCGCCCGCCAGGAGCCGGAGGCGCTGCCGCCGGCCCCGACCCCCGGGGACGGCCGTACGCCGCTGTACGACACGCTGGAGACCAACTGGTTCCGTCAGGAGCGCCAGGCGGACGCGGCGCAGGCTCCGGCCTCGCCGCAGCAGCCCGAGGCCGCTCCCGCACCGCAGCGTCCCGACACCGGGGCCTGGCGCAGCTCACCGAACGACGACCTCGTCCGGCAGGCGGAGCGCGTCCGGCAGCCGGCCGCGGGCGGCATCACCACGTCCGGCCTTCCGCGCCGGGTTCCCCGGGCGAACCTCGTCCCGGGTACGGCTCAGCAGCAGGAGCACCAGACCGGTCCGCAGGTCTCGCGCGCCCCGGACGACGTGCGCGGCCGGCTGACCAATCTCCGCCGGGGCATCGCCCAGGGCCGGCAGGCCGGCAACGGCCAGACCGGCAGCTTTCCCAGCCCCACTCACCAGCAGGAGCGTTAGTTGAGCCAGATGAGCCAGGCGGCACAGAACCTCAACTGGTTGATCACCAACTTCGTGGACAACACCCCCGGGGTGTCGCACACGGTCGTGGTGTCGGCCGACGGCCTCCTTCTGGCCATGTCGGAGGGGTTCCCGCGTGACCGCGCCGACCAGCTCGCCGCCGTCGCGTCGGGGCTGACCTCGCTGACCGCCGGGGCCTCCCGGATCTTCGAGGGCGGCACCGTGGCCCAGACGGTCGTCGAGATGGAGCGGGGATTCCTCTTCCTCATGTCCATCTCCGACGGCTCGTCGCTCGCCGTGCTCGCGCACCCCGAGTGCGACATCGGCCTGGTCGGCTACGAGATGGCCCTGCTCGTCGACCGGGCGGGTGCGGTGCTCACGCCGGATCTGCGCGCCGAACTCCAGGGAAGTCTGCTGCACTAGACCCGACCGGATCCACCCGCCCCACCCCATCACCGTTCGGCCGACACGATCCCCCCACCGGCCCCGCACAGACGGCACGACCGACCGAGACTTGCTGTCCCGCCCGGAGGATTCATGACCCCGCCCACCGCCTCTCATGATCCGTACGCAGAAGATCCGTACGGGGACGAGGGCGACCAGCCGCTGGTCCGGCCGTACGCCATGACCGGCGGCCGGACCCGGCCGCGCTACCAGCTCGCCATCGAGGCGCTGATCAGCACCACGGCCGACCCGGCAGCGCTCATGGGGCTCCTTCCCGAGCACCAGCGCATCTGCCATCTGTGCCGTGAGGTGAAGTCGGTCGCGGAGGTCTCGGCCCTGCTGTCCATGCCGCTCGGTGTGGCCCGGATCCTCGTGGCCGACCTCGCCGAGGCCGGCCTGGTCGCCATTCACCAGCCGGGCGGCGACGAAGCCACCGGCGCTCCGGACGTGACACTGCTCGAAAGGGTGCTCAGTGGACTTCGCAAGCTCTAGCGCCGGGCCGGTCTCCGCCGGGCGGTCCACCACCTCCGCGAAGATCGTGGTGGCGGGCGGCTTCGGCGTGGGCAAGACCACGTTCGTCGGCGCCGTCTCGGAGATCAACCCGCTGCGCACCGAGGCCGTCATGACGTCCGCGTCCGCGGGCATCGACGACCTCACCCACACCGGGGACAAGACGACCACCACGGTCGCCATGGACTTCGGCCGCATCACCCTGGACCAGGACCTGATCCTGTACCTGTTCGGCACCCCCGGCCAGGACCGCTTCTGGTTCATGTGGGACGACCTGGTGCGCGGCGCGATCGGCGCGGTCGTCCTGGTCGACACCCGCCGCCTCGCCGACTGCTTCCCCGCCGTCGACTACTTCGAGAACAGCGGCCTGCCGTTCGTGGTGGCGCTGAACGGCTTCGACGGCCATCAGCCGTACAACCCGGAGGAGGTGCGCGAGGCGCTGCAGATCGGCCCCGACACCCCCATCATCACCACCGACGCCCGGCACCGCGCGGACGCCAAGTCCGCGCTGATCACGCTGGTCGAGCACGCCCTGATGGCCCGCCTGCGGTAGGCGGCAAATCGGCGGCGCCGCAGGGCAGTTGCCAGGAGCGTACGGAGCCGGCTGTGTCCTTTGACACGGCCGGCTCCGGTGTTCATAACGTTTCGGCAGAGGAATCGGGTGGTACCGCCACGCGTCGCGGTCGGCCCGTCTCGCTATGCGCACGAAAGCCCCGTCTTTTGCCGGAGGTCTCTCTGTATGACCGTTTTATCTGGCCCTTACAAGATCGGGATCCAGCCTGCTCCCATGTTTGGTGGACAACCGGTTGACGTGCTGGAATGCCTGAACTGCCCAGTAGTCAGGACCGTACTCCATGGTCGATGACGAACCGGGCTCTGAGAGACTGCGGCACAACGTTGGTGCCGACCGCCGAGAGGTTGTTGGTCGAGTGAGGCGAAGCAAGAACGGTCCCGAGCCGCCTGCCCGGGGCAACTTCACCCCGCCGCCGCGCGGTGCTGCACCCGCACCCGTGTCCGGTCCGGAGCCCGCGGCCGCACGCTCCGAGAGCGGCGGCCGGCTCTCCCCGCGCAACTGGCGTGTGCCGACCCGGCTGAACGCGATCCTGCTCATACCCGTGCTGGTCGGCCTCGTCATGGGCGGCTTCCAGGTGAAGAGCTCGATCGACACCTGGCAGGACGCCGAGGACGCCGAGAAGGTCGCCCTCCTGGTCCGGGCCGCCGACGAGTACAGCCGGGCCCTGCTCGACGAGCGCGACCTGAGCGCCCCCGACCTGCTGGCCGGCAAGGGCGAGACCGACGAGGTCGAGCGGCTGCGCGCCGCCACCGACGCGGCCAAGGGCACGTTCGACGAGGCGGCGCAGAACGTCCCCAGGACCGAGGCGCTCGAGCGCCGTATGCAGCTGTTCCGCTCCAACGAGAGCAAGCTGGACGGGCTGCGCAAGTCGGCCTACACCACCGCGATGGACCCGGTGAAGACCGAGGAGGGCTACGTCACCGTCCAGCACGGTCTGACGGAGTTCGCCAACGAGCTGACCCTGGGGTCCGGCAACGTCACGAGCTACGGCCGTACCGTCTACGCCGTCTCCCTCGCCAAGGCCGCGGCCTCGCTCCAGCGCTCGATCGGCATCCACCTGCTGGTCCGCCCCAGCGAGAAGGAGACCGTGGCCCAGCAGCAGCGGGTCTCCCTGGTCTCCTACCGCTACCTCGAGGGCATCGCGGTCAACGAGTTCGTCTCCGGCGCCACGGAGGCCGAGGTCGGCCGGCTCGACGAGGTCATGGCCGGACAGCGCAAGGCCGTCGGCGACAACGGCACCGCCGTGGACGCCGGCGAGGGCTCCTCCACGCAGGGCGGCGCCTACACCGCCATGCCCGCCGCCGACCGCATGGTCGAGGGCATCGCCTCGGGTCTGTTCACCACCGACCAGCTCGCCCAGAAGGGCGTGACCGTCAAGGCCTGGCTGGGTGCCTCCACGGCGAAGTACCAGGGCTACAACACGGTCGAGACCGAGCTCGTGGACAAGGCGGTGGAAGAGGCCCAGGCCGTCGCCGACGACGCCAAGCAGGACGCCTTCATCACCGGCGGCATCGTCGTGATCGCGCTGCTCGCCGCGTTCATCCTGGCCGGCATGGTCGCCCGCCAGATGAGCCGCTCGATGCGCCAGCTGCGCAACGCCGCCTTCGGTATCGCCGAGCAGCGCCTGCCGATGCTGGTCGACCAGCTCTCCCGGACCGATCCGGGCCGCGTCGACACCCGGGTGGCACCCATCCCGATCAAGTCGACCGACGAGATCGGCGAGGTCGCCCGCGCCTTCGACCAGGTGCACCGCGAGGCCGTCCGGCTCGCCGCCGAGCAGGCCCTGCTGCGGGGCAACATCAACGCGATCTTCACCAACCTCTCGCGCCGCAACCAGTCGCTGATCGAGGGCCAGCTGACCCTGATCACCGACCTGGAGAACAACGAGGCCGACCCGGACCAGCTGGAGAACCTCTTCCGGCTGGACCACCTGGCCACCCGCATGCGCCGCAACGGCGAGAACCTCCTGGTCCTCGCCGGCGAGGAGCCCGGCCGCCGCTGGGACCAGCCGGTCCCGCTGGTGGACGTGCTGCGCGCCGCCTCCTCGGAGGTGGAGCAGTACGAGCGCATCGAGCTGTCCGGCGTGCCCGAGGCCGAGATCCACGGCCGCGCGGTCACCGACCTCGTGCACCTGCTGGCCGAGCTGCTGGAGAACGCCACCACGTTCTCCTCCCCGCAGACCAAGGTCCGCGTCACCGCGACCCGTCTCCCCGACGGCCGCGTCATGATCGAGATCCACGACAAGGGCATCGGCCTGACCGCCGAGGACTTCGCGGACATCAACCACAAGCTGGCCAACCCGCCGACCGTGGACGCCGCGATCTCCCAGCGCATGGGCCTGTTCGTGGTCGGCCGGCTGTCCGACCGGCACGGTATCCGGGTCCAGCTGCGCCCCTCGGGCGAGCAGGCCGGCACCACCTCGCTGGTCATGCTGCCGGACGCGATCACGCACGGCGGCGGGGGCGGCGAACAGCCGCTGGACCGCGACGAGTTCACCGTCTCGCAGATCATCCCGGAGCAGCAGTTCCAGGGCGAGGACTTCGGCCACCAGCAGCCGATGCGCACGGCCGCCGAACTCGGCTTCGACGACAGCCGCTACATCGAGGTCCCGGACGACATCCGCGACCTGGACCCGGTGGGCCGTTCGCTGATGCGGGAGGAGCGCCGGGCGGCCCTGGAGGCGCAGACGCACGGACCGGACTCCGGCCCGGACGCCGCGGGGGCACCCGCCTACGACGAGTTCGCCGGTCCCTCCTACGGCAACGGCCAGGGCGGCTACCCGGACGAGTCCGAGGGCTACGCCCCGCAGGCGTCGTACGACGCACCCCAGCAGACGCCGTACGACGGACAGCAGCAGCCTGCGTACGACGACCAGTACTACGCGCCGAACGGCGGCCGGCAGCAGGGCGAGCCCTTCCCGTCTCCCGACGGCTACCCCGAGTCGGGCTATCCGGAGTCCCACCAGGAGGAGTCCGCGTCGCCCGCGACCGCTGCGACGGACGGCTACCCGGGATACGAGGAGCAGTCCTACCAGGCCGAGTGGCCGCAGCAGGACGACTACCGCAACGGCTACCCGGACCAGTACGCTCCGCAAGCGGAATCTGCTCAGCCCGCTGACGCAGGTGAGCGGGACGGCGTAGGCTTCGACCGTCCGGAACCGGCTTCCGACACCGGACACTCGCTCACCGACTCCGGGCTCCCGCGCCGCGGGTCCACCGGAGGCGGCGCCACCGGCGCCGGCTCCACCGGATTCAACGGATTCAGCGGTGGCGGCTCGAACAGCGCGCGGCCCGAGGGCCGTCAGGCTCCGGCGTCCGCGCCGGACACCAGCGGCAACGGCAGCGACGGCGGCAACGGCGGTGACGGCAGTGGCAGCGACTGGCGCTCGGCGAACGACGAGCGCTGGCAGCAGGCCGCGCAGCTGCGGAAGCCCAAGGCGGGCGGAGTGACCTCCTCCGGCCTGCCGCGGCGGGTACCCAAGGCCAATCTGGTCGAGGGCACCGCCACATCGACCCCGCAGGGCGGCCCACAGGTCTCCCGTGCCCCCGAGGACGTCCGGGGCAGGTTGAGCAACCTGCGCCGGGGCGTCCAGCGGGGACGCAGCGCAGGAAGTGAAACGAACGGCCAGGGCTTCGGTCCTGACAGCACCTACAACCAGGAGCGTTAGTGTGAGCCCGATGAGCCAGGCGGCACAGAACCTGAACTGGTTGATCACCAACTTCGTGGACAACACCCCCGGGGTGTCCCACACCGTGGTGGTCTCCGCCGACGGACTCCTTCTGGCGATGTCCGAAGGCTTCCCCCGCGACCGCGCCGACCAGCTCGCGGCCGTCGCGTCCGGTCTGACCTCGCTGACCGCCGGTGCCTCGCGCATCTTCGAGGGCGGCAGCGTGAACCAGACGGTTGTGGAGATGGAGCGGGGATTCCTCTTCATCATGTCCATCTCCGACGGTTCTTCGCTCGCGGTACTTGCCCACCCGGAAGCGGACATCGGCCTCATCGGCTACGAAATGGCCCTTCTGGTGGACCGGGCGGGTACGGTTCTGACGCCCGATCTGCGGGCGGAGCTCCAGGGCAGCCTTCTCAACTGACAGACGATCAGTACGTTTTCGCCTCCCGAGACCGTAAAGTTTCGGGACGCGGCTCCACAGGGATGGGTGCCCGGCACAGTCGGAGGAGGAGAAAGTGGCTACACCCCCAGGCGGTTCATCTGGCAGTTGGTCGTACGACCCTGCCCAGGGACACCAGGACGGTTCCCAGAACCGGTACAACTTCCCCTCCGCGCCGGGCCACCGGCAGCCGTACGCTCCGCAGGGCCCCGGGTCCTCGCCGTACGACCAGCGCCAGGCACCGCGCATCCAGCCCGTGCAGCCGCAGCGACGCGCCCCCGAGTCGGCGCCCGCCGGGGCGTCGAACAACCCCCTGGTGCGCCCGTACGCCATGACGGGCGGCCGCACCAGGCCTCGCTACCAGCTCGCCATCGAGGCGCTGGTGCACACCACCGCATCTCCGCACCAGATGCAGGGGCAGCTGCCCGAGCATCAGCGGATCTGCAACCTGTGCCGGGAGATCAAGTCCGTGGCCGAGATCTCGGCCCTGCTCACGATCCCTCTCGGCGTGGCCAGGATCCTCGTCGCCGACTTGGCGGAGGCGGGCCTGGTCGCCATCCATCAGCCCGGCGGCGCCGAGAACGCCGGCGGCCAGCCAGACGTGACACTGCTCGAAAGGGTGCTCAGTGGACTTCGCAAGCTCTAGCGGCGGGGCGATTTCTGGGAGTCGTTCCACCACCTCCGCGAAGATCGTGGTGGCGGGCGGCTTCGGCGTGGGCAAGACCACGTTCGTCGGCGCCGTCTCGGAGATCAACCCGCTGCGCACCGAGGCCGTCATGACGTCCGCGTCCGCGGGCATCGACGACCTCACCCACACCGGGGACAAGACGACCACCACGGTCGCCATGGACTTCGGCCGCATCACCCTGGACCAGGACCTGATCCTGTACCTGTTCGGCACCCCCGGCCAGGACCGCTTCTGGTTCATGTGGGACGACCTGGTGCGCGGCGCGATCGGCGCGATCGTCCTGGTCGACACCCGCCGCCTCGCCGACTGCTTCCCCGCCGTCGACTACTTCGAGAACAGCGGCCTGCCCTTCGTCATCGCCCTCAACGGCTTCGACGGCAACCAGCCGTACAACCCCGACGAGGTGCGCGAGGCGCTGCAGATCGGCCCCGACACCCCCATCATCACCACCGACGCCCGGCACCGCGCGGACGCCAAGTCCGCGCTGATCACGCTGGTCGAGCACGCCCTGATGGCCCGCCTGCGGTAGTCCCCGCAGCCCCGGTCCGTCCGCCCGCGGCCCCGTCCCTCCCGGTGAGGGACGGGGCCGCGGGCGTTGGCGTGCCGAGGCGTCCGCGGGGCCGCCCGGTCCGTCCTGCGTGCGGGGTGGGACCGCGGAGCGCGCGGCGCTGTGTGCGTGCGTGGTGCTGTGTGTGCGCGTGGTGCTGTGTGTGCGTGGTGCGTACGGGGCGGTGGGCGCGGTGGGTGGGCTGGCGCGTGGTGTGCGTCGGGTGCGTCGGGTGCGTTGTCCGCGCGTTGTCCGTGGTGCGCTTCGTGCGCGGTGCGCTTCGTGCGCGGTGCGCTTCGTGCGCGGTGCGCTTCGTGCGCGGTGCGTTTCGTACGCGGTGCGCTTCGTACGCGGTGCTTCGTACGCGGTGCGGGTGCTCGTCCGTGAGCGGGGGCCGCGTCGTGGCGGGAGGGCGCCGCTGGTGCGGGAACGGCGACGGCCCCGCTCTCCCGGTGCGGGAGGACGGGGCCGGACGGGCCGGGCGGGTCAGCGCCAGCTGTGCGGGGCGCGGAAGCCCGGCTCGCGCTCCAGGCGGCGCCAGCCGGCCCGGGCGCGGCCCTGGTGGGCCTGGGCGGAGCTCGGCTGGGCGGCGGCGCGGGCCAGCAGGATCGCCGTCAGGGCGGCGACCTCCTCGGGCTCGGCGTGGCCCTTCTCGACGCGGATGTCGGGCAGGTTCATGTCTCTCAGTCTCCGTGGATGAGGTTTCCGCGGCGGTACGGCGAAAGGTCCGCCGGGTTACTGCGGGGGGTTGCCGTGTTTGCGGGAGGGCAGGTCGGCGTGTTTGGTGCGGAGCATGGCCAGGGAGCGGATGAGGGTCTCGCGGGTTTCGGCGGGGTCGATGACGTCGTCGACGAGGCCGCGTTCGGCCGCGTAGTAGGGGTGCATGAGTTCGGCCTTGTACTCCTTGACCATGCGGGCGCGCATGGCGTCGGGGTCCTCGGCGTCGGCGATCTGGCGGCGGAAGATGACGTTGGCGGCGCCTTCGGCGCCCATCACGGCGATCTCGTTGGTGGGCCAGGCGTAGGTGAGGTCGGCGCCGATGGACTGGCTGTCCATGACGATGTAGGCGCCGCCGTAGGCCTTGCGCAGGATGAGGGAGATCCGCGGGACGGTGGCGTTGCAGTAGGCGTAGAGGAGTTTGGCGCCGTGGCGGATGATGCCGCCGTGTTCCTGGTCGACGCCGGGCAGGAAGCCGGGCACGTCGAGCAGGGTGAGGATCGGGATGTTGAAGGCGTCGCACATCTGCACGAAGCGGGCGGCCTTCTCGGAGGCCTCGATGTCGAGCACGCCGGCCAGGCTCTGCGGCTGGTTGGCGACGATGCCGACGACCTGGCCGTCCAGGCGGGCCAGCGCGCAGACGATGTTGCGGGCCCAGCGCTCGTGGACCTCCAGGTACTCGCCGTCGTCGACGATCTCCTCGATCACCTTCGTCATGTCGTACGGCCGGTTCCCGTCCGCCGGCACCAGGTCGAGCAGGACCTCGCTGCGGCGCTCCGGGGCGTCCGTGGACTCCACGCGCGGCGGGTTCTCGCGGTTGTTCTGGGGGAGGAGGGAGAGGAGGTAGCGGACCTCGGCGATGCAGGTCTCCTCGTCGTCGTAGGCGAAGTGGCACACCCCGCTGGTCTCGGCGTGCACGTCCGCACCGCCGAGCCCGTTCTGCGTGATCTCCTCGCCCGTGACCGCCTTGACCACGTCCGGACCGGTGATGAACATCTGCGAGGTCTCCCGCACCATGAACACGAAGTCCGTCAGCGCCGGACTGTAGGCGGCCCCGCCCGCACACGGACCCAGCATCACCGAGATCTGCGGGATCACCCCCGACGCCCTGGTGTTGCGCTGGAAGATGCCCCCGTAGCCGGCCAGGGCACTGACACCCTCCTGGATACGGGCACCGGCACCGTCGTTCAGCGACACCAGCGGCGCACCCGCCGCGATCGCCATGTCCATGATCTTATGGATCTTCGCCGCATGCGCCTCACCCAGCGCACCCCCGAAGATCCGGAAGTCGTGCGCGTACACGAAGACCGTCCGGCCCTCCACCGACCCCCAGCCGGTGACCACACCGTCCGTGTACGGCCTCTTCGTCTCCAGCCCGAACCCCTGCGCCCGGTGCCGGCGCAACTGCTCGACCTCCTGGAAGGACCCCGGATCCAGCAGCAGCCCGATCCGCTCCCGGGCGGTCAGCTTGCCCTTGGCGTGCTGCGCGGCCGTCGCCTTCCCACCCGGACCCGCCACCGCCTGCGCACGAATCCCGTGCAACTCGGCGACACGTCCGCGTGCGTCGGTGGGCTCACCCGTCGTCTCTTCCAAAACGGTCATGTAGCGACCATACGAAGTCCACCAAGGAATGCGGGCCGTCGACTCCGTACAGTCTCCGGACCGTTTTCCTAGTAGCACTGAACAGAACCCGGGGGGCATGCAGGCTTTCCGACTGCCCAGAGGGCGTCGACGCTGTAGAGGTTCCACAAAGTCGTTGCACCACGAGCGCAGGTCTTCACCGTAGGCCATTCGCGCGCCACCGATGACCACGGGGGACCGGACGGCGGCCCGCCCGATGATGAAGTTGAACTTTGAACGGAATAGGTCTACGGTCGTGGGTGTTGAGCTCGTTGAAAGTTCAACCGAATCGCCGCCGTGGCTCGCCCTCAGAGCCGCGGTCCGTCCCCCAAGGAGCAGATCATGGGCATCTTCGGCCGCAAGGACAGCACCGCCGGGACCATCGCCGCCTCCGGCGCCGTGAACCCGGACCTCGCCGCGCTGACCGGCGAGTACACCATCGACGCCGCGCACACCACGATCGGCTTCGTCGCCCGGCACGCGATGGTGACGAACGTGAAGGGCACGTTCCTCGACTTCTCCGGTTCGCTGACCCTGGACGGCTCCGACCCGGCCGCCTCCTCCGCCTCCATCGACGTCAAGATGGACAGCATCGACACCGGCAACGCGGACCGCGACGGCCACCTCAAGAGCGCCGACTTCTTCAAGACCGACGAGCACCCGACGATGACGTTCCGCTCCACCAAGGCCGAGCCCCTGGGCGGCGACGACTACCGCATCACCGGTGACCTGTCGATCCTGGGCGTCACCCGGCCGATCTCGATCGACCTGGAGTTCAACGGCGCCGCGACGGACCCGTTCGGCAACGAGCGCATCGGGTTCGAGGGCAGGGCCGAGATCCTGCGCTCCGAGTGGGGCCTGACCTGGAACGCCGCGCTGGAGACCGGCGGCGTCCTGGTCTCCGACAAGATCAAGCTCAACTTCGACGTCTCCGCGATCAGGAACGCCTGACGCCGCGCCGGGGCCGTACTGGCCCTCGGCTCCGTGAACCCGAGCGCGCCCGTCTTCCGCTGCCGCAGCCGGAGGCGGGCGCTCGGGCGCTCGCGACTTCTCGCGGCCCGGTGGCTTCGCCGCTTCGCCTGGTGGCGGCATCGCGTTCGCCTGATGGCGGCCTCGCAGCGCGGCTCGGCGTTCCGCTGCGTCGCGGAGGGGAGCACCCGGGGTGCCGGGTGTTCGCGGGCCTCGTGCCCCGCTGCGAGCGGCCCCTGCGGGCCGGACCGTGGTCCGGTGCCGGGTCTGAAGCCTCCGGGCCTGAAGCCCCGGGGTCAGAAGCCGCCGCCGAAGTCCCCTCCGCCGAAGCCTCCGCCGTCGAACCCGCCGCCGAAGCCCCCACCGAAGTCACCCGGGTCGAAGTCCGCGCCGGAGATGTCGCCGCCCGCGTACCCGCCCGCGCCGAAGTCCCCGTAGCCCGAGCCGTAGTCCGCGGCGTACGACGGTGTGGCCATGGCGCTGCCCAGCAGGGTGCCCACCAGCAGGCCGGGCAGGATGCCGCCGCCGAAGTAGCCACCGGCCCACGGTCCGTAGGCGGGCCCCGCCTCCCAGTAGGGGCGACGCCCGGAGACCGTGTCCACCTCGCGGACCATCGGCTCCGCGCCGTCGGCGAGCCGGGCCCGGTCGGCGGCGCAGACCGGGACCTCACGGGTCGCGCCCGCTGCCGGCGTCCACTCCACGTCCGCCACCGAGGGGCCGTGGCGCGGGTCGAAGAAGCAGGGCGGCCTCCGCTCGGGCAGCGGAGTGCCTTCCCGGCGGGCGGCCAGCCGGGCCAGAGCGAACCGGCCCTCCTCCAGGGCCTGGGTCACCGGGCGTACGTCCTCCGGCGCTTCCGCCCGGCCCATGAGGGCCTTGGCCTGTTCATAGGCGTCCAGGGCCTGCTCGTAGTCCGTGCGCATCGCGTCGTCGGCGCCCGGTTCGGCGGGATGGAAGTCCAGACGGTCGAGTTCCTCGCCGAAGGCGGTGATGTCCTCGTCGACCACCACCCGCAGCTTCTCCAGGGCCTCGCGCCGGGTCGCCTCGTGGCGGCGCCGGCTGCGGCGGGTCAGCGCGTAGGCTCCGGCCCCGCCCGCCACCAGCACCGTGCCCAGGGTGACCAGCGTGGCGGCCGAGACCCCGCCCGTGTCACCGGCACCGCTCCAGCTCGCCGGGGCGGAGCCGCCCATGTTGGCGACGGCCCGGTCGGTGAACTCGTTCAGCTGGACGGCCGGGTCCTCCTCGCCCTGGACGCTGGCGACGAGGTTCTGCACGGCGGTCCGGGACATCACCGAGGAGTCGGCGCGCGCGTCGAAACGGTCGCCGAGCCGGATGGCGTAGAGGCCGGTGATCCCGGTCGCCGTCCGCAGCTCGCTGAAGAGGTTCTCCGTGGGCTGGTCGGCCGGCAGCACCGCGACGAGGACCGGCTTGTCGGCTCCCTCGATCTTCTGGCGCAGGGCGTCCGCGTCGGAGTCCGGCAGCAGGTCCCCGGCCGAAGGGTCGACGTAGACCGGGCTCTGGCGCAGACCGTCGGCGATCTTCGACACATCCGTCGCCGCGCCCGCGGGTCCGGCGGCTGCCGCCAGCAGCGTCAGGACGGCTAGCACCAGTGCGACGAGCAGACCGGCAGGCCCTCGGGCCGATGATGCGACCTTCATATCATCGAAAGTACCCGAAGGGTGACAAGCCAGTCATGCCCCTCAGCAATCTCGCCTCTCTCGACAGTCTCGTCTCTCTCGACGGTCTCGTCTCTCTCGTCCCTCTGGCCTCTTTGGCCCCTTTCATCTCTCTGGTCTCTCTGGTCTCTCTGAGTCTCTTTGAACTCTCTCTTCCCTCCCTTCTCTCTCTTCTCTCCCATCCCTCCCGTCCTTGTCGCCCCTGTTGCCTTCGGCGGTCCTTTCTGCCCTGGTCGGTGGTCCCTTCTGCCCTGGTCGGTCCTGTCGCTCTCGCCGTCGGCTCCCGGCGGTCATCGCGCGGCCGTGGCCCCGGCGTCCTGCCTGTGCCGGGACCACGGTCGCTCGGGTCGTGCTCCGGGAGGGGTCAGCCGGCCCGGTAGGCGGTCGTCAGTTTCGCCACGGCCGCGCCGTAGCGTCCCGTCAGCGCCAGGTGCTCCGCCTCCGCGAACGGCTTCGCCGCCGCAGCCGTCATCCGGCCTTCCATCCTGTGCTGCACGATCAGCCGCGCCCTGGCGACCAGCGCACGGCCCGGCCCCTCGGCCCCGGCCCGTTCGGCCAGGTTCGCCGCCGCACCCAGCACCCTCAGCGTCACCGTGCCGCCACGCGGCACCCCGCTGAGCGTGGTCAGGCCCCAGCCGTAGGGGAACTGCGGGTCGTAGGAGCCGTCCCCGACGTTGATCGGCAGCTGCGCCTGCGACCTGGGCCAGGTCACGGGCAGTTGCCCGGTGAACGGGCGCCTCCCGTAGAGCACGTCCGCCACGCCCGCGCCCTCGGTGCCCGGCAGCCAGGACGCCACCAGCGCGTCGATCGCGCCCAGCCGGTCGGCGACCAGCTGCGGACGCCCCGACACCACCAGCACCGCGCACTTCATCGCCGCGCACACCCGGTCCACCGTCGCCCGGTCGGCCGCGGACAGCTCCAGGTCGTGGCCGTTGCCCACGTCGCCGACGCCCTCGGCGTACGGGGTCTCCCCGACGACGACCACGCCCACGTCGTGTCCGGCCGTCGGCACGGAGGCGTCCGCGGAGTACGTGACGTCACCACCCGCCGCACGCAGACCCTCCAGGATCGTCGTGCCGCGCGTGATGTCGCCGGAGGAGCCCTGCCAGGTGAGGGTCCAGCCGCCGGTCTGGTTGCCGATGTCGTCGGCGTTCGACCCGGCGACGTACACCTTCTGCCCGCGGTTCAGCGGCAGCAGGCCGCCGTCGTTCTTCAGCAGCACCTGCGACTTCGCCGCCGCCTCCCGGGCGACCGCCCGGTGCCTCGCCGAGCCGATGGCCGCCGCGCCGGAGGTGTCCGCGTACGGCTTCTCGAACAGCCCCAGGCGGAACTTCTGGGTCAGGATGCGGGAGACCGCGTCGTCGATCCGCGCCTGCGGCACACGGCCCGCCGTCACCTCGTCGATCAGCGTCGCGCGGAACGCCTTGTAGTCGTACGGCACCATGATCATGTCCAGGCCGGCGTTGACCGCGGTGCGCACGTCGGACGCGCGGTCACCGGGGATCTGGTCGATGCCGTTCCAGTCGCTGATCACGAATCCGTCGAAGCCCATACGGCCCTTGAGAACACCGTTGATCATGTCGGCCCGCGCATGCATCCGCACCGGGCCCCGGCCGTCACCGAGCACGTCGAGCGACGAGTACGACGGCATCACCGCGCCCACACCCCGCTCGACCGCGCCCCGGTACGGGGACAGGTGCACCGCCTCCAGTTCCTCGCGGGTGACCTCGGTGATCCCCTGGTCGATCGTGTACGTGCCCGTGGTGGAGGAGCCGAAGGTGGTGCCACCGTCCCCCACGAAGTGCTTCGCGGTGGCCAGCACCTTGTCGCCGCGGTCCAGGTCCTTGCCGCTGCGCCGGCCCTGGAGCCCCTGGATGATCGTCTCCATCGACTCGACCAGCGCGGGATCCTCGCCGAACGACTCGTAGGAGCGGCCCCAGCGCTCGTCGCGGGTCACGCACAGACAGGGCGCGAAGTCCCAGGGCACGCCGGTGGCCCGGACCTCGGCCGCGGTCACCTCTCCGGTCCTGCGGGTGAGTCTCGGATCCCGGGCTGCGCCCAGGCCGATGTTGTGGGGCATCACCGTGGCACCGGCCAGGTTGTTGTGGCCGTGCACCGCGTCCACCCCGTAGATCAGCGGGATCTGGAAGCGCGTCGCCTGCGCCCGCAGCTGGAACCCGTCGACCATCCTCGCCCACGCCTGCGCCGTGTTCGGGGTGGGCGTGGAGCCGCCGCCGGAGAGCAGCGAGCCGAGGCCCTGCGCCGCGACGTCGCCCGGCTGCGCCATCGCGCCGCGCTCCGCCTGGGTCATCTGGCCGGCCTTCTCCGCGAGGGACATCCGGGAGACCAGGTCGGCGACGCGCCTGTGCACCGGCAGCCCGGAGTCCAGGTACGGCAGCCCGTGCGCGTCGATCACCACCTGCGGGTCCTCCGCCGGGGCCGTCGCCCCGGTGACCGTCAGCCGGAGCGGGACCGTCTCCGCGTGCTCGGCGGTCCGGTCCTTCCGTGTCGGCACCGCGATCGTGCGGACCGCTCCGGCCGTACTGCCCGCCGGGAAGGTGACCGTGCCCCGCACCGCCGTGTAGTCCTCACCGGGCGTCGCCGTGCCTCCGGTGGTCTCGTAGCTGACCGTGACCGGCTCGTCGGTCGGGGCGTCGCCCGTCGTGCCGAGGCTGAGCCGCACCCTCGCCGTGGTGCCCTCCTCCACCGGCAGCACGGCGGCGGTCGTGACCGACACCCGCCTCGACTGGTCCGCCCTGCCGTAGAGTTCGACGGCGTCCAGGGCGAACTCGCCCCGGACACCGGCCGGGAGCGTGACGGCGTAGCCCCACATCTCCGTCAGGCCGAGCACCTGGTCGATGCCGCCGACCGGCTGGTAGTCCGTGCGATACGTGAACCGGGTGAAGGGCAGCTCGATCTGCTTCCAGCCGGAGAAGTCGTCCTCGAAGGACGTCGTCCACAGCTCGGACGCCTCGCCGTGGGCCCCGCCGTCCTTGAGCTCCACGGCGATGCGGCTGCCGCTGTCCCGGCCTTCCCACCACAGGCGGATGCCGCGGTGGGCCGACCAGTCGTGGGCCGGTTCGGCCGCGGCGAAGTCATGGGTGAAGCCGCCCCAGCCGCTGATGTCGTAGGTGCCGGCGAGGACCTTCCCGCCCTCGGGGGCGTCGGGGCGGTCCGCCAGCCGCAGGGCCGGATGGTCGTCGGCGTCGCTGCCCCAGGTGAAGATGCCGTCCGCGGGCTGCTCGGCGAACGGCACCTCGCCTTCGAAGCGGTCGACGGCCACCGGGGCGGGGTCGTCCGCGGCACGGGCCACCTGAGTGGCCACGGGCAGCAGACCGGTGAGCAGAGTGGCGCAGGCGAGCAGGGCGGTTCTTCGCATGGAACGATCCCTCGACTCTCGTCTGGGCGTGCCCGCGCTGCAGACACACCTGGCGCTGGGGGCTCTGGGCTCTGGGCTCTGGGCTCTGGGCTCTGGGCTCTGGGCTCTGGGCTCTGGGCTCTGGGCTCTGGGCTCTGGGCTCTGGGCTGCTGAGTGTCGGGCCGGCCGCTGTGCGGGGCCGGGGCCGGGGGGGAGAGAGCTTGGACATCAGGCCTTAGATCAGGGCGTGAGTTAACTCGGTGTCGCTGCCCTCGTCAAGACTTCACGTCAGAACCGGTACGTGCGCAACTCCTGTCCGGGTCTGGGGTGTTGTCACTTCGAGACATGAACGGGCACGCCCTTGACGTACCGCGCCGCCGTCATGTGCTCACCGGTCGTATGCCGCTCTCCCCTCCCCCGGATCCGAAGCGCGGCACACCAGGGAAGGTCCGTCCGGCTGCTGCCGGCCGGACTGCTGACCCCTGGGCCGACCCGCCGGGCTCGTACGGCCCGGGGCCCGGCGTGGACACCGCCGCCGGCCCGGGCCTCGACGTCACCGGCCGCTCCTCCGCGGACGGGGCGCGGGCACGGGTCCGCGCGTGCACCGGGGGTGCCGGCCAGAAGTGGGTGCTGCCGTGGTCGTGCGGGGAGACCGGCGTCGTCGTGGTGGCTGCGGTGAACGCGGCGGCTGTGGCCGGGGTCGTGGTGCCTGCGGCGGCCTGCCCGGGTTCGGTGGGGTGCGGTGGCGCCCCCCGTGGTGCTCTGGGTCGGGGCCGCGCCGGGGGGTGTCCGTCCTCGGTCCGGCGCGACGGGTGCCCTGTGCGGGGCCCGGGGTGTCCGCCGGACGCTGCGGGCGGGCACCCCCCGGCACGTCCCCTTCCCGCCGTGGGCGGCTCCCCCGCCGCCGGGCAGCCGGCCCTTCGTGTCGCGGTGGCTCCCGCCGCCGCCCTGGTGGCTCCCGCCGCCGGGCAGCCGGCCCCTTCGTCGTGCGGGGCCCGGGGTGTCCGCCGGACGCTGCGGGCGGGCACCCCCCGGCACGTCCCCTTCCCGCCGTGGGCGGCTCCCCCGCCGCCGGGCAGCCGGCCCCTTCGTGCCGTGGTGGTCGCCGCCGGCCGGGTCCGTCGTCGGTGGCTTCCCGTGTTCGGGGGCATCGCCGCGCCTCCCGTACGGAGCCGGGGTGGCGGCTACTCCGCAGGGCGGACGCCTGCGCGGAGGAGGCCGTAGGTGTAGGCGTCCTCCAGGGCCTGCCAGGACGCCGCGATGACGTTCTCCGCCACGCCCACCGTGGACCACTCCCCCGTGCCGTCGGACGTCGAGATGAGGACCCTGGTGGTGGACTGGGTGCCGTGGACGCCTTCCAGGATGCGGACCTTGTAGTCGACGAGGTCGAGGCGGGCGAGCTGGGGGTAGATCTTCTCCAGGGCCACCCGCAGGGCCCGGTCCAGGGCGTTGACGGGGCCGTTGCCCTCTGCCGTGGCCACGATGCGCTCGCCCTTGGCCCAGAGCTTGACCGTGGCCTCGTTGGCGTGGCTGCCGTCGGGGCGGTCCTCGGCGATGGCGCGCCAGGACTCGACCCGGAAGTAGCGCAGGGGGCTGCCCTGGACCTCGGTGCGCAGCAGGAGTTCGAAGCTGGCGTCGGCCGCCTCGTAGGTGTAGCCCTGCAGTTCGCGTTCCTTGACGCGCTCGACCACGCGGCCGACCAGTTCGCGGTCGTCGCCCAGGTCGACGCCCAGTTCCTTGCCCTTGAGCTCGACCGAGGCGCGGCCCGCCATGTCCGAGACCAGCATGCGCATGGTGTTGCCGACCTGCTCCGGGTCGATGTGCTGGTACAGGTCGGGGTCGACCTTGATGGCGGAGGCGTGCAGGCCCGCCTTGTGGGCGAACGCGGACAGGCCCACGTAGGGCTGGTGGGTGGAGGGGGTGAGGTTGACGACCTCGGCGATGGCGTGGGAGATCCTCGTCATCTCGCGCAGCCGGCCCTCCGGCAGGACCTTCTTGCCGTACTTGAGTTCCAGGGCGGCCACCACCGGGAACAGGTTGGCGTTGCCGACGCGCTCGCCGTAGCCGTTCGCCGTGCACTGCACGTGGGTCGCGCCCGCGTCGACGGCGGCGAGGGTGTTGGCCACCGCGCAGCCGGTGTCGTCCTGGGCGTGGATGCCGAGGCGCGCCCCGGTGTCGGCGAGCACGGTCGCCACCACGGCCTGGATCTGGGCGGGGAGCATCCCGCCGTTGGTGTCGCACAGCACGACGACGTCCGCGCCGGCCTCGGACGCGGCGCGGACCACCCGCTTCGCGTACTGCGGGTTGGCGCGGTAGCCGTCGAAGAAGTGCTCGCAGTCCACGAAGACCCTGCGGCCCCGCGAGCGCAGGTAGGAGACGGTGTCCCGGATCATCTCCAGGTTCTCCTCCAGCGTGGTGCGCAGGGCCAGTTCCACATGCCGGTCGTGGGACTTCGCGACGAGGGTGACGACCGGGGCCTCCGATGCCAGCAGGGCGTTGACCTGCGGGTCCTGTGAGGCCTTCGTGCCGGCTCGGCGAGTGGCGCCGAAGGCCACCAGCTGGGCGTGCCGGAAGTCGATCTCCTGCCGGGCGCGGGCGAAGAACTCGGTGTCACGCGGGTTGGCGCCCGGCCAGCCGCCCTCGATGAAGCCCACGCCGAACTCGTCCAGGTGCCGTGCGATGGCCAGCTTGTCGGCGACGGTGAGGTTGATGCCCTCCCGCTGGGCGCCGTCGCGCAGGGTGGTGTCGAAGACGTGGAACGAGTCGTCGAGCTCGCTGGTTTCCGTCTCGGTCATGGTCTCAAGGCTCCTGTTGTGGGTCTTCGGTCTTACCGGAATGACCGGCTCCACCGTCCCCATGGTCCCTCGCGCTCCCGTTCCCCGGCTGCGGGTGGGCCAGAAAAGCGAAAAACCCCTCGCGGGTGCGAGAGGTCTGCGCGCGGGTCGAGGACGACGGTGTCCGCTCGTACCTGGTCGTACGGAGCGGTCACTGCGGACCGGCGCGCCTGCTGCCAATCATCGTGGCGAACGAGAGCACGGGGGCAGTCTGGCACAGAGCGGGCGCCGTCGACCGGGGTGTCTCAGTATGCGAACCCCCGGCGCTCCTCAGATGAGCAGGGTGTCGGCGAGGTACTCCTCGACGTGGGCCAGGATCATGTCCCGGTCCGTGCCGCGCAGGCCGATGACCACATGGACGGCGAACCCGTCCAGCAGGGCGCGCAGCCGGGCGGCGAAGCGGTCGGCGTCGACGGCGCGGAACTCGCCCCGGGAGACGCCCTCGGCGACCAGGGCGACCAGGTCGCGGTGCCACACCCCTTCGATGGCGGCCTGGCGGTCCCGGGCGTCGTCGTCGGCGTTCTGCGAGCGGTTCCAGACCTCCAGCCAGAGCGTCCAGTGCGGGTCGCGGTGCCCGTCGGGGACGTACAGGTCGACATAGGCGTCCAGGCGCTCCCGCGCGGTGGCCGCGCGGGCGAGCAGACGGCGCCGCTCCTCGCCGAGCCTGCTCTCGCTCCACTCCAGGGTCTGCAGCAGCAGTTCGTCCTTGGAGCGGAAGTAGTACAGGAGGTGGCCGCTGCTCATGCCGACCTCGCGGCCGAGCGCCGCCATGGTCAGCTGCTCCAGACCGCGCTCGGCGATCATCTGCATGGCGGCGGCCAGGACCTCCTCACGGGGCGGTGCGTTCCTCCGCGCGCGAGCCGCACCGGCCATCCGTGACTCCCTCTAGCTCTTCGGCTGCTGTTGTGTGATGCAGTGGATGCCTCCCCCGCCCGCGAAGATCGTACGTGCGTCCACCGGGGTCACCGTCCGGTCGGGGAAGAGCCGGCGGAAGATGCCCGCCGCGACCTCGTCGTGGGGGTCGTCGAAGGCGCAGAGCACGACCCCGCCGTTGCAGAGATAGTGGTTGATGTAGGAGTAGTCGGCCCAGTCTCCCTCCTCGTCCCGCAGGACGGTGGGTGCGGGGACCTCGACGACCTCCAGGGGACGCCCCAGGGCGTCCCTCTCGCCGCGCAGGATCTCCAGGTAGGTCCGGGAGCGGGCGTGGTCCGGGTGCGCCGGGTCCTGCTGGCTGTGCACGAGCACGGTGCCCGGCCGGGCGAAGGCGGCGACGATGTCGACATGGCCCTGGGTGCCGTACCGGCCGTAGTCCCCGGCCAGGCCGTGCGGCAGCCAGATCGCCTTGCTCGTGCCGAGCCGGGCGTGGATCTCCGCCTCCACCTGCTCCCGGGTCCAGCCGGGGTTGCGGCCCGCGCCGAGCTGGACGGTGTCGGTGAGCAGCACCGTGCCCTCGCCGTCGACGTGCAGCGCGCCCCCTTCGTTGACCAGCGGGCTGCTCAGCACCGGCACCCCGGCGAGGTCCGCGACCTGGCCGGCGATCTTCGAGTCGTGCTCCCAGCGGGCCCACTCCTGGCCGCCCCAGCCGTTGAACACCCAGTCCACCGCGGCGAGCCGGCCCAGCTCGTCCGTCACGAACGTGGGGCCGATGTCCCGCATCCACGCGTCGTCCAGCTCCCGCTCGGCCAGGTCGACGTCCGGGCCGAGCAGCTCGCGGGCGGTGGCACCCTGGCCGGGACCGTGCACGACCGTCACCGGCTCGAAGCGGCGCACCGCGCGGGCCACGCGGGCCCAGGCGGTGCGGGCCTCGGCCAGTCCGGCGTCGTCGGTGAAGGTCTCGTTGGGGCCCGGCCAGGCCATCCAGGTGCGCTCGTGCGGGGCCCACTCGGGGGGCATGCGGTACGTCATCAGCGGTCCTCGGGACGTCGGGGGCGGTCGGGGGAGGCGGTGCCGCCCGGCGGTGCGGGGCGCGGCGCCCCCACGGCTGCGCAGCGCGGCGGCCGGTCACGTTCCGTGCGGGGCGGTCTCATGACGTGGGCGCCTCCTTGTGGTTCATCAATTAGAGCATCACTCTAAACATGAGATTCCCACGCCGGAAGCATTGACGGGTCGGCTGCGCGAACGTCACATTGAACGGCACTCAAACTGTTGTTGGTGACTGATCAAGGCTCAAGGGAGACCAGCCATGCCGGTGGAACAGCGCGGAGTCGACACCATCCCCGACGAGGAGCGCACCAGTGGTCCGCGCGACCTCGTCTCGATCCTCCTCGGATCGAACCTCTGCCTCGGAGTGATCGTCTTCGGCTGGCTGCCGCCGTCGTTCGGGCTCGGCTGGTGGGCGTCGGTCACCTCGATCGTGGCCGGAACCCTCGTCGGCACCGCCCTCACCGCACCGCTCGCCCTGATCTCGCTGCGCACCGCCACCAACCTGTCGACCTCCTCCGGCGCCCAGTTCGGCGTCCGCGGCCGACTGGTCGGCTCGGTCGTCGGCCTGCTGCTCGCCCTCGGCTACACCGCGCTGACGGTCTGGATCGGCGGCGACGTGACGCTCGGCGTCCTGGGCCGGATGACCGGCCTGCCCCAGGGGGACGCCGCCCACGCCCTGGTCTACGGGCTGCTGGCCGCGGCGACCGTCGCCGGCGCGGTCTACGGCTACCGGGTGCTGCTCGCCATGTCCCGCATCCTCGCGGTCGGCATGACGGCCCTGCTGGTCCTGGGTGTCATCGCCTACGCCCCGGACTTCACCACGAGCGCGCTGCCCGGGACCGGCGGCTACCTCCTCGGCGGGTTCTGGCCGACCTGGCTGCTGGCCGCGGTCGCCGCCGGCCTGTCCGGGCCGGTCGCCTTCATCACCCTGCTCGGCGACTACACCCGCTACATCTCCCCCGCCCGCCACTCCTCGCGCACCGTCCTGCGCGCCACCTGGCTCGGCCTCGTCCTCGGCCTGCTGGTGCCGCAGCTGTTCGGCACCTTCACCTCGTACGCCGCCCGCGCCGCACTCGACTACGCCGGGCCGCTCGCCGACGCCGCGCCCGGCTGGTACCTGCTGCCGCTGCTGCTCGCCGCCACCGCCGGCTCGGTCGGCAACGCCGGACTCATGCTCTACTCGATGGGCCTCGACCTCGACGCCATCCTGCCCCGGCTGTCCCGCGCCCGCGCCACCTGCGCGGTCGCCGTCGTGGCCACGCTCTGCGTCTTCGCCGGACACTTCGCCTGGGCCGCCCAGTCGGCGATGACGTCCTTCGTGCTGCTGCTCACCGCCATCGGCACCCCGTGGGCCGTCATCACCCTCATCGGCTTCGTGCGCTGCGGCGGCGTCTACGACGCGGACGCCCTCCAGGTCTTCAACCGCCGGGCGCGGGGCGGGCTCTACTGGTACCGGGGCGGCTGGAACATCGCCGCCACGGCGTCCTGGGCGCTGGGCGCCGTCACCGGTGTGCTGGCCGTGTCCCTCCCGTCGTACGAGGGCCCTCTCCTCGCCCTGACCGGCGGGGTGGACTGCAGCTTCCTCCTGTCCGGCCTGGTGGGAGGCCTGGCCTACGCCCTGTCGGCCCGGCGCCCCCGGACGGCACCCCCCGCAGTGGCCGCGGTCCGCGCCGCGCTGGAGGACGAGGCCGTCGTCTGAACGCCGGGGGCGCGGGGCACCGCGCGACAGGCCAGGACACACCCGCACGGCCGGGCCCACGGCGCCCCGGGCCGCACCACGGGCCCGACCACGCCCGGGGCGCAGGGAGCACCCGAGGGCACGCGGGACCGCCGGAGGGCAGGCCCACCGGGGCGGGGCTCACCGCGCAGGGCCCCGCCCGCGGGATGCCGCCGGCCGGCGTCCCGTGGGTCCTCAGCCCAGCGGGTGCATCCAGCCGTGCCGGTCCTCGGCCGTGCCGCGCTGGATGTCCAGCAGAGCCCGGCGCAGCCGCAGGGTCACCTCCCCCGGCTCACCCCCGCTCTGCAGCCACTGCGCACCCTCGGTCTTCACCGTGCCGACCGGCGTGATCACGGCGGCGGTGCCGCAGGCGAACACCTCGGTGAGGCTCCCGTTCTCGCTGTCGGTCCGCCACTGCTCCAGGGACACCCGGCCCTCCTCCGCCTCGTAGCCGAGGTCGCGGGCGACGGTGAGCAGGGAGTCGCGGGTGACGCCCTCCAGGATGGAACCGGTCAGCGAGGGCGTCACGATCCGGTCGCCGTAGACGAAGTACAGGTTCATGCCGCCGAGTTCCTCGACCCACGTGTGCTCGACCGCGTCGAGGTAGCAGACCTGGTCGCAGCCCTTGGCCGCGGCCTCGGCCTGCGCGAGCAGGGACGCCGCGTAGTTGCCGCCGGTCTTGGCGTCGCCCATGCCGCCCGGGACGGCGCGCACGCGGTCCTGGGAGACCCAGATCGAGACGGGCTTGACGCCGCCGGGGAAGTACGCGCCCGCCGGGGAGGCGATGACCAGGAAGAGGTACTCGTTGGCGGGCTTGACGCCCAGCCCGACCTCGGTCGCGATCATGAAGGGGCGCAGATAGAGGGACTCCTCCCCGCCGTGCGCGGGCACCCAGGCCCGGTCCTGGCGGACGAGGGCGTCACAGGCCTCGATGAAGGTCTCCACCGGCAGCTCGGGCATGCCGAGGCGGCGGGCGGAGGACCGGAACCGCTGCGCGTTCTTCTCGGGGCGGAAGGTGGCGACGGACCCGTCGGGGCGGCGGTAGGCCTTGAGCCCCTCGAAGATCTCCTGCGCGTAGTGCAGCACGGTGGTGGCCGGGTCGAGGGAGATCGGCGCGTACGGCACGAGCTGCCCGTCGTGCCAGCCGCGGCCTTCGGTCCACTTGATCGTCACCATGTGGTCGGTGAAGTGGCGGCCGAACCCGGGGTTGGCCAGGATCGCCTCGCGCTCCGCGGTGGACAGCGGATGGGCCGAGGGCTTCAGCTCGATCGTGGGCGTCGTCATGAGTGGTTGTCCTTCACCGGTTGTAGTGACGGGCCGCACTCACGCTCGTACCCCCGTTTCCGGTCGGTACTAGGACGTCCGAGCTTCACCTCATTCCGCGGCCCCGCGTTCGATTATCGCGCGTGGGGCCTCGGGGAGGAAAACGGCGTACGTGCGGCCCAGGGTTGATGGTGGCACCCGGCGGGGACATGCGAAAGCCGCCGGGTGCGGATGCGACCCGGCGGCTTCGAGGAGTGGTCGGGTCCCGCGTCAGCCGGCTACTCGCGCGGCGAGCGCGTCGCCGATCTCCGCGGTGCTGCGGGCCGGCTCGCCGACGCGGCCGGCCAGGTCGGCGGCGACGGCCTCCTCGATGCGGCCCGCCTCGGCGTCGAGGCCGAGGTGGCGCAGCAGGAGGGCGACGGAGAGCACCGTGGCGGTGGGGTCGGCCTTGCCCTGGCCGGCGATGTCCGGGGCGGAGCCGTGGACCGGCTCGAACATGGACGGGAACGCGCCGGAGGGGTTGATGTTCCCGGAGGCGGCCACGCCGATGCCGCCGGAGACGGCCGCCGCGAGGTCGGTGACGATGTCGCCGAAGAGGTTGTCGGTGACGATGACGTCGAACCGCTCCGGCTGCGTGACCAGGTAGATGGTCGCCGCGTCGACGTGCATGTACTCGGTGGTGACCTCGGGGAACTCCGCGGCGACCCGGTTGAACACGTCCGTCCACAGGTGGCCGGCGAAGGTCAGCACGTTGTTCTTGTGGATCAGCGCCAGCTTCTTGCGGGGGCGGGCCTGGGCCCGGGCGAACGCGTCGCGCACCACACGTTCCACACCGAAGGCGGTGTTCACCGACACCTCGGTGGCCACCTCGTGCTCGGTGCCCTTGCGGATGGTGCCGCCGTTGCCGGTGTACGGGCCCTCGGTGCCCTCGCGGACGACGACGAAGTCGATCTCCGGCTGGCCGGCGAGCGGGGTGGCGACACCGGGCAGCAGCCGGGACGGCCGCAGGTTGACGTGGTGGTCGAAGGCGAAGCGCAGCTTGAGCAGGAAGCCGCGCTCCAGGACGCCGGACGGCACCGACGGGTCGCCGATCGCCCCGAGCAGGATCGCGTCGTGCTGCTTGAGGGCGTCGAGGTCGGCGTCGGTGAGCGTCTCACCGGTGGCGTGGTAGCGCCGGGCGCCGAAGTCGTACTCCTTCGTCTCCAGCTTCACGTCCTCCGGGAGGACGGCGGCGAGGACCTTCAGGCCTTCGGCCACCACCTCCTGGCCGATGCCGTCACCGGGGATCACTGCGAGATCGATGCTGCGAGACATGGCGGCAATCTACCCCTCGTCCCATGCAATGACACGGACCGTCCGCGATATGGACAGCCGGCCGGCGGCCGGGCGGACGGCACCCGGGACCGCGGTCCGCCGTCGCCGCCGGCACCGTCTCCGGTCGGCGCGGACGGCGCCGTACGCCGCCCGGCCTCATCCCGTCGAGCCGAGTTCACCCCGATGTGGGCGCGCTGTCGCACATCGCTGGGAACTTCTCGGACATGGCCGCATCTTCCACGGAGAGGTCCGACGAGCCGTCGGTGCCCGACTTCGGCATACCCGAACCGCTGGCCGCGCGGATGAGCATGGCGGAGCAGCACGAGTACCTGCGCGCCCGCCTGTCGAGGCGCCGCACCCTGGTGACCGCGGGGGCGGTGGCGAGCGGGCTGCTCGCCGGGTGCACGGCCGCACCGCACCGCACCGGCCGGCCGGCGGCCGGCTCGCTGCGTCCGGCGGCGGCCACCTCGGCGGCCCCCGGCGCGGCCGTGGTCCCGTTCGGCCGGCATCTGTCGTTCGGCGCGGACCCTCGCACCCGGATGCGGGTCTCGTGGCAGGTACCCGTCGCGGTGAAGAACCCGTACCTGCGGCTCGGCGCCCGCCCCGACGCGCTCGGGCAGCGGATCGGGGCCGAGTTGCGCCCGCTGCACACGCCGGGCGTGGAGGGCGTACGGCCGGAGCTGGAGCAGTACTACGTGCACGCCGCGCTGGACGGGCTGCTGCCGGACACGACGTACTACTACGGGGTGGGGCACGAGGGCCGGGACCCGGCCGAGCCGGGCCGGGCCGGTGAGGTCGCCTCCTTCCGGACCGCCCCCGTGCGCGCCGCCTCGTTCGTCTTCACCGCCTTCGGCGACCAGGGGGTGGGAGACGCGGCCGCCGCCGTCTCCCGCCGGCTGCTGCGCGAGCGGCCCGCCTTCCACCTGCACGCCGGTGACATCTGCTACGCGGACGTCAACGGCCGCGGCTCGATGGCGGACGGCTACGACGCCGCGTTCTGGGACCGGTTCTTCCGGCAGAACGAGCCGGTCGCCCGGTCGGTGCCCTGGATGGTGACGACCGGCAACCACGACATGGAGGCCTGGTACTCCCCCGACGGCTACGGCGGCCAGCTCGCCCGCTTCTCGCTGCCCGACAGCGGCTTCGACCCGCGCGGGGCGCCCGGCGTGTACGCGTTCACCTACGGCAATGTGGGCGTGGTGGCGCTGGACGCCAACGACGTGTCCTACGAGATCCCCGCCAACTTCGGTTACACGGAGGGCCGGCAGACGGCCTGGCTGGCGCGCACCCTGCGGACGCTGCGGGCGGCGGACGGCATCGACTTCGTGGTGGTCTACTTCCACCACTGCGCCTACTCCACCTCGGCGCACGCCTCCGACGGCGGGGTGCGGGCGGCGTGGCTGCCGCTGTTCGCGCAGGCCCGGGTCGACCTGGTGATCAACGGGCACAACCACGTCTACGAGCGCACCGACGCCGTCAAGGACGGCGCGGTCGGCCGCCGGGTGCCGGTCGGCGGGTCCACGGACCCGGCCCGGGACGGCACGGTGTACGTCACCGCCGGCGGGGGCGGCCGCGCCACGTACGGCTTCGCGGCAGGCGCGCAGGACAGCTACGAGGGCCACGTGCGCGACGCCGAGTCCGTCGAGACGTACAGCTGGACCCGGTCGAGGCAGCCCAGGGCGGAGACGGTGGACTGGTCCCGGGTGCGCTACCAGGGCTTCTCCTACCTCTCCGTGGAGGCGGTGAGCGGTCCGGCGCCGCGGTTGAAGGTGTCGGCGCGGACGCACACGGGCCGGCGGATCGACCACTTCGAGGTGCGGCGCGGGCGCTGACGGCCCGCCGGGCCCGGCATGCCCTCCTGCCGCCCGCCGCGCGCCGGGCGGGCGCGGGGGTGGCGCGGTGCCCCAGCGACCGGAGGGGCTGCCGGGAGACCGGCCTCAGTGGCCGGTGGCGCCGCCGTTGTCGCGGCGGTCGAGGGCGCGCTGGAGAGCCGCGGCGGCCTGCTTGCGGTCGGTCTCGCTGGTGCGGGACGTGTGGCGGACGCGGCGGCGGACGGTCGGCTCGGCCATGGCAGATCGACTCCTTCGGGAAATCCGGAGTGCACACGAGGGGGGTGGTGAGAAGAGCGGGACTCCCCCGCTGCCGAGGGGTGCGGAAGGCGTCCCGGCGCGGAGTGGGGAGGAGGGGCCGCAGGGGTTGCCTGCACGGGGCCCGGCTCACGACCGTCATGCGCCTGATCCGGCGCGACGTTCGGCTTCTACAAAGCTACGGGAGGACCTCGCTTCTGTCTCCACAATTACTCGGACTTCCTACTATCTGAGACGGCGGGCCCCGGCCGCCCGGCCCGGCGCGCCGCACGTCCCGGCGGACCGCCGCCCCGGCGCAGCCTCTCCGCAGCCGGTCCGAGGCCGGTCCGAGGCCGGTCCGAGGCCGGTCCGAGGCCGGTCCGAGGCCGCCGGGCCGGGCCCGGCGCGGCCGGCCCCGCCCGGGGGCCGGTGCGCGCATCGCCCACACGGCTGATCCTCCGGTCGGGGCCGGGCACCGGGAGACCGGGAGGGGAACGGTGAAGGGCATGGACGACACGGAGATGGTGTTTCTCGAGGGCGGCCCGGACGATCTGCCCGAACGGGTGGTGCCCGTTCCGCAGCCGGGGCCCGATGTGAAGGTCGAGCTGCGGGGCGGGTACGAGCACTTCCGGCCGACCACACGCAGCGCCGCCACGCCGCGGGGCCGGCTGCCCGTCTACGAGTGGTGGGAGCGCACCGAGATGCCGGGCTGAGGGCGGGCCGGGCCGGCCGGGGTGCGGGGCCGGGTGTGACGCCGCCCCCGGTCCGGAGGGGGGATCCGGAGCGGGGGCGGGGTGAGGGGGCGGGCACGCCCTGCGGGTGCCGCGCGGGTGGGGGTCAGCCCATGTGCGGGTAGGCGTAGTCGGTCGGCGGGACCAGCGTCTCCTTGATGGCGCGGGTCAGGGTCCAGCGCATCAGGTTCTGCGGGGCGCCGGCCTTGTCGTTGGTGCCGGAGGCGCGGCCGCCGCCGAAGGGCTGCTGGCCGACGACGGCACCGGTCGACTTGTCGTTGATGTAGAAGTTGCCCGCGGCGTAGCGCAGCTTCTCCATCGTGTACGCGGCCGCGGCACGGTCGCCGGAGACGACCGAGCCGGTCAGGGCGTAGTCCGACACCGACTCCATCTGGGTCAGCATCTCGTCGTACTTGTCGTCCTCGTAGACGTGCACGGCGAGGATCGGACCGAAGTACTCGGTGGTGAACACCTCGTTCTCCGGGTCGGTGCACTCGATGACGGTCGGACGGACGAAGTAGCCGACCGAGTCGTCGTAGGAGCCGCCCGCGACGACCGTGCACGCCGGGTCGGACTCGGCGCGGTCGATGGCGGCCTTGTTCTTGGCGAAGGCACGCTCGTCGATGACGGCGCCGATGAAGTTCGACAGGTCGGTGACGTCGCCCATGGTGAGGTAGTCGACCTCGGCGGCGAACTCCTCCCTGAAGCCGTCGTTCCAGATCGACGCGGGGATGTACGCGCGGGAGGTGGCCGAGCACTTCTGGCCCTGGTACTCGAAGGCGCCGCGGGTCAGGGCGGTCTTGAGGATCGCGCGGTCGGCCGAGGGGTGGGCGACGACGAAGTCCTTGCCGCCGGTCTCGCCGACCAGGCGCGGGTAGGAGCGGTACTTCTCGATGTTGGCGCCGACCGTCTTCCACAGGTACTGGAAGGTCCGGGTGGAGCCGGTGAAGTGGATGCCGGCCAGGTCGCGGTGGTTGAGGGCGACCTCGGAGACGGCGACGCCGTCGCCGGTGACCAGGTTGATGACGCCCTTGGGCAGGCCCGCCTCCTCCAGCAGCCGCATCAGCAGCACGGCGGCGTGGGTCTGGGTCGGGGACGGCTTCCAGACGACCACGTTGCCCATCAGGGCCGGCGCGGTGGGCAGGTTGCCCGCGATGGCCGTGAAGTTGAACGGCGTGATCGCGTAGACGAAGCCCTCCAGCGGACGGTGGTCCAGGCGGTTCCACACGCCCGGGGAGTTCGCCGGGGGCTGCTCGGCGAGGATCTGGCGGGCGTAGGCCACGTTGAAGCGCCAGAAGTCGATGAGCTCGCAGGGGGTGTCGATCTCGGCCTGCTGGGCGGTCTTGGACTGGCCGAGCATGGTCGAGGCGGCCAGCGTCTCGCGCCAGGGGCCGGCCAGCAGCTCGGCCGCGCGCAGGATGATCGCGGCGCGGTCGTCGAAGGACATCGCGCGCCAGGCCGGGGCGGCCGCGAGGGCGGCGTCGACGGCGTCCTGCGCGTCCTGCCGGGTGGCGTTGCGGTACGTGCCGAGCACGGCCTTGTGGTTGTGCGGCTGGACGACCTGGAAGGCCTCGCCGCCGCCCATCCGCTGCTCACCGCCGATGGTGCAGGGCAGGTCGATCGGGGTGTCGGCCAGCTCCTTGAGCTTGGTCTCCAGGCGCGCGCGCTCGGGAGAGCCGGGCGCATAGCCGTGCACCGGCTCGTTGACGGGGGTGGGGACCTGGGTCACAGCGTCCATGAGATCCGTAACTCCTTGTACGTGAGCGGGTGTTCGGGCTCAGCCCTTGCTGACCATAGACCGGAGGAAGAACCGCAGGTTCGCCGGCTTCTCGGCGAGGCGGCGCATGAAGTAGCCGTACCAGTCGGTGCCGTAGGCCGTGTAGACGCGCATGCGGTGGCCCTCGGCGGCCAGGCGGAGGTGTTCGTCGCCGCGGATGCCGTAGAGCATCTGGAACTCGTACTCGTCGAGCTTCCGCCCGGCCTTGCGTGCGAGTTCCTGGCTGATGGAGATCAGGCGCGGGTCGTGGGACCCGACCATCGGGTAGCCCTCGCCCTCCATCAGGATCCGCAGGACGCGTACGTACGCCTTGTCGATCTCGTGCCGGCTCTGGTACGCGACCTCGGCGGGTTCCTTGTAGGCGCCCTTGACCAGGCGGACGCGGCTGCCGTTCGCGGCGAGGCGGCGGGCGTCGGCCTCGGTGCGGAAGAGGTAGGCCTGGATGACGCATCCGGTCTGCGGGAAGTCCTCGCGCAGCGCGTCGTGGATGGCGAACATCGAGTCCAGGGTGGTGTGGTCCTCGGCGTCCAGGGTGACGGTCGTGCCGATGGCGGCGGCCGCCTCGACGACGGGCCGGACGTTGCCGAGCGCCAGCTCGTGTCCGCCGGGCAGCGCCTGGCCGAACATCGACAGTTTCACGGACATCTCGACGCGCTCGCCGAGCTCCAGGCCCTTCAGGCGCTCGATGAGCCCCAGGTAGGCGTCCCGGGCGGCGGCGGCCTGCTCCGGGGTGGTGATGTCCTCGCCGACCACGTCCATGGTCAGTTCGAGGCCCCTGGCCGTGAGGCCCTCGACGATCGGGACGATGTCGTCGACGGTCTCGCCGGGGATGAACCGGTCCACCACCTGCTTGGTGACCGGGGCCGCCGAGATCAGGCGTCGCATCCGGTCGCTGCGCGACGCGGCGAGAATCACGGGACCCAGCACGGGGCACCTCCACAGAAACAGGTGAAACAGGCCGTCGTCCGACGACTCGGGTACGGCACGGAGAACCACCGTGAAACCTAAGGATCCCTCCGATCGTGGGCTATCGACAGCTGTCACGCATCCGTGCCGCAGATCTCAGACAGATGTATGAAACGGGCTCGGGCATGGGGCAGAATGCCCGGATGACACCGGATGCCGCACCGTTCAAGAGCACGGGTGACTACCAGGAGCTCGTCGACGAGATCTCCGAGCTGCTGGGCGCCCCCGCGACACTGGAGAACCGGGACTTCGAGCTGATCGCGTTCGGGGCCTACGACAGCGAGGACGACCTCGACCCGTCGGCCCTGGACCCGGTGCGCACCCGTTCGATCCTGACCCGGCGCTCCACGGCGGCGGTGCGGGAGTGGTTCGAGGGGTTCGGCATCACGCGGGCGTCCGGGCCGGTGCGCATCCCGCCGACCCCGGAGGCGGGGGTGCACCGGGGCCGCACCTGCCTGCCGGTGCGCCACCGGGGCGTGGTGCTGGGCTATGTGTGGCTGCTGGACACCGATCCGGGCCCCACCGACGCCCAGCTGGCCGCGGCCATGCAGGTGACCGCCCGGATCGGGGCGCTGCTCGCCGACGAGGCGCAGCACGGGGCGGACCTGACCCGGGAGTTCCGGGCGGTGCTCACCGCGGAACGGGGCTGGCAGCAGGACATGGCGGTGGCGGCCCTGCGGACCGCGCTGGGACCGCGCGGCGAGGGCCCGCACACGGTGCTCTGCGTGGCGCCGTGGCCGTCCGCCGACCCGGACGACGCGCCGTCCGCCCGCGCCGTACCGCATGCGACGGCGCGGTGCACCCTGCCGTGGGGCCCGGCCGCGCACTGCCTGGCCGTGCTGGTGCGGCTGCGCTCCACGGACGTCCACGCGCCGGCACTGGCGGCGGCCGCGCGGCTGCTGCCGGAGGGGTCCGGCGCGGCGGCGGGGCTGGGTGAGCCGCGCGGTGCCCTGTCGGGTCTGGCGGCGGCCTGGCTGGAGGCGTCCGCGGCGGCGCGCGCGGTCCTGGCGGAGCCCCGCCTCGGGCCGGTCGCCGAGTGGTCCGCCATCGGGCCCTACCGGCTGCTGACCGCGCTGCCCGCCGACTCCGCCCGCGACCCCGCGGTGGCGCCGCTGCTCTCGGGCGCGCACCGGGAGCTGGCCCGGACCGCCGAGACCTTCCTGGACAACTCCGGGCAGGCCGCCCGCACCGCCGCGGCGCTGGGCATCCACCGGCAGACCCTGTACTACCGGCTGTCCCGGGTCGAGCAGCTCACGGGCCTGGACCTGGACGACGGGGAGGACCGGCTGCTGTTGCACATGGTGCTCAAGGGGGCGCGGTTGTAGCGGGAAGCGGGCACTCGCGTAGCGCGCAGCGGGGGGAGGCGTCGGGTGCGGCGCCCGCCGCAGGGACCCACCAGGTACGGCGCGCAACGGGCGCAACGGGCAGGGACACGTCGCACACGGCGCGCAGCGGGCAGGGACACCCCGGAGACGACGCCCGCCGCAGAGACCCGCCAGGAACGGCGCGCAACGGGGGGACGCGTCGGGTGCGGCGCGTGTCGGCGGGGCACGGCGGCGGGGCGCGGCGGGGCACGGCGGCGGGGCGGCGGGGCACGGCGGCGGGGCGGCGGGGCGGCGGGGCGCGTACCGGTGGAGTGTCCGCGGCGGTCCGCCGCGCCCCGTCGCGGCGGGGCACGGCGCGGCCCTGGCCCTGCCCCGCCGCGCCCGGCGTCCGGCCCGGCCCTCGGGCCCGCTCCCGGAACGGCCGGACGCCGGCCGGTCCGGGAGGGGTTCCCGGACCGGCCGGCGTTCAGGTGTGTGTCGCGGGGTCCCGGGCCCGGCGCTCAGGCCAGGTTCACCGAACGGGCCGACGTCGCGCCGATCTCCTCGGACACCTCGGCCAGCACCGCGACCGGGACCGTGTCGTCCACGGTCAGCACGGCCAGCGCCTCACCGCCGACCGCCGCGCGGGCGACCTGCATGCCGGCGATGTTGATGCCCGCCTCGCCGAGGATGCGGCCGACGGTGCCGACGACGCCCGGCCGGTCCTCGTAGCGCAGGACGACCATGTGGTCGGCGAGGGCGAGGTCCACGTCGTACTCGCCGACGGCGACGATCTTCTGGAGGTGCTTCGGGCCGGCCAGCGTGCCCGAGACCGAGACCTCCTCGCCGGTGCCGAGGGTGCCGCGCACGGTGACGACGTTGCGGTGGTCGGGGGACTCCGAGCTGGTCGTCAGGCGGACCTCCACGCCGCGCTCCTGCGCGAACAGCGGGGCGTTGACGTAGGAGACGGTCTCGTCGACGACGTCCTCGAAGACGCCCTTGAGCGCGGACAGCTCCAGCACCTTCACGTCGTGCTGGGTGATCTCGCCGTACACCTCGACGTCGAGGCGGACCGCGACCTCGCCCGCCAGCGCGGTGAAGATGCGGCCGAGGCGCTCGGCGAGCGGCAGGCCCGGCTTGACGTCCTCGGCGATGACCCCGCCCTGCACGTTGACCGCGTCCGGCACCAGCTCGCCGGCGAGCGCGAGGCGCACCGAGCGGGCGACGGCGATGCCCGCCTTCTCCTGGGCCTCGTCGGTGGAGGCGCCGAGGTGCGGGGTGGCCACGACCTGGTCGAACTCGAACAGCGGCGAGTCGGTGCAGGGCTCCTTCGCGTACACGTCGAGGCCGGCGCCGGCGACCCGGCCCTCCTTGAGGGCGGCGTACAGCGCCTGCTCGTCGACGATGCCGCCGCGGGCGGCGTTGACGACGCGGACCCCGGGCTTGACCTTGCGCAGCGCCTCGTCGCCGATCAGACCGAGCGTCTCGGGCGTCTTGGGCAGGTGCACGGTGATGAAGTCGGAGACCTCGAGGAGCTCGTCGAGGGAGAGCACCTTGACGCCCATCTGCGCGGCGCGCGCGGGCTGGACGTAGGGGTCGTAGGCGACGACCTTCATGCCGAACGCGGACATCCGCTGGGCGACCAGTGCCCCGATGCGGCCGAGGCCGACCACGCCGAGGGTCTTCTCGGCGAGCTCCACGCCCGTGTACTTGCTGCGCTTCCACTCGCCGTTCTTCAGCGCGGCGTTGGCCTGCGGGATGTTGCGGGCGGTGGCGAGGATCAGACCGCAGGCGAGCTCGGCGGCGGTCACGATGTTGGAGGTCGGGGCGTTGACGACCATCACGCCGGCCTTCGTGGCGGCGGACACGTCCACGTTGTCCAGGCCGACGCCGGCTCGCGCGACGACCTTGAGCTTCTTCGCGGCGGCGATCGCCTCCGCGTCGACCTTGGTGGCCGAGCGGATCAGGATCGCGTCGACCTCGGCGATGGCCGGGAGCAACTCGGCGCGGTCGGCGCCGTTGCAGTGGCGGATCTCGAAGTCCGGACCAAGCGCGTCCACGGTCGCGGGCGACAGCTCTTCAGCGATGAGTACGACAGGTTTCGAGCTCACGTGAGTCCTCACAAGTCCAATGCGTGCGGACGGCCGTCCCGACGGCCGCAGGCGGAGGAGGGGGGAAGCGGCTCCGCGGGTATCCCCCGGGGTCGCTTGGCCGCGTGGAAGACGCACGACGCTGTGGGCCTGACGCGTATGTTGTGCAGCAGTCTAGTGGCGGCGCGTGGCACGCACTCCGCCTCTGCGGAAGGATCACCCGTCCGTGGCCGGACGGGCTGGACGACGGGGCCGGAGCGCCTGGCTCCGGCCCGTCGTCCTGAGGCTCAGGCCTCCTCGTCGACCCAGCTCATCAGCTTGCGCAGCTGCTTGCCGGTGGTCTCCAGCAGGTGCTCGGAGTCCTGGTTCTTGTACTCGTTGTACTTCTTCAGGCCGCCGTGGTACTCGTCCATCCAGTTGCGGGCGAAGGTGCCGTCCTGGATCTCCGCGAGGACCTGCTTCATCTCGGCCTTGGTGGCGTCGGTGATGACGCGCGGGCCGGTGACGTAGTCGCCCCACTCGGCGGTCTCGGAGACGGACCAGCGCATCTTCTCCAGGCCGCCCTCGTACATGAGGTCGACGATCAGCTTCAGCTCGTGCAGGCACTCGAAGTAGGCGATCTCCGGCTGGTAGCCCGCCTCGACGAGGGTCTCGAAACCGGCCTTGACCAGGGCGGAGGTGCCGCCGCACAGCACGGCCTGCTCACCGAAGAGGTCGGTCTCGGTCTCCTCGGTGAAGGTCGTCTTGATGACACCGGCCCGGGTGCCGCCGATGGCCTTGGCGTACGACAGGGCGAGCGGGAAGGCGCCGCCGGTGGCGTCCTGCTCGACGGCGGCGATCGCCGGGACGCCGCGGCCCTCCTCGTACTGGCGGCGGACCAGGTGACCGGGGCCCTTCGGGGCGACCAGGGCGACGTCCACGCCGGCCGGGGGCTTGATGAAGCCGAACCGGATGTTGAAGCCGTGCGCGAAGAACAGCGCGTCGCCGTCGTTGAGGTGCGGCGCGATGGACTCCTCGTAGACCTGGGCCTGGATCGGGTCCGGGATGAGGATCATGATGACGTCGGCCTCGGCGGCGGCCTCGGCGGGCGTCACCACGCGCAGGCCCTGCTCCTCGGCCTTGGCCTTGGACCTGGAGCCCTCGTGCAGGCCGACCCGCACGTCGACGCCGGAGTCGCGCAGCGACAGGGCGTGGGCGTGGCCCTGGGAGCCGTACCCGATGACCGCGACCTTGCGGCCCTGGATGATGGACAGGTCGGCGTCGGCGTCGTAGAACAGCTCGGCCACTTTGGGTTCTCTCCTTGAGTGCAGGTGTCGCGTCCCACCGTATGACGGGGGAGGGAGGGGAAGTCGCGGGGTCTCGGCATACGGGCGGCCGCGTGTCGGCGGCCGCCCGCGGCCGGGGTCAGGCGGAGCGGTCCAGTGCGCGCAGGGACCGGTCGGTGATCGAGCGGGAGCCGCGGCCGATGGCGATCGTGCCGGACTGCACCAGTTCCTTGACGCCGAAGGGCTCCAGCATCTTCAGCATGGCCTCCAGCTTGTCGCTGGAGCCGGTGGCCTCGATGGTGACGGCCTCCGGGGAGACGTCGACGGTCTTGGCGCGGAACAGCTGGACGATCTCGACGATCTGGGAGCGCGTCTCGTTGTCGGCGCGCACCTTCACCAGAACGAGTTCACGCTGGACGGCCTGGGCGGGCTCCAGCTCGACGATCTTCAGCACGTTGACGAGCTTGTTGAGCTGCTTGGTGACCTGCTCCAGCGGCAGGTCCTCGACGTTCACCACGATGGTGATGCGGGAGATGTCGGGGTGTTCGGTGATGCCGACGGCGAGGGAGTCGATGTTGAAGCCGCGACGGGAGAACAGGGCGGCGATCCTCGCCAGGATGCCCGGGGTGTTCTCCACCAGGACGGAGAGCGTGTGCTTGGACATGATCGGAACTCGGCTCTCTCTCAGTCGTCTTCGTTGTCGCCGAAGTCGGGGCGGACGTCCCGGGCGGCCATGATCTCGTCGTTGGAGGTGCCGGCGGCGACCATGGGCCACACCATGGCGTCCTCGTGGACGATGAAGTCGACGACGACCGGACGGTCGTTGACCGAGTTCGCCTCCTCGATCGCCTTGTCCAGGTCCTCCGGCGACTCGCAGCGGATGGCGTAGCAGCCCATGGCCTCCGACAGCTTCACGAAGTCGGGGACGCGGGTGCCGCGGGCCTCGGGGTTGACGTCGTCCGGGCCGGAGTGCAGGACCGTGTTGGAGTAGCGCTGGTTGTAGAACAGGGTCTGCCACTGGCGGACCATCCCGAGGGCGCCGTTGTTGATGACGGCGACCTTGATGGGGATGTTGTTCAGGGCGCAGGTGGTCAGTTCCTGGTTGGTCATCTGGAAGCAGCCGTCGCCGTCGATCGCCCAGACGGCTCGGTCGGGTGCGCCGGCCTTGGCTCCCATGGCGGCCGGGACGGCGTAGCCCATGGTTCCGGCGCCGCCGGAGTTCAGCCAGGTGGCGGGCTGCTCGTAGCGGATGAAGTGCGCGGCCCACATCTGGTGCTGGCCGACGCCCGCCGCGAAGATCGTTCCCTCCGGGGCGAGTCGACCGATGCGCTCGATGACCGCCTGCGGGGACAGGGAGCCGTCGTCGGGCTGGTCGTAGCCGAGCGGGTAGGTGTCGCGCCAGCGGCCGAGGTCCTTCCACCAGGCGCTGTAGTCGCCGCGGTGGCCCTCGCTGTGCTCCTTCTGCACGGCCTGGACCAGGTCGGCGATGACCTCGCGGGCGTCGCCCACGATCGGCACGTCGGCGGCGCGGTTCTTGCCGATCTCGGCCGGGTCGATGTCGGCGTGGACGATCTTGGCGTACGGGGCGAAGCTGTCCAGCTTGCCGGTGACGCGGTCGTCGAAGCGGGCTCCGAGGGCGACGATCAGGTCGGCCTTCTGCAGCGCGGTGACGGCGGTGACCGCACCGTGCATGCCCGGCATTCCCACGTGCAGCGGGTGGCTGTCGGGGAACGCGCCGAGCGCCATCAGGGTGGTGGTGACGGGCGCTCCGGTGAGTTCGGCGAGGACCTTCAGCTCGGCGGTGGCCTGCGCCTTGAGCACGCCGCCGCCGACGTAGAGGACGGGCCGCCGGGCGGAGGTGATCAGCTTGGCCGCCTCGCGGATCTGCTTGGCGTGCGGCTTGGTCACCGGACGGTATCCGGGCAGCTCCATGGCGGGCGGCCAGGAGAAGACGGTCCTCGCCTGGAGGGCGTCCTTGGAGATGTCGACCAGGACCGGGCCGGGGCGGCCGGTGGAGGCGATGTGGAAGGCCTGCGCGATCACCCGGGGGATGTCCTCGGCCCTGGTGACGAGGAAGTTGTGCTTGGTGATCGGCATGGTGATGCCGACGATGTCCGCCTCCTGGAAGGCGTCCGTGCCGATCGCCTTCGAGGCGACCTGACCGGTGATCGCGACCAGCGGGACGGAGTCCATGTGGGCGTCGGCGATCGGGGTGACCAGGTTGGTGGCGCCGGGGCCGCTGGTCGCCATGCAGACGCCGACCTTGCCGGTGGCCTGCGCGTAGCCGGTGGCCGCGTGGCCGGCGCCCTGCTCGTGGCGGACCAGGACGTGGCGGACGCGCCGGGAGTCCATCAGCGGGTCGTACGCCGGAAGGATCGCACCGCCGGGAATGCCGAATACCGTGTCGGCGCCGACCTCCTCGAGGGAGCGGATGAGGGACTGCGCACCCGTGACGTGCTCGGGCGCGGACTGCTGTCCTCCGGATCGGGGCCGCGGCTGCGGATGGCGGGCCCCGGTGGCCTGCTCGGTCATCGGCATTCTCTTCTCGATGCTGAGGGTTGGTGCGAGGGTTTTTCTCGGGTTTTGGTGCAGAGTGCGGCTGTTGTACGGCCTGTCCTGTGCAACAAAAAACCCCTCGTGCCGTAAGGCAAGCGAGGGGAGCGCGCCGGGTGGGTTCACTGGGAGTTCCGGGTCCGTCCGGACGTCACCAGCTTCAGCCGACGCGCTTTCCAAGTACGAGAATTCGGGTGCGCATGGCCTGACCTTCCCTCCGGCGCGCACCTGGTGTCAAGTGGGTGGGACGGGAGTCTCATTATGTGAGCGAAGGGGTGTCCCGCCTGAGAAAATCGTGGTCACGCCCTCATAGCCGCGCCCGCCCCCGCCGGCGAACGCGGGTTCCGCCGGGGCGTGCGGGACCGGATATTGGCCGGATGTGAGCGCTCGGCGCAGCCGGTACTCGTCCAGCGGTCCCGTGAAGGCCATGCCCTGCCCGTGGGTGCAGCCCATCGCGCGCAGGGCGACGGCCTGCTCCGGCAGGTCGACCCCGTCGGCCACGGACTCCAGTCCCAGGTCGCCGGCGATCCGCAGCAGCCCACCGGTGATCTTGTGCAGCCGGGCGGACTCGACGACGCCGTCGACGAGGTGCCGGTCGAGCTTCAGAATGTCGACCGGCAGCCTCCGCAGGGCGGTGATGGCCGCGAAGCCGCCCGCGAAGCCGTCGAGCGCGATCCGCACGCCGAGCCGTCTGAGCGCGGCCAGACGGCGCTCCAGTTCGTCCAGGGGGAGCGCGGGACCGGGGTCGGACAGTTCGATCACGAGCGCGCCGGAGGGCAGCCCGTGCCGGGTCAGCAGCGCCTCGACGGAGCCGGGCGGCAGCGAACGGTCCAGCAGCCGGCGCGCGCTGGTGCGCACCACCACGGGTACCGAGCGCCCGCCCGCGGCGCGCTCGGCGGCCTGTTCGACGGCCTCGTGGAGCACCCAGCGGCCGAGCTCGGCGGTCTTCTCGCTGTCCTCGGCGACCCGCAGGAACTCGGCCGGAGTGAAGAGCACGCCCTGCGAGGACCGCCAGCGCGCCTGGGCGGCGACCGAGCTGATCCTGCCGTCCGCGAGGCACACCACCGGCTGGTGCAGCAGGGTGAACTCACCGTCGTGCAGCGCGGCCCGCAGCCGGGTCGCCAGTTCCGCCCTGCGGACGACGTCCTGCTGCATCTGCGGCTTGTACAGCTCCACCCGGCCCTTGCCGGCCGACTTGGCCCGGTACATGGCGAGGTCGGCGTTGCGCAGGAGTTCGCCCGCGCCGAGACCGGGCTCGGCGAAGGAGACACCGATGGAGGCGGCGACCCGGACATCGTTGCCGTCGATGGGGTACGGCTGGGACAGGGTCATCCGGAGCCGGTCGGCGAGTTCCAGGATGTGCCGTTCGCGGGCGGTGCGGTCGCGGCCGCCGTCCCCGACGATCAGGGCGGCGAACTCGTCTCCGCCGAGCCGGGCCGCGGTGTCGGACTGCCGGACCGACTCGTGGAGTCTGCGTGCGGCCTGGACGAGCAGCGCGTCCCCGGCCTGGTGGCCGATGGTGTCGTTGACGGCCTTGAAGCCGTCGAGGTCGATGAAGAGCACCGCCGTGCCGCGGTCGGTGGAACGGCGGCCGGACAGGGCCTGCTGCACGCGCCGGGTGAACAGGGCGCGGTTGGGCAGGTCGGTGAGCGGGTCGTGCTCGGCGTTGTGCTGGAGCTGCGCCTGGAGGCGGACGCGTTCGGTCACGTCCCGGCTGTTGAAGATGAGGCCGCCGTGGTGGCGGTTGACGGTGGACTCCACGTTGAGCCAGCCGCCGTCGCCGGACCGGAAGCGGCACTCGATGCGGGTGGTGGGTTCGTCGGGCGGGCGGGCGGCGAGGAAGCGGCGCACCTCGTGCACCACGCAGCCCAGGTCCTCGGGGTGGATCAGTTCGGCGAGTTCGGTGCCGACCAGTTCCTCCGGCGGGCGTCCGTAGACCCCGGCGGCGGCCGGGGAGACGTAGCGCAGCACACCGCTGGGCGCGGCGATCATGATGACGTCGCTGGAGCCCTGCACCAGGGAGCGGAAGTGGTTCTCGGCCTGCGCCAGTTCCTGGGTGAGGGTGATGTTGTCGAGCAGCATGATGCCCTGCCGGACGACCAGCGCGAGCACGACGGTGCCGGCGGTGAGCAGCACGAAACGGTCCACCCGGCGGCCGTTGAGCACGTTGTACAGGATGCCGAGCGTGCACACGGCGGCGGCCAGGTAGGGGGTGAGGGCCGCCAGCGATCCGGTGATCGGGCGGGCGGCGGCGTACCGGACGGGGGCGTGGTGCGCCCGGTTGAGGTGCTGGGCGGCGCCGCGCTGTCCGGGCCGGTGCTCGTGCACCACCCGGGTGTGCGGCTCCGCCTCCGGGTGCCCGGCGCGGGGCGCGGCCCAGGGGGCGTAGGCGAGCAGCAGGGAACCCGCGAACCAGCCGGCGTCCAGCAGTTGCCCGGAGTGGTAGGTGTTGTGCAGCAGCGGTGAGGTGAACAGCGCGTCGCACATGACGGTCAGGGCGAGGGCGCCGATCGCGGTGTTGATCGCGGAGCGGTGGGTGCCGGAGCGCCGGAAGTGCAGCGCGAGCACCATGCTCACCAGCGCGATGTCGAGCAGCGGGTAGGCCAGCGACAGCGCGGCGTGCGGTACGCCGGCGGCGTCGGTGCGGGCGGTCTGGGCGAGCGCGAGGCTCCAGGACAGGGTGAGCAGGGAGCCCGCGATCAGCCAGGCGTCCAGCCCCAGGCAGACCCAGCCCGCTCTGGTCACCGGCCGCTTGGCGAGGACGAGGAGTCCTACGACGGCGGGTGGGGCGAAGCACAGGAAGAACAGGTCGGCATAGCTGGGGCTCGGCACGGGACGGTCCAGCACCACCTCGTACCAGCCCCAGACCAGGTTCCCCAGGGCCGCCATCGCCGAGGAGAGCGCGAACAGCAGCCAGGCGGGCCGGAAGCAGACCCGGCGGTTGCGGGCGTAGACGAAGCAGGAGGCGGCCGCCGCGGCCGCGGCGGCGCTCAGCCCGAAGTCGCCCATGATCAGGGCGGCTTGGTCGGAACCCCAGCCCAGCGCGGAGCCGACGGCGTATCCCGCGCAGGCCAGGGCCAGGCCGAGCTGACGGGCCGGGCGTGTGCCGCCGCCGGCCGGCGGCCCGCCGGGCGCTCCCGGTCCCGGAGCGGCCCGGCCGGTGCGCATGGCAGGCCCGGCGTGCACGGCACGCCCGGCGTGCACGGCGGAGCCGGTGCGCGGCGTGGCATCCGCACCGTCGGCGGTGCCGGGGGGAGCGGCGGCATCCGCACGGCCGGTGGCGTCGGAGCGGGCGGCGGGCCCGGTGCGGGCGGCGGCCTCCGGGTGCGCGGCGGGCCCGGTGCGGGCGGCGGCCTCCGGGTGCGCGGCCGCCCCGGCGGACGCGTCCGGCGCGCCGGGTTCCACGGCTCCCGTGCGCGTGGCCGGTTCCGCGCCGACGGCGGCGTCGGTGACCTCGGTGCGCGCGGCCGGTACGGCGAGGCCTGCGGGCTCGCCGACCTCGGTGCGCGCGGCCGGAATGGCCGGCCCGGCGGGCTCGGTGCGCCCGGCGGGCTCGCCGGGCGCCGTGGACGGGTGGGCTCGCCGTGCCCCGTCCGGCGCGGTCGTGGGGGGCGGCGAGTTCACCGGTCGCTCCCGGTCCGTGCCGTGCCCTGCGGACAGCGGCGGGACGGACGGGTCCGCCTCCTGCGGCCGCCGGGGCCGACGAGCGTGAGGTGCAGGGTGTGTCCGGTGCGGCAGCCGCGCCGGTGTGCGGCTGGGCGCCGGAACCGCCGTCGGCGGCCTCGCCGCGTCGGATCGTTCGTCCATAGGCCGTGCATCGCCCGTCGCCCCCCTCGCAGTCCGAAGTGTCCGTCCCCCGCGCCGATCGGTGTGCGGCGCAGCCCCTGTCGGGACGATACACCAGTATCGTCACTCAGGGACATAGCTTCTCTACGCTCCGTGACGATAAACGTCAATGCGGGTACCGACCGCGTCCAGGGGACCGCGGAGGGTACGCGCGGCGGGCTACCCGGTGGTCGCGCCCGTCGTGAGGATCACGTTCGCGAGCGGCTCCCGGTTCACGAACCGGCGCAGCTGGTCCGCGACGAGCCGCTTGGCACGCGGCAGGAACGCCGAGGTGGGGCCGCCCACATGGGGGCTGATGAGCACGCCCGGCGCCTGCCACAGCGGGTGTTGCGCGGGCAGCGGTTCGGGGTCGACGACGTCCAGCGCCGCGGTGATCCGGCCGCTCTCCAGTTCGGCGAGGAGCGCGGCGGTGTCGACGACGCCGCCGCGGGCGACGTTGACCAGCAGGGCTCCGTCCTTCATCCGGGCCAGGAAGTCCTTGTCGGCCAGGCCCCGGGTGCTGCCGGTGAGGGGCGTGGAGAGCACGACGACGTCGGCGTCCGGGAGCAGCGAGGGCAGTTCGGTGAACGGGTGCACCGGACCGCGCTCCGTGGTGCGCGCGGAGCGCGCGACGCGCACCACCCGCGCGGGCTCGAACCCGGTGAGCCGGTCCTCGATCGCTGAGCCGATCGAGCCGTACCCCACGATGAGCACGTTCCGGTCGGCCAGCGAGGGCCGGAATCCGCCCCGCCATTCCCCGCGGTCCTGGGCGCGGACGAAGTCGGGGATGCCGCGCAGGGAGCTGAGGATGAGCGCGAGGGCGAGCTCGGACGTACTGGCCTCGTGCACTCCGCGCGCGTTGCACAGGCGTACGCCGGGGCGCAGGTCCTTCAGGCCGGGTTCGACGTGGTCGATGCCGGCCGACAGCGTCTGGACCACCTCCACCGACGTCATGGCGGGCAGCGGGCGGACGCCGAGGCCCACGGGCTTCATGTAGGGCACGACGTAGAAGACGCAGTCGGCCGGGTCGGCGGGGAAGTCCTCGCCGCCGTCCCAGAAGCGGTAGTCCGGACCTTCGGGAAGGCCGTCGATCCGGTCCGGCGGGATGGGCAGCCACACGTCAGCAGTCATGGTCAGGAGGCTATGCCAGGGACGGCCGGGTGCAGAGGTTAGGTTGGGGAGCCGAGAGAGGGAGGGTTGCGGCCAGGTGGAGCGCAGGACGATCGGCGCGGGGTCACTTCCGGTGGGGGCCGTAGGGCTCGGGTGCATGCCCATGAGCTGGGCGTACAGCACGTCGCGGCAGCGCGGCGAGGAGTCGCTGAGGGCGGTGCACGGGGCCCTGGACGCGGGTTCGACCCTGCTGGACACGGCCGACATGTACGGGCCGTTCACCAACGAGCTGCTGCTGGGGCGGGTGTTGAAGGAGCGCCGGGCCGACGCGTTCGTGTCGACCAAGGTCGGTCTGCTGGCCGGGGAGCAGCACGTCGTCGCCAACGGCCGCCCCGGGTACGTGAGACGGGCCTGCGACGCGTCCCTGCGCCGGCTGCAGACGGATGTGATCGACCTCTACCAGCTGCACCGCGCCGACCCCGAGGTGCCGGTGGAGGAGACCTGGGGCGCGATGGCGGAGCTGGTGCGGGCCGGCAAGGTCCGGGCGCTGGGGCTGTGCGCGGTCGGGGTGCACGGCGGCCGCCGCTCCGGTGCCCGGCTGTACGACGCGACGGTCCGGCAGCTGGAGCGGGTCCAGCAGGTCTTCCCGGTGAGCGCGGTCGAGGCGGAGCTGTCGGTGTGGTCGCCGGAGGCGCTGCGGACGCTGCTGCCGTGGTGCGCGGCGCGCGGCGTCGGCTTCCTGGCGGCGATGCCGCTGGGCAACGGGTTCCTCACCGGCACCCTCACGCCCGGGGAGGGCTTCGAACCGGACGACATGCGGGCCAGGCATCCCCGGTTCACCGCCGAGATGATGGCCGCGAACCAGCCGATCGTCGCCGGTCTGCGGCGGGTGGCCGGCCGGCACGGCGGCACGGTCACGGCCGCCCAGGTCGCCCTGGCGTGGGTGCTGTCCCAGGGGCCGCACGTGGTGCCGGTGCCGGGGGCCAAGCGCGCGCGGTGGGTGACGGAGAACGCCGCCGCGGCCGGGCTGCGGCTCACTCCGCAGGACCTGGCGGAGCTGGCGGGGCTGCCGCCGGCGCGGGGCTCCTGGGACTGACGGGGCGGGACGGGCCGGTTCGGGGGCTCGTTCCGGCCGGTCGCGCGACGGTCCGGCCGGCTGGAAACGCGCGGTCCGGCGTGCCGGGAACGGGGCTCGTGACCGGGCGGGGAGGGGCGCGGGGCGGGCGGCGGCGCGCCACCTGGGCCGGCCTGGATGGCACCCCCGCGAGGTTGCGGCCGGGGCTGGGGCCTTGGACCGGAGCCCGGACGGCTCGCGCGGCCGGGTCCCCGACGGGCTTCGGGCGAGGGCCGGACGGCGAGAGCCGGTGGCGGGGGCCGCCGGGTGGCGGGGGCCGGGCAGGCGCGGAAGGATTCAGAAGTGCCCGGGGGAACGGTGCGCGGGGAGCGGCAACGGTGGGCGGGAACGGGTGAGCGGGAACGGTGAGCGGGGAACGGTGAACGTACGGGACGCGGGCGGTGTAAGAGAAGGGGAGGCCACTGCGTCGAAGGGACCATGATCGTGCAACGTCGAGTGGTGAACGCCGTGCTGGCGGCGACCGCGCTCCTGGCGGCGGCCGGCTGCTCCGCCGACGGGGGCGGGGACGAGCCGGGGCGCGGCCCGGACGCCGCGGTGTCCTCCGGCTCCCCCTCGCCCGGGACCGGCGCGGACGGGACCCCGCCGCCCGCCAGGGGCTCGGTGAAGGTGGTCCGCACCGTCGCCGAGGGCCTGGACTCGCCGTGGGGCCTGGCCCCGCTGCCGGACGGCGGGCTGCTGGTCTCCTCACGCGACGAGGGCACGATCGTCCGCGTCGACGACCGGACGGGCCGCACCACCGAGCTGGGCGAGGTCGCCGGGGTGGCCCCGGAGGGCGAGGGCGGCCTGCTCGGGATCGCACTCTCCCCCGACTTCGCCTCGGACCACATGGTCTACGCCTACTTCACCTCCGCGTCCGACAACCGGATCGTCCGCATGCTGTACGACCGGGACCGGCCGGCCGGACAGCAACTGGGCGCGCCCGACACGGTGTTCCGGGGTATACCCAAGGGTGTCGTCCACAACGGCGGCCGGCTGGCCTTCGGCCCGGACAGGATGCTGTACGTGGGGACGGGCGAGACCGGCGACCGGGGACTGGCCCAGGACAGGGAGTCGCCGGGCGGCAAGATCCTGCGGCTGACGCCCGAGGGGGAGCCTGCCCCCGGCAACCCCTTCCCGGACTCCCCGGTCTACTCCTACGGCCACCGCAATGTGCAGGGCCTCGCCTGGGACACCCGGCAGCGGCTGTTCGCCTCGGAGTTCGGCCAGAACACCTGGGACGAGCTCAACGCGATCCGGCCGGGCGGAAACTACGGCTGGCCGGAGGTCGAGGGCCGGCCCGAGGGCGGCGAGGGCGGTGACTTCACCGGTCCGCTGGCCCAGTGGCGCACGGACGAGGCCTCCCCCAGCGGCCTCGCCTACGCCCGGGGCTCCCTGTGGATGGCGGGCCTGCGCGGCGAACGCCTGTGGCGCATCCCGCTCGACGGCACCCGGGCGTCCGCCGACCCGCAGCCGTTCCTGGTGGGCGAGTACGGGCGGCTTCGTACGGTCGTCTCCGCGGGCGGCGGGACGTTGTGGCTGGTGACCAGCGAGACCGACGGCCGGGGCTCGCCCGAGAAGGGCGACGACCGCATCCTGGAGCTGGAGGTCACCTGAGCGCTCCGCCGGAAGCGCCGCGGCACCGCGCCAGGACGCCGCTGGGCCGCGGCACCGCCGTGGCCGGACGGGCGCTCCCCCACGCCCCTTCGGGGCGCTGCCGAACCGCGGCGGACCCCGTCCGGCCTTCCTGTCCCGGTCACGGCGCCGGTGCCGCGGCAGGCTGCGTCCGCCCGTCGGGGAGCGGCGTCGGGTACGTGCTCCCGGCGGGCCGGCCGGAAGCCCTCGTACGGGACGGCGCATTCCAGGGCTCCAGGACGGTGCGGCGCGCGTGCGTGCCGGGCACCGCGACGGGGCGAGCGTCGCCTTCCGCGGCGCTAGGGCGTGTTTCGAGAGTCCCGCCTGCCTGGCGGCGTCTGGCACGCACGCTCGCCGCGTTGTCGGGCTCGCCCCGATACATCCAGTATCGGGGCGACCCTCCGCCTTGCGATCGCACGCACCAGACGCCGCCAGACCTGCCCTTCGGGCAGACGACGCTACTTTCGAAACACGCCCTAGCGAGGGTCGTCCCGGGCGGGCCCGTCCGCCGGGTCCCCTCCCCCGCGCGGGGCGGGGTCCTGGGAGCCGGACGCCTGCGCCTCGGGGGCGGCCGGGGCGGGGGCCCGTATGACGGCCTTGCCGGAGGTGAGGTCGATGGGACCGCGCCCGGGGTCGTTGTCCCCCACGTCCTCACGCGTCAGCTCCAGCCGCTTCTGCTCGTCCCGGGTGTGCTTGCGGCCCGGGGCGAAGAGTTCCTCGAACGGGTTGAACATCGCTTTCCCTCCCGCGCGGTCGGCCGGCCCCCTGCGGGCATTTCGGCCGTCTCTCTCATCGTCGCGCCGGAGCGGCACCTTCCGCGCCCGGGGCGAACAGTCCCAGCCGATGCGCCACCGCGGCCGCCTCGCCGCGGCCCGCGACGCCGAGCTTGCCCAGGATGTTGGACACGTGCACGCTCGCCGTCTTCGGGGAGATGAACAGTTCCTCGGCGATCTGGCGGTTGGTGCGGCCGTCCGAGACCAGGCGCAGCACGTCCCGCTCGCGGCCGGTCAGACCGAGGGCCTCGACCGGGTCGCCCGGCTCCGTGGCGGTCCTGGCCCGGGGCGCGGCGCGTTCCAGGCCGAGCCGGGCGCGCTGGGCGAGGCGGGTGACCCTCCCGGTCAGCGGGGCGGCGCCGAGGTTCCGGGCGGCGGCGAGCGCGAGGCGCAGCAGGTCGGCGGCGCGGTCCCGGTCGTCGTCGCCGGGCGCGCCGCCGGTGCGGGTGGCGTGTGGGGTCCGGGTACCGGTGGCGAGGAGGGTCTCGGCGAGACGGAGCCGGGTCCGGGCGAGGTCGTAGGGGCGTTCGAGCTGCTCGAAGGCGGCGACGACACCGGACCAGTCGTCCGGGTCGGCGAGCCCCCGGGCGAGCCGGAGTTCGGCGCGCAGCCACGCGTCGTGGGCCTGCCAGTTGGGGGTGCCGGTGGGGAGCTGCCCGGCGGCGCACGCGATGCGGTCCAGTGTCTCCTCCCGGCCCTCGCGCGGGCCCGGGCCGTCGGTCTCGGCGCCGGCCGCCACGAGCAGCAGGGGCCAGGCGTGACGCTGGAGGCCGGGCGGGAACCCGGTGTCGAGGATGCGGCGCAGTTCGGCGCGGGCGTCGGCCGGCCGGCCCTCCGCCACGGCGAGGCCCAGGGTGAGCGCGGCCAGCGGGAGCCACTGCTGCGGCATGGGGGTGTGCGGGCCGAAGTGCCGCTGAGCGGAGCGGAGATGCCGGTGGGCGTCGGCGAGGCCGCCGCGGCCGAGGGCGATCTGGCCGAGGATCAGCGCGGCCAGGCCCTGCGGCTTGACGCTGCTGCCGCGTTCGAGTGTGGTCGCGGCGGCCTCCGTCGCCTCGTCCCAGCGGCCGAGGGCGTACAGCGCCTCGGCGAGGTTCGCCCACACCCAGGCCTCGGAGTGCAGCAGTCCGAACTTGCGGGTGAAGGCGGCCCCTTCGCGCAGGATCGGCACGGCCTCCCGGGAGCGGCCGACCGCGTCGAGTTCGGTGGGCAGGTTGACGTAGGCGCGGCCCGCGACATGTGCGGCACCCTCGCGCAGGGCGAGTTCCTTGATCTCGGTCAGCTCCGCGAGCCCGGCCGCGGTGTCCCCGGCGTCCACCGTGAGGACACCCAGGGTGAGCCGGGCGTTGAGCTCGATCTCACGGGCGCCCACCATACGGGCGTACTCCACGGCGCGTTCCGCGGCGGCGAGGGCGTCGGGGCCCGGCTTGTAGAGCATCGACCAGTTCGCGACGCCGGCCAGGATCTCGGCGTGCACCTCGGACGGCGGCAGGCCGCGCACCAGCTCCTGGGCCGTGGCCAGTTCGTCCCAGCCGTCGCCGCGGGCCCGTGCCTGGACGAGGCGGGAGCGCTGGACCCAGAACCAGGCGGCGCGCAGCGGGTCGGGCTCGTCGTCGAGCAGCCGCAGCGCCCGCTTGGTGATCTTCAGGGCGCGTTCGCGTTCGCCGCAGAAGCGTCCCGCGAGGGCGGCCTCGGCCATCAGGTCGAGGAAGCCCAGCGGAGCCGTGGCCGGGTCGCAGCCGCAGTAGGCGTCGGAGTAGTCGGCCAGGCGCAGCGCGGCGCGGGTGTCCTCGGGTGCCGTGTCCCACAGCTCCATGGCGCGTTCCAGCAGCCGCAGTTGTTCCGCGTAGGCGTGCCGGCGGCGGGCGGAGGCGGAGGCGGCGAGGACGGCGGGCAGGGCCTTGGCGGCGTCGTGCGCCTGGTACCAGTAGCTGGCCAGACGGGTCACCCGCTCGGCGGCCGGGACGAGGTTCGGCTCGGCCTCCAGGGCTTCGGCGTAGCGGCGGTTGAGGCGGGAGCGTTCGCCGGGCAGCAGGTCGTCGCCGACGGCCTCACGGACCAGGGAGTGGCGGAAGCGGTAGCCGTCGCCGTCGTGGGTGGGGGTGAGGATGCTGGCGTGCACGGCCGCGCGCAGGGCTTCGATCAGGTCGTCCTCGCCGAGCCGGGCGACGGCTGCGAGCAGCCGGTGCTCGACGGTGGAGCCGCCCTCGGCGACGACCCGGACGACCCGCTGGGCACGGTCGGGCAGCCGCTCGACGCGGACCAGCAGCAGGTCGCGCAGGGAGTCGGTGAGGCCGGTGGCACAGCCCTCGTGGGCGGCGACGGCGAGTTCCTCCACGAAGAAGGCGTTGCCGTCGGAGCGCTCGAAGATCGCGTCGACCTGGGCGGGGGCGGGTTCGGCCGCGAGGATGCCGGCGAGCTGGCAGCCGACCTCCGCGTGGCTGAACCGGCCGAGTTCGAGGCGGCGTACGGTGCGCAGCCGGTCGAGTTCGGCGAGCAGCGGGCGCAGCGGGTGGCGGCGGTGGATGTCGTCGGAGCGGTAGGTGGCCAGGACGACGATGCGGCCGGTGCGCAGGGTGCGGAAGAGATAGGCGAGCAGGTGGCGGGTGGAGGCGTCCGCCCAGTGCAGGTCCTCCAGGGCGAGAACGACGGTCCGGTCGGCGGCGGCGCGTTCCAGCAGGCGGGCGGTGAGTTCGAAGAGGCGGGCCATGCCCTCCTCGTCGTGCCGGCCGGCACCCGTGTCCCCGCCCAGCTCGGGCAGCAGGCGCGCCAGTTCGTCCTCCTGGCCGGCCGCGGCGGCGGCCAGTTCGTCCGGCAGCGCGCCGCGCAGGGCGCGCAGGGCGCTGGAGAACGGCGCGAAGGGCAGCCCGTCGGCGCCGATCTCGACACAGCCGCCGACGGCGACGACGGCCCCGGCGCGGGCGGCCGCACCGGTGAACTCCTCCACGAGGCGGGTCTTGCCGACGCCCGCCTCGCCGCCGACGAGGAACGCCTGCGGCTCGCCCGCGCGGGCGCGGACGAGCGCACGGTGCAGCGTGTCCAGTTCTTCGGTGCGGCCTACGAACACGGGACTGACGGACCTGGTCTCCACGCGTGCGAGCATCGCACGGACGGGCGAGCCCGCGGGAGGCGTTTCCCCCGGTTCCGCGATCTCGGCCGGTCGCCGCGCCGTGGTCACGCGGGACGGGCGGGGCGCCACCGCCCGGACCGGCTGCTGTGCGGCTCGGCGGCGGCGGGCCGGACGCCCGCCGCGGCCTGCTCGACGGCGGCCGCGCGACGGCGGCGGAGGGCCTCGCGGGCCAGCCGCTCCCGGTCGGCCCGGCGGATCAGCTCGGCGGAGCGGAGCTGAAGGATCTCGTACGTGTGCATGTCTGCTCCCCGGTGACGGCCCTCGGGGCCGGTGACGGGCCGGGCGGGCACGGACTCCGCCACTGCGGAGCGCCGGCTCCTCGGCATCGCTCTCTGCGATGCCTCCACTGTCGTCGCCCAGGGGGGTGCGCCACATCGGGAGAGTTCCGCATCTCCGCGGGCCGCGGGGGGCCTTAGACGCGTATGCCGGGGCCCGGTGTACGGGTAAGGGCCTTACCCGGACACCGGGCCCCGGACAGGACACCGGGCCCCGGCCGCGGGCTGCGGTTCCGTGTCAGCCGGTGGCGGGCAGGCCGAGCAGCACGTCGGTGTACTTCAGGACGGCCAGCAGCAGCCCGGTCACGCCGAGAGCGACGCCGGCCCACGCCACCGACCTGATCCAGGGCGCCTGCGGCGGTCCGGGCTCGCCGAACGCGGGCCGGGCCAGCACCGCGACGCCGGTGACGAGCGCGGCGAGCGCGAACAGGCCGGCCCACAGGGCGGTGGCGTGCCAGGCGTCGCCGTAGCCCTGCTCGACCATCTCGGCCACGCTGGAGGACGAGGACGTCCGCAGCTGCCCGATGAGCGACTGGCGGGCGGAGGCGACGGTGCCGATCCAGCCGCCGGTGAGCGAGACCAGTCCGAGCGCCGCCGCCACGACGGCCCCGGCGCCCTGACCGACCCCGGAGGGACCGGCCGTGCGGGACGCCGCCCCGTCGGAGGCCCCGGACGGGGCGACCGGACCGGACAGGTCGGACGCATCGGACGTGTCGGACGCTCCGGACGGGTCGGACAGGTCGGACGCATCGGACGCGTCGGACAGGTCGGCGGCATCAGCACCCCCGGAGGCCGGCGCGGCCCCGGCGGCCCCGACGGTGCCGTCAGCTTCAGCAGCCCCGGCGGCCCCGGTGGTGCCGTCAGTCTCCGCGGCCCCGGGCACCGCACCGGCCTCGGCCGCACCTGACGGCCCGCCGCTCCCGGCAGCCCCGGCGTCCCCGACTCCCCCGGTACTCCCGGCGCCCCCGACGTCACCGGCACCCCCGGTACTCCCGACGTCACCGGTACGACCGGTGCCCCTGGTGTCCCCTGCCTCCGTGGTGTCCCCGGTCTCGTCCACAGTCCTCGTTCCCATGCCCGGCACCGTACGGACGGAGTCTGAGAAGCCCCTTAACGGGGCATCCCGTCGGAGATCACCCCGTGTCGCCCGGCACCGTCCCAGGCGCCGCGCGTCACCCGGGGGCGGGCCCGTCCTGCGCGCGTGCGGCCCGCCACTCGGGGGCGAGGACCGACCAGACCTCCAGGTCGTGCCGTACGCCGTGGTGGAGGTGGCTCTCGCGGCGGACGCCCTCGCGGGTCATGCCCAGCCGACGGGCCACGTTGAGGCTGGGCGTGTTGCCGGCGGCGGCGACCCATTCGACACGGTGGACGCCGCGGGCCTCGACGACGTGGTCGATGAGCACCCTCATCGCGCGCGTGACCAGGCCGCGCCCGGCCGCGGCGGGCTCCAGCCAGCAGCCGACCTCGCAGTTGCCCTGCTCGGCGTCGAAGTTGAGGGTGAGCACCCCGCCGACGAGCCTGCCGTCCAGCCACAGGCCGTGCAGGGAGGCGGTGTCGGCCGCGCGCCAGTCGGCGTACCGCTGGAGCGTCTCGCGGGCGGAGGGCACGTCCGTGGCCCGCGACCCGAACGGCACGAACCGGTTGATGTACTCACGGCCGCGGTCCAGGTGGGCGAGGAACTCCTCGGCGTGCCAGGGCTCCAGGGGGCGCAGTTCGGCCCCGTCGTCACCCAGCGATATCGCGTACATCCCGCTCCCGCTCCTTCTCGAACTCGCGTGCAACATCCGCGAGCTTCTCATGCGCGGCGCGGCATTCGGGCGGTTCGATGCTGATCCGCGGCAGCCGGCGGTCCACGCGGCGCGGCAGCCACCAGTTGGCGCCTCCGAGCAGATGCATCAGGGCGGGCACCAGCAGCGTGCGCAGGACGAAGGCGTCGAGGGCGACGGCGGCGGCGAGCGCGATGCCGAACATCGCGATCACGCGGTCGCCGCTGAGCACGAAGGCGAGGAAGACCGAGATCATGATGACGGCCGCGGAGTTGATCACCCGGCTGGTCTCGGCGAGGCCCACCCGGACGGCGCGCCGGTTGTCGCCGGTCTCCAGCCACTCCTCGTACATCCGGCTGACCAGGAAGACCTGGTAGTCCATGGAGAGCCCGAACAGCACCGAGACCATGATCACGGGCAGGAAGGGTTCGATGGGGCCCGCCCGGCCGAGGCCGAGCAGTTCACCGCCCCAGCCCCACTGGAAGATCGCGACGACGACGCCGAAGGCGGCGGCGACGGCGGCGACGTTCATGGCGGCGGCCTTGAGCGGGATGCCGATGGACCGGAACGCCAGCAGGAGCAGCACGCAGCCCAGGCCGATCACGACGCCGACGAACAGCGGGAGCTTGCCGACGATCACATCCGCGAAGTCGTCGTAGCCGGCCGTGACGCCGCCGACGGACAGGTCCAGGGAGGTGCCGGACTCGGCGCGCGGCAGCACGTCGGTGCGCAGCCGCTCGACGAGATCGCTGGTCCGCCCGGACTGCGGAGAGGACTCCGGTACGACGGTGAGGTACGCGGTGTCACCGCCGCTGTTGTAGGTGACCGGGGTCACACCGGCGACTCCCCCGGTGTCGCGCAGGGTGCTGTCGAGGTTGTCCAGGGCGAGCCGGTCCTCGGCGCCGTGCACCTCGCTGACCAGGGTGAGCGGGCCGTTGACGCCGGGGCCGAAGCCGTCGGCGAGCAGGTCGTAGGCCTGCCGGGTGGTCGAGGACTGGGGGTTGTTGCCCTGGTCGGAGGTGCCCAGGCGGAGCGAGAGGGCGGGGAGCGCGAGCAGGGCCATCACGACGAGGGCGAGCGCGCCGAGCTTCTTGGGGTGCCGTTCGACGAAGGCGGACCAGCGGGCGGCGAGGCCGGTGGGCACCTCGGGCTCGGGCCCGTGCTCGACCAGGCGGCGCCGCTCGCGGCGGCTGAGCGCCCGCAGCCCGATGAAGGACAGCAGCGCCGGCAGCAGGGTCACGGAGGCCGCGACGGTGAGGACGACGGTGAGCGAGGCGGCGACGGCGACGCCGTTGAGGAAGTTCAGCCGCAGGATGAGCATGCCGAGGAGGGCTATGCAGACGGTCGCACCCGCGAACACCACGGCGCGCCCGGTGGTGGCGACGGCGTTGGTGGCGGCCTCGGTGACGCTCAGCCCACGCTTCAGGCCTCGTCGGTGCCGGGTGACGATGAACAGGGCGTAGTCGATGCCGACACCGAGTCCGATCAGCATGCCCAGCATGGGTGCGAAGTCGGCCACGGTCATCGCGTGCCCGAGCAGCTCGATGCCGAAGTAGGCGGTGCCCACACCCACCAGGGCGGTGGCGATGGGCAGCAGGGAGGCCGCGAGGGAGCCGAAGGCGAGGAACAGCACGACGGCGGCCACGACGACGCCGACGATCTCGGCCAGGTGCCCGCCGGAGGACTCGGTGAGCGCGATGGCGTTGCCGCCGAGCTCGACCTGGAGCCCGTCGGCCTCGGCGGCCTTCGCGGTGTCCACCACGGCGGTGACCTGACCGGCGTCCAGCTTCTCCGCCGGGTTCTGGAAGGCGACGGTGGCGTAGGCGGTGCTGCCGTCGGCGCTGATCCGGTCCGCGCCGTGTCCGTCGTAGGGGCCGGTGACGGAGGCCACGCCGGGCAGTTCGGCGATCTCGTCCAGGGTCCGCGTCATGGTCTGCTCGACGTCGGTGGAGCGGACGCCGCCGGAGTCGGCGTGCCAGACCACGGTGTCGCTGTCACCGCCGAGGCCGGGGAAGCCCTCCCGGAGCAGCTGGGTGGCACGGCCGGACTCGGTGCCGGGGACCTCGTAGTTGTTGGAGTACGCCGAGCCGGCGGCCGTGGCCGCCGCGGTCACGCCGCCGAAGGCGAGGAGCCACAGCAGGACGGCGACAAGGCGGTGCCGGACACACCAGCGTGCAAGAGCTGCCAAGAACCTGCTCCCTGAATCGACCGTCTGTGAGCCTTTGACCTGGATCAGTCCTCTATGGACCGAACAGCCCGCAAAGAGCGCATGAGCAATGCCCCGTCACTCTTACAGGCCGAAATGATCGTTTGGTGGGTTCGTGGGCTTATTCACAGGTGTGGGAGAGACGTCGCAGGACACCCGGAACGACTCCGCCGCCGGAGCCGCCGCCCGGGACCGTCGCCCGGGCTGCCGCCCCTGGACCGTCGCCGGTGCCGCCCCTGGACCGTCGCCCGGGTGGGGCCCGGGCTGTCGCCGGGGCTGCCGCCCGGACCGCCGCCGGGACCGTCCGGCCGTCCCGGCCGCCCTCCGGCGTGCCCCCGCCCGCGCCACGCTCGCCCGCGCCCCCGCCCGTCGTCGGACGTCTCGCGCCCCTCCGGACCCGGTGCGCGCCTCGGCGCCCCTTCACGCCCCCTTCGCGCACCCCTCCGGGCGACCGGAGACGCGCCGCACGTGCGCGCCACGAGATCCGCGCGCCCCGGCGCCGGACGACGCCGCACACCGGCACGCCGCACGGGCCCCGCGCCGTCGCCGCCGGGCCGGGCGGCCCTCGCCGCACCCGCTCCGCGGGGACGCCGCACGGGCGCCCCGGGGACGCCGCGCCGCACGGAGGCGCACACCGCGAGAAGGCCCCGAGGACATCGGTCCCCGGAGCCTTCTCGCGGTGTGCGGGCCGGTCTCAGCCCTCGCTGACGCCCAGCTTCTGAAGGATCAGCTCCTTGACGCGGGCGGCGTCGGCCTGGCCCCGGGTCGCCTTCATGACGGCGCCGACCAGCGCGCCGGCCGCGGCGACCTTGCCGCCGCGGATCTTGTCCGCGATGCCGGGGTTGCCGGCGATGGCCTCGTCGACGGCCGTGCCCAGCGCCGAGTCGTCCGAGACGACCTTCAGGCCGCGCCGGTCGACGACCTCGTCCGGGGTGCCCTCGCCCGCGAGGACGCCCTCGATGACCTGGCGGGCCAGCTTGTCGTTCAGGTCACCGGAGGACACCAGCGCGGTGACCCGGGCGACCTGGGCCGGCGTGATGGCCAGCTCGTCCAGGCCGGTGCCCGCCTCGTTGGCGCTGCGCGCCAGCTCGCCCATCCACCACTTGCGGGCGGCGGCGGCGTCGGCACCGGCCTCGATCGTGGCGACGATCGGGTCCAGGGCGCCGGCGTTGAGGATCGCCTGCATGTCGGTGGCCGAGACGCCCCACTCGGCCAGCAGCCGGGTACGGCGGGCCAGCGGCAGCTCGGGCAGGGCCTCGCGGAGTTCCTCGACCCACGCGCGGGGCGGGGCGACCGGGACGAGGTCGGGCTCCGGGAAGTACCGGTAGTCCTCGGCCTCCTCCTTCACCCGGCCGGAGGTGGTGGACCCGGTGTCCTCGTGGAAGTGGCGGGTCTCCTGAATGATGGTGCCGCCGGAGGAGAGCACGGCCGCGTGCCGCTGGATCTCGAAGCGGGCCGCGCGCTCCACGGACCGCAGCGAGTTGACGTTCTTCGTCTCGGACCGGGTGCCGAACGTCTCGCTGCCCCGGGGCATCAGCGACAGGTTGACGTCGCAGCGCATCTGGCCCATCTCCATGCGGGCCTCGGACACACCGAGCGCACGGATGAGTTCGCGCAGCTCACGGACGTAGGCCTTGGCGACCTCCGGGGCGCGCTCGCCCGCCCCGGTGATCGGCTTGGTGACGATCTCGATGAGCGGGATGCCGGCACGGTTGTAGTCCAGCAGCGAGTGGGACGCGCCGTGGATGCGGCCGGTGGCGCCGCCGACGTGCGTCGACTTGCCGGTGTCCTCCTCCATGTGGGCGCGCTCGATCTCCACGCGGAAGACCTCGCCGTCCTCCAGCGCCACGTCGAGGTAGCCGTCGAAGGCGATCGGCTCGTCGTACTGGGAGGTCTGGAAGTTCTTCGGCATGTCCGGATAGAAGTAGTTCTTCCGGGCGAAGCGGCACCACTCGGCGATGTCGCAGTTCAGCGCGAGCCCGATCTTGATCGCGGACTCGACGCCGGTCGCGTTGACGACCGGCAGCGCGCCGGGCAGGCCGAGGCAGACCGGGCAGGTCTGGGTGTTGGGTTCGGCACCGAGCGCGGTGGAGCAGCCGCAGAACATCTTGGTGGCGGTGCCGAGTTCGACATGGACCTCAAGGCCCATGACGGGGTCGTACGACGCCAGCGCGTCCTCGTACGACACCAGGTCGGTCGTGGTGGTCACGGTGAAACTTCCCTCTCAGCCCAGCAGGACGTCGTCGTCGCCCAGCCGCTTCAGCTCGCGGTAGAGGATGGCGAGGCCGGTGGCGATCGCGGCACCGGACACGGCGGCGTCGATCAGCCGCAGCATGTCGCTCTCCGCGCGCGCCTTCCTGACCTGCTTGGCGACGGTGACCGCGCCGAACGCGGTGGTGGCCATGGACAGATACAGACCGGACTTGGACTTCTTGAAGCCCTTGGCCTTGGACAGTGCACTCACAGCGACGGAGCCTCCTCCAGGAGCGGGTGCCCCCACCTTTCCACGAACGCGGCCTCGACGGCGGCTCCCACCTTGTACAGGCGGTCGTCCTGCATCGCGGGGGCGATGATCTGCAGGCCGACGGGGAGGTTGTCCTCCGGGGCGAGGCCGCAGGGCAGCGACATGGCCGCGTTGCCCGCGAGGTTGGTCGGGATGGTGCACAGGTCGGCGAGGTACATCGCCATCGGGTCGTCGGCGCGCTCGCCGATCGCGAAGGCGGTGGTCGGCGTCGTCGGCGAGACGATCACGTCGACCTGCTCGAAGGCCTTCTCGAAGTCGCGCGTGATGAGCGTGCGGACCTTCTGGGCGCTGCCGTAGTAGGCGTCGTAGTAGCCGCTGGACAGGGCGTACGTGCCGAGCATGATCCGGCGCTTGACCTCCGGGCCGAAGCCCTCCTCGCGGGTGAGGGAGGTGACCTCCTCCGCCGAGTGCGTGCCGTCGTCGCCGGTGCGCAGGCCGTAGCGCAGGCCGTCGAAGCGGGCCAGGTTGGAGGAGCACTCGGACGGCGCGATGAGGTAGTACGCCGACAGGGCGAGGTCGAAGGACGGGCAGTCCAGCTCGACGATCTCGGCGCCCAGCTCCCGCAGCAGCCCGACGGACTCGTCGAAGCGCTGGATGACGCCGGCCTGGTAGCCCTCGCCGCGGAACTGCTTGACCACGCCGACGCGCATGCCCGCGACGCCGCCGTTGCGGGCGGCCTCGACGACGGGCGGGACCGGGGCGTCGACGGACGTGGAGTCCATCGGGTCGTGTCCGGCGATCACCTCGTGCAGCAGTGCCGCGTCCAGGACCGTACGGGCGCAGGGGCCGCCCTGGTCGAGGGAGGAGGAGAAGGCGACCATGCCGTAGCGGGAGACCGCGCCGTACGTCGGCTTCACGCCGACCGTGCCGGTGACGGCGGCGGGCTGGCGGATCGAGCCGCCGGTGTCGGTGCCGATGGCCAGCGGCGCCTGGTACGCGGCGAGGGCGGCGCTGGAGCCGCCGCCGGAGCCGCCGGGGATGCGGGTGAGGTCCCAGGGGTTGCCGGTGGGGCCGTAGGCGCTGTTCTCGGTGGAGGACCCCATGGCGAACTCGTCCATGTTGGTCTTTCCGAGGATGACCACGTCGGCGTCCTTCAGGCGCCGGGTGAGCGTGGCGTCGTACGGCGGGATCCAGCCTTCGAGGATCTTGGAGCCGACGGTCGTCGGAATGCCCTCGGTGGTGAAGATGTCCTTCAGCGCGAGCGGCACACCGGCCAGCGGACCGAGCTTCTCGCCGCGCTCGCGCTTGGCGTCGACGGCGCGGGCCTGCGCGAGGGCGCCCTCGCGGTCGACGTGCAGGAAGGCGTGCACCTTCTCGTCGACGGCCTCGATACGGGCCAGGTGGGCCTCGGTGACCTCGACGGCGGTGAGCTCGCCGGAGGCGATCCGCCCGGCGATCTCGGCCGCGGTGAGCTTGATGATGTCCGTCATGGGATCAGTCCTCCCCCAGGATCTGCGGCACCTTGAAACGCTGCTGCTCCTGGGCCGGGGCGCCGGAGAGCGCCTGCTCGGGGGTGAGCGACGGACGCACCTGGTCCGGGCGCATGACATTGGTCAGCGGGAGCGGGTGCGAGGTCGGCGGTACGTCTTGGTCGGCGACCTCGCTGACGCGGGCGACCGCGCCGATGATGTCGTCCAGCTGGCCGGCGAAGTGATCGAGCTCTTCGGGCTTCAGCTCCAGACGCGCCAGCCGGGCGAGGTGGGCGACCTCCTCGCGCGTGATGCCAGGCATGCAGCGTTCCTCTGGGGTGAGTGTGGGTGGGCCTTGAGGACCTCATCCTATGGGGCGGCCGCCCGTGCCACGGAAACGGTTTGCCCCGGACCGGGACCGGTACCGTTCCGGGAACCGCCCGGGAACCGCCCGGGAGCCGCGCGGACCGGCCCGGCGCGGCGCGGGCGGCGCTCCCGGCGGACCGGTCGGCGAGTGCCGGGACGTCAACCCGTGCCCGTCCGCGTCACTCCGCGGCCGGGGGGAGGCACCGGCCCGGCGTGGGGGCGGCCGGGCTGTTCCGGCGGCCTACTCGGCGGCCGGGAGGGCGGCCCGGGGCCGCTGCCAGCCCCGGGCGCCGCGGGCGCGCAGCCAGGCCGTGGTCTCGTCGGGCGGCATCGCGGCGGCGACCAGCCAGCCCTGTACGGCGTCGCAGCGCAGGTCCCGCAGGCGTTCCCAGGTCTCGTCGTCCTCGACCCCCTCGGCGACGACGAGCAGGCCCAGCGAGTGGGCGAGGTCGACGGTGCAGCGGACGATCTCGGCGTCCTCGGTGTCGACGGCGAGGCGGGCGACGAAGGAACGGTCGATCTTGAGTTCGCTGACCGGCAGCCGGCGCAGGTGCACCAGGGAGGAGTAGCCGGTGCCGAAGTCGTCGAGGGACATCTTCACGCCGTGCCCGGTCAGCCCGGCGAGGGTGTCGGCGGCGCGCTGCGGGTCCTCCAGCAGGACGTGCTCGGTGATCTCCAGCTGGAGGGCGCCCGCGGGCACCCCGTGCCGGGCCAGACGGGCGGCGACGGACCCGGCGAAGCCGGGGGTGTGCACGTCGCGGGGGGAGACGTTGACGGCGACGGGCACGAACAGGCCCTGGGCGCGCCAGGCGGCGACCTGGCCGAGCGCGGTCTCCAGCACGTACTCGGTGAGGTGGGGCATGAGTCCGGAGGACTCGGCGATGGCGATGAACTCGTCCGGCGGCACCTTGCCCCGCTCCGGGTGCACCCAGCGCACCAGGGCCTCCAGACCGGCCACCTGTCCGTCGAAGCGGACCTTGGGCTGGTAGTGCAGCTGCACCTCGTGCGCGTCCAGGGCGCGGCGCAGGTCGGCCAGCAGGCCGAGGCGGTCGGGGGTGTTGGAGTCGCGCTTGGACTCGTACACCTCGACGCCGGTGCGGTCCCGTTTGGCCTGGTACATCGCCACGTCGGCGCGGCGCAGCAGGCCCTCGGCGTCGAGGGCGTGGTCGGGGAAGACGGCCACTCCGGCGCTGGCCTCCAGGACGAGGGTGAGGCCGTCGAGGTCGAGCGGGGAGCTGAGGGCGGCGACGATGCCGCGGGCGACACGGGTCGCGGACGTGGTGGAGTCGGCGACGGGCAGTAAGACGGCGAACTCGTCGCCGCCGAGCCGGGCCGCCTCGGCGCCTCTGGGGAGGGCGAGCCGCAGCCGGTCGGCGGTCTGCAGCAGCAGCCGGTCGCCGGCGAGGTGGCCGAGGGTGTCGTTGACCGAGCGGAAGCGGTCGAGGTCGATCAGCATCAGGGCGGCGCGGGCGCCGATGCGGTCGGCGTCGTCCAGGGCGGTCCAGATGCGCTCCAGCAGCCACTGCCGGTTGGGCAGCCCGGTCAGCGGGTCGCGCAGCTGCTCCTCGGCGCGGGCGCGGGCCATCCACAGGGTGGAGTCGAGGGCGATGAGGGGGATCGCGAACAGCGGCAGCAGCACCGGCTTGGCGAGGGCGACCACGCAGACCAGCGGGGCTATGCCGAGCAGCGCGACGGCGACCAGGCCCTGCCGGACGAGGGCGGTGCGGACGACGGTGGGCAGCCCGGCGGAGCGGGGCGCGTGCAGGTACCAGAGCAGGGTGCGGGAGACGGCGAGGTAGGCCACGGCGGCCAGCACCACGGCCGGGGCGGTGCCGAGGTTCCAGGTGCCGGGGTTCCAGGGGCTCTCCACGGACGGTACCCGGCCGAAGAACGCCAGCACGAGGGCGCCGGCGCCGATGCCGAGGATGTCCACGGCGCCGTGCTGCACGGCCTGCCGCCAGCGGTGCCGGCGGGCCGCGCCGACCAGGACGACGACGGTGAGGCTGACCAGGCCGGCCGGCACCCAGCCGTACAGCAGCAGGACGGCGAGGGTGAGGGCGGCGCCGGAGCCGGTGCCGCCCCACCAGCGGGCGCGGCCGAGCATCACCAGGTGGCCGACGATGAGCCCGGTGAGCAGGGCCAGCGCCCAGCCGGACGGGCCGGGCGGGAACAGGGCGTGGCTGCCGGTGAAGGCGCGGTAGAACCCGGCGCCGAGGACGAACCCGGCGGCCGCGACGACCGCCGCGGGCAGCGCGGGCCAGGCCGGATGCCGTTCGGCGCCCTCGCCGGGCTGCCCGGGCAGCCCGGCGAGGGCGGGGAGGCCGGCGGCGGTCGCGGGCAGGGGCTGCCCGGTGGTGAGGGGGCCCGGGTGCACCGTGCCGCTCCCGGGCGGCCCGCCGTGCGCGCCGCCGTCCGCGGGCCGGACGCCCTGCGGGCCGGGTGCGAAGAGGCCGGTGCCGAGCGGACCGGGGCGGAGCGGGTCACCGCGGCGGGGTTCCGCGCGGGAGTCCGCGTGACGCTGGTCCGCACGGTGCTGCTCCGCACGGTGCTGCTCCGCACGGTGTTGCTCCGCGCGGTGTTGCTCCGTGCCCTGCTGGTCCGCGCGGTACTGGTCCGCGCGGTGCTGTGGGTCCGTGCCGCACCGGCCGGCGGCGCGGACCACGGCGCCGGGGCGGCAGCGGGATGCCAGGGATGCCCGGCCCGCGCGCCAGACGCCGGCGAGCCGGCGCAGCCGTGAGCCCGAGGCGGCGCTCTCGGTCGGTTCCATTCCGTCCCTCTCACAGCCGGCGGTGCTCACGCCCCGCGGCCCGATGGCCCCACGTCCCGCGGGCGGCACCGGGTCGGAAAACCCCTTCCCGCTGCTGTACGGGCGCAGGGGAATGCACCGACCGCGGCCGGGCCCGGCAGGTGCACCCCTCAACAGTAGGCCGCCGAAGGCTTCCTCGGGCAGCGGTCGTCGACGGTTGCCCGAATGCGCCCGGGCCACCCGTATGCATCTGATATGCGCCGATCGGGTGGCCTTCAACCGCTACTCCTCGGTCGGAAGCGCGGCTTCCGCGGCGGCCTGGGGGCCTTGTGCGAGCAGGATGCCGAAGCCGTCCTCGTTCAGCACCGGAACCTTCAGCTGCATCGCCTTGTCGTATTTGGATCCCGGGTTGTCACCCACCACGACGAACGAGGTCTTCTTCGACACCGAACCGGTCACCTTGGCACCTCTGCTCTGCAGGGCCTCCTTGGCGCCGTCGCGGGTGAAGCGTTCCAGGGTGCCGGTCACGACGACGGTGAGGCCCTCCAGCGGGCGGGGCCCCTCGTCCTCGCCGGTGCCCTCGTCCTCCATCCGCACGCCGGCGGCCTTCCACTTGCGCAGGATCTCCTGGTGCCAGTCCTCGGCGAACCACTCCTTGACGGCCTCGGCCACGATGTCGCCCACGCCGTCGACGGCGGTGAGCTCCTCCTCGGTGGCCGCCTCGATGCGGTCGACGGAGCGGAAGGCGCGCGCGAGGGCCTCGGCGGCGACCGGCCCGACGTGCCGGATGGACAGGCCGGTGAGCACCCGTGCCAGCGGCCGCTCCTTGGCCGCGGCGATGTTCTCCAGCATGGCGACCGCGTTCTTGCGTGCCTCGCCCTGCTGGTTGGCGAAGACGGTGGCGGTCTTCTCCTCGCCGGTCTTCGGGTCGCGCTTGGGCAGTCCGCTGTCCTGGTCGAGGACGTAGGCCCGGATGGGCAGCAGCTGCTCGACGGTGAGGTCGAACAGGTCGCCCTCGTCCTTCAGCGGCGGCTCGGCCGGCTCCAGCGGCCGGGTCAGGGCGGCCGCCGCGACATAGCCGAAGTGCTCGATGTCCAGGCACTTGCGGCCGGCCAGGTAGAACAGCCGCTCGCGCAGCTGGGCGGGGCAGCTGCGGGCGTTGGGGCAGCGCAGGTCGACGTCGCCCTCCTTCATGGCCCGCAGCGCGGTGCCGCACTCCGGGCACTGCGCGGGCATCACGAACTCCCGCTCGGTGCCGTCGCGCAGGTCGACGACCGGGCCGAGGATCTCCGGGATGACGTCCCCGGCCTTGCGCAGCACCACGGTGTCGCCGATGAGCACGCCCTTGGCCTTGACCACGTCCTGGTTGTGCAGGGTCGCGAACTCGACCTCGGAGCCGGCCACGGTGACCGGTTCGACCTGCGCGTAGGGCGTGACCCGGCCGGTGCGGCCGACACCGACGCGGATGTCGACGAGCCGGGTGTTGACCTCCTCCGGCGGGTACTTGAAGGCGATCGCCCAGCGGGGCGCGCGGGAGGTCGAGCCGAGCCGGCCCTGCAGGGGGATCTCGTCGAGCTTCACGACGACGCCGTCGATCTCGTGCTCCACCGAGTGGCGGTTCTCGCCGTAGTACGCGATGAACCGCCGCACCCCGTCGAGGTCGTCGACCACCCTGTTGTGCGCGGAGGTGGGCAGGCCCCAGCCCTTGAGCAGGGCGTAGACCTCGGACAGGCGGGCGGGGCCTTCGAAGCCCTCCAGGGCGCCGATGCCGTGGACCACCATGTGCAGCGGGCGGGTGGCGGTGACCCTGGGGTCCTTCTGGCGCAGCGAACCGGCGGCCGCGTTGCGCGGGTTGGCGAACGGCTTGTCGCCGGCCTCGATCAGGCGGGCGTTGAGCGCGGCGAACTCCCTCATCGGGAAGTAGACCTCGCCGCGGATCTCCACCAGGTCCGGGACGCGGTCGCCGTGCAGCCGGTCCGGGATCTCGCCGATGGTGCGGACGTTGGGCGTGATGTCCTCGCCGGTCCGGCCGTCGCCGCGGGTCGCCGCGCGGGTGAGCCGGCCGTGCTCGTAGGTGAGGTTGACGGCGAGACCGTCGACCTTCAGCTCGCACAGGAAGTGGTGGTCGCTGGTGGCGACGTCCTTGTGGACGCGCTCGGCCCAGGCGGCCAGGCCCGGGTCGTCGAAGGCGTTGTCGAGGGAGAGCATGCGCTGGGCGTGCTCCACGGAGGTGAACTCCGTCTCGTAGGCCCCGGCGACCTTCTGGGTCGGCGAGTCGGGCGTGCGCAGTGCGGGGTTCTCCTCCTCCAGCGCCTCCAGGGCGCGCAGCAGCCTGTCGAACTCCGCGTCGCTGACGACGGGCGCGTCCTTCACGTAGTACCGGAAGCGGTGCTCCTCGATCTGCTCAGCGAGCTGCGCGTGCTGCTCCCGCGCCGCCGCGGGCACCGTCGTCTCCGCCTGACTGTCGCCGGCCACCGTGTCGTCCTCCCGTTACTCAGGGTTGTCCGCGAGGGATCTCGCCGCCCGGACGCAGTGGGCGAGGGCCCGGCGGGCGTACTCGGGGGAGGCACCCGCCAGGCCGCAGGCCGGGGTGAGGGTGACCGCCTCCGCGAGGAGTCCTGGTCGCAGCCCCAGCCTGCGCCACAGCGTCCTGACCCCCATGACGCTACCGGCAGGGTCTGACAACGGGCCGCCGGTGGCCGGCACGACACCGGCGAAGAGGCGGGTGCCCGCCTCCACGGCCTCTCCGATCACCTCGTCGTCACGCTCGGTGAGCAGGGAGAAGTCGAACGAGACGGCGGCCGCGCCCGCCCGGCGCAGCAGTGCGAACGGCACGTCGGGCGCACACGAGTGGACGACGGCCGGACCCTGCTCGTGCGCCCCGAGGACCTCCCGCAGCGCGGCTTCGGCATCCTGCCGGTCCACGGCACGGTGGGTGCGGTAGCCGCTGGCGGTCCGCACCTGCCCGCGCAGCACGGCGGTCAGGGACGGCTCGTCGAGCTGGAGCACGAGCCGCGCGCCCGGCACCCGCCGGCGGACCTCGGCCAGGTGCAGGCGCAGACCCTCCGCGAGGGAGCCGGCGAGGTCGCGGCAGGCGCCGGGGTCCGAGAGCGCGGCCTCGCCGTTCCTGAGCTCCAGGTTCGCGGCCAGCGTCCAGGGGCCGACCGCCTGCACCTTGAGCAGGCCGGTGTGGTCCTGGGTGAACTCCTCCAGCGCGTCGAGGTCCTCGCCGAGCCAGGAGCGGGCCCGCCTGGTGTCCCGGCCCGGCCGGTCGCCGATGCGCCAGCCGCTGGGCTCCACGCGCGCGTACATCTCCACGAGCATCCCCGCGGTCCGGCCGATCATGTCCGCGCCGGGTCCGCGGGCGGGGAGTTCGGCGAGGAAGGGGAAGTCCTCGAAGGAGCCGGTGGCGGTCCTGGCGGCCTCCCGGGCGTCCCCTCCGGGCAGGGAGCCGACGCCGGTCGCGGGCGCGAAGCTGAAGTGTTCCATCACACGTCGAAGCCTATGCAGGCGCGGGTGCGGGCCGCGCGGGCGGTCCGCACCGCGGCGCCGCACCCCGCGCCGGCGGCCGCGCCCGTCCCCCGGCCACGGCCGCGCTCCCCTGCATCCGCACATCGGCGCCCGGCCCGAGCGCCGGGGGTGCCGGGAGTGCCGGTGCTCCGCGCCCCGGACGCCGCCCGGGTACGCCCCGCTCCGCGGCTGGGGGGCTCCGCGCCCGTGCCGCCCGCCGGTGTACGACCCCGCCCCGCCGCCCGTACCGCGGCCCCGCGGGCGCCGGTCCCGGCAGGCGGCACGGCCGCCGGTCCCGGCAGGCGGCCGCCCCGCTCAGCGGCCCGGCCGGACCGTCAGGTCGTTGACCTCCGCGTCGCGCGGCAGGTCGAGGGCCATGAGGATCGTCGTGGCGACGGACTCGGGGTCGATCCACCGTGCGGCGTCGTACTCCTTGCCCTCCTGCTGGTGCACCTTGGCCTGCATGGGGCCGGCGGTGCGGCCGGGGTAGACGGAGGTGACGCGGACACCGTTCGCGTGCTCCTCGTGGCGCAGGGAGTCGGCGAGGGCCTTCAGCCCGTGCTTGGAGGCGGCGTAGGCCGACCAGTCGGCGTGCGCGTTCAGACCGGCGCCGGAGTTGACGAACAGCACGTGACCGCGGGCGGTGCGCAGCTGGGGCAGGAAGTGACGGGTCAGCTCGGCCGGCGAGACGAGGTTGACGTTGAGCTGGTGGCGCCAGGACTTCGGGGTGAGGTCGCCGACCGGGCCGAGGTCGACGACACCCGCGATGTGCAGCAGGGAGTCGACCCGGTCGGGCAGCGTCTGGTGGGAGAAGGCCCAGCTGAGCCGGTCGGGGTCGGCGAGGTCGCCCACCAGGGTCGTCGCGCCGGGGAACGCGGCCGCCAGCTCCTTGGCGCGGCCGGCGTCGCGCGCGTGGAGCACGAGCGCGTCCCCGCGCGCGTGCAGGCGGCGGGCGACGGCCGCGCCGATGCCGGAACCGGCCCCGGTGATCACATGAGTAGCCATGGCCGCCATGCTCGCACCACCGGGCGCCACGCCGGACCGCCGGGCGGGCGGGTGCGTCGGCCGGCTCCCCGGCCGACGCGGTCCGGCGGGCCCGCCCGGTTCACGGGCGGGACAGCGCCGCCGGGCGGGTGGTGGCGGCGATGGTGGCGGAGCCGACCACACGCGTGCCGTCGTAGAGGACGATCGCCTGGCCCGGGGCGACACCGCGGACCGGCTCGGTGAAGGTCACCCGCAGTTCCCCGCCGGTGAGTTCGGCGGTGACCTCGGTCTCGCCGCCGTGGGCGCGCAGCTGGGCGGTGTAGGTGCCGGGACCGGTGGGTGCGGCGCCGCACCAGCGGGGCTTCACGGCGGTGAGGCCGTCCACGTCGAGGGAGGCGGCCGGGCCGACGGTGACCGTGTTGTCGACGGGGGAGATGTCGAGGACGTAGCGCGGCTTGCCGTCGGGGGCCGGGGTGCCGATGCGCAGACCCTTGCGCTGGCCGATGGTGAAGCCGTACGCGCCCTCGTGGGTGCCGAGCCTGCGGCCGTCCTCGTCGACGATGTCGCCCTCCGTCCTGCCGAGGCGGCGGGCGAGGAAGCCCTGGGTGTCGCCGTCGGCGATGAAGCAGATGTCGTGCGAGTCGGGCTTCCTCGCGACGGCGAGCCCGCGGCGCTCGGCCTCGGCGCGGATCTCGTCCTTGGTGGTCACCGTGTCGCCGAGCGGGAACAGCGCGTGCGCGAGCTGCCGGTCGTCCAGGACGCCGAGCACGTAGGACTGGTCCTTGGCGAGGTCGGAGGCGCGGTGCAGCTCGCGGGTGCCGTCGCCGGTGACGACGACCTTGGCGTAGTGGCCGGTGCACACGGCGTCGAAGCCGAGGGCGAGTGCCTTGTCCAGCAGGGCCGCGAACTTGATCTTCTCGTTGCAGCGCAGGCACGGGTTGGGGGTACGGCCCGCCTCGTACTCGGCGACGAAGTCCTCGACCACGTCCTCGCGGAAGCGGTCGGCGAGGTCCCAGACGTAGAAGGGGATGCCGATGACGTCGGCGGCCCGGCGGGCGTCGCGGGAGTCCTCGACGGTGCAGCAGCCGCGCGCGCCCGTGCGGAAGGACTGCGGGTTCGCGGAGAGGGCGAGGTGGACGCCGGTCACGTCGTGGCCCGCCTCGGCCGCGCGGGCGGCGGCGACGGCGGAGTCGACGCCGCCGGACATGGCGGCGAGGACGCGGAGGGGGCGGGTGCGCTGCGGGGTGTCAGTCATAGCCCCTCCAGGGTACGGGGGCGCGGGAACCGGGGCCCGCGGATATCCGTTGTGGGACACATGGGACGGACTGCGGGGGACGCTTCGGGGGCCGGCGCCGGTGACTCGGGCCGGCGGATCGGGCGGCGGGCGGTGCTCGCCGGGGGGCTGGTCGCCGCGGCGGGCGCCGCGGTGCTCGCCCGCGACGGCCTGCACCTGCCGTGGTGGCGGGTGCAGGGCGTGCGCGGGCCGCGTACGGAGGGGGAGGTCGACTTCGCGGGCGCCCGCTGGACGCCGGCGTCCCCGGCCAACTTCCGCTGGGCGGACCGGCCGGACGACTACGGCATCGACCTGGTGGTCGTGCATGTCACCCAGGGCAGTTTCGCGAGCGCGGTGCGGGTGTTCCAGGACCCCTGGCACGGCGCCGCCGCGCACTACGTGGTCCGGGACGACGGCCATGTCACGCAGATGATCCGCGAGCTGGACGTGGCGTTCCATGCGGGCAACCGGGAGTACAACGAGCGCAGTGTGGGCATCGAGCACGCCGGTTTCGTGGAGGACCCGGCGTCGTTCACGGACGCGATGTACGCGTCGTCGGCGCGGCTCACCGCACGCATATGCGCGCGCTACGGCATACCCGTCGACCGGGACCACATCATCGGGCATGTGGAGGTGCCGGGCACGGACCACACCGATCCGGGTCCGCACTGGGACTGGGACCGCTACCTGGGACTCGTCCGGCGCGCCCGTACCGCCCCGTCCCCGTCGGCCCCGGCGGGGACGGCCACCGCCGCCCCCGAGCGGTCCGGCCCGGCCTCCGCCGCGGCCGCCGGCTGACCGGGCCGGGCCGGCCGGTTCACGTCAGCCCGGCCGCGCGCGCCCGCTCGACGACGGGGCCGATGGCGCCGGCGAGGGCGTCGACGTCGGCGGCGGTGGAGGTGTGGCCGAGGGAGAAGCGCAGGGTGCCGCGGGCCAGGTCCGGGTCGGTGCCGGTGGCGAGCAGGACGTGGCTGGGCTGGGCGACTCCGGCGGTGCAGGCGGAGCCGGTGGAGCACTCGATGCCCTGCGCGTCCAGCAGCAGGAGCAGCGAGTCGCCCTCGCAGCCGGGAAAGGTGAAGTGGGCGTTGGCGGGCAGGCGTCCGGCGGGGTCGGGGTCGCCGCCGAGGACGGCGTCGGGCACGGCGGCGCGGACGGCGGCGACGAGGTCGTCGCGCAGGGCGCCGATCTCGTGGGCGAACCGGTCGCGGTGTTCGGCGGCGAGACGGCCGGCGACCGCGAAGGAGGCGATGGCGGGCACGTCGAGGGTGCCGGAGCGGACGTGGCGTTCCTGCCCGCCGCCGTGCAGCACGGGCACGGGGCTGTACTCGCGGCCGAGGAGCAGCGCGCCGATGCCGTACGGCCCGCCGATCTTGTGGCCGGAGACGGTCATGGCGGCGAGGCCGGAGGCGGCGAAGTCGACCGGCAGCTGACCGAAGGCCTGGACGGCGTCGGCGTGCAGCGGGATGCCGTACTCGGCTGCCACGTCGGCCAGTTCGCGGACCGGCATCACGGTGCCGATCTCGTTGTTGGCCCACATGACGGTGGCGAACGCGACGTCGTCCGGGCCGGCGGCGATGGCCTCGCGCAGGGCGTCGGGGTGGACGCGGCCGTGCGCGTCGACCGGGAGGTACTCGACGCGGGCGCCCTCGTGGTCGCCGAGCCAGTGCACGGCGTCGAGGACGGCGTGGTGCTCGACGGGGCTGGCCAGCACCCGGGTGCGGGCCGGGTCGGCGGCGCGGCGCGCCCAGTACAGGCCCTTCACCGCGAGGTTGTCGGCCTCGGTGCCGCCCGAGGTGAAGACGACCTCGCTGGGGCGGGCACCCAGGGCCTCCGCGAGGGTCTCGCGGGCTTCCTCGACGGTGCGGCGGGCCCGGCGGCCGGAGGCGTGGAGCGAGGAGGCGTTCCCGGTCACGCCCAGGTGGGCGGTCAGGGCCTCCGCCGCCTCCGGGAGCATCGGGGTGGTCGCGGCGTGGTCGAGGTAAGCCATGGTGACGCCGATTCTACGGGGCGCCCCCGGCGGCACCGCGTGCGGTGCCGCCGGGACCGGCCGTGCGGGCGCCTCGGCGGGTGCGGGACGCTCCCGGCCTCCCGGGGGGTGGTCAGAAGCTCCAGGACACGGTGTGGTCGGCGTGCACGATCAGGGCCAGCACCACCAGGTCGGCGACGCCGAGGCCGAGGCCGAGCAGGGCCCGGCCGGGCCGGCGGGTGCCGCGCCACAGGGCGACGGCGGCCAGGGTGATGGCGATCGGGCCGAGGAACAGGTTGAGGACGAGCAGGCCCGTCAGCCCGAGGACGAAGGACGCGACGGCCATGCCGTCGGTGTCGCGGACGGTGGTCCGGCCGGCGGCCGGTGCGGTCAGTTGCATGGTGGGCTCCCGGCGGTTCAGCGGGTGGGCGTGTGCCGGCGGCGGGCGTGCCGCTCGCGCAGGGCGAAGACGCCGAGCCAGGCGGCGATGGCGGTGGCCGCGACGAGGGTGACGGAGAGCGGTGCGTGGGCGACGGTGCCCAGCACGACACCGAGCAGCAGGAGCGCGGCGACGAGGAACAACATGGGATCGAATCCCCCTCCGGAACGCTTCGGGGGCAGGGCCCGCGAAGCTTCGGTGAACGGTTGTAGTTACAGTTGTTCACTGACTACCGAGTCTAACCCACCGACCGACTTCCCAATTCCAGAGAACAGTTGTTAACTGCATGGCATGAGTCACACCCTCGGCATCCGCCAGGCCCAGAAGCAGAAGACCCGTCAGGCCCTGCTGGACGCAGCGCTGGAGCTGCTGGAGGAGCAGAGCCTGAGCAGCCTGGGACTGCGGGAGGTCACCCGGGCGGTGGGCGTCGCGCCGACCGCCTTCTACCGGCACTTCCGCTCCACCGCCGACCTCGGTGTGGCCCTGGTCGAGGAGGCGCTGGGCAGCCTCCACCCGATGATCCGCACGACGGTCGCCGCGAACGGGGACAGCGAGCAGCGCATCACCCGCGCGGTGGAGTTGATCGCCGGGCATGTGGAGGCGCACCCCGCGCACGTACGGTTCATCGCGCGGGAGCGGCACGGCGGCGTGCAGCCGGTACGGGACGCGATCCGCGAGCAACTCGTCCGCTTCGCCCGGGAGGTGAAGGCCGAACTCGCCGGGGATCCGGAGTCCGCGGGCTGGAACGACGACGACCTGCTGATGCTGGCCGGTCTCTACGTCGACCAGATGCTCGGCACGGCCTCACTCTTCCTGGAGGCCCGCGGGGAAGCGGAACGCGCCCGGGTGGCCCGGGTGGCAACCCGCCGGCTCCGCCTGATCACCAAGGGCCGCACGCACTGGCTCGACTGACCGCCGCAAGCACGCGGACCCCGCCCGCCCGGGGAACACGGCGCACCGCGCCCCCCCGGGGCGCGGGGAACCGCGCGACCGGCCACCGCCGCACCGCACCCCGGCCCACGACCGGACGAACCTCCGGCAAGGACGAATACCCCGCAAAGGGCGCGGCGCGCTGCGCAGGCCCAGGCACGCGGGGAACCGCGCGACCGGCCACCGCCGCACCGCGCCCGAACCTGACGGCGCAGCCCACGCCCTCTCCGGCGGAGCGCCTGCTCAGCCCCGCAGCACCCGGGCCAGCTGCCGCGACTGAGCCACCAGCCGCCCCGCGCTGTCCCAGACCTCGGCGTCCTCCTCCAGGAAGCCCCCCGCGTGGTTCCGGGTCGCGATCGACACCCGCACCGGCCCGGGAGCAGGCCGGCACCGCACATGAACGGTGAGTTCCACCGTGGGCACCCACCCCTGCACGCCGAGGTCGAACGCCGTCGGCGGCAACGCGTCCACCGAGAGCAGCAGCGCGAGCGGGTCGATGTCCCGGCCGTCGGCCAGCCCGAACCAGGCCCGCATCTCCCCCTTGCCGGAGGGCTGCCCGAGCGCCCACCCGATCGTGGCCGGGTCCAGCTTGAGCATCAGCCGGTCGGCGATGGGCTGGTCGTCGGAGCCGGGCGCCGGCCCGTCCGCGGGTCCGAGGCACTGCGCCATGGGCGGGAACTCCGGCGGCGTCGCGGTGGTGCGCACCTCGTCGGGGAGGGCGTCCAGGTCGCCGTAGGAGGCGAGGACGCGGATCCGCTCGACCTCGTGGCCGTCGTCGTCGCGCTGGAGGAGCGAGGCCTGTCCGGTCGACAGCGTGCGGCCGGTGCGGACCGTCTCGGTGCGCACCACGGCCGGGCCGGGCCGGGAGGCGCTCAGATAGTGGGCCGAGACGGTGAAGGGGTCGCCGTGCGGCAGGGTGTCCGCGAGTGCGCGGCCCAGAACCGCCAGCAGGTAGCCCCCGTTGACGGCGCCGAAGATCGTCCAGCCGGGCGAGAGGAAGGTGTCGTACACACCCGGCTCCCGCTGCGTGGTCGCGGTGTCTCGGTCGAACTCGCTGTCGCCGATGGTCGCCTGGATTGCCTGAGCCATGCGAGTACCGTACAACAGCAAACTACTAAGCGGTAGCTTTTTCGATAGGGGCCGCAGACGGCCGGACCGGCGCCGGCCGGTGCCGCGGCCCTAGGTGTATCGCCCCGGGAGGTTGTGGACGGGTGATGGAGGTCTCGGCTGGGACTGCTTGAACGGGTGAGGGCCTTCCGGGTTCGGTGTGGATTGCGACGTCTACACCGACCAGAAAGGCCCTCGTGCCCCACCGTAATGCACCCCTGACCGAGACCGGACGCCTGCGCCTGGCCCGCTGTGTGGTCGAGGACGGCTGGCCGCTGCGGCGGGCCGCCGAGCGGTTCCAGGTCTCGCCCACCACCGCCCAGCGGTGGGCCGCCCGCTACCGGGCCCTGGGCGAGGCCGGAATGGCCGACCACTCCTCCCGCCCGCACCACAGCCCCCGGCGGACGCCGACCCGCACCGAACGCCGGATCATCAAGATCCGGCTCCTGCGCCGGTGGGGACCGGCCCGCATCGCGCACCTGCTGGACCTGGTGCCCTCCACCGTCCACCGGGTCCTGACCCGCTACGGCCTGGCCCGCCTCACGCACCTGGACCGGGCCACCGGCCGGAACATACGCCGCTACGAACGCGAACGTCCCGGCGAACTGGTGCACGTGGACATCAAGAAGCCCGGCAACATCCCCGACGGCGGCGGCCACAAGACCCTGGGCCGCCAGGCCGGCCGCAAGAACCGCCGGAACGCCGGCTACAGCTACATCCACACCGCCGTCGACGACCACTCCCGCCTCGCCTACAGCGAGATCCTCACCGACGAGAAGAAAGAAACCGCCACCGCCTTCTGGACCCGGGCCCACGCCTACTTCACCGGCGTCGGGATCACCGTCGAGCGCGTCCTGACCGACAACGGCTCCTGCTACAAGTCCCACGCCTGGCGCGACACGCTGACAGCGGCCGGGATCACCCACAAACGAACCCGGCCCTACCGGCCCCAGACCAACGGCAAGGTCGAACGCCTCAACCGCACCCTGCTCGACGAATGGGCCTACGCCCGCCCCTACCGCTCAGAACAGGAACGACGCGACGCCTTCCCCCAGTGGCTGCACACCTACAATCACCACCGCGGACACACCGCGCTGAAGGGCAAACCACCCGCCAGCCGCGTCCCCAACCTCACAGGGCAATACACCTAGGGCGTGTTTCGAAAGTAGCGTCGTCTGCCCGAAGGGCAGGCCTGGCGGCGTCTGGTGCGTGCGATCGCAAGGCGGAGGGTCGCCCCGATACTGGATGTATCGGGGCGAGCCCGACAACGCGGCGAGCGTGCGTGCCAGACGCCGCCAGGCAGGCGGGACTTTCGAAACACGCCCTAGATCTCGTCGGCCTCGGCCTCCCGCACCGTGGACCTCCGGTTCCACGCCCTCGGCGCCCTCCAGTTGAACCGCATCGCCAGCAGTCGCACCGCGAACGCGGTCACCGCGGCCAGCGCGGAGGTGAAGGGCGACAGCGCGTCGAACCGGATGCAGAGCACCACGATGCCCGCGCCGACCATCGCCGGCACCGCGTAGAGGTCGCGGTCCCAGCGCAGCAGGGAGGGCACCTCGTTGGCGAGCACGTCGCGCAGCACGCCGCCGCCGACCGCGGTGGCCAGGCCGAGGGCCGCGGAGGAGGTGAGGTTGAGCCCGTACTCGAACGCCTTGGTCGTGCCGGTGACGGCGAACAGGCCGAGCCCGGCCGCGTCGAAGACGTTGACCCCGGCCTGGATGCGCTCCACCTCGGGGTGCAGGAAGAACACGAGGAGGGCGGCCAGCAGGGGCGTGATGAAGTAGCCGAGGTCGGTGAACGCCGCCGGGGGCACGGCGCCGATGACCAGGTCGCGGAAGAGCCCGCCGCCGAGCGCGGTGACCTCGGCGAGCACGGCGATGCCGAAGACGTCGAAGTTCTTGCGCACGGCCAGCAGCGCGCCCGAGATGGCGAACACGAAGATGCCGATCAGATCCAGCGTGTGCTGGACGGACGGGCTGAAGATTTGCTCAAGCACCCTTACATTTTTACCTACGAACCAGCCCCTGCCTTGCAATGCAAGGCAGGGGCGCGCTCCGGGTTACTGCTCCTCGGCCTTCGCCGCACCCTTGTCGGCGCTGCCGGCCTCCCCGGCGCCGGTCCCGGAAGCGCCGGTCTCCGGCTCCGCCTCGGCCGCCGTCGACTCCGGCACCGAGACAGCGTCCGGCTCCGACACCGACACCGGCTCCGGCTCCGGCTCCGGCTCCGACACCAGCCTCGCCGCCTCCTCCGCGGCGCCCAGCAGGACGGTGTCCTGCGGCTGCTGGTCCTCGAAGTCCTCCGGGTGGTGGCAGGCCACGCGCTGGCCGGGCCGCAGCTCCAGCAGCGGTGGCTCGGTCGTGCGGCAGACCTCGGTGGCCTTCCAGCACCGGGTGTGGAAGCGGCAGCCGCTGGGCGGCGAGATCGGCGAGGGGACGTCGCCCCTGAGCAGGATGCGCTCGCTCCCGGCGCTCCTGCGCTTGGGGTCCGGGATCGGCACCGCCGACATCAGCGCCTTGGTGTACGGGTGCATCGGCGCCGTGTACAGCAGGTCGCGGTCGGCCAGCTCCACGATCTTGCCGAGGTACATCACCGCGATCCGGTCCGAGACGTGCCGGACCACCGACAGGTCGTGCGCGATGATCACGTAGGTCAGGCCCAGCTCCTGCTGGAGGTCGTCCAGCAGGTTGACGACCTGCGCCTGGATCGACACGTCCAGCGCGGACACCGGCTCGTCCGCGACGACCAGCTTCGGGTTCAGGGCGAGGGCGCGGGCGATGCCGATGCGCTGGCGCTGGCCGCCGGAGAACTCGTGCGGGTAGCGGTTGTAGTGCTCCGGGCTCAGCCCCACCAGCTCCAGCAGCCGCTGGACCTCCTTCTTCACCCCGCCCTCGGGCTCGACCCGCTGGAGCCGGAAGGGCGCCGAGACGATGGAGCCGATGGTGTGCCGGGGGTTCAGGGAGCCGTAGGGGTCCTGGAAGATCATCTGGATGTCCCGGCGCAGCGGGCGCATCCCGGCGGTGCTCAGGCGGGTGATGTCCTTGCCGTCGAAGCGGATGGTGCCGCCGGTCGGGTCCTGGAGCCGGGTGATGACCCGCCCCATCGTGGACTTGCCGCAGCCCGACTCGCCGACCACGCCGAGGGTCTCGCCGCGGCGCACCTCGAAGTCGATCCCGTCGACGGCCCTGACCGAGGCGACCTGCCGCTTCAGCAGACCCTTGCGGATCGGGAAGTGCTTGGTGAGCCCCTCGACCCGCAGCAGCACCTCGCGCTCGCCCAGGGCCTGCCGCCGCTCCCCGGGAGCCTTCTGCTGTGCCGGGACCGTGACGGCGTCCGTCTTCTTCGTCTCACTCACAGCTTCGGCGCAATCTCTTCGGTCCAGATCCGGGTGCGGTCCTCGGGCGAGAGGTGGCAGGCGGACCAGTGGCCGCCCTCGACCGGCCGCAGCTCCGGGCGGACGGTGCGGGTGGCGTTGTCCTTGGGCACGTCCGCGTACGGGCAGCGGGGGTGGAACGCGCAGCCGGAGGGCACGTTGATGAGGCTCGGCGGCTGCCCCTTGACCGGGACGAGCCGGTCGGTGGTCTCCCGGTCGATCCGGGGCATCGAGCCGAGCAGCCCCCAGGTGTAGGGGTGCTGCGGCCGCTCGAAGACGTCCTCGACGGAGCCGCGTTCCACGCACCGGCCGCCGTACATCACGAGGACGTCGTCGGCGATCTCGGCGACGACGCCGAGGTCGTGGGTGATGATGACGACCGCGGAGCCGAACTCCTTCTGCAGGTCGCGGATGAGGTCGAGGATCTGCGCCTGGACGGTGACGTCGAGGGCGGTGGTCGGCTCGTCCGCGATGAGCAGCTCGGGGTTGTTGACCAGCGCCATGGCGATCATCGCGCGCTGGCGCATACCGCCGGAGAACTCGTGCGGGTAGGCGGCGACGCGCTTGTGCGGTTCGGGGATGCCGACCCGGTCGAGCATCTCCACCGCGCGCAGCCGGGCGGCCTTGCGGCTGACGCCGTGGTGGACGCGGTAGGCCTCCACGATCTGGCTGCCGACCGTGTAGTACGGGTGCATCGCGGACAGCGGGTCCTGGAAGATCATCGCCATCTCGCGGCCCCGCAGCCGGCGCACCTCGTCGGGGTCGGCGGAGACCAGCTCCTTGCCGTCCAGCCAGATCTCGCCGGACATCCGGACGTTCTTGCCGCGGGAGCCGAGCCGGTGCAGCCCCATGACCGCCAGGGAGGTGACCGACTTCCCGGAGCCGGACTCGCCGACGATGCTGAGGGTTCTGCCCTTCTCCAGCTGGAAGCTGAGCCCGTCGACGGACTTGACCAGGCCGTCGTCGGTGGGGAAGTGCACCCTGAGGTCGCGCACGTCGAGGAAGGCGGTCGTCTCCGGCGCGGCGGGGGCGGGCTCGCCCACGGCGGCGCCGGTCTTGGAGAGTTCGGTCACGAGAGCCTCACCCGCGGGTCGGCGGCCGCGTACAGCAGGTCCACCAGGAAGTTTGCGAACACGACGAAGGTTGCGGCGAGCAGGGTGACCCCGAGGATCGGGGGCAGGTCGTTGTCCTGGATGGACTTGACCGCGTACTCGCCGATGCCGTGCAGGGAGAACACCGTCTCGGTGATGACGGCACCGCCGAGGAGCAGGCCGAGGTCCATGCCGAACACCGTGATGATCGGGGTCAGGACGGCGCGCAGGCCGTGCTTGACGACGACGTTGCGCTCGCGCAGGCCCTTGGCGCGGGCGGTGCGGATGTAGTCCTCGCTCATCGTCTCCAGCATGCCGGAGCGGGTCAGCCGCGCGTAGATGGCGGAGTAGAGCAGGGCGAGCGAGCACCAGGCGGGGAACAGGGTGTTGGCCCACTGGGACGGGTTCTCGGTGAACGGCACGTAGGTGCGGCCGAAGATGGGCCACTGGTAGGTGAACAGCAGCAGCGCCAGCTGGCCCGTGAAGAACATCGGCAGGGAGACGCCGGAGAGGGCGACGCCCATGAAGAGGCGGTCGAGGACCGAGCCGGGCTTGAGCGCGGAGATGACACCGGCGGTGACACCGGACACCAGCCACAGCACCGCGGCACCGGCGGCCAGCGACAGCGTCACCGGCAGGCGGGAGGTGAGCTGCGGCCAGACCTCCACGTGGGTCTTGAAGGAGTAGCCGAAGCACGGCGCGTCGCAGTGCACGGTGGTGGGGCCGAGGTCATAGGTGGCGCCGGCCACGATCCCCTTGATGAAGTGCCAGAACTGGGCGTAGACGGGCTGGTCCAGTCCCAGGTTGTGCTTGACCGCGGCGATGTCGGCGGGCGACGGGTTCTTCCCGATGTACTGCTGGGCGAGCTGGTCGGCGGTCTGGCCGGCGAGCCGCGGCAGCAGGAAGAAGATGCCGAAGGTGACCGCGGCGACGACGAGCAGCAGGATCACCGCTGCGATCGTCCGGCGGATGATGTACGAGATCACGGGGACCGGCGCTGGTGCCCGCGGGCCTCTCGGCCCGCGGGCACCAATGCCTTCACCTGCCTTCCGGGGCTACTTCTTGGTCGTACCGATGTTGAGGTAGTCGTACTGACCGCTCCAGGCCGCGTTGGAGACCAGGTTGGTGAAGTTCGCCGGGCGGTACAGCAGGACCTTGAAGTAGGTCAGCGGGACGAGGGCCGCCTCCTCCATCGTCTTGTTGTCGATCTCGCCGTACAGGGCGTCGCGCTGCGCCTTGTCCTCGGTGGCGATCGCCGTCTCCAGCTTGGAGTTGATCTCGTCGTTGTCCAGCTGGGACAGGTTGGTGTTGCCGGACTCGCCGATCGCGTCGCCGTGCAGGATCTGCTGCAGGAAGCCGTAGCCGGACGGCCAGTCGGCACCCCACTGCATCATCATCAGGCCGATGTTCTGCTTCTCGTCGAACTTCGGCACACCCACGGAGTCGGTGAAGTACTTGCCCGACGGGTACTGCTTGAGGGTGGCGTCGATGCCGGCCTTCTTCAGCGAGCTGATGATGGCGGTGGCGGCGTCGATCTCCTGCGGGCGGTCGCTGCGCGCGGAGATGTTGGTGGAGATGGACGTCTTGCCGCAGGCCTTCAGCTGCTCCTTGGCCTTGGCGGCGTCGCCCTTGCCGCCGTCGGTGGCGTACAGGTCGGACTTGGCGTAGCCCGGGATGTCCGGCGGCAGGACGGTGGTGGCGATGTCGCCGCGGATCGGGCCGCCCTCGGCGGTCTGCACGGAGACCTTGTCGATGGCGTACTGGACGGCCTTGCGGCAGGCGACGTTGTCGAACGGCGCGAGCTTGGTGTTGATCGCCATGTAGACGAGGCGGCCGCCGTAGGTGTTGTCGGTGTTGGCCTTCAGGGAGGGGTCGTTGACGACCTTCGCCTGGGTGGCGGCCTGGACACCGGTGCCGCCGAGGTCGATGGCCCGGCCGGCCATGACGTCCTGGTCGATGGTCTCGGCGTTGACCTTGAGCTTGACGACGATCTGGTCGGGGTACTGCTTGCGCAGCGGGTCGGTCTTCGGGTCCCAGTTCTCGTTGCGGACGAGGACGACCTGCTTGCCCTCCTCGTAGCTCTGGAACTTGTAGGAGCCGGAGGACACGATCTTCTTGACGTAGTCGACGCCGGTGTCCTTCGCCTTCGGCACGGGGGCCGTCTGCGGGGTGGCGACGAGGTAGTCGAACTCCTGGAACGCGCGGTTCAGGTGGAAGACGATCGTGGAGTCGTCGGGCGTCTCGATGGACGCCAGGCCCTTGTCGCTCTTGTCCTTGTAGGGGCCCTTGTACTTGTCGCCGCCCTCCAGGAACTGCTGGAAGTAGTTGGGGCCGAGCGAGAGCACGTCGCGGGCGAAGTTGGAGCGCTCGACGGCGTACTTGACGTCCTTCGAGGTGATCGGCGTGCCGTCCTCGTACTTCAGGCCGGCGCGCAGCTTGTACGTCCAGGTCTTGCCGCCGTCGCTGGGCTCGCCGGCGCTCTCGGCGAGGTCCGGGACGAGTTCGTTGCCCTTCTCGCCCGGACCGGGCTTGAAGGTCATCAGCGGGCGGGCGTAGAGCCGGCTGAAGTTGTACATGTACGCGTAGTACGTGTTGCCCGGGTCGAAGGAGTCCGGCACGTCCGAGTACTCGTAGGTGACCGTGCCGCCCTCCTGCGTGGAGGCGTTGACGACGGCCTTGGTCGCGGCGTTGGCGCCAGCGGACTTGCCCGATTCGTCGTCCTTGTTGTCATCGGCCTTGCTGCAGCCTGAAAGGACCAGGCTGACACTGCCGATAGCCGCGAGCGCGGCAAGCGCTGACCTTCGCATGATGGTCTGCTTCCCCTCCATTGTCGGAAACTTGTTGAGCTCTCGGCGCGGCGGCATGTCAGCGGCTGCGCGGGTCGAGGGCGTCACGGAGACCGTCACCGAGCAGGTTGAACGCCAGGACGGTGACGAAGATGGCGAGGCCGGGCACGATCATGAACTGCGGATCGACCTGGTAGAAGTTGACGGCCTCCTTCAGCATCCCGCCCCATGAGGCCTGCGGGGGCTGGATGCCGACGCCGAGGAAGCTCAGGCTCGCCTCGAACAGGATGTTGGTCGGGATGAGCAGCGTCGAGTAGACGATGATCGGGCCGACCAGGTTCGGCAGCAGTTCCCGGAACAGGATGTACGGACCCCTGGCGCCCATGCCGCGGGAGGCGTCGACGAACTCACGCTCCCGCAGGGCCAGGGTCTGACCGCGCACGATCCGTCCCAGGTACGGCCAGTTGAAGAACCCGATGATGAAGATCAGCACGCTGATGTGGAGCGGCAGTCCCTCGAGACCGAAGGCACCGCCCTGCAGCGTCGCGGAGATGGCGATGGCGAACAGCAGCAGCGGGAAGGCGAGGAAGGTGTCCATCAGCCGGCTGATGACCGTGTCCACCCGTCCGCCGTAGTAGCCGGCCATCACACCGAGGATGGTGCCGATGGTGTTCGACAGCAGCGTGGCACCGAAGGCGACGACCAGGGAGACCCAGGACCCCTCCAGGATGCGGGTCGCGATGTCGCGCCCGAACTTCGGCTCCACACCGAGCGGGTGGTCCCAGCTCATGCCGCCCATGCCGCCCGTGGGCAGCGAGGTGTTCGGGTCGATCAGGTCCTGGTTGAACGCGTTCGGGTCGAGACCGAAGAGGCTCTGGATCGGACGCGAGAGGACCGCGAGGGTGATCAGGGCGATCACGACGATCCCGCCGGCCACCGCGACGCGGTCCTTCTTGAAGCGGGACCAGGCGATCTGCCCCAGGGAACGCCCCTCGATCCGCCCCTTGTCGACACCGGCGAGCACAGTCTCCGGCTGCGCCTCGGCCGCCGACCCGGTGGTCCCGATCGGTGCGGTCACGGTGACCTGACCTCTCTCGCCGGTGGTGACCGGCCTTGTGTCCGCCGCTGTGGGCGGCTCGTTCGCTTGTCTGCACAAAGGTGGGCACGGTCGATGCCGGCACCTGTCCAACTCATCCCTTGTCGGCACCTATTGAGCACTCGGTCAAAGGATCGATCGGCGTCTTGAGAGGTGAGTCTTCAACGCACTCTTGATCACGCGCCAGGCCTGTCCGCGAAAGGATGCGCAACCGTGACACCCATCGGGGAATTCCGCTATCCGAACCCCTGATGCCGCGTTACGGTGAGCGACGCCCTGCCCGGTGGATGCGCCGGGCACGCCGACAGCACGTCATGCCGACCGCTGAGCTGCGGCGTTGCCGGTGGGAGCGGGCTCGGGCGGAGAAGACGGAGCCGGCGGAGGGGCTCCGGCGGGCCGCGCCCCGGAGCGACGGCCTCCGCGGAGGCGGCCTCTCCGGAGGGGCCGGGCCCGCAGAGGCGGCCTCCGCGGAGGGGCGGGCTCGGACGGCGTGGGCTCGGGGGCGCGGGCTCGGACGGCGTGGGCTCGGGGGCGCGGGCTCGGACGGCGTGGGCTCGGGGGCGCGGGCCGCGCCGGAGCACCGTGGCTCAGAACCCGCCGTGCACCGGCGGGTAGCCGTACCCGGCCGCGGGGGCGGGCGCGGCGTGCGCCTCGCGGTCGTAGAACGGCCGGGCCCCGGTCCGCATCCACATCGCGACCGGGCAGTACTCGTCGGACATGGCCACCGTGGACACCGGCAGCCCGTCGGGGACGGCGCCCACGGACTGCTGCATCATCGCGCGCACCGAGTCCACGGCGGGCGGGGAGGTGTCGTACAGGTCCAGCCCGATGGCGAGGTAGGGGGCACCGAGCGCGGGCTGCACCCAGGCGCGGCGCAGGGTGCGCACGGCGGGGGTGCGGTGGGCGTTCTGTGCGAGCAGCGCGTAGAACTGGGGGATCTCGACGGCGGGTTCGGTCAGCCGCAGCGGGCCGGCCGGCTGCCGGTCGAGTCCGGTGGCGATGCGGCGCAGGTCGAGCCAGGGCACCCCGACACCGCCGCCGGGGGCGTGCGGGTTGAGCCAGAGGCCGTAGTGCTCGGGGTAGAGGGTGCGGGCGACGTCGAGGGCGTCGACGACCTCGTAGCTGCGGTTCCAGCCGCTGGCCGACAGCTCCTGCGCGGAGGTCACACAGGGGGCGTAGGAGTGGCCGTCCACGTGCATGTCGCCGTACTGGGCGTCCGGGGAACCGGCCTGGCCGCGCCACAGCAGCATCCAGATCTGGCCGGAGGCGGGGGTCGCGAGGGCACGCAGGAACTCCTCGTAGGCGTCGTAACGCCCCGGGGTCACCTGGCGCAGCGTGTGCTCGACCGTGCCGGTCGCGGCGGTGCCGCTCGCGCTCACTTGTGTTTCCGCCCCTTCTTCCTCGACCGGGTCATGAAACCAGGTTATGTCGTTCGGGGGGAGGATCGGGGAGGGCTCGGGAGGGATCTGTGACGCGGCCGCAACGACGGCGCTGCAGCCCGTCGCCCCCGCCGCACCGGACCCGCCGGTTCCCCGCCGCCCCGCCGGTCACGTCCTGTCGCCCCCGTCCCGTCCACCGGTCACGGCCCGCCCCCTCGGTCCCGCCGCCCCGCGGTCCCCTCGCTCCCGCCCGCCGCGCCGCCCCGGCGGGCCGTGTCACGCCCCGGGGCGGCGGCGCACCGCCCCTGCTTCCGGTTCTGCTCCCGGCCCCGGCTCGGTCCGGTCCTGTTTCCGGTCCCGGCTCACTTCTGGAAGAACGGGCGCACCTCGGTGCTCATCCACTCCCCCACCGGGTCCTGCGCCACGTCCAGCAGGACCAGGTTGACCGGCCAGGGCACGGGGACCTCGGCCAGGGCACGGCCGAGGGCCTCGCTGGGGGCGGTGAGCGGCTCCTCGTCCAGTCGGGCCAGCTCCACGCCGACGAACAGCACGGGCTCGGCCGTCTCGATCGCGGCCAGGCAGCGCCGGGCCGAGCGGACCACGCCGGTGGCGTCGAACGCGGCGGCGGCCGCGGTGAGGAAGTCGACGGGGTCCTGCTGCCAGTCGGGCTCGAAGAGGCGGACCCGGCCGCCGCCGGCGGTACCGTCCAGCGGGGTGTGCCCGGCCCGGCACAGCTCCGCGACGGCGGGCGGCGGCAGCGGGACACCGACCACGCCGCCGGGGTTGAGCACGACACCCGCGTGCGGGGGCAGTCCGCGGGCGAACTCCACGGCAGGGGCGACGGCGTACGCCATGGCGGGCCCGGCGCCGAGCCGGAACTGCTCCTCGGAGCTGAAGACGGGCACGTACGCCTGGCCGTCGAGCTCCAGGGTGGGCAGGTCCAGCGAGGTGCTGTCCGGGCCTCCGCCGGCCGGCAGGGGCACCCAGACGAAGCTGCGGGCGAGCACCTCGACGATGCGCGGGCCCGCCGACGGGACGCCGAGGGAGGCGGAGAGCACCTCCTCCAGTTCGTTGCCGGGCCATCCTCCGTGCGGATGGGGGTGTGCCTGCGCCGGGAAGTCCATCTGCCGCCTACCGCCTGCCGTGGTGCTGCCATGGTGCTGCCGTGGTCCTGCCGTGGTCCTGCTGAAGTCCTGCTGTGGCTGAAAAGGCTAACGCGTGCCGGTCGCGGCCCGTTCGGGCCGCCCGGCCCGCCGGAGCCGGACGCCGGAGGGGGCCGGACGGCGGAAGCGGGGCCGGACGCCGGAGGGGGCCGGACGCCGCGGGACCGGACGGTGAAGGCGGGACCGGACGACGAAGGCGGAGCAGCCCGGCGGCGGGCATCCGCCCGGGGAAGCGGAGGCATCCGCCCGGGGAAGCGGAGGCATCCGCCCGGGGAAGTGGAGGCGGCCGCGCGGGAAGGCGGACGGAGCCGCCCGCCGGCAGGCGGCCGCCCGACAGGGCGCGGACGCCCGGTCCGCCGGACCGCCCCGCCGCTCAGCCGCCCCGCCGCCCCGCCGCTCAGCCGCCCCGCCGCCCCGCCGCTCAGCTGCTCAGCCGGTGAACCCGATCCGGCGCAGTGCGTCGGCGGCGTCGCGGTCGAGGAGGACCGCCGAACCGCAGCCGGCCGGGAGTTCACCGGACTCCACGCGGCGCAGCAGCCGGGCGAAGGCGCCGCGGTGGCGCCGGAAGGCGTAGCGGGAGACGCCCCGGCCGCGGGCCCGCTGCCCGGCCAGGGCGTGGCCGGGTGCGACGTCGAGGAGCAGCAGGTGGAGGGTGCCGCCGCGGCGGCGGGCGGCGCGGGACAGCCAGCCGCGCACCCACGACTGGGTGCCGCAGTCGTGCACGACGACGCCCCGTCCCTCGCCGAGGGCGCGGCGCAGGGCGGCGTAGTGGGCGAGGCGGACCAGGGGGCGGTAGAGGGCGTAGGGCAGGAGGCGGGGGGCGCGGGCGTCGAAGCGGTCGCGGGTGTCCTGGGAGTCGATGCGCGACCCGGGCACGGCGCGGCGCATCAGGGTGGACTTGCCGCTGCCGGGCAGCCCGGTGACGACGACGAGGTCGTGCGGGCCGAACAGCAGGGCGTGCGGGCTGCGGCCGGCCCGCTCGCGCAGGTCGCGGACGACGGGGGCGGGCCGCGCGGGGCAGGCGTCGCGGGGCGGGGCGAGGCGCTGGGCGGGCAGCGCGAGGGCCGGGCTCGTGGCGTACGGCGTGGTCCTGTTCACCGTGTTCGTCCTCCCCTGGGGCGGGTCGCGGGACCCTTGCCCATCGAGTGTAAAGAGACGGTAATGCGGCGGCCTAGGGATTTCGTGTGCGTACTGCCACAGGCCGGTTACAGATGCGGCCCTGCCGTACCGGGCGGATGCGTGCAATGATGGGCGCGCCTAACTGCATACCGGCCGTTTGAATCCGCGCGGGAGAGTCCCCAGCCTGGCTGGGGCGCCGAAGGAGCAAGTCCCTCCCTTGAATCTCTCAGGCCCCGTTACCGCGCGGGCGAGGCACATCTGAAAAGCGGGCCGCTGCCGGCAGTGGTCCCACCCAAGGTGCAAGCCGTGATCCCTCCGTCCGCCGCCGCACGCGTGTGTACGGACGGTCATGGCGAACCTCTCAGGTTCCGATGACAGATGGGGAGGAACGACCTCGCCTGTCATGTTCTTGGGTTCTTGGGAGACGACCGACCGATGAGCAGTACTGAACTCCGCCACACGGCGCTCGATGCCCTGCATCGTTCGCTGGGCGCGACGATGACCGACTTCGCCGGCTGGGACATGCCGCTGCGCTACGGCTCCGAGCGCGACGAGCACGTGGCCGTGCGCACCAGGGCCGGCCTGTTCGACCTCTCGCACATGGGCGAGATCACCGTGACCGGCCCGCAGGCGGCCGCTCTGCTGGACTTCGCCCTGGTCGGCAACATCGGCGGGGTGGGTGTGGGCCGGGCCCGCTACACCATGATCTGCCGGGCCGACGGCGGCATCCTGGACGACCTGATCGTGTACCGGCTGGGCGAGAGCGAGTACATGGTCGTCGCCAACGCCTCCAACGCCCAGGTGGTGCTGGACGCGCTGGCCGAGCGCGCGGCCGGCTTCGACGCCGAGGTCCGCGACGACCGCGACGCGTACGCACTGCTCGCCGTACAGGGCCCGGAGTCTCCCGGCATCCTGAAGTCGCTGACGGACGCCGACCTGGACAACCTCAAGTACTACGCCGGCCTGCCCGGCACGGTCGCGGGTGTGCCGGCGCTGATCGCGCGCACCGGCTACACGGGGGAGGACGGCTTCGAGCTGTTCGTGCGGCCGGAGCACGCCGTCGAGCTGTGGCAGGCACTGACGAAGGCCGGCGAGGGCGTCGGGCTGATCCCCTGCGGCCTGTCCTGCCGGGACACGCTGCGCCTGGAGGCGGGCATGCCGCTGTACGGGCACGAGCTGACCACGTCGCTGACCCCGTTCGACGCCGGGCTCGGGCGGGTGGTGAAGTTCGAGAAGGAGGGCGACTTCGTCGGCCGCGAGGCGCTGACCGGGGCCGCCGAGCGCGCCGCGGCGAACCCGCCGCGGGTGCTGGTCGGCCTCGTCGCCGAGGGCCGCCGGGTACCGCGCGCCGGATATCCGGTGGTCGCGGACGGCCGGGTGATCGGTGAGGTCACCTCCGGCGCCCCCTCCCCCACCCTGGGCAAGCCGATCGCCATGGCGTACGTCGACGCGGCGCACGCGGCGCCGGGCACCGAGGGTGTCGGTGTGGACATCCGGGGCAGCCACGAGCCGTACGAGGTCGTGGCGCTGCCCTTCTACAAGCGTCGCAAGTGACACCGTCGTAGCGCCGCAGAGCCGGCGTCGGGCACGTTCACGCCGCTCACGCAGGTCTCTCTGCGGTCCCCCCTGCCCCGGCAGGCGGTCCCCCCTGCATCAGCACCACCTCGCGTACAGGAGAATCCAGGCCATGAGCAACCCCCAGCAGCTGCGCTACAGCAAGGAGCACGAGTGGCTGTCGGCCGCCGAGGACGGCGTGTCGACGGTCGGCATCACGGAGCACGCCGCGAACGCGCTCGGTGACGTCGTCTACGTCCAGCTCCCCGAGGTCGGTGACACGGTGACCGCGGGCGAGTCCTGCGGCGAGCTGGAGTCGACCAAGTCGGTCAGCGAGCTGTACTCCCCGGTCACCGGCGAGATCACCGAGGTCAACCAGGACGTGGTGGACGACCCGTCGCTGGTGAACACGGCCCCGTTCGAGGGCGGCTGGCTGTACAGGGTGCGCGTGGAGGGCGAGCAGGACGAGCTGCTGTCCGCCGACGAGTACACCGCCTACACCGCCGGCTGAGGAGACCCATGTCCGTCCTGAACACCCCCCTGCACGAGCTCGACCCGGAGATCGCCGCGGCGGTCGACGCCGAGCTGGTCCGTCAGCAGTCCACGCTGGAGATGATCGCCTCGGAGAACTTCGCTCCGCTGGCGGTCATGGAGGCGCAGGGCTCGGTCCTGACCAACAAGTACGCCGAGGGCTACCCGGGCCGCCGCTACTACGGCGGCTGTGAGCACGTCGACGTCTCCGAGCAGATCGCGATCGACCGGGTCAAGGAGCTGTTCGGCGCCGAGTACGCCAACGTGCAGCCGCACTCCGGCGCCTCCGCGAACCAGGCCGCGCTGTTCGCGATGGCCCAGCCCGGCGACACGATCCTCGGTCTGGACCTGGCGCACGGCGGCCACCTGACGCACGGCATGCGGCTGAACTTCTCCGGCAAGCAGTTCAACGTGGTGGCGTACCACGTGGACGTGGAGACCGGCCTGGTCGACATGGCGGAGGTGGAGCGCCTCGCCAAGGAGCACCGCCCCAAGGTGATCATCGCCGGCTGGTCGGCGTACCCGCGTCAGCTGGACTTCGCGGAGTTCCGCCGGATCGCCGACGAGGTCGAGGCGTACCTGTGGGTCGACATGGCGCACTTCGCCGGCCTGGTGGCGGCGGGGCTGCACCCGAACCCGGTCGAGCACGCCGACATCGTCACCTCCACCACGCACAAGACGCTCGGCGGGCCGCGCGGCGGCATCATCCTGGCCAGGCAGGCGTTCGCCAAGAAGCTGAACTCGTCCGTCTTCCCGGGCTTCCAGGGCGGCCCCCTGGAGCACGTGATCGCGGCGAAGGCGGTCTCCTTCAAGGTGGCGGCGTCCGAGGACTTCGCCGAGCGGCAGCGTCGTACCGTGGAGGGTGCGCGCCTCCTCGCCGAGCGGCTGACCGCTCCGGACGCCCGGGAGGCGGGGATCAACGTCCTGTCCGGCGGTACGGACGTGCACCTGATCCTCGTCGACCTGCGCGAGTCGGAGCTGGACGGCCAGCAGGCCGAGGACCGCCTGCACGAGGTCGGCATCACGGTCAACCGCAACGCGGTCCCCGACGACCCGCGGCCGCCGATGGTGACCTCCGGTCTGCGGATCGGTACGCCCGCGCTCGCGACCCGCGGCTTCACGGCCGAGGACTTCGCCGAGGTCGCGGACGTGATCGCCGAGACGCTCAAGGCTCCGTCGCCCTTCGAGGAGGCGGACGTGGCTCCGCTCAGGGCCCGGGTGGCGGCGCTCGCCGGCAAGCACCCGCTGTACCCCGGCCTGAACAAGTAAGTCCCCGGCGGGGCACCCGGCGGATCCCGGGTGCCCCCGCCATCCCTTTGGAGGAGTGACCGTGGCCATCTCGGTCTTCGACCTGTTCTCGATCGGCATCGGCCCGTCCAGCTCCCACACGGTCGGCCCGATGCGTGCCGCGCGCATGTTCGCGCGCCGCCTGCGCAACGAGGAGCTGCTGCCGGCCGTCGCGTCGGTGCGCTGCGAGCTGTACGGCTCGCTGGGTGCGACCGGCCACGGCCACGGCACCCCGAAGGCGGTGCTGCTGGGGCTGGAGGGCGACTCGCCGCGCACGGTGGACGTGGAGAACGCCGACGAGCGGGTCGAGACGATCAGGGCGCAGGGCCGGATACGGCTCCTCGGCGAGCACGAGATCCCCTTCGCCTTCGACGACGACCTGGTCCTGCACCGCCGCAAGGCACTCCCCTACCACGCCAACGGCATGACGCTGTGGGCGCACGACGCGAGCGGCGCGGAGCTGCTCTCCAAGACGTACTACTCGGTCGGCGGCGGCTTCGTCGTGGACGAGGACGCCGTCGGCGCCGACCGCATCAAGCTCGACGACACGGTCCTGAAGTACCCCTTCCGCACGGGCGACGAGCTGCTGCGCCTGACCCGCGAGACCGGCCTGTCGATCTCCGCGCTGATGCTGGAGAACGAGCGGGCCTGGCGCACCGAGGAGGAGATCCGGGCCGGACTCCTCGACATCTGGCAGGTCATGCGGGCGTGCGTGTCGCGCGGCATGTCCCGCGAGGGCATCCTGCCGGGCGGCCTGAAGGTGCGGCGGCGGGCCGCGACGACCGCGCGCAAGCTGCGCTCCGAGGGCGACCCGCAGGCCCTCGCCATGGAGTGGATCACCCTCTACGCGATGGCGGTGAACGAGGAGAACGCGGCCGGCGGCCGGGTCGTCACCGCCCCCACCAACGGCGCGGCCGGCATCATCCCCGCAGTGCTGCACTACTACATCAACTTCGTGCCCGGCGCCGACGAGGACGGCGTGGTCCGCTTCCTCCTCGCCGCGGGCGCGATCGGCATGCTGTTCAAGGAGAACGCCTCCATCTCCGGCGCCGAGGTCGGCTGCCAGGGCGAGGTCGGCTCCGCCTGCTCGATGGCCGCGGGCGCCCTCGCCGAGGTACTCGGCGGCAGCCCCGAGCAGGTGGAGAACGCGGCCGAGATCGGCATGGAGCACAACCTCGGCCTCACCTGCGACCCGGTCGGCGGCCTGGTGCAGATCCCCTGCATCGAGCGCAACGGCATGGCCGCGGTCAAGGCCGTCACCGCCGCCCGCATGGCGATGCGCGGCGACGGCTCCCACAAGGTGTCCCTGGACAAGGTCATCAAGACGATGAAGGACACCGGCGCCGACATGTCCGTCAAATACAAGGAGACCGCCCGCGGCGGCCTCGCGGTGAACATCATCGAGTGCTAGGCGAATGGGCCCTGACCAGCGCGTTCGTGTCTCTCGGCGCTGTCGGGGCCTTCCCTGTCTGCCCGGCGGAAAACCCCTGGATTCTCCCTGGAAGGGACGCGGAAGTCCCTGAAGGGCCCCTGGAATGCGCCTGCCGTGCCTGCACCTCGACGAGGTCTGCCCGCGCCGGAAGCTGACCACGTTGCCTGATGGTGCGGCGAACGGCTCCCGCACGTGTCGGCGGCTTGTGCAGGTCACGCCCCGGGCAGAGAGCTCGCATGGAAGCCGCGCTGGCGGCTCAGCCGAGGTAGGGATAGGTGCCGGCGAGGTAGTCCCCGATTTGCCGGCGCATGCTGGGGTGGATGTCGTAGCGGTCCAGGTCGGCCGGCTGGACGAAGCGAACGCCGTCGGCCTCGTCGTTGATCGTGGGCGCTCCGCCGACGGGACGGCCGATGTAGGTGTTCTCGTACTGCTGGCGGATCTCGCCGTCGGTGTAGGCGACGATGTGGTTCGGGTTGGTGTAGACGCCGAGGAAGCCGGTGATCTCCGCGATCATGCCGGTCTCCTCCAGGCACTCGCGTACGGCGCACTCGGCTGCGGTCTCGCCGATGTCCTGGGCTCCGCCGGGGAGGGCCCACTGGCCGGTGTCGCGGCGGCGCTGGAGGAGGATGGCGCCGGTCTCGTCGACGACGAGAAGGTTGCTGGCCGGGATGAGGGTGTTCGCCTTCGGGGCGGTGGGGTCGTTGTAGTACTCAGTCCTGCCCATGGTCGGCGGTCCTCTCCTGGTCGGGTGCCCATGGCCGCGCGGCGGCCCAGACGGCGTCGAAGCTCTGAGCGTAGTTGTCGAACCACCCTGTGCCGTCTGCCCTCTTGAGGTGGAGGAGGGGGTTGGCGCTGGCGGGTTGTCCCCAGATGTGGGGGTTGACGAGCAGGTTGTCGTCGTAGCGGAACATGGACGTGTAGAGGGCGGTGTCATGGAGCCGTACGGCGCACCCGGCCTCGCCCGGCAGCGGACGGTAGTACGTCAGTGAGGCGCGGATCTTGGCGGCGAGGGTGTCGCCGATTCCCTCCTCGCGGCCCCGGATGGCGACTGCCTGCCCGTCCGGATCGCCGAAGCACAGGCGCACCCGCACTCCCTCGGCGGCACGTTCGGAGAGCATCTTGGCGACGTGAGGGTTGGACTGGGCGAAGAAGGTGCCGGAGAAGACGAGGACGCCGGTCTCGTGCCGAGCCTCTCGCAGCAGCGCGAGCCAGACGTCCCGGGGCACGCTGGCCCGGTTCTGGTAGGTGCCGACCAGTTCCGTGCCTAACCCGTCCCGCGGCCCGCCGGGGCGCTTGGACGGCTCGGGCCACAGGAAGGTCTCTTCCACGCGCAGGTGTCGCGCGACGCGGAAGCGGTGCCGGGCATGGGGAATCCGCCCGCCCAGCCACCGGCTCACCGTCTTGGGATCTACCTCGCAGATTTGGGCCAGCGAGTCGGGCGAGACGCCGCGCTGGCCGAGCACAGTGCGCAGTCGGTCGTTCACAGCAGATATCGAATCGGCGCACCGCGTGATCGCGCAAGGACGTTTGGGGACTCGGTGGCTGAAGCGGAACCTCGCCGACTTCCTACTCTGGCGGCATGGAGCTCTTCGTCCTGTGGGACATCGACCACACCCTCATCGAGAACGCGGGGGTGAGCAAGGAGATCTACGCCGCTGCCTTCTCGGCACTCTCGGGACGCGAGCCCACGGAGGCGGCGCGTACTGAGGGTCGTACGGATCGGCTGATCATGCGCAACATGTTCGTCCGCGAAGGGCTGCCCGTACCTGCCTGGCACTTCATCGAGACGGCGCTCGCGCAGGCGGGGGAAGCGCGCCTGGAGGAGTTGCGCAGGCGCGGGACTGCCCTGCCCGGTGTCCATGAGGCGCTGAAGGCCGCCTCCGCTCAAGGCGGTTGGGTCTCCTCCGTTCTCACCGGCAACATCGCCGCCAACGCTCGTGTGAAGGTGTCCGCGTTCGGCCTCGAATCGCTGCTGGATCTACCGGTGGGCGCCTACGGAGCGGACGCTGAGCTCCGTCCCCATCTGGTCGCTGTCGCCCGCGAGCGCGCGCAGCGGCTGCATGGTGTTCCGGCTGACGTCTCCACCGTCCTCGTGGGGGACACTCCGCGCGACGTGGAAGCGGCTCTGACCACGGGCTCCGGGATCCTCGCCGTCGCCTCCGGCATCCACACTCCGGAGGAACTGACCGCCGCCGGCGCTGCCGACGTCCTGCCCGACCTGTCGGACACGAAGCGCGTCCTCAGCATCCTGGAGTCCTTCGAAGGCCGCTGAAAACGTCCCAGGACGTCCTCGGACCGTCCCTGAACGCGGTGCCGAGGTCCCCGGGCAGAAGGCCACTATCGGGTTCCCAACAGGCAGTCAGCCGAAGGAGCCGATGTGATCGGGGAAGTCACCGGGATCAGGAAGATCCGAATGCTGTACCTGCAGCTGCTCTACCGCTGCAACTTCACGTGCCTGCACTGCTTCCACGGCGAGCGGCTCCAGTACGCCGACGCCTTCACCGCCGAGGAAGCCGCAAGCCTCCTCACTCTGATGCGGGACGAGTACGGTACGGAGACCGTGACCCTGCTCGGCGGGGAGCCGTTCGTCCACCGGGACCTCGCGCAGGTCGTCCGCCACGCGAAGGAGGAGCTGGGCCAGCGCGTCGGGATCTGCACCAACGGGTACCGGATCGAGCGCCGCCTGACCGAGATCGCTCCGTACTTGGACCTGCTCAGGGTCTCGTTGGAGGGCGTCGGATCGACCAACGACGGCATCCGCAGGCAGGGCAGTTACCAGAGCGCCCTGAACTCGCTCAGTCTGGCGCGGGACCTCGGCGTATCGACGGGCGCGACCATGACCGTCACCTCGCGGAACATCGATGAGGTCCTCCCTCTCGTAAGAGTCTTGGCGCAGCTCGGGGTCCGGCAACTCAAGCTCCACCACCTGCGGCCGGTCGGCAACGCCGCCGACCACCCCGAGCTGCTGGTCACCGCTCCCTCCGCCTACGGCCGGCTGCGCGAAGAGCTCGCCGCGGCCGACCTGCCCCTGGAGGTGATCGTCGACGAGGACCTCTCCGAACACGGCGCCCCGCAGGCGTGCGCACCGTCCGACGGTCCTCGCGAGATCGACCGCATCGAGGCCGACCCGCGCGGTGCGCTGACCATGTCCTGCAAGGCCGTGGGCAAGGACTCGCACGCCTTCTGGTACGAGAAGGCGGCAGGACGCATCGTCCACAAGCCCTCCTCTGCCGACGAGCTCACTCTCGCGGTGCCGGACGTGGTGTACGGCCGTGCCTGATCACCCGCGCTTCGAGAGCCTGGAGGGATTACGCGGCACCGGTAAGTCAACCCTGGCGCCGATGCTCGCCGCCGCTCGGCAAGCCGTCCTCGTCGCCACCGTCCCGCCCCTCTACCAGCCGCTCAGACGTGCGGTGGACGAGCGGACGAACGTCGAGGCGCGGATGTGCCTGTACCTTTCCGCTCTGTTCACCGCGGCCGAAGAGATCCAGCACCATCTCGACGCCGGCGTCCCGGTCGTTGTCGAGAGCTACTTCGCCCGGTGCCTCGCCACCCATCGGGCCCTGGGCGCCCGGCTCGGCATCACCCTGCCGAGCTGGCTGCCGAAACCCGTCACGTACCACCTCGTCTGCGACGACGACGAACGACAGCGTCGCCTCGGTGGGCGGAACAAGCCGGCATCGCGGTGGGACGCACTGGTCGAGACCGTCCCGGACCGGGTGACGGACGCCTATGCCTCGTTCCCGATGCACCGTGTCGACACCACCGGGCGCAGCCCTGACGAGGTCCTCCGCGTGATCACGGACACCGATACGCAAGGAGCGCACTCCCATGCAGACACAGAGCCTGTGGGAGCACACCCTCACCTTTTTCCCGCAGTTCCTCGCCACGTTGCGGGAACGCGTCGCCCATGACGCCACCGTCGCGGTTGTCGGCGCGAGCGACGGCAAGTTCGTCCTGCCCCTCGCCGCCGCCGGCTACCACGTCGTCGCCATCGAACGCGACGCGGTCGCCCTCCACGGGGGCGACGTCCACCTCCCGGGTGACAGCCAGGCACACGCGTTGGGCCTGATCGATCGACTGAAGCTCGAAGAACTCCACGAACGCGTAGAGCTCGTTGAGGACGACTTCCTCGACGGCGAACCCCTGGGCCTGCAGTGCGAGGCGGTCTGGACGAGCTGCTCGTGGCACTACAGTGCCAACCACCACCGCCCGCTCGTCGAGTTCGTCGACCGCATGCAGCGCCTGGTCCGCCCGGGCGGTGTGTTCGGCGCGGAGTTCATGATGCCCGTCGAAAGACGCCACCACATGATCGAGCACTACACCTCTCCCGAGCGCCTTCGCCACCACTTCCTCGGCGACTGGGAGGTCCTGCTCACCCTGCGCACCAACGAGTTCACCGAGCGGCCCCACGTCGGTCAACTGCACGACCACACCCACCGCATGGGCCTGCTCATGGCGGCCCGGACGTCCCCCCTCACCGACCACTTCTGAGAGAAGGACCCATGAAGCACGAGTACGAGGCGAAGTTCCTGGCCGTCGACGCCGCCGGCCTCCAGGCCAAGCTGACTGCCCTCGGCGCCGTTCAAGCGTTCCCCCGCACCCTCCTCACCCGCAAGATCTTCGAGAACGACTCCCTGGACGGCGGGGCCTGGATTCGGCTGCGTGACGAGGGCACCCGCTCGACGCTCACGCTCAAGCAGGTCACCGACGCCACGACGATCGACGGCACCAAGGAGATCGAGACCGAGGTCACCGACGTGCACGCCATGGCCGACATCCTGCGCCGGGTCGGCCTCACCGAGGTGCGCTACCAGGAGAACTACCGCGAGGAGTGGCGCCTGGGCGAGGTCGCCTTCGACTTCGACACCTGGCCCGACCTTCCCACCTTCCTGGAGATCGAGGGACCCGACGAGGCGTCGGTGCGGCAGGCCGCCGCGCTGCTGGACCTCGACTACTCCGAGGCCCGCTTCGGCAGCGTCGACGAGATCTACAAGAGCGAGGCCGGCCGCGACATCCTCGCCGAACCCACCCTCCTGTTCTCCGACGCCGAGAAGCAGGAGGACACTTCTCCTACGACCCAGGGCCGTTGATCGCGGAGGCGGACGAGCAATGCTGACGGAAGTCGCCTTACAGCACAGGGTGATCCCCGGGATCGCCGAGTTCGCCCGCGGAGGACTGCCTGCACCGGCGGCCACCGACGACGGCAACGAATGGGTCGACGGATTCTGCTGGCTCTACTGCGGGCAGCGGTGGACGCGCGTCCTGTGGATCGGCCCCGCCAGAGTCGCCGGCGCCCAGGCGCCGATGTACGCGTGCGCTGCCTGCGGCGCCGACGACCCCAGCCAGCGGCAGGCCATGTCCGAGGGAGCGTGGCCGGCACTCGGTCACAACGCCCATGGCGAGAAGGCCAGCGGCATTGAGGCGTCCCGCACGGCCGACGCCCCACCGGACTGAGCCACCACCCTGCCGAGCTTCCGGCGCCGTGACCCGGCCGAGCTCCATGCCGGGTCCCAACCGGCGGGACTCACGGAGTGGGATGCCGAGAGGCCGGGCTCCGGGGGAGCACGGCCTCTCGGGTGGTGACGTGGCGCCTACCAGTAGGCGCGCGTGACCTGGTCAGGCAGTCGCCCCTGCCGCTCCCTCTCCTGGAAGATCACCGATGCCGCCATCAGGAAAGCGTGGCGGAGTTTCTGGTCCGGGTCGGGGTTTTCCACATTCCCGACGTTTTTGTCGAGGAGCATGTCGCCCAGGGTTGTTCCCTCCGCTGTGCAGGGGCGGGCGACTGATTCCTCCGGGTCGATCATGATGTTCCCGGCGGCCCCTTCTGCGGTTTCCCAGGCGTAGACGGATCCCGCTTCGAGAGAAGCGATCTTCCTACACGTCAGTGATGCTGTCACGGGGATTTCCACCAGTTCGCTCGCGCCACGGATTCGATCATCGGAATCCTATACCGTCCGCTGCGGGCGCATGTTCGTCCCAGGTGTGGCCAGCGTCCAGGGTCGCCTGGTGGGCGCGGCGATAGTTCTGGTCGCCGTGCTGACGCATCCAGTTCGACTCGTACAGTTCATGCGCAAGCAAATCGAAATCGCTGGGGTGCGGATTTCCGTTCTGGAGGCGTTCCCAGGCCCTGGCGATACGCGGATTGGCATCGAATCGCAGCATTCCCGCGTCGAGCTGATGCGATTCGACGAACAGGTGGTTGTAGATCTGATTGATGTCGGCCGCGGAATAGCCGTGCGACGCTGCGGTCTGCGCCACCCGGTCGAGCTGGGCGTCGGCGCGGATCGCGTGATAGGCGTGGTCCGCCCATTCCAGCTCGAAGTCCATCTCGCTGCGCGGCCGGCGGAAGGCCGAACCGCCGGACTGCAGCTCCCGCTCCGTGGCCACCGCGGCCCGCCGCCACCCCGTCAGCCCGCCGACCCCGGTGAGGACCAGCTGCTGGGCGAGTTCGTCGGCGGTCTCCGCGTACAGATCGGCGAGCGCGTCGCAGCCCTGCTGCCGGAGCATGTACTCGGCTCGGTAGAGCCGGTAGGCGGGTCGGACGGGAAGGTACTTGTCGATGAACGCGCCCGCGCCGCCGTTCTCGCCGGTGAACGCGTCCTGAAGGTCCCCGAGGAAGACGAACGGCGACTTGGCGACGTCGACGAAGGCGTCCCCGAAGATGCCGAGCGCCTCGCCGAAGCTGTCGACCCGGTCGTTGTTGGGGTCGTCGGGGGTCAGACCGCTGGGGTCGGTGAGTACGCTGGGCACGTTGTCGGCGTAGGCGTACGCGGAGACGTACGGCGTCGACAGGTCCCGGGCGGCCGGATCGGATCGTGTGAAGCGGCCGGTGGCGGTGTCGTACTGGCGGGCGTGCAGGTCGAGATGGCCGGTGCTGGTCTCGTACCGGGCACCGGTGTACGACGGGGTACTCGCGGGCGCGCCGCTGGTAGTGGTGTTCAGGACGCGGGTGCCGAACGAGTCGTAGGCCCAGCGCTGGTAGAGGGTCCCGGTGCTGCCGGCGACGTCGACCGGGGAGCCCTGGGTGTCATGGTGGTAGTAGAAGAGCGCCCCTGCGCCGGTCTTGGTGGCGGTGGGCTGGCCGAGCGGGTCGTAGCGGTAGGACTGCTTGATGGCCCAGGCGCTGTCGTACTCGGTGGCCAGGATCGGCAGCGGCGCGTTGGGGTCCCACTGGGTGCGGTGGGTGACCACGCCGTCCTTGAGGGTGGCGACCTGGTTGCCGCTCGCGTCGTGGTCGTAGGTGTAGGCGGTGCCCCCGACCGTGGCGGCGGAGATCTGCCCCGCCAGGTCGTAGGTGTAGGTGTCGGCGCCCGCCTTGGTCCGGTTGCCCGCGGCGTCGTGGCCGTAGGCGGTGGTCGTGGTGCCGGTGGTGGTCGAGGTGAGCTGGTCGGCCGCGTCGTAGGCGTAGCCCGTCGAGGTGGTGCCCAGGGTGGAGGTCAGCCGGTTGCCGACCTTGTCGTAGGTGTAGGACGTGGTGCGGCCGGCGCCGCAGCCGGTGACCCAGGGCTGCGGCGCGCAGCCGGAGGCGAGCCGGCCGGCCGCGTCATAGGTGAGGTCGTAGCCGCCGGTGCCGACGCCGGCCCGGGTGACGTCGACGCGCGAGGGCAGGCCCGCCGCGGACAGTGTCAGCGCCGTCCTGGTGACAGTGGCGCCCGCCTTGGTGGTGGTCACCGCGGTGACCCGGCCCGCCCGGTCGTACGTGCGGTCCTCGGTCTCGGTGTTGGGCAGGGCCGACGTGGTCAGGTTGCCCGCCGGGTCCCAGGTGTACGTGGTGGTCTTGCCGTCGGCCGCCATCGTCGCGGTGCGGCCGTCGGCGTCGTACGTGTACGTGATCGTGCTGCCGTCGGAGTACGTGCGGGTCAGCATCTGCCCGGCGGCGTCATAGGTGTAGGCGAAGCCGCGCGTCTTGGTCAGGTTGCCGACCGCGTCGTAGACGAAGTCCTCGGAGATCTTGGAGTTCGCGCGGGCGGTCAGCTGCCCGGCGTCGTCGTAGCCGAAGGTCGCGTCGGGGGTGGCATCCGAGTAGTCGATCTCGGTGAGCAGACCGCGCGGGTCGTAGGTGTACCCGGTGGTGCCGCGTGGCGTGGTCTTCCCGGTGACGTTGCCCTCCGCGTCGTACGCGTAGGTCGTCTTCCGTTCCAGCGGGTCGGTGACCGAGGTGAGGCGGTGCACCGCGTCGTAGCCGTACGCGGTGACGTGGCCGTTCGCGTCGGTGCGCTCGGTGAGGTTGCCGAGCTTGTCGTAACCGTAGGCGGTCACCGCGTCGTCGGGGGCGGTGACCCTGGTCAGCCGGTCCAGGTCGTCGTAGCCGTAGGAGGTGGTGCGCCCGTCGGCGTCCTTGCGCTCGACGACCCTGCCGAGGGGGTCGTAGGCGGTGCTGGTCACCCCGCCGAGCGGGTCGGTGACCTGGGTGGGATTGCCCGCCGGGTCGTATCCGTACGTCGTCGTGTACTGGGCGGGGTCGGCGCCGGTGGCATTGCCGCGCGGGTCGACCGCGGTGGCCCGGCGGCCGTCGCCGTCGTAGGTCCAGCTCGACGTGTGGCCGAGGGGGGAGGTTCGGCTGAGCAGATTGCCGTCGGCGTCGTAGGCGTAGGTCGTGGTCCTGCCCAGCTGGTCGGTGCTGCTGCTGAGGCGGTTGTTCTTGTCGTAGCCGGCGGTGGTCGTCCTGCCCGCGGCGTCGGTGGTCCTGGTGACGTTGTCGTCGGCGTCGTAGGTGTAGCCGGTGGTGTGGCCCAGCGGGTCGGTGACCACGAGCGGCCGGTTGATCGCGTCGTAGGTCGTCTTCGTCGTCGCGCCGGTGGGACCGGTGGTCTCGGTGAGGTTGCCGGCCGCGTCGTACACGTAGGACGTGGTGTAGGCGGCCGGGTCGGCACCGGAGACGTTCCCGCGCGCCGAGACACTGCTGAGCAGCCGGCCCGCCTTGTCGTACGTGTAGGTGGTCCGGCCGCCGGCCGCGTCGGTCTCGGAGGCGAGCCGTCCGCTCGCGTCGTAGGTGCGGGTGAGGGACCTGCCTGCCGGGTCGGTGGTCCGGGTCAGGTTTCCTGCGTCGTCGTAGCCGAGCGTGGCGGCGTCGCCCGCCGGGTTGCGCACCGACGTCAACTGCTCGGCGCCGTTGTACTCGTAGGTCGTTGTACGGCCCAGGGCGTCCGTGGCCGAGCGGAGCAGACCGCGGCCGTCATAGGTGTACTTCGTGGTGTAGGCGGCCGGGTCGGCGCCGGAGACGTTCCCGCGCGGGTCCGTCCTGGTCAGGACGCGGCCTGCCTTGTCGTACGTGAACGTCGTCTTCCTGCCCAGCGGCGTGGTGACCGACGTCCGGTTGCCCGCGGTGTCGTACCCGTAGGCGGTGACCTTGCCGCGCGGGCTCGTCACGGTCTCCAGTGAGCCGAGCGCGGTGTACGTGTAGACGGTCTTGCCGCCCGTCGGGTCCGTCGTCGACGTCAGCCGGTTCGCGGTGTACGCGTACGTCGTCCTGTTGCCGCGGCCGTCGGTGTGGCTGGTGAGGTTGCCCGCGGTGTCGTAGCCCCAGCTCTCCTGGTAGCCGAGTGCGGCCGGTGCGGTGCGGGTGAGCATCCGCCCCGCGGTGTCGTACGTCATCTCCGTGGTGTTGCCGCGCTGGTCGGTGATGGCGACGGGGCGAAGCCGACGGTCGTAGTCGTAGGTGATGCGCTTGCCGTACGGGTCGATCGTCTCCATCAGGACGTTGCCGGCGTAGACGTCGGTCCACACGCCGCCGTCGGGCGCGGTGGTGTGCGACTCGCTCTTGCCGTCCCAGGTGAACGTGGTGGTCCTGCCGTTCGGGTCGGTCTGGGACTTGATACGGCCCGCGCTGTCGTAGACGTTGCTGACCTCGCCGCCCGCCGGGTCGGTGTAGGACGACAGCCGCTTGTCCGTGTCGTACGTGTACGAGGACGTCCTGCCGGCCGGGTCGGTGACCGAGGTCAGCAGGCCGTCGGTGTAGCTGTACGAGACCGATGTGCCGTCCGGCAGGCCCACCTTGGACAGCAGTCCGTCGGCGTCGGGTGTGAAGGAGGTGGTGCGGCCGGCGGCGTCCTTGACGGAGGCGAGCTTGCCCGACGCGTACGTCAGGCTCAGGCCCTTGCCCGCCGCGCCGGCCACGGAGGTCAGCAGTCCGGCGCTGTCGAAGGTCCGCACCGTGTGGTCCGGGGTGGTGACCGTGTACGTACTCGTCCCCTTGACCAGCTTGGCCGTCGTGCCTGCCGGGGCGGTGTACGTGCCGTCGCTCGCCTGTGTGAACACGAACGACGCCCCGTCGCCCGTCCGGTACGTCGCCTTCCCCGTCGCGAGGGTCAGCCGCGCGTCGAACGGCGTCGCCCAGCCGCGCCCCAGCAGACCGGTGGCGGTCGAGTCCGACCGATAGGTGCGCTCCAGGGTCAGCGGCACACCGGGGCCGGTCAGAGAGGCGTCGGTGAGCTGCTCGTAGAACATGCCGGTCGCCGTGTTGACCGGGTCGGCGCGGTGGGCCTGGGCGTAACAGGTGCAGATGCCCGCCGCCGCGCCGGGGATGCCGGGCGTGTAGAAGGCCTCCACCAGCGGGGAGACGGTGCCGCCCGGGCTCGAGCCGTCGGCGTTGTTCAGGAAGACCCAGGCGTAGTACTTCCTGCCGTCCTCCAGGATTTCGCCCGGTTCACTGCCGGCCCACCAGAAGCACTGGTCGGTGGGGTAGGAGTTGCTCGACCACCAGTCGTAGCACCAGGCACCGGTGTCCGGGGTGTCCCCGCTGGGGTCGTCGGTGGACTTCTTGATCTCCTGCTGAACGACGGGGGAGCCCGCCTCGTCCAGGACGTACAGCCACATCCCGCTGTATGTCGATCCCCGCCGCGGCAGCTTCACCTGCCCGCCGATCGACAGCATGCCGGGGTACGCGGTCGCCCAGGCCGACACCCAGGCCGGGTTCTCGGGCGCGGCGGCGAGGCGCTGCGCGGTTGTGCCCTGCTCGGCGGCGGGACCGCGCTCGATGCGCTCCGTGTCCGGCCGGCTGTGGGCGGTGCCCTTGGCTGTCCGCTCCGGCGCGTTCATGTAGCCCCGCATGGGCGACAGTTCGTGCCGGTCCTTCGCGACCTGCTTGCGGCGCTCGGCCAGCGTCATCGCCCCTGGCGGATCGGGCAGGTCCTCGGCCGTACGCGCTTCGACCTGGGCGACACCCGCCGCGGCACTGCCCGGCCGGTCCCAGGGCGCCGCCCAGGACGGGGCGGCAGCCGCTGTCACGAGGAGAACGAAGGCCACGAAGGCCGTGACAACTCTTCGCGCTTGTGCGCGCATGGCGAATCACCTGTGAGGCAGCAGTGAGCAGAGACTCGGTGATGTTGATCCACAAAGCGTCCGCAGTAACGCGCGGTACGAAGTACGGCTGGATCGCGTCGGCGAGGCTGAAGTGGTGAGAGGGGAAGCGCCCTGGTCACGGGCGGCGGGCGAAGGCTGGGCGGGTGCTCAGGTTGGCTTGGGCGCGGCGATGCGGGCGAACCGGGACAGCGGAACGCGCCGTCGCCGGTGGAGGACGGGGCGGAGGCCGACCCTCGAACGGCCACGGCGGCCTCGGTCGCGAGGCCGCCGCGGATGGCGGCGAGAGGCCGGCCCGGGTCCCGGTGCGGGCGACCACCCCACCCCGGTCAGGGCCCTGCTGGTCCCGGACGAACCGCGAAGTCGCCCACTGACGACGATCTTGAAACGACGTGCAGACAGGCACCGACTGCCGGCGCGCCTCGAACGAGGGCGACGGGCAGGACAAGGCCGCCTGGCTCAGGGTGAAGCGCGCCGAGGAGCAGACCGCGTCGAAAGCCTGGTCCGAGCAGTACCGGATGCCTCCGCCGGAGGGGACCGAGCGGGCGGTTCCCCGGGGGCGTGCGCTGCCGTCACCAGACCCCGAGGACCAGCTCATGTTGTGCCGCCCGGGCATCCGCGTCGTGAGAGTCTGACGCTGCGGTGCGGGGCGGAGAGCCGGCGACGACGGAAGGGACCGGTGTCAGGGGCATGGAGAGCTTGCGGAGGATTCTCGACGCGGCCGCGCGGGGCGACTTCCCGCCGTGCGACGGGGGCACCACGGTGGTGCCGCAGCCGTCACCGCGGGACGCCGGTGTCATCGCGTTCACCGGGCACTCGGTCGTGTTCACCGACGAGGACCCGCGCTGGGTGGCCGGGACGCTGCGCGCGCTGGACTGCGACCCGCTCGCCGCGGCGATGAACCCGCGTTTCCTGACGGCGCTGCTGGAGCGCACGGACCGCGTCACGGAGTGCGTCGACGCGCTGCTGGCGGGCTCCCCGCTGCCCGGCGAACCGTCGCTGCCGCTGAAGGAGATCGGCGATCCGGGGCACCCGCGGGTCGCCTACGCCCGCACGCGCCGCGACGACGTACGCGTGTGGGAGGCGGAGGGCGGGGTGCTGGTGACGGGCCGGGGGGTGGCCGGGCGGCTGGAGGTGTCCGTCGAGGTCGACGAGGACGCCCGCCACCGGGGGGTGGGGCGTGAACTCGTCCTCGCCGCCCGGCAGCTGGCCGACGAGACGGTGTGGGCTCAGGTCGCGCCGGGGAACGCCCGCAGTGTGCGGGCGTTCCAGGCAGCCGGCTACCGGCCGGTGGGCTCGGAGGCGCTGCTGCGCGCACGGCCCGGAGCCGCTGCCCCGGCTTCGGGGGCGGGGACGGCCGTACGGCAGGAGGGTCAGCGGAAGATGCCCGTGTGGCCGAGGGAGTAGCGGCCGGGCTGGGGGTACACCGCCAGGCCGTGCGGTCCGCTGCCCACCTTGATGCGGGCGAGCTGTTCGCCGGTGCGGGTGTCGATGGCGTACACCTCGGCGTCGTAGCGCCCCGACAGCCACAGGACCTTGCCGTCGGCGGAGACACCGCCCATGTCGGGGCTGCCGCCGTCGGGCAGGTGCCACTTCTTGGTCAGCTTGTTCTGGGTGAAGTCGAACACCGAGACGGTGCCCTCGCCCCGGTTGGACACGTACATCTCGCGGGAGTCGCGGCCGACGTACAGGCCGTGGCAGCCCTTGCCGGTGGGCAGCAGGGTCGGTTCGGTGAACTTGTCGCCGTCCAGCACCCACATGCCGTGGGCCATCATGTCCGCGATGTAGAACCGCTTGCCGTCCGGGGAGATCTTCACGTCCTGGGGCATGGCCCCCTCGAAGGGGAGCTTCTGCTGCGCGACGACCTTCATCTTCTCGGTGTCGACCTTCAGCAGTTCGCCGCTGAACTCGCAGGAGACGATGAAGTAGCGGCCGTCCAGGGAGAAGTCCGCGTGGTTGACGCCGTAGCAGGTGACCGGTTCGGTCTTGACCCGCTCCATGGTGTGCGGGTCGCGGAAGACCAGCTCCCGGTCGAGGGAGGCCATCACGACGGCGTGTTTGCCGTTCGGCGTGAAGTACAGGTTGTACGGGTCGTGGACCTCGACCGGCTTGCCGGCCTTCCCCGTCTTCGGGTCGATCGGGGTGAGCGTGTGGCCGCGGTTGTTGTTGACCCAGAGGGTCTTCATGTCCCAGGAGGGCACGACGTGCTGCGGCTGCCGCCCCACGGGGATCGTCTCGATGATCTCGTACGTCTTCGGGTCGATCACCGAGACGGTGTCCGACTCGGTGTTCGGCACGTAGACCCGGGACGGGAAGTCCTTCACGACCGGGGAGAGCCGGTTCGGCCGGTCCGCCGCGTACACGTCCTTCGGGTCGAGCACGGGCGGCATCCCCGGCAGACCGTTGATCTGAGGCTTCTTGGGCGGCGCGGGAACGGCCGCGGTCTGGGTCGCGCGGCTGCGGTCCGCGTCGTCGCGGCTCTCGGTGCCGCACGCGGCGACGGCGGCGAGTCCGAGGAGGCAGGTCGCGGTGAGGGCGCGGCGGGTGCGGAGAGCACCGGGGGCGCGGAGGGTCCGGGGGGTGCTGGGGGTCCGGGGGGTGCGGGGGGCGGGGTGCGGGCGGTTTGGGCGCATCAGCTGAGCAGCTCCGTGGTGGTGACGGCGTGCAGGGCGCGGCGGTCGAGTTCTTCGAGGACGGCAGGGAGGGCGGCGACGGTGTCGGCGTAGCCGAAGTGCAGGCTCACCACGGAGCCCGGACGGATCGCGCCGAGGACGGTGCGGACGACGGCGGGGCCGCCCGGACCGGTGTAGTCGAGCGAGTCGACGTCGTACGACAGCACGTGCGGGTAGCCCGTGCGGCGGGCCAGGGCCTCCACCCGGGGCGAGGCGCGGGCCGTCCGGGAGGGCCGGAACCACGCCCCGATCGAGCCGGTGAGCCTGCGCAGGCGCGCGGCGCACGCGCTGATCTCGGCGAGGGCCTCGGCCTCCGGCAGCGCGTTGATGTCCAGGTGGCGCTGGGTGTGGTTGCCGAGTTCGTGTCCGCCGTCCAGGACGCGGCGGGCCAGCTCGGGGTGCTCGTCCAGCCAGCTGCCGACGGCGAGGACGGTGAGGCGGGCTCCGTGCCGCTCCGCTTCCGTGAGCAGGGCCCGGGCGGTGGCCGGGTCGCCGCTGCCGTGGAAGGTGAGGGCTACGCGGGGGTGGGTGCGGGGGCCGTGGGTGATCTGGGAGGGCTGGGTGGGGTAGCGGCGTGGGCCGGGGGCCGGGGCGGGGTGCGACGGGTGAGCGGGGCTCTGGGAGGGGGTGGAGGGCTTGGCGGGTGGGGTGGGGGTTCCCGGGGTGCTGGTGGTGGAGCAGGAGGTGGCCAGGGCGCCGCCGGCGAGGAGGGCTGCGGTGCGGAGGGTTGCGCGGCGGTCGGTGGGGGTGGTCACGGGGACCATTTAACGGAGGGGTGGGGGGAAATCCGGGGATTAGCCCGTTCGACGGTCTGGCCCCCTGGAGGTGGGGAGTGGGTACGGGGTGGGGTTCGCGCGATTCCCCGCGCCCCCGAAAGGCCGGAACCGCCCGTGCAAGCATGCGGATGTGGGGTGGGGTTCGCGCAGTTCCCGCGCCCCCGAGGAGCCGGGAGCGCCCGTGGGATCGTGCGGGCGCGGGGTGGGGTTCGCGCAGTTCCCGCGCCCCCGAGGGGCCGGGAGCGCCCGTGGGATCGTGCAAGTACGGGGTGGGGCTCGCGCAGTTCCCGCGCCCCCGAGGGGCCGGGAGCGCCCGTGGGATCGTGCGGGCGCGGGGGTCAGCGGTCTGTGAGTCTTATTTCGAACCAGGTGGTCTTGCCGCGGGGTAAGAGGTCGACTCCCCAGCGGTCGGAGAGCTTGTCGACGAGGAAGAGGCCTCGTCCGCTGGTGTCCAGCTCCTGGACCGGCATCAGGCAGGGCAGTCCACGGGAGGGGTCGCGCACCTCGATGCGGATCCAGCCGCGGCGCCGGAGCATGCGGAGCCCGAAGGCCCTGGCCCCGGTGTGCCGTACGGCGTTGCCCACCAGCTCCGACACGAGCAGCACCGCGTCCTCGGTGATCCTGTGGTTGAGTCCCCAGTGCCGCAGCACCACGACCTGGGTCAGACGGCGGGCGGTGGCGGCCGACTCGGGAAGGGAGGTGAGAAGCACTTCCTTCTCGGTCGGGTTGCCGTGCAACCCGAGCGCTCTGAGCGCTCGTTCGTCCTCCACCGCCGGCGACCAGCGCGCCGCCGTCGCACGGCCGTGTCCCCGCGGCTGCTCGATGCCCTCCAGCCCCGCCATGCCCCCATCATGGACGGCCGGCACGCCCCGCGGGGCCGTTCCAGCGGAATACGCCCCCCGGTACCGCCCGCCGCCGGGGTTCCGGACGGCATATGCCTTGGGCACTTCAGGGCCCGTCTCGGCTCGTCCGACCTGCGAAGACGGCTCATCGAACGGCACGGGACGGGCTCCCCCGACGCAACAGGCTTAAGGGTCCTTTAAGGCTGTCATAAACCGTCCCATCGGGGGACCCGGATCAGACATTCCGTCAATTGCAAGGGGCCGAACCGGATTCACTCCGCCGTCAGAGGAACTTCGCCTTCCCCGGACCCTCCTCCACGAAGCTGCGCATTCCCCGCTCGCGGTCCTCGGTCGCGAACAGACCCGCGAACCAGTTCCGTTCCACGGCCAGCCCCGTGTCGATGTCGGACTCCAGGCCCACGTCCACCGACTCCTTCGCCGCGCGCAGCGCGAGCGCCGGTCCCTGGGCCAGCTTCGCCGCCCAGGCGTGCGCCTCGGTGTAGACGTCGGCCTGCGGCACCACCCGGTCCACGAGCCCCAGCGTCAGGGCCTCGTCGGCCCTGATCATGCGCCCGGTGAAGATGAGGTCCTTCGCCCGGGACGGGCCGATCAGACGGGACAGCCGCTGGGTGCCGCCCGCGCCCGGGATCAGGCCGAGCAGGATCTCCGGCTGGCCGAGCTTGGCGTTGTCGGCGGCGATGCGGTAGTCGGCGCACAGCGCCAGTTCGCAGCCGCCGCCGAGCGCGTACCCGGTGACGGCGGCGACGACCGGCTTGGGGATGCGCGCCACCGCGGTGAAGGAGTCCTGGAGGGCACGGGACCGTTTGACCATCGCGGCGTGGTCCATGGCCTGCATCTCCTTGATGTCCGCACCCGCGGCGAACACCTTCTCGCCGCCGTACAGGACGACCGCGCGCACGTCGTCGCGGCCCGCGGCCTCCTCGGCGAGCTCCTTCAGCCGGTCCTGTGTGGCCACGTCCAGCGCGTTCATCGGCGGGCGGTCGAGGCGCAGCGTACCGACGCCCTCGGCAACTTCGAGATTCACGGTCATGGGAGGCAGGTTAACGAAGACTAACGGCCGGGGATCCGGTGCGCTCGGTCACATCGCTCACGACGGGACCGGATCGGTCCCCGACGGGCGGGCACCCTCCGGTTCGATGCGGCGGACCCGGCCCCGTGCCCGGGTCCGGGCACGGGGCCGGGCGACGGGGCCGGGCGACGGGGCCGGGCGACGGGGCACGGGCACCCTTCACGGACCGCGGTCCTACCGTGTCCACTCCGCCCACGACATGTTCCAGCCGTTGAGGCCGTTGGACGGGTCGACCACCGGGTCGGTGGAGTTCTTCACCTCGACCACGTCGCCGACGATCGACTGGGAGAAGAACCAGGCGGCTTCGACGTCCTTGTCCCAGCCGCCGCGCACATCGCGCAGGCCGATGCACCCGTGGCTGGCGTTGTAGTTGCCGAAGGCGCCGCCGCCCCAGTAGTTGCCGTGCACGAAGGTGCCGGAGGTGGTCAGGCGCATGGCGTGCGGCACGTCCTTGATGTCGTACTCGCCGTCGTAGCCGACCGTGTCGCCGTTCATCCGGGTCACGGTGAACTTCTCGCTGATGACCATCCTGCCGTTCCAGGTGGCGTACCCGGGCTTGCCGGTGGTCACGGGGAGGGTCTTGTAGAGCTTGCCGTCCCGCATGACCTTCATGGTGTGCCGGGCGGCGTCGACGACCGACACCTGGGCGCGGCCGATGGTGAAGGACACGGTCTTGGACTGCTCGCCGTAGACGCCGTCGCGGCCCTCGACGCCGTCGAGGTTCAGCTCGACGGTGACCCTGGTGCCCGGCTGCCAGTACTTCTCGGGCCGGAAGTCGAGCCGGTCGTTGCCGAACCAGTGGCCCTGGACGTCGACGGCCGGTTCGGTGCGGATCCTGACGGCGTTCTCGACGTCCTCGGGGTGGGTGATGCCCCGGGTGAAGCGGATCGAGAACGGCATGCCGACGCCGACGGTGGAGCCGTCCTCGGGGGTGAACGTGCCGATGAAGGTGTCGGCCGGGGTCAGTGTGGTGAAACCGGAGTCCTCGGCCGCCTCGCGCCCCTCGGAGTCCTCGGCGACCGCGTGCACCCGGTACTCGGTCGCGGCGGACAGATGCGTGCCCGGTGTCCAGGCGGTGCCGTCGGCGGAGATCGCGCCCTCGACGCGCCGGCCGCTGCCGTCCTCGACGACGACCTCGGTCAGCCTGCCGCCCGAGGCGCCGACCTTGAGCTCCCCGCTGGTGTCGACGTCCGTGGCGCCGCTCTCGGGCGCGATGGTGACGACGGCCCGCGACTGCCCGGTCGCGGCGGCCGCCGCGTTGCGTCCCTTGCCGCCGCCGGGCGCCTCGTCCTTCGGGGGCGCGGCTCCCCCGCCGCTGCAGGCGGTCACGGCCAGCAGCAACACCCCGGCGCACACGGCGCCCGGCGTTCGCCCCCGGGTGTGAACCGACGCCCCCCGTATCGGTCGCACCTTCACGTCGTACTCCCCTCCCCCTGGGCCCGAGCGGGCCCGCGTCCGCGTGTCCCGTGCACACGTCGGCGCATATTAACCAGCGGGTCAGGAGCATCCGGGTCGCGTGATGGTCACCGTTCGGTCCCAAACGGCCCGGTGCCGGCGGCTCGTCCGGCGGGGAGGAGGGGGAAGCCCCCTGGAAAGCGGGAGCCGGAGCGGGAGCCGGAGCGGCAGCGGAAGCGAAAGCGGGAGCCGGAGCGGCAGCGGGAGCCGGAACCGGAGCGGCAGCCGGAACCGGAGCGGGAGCCGGAGCGGCAGCGGGAGCCGGAACCGGAGCGGCAGCCGGAACCGGAGCGGGAGCCGGAGCGGCCGGGCAGGCACCGGGGCCGGGGGAGCGGCCGGGGTGGATCAGGTACGGGGACGGCCGGGACGGACCGGTACCGAGACGGCCGCGACGGACCCGGTACCGAGACGGCCGGGGCGGATTCCGTACGGGGACGGTCCGGGCGGCCTCCCCGGGCGCCCCCCGCCGTGCCCCGGCCCGGCCCCGCGACCGCCCCGTGTCTCAGCCGCCCACCGCGCTGCCCGCCTTCCACTCGCGCCATCCCATGTTCCAGCCACCGAGGCCGTTGTCGGGGGCGACCTTCTTGTCCTTGCTGCGGACGACCTCGACGACGTCCCCGACGAGGCTGCGGTCGAAGAACCAGCCCGCCGGGGTCTCCCCGCCGCCGCCCTGCACGTCGCGCAGCCCGACGCAGCCGTGACTGACGTTGGTGCTGCCGAAGACGGAGTCGTCCGCCCAGTAGTTGCCGTGCAGGAAGGTGCCGGACTCGGTCAGCCGCATGGCGTGCGGCACGTCGGGGATGTCGTACTCGCCCTTGCCGTCCTTCTTCGTGAAGCCGACCGTGGCGCCGTTCATCCGGGTCACCTCGAACATCTCGGTGATCACCATCTTGCCGTTGTACGTGGTGGTCTTCGGGGCGCCCGCGGTGATCGGCACGGTCGCCAGCAGCGCGCCGTCGCGCCGCACCTCCATGGTGTGGCGGGCCGCGTCCACGACCGAGACCTGGCTGCGGCCGACGGTGAAGCCGAGGGTCTTGTGCTGGAGTCCGTAGACGCCGGGCGCGCCCTCCACGTCGCGCAGCCGCAGTTCCACGGTGACCTCGGTGCCGGGTTTCCAGTACTGCTCGGGCCGGAAGTCGAGCCGGGCGGTGCCGAACCAGTGCGGGCGGATCTCCACCGGCGGGCTCGCGGTCACCCGCACGGCCCGCTCCACCGCGGCCCGGTCGGTGATCTCCCGGTTGAACTCCACGGAGACGATCATTCCGGTGCCGACCGTGGCCCGGTCCTCGGGGCTGACGTACCCGATGAACCGCTCCTCGGGGACGTGGGTGGTGAAGGTGGTGTGCCGGGCGGAGCGGCGGCCGTGGCCGTCCAGGGCGACCACGTCGACGCTGTACCTGGCGGCCAGCGCGAGCCGGGCGGCGGCCGGCCGCCAGCTCAGCCCGTCCGCGGAGATCCGGCCGGGCACCTCCGACTCCTGCGCGTCCTGCGACACCACCACCTTCACCGACTCCAGCCGCCCGTCCGGCACCCGCACCGACAGCGGCGCGTCGGGCCGTACGGCCGTACTGCCGTCCCGCGGGGTGACGCGGATGGCGTCCTCGGGGGCCCGGGGCTTGCCGAACATGCCGTCCAGCCCGCCGCCGCCCGTGCAGCCGGCCGCCCCGGCCAGCAGTCCCGCCCATGTCAGTACGGCGGCCAGTGCGGCCCCCGCGCGCCGTGCGCGCCCTTGTGCATGCCTCACATGGGTGCCCAACGACGCGCCCCGCCCCGGGGAAACGTGAGTGCGACCCGAGCGGTGGGCAGAACAGGGGAAAGGGACGACACGAGCCGAGGCGAGGGCGTGGGCCGGCGCGCCCTTTTCCGTGTCGCGCCACGAGCCGCGGGAGGCCGACAGGTGTCGAGCGCAGCCGAGCAGGAGACGGTGGCCGTCCAGGACGGGCGGGCGGCGGCCGTCGTCGAGGGGGCCCCCGCCAGGCGCGGGTCCCCGGTCCCCGCCGTGCCCGTGTGGCCGGGGTCGTCCACCCCGCTGGGCGCCCGGTTCCGGGCCGGTCCCGGCCGGGTGGCGGGCACCAACTTCGCGTTGTGGGCCGGCGGCGCCGAGGCCGTCGAGCTGTGCCTGTTCGACGAGGAGGGCCGGGAGACCCGGGCCCGGCTGACGGAGCTGACGCACGAGATCTGGCACGGCTTCGTGCCGGGAGTGCTGCCCGGCCAGCGCTACGGCTACCGGGTGCACGGCCGCTGGGACCCCTGGACCGGCGCCCGCTGGAACCCGGCCAAGCTGCTCCTCGACCCGTACGCCCGCGCGGTGGACGGCGACTTCGGGCCCGGCGGGCTGGCGCCCGAACTGTACGGGCACGTCCGCGACTGGCCGCAGCAGCACGTCGCCGACACCGTCCGCGACGACCGCGACTCCGCCGCGTACGTCCCCAAGGGCGTCGTCGTCCATGATGACGACGACTGGGCGGACGACCGCCGGCCGAAGACCCCGTGGGCGGACTCGGTGATCTACGAGCTGCACGTGCGCGGCTTCACCCGGCTGCACCCCGGCGTGCCGCCCGAGCTGCGCGGCACCTACGCCGGGCTGGCGCACCCGGCGGCGGTCGAGCACCTGACCCGTCTCGGCGTCACGGCGGTGGAGCTGCTGCCCGTGCACCAGTTCGCCCACGAGGACCATCTGCTGCGCCGGGGCCTGCGCAACTACTGGGGCTACAACTCCGTCGGCTACTTCGCCCCGCACGCCGCCTACGCCGCCTCCGGCACCGCCGGGCAGCAGGTCGGCGAGTTCAAGCGGATGGTGCGGGCACTGCACGCGGCCGGCATCGAGGTCATCCTGGACGTGGTGTACAACCACACCGCCGAGGCGGGCGAGCTGGGTCCGACGCTGTCGCTGAAGGGCATCGACAACCGCGGCTACTACCGGCTGCAGCAGGACGCCCGCCGGTACGCCGACTACACCGGCTGCGGCAACACCCTGCACGTGGTCCAGCCGCAGGTGCTGCGGCTCGTCACCGACTCCCTGCGCTACTGGGTGACGGAGATGGGGGTGGACGGCTTCCGCTTCGACCTGGCGGCCGCGCTGGCCCGCTCGATGCACGACGTCGACATGCTGTCCCCGTTCCTCGCGGTGATCGCGCAGGACCCGGTGCTGCGGCGGGTGAAGCTGATCGCCGAGCCGTGGGACGTCGGCTCCGGCGGCTACCGGGTCGGCGGGTTCCCGCCGCTGTGGACGGAGTGGAACGACCGCTACCGCGACGCCGTACGGGACTTCTGGCGGGGCGCGCTGCCCGACGTGCGCGATCTCGGCTACCGGCTCTCCGGGTCCAGCGACCTGTACGCCTGGGGCGGCCGCCGCCCCTACGCCTCGGTCAACTTCGTCACCGCGCACGACGGTTTCACGCTGCGGGACCTCGTGTCGTACGAGCGCAAGCACAACGAGGCCAACGGCGAGGACAACCGGGACGGCACCGACGACAACCGCTCCGTCAACTGCGGCGCCGAGGGCGACACCGACGACGAGGAGGTGCGCGCGCTGCGGCGGCGTCAGCTGCGGAACCTGCTGTCCACGCTGCTGCTGTCCACGGGCGTGCCGATGCTGGTCGCAGGGGACGAGCTGGGGCGCACCCAGCACGGCAACAACAACGCCTACTGCCAGGACAACGAGACCGGCTGGGTGGACTGGTCGCTGCTCGCGGACCCCGGCTGGAAGGCGCTGTACGAGCTGACGTGCCGGCTGATCGCACTGCGCCACCGCCATCCGGTGCTGCGCCGGCGGGCGTTCTTCTCGGGGCGGCCGCACTCGGCGGACGGGCTGCGGGACCTGGCCTGGTTCACCGGCCGGGGCACCGAGATGACGGAGGGGGACTGGTACGCGCCCGCGGCCACGCTGGCCATGTACCTGTCCGGCCGGGACATCCCGGGCCGCGACGAGCGGGGCGTGCCGGTCCTCGACGACAGCTTCCTCGCGGTCCTGCACGCCGGCGACCGCCCGGCGCCGTTCGTGCTGCCGGGCCCGCCGTGGGCGGAGCACTACGAACTCGTCGTCGACACCTCCCGGGAGGAGCAGGACGCGGCCCCCGGGGTGATGCACCGGGCGGGTGAGCCGGTCACCGTCCCCGCGCGGTCGGTGCTGCTGCTGAAGGCGCGCTGACCGCCCCGGAGGGGATGCCCCGGGCGGGGCCGGCCCCGCCCCCGAACCGACACCGGGCGGACGCGGAGCGGAAACCGAGCGGGCCCCGAACAGGCGGGGAGCAGGCGGGGAGCAGGCACCGGACCGGGGCCCGGAGGACGGGCCCGGGGGACGGGGCGGGAGAACGGCGCCGGAGAACGGGGCACAGGCCGGGTCGTGGGCCGGGTCGTGGGCCGGGTCGTGGGCCGGGTCGTGGGCCGGGTCGTGGGCCGGGTCGTGGGCCGGGTCGTGGGCCGGGTCGTAGGACCGACGGCCGAGGGCGGCCGGGCCGAAACTCGGTAGGCAGTGTCAGTGGTGAACCGTAGGCTCGCTGCTGATGTCCACGACACGTGCAACCTCCCAGGACCGCTCCACCGTCCGCAGCCTGCTGCGTCTGTGGCCGTACGTCCGGCCCGTCCGCGTCCGGCTGTTCACGGCCGCGTTCGTCGCGGTGACCGCCTCCTGCGTGGGACTCGTCATCCCGCTGGTGCTGAAGTGGGTGGTGGACGGGCCCGTCGCCGGCCGCGACCCGGCGGGCGTGTGGCTGGGCGCGCTGTACCTGCTGCTGCTCGGGATCGCCGAGGCCCTGCTGTTCGGCTTCCGGCGGTGGCTGGTGGCGAGGCCGCTGTCGGGGGTGGAGGCGGCGATGCGGGCCGACCTCTACCGGCATCTCCAGCGCCTGCCGGTGTCCTTCCACGACCGGTGGGCCTCGGGCCAGCTGCTGTCGCGCGGCACCACCGACCTGATGCTGCTGCGCATGTTCCTCGCGTTCCCGCTGACCTTCCTCCTGGTCAACGGGGTGACGATCCTGGTCGGCGTGATCATCATGCTGGCCCAGGACCTCGTCCTCGGCCTGGTCATCCTGATCCCGACCGTGCCCGTGATCGTCACCTGCGTCGTCTTCGAGAAGCGCTACGCCCTGGTGGCCCGGCGCGCCCAGGACCAGGTCGGCGACCTGACCACGGTGGTGGAGGAGAGCGTCCTCGGCGTCCGCATCGTCAAGGGCTTCGGCCGGCACCGCAGCCAGGCCCGCGCCTTCCGCGACCTGTCCCGCACCCTGCGCGGCACCGAACTGCACAAGGCCCGGCTGCTGGCGACGATCTGGGCGGTCATCGTCACCCTGCCGGAGCTGGCCATCGGCGCCGCGCTGGTGCTGGGCACCGTACGGGTCGCGGACGGCGGGCTGTCCGCGGGCACGCTGGTGGCGTTCCTGTCCACGGCGCTGGCCCTGCGCTGGCCCGTCGACTCCATCGGCTTCCTGCTCGCGATGAGCCAGGAGGCGGCGACCGCCACCGAACGGTACTTCGAGGTGATGGACGCTCGGCCGGAGGACGCCGGCGGAACCGCGACCGCGCCCCCCGCCGGGACCCGGGGCACGCGCTCCGCCGGGCGCCCCCCTTCCGGGCACCGGGCCGGGCACCCGGCCGGGCCCGCCGGGAACGACGGACTCCGCTTCCACGGGGTGACGTTCCGCTACCCCGACGCCCCCGCCGGGGCGCCGCCCGTCCTGGACCGGGTGGACCTGCACATCAGACCCGGCGAGTCGATGGCCCTGGTCGGCGCCACCGGCAGCGGCAAGACCACGCTCACCGCCCTCGTCCCCCGCCTGCACGAGCTCACCGGCGGCCGGATCACCGTCGACGGCGTGGACATCACCGCCCTGCCCCGGCAGGAGTTGCGCGCGCTGATCTCGGTCGCGTTCGAGGAGCCCACCCTGTTCTCGGCGAGCGTCGGCGAGAACGTGCTGATGGGCGCGGGCGAGGACGCCGGGCACGAGGACCTCGCGCGGGCCCTCGGCATCGCCCAGGCGGACTTCGCGCACGCCCTCCCCCAGGGCACCGACACCCAGGTCGGCGAGCAGGGGCTGAGCCTCTCCGGGGGGCAGCGGCAGCGGCTCGCCCTGGCACGGGCGGTGGTCGGCCGGCCGCGCTACCTGGTCCTGGACGACCCCCTGTCGGCGCTGGACGTGCACACGGAGGCCGCGGTGGAGGCCGCGCTGCGCCGGGTCCTCACCGACACCACGGCCCTGATCGTCGCCCACCGGCCGTCCACGGTACTGCTCGCCGACCGGGTCGCCCTGCTCTCCGGCGGGCGGGTCACCGCCGTCGGCACCCACCACGAACTGCTGCGCGGCAACGCCGAGTACGCGCACCTGATGTCCGGAGCGGACGAGGAGGCCCAGGTATGACGGTGACCGCCGCCGGCACCGGGACGCGGGAGCCCGCCGAGGAGGACCCCGGCCGGCCCGGCGGCCCCGGCGGTTCCGGCGACCCCGGCGGCCCCGGCGACCCCTTCGACAGCGACACCCTGCCCGCCCCGCCGGGTGCGGTCGGCGCCCTGCTGCGTTCGCTGCTCGTGCCCCTGAAGGGCAGGGTCGCGCTGACGGTGCTGCTCCTGCTGCTCCAGCAGGCCGCGGTCCAGGCGGGCCCGCTGCTGGTGGCGTACGCCATCGACGAGGCCGTGCCCGCCTTCCGCGCGGACGACCGGGGTCCGCTGGTCGTGGTGGCGGTGGGCGGTGCGCTGAGCGCGCTGGCCTCGGGCGTGCTGCAGTACGCGTTCATCGTCGCCTCCGCGCGGGTCAGCCAGGACGTGCTGCTGGACCTGCGCGGCCGGATCTTCCGTCACGCGCAGGCGCTCAGCGTCGACTTCCACGAGCGGTACACCTCGGGCCGGCTGATCTCCCGCTCCACCACGGACGTGGAGTCGCTGCGCGAGCTGCTGGACGAGGGCCTGCAGGAACTCGTGACGGTGGTGCTGTCGTTCGTCTACATCTCCGCGCTGCTGCTCTGGCTGGACCTGGGGCTGGGCGCGGTCGCGGTGGCGTCGTTCGGGCCGCTGTACGCGCTGGTGCGGCTGTACCAGCGGCGGGCGGCCCGGGTGTACGAGGAGCGTTCGACCGCGATCGCGCGGCTGATCGTGAAGTTCGTGGAGACGATGAACGGCATCCGCCCGGTGCGCGCCTTCCGCCGCGAGGCGGTCAACGACGCGGGCTTCCGGGTGCTGAACGGGCACCACGAGCGCACCAACGGGGACGCGCTGCTGGAGATGGCCCGCTATGTGGTCGGCTCCCGGCTGGTGGCGAACACGGCCGTGGCCCTGATCGTGCTGTGGGGTGCCTGGCGGGTGGCCGACGGCTCGCTGGCGCTCGGGGTGCTGGCGGCCTCGGTGCTGTACCTGCGACGGCTGTACGACCCGATCGACCGGCTCGGCATGTTCCTCAACTCCTACCAGTCGGCGGCCGCCTCGCTGACGAAGATCGCCGGGCTGCTGGCGCAGACGCCGACGGTGCCGGAGCCGGCCGAGCCCCGGGAGCTGCCCGCGCGGCGGAGCGGCCTGCCCGGCCGCGAGGTGGTGTTCGACGGGGTCCGGTTCGCCTACCGCACCGGCGGCGAGGTGCTGCCCCGCTTCGACCTGACCCTGCCGGCCGGACAGACCGTCGCCGTGGTCGGTTCGACCGGCGCGGGCAAGTCGACGCTGGCGAAGCTGCTCGCCCGGTTCTACGACCCGACCGACGGGCGGGTCCTGCTGGACGGCGTGGACCTGCGCGACCTGGCCGTGCCCGAACTGCGGCGCGGGGTGGTGATGGTGACCCAGGAGGCGTTCCTGTTCTCCGGCACGGTCGCCGAGAACATCGCGATCGGCCGCCCGGACGCGACCCGCGAGGAGATCGAGCGGGCGGCGAAGGCGATCGGCGCGCACGACTTCATCGGCTCCCTGCCCGACGGCTACGACACCGACGTCCGCAAGCGCGGCGGCCGGATCTCCGCGGGCCAGCGCCAGCTGGTGTCCTTCGCACGGGCGCTGCTGGCCGACCCGGCGGTACTGATCCTGGACGAGGCCACCAGCTCACTGGACATCCCCGGGGAGCGGGCGGTGCAGCGCGCGATGGCGACGGTGCTGAAGGGCCGTACGGCGGTGGTGATCGCACACCGGCTGTCCACGGTGGAGATCGCCGACCGGGTGCTGGTGATGGACGGCGGCCGGATCGTGGAGGACGGTACGCCCGCCGAGCTCGTCGCCGGCACCGGCCGGTTCGCCGCACTGCACCGCGCGTGGCGCGACAGTCTCGTATGACACGGCCGTCACGACGGCCCGGAGCGCGACGGCCCGGTACGACGGGACGGGCGGGGGCCGGACCGGCCGGGCGGACGTCCGCGGCCCGGCCGGCCGGGCGGATGTCCGCTGCCGGACCGGCCGCGGTGGCGTCCGGGGTGGGACCACGGCGGGTGCCGGTCGACGCCCACGCGGACCCGGGTGAGCCCGACCGCCGCAGCGCGGCCCGCTACCTGTGGTGGCTGGTGGCCTGCCAGCCCGGCCGTTCGGTGGCCGGGGCGGTGCTCGCCAGCGTGTGGATGGTGGGGCTGGCCGCGACGCCGTACCTGATGGCGCGGGCGGTCGACGAGGGCCTGGCGGCCGGCGACCGCGGGGCGCTCGCCGGATGGTGCGCGGCCCTGGTCGGGGTGGGCGCGGTGAACGCCTGGCTCGGGATGCTGCGGCACCGCACCATGACCCGGATGCGGATGGACGCCCACTTCCGCACCGTGAAGGTCCTCGTCGACCACGCGGTGCGGCTCGGTGCCGCGCTGTCGCGGCGGACCGGGGCCGGCGAGGTGGTCACCATCGGCGTGGGCGACGTACAGACCGTCGCCACGTCGCTGACGGCGGTGGGGCCGGGGCTCGGGGCGCTGGTCGCCGTCGCCGCGGTGGCGGCCCTGCTGCTGTCGGTGTCCGGGCCGCTGGCCGTGGTGGTGCTGCTCGGGGTGCCGGTGCTGGCGCTGCTGGTGGGACCGCTGATGCGGCGTCTGCAGGGCCGGGAGTCCGGCTACCGCGAGCGGCAGGGCGCGCTGACCGCCCGGATCGCCGACCTCGCGGGCGGCCTGCGGGTGCTGGGCGGCCTCGGTGGCAAGGACCTGTTCGCGGCCGCCTTCCGGCGCGACTCGGCGCGGCTGCGGGAGCAGGGCTACCGGGTGGGTGCGGTGACCAGCTGGCTGGAGGGGCTCGGGGCGGGTCTGCCGGTGCTGTTCCTGGCGGTGGTGACGTGGCTCGGGGCGCGGCTGGCGGTGCGCGGCGAGATCTCGGTGGGCGACCTGGTGTCCGTCTACGGCTATGTGGCGGCCCTGATGTGGCCGGTGGCGTTCCTGGTGGAGTGCGGCGGGCAGATCAGCCGTGCCCTGGTGGCCGCGGACCGGGTGGCGGGATTCCTGCGCCTGGAGCCGGACGCCCCGTCGGGCACGGCCGTCGCCCCCGCGGGGCCGTCCGTGCTGGCCGACCCCGCGTCGGGCGTGACCGTGCGGCCCGGCGGTCTCACGGCCCTGGCGTCGGCCCACCCGGCCGATGCCGCCGGTGTCCTCGAACGCCTGGGCCGCTACACGCCGTCGTCGGTCACCTGGGGCGGCGTGCCGCTGGCCGAGGTGCCCCTGCCGGCGGTCCGCTCGCGCATCCTGCTCGCCGACCCCGAGGCGGACCTCTTCACCGGGCCGCTCGCCGACGTGCTCGGCGCGCAGCGGCCGCCGGGGCGGCCGGGGCGCGGTACGTCGCCGCGGGCCGCGGGCCCCGGCGCCCCGGACATGGCGGGGGGCACGGCGAGGGGGGCGTGGGCGGCGTCGCGCCGCGGCACGGGAGTCCCGCGCGGAGCCGGAGCCGCGCCGCGCGAGGCCGCAGGCCCGTGGCACGGCGCCGCGGGTGCGCCGCGCGGCAGGGCGGGCGCGGGCGGGCCGGACGGGTCCGCGCGGGCGCCCGTGCCCGGTCCGCGGGACGCGGCGGACCGGTGGACGACGGAGGCCGACGTGGACCGGGCGCTGTACGCGGCCGCCGCGGACGACGTCGTGCACGCCCTGCCCGACGGCCTCGGCTCGCTGATCGACCCGCAGGGCCGCAACCTCTCCGGCGGCCAGCGCCAGCGGGTGCGCCTGGCGCGTGCCCTGCTGGCCGATCCGGAGGTGCTGCTGGCCGCGGAGCCCACCTCGGCGCTGGACGCGCACACCGAGGAGCGGGTCGCCGAGCGGCTGAGGGACGCCCGCCGGGGCCGTACCACCGTGGTGACGAGTACGTCGCCGCTGGTGCTCGGCCGGGCCGACACCGTGCACTACCTGGCCGACGGCAGGGTCGTGGCCACCGGGACGCACACCGAACTGCTGGAGGGCGAGCCGGGGTACCGGGCGCTGGTGGCGAGGAGCGACGAGGAGGCCGTGGGATGAGCGCAGGGCAGCTTCCGGTGGCCGGGCCGGCCGAGGTGCGCCGGGCTGCGCTGCGGCTGGTCCGGGCGGACGGGCGGGCCTTCGCCGCCGTGCTGGCCCTGAACGCGGCGGCGGCCGCGGCCGGGACCGCGGGGCCCTGGCTGGTGGGGCGGATCGTGGACGAGGTGCGGGGCGGCGCGGGAGTGGCGGTCGTGGACCGGCTGGCGCTCGGCATCCTGCTGTGCGCGCTGGCCCAGCTGCTGCTGGCGCGCTGGGCCCGCCTCGTGGGGCACCGGTTCGGGGAGCGGACCCTGGCCCGGGTGCGGGAGGAGTTCGTGGACCGGGCCCTGGCCCTGCCGGTGTCGGCGGTGGAGCGGGCCGGCACCGGGGACCTCACCGCGCGCGGCACCGCCGATGTCGCCGCGGTCGGCACGACGCTCCGCGACGTGGGTCCGGACCTGCTGGTCAGCACCGTGCAGGCGGTGTTCGTGCTCGGCGCGCTGTTCGCCGTCGACCCGGTGCTCGGCGCGGCGGGGCTGCTGTGCCTGGTGCCGGTGCACGGGGTGCTGCGCTGGTATCTGCGGCGGGCGCGGGACGGCTACCTGGCGGAGGGCGCGGCCGTTTCGCGGGTCGCGGAGATCCTCGGCGCGACGGCGTCCGGGGCGCGCACGGTGGAGGCGTTCGGGCTGGGCGCGCGGCGGACGGCGGCGAGCCGGGAGGCGCTGGAGGAGCTGCGGCGGGCCCGCGAGCGGACCCTGTTCCTGCGCTCGGTGTTCTTCCCGGCGGTGGAGGTGACGTACGTGCTGCCGGTGGCGGGCGTGCTGCTGCTGGGCGGGGTGCTGCACGCGCGGGGCGCGGTGAGCCTGGGTGCGGTCGTGGCGGCGGCGCTGTACCTGTACCGGTTCGCCGATCCGCTGGACCAGATCCTGATGCGGATGGAGCAACTTCAGGCCAGCGGCGCCTCGTTCGCACGGGTCGAGGGACTGGCCGCCGGGGCGCCGGGGGCGTTGGGGCCCGAGCCGCCGGAACCGGCGCACGACCGGATCGACGTGACCGGGGTGCGCTTCTGGTACGACCACGGCGGCGAGGTCCTGTGCGGGGTGGACCTGAGCGTGCGCCCCGGGGAGCGGCTGGCGGTGGTGGGTCCGTCCGGGGCGGGCAAGACGACCTTGTGCCGGCTGCTGGCGGGGGTCGACGCACCGGGCGAGGGCGCGGTCACGGTGGGCGGGGTGCCGGTGGCCTCGCTCGGCCCGGAGCGCCTGCGCCGGCAGGTCGTGCTGGTCACCCAGGAGCACCATGTGTTCCTCGGCACCGTCCGGGACAACCTGCGCCTGGCTGATCCGGGCGCCGGGGACGAGGAGTTGTGGCAGGCGCTGGCCGTGGTCGGGGCCGACGGATGGGTGCGCGCCCTGCCGGACGGCCTGGACACGGAGGTGGGAGCCGGAGCAGGCGCGGGTCCGGGCGCCGGGGGCGTCCGGGTGGACGGGGCCCGGGCGCAGCAACTGGCCCTGGCCCGGGTGGTTCTCGCCGATCCGCACACGCTGGTCCTCGACGAGGCGACGGCCCTGCTGGACCCGGCGACGGCCCGGCACGCCGAGCGGGCGCTGGCGGCGGTGCTGCGGGGGCGCACGGTCATCGCGATCGCGCACCGGCTGCACACCGCGCACGACGCCGACCGGGTGGCGGTGATGGAGGACGGGCGGATCGCCGAACTGGGCACGCATGAGGAGTTGCTGACCGCGGACGGGCCCTATGCGCGGCTCTGGCGGACCTGGCACGACGAGGGATCCCTTCCCCGGCGGGGCGCCGTCGGGGCGCCTGCTCCCGATTGATCCGGATATCGGACGGCCATTCCCGGCCAGCGGACGATTTCCAGCCAACCTTTTGACGCGCTCCTGACAGGAGCCTGGGTCTCCTGCCACTCTTCCCAAGGTCACCCCACAGCAACCCCACGTCCAGACGGACTCCCGCTGTGGGTGATGAGGCAGCTCTGACGCACGTGGTATCCGCACCGCACCGTTCTGCCCGGTCGGCCCACCCGCCGCCCGGTCTCCCCCGGCCGCGCGACCCGCGGCCCGCAGAAGGAGTCAGTGTTGAGCAGCAGTTCCGCCCACAGACGCACCTCCCACACCCGTAAGGCCGCGGCCGTCGCCCTCGTCGGCGTCTCCGCGCTCCTGGCCGCCGCCGTCCAGGTGGGCGCGGCCGCCGCGGCACCCCAGGCCGCCCCGGCTCTCGGCAAGGTCGACCCGGGCGCCCTTCCGGCCAAGCTCAGCGCCTCGCAGCGGGCCGAGCTGATGCGGGAGGCCGACTCCGGCCGGGCGGACACCGCCCGCGCACTCGGCCTCGGCGCCAAGGAGAAGCTGGTCGTCCGCGACGTGGTCCAGGACCGCGACGGCACGGTCCACACCCGCTACGAGCGCACCTACGGCGGTCTCCCCGTCCTCGGCGGCGACATGATCGTCTCCACCGCGAAGGACGGCACCCGCGAGGGCGTCGTGAAGGCGACGCGGGCCGCCATCAAGGTCGCCTCGGTCACCCCGTCGGTCACCTCGGGCCACGCCGAGAAGCAGGCGCTGAGCGCCGCCAAGGCCGAGCGCGCCAAGAGCCCGGACGTCAACAAGGCGCCGCGCAAGGTGATCTGGGCCGCGACCGGCAAGCCGGCCCTCGCCTACGAGACGGTCGTCGGCGGCTTCCAGCACGACGGCACCCCGCAGGAGCTGCACGTCGTCACCGACGCCACCTCCGGGGCCAAGCTGTTCGAGTGGGAGGCCGTCGAGACCGGCACCGGCAACACCGTCTACAGCGGCACCGTCCCGCTGACCACGACCCAGTCGGGGTCGACGTACAACCTCACCGACGGCGCGCGCGGCGGCCACAAGACGTACAACCTCAACCACGGTTCGTCCGGCACCGGCACGCTGTTCTCCGGCTCCGACGACGTCTGGGGCAACGGCAGCCCGTCGAACCTGGAGTCGGCCGGCGCCGACGCCCACTACGGCGCGGCGATGACCTGGGACTACTACAAGAACGTGCACGGCCGCAACGGCATCCGCGGTGACGGCGTCGGCGCGTACTCCCGGGTCCACTACGGCAACAACTACGTCAACGCCTTCTGGTCGGACAGCTGCTTCTGCATGACCTACGGCGACGGCTCGGGCAACTCCAAGCCGCTCACCTCCCTCGACGTGGCCGGCCACGAGATGACCCACGGTCTGACCGCAGCCACCGCGAAGCTGGTCTACAGCGGCGAGTCCGGTGGTCTGAACGAGGCCACGTCCGACATCCTCGGCACGTCGGTCGAGTTCTACGCCAACAACTCCAGCGACGTCGGTGACTACCTCATCGGCGAGAAGATCGACATCAACGGCAACGGCACGCCGCTGCGCTACATGGACAAGCCGAGCAAGGACGGCGCGTCGAAGGACAACTGGTACTCCGGTATCGGCAACATCGACGTGCACTACTCCTCCGGCCCCGCGAACCACTTCTTCTACCTGCTCAGCGAGGGCAGCGGCACCAAGGTCATCAACGGTGTCACCTACAACTCGCCCACCGCGGACGGCCTTCCGGTGACCGGCATCGGCCGCGCCAAGGCGGAGCAGATCTGGTTCAAGGCGCTCACCACCAAGTTCAGCTCGAACACCAACTACGCGGGCGCCCGCACCGGCACCCTGGCCGTGGCCGGTGAGCTGTACGGCACCACCAGCACCGAGTACAAGGCGGTGCAGGACGCGTGGGCGGCCGTCGCGGTCGGCTCGCGTTCCGGTGGCGGCGGTGGCGGCACGTCGTTCGAGAACACCAGCGACGTGTCCATCCCGGACTACGGCTCGGCGGTCACCTCGTCGATCACCGTCTCCGGCGTCAGCGGCAACGCGCCCTCCAACCTCCAGGTCGGCGTGGACATCATCCACACCTGGCGCGGTGACCTGGTCATCGACCTGGTCGCCCCCGACGGCTCGACGTACCGGCTGAAGGACTTCAGCGCCTGGGACTCGGCCGACAACGTCCAGGAGACCTACACGGTCAACGCCTCCAGCGAGGTCGCCAACGGCACCTGGAAGCTGCGGGTCCAGGACCAGGCGCGGTACGACACCGGCTACATCAACAGCTGGAGCCTGACCTTCCCGTAGGCCCGTAGGCCCGCAGGCCCGTAGGCCCGTGAGCTCATGAGCCCGTGAGCGCACGAGCACGCGAGCCCGTGAGCCCGTGAGCCCGTACGAGGGGAGCGCGCCGATCCGGCGAGCACTCCCCGCGTCCGCCCCGGTGGCCGGTCCACCGGGGCGGACGCGTGTGCCCCGCCGGCCGGGACGTGGCACGGACGCCCCGGCCCGGCCGGCGCCCGGGTCACCGCATCAGCACTCCCGCCGCCTCCACCAGTTCCTCCGACGGCAGGGCCACCAGCCCCAGTTCGGCGCCGGAGGCGAGCAGCGGGTGTGTGGGCAGCACCCGCACCGTGTAGCCGAAGGGCCCGGTCCGGTTGAGTGCGAGGGGGCCCTCGTAGGACCAGCGGCCCTCCAGGTCGGGGCCGCCGCCGACCGGCTTCAGGGCCGTCGACGAGGCGTCGGTCAGACTGTCCCCGCCGTCCACCCGGCCCGACACCGCCTGCACCTCCACGTCGTCCGGAGCGAGCTCGCCGAGGCGCACCCGGACCCGGAGGGTGAGGGTGGAGCCCAGTTCGGCGGTGTCCGTCGACGCGGACGTCTCCACGTGGTCCACCGCGACGGCCGGCCAGGCCTGGCGCACCCGGCGCTTCCACCCGGCCAGGTCGCTCGCCGAACCGGCGTCCATCGCGCGGTGGGCGTGCGCGGCCGGCAGGTACAGCCGCTCCACGTACTCCCGCACCATGCGGCCGGCCAGCACCTTCGGCCCGAGCAGGGTGAGGGTCTGGCGGACCATCTCGATCCACCGCTCCGGCAGCCCGGCCCGGCCGCGCTCGTAGAAGCGCGGGGTGATGCGCTGCTCCAGCAGGTCGTACAGGGCGGCCGCCTCGATGTCGTCCCGGCGGTCGGGGGCGGTGGCGGCGCCGTCCGCGGTGGGGATCGCCCAGCCGAAGTCGGGCTGGAACCACTCGTCCCACCAGCCGTCCAGGACGGACAGGTTGAGGCAGCCGTTGAGGGCGGCCTTCATCCCGCTCGTGCCGCACGCCTCCAGCGGGCGCAGCGGGTTGTTCAGCCAGATGTCGCAGCCGGGGTAGAGCTTCTGCGCCATCGCCATGCCGTAGTCGGGCAGGAAGACGATGCGGTGGCGGACCTTCGGGTCGTCGGCGAACCGCACCAGCTCCTGGATCAGCCGCTTGCCGCCCTCGTCCGCCGGGTGGGCCTTGCCCGCGACGACGATCTGCACCGGCCGCTCGGGGTGCAGCAGCAGCTCCGTGAGCCGCTCCTGGTCGCGCAGCATCAGCGTCAGCCGCTTGTACGAGGGGACGCGCCGGGCGAAGCCGATGGTGAGCACGTCCGGGTCGAGGACCTGGTCGATCCAGGAGAGCTCCGCGGTGCCCGCGCCGCGCTGCCGCCAGGAGGCGCGCAGCCGGGCCCGCACCTCGGTGACGAGCTGCTCGCGCAGGCTGCGGCGCAGCTCCCAGACGTCCTGGTCGGGAATGTCCGCGACGGCGTCCCAGCGCTCGGAGCCGCCCACCGTGAGGGCGTCCTCGGTGCGCTGCGCGCCGGCCCGCCGGGCACCGAGCCGCAGCACCTCGGGGGCGACCCAGGTGGGGGCGTGCACACCGTTGGTGACGGAGGTGATGGGCACCTCGTCGGCGTCGAAGCCGGGCCACAGGCCGGAGAACATCTCCCGGCTGACGTTGCCGTGCAGTAGGGAGACCCCGTTGGCGCGCTGCGCGAGGCGCAGGCCCATCACGGCCATGTTGAACAGGGCGGGCTCACCGCCCGGATAGGTCTCCATACCGAGCCGCAGCACGCGCTCGACGTCGATGCGCGGGAGTTCGGCGTCGGGCCCGAAGTGGCGGGCGACCAGCGTGCGGTCGAAGCGGTCGATGCCGGCGGGGACGGGGGTGTGGGTGGTGAAGACGGTGCCGGCCCGTGCCGCCTCCAGGGCGGAGTCGAAGTCGAGGCCCCGGTCGCACAGCTCGGCGATACGCTCCAGCCCGAGGAACCCGGCGTGCCCCTCGTTGGTGTGGAACACCTCCGGTTCGGGGTGACCGGTCAGCCGGCAGTACGTGCGCACCGCCCGGACCCCTCCTATGCCGAGCAGCATCTCCTGCAGCAGCCGGTGCTCGCTGCCGCCGCCGTAGAGCCGGTCGGTGACGCCGCGTCCGGCCGTGTCGTTCTCCTCGACGTCCGAGTCCAACAGCAGCAGCGGGACCCGGCCGACCTGGGCGAGCCAGATCCGGGCGTGCAGCGCCCGCCCGCCGGGCAGGGCGAGGGAGAGCCGCGCGGGTGTCCCGTCGGACTCCTCCAGGAGGGCCAGCGGCAGCTCGTTGGGGTCGAGGACGGGATAGTGCTCCTGCTGCCAGCCGTCCCGGGACAGGGTCTGCCGGAAGTAGCCGTGCCGGTACAGCAGGCCGACCCCGATCAGCGGCACGCCCAGGTCGCTGGCGGACTTCAGGTGGTCGCCGGCCAGGATGCCGAGGCCGCCCGAGTACTGGGGCAGGGCGGCCGTGATGCCGAACTCGGGCGAGAAGTAGGCGACGGCGGCCGGCAGCCCGGCGGGCTGCGCCTGGTACCAGCGGTCGCCGTGGACGTAGTCGGCGAGTTCGTCGACGGCCGCGGTCAGGCGGCGCAGGAAGCGGCGGTCCCCGGCCAGTTCGGCGAGCCGCTGCGGCGGCACCCCGCCCAGCAGCCGTACGGGGTCGCCGTCCGACGCGGCCCACCGCTCGGGGTCCACCGACTGGAACAGGTCACGGGTCTCGGCGTGCCAGGACCAGCGCAGATTGCGCGCCAGCTCGCTCAGGGGGCGGAGGGGTTCGGGGAGAACGGGTCGGACGGTGAATCGACGGATCGCCTTCACATTCCACCTCGGCGCGATAGCGGATGGGACGGCACGGTGGTGTGCGTCCCAACGTCCCTCATGACGTTACCGGCGCCGGTGCCGACCTCGCTGGACCTCCCGCCGACGACCTCTTCCGCCGGTTGGGCCGGATCTGCACCCCGGCTGTCCCGGCACCCCCGCGACCGGCCCTGACACCGCCTCCGGCCGGGCCGCCCGCCCGCGGCCGTCCTCTCCGGCCCGCGGCCCGAGCTCTCCGGTGCGGCCGGACGGGCCCAAGGGACGGAGGCGGGGTCCGGGGCGCGGGAAGGGGCCGGGGAAGGGAGACGGGAGACGGGAGAGGGGAGACGGGAGACGGAGGAAGGGAGACTGGGGAAGGGGGCAGGGGGAAGAGGGAAGGGCCGAGCGGCGGAATCCGGCCGGATCGGGGGCGGCCGGGCGCCGGACCGGGGGCGGATCCGCGCCGCGGCCCGGCCGGGGGCCGCGGGGACGGCCGGGCGGCGCGGCGCCACCTGGGACGGCACGGGGCTGCACGGGGCGGCACGGGGCGGCACCGGGCGGCCCACCGGGGGCGGCCCGTGCACGGTCGCGGGGTGCCGCCGACACCCCGCATGACCTGTTCGCCTACGGCGTGTCGATCAGATCCGAGCGGTGCAGCGACGAGACTGTGCCCGTGACTCTCACCGGTACGTCCATGGCCGTTCCGCGCGCGGCCGGATCCGCGGCGGTGCTCCTTTCCGGACATCCGCTGGCCTCACCCGTACGGGCCGCGAACCGCGCGCCCGGAGCGACGGCATCCGGCAGGATGTCCGGAAGGGGACCGGGCCCGCGGAACGCACTGCGGTGCCATCGGCGCCGGTGACGGAGGTGTGGCAGGACCGGCCCCGTTCACCCGGAACGGGGCCGGTCTTGTGCCATGACGAACGCATGAGTAGTTAACACAGTGCCGGATTGCCCACCCGAATAGGGTGGGAAGGCTCCTGCGGTACGCCTCACCGGTTCCGTCGCAGGAACACCAGCAGGTACACCAGCAGGACCACTCCCCCAGCCATCCGCCCACCCACGTTGACGCGGACAGGAGCGGTGATGCCCGCCAAGCACCACACGTCGGCAGTACCGACGCCCAGTACCGAACCGACCCCCGGACGATCGTCGCCCGCGCGCAGACAGACCGCGCGGCCGCCCGCCGCGGGCCGGCCCGCGGCCCGCAAGACCCCCTCGGCCGCGGCCGGTACGACCGGTACGGCCGTCGGGCGCATCCCCGTCCTCGACGTGCGGCCGGTGGTGCAGCACGGCCGCCGGCCCGCCAAGGCGGTCACCGGCGAGGAGTTCGAGGTCTCGGCGACCGTGTTCCGGGAGGGCCATGACGCCGTGGCGGCGAACGTGGTGCTGACCGACCCGAAGGGCCGGCCGGGCCCGTTCACCCGGATGCGTGAACTGGCGCCCGGCACCGACCGCTTCGGCGCCACGGTCAGCGCGGACCGGCCCGGCCACTGGACCTACCACGTGGAGGCGTGGGGCGACCCGGTCGCCACCTGGCGGCACCACGCGGGGATCAAGATCCCGGCGGGGATCGACACCCGGCTGGTCCTGGAGGAGGGCGCGCGGCTGCACGAGCGGGCCGCCGCGGCCGCCCCGAGAAACGGCGGGTTCCGCAAGGTCCTGCTGGCCGTCGCGAAGACGCTGCGCGACGACCGGCTGCCGGTGGCGTCGCGGCTGGCGGCGGCGCTGACGCCGGAGGTGGACCGGGTGCTGGCGGCGCATCCGCTGCGGGACCTGGTCACCGCCTCACCGGCGATGCCGCTGCTGGTGGAACGCGAACGCGCCCTGTACGGCTCCTGGTACGAGTTCTTCCCCCGCTCCGAAGGCACCCCCGAACAGCCCCACGGCACCTTCCGCACCGCCGAACGCCGCCTGGCCGCCATCGCCGCCATGGGCTTCGACGTCGTCTACCTCCCCCCCGTCCACCCCATCGGCACCACCCACCGCAAGGGCCGCAACAACACCCTCACCCCCGCCCCCGACGACGTCGGCGTGCCCTGGGCGATCGGCTCCCCCGAAGGCGGCCACGACGCCGTCCACCCCGCACTGGGCACCGAGGACGACTTCGCCCGCTTCGTCGCCCGCGCCGCGGAACTCGGCCTGGAGACGGCCCTCGACCTCGCCCTGCAGTGCTCCCCCGACCACCCCTGGGTCGGCAAACACCCCGAGTGGTTCCACCACCGCCCCGACGGCTCCATCGCCCACGCCGAGAACCCCCCCAAGAAGTACCAGGACATCTACCCCCTGGCCTTCGACACCGACTTCGACGGACTGCTCGCCGAGACCCTGCGCGTCCTGCGCCACTGGATGCGCCTGGGCGTGCGGATCTTCCGCGTCGACAACCCCCACACCAAACCGCTCGTCTTCTGGGAACGGCTCCTCGCCGACATCGGCCGCACCGACCCCGACGTGATCTTCCTGGCCGAGGCCTTCACCCGCCCCGCCATGATGCACGCCCTCGCCCAGGCCGGCTTCCAGCAGTCCTACACCTACTTCACCTGGCGCAACACCAGACAGGAACTCACCGAGTACCTCACCGAGCTGACCGGCGAGGCCGCCTCCTACATGCGCCCGAACCTGTTCGTGAACACCCCCGACATCCTGCACGCCTACCTCCAGCACGGCGGCCGCCCCGCCTTCGAGGTCCGCGCCGTGCTCGCCGCGACCCTCTCCCCCGCCTGGGGCGTCTACTCCGGCTACGAACTGTGCGAGAACACCCCCCTGCGCGAGGGCAGCGAGGAGTACCTCGACTCCGAGAAGTACCAACTGCGCCCCCGCGACTGGGACACCGCCGAACGCGAGGGCCGCACCATCACCCCGCTGATCACCCGCCTCAACGCCCTGCGCCGCAAGCACCCCGCCCTGCGACGCCTGCGCAACCTGCACTTCCACCACGCCGACCAGGACGCGGTGATCGCCTACTCGAAGCGGAGCGGGTCGAACACGGTTCTGGTGGTCGCCAACCTCGACCCGCACCACACCCAGGAGGCCACGGTCTCGTTGGACATGCCGCAACTCGGCCTGGACTGGCACGAGTCCGTGCCGGTGTGCGACGAGCTCACCGGCGACACCTATCACTGGGGCAGGGCCAACTACGTGCGCCTGGGACCCGGCGCGGCACATGTGCTGCACGTCGGCCGGGCGGCCGGGGACGACTCCCCGGAGCAGCACGGCGGAGCCCTGCGACCGTCCAACCCGCAGATCGGAGGGTCACCCATAAAATGATCGTCAACGAGCCTGTCCCGGACACCTTCGAGGACACTCCCGCCAAGGACCGGGACCCGCAGTGGTTCAAGCGGGCGGTCTTCTACGAAGTCCTGGTGCGCTCCTTCCAGGACAGCAACGGCGACGGTGTCGGCGACCTGAAGGGCCTGACCGCCAAGCTCGACTACCTGCAGTGGCTGGGCGTCGACTGCCTCTGGCTGCCGCCGTTCTTCCGGTCCCCGCTCCGCGACGGCGGCTACGACGTCTCCGACTACACCGCCGTACTGCCCGAGTTCGGCGACCTCGCCGACTTCGTCGAGTTCGTCGACGCCGCCCACCAGCGCGGCATGCGCGTCATCATCGACTTCGTCATGAACCACACCAGCGACCAGCACCCGTGGTTCCAGGAGTCCCGCAAGGACCCCGACGGCCCCTACGGCGACTACTACATGTGGGCCGACGACGACAAGCAGTACGACGACGCCCGGATCATCTTCGTCGACACCGAGGCCTCCAACTGGACCTTCGACCCGGTACGCAAGCAGTACTTCTTCCACCGGTTCTTCTCCCACCAGCCCGACCTCAACTACGAGAACCCGGTGGTGCAGGAGGAGGTGCTGTCGGCACTGAAGTTCTGGCTGGACCTCGGCATCGACGGCTTCCGCCTGGACGCGGTGCCCTACCTCTACGCCGAGGAGGGCACCAACTGCGAAAACCTTCCGGCAACGCACGCCTTCCTCAAACGGGTCCGCCGGGAGATCGACGCCCACTACCCGGACACGGTGCTGCTGGCGGAGGCCAACCAGTGGCCGGAGGACGTCGTCGACTACTTCGGCGAGTTCCGCGGCGGCGGCGACGAGTGCCACATGGCCTTCCACTTCCCGGTCATGCCGCGCATCTTCATGGCGGTGCGCCGCGAGTCCCGCTATCCGGTCTCCGAGATCCTCGCCAAGACGCCCGCCATCCCCTCGGGCTGCCAGTGGGGCATCTTCCTGCGCAACCACGACGAGCTGACCCTGGAGATGGTCACCGACGAGGAGCGCGACTACATGTACGCCGAGTACGCCAAGGACCCGCGCATGCGGGCCAACATCGGCATCCGCCGCCGCCTCGCACCCCTGCTGGACAACGACCGCAACCAGATCGAGCTGTTCACCGCCCTGCTGCTGTCCCTGCCCGGCTCACCGATCCTCTACTACGGCGACGAGATCGGCATGGGCGACAACATCTGGCTCGGCGACCGCGACGCCGTCCGCACCCCCATGCAGTGGACACCCGACCGCAACGCCGGCTTCTCCACCGCCGACCCCGGCCGCCTGTTCCTGCCGACCATCATGGACCCGGTCTACGGCTACCAGGTCACCAACGTCGAGGCGTCCATGTCGTCGCCCTCCTCGCTGCTGCACTGGACCCGCCGCATGATCGAGATCCGCAAGCAGAACCCCGCCTTCGGCCTCGGCAGCTACACCGAACTGCAGTCCTCGAACCCGGCCGTACTGGCCTTCCTGCGCGAGCACGGCGACGACCTGGTGCTGTGCGTCCACAACTTCTCCCGCTTCCCCCAGCCGACCGAGCTGGACCTGCGGAGCTTCTCCGGGCGACACCCGGTGGAGCTGATCGGCGGGGTGCGCTTCCCCGCCATCGGCGAACTGCCGTACCTGCTCACCCTGGCGGGCCACGGCTTCTACTGGTTCCGGCTGCGCAAGGACGCGGGGCCGGGACCGGCCGGACACCCCCTGGTGCCGTGACCGGCGGGGCCCGCCGCCGCATCCGCCGCGCCGCACGGCGCGAGGCGGACGACGGGCCCGGAACCCCTGAGCGGGGCGGTTTCCCCCGTCCCGCCCGGGGCACGCATCAGTAACACCCCGCCCATCGCGTGAGCCGAGGGGGCCGGACCTCCCCTTGAGGCGCAGCGCACCTGGGGAAAGGACGCACGCCATGTCGGAAGCCGTCACCCGCCCCGTTCTCTCCGCCGCCGGGCTGCTCGCGTCGCTCGACCCCCTGTTGCGCGGCTGGCTGCCCCGGCAACGCTGGTTCGCGGGCAAGGGGCGTCCGGTCGCCGGGTTCTCCCCGGTGGCGGTCACCGGGCTGCTGCCCGCCGGCGGCCCGCTGGACCTGTATCACCTGCTCGTACGCGTCGACCAGCCGTCGCCGTCGGGCGGCCCGGCCGGGCCGGGCGACTGCTACCAGTTACTGGTGGGCGTGCGCGACGCGCTGCCGCCACGGCTGGCACCCGCGCTGATCGGCCATGTCCGCGGCGGCCCGCTCGCCGGGCGCACCGTCTACGACGCCCTGTACGACCGGCGCCCCGCCGAGATCCTCCTGGAGGCGCTGCGCACCCGCGCCCGGATCGGCGCCCTGCGGTTCGAGGGGCCCGAGGACGAGGGGCCCGAGGACGGTGGGCCCGAGGACGGTGCGGACGCGTCCCGGGGCCCGGGACGGCCGCAGGCGCCGACGGTGCCCGGTGTGCAACGGGGCCTCCGGGGCCCCGGGAGCCCGGAGGGGTTCGGGTACCCCGGCGGACCGGCGGACGTCCCCGCAGACGGTCCCGGCGCGGTGATCCGGCCCGGACTCGTCCCGCGGCTGGTCACCGCCGAGCAGTCCAACTCCTCGGTCGTCTATGGAGATACGTTCATTCTGAAGGTGCTGCGGCGGGTCGTGCCCGGTGTCAACCCCGACCTGGAACTGCCGCTGGCCCTGGCCCGGGAGGGCTGCGACCGGGTGCCCGCGCCGACGGCGTGGATACGGGCGCAGCCGGCCGACGCCCCGTACGTCCTCGGCGTACTGCAGCCGTATGTGCAGGGTGCGGAGGACGGCTGGGAGCTGGCGCTGGACCGGCTGGCCAAGGGCGAGGACTTCACCGCCGAGGCGCGCGCGCTGGGCCGGGCCACCGCCGAGGTGCACACGGCCCTGGCCCGCGCGCTGCCGACCGTCACCCTCGGCCGCGCCCAGCTGGAGCCGCTGATCGCCGGGATGCGGGAGCGGCTTCAGGCGGCGGCGCAGGCGGTGCCCGCACTGCGCCCGCACGCACCCGCACTGCACACCGCCTTCGACGCGCTGGCCGCGCTCGCCGCGCAGGGCCGTACCTGGACCGCCCAGCGTGTCCACGGCGACCTGCACCTCGGTCAGTGCCTGCGGACGCCGTCCGGCGCGTGGTCGCTGATCGACTTCGAGGGCGAGCCCGCACGGCCGCTGGCCGAACGGCGCATGCCCCAGCCGGCCGTGCGCGACGTCGCGGGAATGCTGCGCTCCTTCGACTACGCCGCGCACTCCGCCGGTTCGCCCGCGCCGGGCTGGGCGGGGGCCTGCCGGGACGCCTTCTGCACCGGGTACGCGGAGGCGTCCGGGGCCGATCCACGGTGCGAACCGGTGCTTTTGCGTGCCTATGAGACGGACAAGGCGGTTTACGAAGTGGTCTACGAGGCCCGGCATCGCCCCGACTGGCTCGCGGTCCCGCTGTCGGCGGTCCGCCGTCTCGCCTCACCCCACCCGTCCTGACCTCACCCCACACCCCCGATTCGCTCCCAGGAGGCTCAGCTCGTGACCCCCAGCTCCCCGTCCAGCGGCCCGCAGCAGAACGACACGGCCGCCGGGGCGGCCGAGGAGAAGATCCCGGCGCAGCAGGCCGCCCCCGCGCACCCGCCGGCCCCGGCGGCCCAGACGGCCCGGACGGAGGAGGCCGCGCCGGGCAGGACGGCGGCTCCGGCCGGGAAGGCGGCGGACGGACAGCCGGCGGACGGGCGGGCCGCGCCGAGGAAGGCCGCGGCGGCGAAGGAGGCCGCACCCGCCACGCCCGGCAGGACGACGACCGGGAGGACGACAACGGGGAAGACGACAACGGGGAAGACGACAACGGGGAAGACGACAACGGGGAGGACCACAGCGGGGAAGACGACAGCCGGACGGACCACGGCCGAGGGGACCGCCGCGAAGAAGGCCACGGCGGCGCCCCGGCAGACGGCGGCCGGACGGGGAACGGCGAAGAAGGCGGCAGCGGAGCAGCCGGGGGCGAAGAAGGCCGCGGCGAAGCGGACCACGGCCAAGAACTCCGCCGCCAAGAACCCCACGGCCAAGAACTCCGCCGCCAAGAACTCCGCGGCCAAGAACCCCACGACCAAGAAGTCCGCCGCCAAGGACTCCACGGCCAGGAAGGCGACTGCGCCGCGGAAGGCGCCGGCTGCGAGGAAGTCCCCCGCCCGGACCACGGCGACGTCCGCGGCGGCCGGGACGACGGCCGGCACCACCTCCGGGGCGGCCTCGGGAACGACCGCCGCGGCGGACTCCGCACCCACCTCCGGAGCCGCCTGCGAAACCGCCTCCGAAGCGAGGACGACCGCCGCCGGGACCCCCGCGAAGGCCACCGCGTGCACCACCGTGCCGGCGGCCCCGGTCACTCCCCCGGAGGCCACCCGCGCCGTCGCCCCCGCACCCGCACCGCCCCTCGACCCCGCGGACCGCGAGCGGCTGCTCTCCGGCACCCACCACGACCCTCACGCGCTCCTCGGCGTGCACCGGCACCCGGACGGTGTCGTCTTCCGCGCCCTGCGGCCGTACGCCCTCGGCGTCACCGTCGTCACCGCCGACGGCGTGCGGGCCGCCCTGCACGACGACGGGGACGGCCTCTTCTCCGGACTGCTGCCGCTGACGGAGGTGCCCGGCTACCGGCTTCAGGTGGCCTACGAGGGGACGGTCCGGGAGGCCGAGGACGCGTACCGCTTCCTGCCGGCGCTCGGGGAGCTGGATCTGCACCTGATCCGGGAGGGCCGGCACGAGCAGCTGTGGAAGGCGCTGGGCGCCGAGCCGATGACGCACGACGGGGTGACGGGCACCCGCTTCTCGGTGTGGGCGCCCAACGCACGGGGTGTGCGGGTGGCGGGCTCCTTCAACCACTGGGACGGCACCGGCCACCCGATGCGCTCGCTGGGCGGCTCGGGGGTGTGGGAGCTGTTCCTGCCGGAGGTCGGCGAGGGCGACCTGTACAAGTTCGAGATCACCCGGCCGGACGGTTCGCGCTCGCTGCGCGCGGACCCGCTGGCCCGCCGGACGGAGGCGCCGCCCGACACGGCGTCGGTCGTGCACGTCCCGCGCCACGAGTGGGGCGACGCCGAGTGGCTGGCCCGCCGGGGCGCGGTGCCGGTGCACGAGGCACCGTTCTCGGTGTACGAGGTGCATCTGCCGTCCTGGCGGCCGGGGCTGACCTACCGTCAGCTCGCCGAGCAGCTCCCGGCGTACGTGCGGGACCTCGGTTTCACGCACGTGGAGCTGATGCCGGTCGCCGAGCACCCCTTCGGCGGCTCCTGGGGCTACCAGGTCACCGGCTTCTACGCGCCGACGGCCCGGCTCGGCACACCGGACGACTTCCGCCACCTGGTGGACCGGCTGCACCAGGCGGGGATCGGCGTGCTGATGGACTGGGTGCCGGCGCACTTCCCGCGCGACGACTGGGCCCTCGCCGAGTTCGACGGCCGCCCGCTGTACGAGCACGAGGACCCGCGGCGCTCGGCGCACCCCGACTGGGGCACGCTGGAGTTCGACTACGGCCGCACCGAGGTGCGCAACTTCCTGGTGGCGAACGCCGTCTACTGGTGCGAGGAGTTCCACATCGACGGCCTGCGGGTGGACGCGGTCGCCTCGATGCTCTACCTGGACTACTCGCGGGAGCCGGGCCAGTGGGTGCCGAACGAGCACGGCGGCCGGGAGAACCCGGACGCGGTGGCGTTCCTGCAGGAGATGAACGCGACGGTGTACCGCAGGGCGCCGGGCGTGGTCACGATCGCCGAGGAGTCCACGGCCTGGGACGGCGTCACCCGGGCCACCCACCACCAGGGCCCGAGCGGGTTCGGCGGTCTGGGGTTCGGGCTGAAGTGGAACATGGGCTGGATGCACGACTCGCTGCAGTACATGCAGCACGAGCCGGTGCACCGCAAGTACCACCACCACGAGATGACCTTCTCGATGATCTACGCCTACAGCGAGAACTACGTGCTGCCGGTCTCCCACGACGAGGTCGTGCACGGCAAACGGGCGCTGGTCTCCAAGATGCCCGGCGACTGGTGGCAGCAGCGCGCCGACCACCGCGCCTACCTCGCCTTCATGTGGGCCCACCCCGGCAAACAACTCCTCTTCATGGGACAGGAGTTCGCCCAGGGCGCGGAGTGGTCGGAGCCGGACGGCCCGGACTGGTGGCTGCTCGACCCCGCCTACGGCGCCGAACCCGACCACCGCGGCGTGCGCGACCTCGTCCGCGACCTCAACACCGTCTACCGCTCGGTGCCCGCGCTGTGGCAGCGCGACACCGACCCGGCCGGCTTCCAGTGGATCACCGCCGACGCCGCCGACGACAACGTCTTCGCGTTCCTGCGGCTGGACGCCGCCGGCACCCCGCTGCTGTCGGTCAGCAACTTCTCCCCCGTCGTCCGCCACGACTACCCCCTCGGCGTCCCCGCCGGCGTCCCCGCCTGGCAGGAGGTCCTCAACACCGACGCCGCCCGCTACGGCGGCTCCGGCGTCACCACGGCACCCGGCCCCGTCACACCCGGGCCCCGCCCCGCACACGGCCGCCCGGCCGGCATCCGGCTGACCCTCCCCCCGCTGGCCACCGTCTGGCTCCGCCCGGCCTGAGCGCCGCGGCCGCGGCCGGAGGCCCCGGACGCGAGGCCTTCCGGCCGGACCCGCCCCCGGATCGGGGCGCCGGGCCCTGCCGGGGCGGGGCGGGTCGGCACCGGCTGTTGCCCTGACGTCGGCGTCAGGGCTTACGTTCGTGGCATGCGCATCGGCGAGCTGGCCGCGCGGGCCGGGACGACGGCCCGGACGCTGCGGTACTACGAGTCGCGCGGGCTGCTGCCCGCGCGACGCGGCGACAACGGACACCGGACGTACGACGAGGGCGACCTGAAGCTGCTCCGGCAGATCCGGACGCTCCGGGACTTCGGGTTCGACCTGGAGGAGACACGCCCGTTCGTGGAGTGTCTGCGGGCCGGTCATCCGGAGGGTGACGCCTGTCCGGCGTCCCTCGCGGTGTACCGCAGGAAGCTGGACGAGCTGGACGCGCTCATCGAGGAGCTGCGGGCCGTGCGGGCGGAGATCGGTGTACGGCTGGCCGGTGCCGGAGGGCAGGAACCGCAGTGCGAACTGGGAGGGCAGGAACGGTGATCGGTACAGCGGATGTGACCGTGGTGACGGACGGGGACTTCGCGGCGGAGGTGATCGAGTCGAAGCTGCCGGTGCTGGTGGAGTTCACCGCCGACTGGTGCGGGCCGTGCCGGCAGATGGGGCCGGTGCTCGGCGCGCTGGCGGACGAGCTGGGGGACCGGCTGAAGATCGTGCAGCTGGACGTGGACACCAACCCGGAGACGACGCGGGCGTACCGCGTGCTGTCGATGCCGACGTTCGTGGTGTTCCGCGAGGGGGAGCCGGTGCGGTCGATGGTGGGCGCCCGCGCCAAGCGGCGGCTGCTGGAGGAACTCGGCGACGTGCTCTGAGACTCGCGCCGCGCCGCACCCGGCGAAGGACGTTGCGAGGGACATCGCCAGGGACGTCGCCAGGGACACCGGCGAGCACATGAGAAATCCCCCGGGCAATTGCGCCCGGGGGATTTCTCTGCGTATATTCAGGAGTTCGCGACTTCACATGAATGGAGTCGCAATGAAGTTCGTTAGGCACAGTATATCGGCGCGGGAGTGGAATTGTCAAACAGCGTGGCGAACGGCTCGGAAAACAACGGCGAAATGCGCGCTGAGCAGGAATTCATCGACGGCCTGTACGCGCGTGTCGACGAGCTGCGGCGCGAGGCGGAGGGGTCCGTCGAGGACGCCCTGCGGCAGGGCGACAAGCCGATGCAGGCGCGTCTGGAGCGGGACATCCTGGTCGCGGAGCGGTCGGGTCTGCTGGCCGCGCTGAACGCGGTGGACGGCTCCCTGTGCTTCGGCCGGATCGACCTCACCGGCGGCACCGGCCATCACATCGGGCGGATCGGCCTGCGCCGCGACGACGCCGAGCGCACGCCGGTCCTGATCGACTGGCGTGCCGACGTGGCCCGGCCGTTCTACCTGGCCACCGGGCACACTCCGATGGGACTGCGCCGGCGCCGCCACATCTCCACCGACGGCCGCCGGGTCACCGCCCTGCACGACGAGTTCCTCGACGTGACCGACCGGGAGCGGACCGGCCACGAGGACCCCGCCGGGGACGCGGTACTGCTGGCTGCGCTGAACTCCGCCCGCACCGGCCGGATGAGCGACATCGTGCAGACCATCCAGGCGGAGCAGGACGAGATCATCCGCGCTCCGCACCGCGGGGTGCTGGTGGTAGAGGGCGGGCCGGGCACCGGCAAGACCGCGGTGGCCCTGCACCGGGCCGCGTACCTGCTCTACGAGCACCGCGAGCTGCTCGCCCGCCGGGCCGTGCTGATCGTCGGCCCCAACCCGGCGTTCCTCGGCTACATCGGCGAGGTGCTGCCCTCGCTCGGTGAGACCGGGGTGCTCCTGGCCACGGTCGGCGAGCTGTTCCCGGGGGTGCGGGCGACGGCGGCCGACACCCGGGCCGCGGCCGCGGTGAAGGGGCGCGCGGACATGGCGGACGTCCTCGCCGACGTCGTACGCGACTGGCAGTCCCTGCCGGACCCGGTGATCGCGGTGGCGCACGACCGCGAGGTGCTGATGCTCGACGACGGCCTGGTGCGGGTGGCCCGCGAGAAGACGCGCGCGGCGATGCTGCCGCACAACGCGGCCCGCGAGCACTTCGAGGGCCACATCCTGAACACGCTCACCGAGCTGTACGCGGAGCGGGTCGGCACCGACCCCTACGACGGGTCGAGTCTGCTCGACGCGAGCGACCTCACCCAGATCCGCGACGAACTCGCCGAGAACCCCGAGGTCTGGGCGGCCGTCGACCAGCTGTGGCCGCGGCTGACCCCGCAGCGCCTGGTCGCCGACTTCCTCGCGGACCCCACGGGACACGTCGGCGACGAGGACGCGGAGGCGATCCGGCGCCCGGTCACCCGGGCATGGAGCACGGCGGACGTGCCGCTGCTGGACGAGGCCGCCGAGCTCCTGGGCGAGGACGACCGCGTGGTGCGGGCGCGGGCGGACCGGGAGCGGGCGACGCAGGTGGCCTACGCGCAGGGCGTGCTGGACGTGTCCTACGCGTCCCGGACGTACGAGTTCGAGGACCGCGACGACGACGACAGCGAGGTTCTCTCGGCCCACGACATCATCGACGCCGAGCGGTTCGCCGAACGGCAGGAGGAGGACGACCACCGCAGCGCCGCCGAGCGCGCGGCGGCCGACCGGACGTGGGCGTTCGGGCACATCGTCGTCGACGAGGCGCAGGAGCTGTCCCCGATGGCCTGGCGCATGCTGATGCGGCGCAGCCCGACGCGTTCGATGACCCTGGTGGGCGACCCGGCGCAGACGGCGGAGGCGGCGGCCGCCGGGTCCTGGCAGGACATCCTCGGCCCCTACGTCGAGGACCGCTGGCAGCACACCCGGCTGGGCGTCAACTACCGCACCCCGGCGGAGATCATGGAGCTGGCGGCCGCGGTCGTCCGCGCCGAGCACCCGGACTTCGAGCCGCCTCGCTCGGTACGGTCCACCGGCGTCCGGCCGTGGATCCGCGCGACCGACGACCTGCCGGGCTCGGTGGCCGGGGCCGTGGCGGACCTGACTCCCGCCGAGGGCCGCCTGGCCGTGATCGCCCCGCGCCATCTGCACCGCCGCCTGGCCGCCCGTCTGGACGGCGTCACGGCCGGCACCGAACCCGACCTGACCCGCAACGTGGTCCTCCTGGACCCCCGCCAGTCGAAGGGCCTGGAGTTCGACTCGGTCCTGGTCGTGGAGCCCGCCCTCTGCACCACCAGCGACCTCTACGTGGCCCTCACCCGAGCCACCCAGCACCTGGGCATCCTCCACACCACCCGCCTCCCCGACCCCCTCCGTCCCTTCACCCCCTGAGCCCCCGGCCGGCCCCGGACTCCCCGCACCCCACCCCCAGGGGCGCGGGGACCCGCGCGACCCACCACAACGGCCCCGCACAAGCCCCCCAGGGGCGCGGGGAACCGCGCGACCCACCACAACGAACCCGCACAAGACACCCCAGGGGCGCGGGGAACCGCGCGACCAGCCACAACGGCGCCGCACCACCCCACGAACCACACCACCAAAGGGGCGCGGGGAACCGCGCGACCAGCCACGACGGCGCCGCACAGCCCCACCGGCACGGTGACCGCAACCCGGCGGGGCGGCCCGGCACCACCCGAACACCGCCCCTCCCGCGAGGACCCCTCACCCCCGAGTGGCCACGCCCTCCAGCGAAGGCACCTCCCCCTCCCGCGAGGGCCTCTCACCCTCCCGCGAGGCCCCCGCTCCGGCGGAGCTCCCTCCACCCGCCCCCCGCCGGCCAGGCAACAGCACGGCCACCAGCAGCGTCCCCACCCCGAGAACGACCGCCCCGACCAGGCTGGTGTGCGCCACGGCCTCGGCGAAGGACGCCCCGACGGCGTCCGCCATCTGCCGCGCCCCCTCGGCAAGCTGCTCCGCCTGCCCCTTCAGCTGAGCCGCCTGCTGCGGATCCGCGGCCTGACCGGCCTGACCGGCCAGCGCCCGGGCCTGTTCCCCGATGCCCCGCGCCACCGCGTACCCCGCTCCCACGGAGTCCTGCGCGGAGGCGAGCGCGTCCGCGGGCAGCGCGCTGCCGCGGGTCGCGTCACCGAGGTGGTCGGAGTACGAGGTGGCCAGCAGCGAGCCGAGGATCGCGATGCCCAGCGACCCGCCCAGCTCCAGGGACGTGTCGTTCACCGCGCCGCCGACGCCCAGCTCGGACTCGGGGAAGGCCCCCATGATCGCGTCGGTGCAGGGCGAGAGCGCCAGACCGATGGCGAGGCCCAGCACGACCAGGGGCGCGACGAGGTCGCCGTAGGCGGAGCCGGCGTCCACGCGGGTGAGCAGCGCGAGCGCGGCGGTGCCGCCGACCATGCCCGCGGTGACGGTGAGCTTCATGCCGACGCGCGGGGTGAGGTAGCCGGTCAGCGCCGAGCCGACGAAGACCGCGCCGGCCAGCGGCAGCATGCGCAGACCGGTGTCCAGGGCGTTGTAGCCGAGCACGAACTGGAGGTGCTGGGTGAGGTAGTAGAAGGCGCCGAAGACGGCGAGGAAGAACAGGGCGACGGCAAGGTTGGAGCCGGCGAAGCGGCGGTGCGCGAACCGGCGCACGTCCAGGACGGGGCGCGGGTGGCGCAGCTCCCACAGCACGAAGGCGACCAGCCCACCACCGGCCGCGACGGCCGCACCGATCGCCTTGGGGCCCCAGCCGAAGTGCGGACCCTCGATGATCATGTAGACGAGCGCGGCGATCCAGAGCACCGACAGCAGGCCGCCGACGTAGTCGATCCGGTCGTGGTGCGCGGCCCGGGAGGGCGGGACCAGCGCGAACGCGGCGACCAGGGCGACCGCCGCCACCGGCACGTTGATCAGGAACGTGGACGCCCAGCCGTGCCGCTCCAGCAGGGCCCCGGCGACCAGCGGGCCGGCCGCGATGGCGAGGCCGGCGGTGGCGGTCCACAGGGTGATGGCCTTGGCGCGTTCGGCGCGCGGGAAGGTCGCGGCGAGCAGCGAGAGGGTCGCGGGCATGATCAGCGCGGCTCCGACGCCCATGACCGCGCGGGCCGCGATGACCGTGGCGGCACTGTCGGCGAGGGAGCCGAAGACGGCGCCGCCGCCGAAGACGACGAGCCCGAGGGCGAGGGCGCCCCGGCGGCTGTACTTGTCGCCGATCGCGCCGAGCAGGAGCATCAGCGCGGCATAGGGGACGGTGTAGCCGTCGATGACCCATTGGAGGTCGGCGCTGGACAGGCCCAGGTCCTGGGTCATGTCGGGGGCGGCGACGGTGAGGGCGGTGTTCGCCATCACGATGATCAGCAGGCTCAGGCAGAGCACCAGCAGGGCCCACCAGCGTCGGCGGTAGGGGCCCTCCATCCGTTCGACCGGTTCCTTCAGGACGAGTGGCATGGCGGGAGTGGCCTTCCTCGGGTGGTACGCCGCCGGCACGCGGCGGGCGGCATCGCGACTTGCACAGACATGTGCAATTGCTCAACACTGTGCAATGTACGACCACTGCACAGCGCTGTGCAAATTGGAGGGTGTGCAGAATGGCTCCCATGACCACGGGCACCACCAGCCGCGCCGACGCCAACCGGCGCCGCATCCTCGACGTCGCCTTCGCGGAGCTGCTGCGCGACCCCGACGCGTCCATGGACCAGATCGCCCGCGCCGCGGGGGTCGTACGACGGACCGTGTACGGCCACTTCCCCAGCCGGGAGGCGCTGATCTCCACGCTGCTCGACGAGGCGGTCGAGACGGTGGACGCGGTCCGGGGCACGGCCCACGCGGGCGTGACGGACCCCGTGGAGGTGGTGGCCCGGACGACCCTCGCGGTCTGGGAGATCGCCGACCGCTACCGTCTGCTGTTCGCGCTGGCCCAGCACACGGTCACCCTGCAGGGCATCCGCGAGCGCCTCGCCCACGTCCGTCAGAGCTGCGTGGCCGACCTCCAGCAGGGCCTGGACGAGGGCGCGTTCGTCTCCCCGCTGCCGGCTCCCGCGCTCGCCTACGTGTACGAGCAGACGATCTTCGCGCTCATGGAGGCCGTGAACGACGGCCTGCTCGGCCCGCACGAGGCCGGCCGCGCGGCCGCCGTCACCGTACTGACCGCCGCGGGCGTCCCCGCCGCCCGCGCGGACGCCCTCGTGTCCGAACTGGCCGGCTGAGGCCACACTCCACGCACCCGCCTGCCGCGCCGAGCGCCGCGCACCACTCTCCGCTCCGCCCGCCCCGGGCCGCACACCGCAGAACCGGGACACCGGACGCCCGGCCCCGGTTCAGGCGGGGCCGGACGTCCGGCGGGTGCGGGGGTACTCGCGTACCGGGACTCGGCGCGTACCCGGGTACGGCGGAGCCGGTCGGCTCCGTCTGCGGCCGGTGCGGGGGCGCGGCGCGCACCGGCGCGCACCGGCGCGCACCGGCGAGAGAGGCGTGGGGCGGCTCAGGCCGCGCCCGGCTGCTCAGGCCGTGGCCGACAGCTCAGCCCCGGCCGGCTGCTCAGGCCGTGGCCGGCTGCTCCCGTTGCCCGGGCAGTTCCGCGGGGCTCTGCGGGGCCTTCTCGTCCAGCAGGGTCGTCTCGTCGAACGGCAGCCGGCCGGCCAGCACCTCGGCGGCGCGCTCCCGGTCGATCTCCTTGGTCCAGGTGCCGACCAGCACCGTGGCGACCGCGTTGCCCGCGAAGTTGGTCAGGGCGCGGGCCTCGCTCATGAAGCGGTCGATGCCGACGACGAGGCCGATGCCGTCCACCAGGGCCGGCTTGTGCGACTGGAGGCCGCCGGCCAGCGTGGCGAGGCCGGCGCCGGTGACACCGGCCGCGCCCTTGGACGCGACCAGCAGGAACAGCAGCAGCGGGATCTGCTCCCCGACCGACATCGGCGTGCCCATGGCGTCGGCGATGAACAGCGAGGCCATGGTCATGTAGATCATGGTGCCGTCGAGGTTGAACGAGTAGCCGGTCGGGACGGTGATGCCGACCACGGGCCGGCTGACGCCGAGGTGCTCCATCTTGGCGATCAGCCGCGGCAGCGCGGACTCCGACGAGGACGTCGACAGGATGAGCAGGAACTCCCGGCCCAGGTACCGGAACAGGGTGAGGACGTTCAGCCCGGCGACGATCCGCAGCAGCGCGCCGAGCACCACGAACACGAACAGGAAGCAGGTCACGTAGAAGCCGAGCATCAGCACGGCGAGGCTCTTGAGCGCGTCCAGTCCGGCCGAGCCGGTGACGGCGGCGATGGCGCCGAACGCGCCCACGGGGGCGGCCCACATCACCATGGCCAGGATGCGGAACACCAGCCGCTGCAGGTGCTCGATCCCGCGCAGCACGGGCCGCCCGGCGCCGCCCATGGCCTGCAGCGCGAACCCGGTCAGCAGCGCGACCAGCAGGGTCTGGAGCACCTCGCCCTCGGTGAACGCGGAGACCAGGGTGGCCGGGATGACCCCGAGCAGGAACGCGGTGGTGTCCTTGGCCTCGGCGGAGACCTGCGCCTGCCCGGTCTCCTTGACCGCGTCGGTGACCGCGAGGCCGGTGCCCGGCTCCAGGACGTTGCCGACGATCAGGCCGATGGCGAGCGCCACCAGCGACATCGCGAGGAAGTAGCCGAGGGCGATCCCGCCGACCGCGCCGACCTTGGCGGCCTTGCGGACCGATCCGATGCCCAGCACGATCGTGCAGAAGATGATCGGCGAGATCATCATCTTGATCAGGCTCACGAACCCGGTGCCGAGCGGTTTGAGCTCGACCGCGAAGTCGGGGGCGAGCAGCCCCACCGCGATCCCCAGGGCGACCGCGAGGATCACCGCGATGTAGAGGTAGTGGGTGCGGTCCCGTCTCACTGCGGGTGCCGTTTCGGGGGTGTCGGGGGTACTGGCGGCCACGGCTGCCCTCCTTGACGTCGTCGTCGGCATCACCGGCGTGCGGCTCACGTCCGGGGTGTGGGGGTGCCGCGACTATCTCCCGGACTGTGAGGCGGGTCACCCTTGTGTTCATTGAGTTCGCGGAGCCGCACGGAGGCCGCGGAAGGCCGTGCGGTGGCGAGGACTCGCACGGGGGCCGCGGGGTTCACGCCTCGGTTTCGTGTGGGGCCGGCGGGTGGGCCCCGCGGCGGGTGCGAGGCACACTGACGGGATGCGTCCCCGCCTCCCCAGACCCCGGAGCCTGGCCGGGCAGCTCTTCGCCGTGCAGGCCGTGCTGCTCGCGGTCGTCGTCGCCGGATACGCGCTGTTCAGCTACCTCAGCGACCGGGACCAGGCCGAGGAGGCGGCCGGCCGGCAGGCCATGGCGGTGGCCCGTACGGTGGCCGACGCGCCCTCGGTGCGGGCGGCGATCCGCACCGCCGACCCCAGTGCGCGGCTCCAGCCGTACGCGCTGGCGGTGACGCGCGACGCCGACGTCGACTTCGTCACGATCATGGACCCGGACGGTGTGCGCTGGACCCATCCGGACCCGCGGCGGATAGGCGGCCGGTTCCTCGGCCACACCGCGGCCGCACGGGAGGGCCGCTCCCTGACCGAGACCTACACCGGCACCCTCGGCCCGTCCGTGCGGGCCGTCACCCCGGTCGTCGACGGCGGCCGGGTGGTCGGCCTGGTCAGCGCGGGCATCAAGGTCGAGGCGATCAGCCGGCGGGTCTCGGACCAGCTGACCGCCCTGCTGGGCGTGGCGGCCGGGGCGCTGGCGCTGGGCGCGGTCGGCAGCTACGTCGTCAACGCCCGGCTGCGCCGGCACACCCACGGGATGAACGCCGCCGAGCTCAGCCGGATGCACGACTACCACCACGCCGCGCTGCACGCGGTGCGCGAGGGCCTGCTGATGCTGGACGGGCAGTTCCGGGTGGCGCTGATCAACGACGGGGGGCGTGAGCTGCTCGGGGTGTCCGAGGAGGCGATCGGCCGGTCGGTGGCGGAACTCGGACTGCCCACGTCCCTGACCGGGGCGCTGCTCGCGTCCGAGCCGCGCGTGGACGAGGTGCACCTGACGGCGGACCGGGTGCTGGTCGTCAACACCTCCCCGGTGTCGGGCGGCGAGCGGCGCGGCACGGTGGTGACGCTGCGGGACGTCACCGAGCTGCAGGCGCTGACCGGCGAGCTGGACTCGGTGCGCGGCTTCACCGAGGCGCTGCGCTCGCAGGCGCACGAGGCGGCCAACCGGCTGCACACCGTCGTGTCGCTGATCGAGCTGGGCCGGGCGCAGGAGGCCGTGGAGTTCGCCACCGCCGAGCTGGAACTCGCCCAGGCGCTGACCGACCAGGTCGTCGCGGCCGTCGGCGAGCCGGTGCTGGCCGCCCTGCTGCTGGGCAAGACCGCGCAGGCCAACGAGCGCGGCGTCGAGCTGGTGGTGGCACGGCACGGCGGTCTGGCGGACGGTCCGCTGCCGGAGGCGCTGCCCGCGCGGGACCTGGTGACGATCCTGGGGAACCTGATCGACAACGCGGTGGACGCCGCCCAGGGCAGTGCCGGAGCACGGGTCACGGTGGCGGTGCACACGGAAGGCTCCTCGGCGTGGGTGCTGCGGGTCACGGACACCGGCGAGGGCGTGGACGCCGCGCACTGCGAACTCCTCTTCCAGCGCGGCTACTCCACCAAGCCGGCCGGGCCGGGCGGCCGGGGCCTCGGGCTCGCGCTGGTCCGGCAGGCCGTGCACCGCCACGAGGGGACCCTGACCGTCACCGGGGCGGCGGGCGGCGGGGCGTCGTTCGAGGTACGGCTGCCGCTGCGGACGGCGGCGGTGTCCGGGGGCCGGGCATGAGCGCGGCCGGCGCCGGAGGCCGGAGGCCGGGCACGGACGCGGACGGAACCGGTGGGCCCGGGCGGCCGGGCACGGGCGGGACGGAGCCCGTGCGCGTCCTGGTGGTCGAGGACGACCCGGTGGCCGCCGACGCGCACATGCTGTACGTCGGCCGGGTGCCGGGGTTCGTCGCGGTGGGCAAGGCGCACACGGGCGCGGAGGCCCGGCGGGCGCTGGAGCGCACCCCGGTCGACCTGCTCCTGCTGGACCTGCACCTGCCCGACGTGCACGGGCTGCACCTGGCGCGCTCGCTACGGGCGGCCGGGTACCACGCGGACGTCGTCGCGGTGACCTCGGCGCGGGATCTGGCCGTGGTGCGGGAGGGGGTGTCGCTGGGGGTCGTGCAGTACGTGCTCAAGCCGTTCACCTTCGCGACCCTGCGCGACCGGCTGGTCCGCTACGCCGAGTTCCGCGGCGCCGCCGGAGAGGCCAGCGGCCAGGACGAGGTCGACCGCGCCCTCGCCGCCCTGCGCGCCCCCGCACCCGCCGCGCTGCCGAAGGGGCTGAGCGCGCCGACCCTGGAGCGGGTGACGGCCGCTCTGCGCGAGGCCGGGCAGGGGCTGACGGCCGCGCGCGTCGCCGAGGCGGTGGGCATCTCCCGGATCACCGCCCGCCGCTATCTGGAGCACCTGGTGGAGGCGGGACGCGCCGAACGGAGCCCCCTGTACGGGCAGGTGGGGCGGCCGGAGCTGGTCTATCGGTGGGTTCGGGGGGTGGGGAGGGGGATCGGTCGTGGGTGAGGACGAGGGCAGCGGCTTTGGCGCGGGCTTTCGTGGCTTCGTCCGGGGCGTCGGCGCGGGAGTAGGCGTCGGCGGCCCGGAGGTAGTCTGCGCGTGCCTCGGGCCAGCGGTCGGCGCCGCTGTGGACGAGGCCCGTGTTGCCGAGGACCTGAGCCTCGCGGTAGTGATCGTCGAACTCCCGGTAGATCGCGAGAGCCCTGGCGAACGCCTCGGCCATCTCTCCCGGCCGGCCGGCCCCCCAAAGAGCGAGGCCGAGGTTGTTCCACGCGCTGGCTTCGCGGTGGCGGTCGCCCACCGCCCGGTACAGATCACGGGCACGGGTATGGAGGTCGACCGCCTCCTCCATCCGACCGGCTCCCCAGAGGGCGACGCCGAGGCCGGTCCATGCGGTGGCCTCGCGATGGCGGTCTCCCTGCACCTTGAACAGGTCACGGGCATGGGAATGGGCATCGACCGCATCCCCCGCCCGGCCCGCCTCTCGCAGGGCGACGCCGAGGCAGTCCCACGCGGTGGCCTCGCCGCGATGGTCCTCCTGCGCCTTGAACAGGTCACGGGCACGGGTATGGACATCGACCGCCTCCTCCACCCGGCCCGCGTTCCGCAGGCTCAGGCCGAGGTTGTTCCACATGTCCGCCTCGGCCGGCCCGACTGGTGAAGTGACGGTGTTCCGACCCTGCGCTATTCCCAATGCCCCGCACGGATTGAGGGAACCCACAGGGCCCCGCGCACCCGGCACCGCGTGCACGCCAGGAGACACTGCAGCGGGGTTCATATCAGTCCTGTGACGTCCCACAACGCAAGCTGCGACCCCACCCCTTGGTCGAGTAGTCGAGTCGCCGCTCAGCCGGTGCGCACAGGGGTTGCCCGCTGAAACCGGGCGCAACGTGCTGGCGACACCGCGCGAACCGCCACCTCACTCGAATAGCCGACATATGCGGAAATGATGCACCTTTCCCGCTACGCTCCTGAGTACGTCTCGACAAAGCAGCCATGCGGAAGGAAACCGGCGATGGTGGATCAGAGCAACAAACGGCAGGGTGACGTCGAGGTCAACCTCACCAAGGACGGGGCGCGGATGTCCTTCACGCTGGACGTGGACGCCGTCAATAGGTGTCTCGAGAAGGACGGCACACTCACCATCCGCTTCGAAGAATGCGGTTCAACGAGGCTGACCGACCTGCCCAACTGTATGGTCACCGAGAACTGAGGTCGACGGGAAGCACGCCGTGACGGCACCTTTTTCCCCGGTCGGGCCGACGAAACTCGGCCTTGCCTATAGCAGTTACGTAGAACCGTTCCTGGCAGACCACCCTGGAAAGGTCGACTACGTCGAAGTTCCCTTCGAGCTTGTCCATTACGACCGCAGGCCGCTCGGACTTCCCGAGGATATGCCACTGCTCCTCCACTGCGCCTCGCTGTCCCTCGCTGGGGATGTGCCACCCACAGCAGAGATCGTGGACTCGGTCGCGGCGTGGGTGAACAAGACTGGTGTTCCCTGGCTGAGCGAGCACATGGCGTTTGTCACCTCCGGGTCATCCGCGAGCTTTGACGGGTCAGCAGCGCCGTCGTACGACGTCGGCTATTCCGTTAATCCGCCGTTGAACGCGGAAACCGCACAACGGGTGATCAGCGCCGTAGACAGATACCGGCATCGGTTCGGCGTACCGCTGCTTCTGGAAAACCCGCCGATCTACTTCGCGCCGCCCGGCACCACGATGACGCCTAAGGAGTTCGCCAACCTGGTATGTGCTAACTGTCCGGCACGGTTGCTCGTTGATGTGGCCCACTTTTACCTCAGCTGCCGCAACCTCGGGCTCGATCCGGTGAGCGAACTGCTGGGGCTTCCGCTCGACCGGATCGATCAGCTCCATATCTCCGGAGTGAGCCAGCGGGACGGCGCCTGGTGGGACGACCACACTGTGCGCGCCCTCGACGAGGTCCACGACCTACTCTCGCTGGTGCTGTGCAGCACCCCAGTCGCGGCGATCACTCTCGAGTACAACTGGTCAGGCAACTTCCCGATCTCGGCCCTGCTCGGCGAGATCGAGCGGGTACGCGGCAGCCTGACCGCGGCCGGGGTGACCGCATGACGACAGCAGCGGTTCAGTTGTTCCTGGCGCGATGTGTCGTCGATCCGCCGTTCCTTGAGCTGGCCCACAACGATCTCCAGGGCGCTCTGTCCGGGTTGGACCTCACCAGCCAGGAGCGGCAGGAGTTCCTGAACCTGGACCTGAATCGGGTGCGCACCTTCGCGGGCTTCGTCACCAAGGTGCAGAACAACACGCTGTGGCAGATGTTTCCGTACACCCGGCTGTTGGTGGACCACTACGGTCTCGACCTCGAACTGTTCTCCGCCTACCAGGCCCAGCATCAGTGCGACCGGGCTAACCAGGTCGACCGCACCGACCGCACGCGGCACTTCGCCGCATTCTTCCCCGGTTGGCTGGCCTCGATCGGCGCCACGCGCTACCGCGGCCTACTCGACCTGTTCCAACACGAGCACTTCCGGTTCGAACAACAGGTCGGACTGCAGGCCGCGGTGCCGGACCAGGGACGTCCCGTCGACCTGGCCCTCCTCGACCGGGACGCGCGCAATCTAGACCTCCTAGTGCCTCAGATCCGGGGTCTGCTGCTCATCGAGTCCTTTCACTACGACCCAGCCCACATCATCCAGGCCCTGGAGACGGATCGGCAGGCACTGGCCGATCTGACGCCGCTGCCACGCCTGCTTGCCTACTGGGGCGACCGAGACTCGCTGCAGCTCCGCATCTTCGAGGTCGATGTGCACCTGCGCGACCTGCTCTGCGGTGTCGACGGCGGGCACACTCTTGGGCAGCTGCTTCCCGCTGGCGCCCCACTGCGGTCGGCCCTGCGAACTGTCGTACGCCGGATGACCGAGGTCGGTGTGCTCACCTTCCACGAAGGGGGCTAACGGCTATGCGGATCGTCTTCTGCGACAACGTGCTCATCGACCAGGCCCGTCCCGACGCACCGTTCGACCTGCAGCCACATCTCGGGCTCCTGTCGCTGTCAGCCGTGGCCCGCAAGCACGGGCACACCGCGACGGTATTCGATCCGAGTCTGGCGCTGCACCGCCGGCAGCTTCGCCTCGACGAGACGTTCTACCGCGAACTCGCGTGGGCGCTGCTCGATGAGGAGCCCGAGGCGCTCGGCCTCACGACGCTGGGCTGCAACCTCATCTGCACCGCAAAGGTCGCCGGTCATGTCAAGCGGCAACGGCCCCATCTGCCGATCCTGCTGGGCGGTCCGCACGCCACGATCCTGCATCGCGAGCTGCTGCGGCAATTCGATGCCTTCGACCTCGTTGTACGCGGCGAAGCCGAGGCGGTGCTGCCCGCCCTGCTCAACCGCTCCTGCGCTGAAGACCTGTCGGGTACATCCGGGCTGAGCTACCGGGTGGGCGACGAGGTCGTGTCAACCGCGGACACCCCGCAGTTCGGAGACCTCGACGCGCTGCCCTTTCCGGCCTACGATCTCTACCCCATCGCAGAGCTCGGCCTGCGCTCGCTGCGGGTGGAGGCCGGGCGCGGATGCCCGTTCAGCTGCACCTTCTGCTCGACCGCGTCGTTCTTCGGCCGCCGCTACCGACTGAAGTCGTCCGAGCGGCTGGTGTGTGAGCTCGACCGCCTACACCACACTTACGGGATCAGTGACTTCGCGCTCACCCACGACATGTTCACGGCCAACAAGCACAAGGTGCGCCAATTCTGCGAGACCGTGGCCGACCGTGGCTACACCTGGTCCTGCTCGGCCCGCATGGATTGCGTCGACAGCGACCTGCTGGCCACCATGTACGACTCCGGCTGCCGTGCGATCTACTACGGCGTCGAGACGGGCTCCGCTCGGATGCAGAAGATCAGCCGCAAGCATCTCGATCTCGGCTTGGTCCACCCGACCCTCGACCTCACCAACGATCTAGGCATGAAATCGACCGTTTCCCTGATCACGGGGTATCCCGAGGAGACGAGCGAGGATCAGGATGCCACTCTCGACCTGCTCGGCGAGTGCATGAGGCGCTCACCAGACCTGGTCAACCTGCAACTGCATCTGTTGACTCCCGAGCCCGGCACTGCGCTGCACAACGTGTACGGCGCGAACCTCGCCTACGACGGCCACATCAGCGACTTCAACTTCCCCACGCTCGAACCCGATGACAGCCGGCTGATGAGCGACCACCCGCAGCTGTTCATGAACCACCACTACTACCCGACCGCCCTGCCCCGGTCCCAACACCTGTTCGTCGACCGGGCCTTCCCGCTGCTGTACGCCCTGGGACACTCGTTGCTGCACCGTATGCTCCACGACTTTGACGGGCGGCTGAGCTCGCTGGTCCGTGAGCTGCACGCGTTCGCCGAGGCCGCGTCGGCACCCCTTCCCGACGGCCCACTGCTCATCGACTTCGTACGCCACACGTGGGGAGCGGCGCACCCGATCTGCTCCGCGGTCCGCTTCCTTGTGATGGGTGAAGGGCTGCGCGCAAAGACGATGACCAAGCCTGTAGACGAGGCCGACAGGGCAATCCCGTCGTGCCGGCTCAGCCCGTCGGCCGGGCTGCTGCGCGACATGCACGACGTGCCGTCGCTGCTGGCCGGCCTGCAGGCGGATCAGGCGGCGTCAGCCGTCGCTTCCACTGTGCCGGACCGCAACCTTCTGCTGTTCGTCGACGCGGCGCAGCCGGATCGCGTCCGGTCGTTCGTCGTCGACGGCATTGCCCTCGAATTCGTGGCCTGGCTTGCCGCGCCCCGATCCGGCGGGGAGCTGTCGCGCTGGGTCTCTCGCCACGACGACCAGCACGGGAGCCTGCGATCGTTCGCCAGCGACTTGTCCCGCCTCGGCGTACTACTCGACACGACAGAGCCCCCGCGGGCCTCGCAACCTGATAGGAGCCCGGTGTGAATCCATTCGTGCAGCCTCGGCCCAAGGCGTCGGTACTCGATGTGATTGAAGGCTATTACCTGGCCAGCACCCTCAACCACCTGCACCGGGTCGGGCTGCTCGAGCAGTTGCGCGGCGGATGCACAGTGGAGCGACTCGGCTTCCGTTTCGGCTACACGCCGGACCTGCTCGCGGCGCTGCTGGAGTTCCTGGTGCAGCGCACCGACCTCCTCACCCGCTCCGGTGACGAGTACAGGCTTGCGGAGACCTTCGCTGACGAGTACTTCCTGGGCTTCCAGTTGGACAAGTTCATCGGCGGCTACGGTCCGGCCATCACCAGCCTCGAGGAGAGCCTTAGCCGGGAAGACCGCGGCTGCTCGCTGGTGAATCGGGTCGTGGAGTCCGAGGCGTATGGCCGTTTCGGTCCACCTCCCAACCCCGTCGTGCTCGCCATCATGCAGACCCTGACCTCTCGGGCGATGCTCGACATCGGGTGCGGGCCAGCAACCACGCTCACAGCCCTGGCGGAACGTGATGTTGCATTCCGGGGCTGGGGCGTGGATGTGGTCGAGTCGATGTGCGACGCGGCGCGTGCCCGCGTCAGCCGGTTCGGCTTCGAAGACCGAATCAAGATCATTAACGGCGACGGCCGCGACCTCGCCGCGGTGCTGCCAGCCGACCTGCGAGAGCAAGTGGAGGTCGTCCACTGCAAGTCGGTAGTCAACGAGTTCTTCGGTGACGGGGACAGCGGGGCCGTGACCTTTCTGCGCAGCCTCAGCACGCTGTTCCCCGAGCGACTGCTGCTCAACGTGGACTACTACGGCAAGCTCGGCCGTGTTGACGTCATCCCGTCGCAGTATCGGCACACAGTGGTCCACGACGTTATTCAGGCACTCACTGGCCAGGGCGTTCCGCCTGAGCGCAAGGAGGAGTGGCTGCCGATCTACGAAGCCGCAGGAGTGCAGCTGGAACATGCCTTCGAGGGCGACGACTCCGGCATCGAGTGGTTCGTCCACGCCGTGCGGCTCTGACACCGAACAGCTCTCAATTGGTCCCGAGTCTCTTAGGTGGCCTGTACGGCTTCGAGGTATTCCGCCCAACTGTTCTGGGCGAGTCGGGCCCAGCCGTGGGCGGTGCTGGGGTGGATGCCGAAGAGGTCGCTGATCACGATGGGCGGCATGTCTGCCACGGCTTCGAGCATGGCGGTGTTCCGGGCGGTGATCACTGAGACGTCGTGTTGCCTCAGTAACCCGTGGAGATGGCTCTCACTGATCGGTCTGCCGGGGAAGTGCCCGGGGAACAGGTAGGCCGGGCCGCTCGTCTGCGGGGGCTTGAGCATGCAGCGGCCCATCGGGCGCGCCTCGATCTGCCGCTCGATGAGACGGGCCAACTTGGGTGGGAGTAGGACGGGGTTGCGGTCGATGGTGAGGTATGAGCTCTCTCCCTCGCGGTGGAACCGGTCGCAGGTCAGCTGGGCGGCGCGGGGGATCGTGAGAGCGTAGAGCCCGACCAGCACGCCGGTGATCCGAACTTCGAGCGGGATCGTCTCGTCGTTGAGACACCGCTTCAGCTGTGTTTGGTATTCGTGCTCACCCATGAATCGGGACGGCAGGACGGACTTCCTGGTCGCAAGTGTGATGCCGCTGATGAGCCGCCGGGCGGTGGCCCAGCGGATGAAAGCGCCGATCTGCCTGTGGAGCGTCGGTCGAGCAGCCAGCCAGAGGTCGAACACCGCCTGGTCGATAGTGTCGAGTTCGACTTGGTGGTCGTCGAGCCAGGTCAGGAACTCAATGGCGGCACGGATGTCCGCTCGGTCAGTTCCGGCGGCGCCGATCGTGTACCGGTCTCGGGCCGATCGGCGCCGCGCGTCGCGGATCACGCTCCATTCAGCGAAGGGGCGAATGATCCGGGATTGGTGCGGCGGCAGGTGCTGCAGTGTCTGGGCGAACCAGACCTCCAAGCGAGCGAGGTTCTCCGGTCGGGCCGGCAGGACGCCGGTGGCCCGCAGGAGCCCGCGCAGGTAGCGGATCGTTCCGTCCTGGGGCAGGACATCCAGCGAGGCGTGGGTGATCGTTCTGTTCTGGTCCACGAGCTCGGCAAGGATCCGCGCGCCGGAGTTGGGCCTCCTCAACCAGTGGATCACCGAGATCGGATGGTCCGCGGCAATGAGCGCGTCCGCGAGGGGCTGAAGTTCCGGGGTGATGGACCCGTCCTCCTGGCTGAGCAGGTCTCGGACTCGGTCACCGGCGATGCAACGGCCGCAGGTCCCATCGGTGTAGATGTCGCCAGCGGTGCCACAGCGGTTGCAAGCGAAGGTGATGTCCGTGCCGCAGCAGGGTCCGCAGAGGCCGGCACCGTCTTCGGCGCGGCCGACGAGGACCTGGGGCTGTCGGCATCGGGAGCATGGTGCCGCATCACGCCGCCGCTGTAGGTAACAGGGGTTGCAGACCGGGCCCAGTGGCCAGAGGGCTTGTACTGTTCGGCGCTCCCCGCAGCCACCGCATTCCCTGAGGGGGCGCGGTCCGCAGGACATGCAGTGGAAGGCGCCCGCCCGCTCAATGACGTGACGGCCCGGGCGTTGGCGGCCACAGACGACACAGTCGCCGGCCGGTCCCCGGTAGCAGCCTGAGCAAAGATCCGGCTTCCCGTCGTGGGCCCGACGTTCGATGGGCCTGACCCTGCCGCAACGGCCGCATGGCCGGGCCGGGGACTTGTAGCAGTTCTTGCAGACCGGTCCGTCTTCGGTGTTCGCCTGGACCGGCCGCACGGCTTGGCATCGTACGCAGGGGCGCTCGGGCCGCGGGGCGCATGCTTGGCAAAGGACCCGGCCTTCGCTGGTGCGGAGGTTGGGGAGCCTGAGTTGGCCGCAGTCGGCGCACTCGACCTTGGAACGGTCATCCTGGTCGTAGCAGCGGCGGCAGATCGACCCCTCTTGTGCCTTCTTCCAGATGACGCCGTCGAGGCCACAGCGGGCGCATTGCCGCAGTGTGGTCTCGCGGGCGCAATAGACGCAGCAGCGGCCCTGGGCCATGGTTCGGCTGACATCACGGCCGGGGATGCCGCAGATCGCGCAGGCCAGCTGGGTGACTGCGCCGCCATGGCCGTCGGCGTCCAGCTGGCGCAGTAGTCGGACCAGGCCGTACGGGCAGTGCGGCGAGGGGGCCGTGAGTGCGTCGGTGTGCTCGGCGAAGTGCCGGTCGAGTTCCCTAGCCGGTGCCGGCCCCCATACCTTCGCGCGTTGGAGGATGTCCTCGGCCGACTGCGCGGTCAGGGCAGGTATGCGTTCGCGGATGCGGTCGACGAGGCGGGCCCTGGCGTCGGCGAGTTCGAGCCGGGCTCTCTGCTTGTAGTTCACGGCTTTCCGGGGCGGCGGACGACGGCGCGGCGTGGGGTGATCGGCGTCGGGTCGCTGTCACCGCCTGCGGTCTTGCGGAGCTGGGTGTTGACGACCTCGGGCTTGATCAGGTCATTGGGCGTGCACTGGAGGATGTCGCAGAGTGCGACGAGGGTGTCCATGCTCATCCTCTGGGGTGGCTGGGTCACCAGCCGGTAGACCTGCTCGCGCGAGAGGACGATCCCGCGCTCGGCCAGCAGCGGCACCAGGTCCGAGGTCTGGAACATCTCCTGCTCGGCCATCAGCTTCCGGAGCTGCCACTGGTAGCCCATCTTCTTGATCACGTCATCACGTCCCAGTCGTCGCCCAGCCGGTTCTTCAAGGAAGCCTCCAACAGTGTGTTGCGGTACTCGTTCGAGACGCCCATATAGATCGCCGTGGTGGCGGCGTGAGAGTGGCCAACTTGCTCTTGAACGAAGCGTGCAGGATAGCCAAATTCGGTCAAATGGGTGATGTAGCTGTGGCGGAGGCAGTGCAGGTCGAGATCCTCGTCGAGGCCCGCCGCCTCGCGGGCGACAACGAAGGCCTCGTTGATCGACCGGGGTGACAGCCGCCCGACCCGCTCTGTGACCCAGAGGGCGGGGTGGCGCCCAGGCGAGAACTGCGGCCGTATCTCGGTCACCCACTGGTCCAGGACGTCAACGCACCAGTCCATCTCCGGGACGGTTAGCACCGTTCGCCGCTTGGGCGGCGCCCCCTTCGAGGACTTACCGAAGCGGACCATCGCGCTGCCGAAGTTGCCGAACTGGGGCGCCTTGCGACTACGGCGCAAGTCGACCAGGTCGAGCCGAGAGGATTCGGTGCGACGGGTTCCGTAGGCGTAGACCGTCTTGAGCAGGGCCGCGTCACGCAGAGCACAGAGAGCACCCTTGCGGCCCTGTCCGCGGATCTTGCCGGGTCGGGCATCGGCGGCGTCGAACAGGGCCTGGATCTCGTCGTAGTCCAGTGGCCGACGCCGCGGGTCTCCCTCGTACTCGACGGTATGCAGGACCGAGTTGCCCTCGTGGAAGACTTGTTGGGGCACCTCGCCGAACCGCTCCGAGCAAGTCTGGAGCCAGCCGTACCGAACGTCGAGCAGGTACTCCAGGAACAGCCCGATCGTCACCTCGTACGTACGTGCGGTCGACATCTGGATCGGCGTACTGCCGCTCCGCAGGTGCGAGATGAAGGCTTCGCCGTCCGCCGGCGTCCACTGCCATGGGTAAAGGCCGGTGAACTCCTCCAGCCGCTCAATTAGCCGTATCCGTCGATCGATCGTCGTGGCCCGCAGAAACCGTGCTGCCTGCTGCCTCGCCCAGCCCTCCTTCATCGCGTCGAACACCGCTGGAGCGGGGTCGAGATGGATGACGTTACGGGCCAGGACGAGGTGCGCTGAACCAGGTGCATGCGTACTCACCAGGCTGTTGTATCAGATGCATCATTGATGCCTTCACATGCTAGCCTGCAGGCCAGGTGATAGATCAGCGACTGAGGCGACCTCGGCCGCACCGGCTCCGACCAGGGCAAACAGCGTTCTGACTACAGTGCACAATGTTGCATCTGATGCAATTCATCCTGTTTGTCCCCGGTCCGGCGGGCCGCGTCCCGCGCGGCCTCCCCCACGGCGATCCCGTCGTCGAAGTACCGCCGCCAGTCCAGATACACCCCCAGACACTCCGCCACCCTCACCGCCGCCCCCGCACACCGCTCCTCGCGCCCCCACCCCACCGCCACCACCAGACCCGCCCGCTCCCCGTCGAACCACGCCAACGCGGCCCCACGGTCCCCGAACAGCTCGGGCTCCGGCCTCCCCGGGAACCACCGCAGCCGGTCATCCGCCGCGTCCGCCCACCGCGCGTAGAACTCCAGCACCCGCTCCCGCGCCGCACCCCCCTCCTCCCGCAACCCGGCATCCCTCTCCACCACGCCCGCCCCGAACACCCGCACCAGGTCGTGCAGCCGCCACCACCCACGCCCGGCGCCCCGCTCCACCAGGTGTGCCCGCGCCAGTGCCCTCAGCTCCCGCAGCGGAGGCGCCTCGGCGCCGGCCAGGGCGGCGGCGACCCCCTCGCTCACCTCCGGTCCCGGCGCGAGGGCGAGGAGGCGCAGCAACCGGGCCTGGTCGGGCGGAAGCCGGCGGTAGGAGAGGTCGAAGGCGGCGCGGACGCTGCGCTCGCCGTCGTCGAGATGGTCCAGGCGGTCGCGGGACTCGGAGAGTTCCCCGACGAGTTCGGTCACCGGCTGCCCCGGGTCCTCGGCCAGCAGTGCACCGGCGATCTGGAGGGCCAGCGGCAGATGCCCGCAGAGGACGGCGAGCCGTTCGGCGGCGTCCGGGTCGTCGGCGATCCGCGGATCGTGCGGGTCGGCGGTCCGCAGGGCACGGTCGAGGAGTTCGTGCGCCTCCGGCGGCGTGAGCTGGTCCAGCGGAACCAGACGAGCGCCCAGTTGGGGGAGCCGGTCGCGGGACGTGACCAGCACCCGGTGCCGGGGATGGCCGGGCAGCAGGGGCCGGACCTGGTCCGGTGAGGAGGCGTTGTCGGCGAGGACCAGCACGGCCCCCCGTTCCCCGGCCCGTGCGGCGAGGGCCGAGCGGTAGAGCGCGGCGCGTTCGTCGGCGGTGGCGGGGATGTGCTCCGGCGGCGTACCGAGGGCGCGGAGCAGGGCCTGGAGGGCACGGTCGGCGGGGACGGGCTCCGGGTCGTAGCCGTGCAGGTCGATGAAGAGGACCCCGCCGGGGAAGCAGCCCCGGTCGCGGGCGAGGTGCGCGGTCTCCACGGCCAGGGCGGTCTTGCCGATGCCGCCGAGTCCGGACACGGCGGTGACCAGCACGGCGGGCGACCGCGGAGCCGCCCCGTCGTCCGCCCCCAGCGCACTCAGCAGGGCCTCCCGCTCCCCCGCCCGTCCGGTGAACCCGGCAGCCCTCGGCGGCAGCCCCGCCAGCGCCTCGGGTACGGCGGCCCCGCCCTGCCGGATCACGACCTGGACGCCGATGACCTCGCGCAGGAAGACCCCGCCGCGGAAGTCGGTGTGGTCACCCCGGTACCAGGCCGCCGAACTGCCGGGCGCCAGCCGCTCCATGGCGGTCGCCACCGCCCCCGCGGCCCGGGGGTCACCGGCCAGCAGGTCCGCCACCCGGTCGCCCCAGGCCCGTACGCCCTCCCCCGGCTCCGCGCCGCTCGCCGCGTCGGCGAGCACCTGAGCGGACTCGTCCCCTTCACGCCCCAGCAGCCGGGCCAGTTCCCCGAGCGCCCGACGCCCGGCGTCGCCGCCCGCGCCCTCTGCCAGGGCCGCCAGTAGAGCCGCGTTCATACGGACCAACGGTACGGCGTCAGGACGGGGTCAGTGCCGGTCCGGCCGGCCGGGTGTAGAGCACGATCTGCACCCCGAGGCCGCAGACGGCCAGCGCCTCCGCCACCGACAGCCCGAGCATCAGGCCCCGGCTGTCCCCGCTCGCCCAGAACACCACGAGCGCGGCGAGCGGCACCGCGCAGAACGCGACCAGGTCCACCACGCACTGGATCGCCTTGCGGGACCGGCGCCGCGTGTCGCGCCGGTGGAACGCCTCCCAGCCGAAGGTGGAGAAGTCGGTGTCCGACGCCGCGAGCTGGGCGAGCCGGGGACCCAGCTCGTCGCGCACGTACAGTCCGATCGCCGAGATCTTCTCGTCGTTGACGAGGTACGTCCACCCCAGCACGACGCACACCGGCGGCAGCGCCAGCAGCATCGCGGGCTCCCCGGCCTGTGCCGCCGCGGCGACGACGGCGGCCACCACGGCGAGGGTCACGTACAGCAGGTTGTCCCGGAACCCGATCCGCGTCTTCTGCTCGTCCTTGACCGTCTGGTACTCGGCGAGCAGCAAGTGCCCCACCGTGACGCCCCGTTCCGACACGTGAACTCCCCTCCCCGGTGCCGCCCACGGTAGCCGCAGCACACCCTTTCGATCACCGGCGGCCCCGGTGCCGGAGTGATTCTCCTGCCGCGGCCGTCCCGCCCGCCGTGATGCCTGACGCCGCGTTGCATGAGCCCCGGTGCTGTGGGCAACGCCCGCCTCCTCGGCCCCACTTGGCGGTACCGTGGACAGGTGCCGGCAACCGATCCCACCACCACCGCACTGATCCTCACGGCGCTGTCGGTGGAGTACGCAGCCGTGCGCCCCCTCGTCCCGGAGCGGGAGGAGCTGGTTCACGCCGACGGAACCCGCGTCGAGGCCGGCCGCCTGCCCGGCACCGGCTGGCGTGTCGCCCTGGCCGAGCTGGGTGAGGGCACGAGGACCGCCGCCGCGCTGACCACCAGGCTCATCGACTGGCTGGAGCCGGGGGCCGTCCTGTTCGTCGGCGTCGCCGGGAGCCTGAAGGACGACATCGGCATCGGGGACGTCGTCGTCGGCACCAAGGTGTACGGCATCCACGGCGGCAAGCAGACCCCGGGGGGCTTCCGGGTCCGGCCCGAGGCCTGGCCGGTCTCGAACGCCCTGCTCGGCGCGGCGCGTTCGGCGGCACGGGACATGCCCGAGGTGCGGGCGCACTTCAAGCCGATCGCGTCCGGGGACGTGGTCCTGGCCGACGCCGGGTCGGCGATCGCCCGGCACCTGCGCGAGCACTACGACGACGCCGCCGCGATCGAGATGGAGGGCGTGGGCGCGGTCCAGGCGGCCCACCTCAACGGTCAGGTGCACGCGCTGGTCGTCCGGGGCATCAGCGACCGCGCCGACGCGGCCAAGCACGACGCCGACGCGGCGGGGTCGCAGGAGCGGGCGTCCACGCGGGCGGCGTCGGTCGCGGTGGCGGTCCTGCGCAAGCACCGGCCGCGCGGCAGCTCGGACTCCGAGGAGGGGCCCCATAGCGGCGGCGTCACGTACGGGGGCGACCACATCGACTTCCGGGGCGGCACCTTCCACGGACCCGTCACCGGCAAGCGGACCGGGCAGCAGCAGTAGAGGCACCGTCCACGGCCCGGTCCCGGTCGCAACGACGACCCTCCCACCCCGTCCGCCCGGTTTCACCGGCCGCTCGGCCGAGCTGGACCGCCTCCTGCCTCTCCTCGCGCCCGCCGCCACGGGCACGCCGCTCCTGATCTCCGCCGTCACCGGCATGGGCGGCATCGGGAAGACCGCACTCGCGGTGGAGGCGGCGCATCGGGCCCGCGCGGAAGACTGGTTCCCCGGTGGGTCCCTCTTCGTCGACCTGCGCGGCTACGACGACGACCCGGTGACGGCGGACCAGGGGGTCCTGGCCCTCCTCGACGCGATGGGAGTACGCGGGGCGGACCTGCCGCCGACGACGGCCCGGCAGCACGACGCCTACCGCGCCCTGCTCGACCGGCGGGACCGCACGCTGCTGATCCTGGACAACGCCTCCGACCCGTCCCAGTTCCTGCCCCTGCTGCCGGGCACGGACCGGCACCGGGTCCTCGTCACCTCCCGGGACCGCCCGGACGCCCTCCCCGTACGCCTCATCGACTTGGACGAACTCGCTCCGGAGGAGTCGACCGCGCTCGTCACCCGCGCCCTGCACGACTCCGACGAACGCGACCGGCGCCCGGCCCGGGAGCCCGAAGCACTGCGCGAACTCACCGCCCTCTGCGGCCACCTGCCCCTCGCCCTCCAGATCGCCGCGGCGATGCTCCGCAGACGCAGAGGCCGGGGAATCGCCTCGCTGGTGGCCGAGATCACGGACGTCGGGGACGCGGTGGCCGTCCTGGACCGGGGCGGCAGGGGCACCGACCTGTACGGGCGGTCGCTCGTCCTGCGGCCGGTACTGGAGACCTCGTACCGCCGACTCGCGCCCGACCGAGCGCGGTTGCTGCGCCTGCTGGCCCTCGCGCCCACCTCCGAGACCGGCACCGAGGCGGTGGCCGCCCTGACCGGCCTCGACGCGCCGGTCGTCCTGCCACTGCTCGACGATCTCGCCGCCACGCATCTGGTCACGCCGGTGGCGGCGGACGCCTCGGTGCGGTGGCGGCTGCACGACCTGGTGGGGATGTTCGGGGTGAGTGTGGTGGAAGGCGACACCGTGCTGCGGGAGGAGGGGCAGGAGGCTCGGCAGCGGCTGCTGGAGTTCTACTGGCGGCGGACATGGGCCGCCGGCCGGCGGTTGGGATGGCTTCCGGGGAGAGCGGAGCCGGGGTCGTTCGCGGACCGTGGAGCCGCTCTCGCGTGGTTCGAGGGGGAACGCGCGGCTCTGGTGGCTGCGGTGCAGTGGGGACGTGAGGAGCGGCTCGCGGAGGCGGCGTTCGGACTGACGGGCTGCCTGGGGGCGCATCTGACGCGGCAGCGGTTGTTCGACGACCTGGTCGCTGTGGGGGAGGCCGCATGGGAGGCGGCCGGCCGGGTCGGGCACCCTCACCTCAAGGCCGACGCGTCGAGCAACCTCGGCGTCGCCCTGCGGGCGGCGGGCCAGTGGGAGGAGGCGGTCAATGCCCTCACCCGCGCCCGCGACCTGTACCGGGCGGAAGGGAACCGCAACGGCGAGGCCCACGCCTGGAGTGCCCTCGGCGTCACTCTGTGGAGGGCGGGCCGGCTGGAGCAGGCGGCCGACGTCCTCACCCGCGCCCGCGACCTGCACCAGAGGGAGGGAGACCGCAGCGGCGAGGCCAGCGCCTGGACCTGCCTCGGCCTCGTCCTGGGGGACGCCGGCCGGCTGGAGGAGGCCGCCCACGTCCTCACCCGTGCCCGCGACCTGCACCAGAGGGAAGGAGACCGCAGCGGCGAGGCCGACGCATGGGGCAACCTCGGCATCGTCCTGCGAGCGGCGGGCCGGAGGGAGGAGGCGGCAGCGGCAGCCTCCACAGCCCTCGTGCTCTACCAGGAGGACGAGAACTCCTACGGCGAGGCCCACGCCCTCTGCAACCTGGGCATCGCCGCCGGCGACGCCGGCCGACCGGCCGAGGCCCGCGCCCACTATCTCCGGGCCGCCGACGCCTTCACCCGCGCCAACGCCCCCGCCGAGGCCGCGGACGCCCGCGCCCAGGCCGCCGCCCTCCCCGCATAGCCGCCCTCACCCCACCCCCGCGTATCCCCGGGCCCCCCGCGCCGGCACCACCGCCCACATCCGCGTCCCGCCGCCGGGCTCACGGGCCTCGCCCACGCCCCACCGCCCCTCGCACGCCCGCACCACACACGCCAGCACCCGCAGCGCCGCACGCCTGCGGGCCTCGCAGTGCGCGGCGAGGCGGGGGTGACTGTGCCGGGGGTGGCCGTCGTAGAGGGTCACCCGCACGGCGCCCTCCCGGTAGCGCAGCGAGACGTACACCTCACCCGAGATCCCGCCTCCGAACCGGCAGGCGCACGCGGCCAGTTCGCCGACCACCTGCACGACCGCGTCCGTCGTCCCGGCCAGCCCGTGCGTCTGGAGGACGGTCCGGGTCACCGCTCGGGCGACGCCCGGACTGCTGAGGCCGGCGGGCAGGGTGAAGCTGTACCGGAGCGTGTCGGGGGAGGGGTGCGCACCGACCGCCTCGTCCCTCAGTTCGGAACAGACGGTGACGCCACCGGCTACTGACGCATGCATGAGCAACTCCCTTGTTGACTGCGTACCTTCGACGATCTGCCGACGCCCGACCCGTGGTGGCCTGTCTCCCTGGCACGAGCACACCCCTCCCAGGGAGGGAGCACGCGGGCATGCTCGCGCGATGCACTTCCAACGGCGTCGGACCGTAAGTGACTCGCTACCGAATGTAGGGGATGAAGGGGAACCTGTGCCACCCACTCTCACGCATTGCCGACCCCACGTTGGACCGATGCGGTCACACGGTGCAGACTGACCCCGACCGACGAGGGAGAAAGGGCACCGATGCCGACACGGCCCGCACCGACGGAACGTCAGAAGCGCCTGGGCGCCGAGTTGCGCAGGATGCGCCTCGCCGCCGGCCGTACTACGGAGTACGCAGCCGGACTGCTGGGGCTGGACCGCACGAAGCTGTCGAACATGGAATCCGGCGTACGGGCCACGTCACCCGAGCGCATTCGGACGCTCGCCAGCAACTACGAGTGCGCGGACAAGCGATACGTCGAAGCCCTGGTCGCCATGTCCGACGTGCGCCAGCGGGGATGGTGGCAGCAGTACCGCGGCACATTGCCTCAAGGACTGTTGGATGTAGCCGAGTTGGAGTGGTTCGCAGCCCGACTGCGCAGCTATCAGACCGTGCACGTGCCCGGACTGCTGCAACTCGGCGAGTACGCCCGAGCCATCTTCGCCGCCGCGCTACCCCCGCTACGCAACTCGGAGATAGAACTTCGCGTCGTGCAGCGCCTACGACGCCAGCAGGCACTCGACCGCCCAGACCCCGTCGAGTACATCGCGTACGTTCACGAGTGGGCACTGCGGATGCACTTCGGCGGGCGTCGCGCAATGCGCGAGCAATTGCATCACATCTGCGAAGCCTCCGAGCGCGACAACGTCGAAGTGCGCGTACTACCGGTCGAGGTCGGCGCCTTCCCCGGCGCGGGGCACGCGGTTCTCTACGCCGACGGTCCAGTTCCCCGGCTCGACACCGTGCAACTGGACTCCGCCCATGGCGGCGAGTTCACTCACTCCGAGGCCCAGCTCGACAAGTACCGAGCCCACATGGACTGGTGGCAGGCTCACACCCTGAACCCTGGTGACTCACGCGACCTCATCCAGTCGATCGCCCGCCAGCTCTGACCAGAGAGGACCACCATGCCGGACATCAACTGGGAAGACCCCTTCTGCGCCGAGGGAAACAACTGCTTCCGCATAGGCACAGACCCCGACGGCAACGCCTACATCGCCGTCGCCGGCCACGAAGACCACTACCTCACCGACACCCGCGAAGCCCTCCGCACCCTCATCCACGACATCAAAGCCGGCAAAGCCGACCACCTCCTCTGAGGAACGCGGGGAACTGTCAAGGGGCGACCCTTGAGTAACACCCCGTACCGGCAAGTCCGTACGTTCCTACAATGTGTGATTGTGTCCGAACGGACTGTAGTGATCACGGGAGTGGCGCCCCTAGCTTGTCGACCCGTGCACCGATCCATCGCTCAGCCGAACCACCCGGGCCCCCCGTTCAACGCGCCGGCCGCCCGCAGACTCCGGGCCGCTCTCGGGATGGGGCCCGAGCACGTCGCCTACGGACTGCGCTCCTCGTACGGCCTGCCCCACGTCACCCCCGACCTGGTGGTCGCCTGGGAGCGCGGGACGCTCGCCCCGTCCGGTCCGGAGCTGACCGCCCTGGCCGGGGTGCTGTGGTGCTCGCCCGGCGACCTGATCGGGCGGGCCCGGACGCTGCGCGAGCACCGGACAGCCAGGGGCATGGCACCCGAGGACGTCGCCCGCGCGGTGGGCCACGACCTGGAGGCGTATCTGCGGATGGAGGAGTCCGGCGGCTGGCGCGGCTCGGAGCGTCAGCTGGCCGCGCTCGCGGAGGTGCTGGAACTCCAGCCGCCCGACCTGGTGGCGGTCACCGGCCGCGAGGGGAAGCTGGCCGAGCTGCTGCGCAGCGCCGTCGCCACGCGCTGGCAGGCGTACGTCCGCCCGGTCGGCCGGATCGTCCCGGTGGAACGCGGCGTCCTGGAGCGGGCGCTGCAGGCCCTCCACCAGGACTACCAGGGGCAGATGGTGGCCTCCCTCAGCTGGGGCGGCGGCAACGCGGCCGACGACTCACGGCACGCCGGCCGCGACTTCCTCGACCGGATCGTGGACCGGTTCTGGAGCGCGGTCGAGGCCGGCGGGCCGTACTGACCGGAGGACGGTACCGGCCTCCGGAGGACCGGGCCGACAGGACCGAGAGCCGTCCCGCGCTCTCCGGCGGGACGGCTCTGCGGGCGTCCGGCTCCGAGCCTGACCGGTCCGGTGCCGCGGCACTAGGGCGTGTTTCGAAAGTAGCGTCGTCTGCCCGAAGGGCAGGCCTGGCGGCGTCTGGTGCGTGCGATCGCAAGGCGGAGGGTCGCCCCGATACTGGATGTATCGGGGCGAGCCCGACAACGCGGCGAGCGTGCGTGCCAGACGCCGCCAGGCAGGCCGGACTTTCGAAACACGCCCTAGTCGCAGTCGCCGCAGGAGCAGGGCGGCTCGTACAGCGCGCGTCGGAGGCCGTCGTCACCGCGGCGCGCCAGGAGATGATCCGGGAGGTGCTCCTGCGTCTGCCACCACTCCAGGGTGAAGCGGAGCGACTCCTCCCCGTCGACCAGGTACGGGCCGTCCGGGCGCAGCGGCTCGTAGTAGTACTGTCCGCCCTTCCGGGCGAGCACCGTGTCCGGGGCGGGCTCGGCGGGCACGCCGCCCGCATCGGGGTAGACGGGGTGGTAGACGCGGTGGACGTCCGCAGCGGTGATGTCCCGTACGGGGAGGAAGACATCCGGCCAGCAGGCGGGGTCGTCCTCGTCGCCGACATCCTCCGGCTCCCGGGCGGGACCCTCGCTCAGCAGGTGCACCCTCCACGGGTACACCCCGGTCTCACGGCCGATCCTCGCCAGCGGCACGCCCGCGTCGGCCGCGTGCACCGCCAGCCTCTGCCGGTCGGTCAGACCGCCGCGCCCGTGGTCGGTCGAGTACGCGGCCTGGGCGGCCCTGGTCAGCCAGTGGTCGGGGTGGCATCCCTCCGGCACGGGGTCGCCGAGGTGGTCCGCGCAGCGGCTTCCGGGGCCGGCGGGCGCCTTGTTGGAGCAGAAGGAGTGTCCGCACAGCTCGAAGATCTGCTGGGTGCCCGTCTCGGGGTCGAAGAGGGTGCAGGCGCGCAGGACCCGCTCGGGCTCGCCGCCCACCGCGGTGAAGAACCGGATGCGCTCGCCCCGCCGGGCCTTCTCGACCCTAAACGTCCTCACCTCCCAGGCGGACAGGACGTGCCCGGCCATGGCGACGGCCAGCGCCGGGAACGGCCGGAAGGGCACGGAGGTGGAGTCGTCGAGGGTGGGGATCTCGGTGAACGGGCGGCGGGTGTCGTAGTCGTCCAGGTGACGCAGCGCGTGGGCGAGGAACTCCGCTGCGTCGACCTGTGTGCCGTCCGTGTCGGGCACGTGTCCTCCGTGGGCCGGATCGGGCAGTGAGCCTGGGGCTCCGAGGGAGCCTAGGCGAAACCCGGCCGGCGGCCCACTCGTTTTCGACGCCTCGGCCGGCCTGCCCTGGAAGCCCGCAACGTCACCGGCACCGGTCCTGGTGCCGCGGCAGGCGGCGTCCGCCCCGTCGCGGCGCTGGAAGGCACTGGGGCGTGTTGCGAAAGTCCCGCCTGCCTGGCGGCGTCTGGCACGCACGCTCGCCGGGTTGTCGGGCTCGCCCCGATACATCCAGTATCGGGGCGACCCTCCGCCTTGCGATCGCACGCACCAGACGCCGCCAGGCCTGCCCTTCGGGCAGACGACGCTACTTTCGCAACACGCCCTAGAAGACCGACTCCGCCTCGTCCATGCGGGCCTTCGGGACCGTCTTGAGCGCGGTGACCGCCTCGGCGAGCGGCACCATCTCCACGTCCGTGCCGCGCAGCGCGGTCATCCTGCCGAAGTCGCCCCGGTGCGCGGCCTCCACCGCGTGCCAGCCGAAGCGCGTGGCGAGGACCCGGTCGTACGCGGTGGGCGTGCCGCCGCGCTGGACGTGGCCGAGGATGACCGGCCGGGCCTCCGTACCGAGGCGTCGCTCCAGTTCGAGCGCGAGGGCGGTGCCGATGCCCTGGAAGCGTTCGTGGCCGAACTGGTCGATGGCCCCCTTGCCGTAGTCCATGGTGCCGTCGGCGGGGTGCGCGCCCTCGGCGACGCAGACGACGGCGAACTTCTTGCCGCGGGCGAACCGCTCCTCGACCATCTTCACCAGGTCGGCGGGGTGGAAGGGCCGCTCGGGCAGGCAGATGCCGTGCGCGCCGGCCGCCATGCCGGACTCCAGGGCGATCCAGCCCGCGTGCCGGCCCATCACCTCGACGACCATCACGCGCTGGTGGGACTCGGCCGTGGTCTTGAGGCGGTCCATGGCCTCGGTGGCGACGCCGACGGCCGTGTCGAAGCCGAAGGTGCGGTCGGTGGAGGAGATGTCGTTGTCGATGGTCTTCGGCACGCCGACCACCGGCACGCCCGCGTCCGACAGCATCCGCGCCGCGGTCAGCGTGCCCTCGCCGCCGATCGGGATCAGCGCGTCGAAGCCGCTCTTCTCGATGAGCTCCTTGGCGTTGTCGCAGGCCGCGCGGAAGCGGTCGCGCTCCAGCCGGGAGGAGCCGAGGATGGTGCCGCCGCGGGCCAGGATGCCGCTGACGGCGTTGAGGTCGAGGGCGCGGTAGCGGCCGTCGAGCAGGCCGGCGTAGCCGTCCTCGAAGCCGATGACCTCGTCGCCGTAGTTCGTGACCGCTCGGTGCACGACCGACCGGATCACGGCGTTCAGGCCGGGGCAGTCGCCGCCTGCGGTGAGAACTCCGATACGCATCGTGCTGTGTCTCCTGCTCGCTGTGAATGCCGGTGAGCCGTTTCCGATTCTTCCATGCCGCCCGGGGCGGCGTCGCCGCCGCCACCTGGCGGGCGCCTTATCCCTGGAGGGAGGTACTGTCAAGAGGGTTCCGCTCACCCTGGTGGGCGATTTTTGTGACCGCTGCCGGACGCCCCGCCGCGGGGCTGATGCGGCGGCCCGGACACCCCGGGAGCCCCCACCCCGAGCCGACCCGGCCCGACCCGACCCGACCCGACCCGACGAGACCTCACCACGAAACGGAGAGCACGCGTGACGCGCAGCGTGTACGTGACCGGTATCGACCGCGGCGACGGCCGCCAGGTCGTGGAGCTGGGCGTGATGGAGCTGCTGACCCGGCAGGTCGACCGGGTGGGGGTGTTCCGTCCGCTCGTCCACGACCGCCCGGACCGGCTCTACGAGCTGCTGCGGGCCCGCTACCGGCTGGCGCAGGACCCGGCCACGGTCTACGGGATGGACTACCACGAGGCGTCCGCGCTGCAGGCCGAGCTCGGCACCGACGAGCTGGTCTCGGTCCTGGTCGACCGCTTCCACGCGGTCGCCCGGGACTACGACGTCGTGCTCGTCCTCGGCACCGACTTCGCCGGCACCCAGCTCCCCGACGAGCTCGCGCTCAACGCCCGCCTCGCCAACGAGTTCGGCGCCTCGGTGATCCCGGTGGTGGGCGGCCGCGGCCAGCCCGCCGACTCGGTGCGCGCCGAGACCCGCAACGCCTACCGCGCCTACGACACCCTGGGCTGCGACGTGCTCGCCATGGTCACCAACCGGGTGGCCCGCGAGGACCGCGACCTGATAGCCGACCGGCTCTCCTCCCGGCTGCCGGTGCCCTGCTACGTGGTGCCCGACGAGCCGGCCCTGTCCGCGCCGACCGTCGCCCAGGTCTCCCAGGCACTCGGCGCGAAGGTGCTGCTCGGCGACGACTCGGGGCTCGCCCGCGACGCCCTCGGCTTCGTGTTCGGCGGGGCGATGCTGCCGAACTTCCTCGGCGCGCTGACCCCCGGCTGCATGGTGGTGACCCCCGGCGACCGGGCCGACCTGCTGGTCGGCACGCTCGCCGCGCACAGCGCGGGCACCCCGCCGATCGCGGGCGTGGTGCTCACCCTCGACGAGGTGCCGGGCGAGGAGGTCCTGACCCTCGCCGCCCGGCTGGCCCCCGGCACCCCCGTGCTGTCGGTGCCCGGCCTCAGCTTCCCCACCGCCGAGCAGTTGTTCTCCCTGGAGGGCAAGCTGAACGCGGCCACCCCGCGCAAGGCGGAGGTCGCGCTCGGCCTGTTCGAGCGGTACGTCGACACCGGCGACCTGCTGCGGCGGGTGTCCGCCCCCAGCAGCGACCGGATCACCCCGATGATGTTCGAGCACCAGCTGCTCGAACAGGCCCGCTCCGATCTGCGCCGCGTGGTGCTGCCGGAGGGCACCGAGGAGCGGGTGCTGCACGCCGCGGAGGTCCTGCTGCGCCGGGGCGTGTGCGAGCTGACCCTGCTCGGCCCGGTGGACCGGATCCGCAAGAAGGCGGCCGACCTCGGCATCGACCTCGGTCACGCGCAGCTGATCGACCCGGCGACCAGCGAGCTGCGGGACGGCTTCGCCCAGCGCTACGCCCGGCTGCGCGCCCACAAGGGTGTGACGGTGGAGCTGGCGTACGACGTGGTCTCGGACGTCAACTACTTCGGCACCCTGATGGTCGAGGAGGGCCTGGCCGACGGCATGGTGTCGGGCTCGGTGCACTCCACGGCCGCGACCATCCGTCCCGCGTTCGAGATCATCAAGACCAAGCCGGACACGGCGATCGTGTCGTCGGTGTTCTTCATGTGTTTGGCCGACCGGGTCCTCGTGTACGGCGACTGCGCGGTCAACCCCGACCCGGACGCCGAGCAGCTCGCCGACATCGCCGTCCAGTCGGCCGCGACGGCGGCGCGGTTCGGGGTGGAGCCGCGGATCGCGATGCTGTCGTACTCGACGGGCACGTCCGGCTCGGGCGTCGACGTCGACAAGGTCCGCGAGGCGACCGCCCTGGTCCGCGAGCGCCGGCCGGACCTCAAGGCCGAGGGGCCGATCCAGTACGACGCGGCCGTGGAGCCGACCGTGGCGGCGACCAAGCTGCCCGGGTCCGAGGTGGCCGGCCAGGCCACGGTGCTGATCTTCCCGGACCTCAACACCGGCAACAACACCTACAAGGCCGTGCAGCGCTCGGCCGGCGCCATCGCCGTCGGGCCGGTCCTGCAGGGACTGCGCAAGCCCGTCAACGACCTGTCCCGCGGCGCGCTCGTGCAGGACATCGTCAACACCGTCGCCATCACCGCCGTCCAGGCCCAGTCCGACGGCCGCACCTCCGAGCAGAAGGCACCCCGGCTGTGAGCCCCACCCGCGTCCTCGTCCTCAACTCCGGCTCCTCGTCGGTGAAGTACCAGCTGCTCGACATGCGTGACGGCAGCCTGCTCGCGGCCGGACTCGTCGAGCGGATCGGCGAGGAGACCACCCGGCTCAGGCACACGCCGGCGGGCGGCGGAACCCGGGAGTGGAGCGGACCGGCCGCCGACCACGGCGCCGCGCTGAAGGCGGTGGCGGCGGAGCTGGCCAAGGACGGGCTGGGGCTGGACTCCCCCGAACTGGCCGCCGTCGGGCACCGCGTGGTGCACGGCGGCCGGCGCTTCACCCGGCCGACCGTCGTCGACGACACGGTGCTCGCCGAGATCGAGCGGCTGATCCCGCTCGCCCCGCTGCACAACCCGGCGAACCTGACCGGCATCCGCACCGCGCGGGCCCTGCGCCCGGACCTGCCGCAGGTCGCCGTCTTCGACACCGCGTTCCACACGACGATGCCGGAGTCCGCCGCGCGCTACGCCATCGACGCGGACACCGCCGACGCCCACCGCATCCGCCGCTACGGCTTCCACGGCACCTCGCACGCCTACGTGTCCCGGGCGACCGCCCGGCTGCTGGGCAGGGCGCCGGAGGACGTCAACGTGATCGTGCTGCACCTGGGCAACGGGGCGTCGGCGTCCGCGGTCCGGGGCGGCCGCTGCGTGGACACCTCGATGGGGCTGACCCCGCTGGAGGGGCTCGTGATGGGCACGCGTTCGGGTGATGTGGACCCGGCCGTCATCTTCCATCTGATGCGCGTCGGCCGAATGTCCGCCGACGACATCGACATTCTTCTGAACAAGAAGAGCGGGCTGATCGGCCTGTGCGGGGACAACGACATGCGGGAGATCCGCCGGCGGATCGACGCGGGCGACGAACGGGCGCGGCTCGCCTTCGACGTCTACATCCACCGGCTGAAGAAGTACATCGGCGCCTATTGCGCCGTGCTCGGCCGGGTGGACGCGGTGGCGTTCACCGCGGGCGTCGGCGAGAACGCGGCCGAGGTGCGCGAGGCGGCCCTGGCGGGCCTGGAGGAACTGGGCCTGGCGGTCGACAGCGAGCTCAACGCGGTGCGCGGCGACGAGCCGCGGCTGATTTCCCCCGAGTACGCTCGCGTCGCGGTCGCCGTGGTGCCGACGGACGAGGAACTGGAGATCGCGACACAGACCTACGCGCTGGTCCGGAAGAACGACTGAGCCGAGCCCACCTGAGCGAAAGCACACTCATTTGTATCTTCCGCCAGACGGAATATTCCGGAGCGAAACAAACCGATAGGATCGCCTCATGCGCCGTTCGAAAATCGTCTGTACTCTCGGCCCCGCGGTCGACTCCCACGAACAGCTCGTGTCGCTGATCGAGGCCGGGATGAACGTGGCCCGCTTCAACTTCAGCCACGGCACGCACGCCGAGCACCAGGGCCGGTACGACCGGCTCCGGGCCGCCGCCAAGGAGACCGGCCGGGCCATCGGTGTGCTCGCCGACCTCCAGGGCCCGAAGATCCGGCTGGAGACCTTCGCCGAGGGCCCGGTCGAGCTGGTGCGCGGTGACGAGTTCACCATCACCACCGAGGACGTCGCCGGCGACAAGACGGTCTGCGGCACGACCTACAAGGGCCTGCCCGGTGACGTCTCGCGCGGCGACCAGGTGCTGATCAACGACGGCAACGTCGAGCTGAAGGTCCTGGACGTCGAGGGACCGCGGGTGCGGACGATCGTCATCGAGGGCGGGGTCATCTCCGACCACAAGGGCATCAACCTGCCCGGCGCGGCCGTGAACGTGCCCGCGCTCAGCGAGAAGGACGTCGAGGACCTGCGGTTCGCGCTGCGGATGGGCTGCGACCTGGTCGCGCTGTCCTTCGTCCGGGACGCCAAGGACGTCGCCGACGTGCACCGGGTGATGGACGAGGAGGGCCGCCGGGTCCCGGTCGTCGCCAAGGTGGAGAAGCCGCAGGCGGTGCAGAACATGGAGGACGTCGTGATGGCGTTCGACGGCGTCATGGTCGCCCGCGGCGACCTGGCCGTCGAGTACCCCCTCGAACGGGTCCCCATGGTGCAGAAGCGCCTCATCGAACTGTGCCGGCGCAACGCCAAGCCGGTGATCGTGGCGACCCAGATGATGGAGTCGATGATCACCAACTCCCGGCCGACCCGCGCCGAGGCCTCCGACGTGGCCAACGCGATCCTGGACGGCGCCGACGCGGTGATGCTCTCCGCCGAGTCCAGTGTGGGCGCGTACCCGATCGAGACCGTCAAGACGATGTCGAAGATCGTCACCGCGGCGGAGGAGGAGCTGCTGGCCAAGGGCCTGCAGCCGCTGGTGCCCGGCAAGAAGCCGCGCACCCAGGGCGGCTCGGTGGCCCGCGCCGCCTGCGAGATCGCCGACTTCCTCGGCGGCAAGGGCCTGGTGGCCTTCACCAAGTCCGGTGACACCGCCCGCCGGCTCTCCCGCTACCGCGCCGCACAGCCGATCATCGCGTTCACCACGGACGACGCCACCCGCAACCAGCTCGCGCTGAGCTGGGGCGTGGAGCCGCACGTCGTGCCGTTCGTGAACAGCACCGACGAGATGGTCGAGCTGGTGGACCAGGAGATGGTCAGGCTCGGCCGGTTCGCCCAGCACGACACCGTGATCATCACCGCCGGCTCGCCGCCCGGGGTGCCGGGCACCACGAACATGGTCCGCGTCCACCACCTCGGCGGCGGCGAACGCGACTGAACGCGGCTGACGGCCTCCCTCGCCGCCGGGACCGGGGATCGCGGGGAGGGCCACCGGCCGAGCGGACGACCGGATGAACGGCTGAACGGCTGAACGCACCGAGGGCGCCCCCTGTCTCACGGCAGGGGGCGCCCTCGGTGTGGTGCGGCTCCCGGAGCGGCCGGTGGAGCGGGGCGCGGTGCCCGCTCAGTCGGTGATGTACTGCTGAAGTCCGGGGACGTGCAGGTCGCCGCCGAACTGGCCGGCCTGGGTGACCTCGACGTCGGTGAAGTAGATCAGCGGGATGTTCAGCGGCGGCGGACTGTCCGGGCTGAAGGTGACCGGGATCAGGCCGAACAGCTTGCCCGAGATCTTCTCCGTGTACATGATCGTCTTGCCGTTGCGGATGGTGGAGGTGGACCCCCGCGCGGCCTGGACGTGGTACGTCCTGCCGCCGTCCTCGTCCTTCACCAGCTGGTGCAGATCACCGATGTCGGTACCGTTGTTGATGATGTACTTCAGCACCCGCTTGACGGTGCCGTTGGCGGTCCGCACCTCGACTATGCCCTCGTAGTCGGCGCCCTTCAGGAGCAGGGAGCTGGCCTCCAGGCGCCAGGGCCGGTCCGGCAGCCGGGGCGTGTTCGCGTACTCGCCGTCGGCGTCGGTGGCCGCCGGGCAGTCCTCGGCGGCGACGGACTCGGAGGGCGAGGGCTCGGCGGTGGCCGTGGCGGTCGCCTCGGGGGCCTCGGTCGCCTCAGGTGCCTCGGTGGGCGTGTTCGTGGCTTCCGGGGCTGCCTTCGCGGCCGGCTGCTCCGCGGCCTTGCCGCCTCCGCTGTTCTGGCCGCTTCCGGTGTCCTGGCCGGTGCCGGTGTCCTCGGTGGCGTCCTTCGCCGGGGTGGCCGGCTCCGGGTCGTCCGGGACGGCCGCCTGCACGGCCTCGCCGGGCGACGGCTCCTCGGCGGCGGCCGGCTCCTGGCCGAGACCGCCCGTGAACAGGTCTTCGAGGGCCTTGCCGATGCCCAGCGGGTCGAGCGGGTTGCTGCGCTCGGTGGCCGGCTCCGAGGGCTCCGCACTCGGGCTCTGCGCGTCCGCGCCGGGGTCGCCGGGCTGCTGTGCGGCGGCGCCGGGCGCCTCGGTGGGCGTGGCGGCGGGGACCGGTGCGTCCGTGCCGCCGCCGGACCCGGATCCAGCTCCGGAGCCGGAGTCCTCGGCACCCGAGCCGGAGCCCGGGCCGTTCGTGTCGTCGTCGGCCGGGCCGGCGGGGGCCGTCCCGGCCGGGGCGGCGGACGGGGTCTCGGAGGGCTCGGCGCTCCGGTCGGCCTCGTCCGTGCCGTCCTGGGTGACTTCCAGTGCCTCGACACAGGCCCGGTACTCCTCGGCCGTCAGCCGCTTGGGGTCCTGTCCGTCGGCCTGGGCGAGGGGGCTGAGACCGACGCCCATGAGGACGGCGGTCGGCATCGCGGCCATCGCGATGACCCGGCCCCCAGGCAGGTGCAGTCGGGTCAGGAGCGGCTTCTTGGGGGCCGCATGGCGGGGACCGGTACGGATCCGCGGCGTGGCCGCGAAGTCCTCCGGGCCCAGCGGCTCAGCCGGCACGGTGCCTCCCGTTGTCGTGGTCGGGCGCGACGCCCTCGCTGTGTTCCCGCGGAATCGGCACGGCTCCCGGGGCCTGTCCGGTGGCGTCCGGACCGGTCCGCTGCTGCGCCGGGACACCGGCCTCGGTGTGCCCGCCCGGCGGCGGCCCGGCGGGGGGAGCGGCCTCCGCCGGAACCGGCGCGGCCGGATCCGGCGTCGCGGCCGCGTCGCCGGCCTCGGAGACCTCGGCGGCCTCAGAGGCCTCGGCGGCTTCGGGGGCTTCCTCGCCGGGCGCCCAGGAGAGGGCGAGCGCGCCGCCCAGCAGGGCGAGCAGGAAACCGATCAGGAAGCCGCCGATGTTGGACACCACCAGCGACACCAGGGCCAGCACGATCGAGGCGACGCCTGCGAAGATGCGGGTGACCTGCTGGAACCACATGGTGAGTCCGAGGGTGACCAGAAGGACACCGATGATCAGGGAGCCCGCGCCGGCCGTCGTCGCCATGGCGATCGAGATGTGGCCCAGCTTGAGGGTGGCGTAGGGGAAGTAGGCGATCGGCACACCGCCGAGCAGGGTGAACAGACCCGCCCAGAAAGGCCGGTCGCCCCGCCAGGCGCGGAACCGCAGACGCGTCCGGGCGAAGCCCCCGACGCTCTGGACCGGAGTCTCGGCACTCATGGAAAACAGCTCCCTGGATCCGGGGGGAAGTACGTGGCGGCGATGCCGCCGTGGGGAGTTCGAGGTCGGCGCGCGAAGAGCGGTGCCCGGTGTTCCCGCACCGGACGCCGGATTCCGGTCCGGGCGGGGGAACGGCTGCTCCCCCGCCCGGCGGTCAGCTCAGGTACCCGGGGGTACCCGCGCGACGGAGGCTCAGAAGCACTCCATCTTGGAGTCGGTGCCGAGCCGCAGGCTCAGACCGCTCAGCTTGAAGGTGCCGGCGGTGGTGGCCCACGCCACCTGCTTGGCGTCGTCCAGGACGGCCGAGTCCGCCTGCTGGGCGAAGCCGCCCGGCAGCACACCCTTGTCCGTGACGGCCGGACCCTTGCTCTGGTCCTTGATGGCCACACCGATGTCGATGCCCTTGAACGTGGCATCGGCGTCGAGCTGGGCGATGTCGAGGTAGAGGTTGTCCGCCTCGACCGGCTTGGCGCCCTTGCCGGCCTCCAGACGCATGTAGACGGTGCCCAGGAGCGGGATGTCCGTCTTCAGCGACTGGCACATGTTGTTGATCTCGGCGTGCTTGAACGTCGAGATCGCGACCGGACGCTTGGTGGTCTTGGAACCGGAGACGTCGGTGTAGCCCTCGTCGATTCCGCCGTACTGGGCGAATCCGGTGCCCTCCAGGTGGCCCGCGCGCACCTTGAAACTCTGGCCGGAGACGGTGAACGACGTGGCGAGCGCGCCCTGCGCCAGCCCGACACCCACCGCGGCGGCCGCGGCGACGCTGGGCACCATGACCACAGCGAACCGCTTCCATCTGGTCCCGCCACGAGGCTTGGAACCCATGATTTCCTCCTTCTCGGACGTACATCTCCGGCCCTGACTGCCCCTATGACGGCGGCTCAGCCGGGCAGGGATGGGAGAAGTGCTACGTCCTCGGGAAGGAGAGCGCCCGCGCTCAGCGGCGCGAACTGCGCCTGCATCACCGGCGATCACCCCCGAGCGACAACCACTGGTCGCGCCTGACACGCATCACGCACAACCTTGCCGGACAGGCTTCACCGGAAGGCGAAGACCCCCCTGTCCTCAAGAGCCGGCATCACTGCCGCCGGCCCTGCCCGGTGGGGACCCAGGAGCTCCCGCGACCCGACCGGCTGTCGGGGCTGGGGGAATTGGACCGAGCGTCGCCGATCGTGGTGCATTCTCGCCGCCGACACAAGGGGGTTCGTTACTCGCTAGTAACGGCCGGATAACCGGAGGCCGACCGGCGGGCCCCGGTCGGCGACGGAGGGTGTCAGAGAGCGGCTGGACGAAACAGTTGATTACCGGACGGAAGCCGACAGATGGACGAGGTGAACTTACTGGCAGTAACAGCGGCCGCGATTGCCAAGATTTGGCAAAGCGCGGCCGCCTTCCAGCCTCCTCGGAGGCTCCCGGCACCCCGGCCGCACGGCCGCGAGCTCCGGGCTCCGTCCTCCTCGGGCCCGGTACGTCCGGTCAGAACAGGGCGCGGGCCAGCGCCCGGCGGGCCGCGGTCACCCGCGGGTCGTCGGCGCCCACCACCTCGAACAGCTCCAGCAGACGCAGGCGTACGGCGTCCCGGTCCTCGCCCGCGGTGCGCCGCACGGTCTCGATGAGCCGTCCGAAGGCGTCCTCCACATGACCGCCGACGAGGTCCAGGTCGGCTGCGGTGATCTGGGCGTGCGCGTCGGCCGGCTTCTCGGCCGCCTCCTGCCGCACGGTCTGCGGGTCGAGGCCCTGCACCCGCTGGAGCAACTCGGCCTGCGCCAGGCCCAGTTTCGCCTCGGGGTGGGCCGGGTCGTCGGCGAGGACGTTGCGGTAGGCCTGCGCGGCGCCGCCCAGGTCACCGGCGTCCAGTGCCTGCGCGGCGGCGTTGAGCAGGGCGTCGTAGGGTCCGACGGGCGCCTCGGCGGGCTCGGCGCCGCCCGGCTCGGCGTCCGGGTCGACGGTGAGGCCGGTCAGGCCGAAGCGCTGCTCGGCGACCTCGACCAGCTGGTCGAGGGTCTGCCGGATCTGCTCCTCGCCGGCGGCCCCCTGGAAGAGCGGCAGCGCCTGCCCCGCGACGACCGCGAACACCGCCGGGATCCCCTGGATCCCGAACTGCTGCATCAGCATCTGGTTGGCGTCGACGTCGATCTTCGCGAGGAGGATGCGCCCGTTGTACTCGACCGCCAGCCGCTCCAGGACCGGGCTCAGCTGCTTGCAGGGCTGACACCACTCGGCCCAGAAGTCGATGACGACCGGGACCTCGGCGGAGCGCTGGAGGACTTCCTGTTCGAAGCCCGCCTCATCGACGTCGATGACGAGATCGGCCGGGGACACGGCCCCGACTCCGCCCTGCCGGGCCGCTTCGGCGCGCGTCTGCTCGGCCTTGGCCTTGGCCTCCTGGGCCGCCTTGACCGCGGCGAGGTCGACGACGCCGCTCATGGACATGTTCCGTGGCTGCATGCGTCTATCCTCCCCCGTACTCGCGCGTCAGCGAAAACGTCGCGAAAGCCCGCTCCGGCCACTCCCCCGGCACCGGCGCCGGGTCCCCACCCGCGCCGTGCGGTTGCCGCCCGTGCACGTCCAGCACGGGCCGCGGTCAGCTTTCGCTACGAGTCGTAGCGTAATGGCGGCGAGGCTCTCCGCGGGGGCCGCCGCGGGGTGATCTGCCTCACGGCCGCGGGTGCGGAACGCCGGTTTATGGTCAGGGGATGCAGAGCCGCACCCCCGCCCTCCGAGGCCGTCCGCGCAGCGCCGCCGCCGATACGGCGATCCTCGCGGCGACCCGGGCGGCACTGGTGGAGCTGGGCTGGTCGAAGCTGACCCTGGGGGACGTGGCGACGCGGGCGGGAGTCGCCAAGACGACGCTGTACCGGCGGTGGGCCGGCAAGAACGAGCTGGTCGTGGATGCGGTGGCGGAGCTCTTCGACGAGCTGCGGCTGCCGGACCGGGGCTCGCTGGCCGCGGACATCGAGGGCGTGGTCCTCCAGTTCGCGGCGATCCTCGCCCGCCCCGAGGCGAAGAGCGGGCTCATGGCGGTGGTCGCGGAGTCCACGCGGGACGACGCGCTGCGGGAGCGGATCCGGGCGTCCATCGTGGAGCGGCAGAAGTGCCTGGTCACGGAGGGGCGTCAGCGGGCGCAGGCGCGGGGGGAACTGGCCGCGGAGGAGGACGCGGCCGAGGCCGCGCGTACGGCCGACCTCATCTTCGACATGGTCGCGGGGGCGGTGGTGCATCGCACGCTGGTGAGTGCGGAGCCTGCGGATGCGGAGTGGGTGCGGGCGCTCACGCGGGTGCTGCTGCAGGGGTTGGCCGGTGCGGCGCAGGAGGGGGCCGGCTGAGGGTGCCTGGTGCGGGCCGGCCCCGCCTGTGCGCGCAGTTCCCCGCGCCCCTTGGAACTCCCAGCGGCGTGACAAGTTCTTCAGTCGGCGCCAGCAGATGATGCCGCAGGCCAGGCTGAGGAAGGCTTCGTGGATGTCGTCGCGGATCTCCCAGCGGATGCGTAACCGGCGGAACCAGTGCAGCAGTGCAGCAGTGCGAAGCTCTGCTCGACCACCCATCGGTACACGCCCAGCCCTGATCCGTGTTCGGTGCCACGCCGCGCGATGACCGGCGTGATTCCGACGGCCCGGACCTGCTTGCGGTACTTGTCATGGCCGTAGCCGCGGTCGGCGTAAATGGTGTCCGGCCGCCACGAAGAAGGCCGTCGCTTTCTCAGCATCTCGATCGTCTGCTGCTGTTCGCGGACCTCCTTGCGCAGCCGCTTGAGCTCCTCACGCTCGGCACTGGTCAGCTCACCGGACTCGCCGGTTGCCCCGGTCGGCCTTGGCCTTGCGGTACCAGCCGCGCAGGGACTCGGAACTGATGCCGAGTTCCCGGGCGACGGCGGTGACCGTCTTGCCCGGGGAATCGACGAGCGCGATGGCGTCCCGCTTGAACTCCTCGGTGTACCGCTTCGTGTACTTGCTTCCCACCTGGTGCTACTTCCTCTGGAACCTCAAGATCCCAGTCTCCAGGTGTCCACGATCAAGGGGCAGCTTCACGGAGGGCACCAGCAGAGGCTGCGGCTAAGCAGGCGGAGACAAGGGGTCTGCGTATCAAGAGGATTTCTCCATAGTCGTGTCGTAGTGGTGCAATCTGGTCCCGTCAGGGCCATACACGTTCAGCACGTATCCCTGAGCGAGGCTGACGCCCTGCCCGGTGAGGAAGGATGCCAACGTCTTGTCGAAGTCGTCGAAACCGGGCCCGTAGCCGGAGCGTTTACGGGTCCACACCGTCAGCTCCGGCACGCCTTGACGGTTCTCGTACTTGAGGCCGTACACATCCCGCTGACCGCCGGCATCCCGGTAGCGGGCTGCCAGGTCACTGTCGGCGCTGGCTGGGGATGCGCTGATGGTCGGCGGGCCATCGGCATCGCTCCTCGACGACTCTGCGCAGCCGGACAACAGAGCGACCGCGGTCAACAGGAGTGCGGGAAGGGTTCGTTTCATCGCGCCAGTGTGGCAGCCACGACCATCTACGCTTGCTCGTGGGCAAGCCGATCGGCAGCCCGGCGACGCTTCGGCTGGAACGGGTCGACACCGGCCCCAGCACCCTCGCCGGGAGTAGCGGTCCATCCCCGGATCTTGCCCACCACCTTGGCCAGCCGCTGATCATGCGGCTTGACGTCGATGTAGAACAGGGCCTCATCCGGTTTCCGGTCGTCGCCGCCCCACCGAACGACCCCTTCGCAGTCGGCGACAATGTCCCGGACGATCACAAGCTGGTTCGGGAAGAACCCTCCGCGCTGCCCGGAGGGGTAGAAGCCGGGCCGGATCTGCACCGCCGTACCCGACGCCAGGTTCGACTCCGCGAGCCCCTTGCGTACTGTGCTGGGGTGGCGCCAGCCGACCACGTCACCACGGCGGAGTTCGTCTATCTCGTAGTGGAAACGCCGGACGACGTGGATGAGGACGGTTTCTATGTCTCCAAGGCGCACCTGGACACCGCCGAGGAGAGTGCCGGGAAGGGCGCGGGTCCAGATGGTGCCGCCATCGTCGGCGACCTTCTCCATCTCCCACCCGTTCTTGGACGGCTTGCCCGTGTACACGCGCTCCTGTTCGGCCTTGTGACGGCGCAGGGCGTCCGAGATGTCGACGGGCTCGGGAGTCGGCGAGCCGACGGCGGCAAACGCCTGATGAGAGCCGGCCAACGTGACCGCAGCGGTACCGGCTGCGAGCACGGTGGCATGCTTCAGGGCAGCACGACGCGATATGGACATGTGAGTGGAGGGCTTTCTGTCAGGGCCGAGGGATCTCGGCGTACAGAGACGGGTCGATGGTGAAGACGACTGCCGGCATGATGAGTGCCATGAACGCGATGAGCGCGTACCAGACCCGGTAGACGTTGACGGCCTGGGTGACCAGGTAGTTGGCGAAGGCGCACATCAGCAAGTACGGGACGGTGAAGAAGATGATCGCGGCGACAGCGGGCCCCATGCCGTCATCGGTGTCCGTCGGCGACGGCTGAGGCGCCCATCCGTACTCGGGAAGCACCCATACCTCAAGGAGCCGCCAGGGCAGGTCCACGATGCTGTTGCCGAGATAGCCGAGGACCAGGTTGACGGCGCCGGCCAGGACGACGGTGACCGCTGCACGCCTCTGCGGGCTACGCGCCACGGCCAGGAACGCTTCCTCGCTCCGTCCCGGACTGCTCACAAGCTGTCGCCTCGGGAGATGGCGTTGTACTTCTCGAACGTCGCGTACACCTTGAGTCTCTTCTGTGCCTCGGTCTCGGCGTTCGCGTTCTCACCCTGGTAGTACTTGAGGTACTTGAACAGGTCGTCGTACGACGACGTCAGACTCGGGCGCGCAACGCCGTACTTGACGGCATGGTAGCGATGCACATACCCGACCTGCCGGATGTTGAACTCCGGGTCTTCGTTCAGCTTCTGCCAGATCGCCCACACGTCGCTGTCGCTGTCGGGATCACGTGTCGCACCACCGAGGACGCCATCCTTGATGGCCTGGTTGCGGGCATTGATGGCGGTGACAGCGAAGATCTGCCCGGGGCCGGTACTGGCATCCCGCTTGATGAACTTGTCCGCGACCGGAGGAACTGTCTGCAACGCCCTTATAAGGGTGATGACGCCGGGCGTCCCTGGATTCCAGCGGTTCCCCGCGCCCCTGAGGGGGGTTGGTGTCGGGCGGCGTGAGGGGGGGTGGGCCCCGTGGCCCCGGTGTGGGGTGGGGGGCTGCGGGGCCGGGGGCGGGGCCTGGAGGGGTCAGAAGCCGGCTGGTTCCGTGTAGGTGCCCCATTCCTCTCGCAGGGTGTCGCAGATCTCGCCGAGGGTCGCTTCGGCGCGGACCGCGTCGAGCATGGGGGCGATCATGTTGGAGCCGTCGCGGGCGGCGGTGAGCATCGCGGCGAGGGACGCCCGGACCGCCTCGTCGTCGCGGCCGGAGCGGCGGTCGCCGAGGATGCGGACCTGCTCCCGCTCGACCTCGTGGCTGACCCGGAGGATCTCCAGGTCGCCGGTGACCGAACCGGTGTGGACGTTGACGCCGACCACCCGCTTCTCGCCCTTCTCCAGGGACTGCTGGTAGCGGAAGGCGGACTCGGCGATCTCGCCGGTGAACCAGCCGTCCTCGATGCCGCGCAGGATGCCGGAGGTGACGGGGCCGATGGGGTGCTGCCCGTCGGGGTGGGCGCGCAGGCCGCGCTCCTTGATCTGGTCGAAGATCTTCTCCGCGTCGGCCTCGATCCGGTCGGTGAGCTGCTCGACGTACCAGGAGCCGCCCAGCGGGTCGGCGACGTTGGCGACGCCGGTCTCCTCCATCAGCACCTGCTGGGTGCGCAGCGCGATCTCGGCGGCCTGCTCGCTGGGCAGCGCGAGGGTCTCGTCGAGGGCGTTGGTGTGCAGGGAGTTCGTCCCGCCGAGGACCGCGGCGAGGGCCTCGACGGCGGTGCGGACCACGTTGTTGTAGGGCTGCTGCGCGGTCAGCGAGACGCCCGCGGTCTGGGTGTGGAAGCGCAGCCACTGGGCCTTGGCGGTCCGGGCGCCGTAGACGTCCCGCATCCAGCGCGCCCAGATGCGGCGGGCCGCGCGGAACTTGGCGATCTCCTCGAAGAAGTCGACGTGCGCGTCGAAGAAGAAGGACAGGCCGGGCGCGAACACGTCGACGTCCAGGCCGCGGCTCAGCCCCAGCTCGACGTAGCCGAAGCCGTCGGCGAGGGTGTACGCCAGCTCCTGCGCGGCCGTCGCGCCCGCCTCGCGGATGTGGTAGCCGGAGACCGACAGCGGCTTGTACGCCGGGATGTGTGCGGCGCAGTGCTCCATCAGGTCGCCGATCAGGCGCAGATGGGGCTCGGGCTGGAAGAGCCACTCCTTCTGCGCGATGTACTCCTTGAAGATGTCCGTCTGGAGCGTGCCGTTGAGGACGGCCGGGTCCACGCCCTGCCGCTCGGCGGCGACCAGGTACATGCAGAAGACGGGCACGGCGGGCCCGCTGATCGTCATCGAGGTCGTCACGTCGCCCAGCGGGATGTCCCGGAACAGGACCTCCATGTCGGCGGCGGAGTCGATCGCGACCCCGCAGTGGCCGACCTCGCCGAGTGAGCGGCGGTCGTCGGAGTCGCGGCCCATCAGGGTCGGCATGTCGAACGCGACCGAGAGCCCGCCGCCGCCGTTGGCGAGGATCATCTTGTAGCGCTCGTTGGTCTGCTCGGCGTTGCCGAACCCGGCGAACTGCCGGATGGTCCAGGCCCTGCCCCGGTAGCCGGTCGGATGCAGGCCGCGGGTGAAGGGGTACTCGCCGGGCCAGCCGATCCGCTCGAAGCCCTCGTACGTGTCCCCCGGCCGTGGCCCGTACACCGGGTCCACGGGGTCCCCGGAGAGCGTGGTGAAGTCGGCCTCGCGGGTGCGTGAGGCGTCGTACCGGGCCTGCCAGCGACGGCGGCCCTCCTCGATGGCGTCAGCGTCCATACCCTCGAATTTACTAGGACGTCCTAGTAAATGTCGACGGGCAACCGCCGCGAGATCCTCGCGGCGGTACCGGCTACGCCTTGGCGGGGGCGGGCTGCGCGCCGCTGACCAGCGGAAGCGTCTCGCGGGCGATCCTGCGCTCGACGAAGAACGCGGCGAACGGGATCGTCCCGGACAGCAGCACCCACAGCAGCTTGCCGAACGGCCACTTCGCCTTGGAGCCCAGATCGAAGGCGAAGACCAGGTAGATGATGTAGAGCACGCCGTGGACCTGGGAGACCGCCAGGGTCACGTCCTCACCCATGTCGAACCCGTACTTGAACACCATGCAGGTGCACAGCACGAGCAGCATGACGGCGGTCACGTACGCCATGACGCGGTAGCGGGTCAGCACGCTGGATTTCATGCCGTCGAGCGTAACCGCAGGTTCCGGGCGATCTTCGCGCGGGTCCGGGCGCGCCCGGACGGCGGAGCCCCGGGACCGCACCCGCGGGCGGGGGCAGGGCGGGGGCTACGCCCCGTCGAAGTCCCCGGCGGCGATCCGCAGCGGCCTGAGCAGGGCGAAGATCTCCCCGCACTCCTCGCCGTCGTACGCGCTCAGCCCGAAGTCCATGGCCATCAGGTCGCGGGTGGCGGCGTCGACCACCTCGCGGCCCTTGCCGGTGATGGAGGCGAGGGTGCCGCGGCCGTCGTTGGGGTTGGGCCGCTTGTCCACCAGCCCCGACCTGACCAGGCGGTCGACCGTGTTGGTCACGGAGGTGGGGTGCACCATCAGCCGCTCGCCGATCTTGGACATCGGCAGCTCGCCGGCCTGGGAGAAGGTGAGCAGCACCAGCGCCTCGTACCGCGCGAACGTCAGCCCGTACGGTTTGACCACCGCGTCCACCTCGGCGAGCAGGATCTGGTGCGCCCGCATGATCGAGGTGATCGCGGCCATCGAGGGCACCCGGCCCCAGCGCTGCTTCCAGAGCTCGTCCGCGCGGGCGATGGGATCGAAGGGGAGACTGAGCGGCTTCGGCACGGCACCAGACCTTACCGGCCGGTCATTATGCGGTCAGCCCCGTCTCGCCTTTCGGGCGCGGGGCCGCCGCCCCGCGACGGCGGGGCCGGGGCCGGACGCGCCCCCTGCCCACCGCCGCGCCCACCGCCGCGTCGGGCGCCGGACCGGGTGCGGGGCGCTCCGGACACCCCGGACGCCCCGGACACCCCGGACGCTCCGGACACCCCGGACGCTCCGGATGCTCCGGACGGACGCTCCGGACACCTCGGACGCTCCTGGCCGCACCCCGCCCGCCACCCGACATCTTCCGTTACGTGAAAAATGTCCTGATTGTGCCACGATAGGTGACTGACCGTCACCTCCGCTCAGGGAGCAGCATGTCCCGGCCGACCCACACCGTCCCGGCGCTGGCCGCCCTCGCCGCCCTCGCTCTCACCGCGGGGTGCTCCGCGGCGCCCGGCATCGACCAGGCCTCCGTGGCCGGGGCCGCCTCGCGCGCCTCGAACGCGCGGGTCGGCTCGCCGTTCTGGGTCGACCCGGACAGCCCCGCCGCCCGGCAGATCGCGGCGTGGCGGCGGGAGGGCCGCACCCGGGACGCCGACCTGCTGCAGCGGATCGCCGGCCGGCCGGCCGCGCTGTGGCCGGCCGGGGAGACCGACCCCGCGCCGGTCGTGCGGCGGGCCGCCGCCGCGGCCCGCCGCACGGGGCAGACCGTGCTGCTGGTGGCGTACAACATCCCGCACCGGGACTGCGGGCAGCACTCGGCGGGCGGCGCCGCGGACGCGGACGCCTACCGCGACTGGATCGAACGGTTCGCAAGCGCCCTCGGCGACGCCGAGGCGCTGGTGGTGCTGGAGCCGGACGCCGTCGCCCACATCGTGGACGGCTGCACCCCCGGCGCCGAGCACGCCGAGCGCGAGCAGCTGCTGAGCGACGCCGTCGCCCGGCTCAAGCGGCAGCCCGGCACCAGGGTGTACCTCGACGCCGGCAACCCGTCCTGGATCCGGGACTCCTCGAAGCTGGTGCAGCCGCTGCGACGGGCCGGTGTCGACGGCGCCGACGGGTTCGCCCTCAACGTCTCCAACTTCCAGACGGACGACGCCACGAAGGCGTACGGCCTGCGGCTCTCCCGGCAGCTCGGCGGCAAGCACTTCGTGATCGACTCCAGCCGCAACGGCAACGGCCCGCTGGACGGCGTCTGGTGCAACCCGCCGGGCCGGGCGCTGGGCACGCCGCCCACCACGGACACCGGGGAGCGGTCCCTGGACGCCTACCTCTGGGTCAAGCGGCCCGGCGAGTCGGACGGGGCCTGCGAGGGCGGGCCGGACGCCGGCCGGTGGTGGCCGCGGTACGCCCTGGAGCTGGCCCGCAACTCCAGGGCCTGACCTTCGCCCAGGGGGCCGGCCGTTCGCGGGGCCCCGGCCGGACGGCCCCGGGCCGGACGGCCCCGGGCCGGACGGCCCCGGTCCGGCCGTTCGTCCGCCCTCCGGCCGTTCATCCGCGCTCCGGCCGTTCATCCGCGCTCCGGCCTTCGTCCGCCTTCTCTGCCTTCGTCCGCGCTCCGGTCGTCCTCCCGGCGTCCTCCCGGCGCCCTCCCGGCCCTGCCGCCGGAGGGCGGCGCCGCGTCCGGCTCAGCCGACCTTGATCCACTTCGCCTCGGACGGCGCGCCGTCGGCGTCCGTGGCGAACAGCATGTACCAGCCGGGCGGCACGAGCGCCGGGTCGTCCGGCACCTCGAAGGTCACCGCCCGGTCCGACCGCGTCACCTCCAGCGCGATGGAGCGCTGCTCCACGTCCGTGGTGTGGGTGACCGCGCTGGGCCGCATCAGGCGGGCGGCGGCGACACGCTCGGGGTGCTCGGTGCGGAAGGTGGCCCGGCGCGCGGCGTCGAGCTGCCGGGGCCCCTCCCCGAGCACCGGCCGGTCGGCGCCGGCCCGGTGCAGGGCGGGCGGCGTGAAGACCTCCATGCGCTGCTCGAAGTGGCCCAGCTTGGTGTTCTGCTCATCGTCGAAGAGCGGGTCGGAGCCGAAGGTGGCGACCCGGCCGTCGGGCAGCAGCAGCGCCTCGGAGTGGTAGTTGCGGCCCACCGTCGGGTCCGCGGCCGCGCGGAAGGCGTTCGCCCCCGGGTCGTAGAACTGCGCCTTGAGGATGTTGCTGGCGCTGCGGCCGCGGTAGTCCTCGGATCCGTTGGTGGTGAACACCGTGTCGTCCGGCATGATGACGCTGTTCAGGTAGCGCGTGCCCTGCGGCAGGTCGGGTCCGTCCCGGAAGACCGGGTTGTCCTTCCTGAGGTCGACGACCGCGGTGCGCGCGGTCGCCTTCCTGGACTCGCCGACCCCGCCGCCGCCCAGGATCATCACCTTCTGGTCCTGCGCCGGAGGCAGCAGCACGGAGGCGGCCGTCTCGGTCTGGTCCGGGTCGCGCAGTCCGGGCACCCTGGTGAAGGTGTTGGTGTCCAGGTCCCACAGGCCCGGCTCGCGGCCCTGGTCGGCGGGGCCGTACCCGGCGTTGGCCGCCGGGTAGAAGAGTTTGCCGCCCTTGGTGAGGAACAGCGCCGGGTAGGTCGGGAAGTACCGCTTGGGGCCGGGGGACCACTTCCTGGTGGCGGGGTCGTAGATCTCGTTGTCGCCCGGGTCGATCACGCCGACGTCGTCCAGCCCGGACACGGCGAGGACACGGCCGTCGTCGAGGCCCACCAGGGTGGGGTACCAGCGGGCCTTGTCCATCGGGGCGACCGGGACGTACTTCTCGGCGACCGGGTCGAACTCGTAGGCCGCGCGGATGCCCTGGAAGTCCTGCTTGTCCAGGGTGATCTTCTCGGAGAGGCCGTAGGTGTTGTCGGCGTCCCTGCCCTTCAGGCCGACGATCTCGTACTGGGCCTGGGTGCCGGTGACGGACTGCGGGCCCTTCTTGACGGCCTCGACGAACACCCGTGCCTCGCCGGCGGTGACCGTGGTCTTCCAGGGCTCCATGACGCCGCGCCGGTCGTAGGTGATCTCGAAGGTGCGCTCGGCCCTGGGGACGGTGACGTCGAAGCGGCTGACGTACTCGACGCCCGCCGGGGAGCGGAAACGGGTGCCCTTCCCGAGGTGCACGGCCTTGTCGGGGTTCTCGTTCTTCACCCGCATGCCGCCGCCCGCCCGCTGCACCTCCCCGTCGAGCAGTTCGTAGCGGGCGGTGCCGCCCGCCACCAGGAGCCGGCCGTCGGGGAGCTGGGCGTGGCCGGAGCAGAAGAAGTCGTCCGGGGTGGGGACCTTCTTGAAGGTGCCGGCCTTCGGGTCCCACAGCACGGTGTCGAACTCGCCCTTGTCGAACTTCTTCTGCTCGTTGCCCGACCCGGCCACGATCAGCACCTTGCCGGTGTGCAGCAGGGCCGCGTGGATGGCGTTGGTGCGGTACTGCCCGGGGATGGCGACCTGGCTCCAGGAGCCGTAGCGCGCCTGGTAGCCGGGCTGGGCGATCTTGTAGGCGTGGTAGCGGTCGCCCGCGAAGTCCAGCGCGGCGGGGGCGTTCAGGCCGGCCAGGAGGGCGATGCCGCCGATGCCCAGCACGGTCTTCTTGGTCCTCTGCGAGGGCTGGTAGGCCATGGCCTAGTTGCCTCCTGTGCTCGTGCCGGAGACCCGGGTGGTGGCTCCGCTGCCGGCCAGCGCGGGGCGGCTGGCGTCGGGGCCGTCGGGGAGCAGGGGCGCCGCCGTGCGGGCGTGCGCCGGGCGCCTGCGCCGCTCGCGGAGCCGGGTCGACAGCCATACGGTCACGGGGGCGAGGGAGATCACCGTGGCGAGGACCGCCCAGGTGCGCATCGCGACATGGGTGTGGCCGAGGACGACGGACGCGGTGAGGGCGCTGACCAGGACCGCCGCCCACATCAGGTGGATGCGGAAGGTCAGCAGCCGGTCCGCGCTGGCGTCGCCGCCCTTGGGGGTGATGACGAAGCGGCTCGGGCGGCGCAGCAGCGCCTCGGCGAGGGACTTGAGGTAGATCGGCGCGGACAGCGCGGACATCGCCATGCCGGCCAGGCCCCCGGAGCCCTCGGGTTCGTGCGGGGAGACGTTGTGGCGCCGGTTCCACAGGTAGAGGCCGACCTGGAGGGCGGCGGCGTCGCTGTACAGCATCAGCCACACCGAGGCGGCGACCTGGGTGCCGGAGGCGCCGAACCAGAGGAACAGCACGCAGCTGAGGGCGCCCAGGAACCAGTTGACGGCCGTCATCGGGTAGTACACGAGCATCAGCGTGTACGAGAGGAGACGGCCGGGCGGCATCGTGAACGGCGCCTTCCAGTACTGCTTGAGGAGGGTGTCGTAGGTGCCTCTGGACCAGCGCATCTGCTGGGTGAAGAAGTCCGTCCAGGAGGCCGGGCCCTCCCCCACCGCGAGCACGTCGGGGGTGTAGACCGAGCGCCAGTGCCGGCCGGTGCGGGGGTTGCGGCGGCGGTGCAGTTCGAAGCCGGTCGCCATGTCCTCGGTGACGCTGTCCTGGAGGCCGCCGATCTGGAGGAGGGCGGCGATGCGGACCACGTTGTTGGTGCCGACGAACATCGGGGAGCGGTAGCGGTTGCCGGCGCGCTGGATGAGCGCGTGGAAGAGGAACTGCTGCGACTCGGCGGCCTTGGTGACCGGGTTGTGGTAGTTGCCGTACACCTGGGGGCCGACGACGAAGGCCACGTCGGGGTCGCGGAAGTAGCCCATCATCCGCTCCAGGAAGGCGGGCAGCGGGACGTGGTCGGTGTCGACGGAGGCGAAGAAGTCGTACTCGGTGCCGTGGCGGGCGAGCCAGGCGTTGTAGTTGCCGTGCTTGGTGCGGGCCTTGTGGGCGCCCTTCGCGCGGTTCCACTCCTCGACGCCGTGCCGGGTGAAGTGGCGGACGCCGAGTTCCGTGCACAGGGCCCTGGCCGCGGCGTCGTCGCCCTCGTCGAGGAGCCAGACGTCGAGGGGCCCGGTGTGGTGGATCCGCAGGGCGCCCTCCAGGGTCGCGCGGACCATGGCGAGGGGTTCCTTGCCGGGGACGTACGTCGTCAGGAAGGCGACGCGGGTGCCCTGCTCGGGGACGACCGGCACGGGGTCGCGGGCGACCATGGTCGCGTGGGCGACGGAGGCGACGTTCACGACCATGAAGAGCTCGATCAGTCCGATCGCCACGAGCATGGTGGCGTCGAGCCAGACCATCCACGGCTCGCCGCCCTCGCGCTCCACCCAGTGGGTGGGCCACACCAGGTAGACGAGGAGGATCCCGGTGAGGACCGGGGCGAGGCTCATCAGGGCGACGGCTCGTATTCGGCGGGGCTCGCGGGCGAGGAGCGAGGTGTACCGCACCCGGCAGGAGGGGCCGGCCGGCTCCGTGAGCGGTCCGGCCAGTCTGCTGTGGGTGTCGTAGTCGTATCCCTCCGGCCGCACAACGCCCTCCAGTCATTGCGGATTCATATCCACACGAAACTGGACATAGAGGCATGTGTCGAACCAGGCGCGTCCAGCCGGGTGCCGCGTGCGGGCGCACCCGCCCGGGTGCGCCCGGGGACGCGCGTCAGCCGGCCAGGTGCCGCTCGACCGTCTCCACCTTGGAGGTCAGGCCGTCCGTCACGCCGGGGCGGATGTCGGCCTTGAGGACGAGGGAGACCCGGGGCGCCCGCGCCTCCACGGCGGCGACGGCACGCCGCACCACGTCCATGACCTGGTCCCATTCGCCCTCGACGGAGGTGAACATGGCGTCGGTGCGGTGCGGCAGGCCCGACTCGCGCACGACCCGCACGGCGTCGGCGACGTACTCCCCCACGTCCTCGCCCACCCCCAGCGGTGTCACCGAGAAAGCGACGATCATGCGCTGACGACGCCTTCCGTGCGGGCGCGCGCGGCGACGAGGGCGTCCTCGGACTCACGGCGCAGCCTGCGGTCGGCGAAGAAGCCGCCCGTGGGCAGGACGGACAGGGCGAGGTACAGGGCGGCGGTGCCCAGCGGCCAGCGGGCGCGGTTCCAGGCGTCGGCCCAGAACAGCACGTACAGCACGAACAGGAGGCCGTGGACGGCCCCCATGACCGGCACCGCGTTGAAGTCCGTGGTGCGCTTGAGCACCGAGCAGACGAGCAGCAGCAGGAAGGACACGGCCTCGGGGGTCGAGACCAGGCGGAGCCGGCGCAGGGCGGAGGCGGTCTTGATGTCCACGGGTCACCTTCGGAGGGGAGAGTCGTCGATCGTTTGTGAACGCATGCACAAACGTTCTGCCATTGTGGCAAAGCCTCCCGCGGTCCCGACGCCGGGGGCACCCCCGAAGGGTCCCGGGGTGCGGGCCTCGGGGTCCGCTCCGGGTTCCGCTCCGCCCCAGGACTCTGGCCGGTGATGTCGCCCGGCGGCTACCTTCACTCCGTGGCGATGTTCCGACTGCAGGGAAGCAAGGTGCTCGCCGTCGACATGACCGGGGATGCCGTGAAGGCGAAGAACGGCTCGATGGTCGCGTACGACGGGCAGATGGCCTTCAAGAAGCTGAGCGGCGGCGGGGAGGGGCTGCGGGGCATGGTGACCCGCAGGCTCACCGGCGAGCAGATGACGGTGATGGAGGTGAGGGGGCAGGGGACCTGCTGGTTCGCCGACCGGGCCTCCGAGATCAACCTGGTGAGCCTCCAGGGCGACAGGCTCCACGTGGAGAGCAGCAACCTGCTCGCCACCGACGCGGGGCTGCGCACCGGCACGACCTTCACGGGGCTGCGCGGCGCCTCGCAGGGCAACGGGCTGTTCACCACCACCGTCGAGGGGCACGGACAGGCGGCCATCACCTCCGACGGGCCCGCCGTCCTGCTGCGGGTGAGCCCGCAGTACCCGCTGAGCGTCGACCCGGGGGCGTACGTGGCGCACCAGGGCGACCTGCGGCAGTCCTTCCAGTCCGGCGTGAGCTTCCGCACCCTGCTAGGGGAGGGCGGCGGCGAGGCCTTCCAGATCCGCTTCGAGGGGGACGGCCTGGTGTACGTGCAGCCGAGCGAGCGCAACACGATCGCGGGGGACGTGTGATGGCGTTCCGGGAGATCAATTCCAAGATGGTGGAGGCCACCGTCGCACCGGGGCAGCGGCTGTTCAGTCAGCGCGGGGCGATGCTCGCCTACCGGGGCGAGGTGTCCTTCACCCCGAGCGTGACCGGCGGCCGGGGCGGGGTCATGTCGATGATCGGCCGCCGGGTGGCGGGCGAGGACACCCCGCTGATGTCCGTGGAGGGCAGCGGCACGGTGCTGTTCGGGCACGGCGGCCACCATGTGCAGGTGATCCGGCTGAGCGGCGACACGCTGTACGTGGAGGCGGACCGGCTGCTGGCCTTCGAGGGCACCCTGGAGCAGTCGACCGTGTTCCTCGGCGCGCAGGGCGGCGTGATGGGCATGGTGCGCGGGCAGGTCAGCGGGCAGGGGCTGTTCACCACGGCCCTGCGCGGGCACGGCGCGGTCGCGGTCATGGCCCACGGCGGCGTCTTCGAGGTGCCGATCACCCCGCAGCGCCCGGTGCACGTCGACCCCCAGGCCTACGTGGCCCACCACGGCGACGTCCGCAACAAGCTGTCGACCGCGCTCGGCTGGCGCGACATGGTGGGGCGCGGCTCCGGCGAGGCGTTCCAGCTGGAGCTCAGCGGCAGCGGCTCGGTGTTCGTCCAGGCCTCGGAGGAGAAGCTGTGACCGCCCACCCCGGCGCGGGGCCCGCCGCGTACGACCCGATGACACTGCCCGTCGACGACAACGTCAACGCGTACACCTTCTGCGTGGAGCTCAGGGGCTCCCAGTGGTTCCTGCAGAAGGGGAAGATGATCGCCTACTACGGTTCGATCGCGTTCGAGGGCATCGGGCACGGGCGTTTGGACCGCCTTGTCCGCACCTCGTTTCATTCGCCTCTGCACGCCTCGGACTGGGTCGTGGCGGAGGGCTCGGGCAGGATGCTGCTCGCCGACCGGGCCTTCGACGTCAATGCGTACGACCTCGACGACGGCAATCTGACCATTCGCTCCGGCAACCTGCTCGCTTTTCAGCCAAGTCTGTCGCTGAAACAATCGATCGTGCCGGGTTTTCTCACGCTGATCGGAACGGGGAAGTTCGTCGCCGCGTCGAACGGCCCGGTGGTGTTCATGGAGCCGCCGATCCGCGTGGACCCGCAGGCGCTCGTCGGCTGGGCGGACTGCCCGTCGCCCTGTCACCACTACGACCACGGCTACATGACCGGCGTGATGGGCGGTCTACGTGCACTGACGGGCCTGGGCGGGGCCTCCGGGGAGGAGCACCAGTTCGACTTCGTCGGGGCCGGGACGGTCCTGCTGCAGTCCACCGAGAAGCTGATGCCCGAGCGGGCGACGGGGACGGTTCCGCACCAGCAGGGGGTGCCGGGCGGCGGTCCGCACGGTGGCCAAGGGGTACCGCGCCTTCCCGGACAGCTCGGAGACCTCCAGCGTCGCTTCGGGCTGTGAGCGGTAGTCTGCGGAGTGTGACATCGAACGCGCGTGCACGCCGTCACACCACCCCCCGATTAGTACGCCTTTCAACTTCTTAGGTAGACTTCATTCATGGAGACCGAAACGGCCACCCGCTGGCTGAGTGACGCGGAGCAGTGCGCCTGGCGCACCCACCTGGAGGTCAACAGGCTGTTGACCTACCAGCTCGAGAAGGATCTGCAGCCGTTCGGACTGACGATGAACGACTACGAGATCCTGGTGAACCTCTCCGAGTCGGAGGACCTGCGGATGCGGATGAGCGACCTGGCCTCCGCCACCCTGCAGTCCAAGAGCCGTCTCTCGCACCAGATCACGCGCATGGAGAACGCGAACCTGGTGCGCCGGGAGAACTGCGAGTCCGACCGGCGCGGGCTGTACGCGGTGCTCACCGAGCACGGCATGGAGACGATGCGGCGGGTCGCCCCGCACCACGTGGCCTCCGTGCGCCGGCACTTCATCGACCTGCTCTCCCCCGACGCGCTCGGCGACCTCGACAACTCGCTGCGGCCGATCGCCGAGCACCTGCGAGGCCAGCGCGGCCGCCCCTGAGGGCGGTCCGGCCGTTCAGGGGCCGTCGGCGGAGCACCCCACAGGCGCGCCGGCCGGAGTCCGCCGCGGACTCCGGGCCCGGGGAGGGTCTCCGCCGGCCGCGCGAGAACGGACCGGCGCGCCGGACCGTCGCCCGGGCGGCACGGACGGACCCGCGGACGGGCCAGGCCGACCGGACCGGCGGCCGGCCCCGGGTGAGGGGCCGCCGGACCGGCCCGGCGGCGAAGGCATCTCGCCCCGCTCCACCGCTCCCCGGGTTCCTGCCCGGCCCCGCCACGACGGCGCGGGCACCGCACCCAGGTGTCCCGGCGCCGTCGCCGCCCCTCTCGGCCGGCCGGGCCGGCCGGCCCGCACCCCCGCGCCGGGCCCCGCCCGCCCGGTCAGCCCCGGGTCAGACCCGCCACCAGTTCGTCCGCCGCCCGGTACGGGTCCAGCTCACCGGCCGTGATCCGCTGCGCCAGGCTGCTCAGCCGCCGGTCGCCGTGCAGGTCGCCGATCCGCTCCCGCAGCGCGGTCACCGCGATCGTCTCCACCTCCCGGGAGGCACGGGCCAGCCGCCGCTCGGCGAGCACGCCCCGCTCCTCCATCCACGCCCGGTGCTTGTCCAGGGCCTCCACGACCTCCTCGACGCCCTCGCCGCGCGCCGCGACCGTCTTCACGATCGGCGGCCGCCAGTCGCCGGGCGCACGGGACTCGCCGAGGCCGAGCATGTGGTTCAGCTCGCGGGCCGTGGCGTCGGCGCCGTCCCGGTCCGCCTTGTTCACCACGTACACGTCACCGATCTCCAGGATGCCCGCCTTGGCGGCCTGGATGCCGTCGCCCATGCCCGGCGCGAGCAGCACCACGCTGGTGTCGGCCTGCGAGGCGATCTCCACCTCGGACTGGCCGACGCCGACCGTCTCCACGAGGATCACGTCGCAGCCGGCCGCGTCCAGCACCCGGATCGCCTGGGGCGCCGACCAGGCCAGGCCGCCGAGGTGGCCGCGGGTCGCCATGGAGCGGATGTAGACGCCCGGGTCGGAGGCGTGCTCCGACATCCGGACCCGGTCGCCGAGCAGGGCCCCGCCGGAGAACGGCGAGGACGGGTCGACCGCCAGCACCCCGACCCGCCGGCCCCGCTTGCGGTACGCCGTCACCAGCGCGGACGTCGAGGTGGACTTGCCCACGCCCGGGGAGCCGGTCAGCCCCACCACGTACGCGCTGCCGGTGAGCGGGGCCAGCGCCGCCATGACCTCCCTGAGCTGCGGGGACGCCCCCTCCACCAGGGAGATCAGCCGGGCCACGGCCCGCGGCCGGCCCTCCCTGGCCTGGGCCACCAGTGCGGAGACGTCCTGCATTCACTGCTCCCGTTCTCGTCGAGGGGGTGGGCGGCCGGGCGGTCCGGGCCCCTGGGGCGGGCCGGCGGCCTCAGTCCTGCGGCACCCGCACGATCAGCGCGTCGCCCTGGCCGCCGCCGCCGCACAGCGCGGCCGCGCCGACCCCGCCGCCGCGCCGCTTCAGCTCCAGCGCCAGGTGCAGCACCAGACGGGCGCCGGACATGCCGATGGGGTGGCCGAGCGCGATGGCGCCGCCGTTGACGTTCACCTTGTCGGCGGGGACACCGAGGTCCTTCATCGACTGCACCGCGACCGCCGCGAACGCCTCGTTGATCTCGACCAGGTCGAGGTCGGCGGCCTGGAGGCCGTCCTTCTTCAAAGCGTGCAGGATCGCGTGGGACGGCTGGGACTGCAGGGAGTTGTCCGGGCCGGCCACGTTGCCGTGGGCGCCGATCTCGGCGATCCAGTCCAGCCCCAGCTCCTGCGCCCTGGCCTTGCTCATCACGACCACGGCGGCGGCGCCGTCGGAGATCTGCGAGGCGGACCCGGCGGTGATCGTGCCGTCCCTGGTGAAGGCCGGGCGCAGCCTGCCCAGCGACTCGGCGGTGGTCTCGGGGCGGATGCCCTCGTCCTTGCTGAAGACGACCGGCTCGCCCTTGCGCTGCGGGATCTCGACGGGCGTGATCTCGGCCTCGAACACGCCGTTCTTCTGCGCGGCGGCGGCCCGCTGGTGGGACAGGGCGGCGAACTCGTCCTGCTCGGCGCGGCCGATGCCCAGGCGGGTGTTGTGCTTCTCGGTGGACTCGCCCATGGGGATGTTCTCCCACGGGTCGGTCAGGCCGTCGTGGGCCATCGCGTCGAGCATCTCCACGGCGCCGTACTTGTAGCCCTCACGGGACTTCGGCAGCAGGTGGGGCGCGTTGGTCATGGACTCCTGGCCGCCCGCGACCACGATGTCGAACTCGCCGGCCCGGATGAGCTGGTCGGCCAGCGCGATCGCGTCGAGTCCGGACAGGCACACCTTGTTGATGGTGAGGGCCGGCACGCTCATCGGGATGCCGGCCTTGACGGCGGCCTGGCGCGCCGGGATCTGCCCTGTCCCGGCCTGGAGCACCTGGCCCATGATCACGTACTGCACCTGGTCACCGCCGATCCCCGCCCGGTCCAGCGCGGCCTTGATGGCGACGCCGCCCAGATCGGCCCCCGAGAAGGACTTCAGCGAGCCGAGCAGCCGGCCCATCGGGGTGCGGGCGCCCGCGACGATGACGGAGGTGGCGCTGTTCGTTCCGGTCATGAGGTGCGATCCCCTTCCAGCTGCACGAGCTGAGGAGTGAACGAGGGTTTACTCGAATGTACTGACGCCGTACGGCACCCGTCATCGGGCCACCGGTGTGATCGCGCGCACGTTGCGTAACCACCTCCGGAGCGCTCCACTGATTCCATGCTGACGCGAATCGACCACATCGGGATCGCCTGCTTCGACCTCGACCGGACGGTCGAGTTCTACCGGGCCACCTACGGCTTCGAGGTCTTCCACTCCGAGGTCAACGAGGAGCAGGGCGTGCGCGAGGCCATGCTCAAGATCAACGATACGTCGGACGGCGGTTCGACCTACCTCCAGCTGCTGGAGCCGACCCGGGAGGACTCCACCGTCGCCAAGTGGCTCGCCAAGAACGGCGAGGGCGTCCACCACATCGCCTTCGGCACCGCGGACGTCGACGGGGACGCCGCCGGAATCCGCGGCAAGGGCGTCCGCGTGCTCTACGACGAGCCCCGGCGCGGCTCCATGGGATCGAGGATCACCTTCCTGCATCCCAAGGACTGCCACGGCGTCCTCACCGAACTGGTCACTTCCGCGGACGTTGAGTCGCCTGAGCACTGACCCTCGTACATAAGGGCCGGTAGGGTTGGGTGCGGTCGCCCGGCTGTCCCGGGCGGCCGCAGGCCGGGGTCCGGGTTTCGGGGGACGAGCGCCGGGCAGCAGCCCATGCTCCGTTCGATGATCTGACACCATTCCCCCGGGGGCCCCGTCCGGCGGATGGACGGAGCTCTGTGGACAGACTTGCGACCAGGGGACGGATGGGACCGCGCAGTGCGGGGCTACGAGAGCCAGGAGCGAGAGCCGGCGGCTGACGTCGACCACCTCTCTCGGTTCGAGGCCGAGATGAAGCGGCTGAAGACCGAGCGGGAAAAGGCGATCCAGCACGCCGAGGACCTCGGCTACCAGGTCGAGGTGCTGCGGGCCAAGCTGCACGAGGCGCGCCGCACCCTGATGACCAGGCCCGCCTACGACGGTGGCGACCTCGGCTACCAGGCCGAGCAGCTGCTGCGCAACGCGCAGGTGCAGGCCGACCAGCTGCGCGCCGACGCCGAGCGCGAGCTCAGCCAGGTGCGCGCGCAGACCCAGCGGATCCTGCAGGAGCACGCCGAGCAGGCGGCCCGGCTCCAGGCCGAACTGCACCAGGAGGCGGTGACCCGCCGCCAGCAGCTCGACCAGGAGCTCGCGGAACGCCGGCAGACCGTCGAGTCCCACGTCAACGAGAACGTCGCCTGGGCCGAACAGCTGCGTGCCCGCACCGAGACCCAGGCCCGCCGCCTGCTGGAGGAGTCCCGCGCGGAGGCCGAGCAGGCACTGGCCGCCGCCCGCGCGGAGGCCGAGCGGCTGACCGGCGAGGCCGGCCGGCGGCTCCAGGCCGAGGCCGAGGCGGGCCGCGCGGAGGCCGAGCAGATCCTGCGCCGGGCCCGCGCCGACGCCGAGCGGCTGCTGAACGCGGCCTCCGCCCAGGCCCAGGAGGCCACCGACCACGCCGAGCGGCTCCGCTCCACCACGGCGAACGAGTCCGACACCGCCCGCCGGCAGGCCGCCGAACTCGGCCGGGCCGCCGAGCAGCGCATCACCGAGGCCGAGGAGGCCCTGCGCAAGGCGCAGAGCGAGGCCGAGAAGCTGGTCGCCGAGGCCAAGGAGGCCGCCGCCAAGGCGCTGGCGGGCGCCGAGGCCGCCAACGACACCCGCACCCGCACCGCCAAGGAGCAGGTCGCCCGGCTGGTCGGCGAGGCCACCAAAGAGGCCGAGAGCGTCCGAGCCGAGGCCGAGCAGGCACTGGCCGACGCCCGCACCGAGGCCGAGAAGGTCGTGGCGGAGGCCGCCGAGAAGGCCCGCACCATCACCGCCGAGGAGAGCGCGACCCAGCTGTCGAAGGCGGCCAAGACCGCCGAGGACGTGCTGAACAGGGCGGCGGAAGAGGCCAAGCAGACCACCAGGGCCGCCGCCGAGGAGGCCGAGCGGATCCGCCGTGAGGCGGAGGCCGAGGCCGACCGGCTGCGCGCCGAGGCGCACGACATCGCCGAGCAGCTCAAGGGCGCCGCCAAGGACGACACCGAGGAGTACCGCGCCAAGACCGTCGAACTGCAGGAGGAGGCGCGCCGGCTGCGCGGCGAGGCCGAGCAGCTGCGCGCGGCCGCGGTCGACGAGGGCGAGAAGATCCGCGCGGAGGCCCGGCGCGAGGCCGTGGCGCAGATCGAGGAGGCGGCCCGCTCCGCCGAGGAACTGCTCGCCAAGGCCAAGGCCGACGCCGACGAGCTGCGCAGCGGCGCGACCGCGGACAGCGAGAAGGTCCGCACCGAGGCGATCGAGCGGGCGACGGCGCTGCGCCGGCAGGCCGAGGAGACCCTGGAGCGCGCCCGCGCGGAGGCCGAGCGGCACCGCGAGGAGGCCGCGGAGCAGGCCGAGGGCGTCCGGACGGACGCCGAGCGGGCCGCCCGGGAGCTGCGCGAGGAGACCGAGCGGGCGGTCGCCGCCCGGGAGGCGGAGGCCGACGAGGAGCTGACCCGCCGGCACAGCGAGGCCGAGCAGCGCCTCGCCGCCGCCGAGGAGGCGCTGGCCGACGCCCGCGAGCAGGCCGGGCGGATCCGCCGCGAGGCGGCCGAGGAGACCGAGCGGCTGCGCACCGAGGCCGCCGAGCGGATCCGCGTACTGCGGGAGCAGGCGGAGGACGAGGCGGATCGGCTGCGCACCGAGGCCGCCGCCGACGCCTCGGCCGCCCGCGCCGAGGGCGAGTCCGTCGCGGTACGGCTGCGCACCGAGGCCGCCGCCGAGGCGGAGCGGCTGCGGGCGGAGGCCCAGGAGAGCGCCGACCGGGTGCGCGCCGAGGCGCAGGCCGCCGCCGAGCGGCTCGGCACGGAGGCGTCGGAGACGCTGGCCGCCGCGCAGGAGGAGGCCTCCCGGCGCCGCCGGGAGGCGGAGGAACTGCTGGGTTCCGCCCGGCAGGAGGCCGACCAGGAGCGGCAGCGGGCCCGCGAGCAGAGCGAGGAGCTGCTGGCCAGCGCCCGCACCCGGGTCGAGGAGGCCGAGACCGAGGCGACCCGGCTGGTCGAGGAGGCCGACCGGCGCGCCACCGAGATGGTGTCGGCCGCCGAGCAGCACGCGCAGCAGGTCCGCGAGTCGGTGTCGGGCCTGCACGAGCAGGCCCAGGAGGAGATCGCCGGGCTGCGCTCGGCCGCCGAGCACGCCGCGGACCGCACCCGCAGGGAGGCCCAGGAGGAGGCGGACCGGGTCCGCGCCGACGCCTACGCCGAGCGGGAGCGGGCCGGTGAGGACGCCGGCCGGCTGCGCCGCGAGGCGGCCGAGGAGGCGGAGGCCGCGAAGGCGCTCGCCGAGCACACCATGACCGAGGCGCTCGCCGAGGCCGAGCGGGTCCGCTCCGACGCCGCCGAGCACGCCCAGCGGGTACGCACCGAGGCGTCGGACACCATCGCCCAGGCCGACCAGGACGCCTCGCGCACCCGGGCCGACGCCCGCGACGACGCCAACCGCATCCGCTCGGACGCGGCGGCGCAGGCGGACACCCTGATCACCGAGGCCCGCAGTGAGGCCGAGCGGCTGACCGGCGAGACGGTCGCCGAGGCGGAGCGGCTGACCGGGCAGGCGCGGGCCGCCGCCGAACGGCTCGCGGCCGAGTCCGCCGCCGAGGCGGACCGGGTGCGGACCGAGGCGCTGACCGAGGCGGAGCGGCTGACCACGGAGACCGCCGCCGAGAGCGAGCGGGTGCGGACCGAGGCGCAGACCGCGGCCGAACGCCTGCTCGCGGAGGCCACCGACGAGGCGGAGCGGCTGCGCGCCGAGGCCGCGGAGACGGTCGGCTCGGCACGGCAGCAGGCCGACCGGATGCGCGCGGAGGCGGAACGGCTGCGGGCGGAGACGGCCGAGGAGGCCGAGCGGGTCACGTCGGCGGCGCGCGAGGAGGCCGAGCGCACCCTGGACGAAGCGCGCCGGGACGCCAACAAGCGGCGCTCGGAGGCGGCCGAACAGGTCGACACCCTCATCACGGAGACCACGGCCGAGGCCGACAAGCTCCTCACCGAGGCCCAGCAGCAGGCGCTGCAGGCGACCGCGGACGCCGAGTCGCAGGCCGACACGATGGTCGGCGCGGCCCGCTCGGAGGCGGAGCGCATCGTGTCCGAGGCGACGGTCGAGGGCAACTCGCTGGTCGAGAAGGCCCGTACGGACGCCGACGAGCTGCTGGTCGGGGCACGCCGGGACGCCACGGCGATAAGAGAGCGCGCGGAGGAGCTGCGCGACCGCATCACCGGCGAGATCGAGGAGCTGCACGACCGGGCCCGCCGGGAGGCCGCGGAGACCATGAAGTCGACCGGCGACCGCTGCGACGCGCTGATCAAGGCCGCGGAGGAGCAGCTGGAGAAGGCCCGTGCCAAGGCCAAGGAGCTGGTGTCGGAGGCCAACTCCGAGGCGAGCAAGGTGCGCATCGCGGCGGTGAAGAAGGCCGAGGGCCTGCTGAAGGAGGCCGAGCAGAAGAAGGCCTCGCTGGTGAAGGAGGCCGAGGAGCTCAGGGTGGAGGCGGTCCGCGAGGCCCGGCGCACGGTCGAGGAGGGCAAGCGGGAGCTGGAGGTCCTGGTGCGCCGGCGCGAGGACATCAACGCCGAGATCTCCCGTGTCCAGGACGTCCTGGAGGCGTTGGAGTCCTTCGAGGCTCCCGGCGCGGCCAAGGACGCGGGCGTCAAGGCGGGCGCCACGGTGGGTGCCCCTCGTTCGGGTGGCAAGTCCTCGGAGGGCTAGGGCGTGTTCCGGCGGTGGCGTCGTCCGCCCGGAGGGCGGGGCCCGCGGCGTCCGGTGCGGCGAGCGGGGCCCGGCCACGCCCTCGGGGCGGTGGGCGAGCGTGCCGGTACGCCGCGATGGCGCGGAGATCCGTCAGAAGTCCTCCGGGGTGCCGCGTTCCGGGGTGTTCCAGGGGGTTTGTCCGGGACGTACCGTGAGCGCGGGCCGGGGTGTGGCAAGCGATCCGGCGGTCAGCCACTCAAAAGAGGTGTCATTCTCCAGATCAAACACGCATCCGCTCGATGACACGCCGTTCCGACCCCTAGGATTCCAACTATCACCTCACCGGTCTCATTCGACAGGAACCCCATGAGCGACACTTCCCCCTACGGCTTCGAGCTTGTGCGGCGTGGGTACGACCGCGCTCAGGTGGACGAACGTATCTCCAAGCTCGTCTCCGACCGTGACAGCGCTCTCGCCCGCATCACCGCTCTGGAAAAGCGCATCGAGGAGCTCCACCTCGAAACGCAGAACGCCCAGGCCCAGGTGAACGACGCCGAGCCGTCGTACGCCGGTCTCGGCGCGCGGGTCGAGAAGATCCTGCGCCTCGCCGAGGAAGAGGCCAAGGACCTGCGTGAGGAGGCCCGCCGCGCCGCCGAGCAGCACCGTGAGCTCGCCGAGTCGGCCGCCCAGCAGGTCCGCAACGACGCCGAGTCGTTCGCCTCGGAGCGCAAGGCCAAGGCCGAGGACGAGGGCGTCCGGATCGTCGAGAAGGCTCAGGGCGAGGCGTCCCAGCTGCGCGCCGAGGCGCAGAAGGACGCGCAGTCCAAGCGCGAGGAGGCGGACGCGCTCTTCGAGGAGACCCGCGCCAAGGCCGCGCAGGCCGCCGCCGACTTCGAGACCAACCTGGCCAAGCGCCGCGAGCAGTCCGAGCGCGACCTGGCCTCCCGCCAGGCCAAGGCCGAGAAGCGCCTCGCGGAGATCGAGCACCGCGCGGAGCAGCTCCGCCTGGAGGCGGAGAAGCTGCGCACGGACGCCGAGCGCCGCGCCCGCCAGACGGTGGAGACCGCCCAGCGCCAGGCCGAGGACATCGTGGCCGACGCCAATGCCAAGGCCGACCGCATCCGTTCGGAGTCCGAGCGCGAGCTGGCCGCCCTCACCAACCGCCGCGACTCGATCAACGCGCAGCTGACGAACGTCCGCGAGATGCTCGCCACGCTGACCGGTGCCGCGGTGGCCGCGGCCGGCACCCCGGCCGAGGACGAGCCGATCTCCCGCGGCGTCCCCGCGCAGCAGTCCCGGTAAGCGTCCGGCGACGACCCGCCGAACACCTGACGAGCCCTCTGTCACTCCGGTGGCGGAGGGCTTTGTCACGTTCTAGCGTGGCCGCATGATCGAGCTCGAAGGACTGACCAAGCGGTACGGCGAGAAGGTGGCGGTCGACGATCTCACCTGCACCGTCCGGCCGGGCATCGTCACGGGCTTCCTCGGCCCGAACGGCGCCGGCAAGTCCACCACCATGCGGATGATGCTCGGGCTCGACCGGCCCACGGCCGGCAGTGTGCGCATCGACGGCATGCGCTACGACCAGCTGCGGGACCCCCTGACGTACATCGGGGCACTGCTGGACGCCAAGGCCGTGCACGGCGGGCGCAGCGCCTTCAACCATCTGCTGTGCCTGGCGCAGAGCAACGGCATCCCGCGCCGCCGGGTGGACGAGGTGCTGGACACGGTCGGGCTGACCTCGGTGGCGCGCAAGAAGGCCAAGGGGTTCTCGCTGGGCATGGGGCAGCGGCTGGGCATCGCGGCCGCGCTGCTGGGCGACCCGCGGATCCTGATGTTCGACGAGCCGGTCAACGGCCTCGACCCCGAGGGCATCCACTGGATCCGCACCCTGATGAAGGCGCTCGCCGCGGAGGGCCGCACGGTGTTCGTCTCCTCGCACCTGATGAGCGAGATGGCGCTGACCGCCGACCACCTCATCGTGATCGGGCAGGGCCGGCTGCTCGCCGACACCTCCATGGCCGACTTCATCGCCCGCAACTCACGGGCGTACGTCCGGGTCCGCTCCCCGCAGCGGGAGCGGCTGCTCGACGTGCTGCAGCAGGCCGGGATCACGGCCGTGGAGACCGGCGACGCGCTGGAGATCGAGGGCGGCAAGCCCGAGCGGGTGGGTGAGCTGGCCGCGCAGCACCAGATCGTGCTGCACGAGCTGAGTCCCCAGCAGGCTTCGTTGGAGGAGGCGTTCATGCAGCTGACGGCCGAGACCGTCGAGTACCACGCGCACAGCGGCCGGCCGGTTCAGCCGCAGCGGCAGCAGGCGTGGGGCGCCGACTGGAAGAGGGGCTGACCATGGCGTCCGCACAGGTCCTCAGGTCCGAGTGGACCAAGATCCGGTCGGTGGCGTCCACGATGTGGACGCTGTCGCTGGCGGTGGTGGTCACCATCGCGCTCGGCATCCTGATCTCGGCGCTGGCGAAGAACGACTTCGACAACCTCAGCGCCCGCGACCAGGTCGCCTTCGACCCGACCTTCATCAGCTTCGCGGGCATGAGCCTCGGCCAGCTGGCGATGATCGTGTTCGGGGTGCTGGTGGTGTCCAACGAGTACAGCAGCGGCATGATCCGGGTCTCGCTGTCCGCCGTGCCGCGGCGCGGGACCTTTCTGTTCAGCAAGGTCGCGGTGGCCACGGCGCTCGCGCTCGCGGTCGGCATGGCGACCAGCTTCGCCACCTTCTTCCTCGGCCAGTCCGTACTGGGCTCGCTCAGGGCCTCCCTCGGCGACCAGGGGGTGCTGCGCGCGGTCATCGGTGGCGGGCTGTACATGACGCTGATCGCGGTGTTCTCCATGGGCGTCGCCGCGATGCTGCGCTCCCCCATGCTCTCCCTCGGCATCCTGATGCCGTTCTTCTTCCTGATCTCCAACATCCTCGGGAACGTCAGCGCCACCGAGAAGATCGGCCGCTACCTCCCGGACCAGGCCGGCAGCCGGATCATGCAGGTGGTCCGGCCGCTCGACGACGACACCCCCTACGGCCCCTGGGGCGGGCTGGCGATCATGGCGCTCTGGGTGGCCGCGGCCCTGGCCGGCGGGTACCTCGTGCTGAAGCGGCGGGACGCCTGAGCGGAAGCGGCGAACGGGAACCGGGCCGGGACCCGGAAACGGGGCCCGGGGCAAGCCGGGACCCGGGGCAAGCCGAGACCCGGGGCAAGCCGAGACCCGGGGCAAGCCGAGACCCGGGGCAAGCCGAGACCCGGGGCAGGCCGGGGCCCGGGGGCGGGGCAGAACGGCCGGAAGATGCGGTGGGACGGGAGGGGACAGGGGCCGGGCCCGCACGGAGGCCGCCCACCGGGGCACGCCGCTTTTTACTCCCGCTTGAAGGGAACCGTCAGCGCCTCGATATCCTCCTAACCCTTACGGGGGCGTGTGCCCCGCTGTCCTGAGTTTTTCGACGGGTACCGTCCGATGGGAACCGGAGCATGATCGAGGCAGTCGGCCTGACCAAGCGCTACGGCGACAAGACCGCTGTGCACAACCTTTCCTTCCAGGTGCGGCCGGGGGCCGTCACCGGCTTCCTCGGGCCCAACGGCTCGGGCAAGTCCACCACGATGAGGATGATCCTCGGGCTGGACAACCCGACCTCCGGGCAGGTGACGATCGGCGGCTACCCGTACCGCAAACTGCCGAACGCTCCCCGGCAGGTCGGTGCGCTGCTCGACGCGAAGGCCGTGCACGGCGGCCGCTCGGCGCGCAACCACCTGCTCAGCCTCGCCCAGCTGTCCGGCATCCCGGCCCGACGCGTCGACGAGGTGCTCGGCGTGGTCGGCCTCAGGGAGGTGGCCTCCCGCCGGTCCAAGGGCTTCTCCCTCGGCATGGGCCAGCGGCTCGGCATCGCCGCCGCGCTGCTCGGCGACCCCCAGGTGCTGCTCTTCGACGAGCCGGTCAACGGCCTCGACCCCGAGGGCATCCTGTGGGTGCGCAACCTGATGAAGGCGCTCGCCGCGGAGGGCCGTACGGTCTTCGTCTCGTCGCACCTGATGAGCGAGATGGCGCTGACCGCCGACCACCTCATCGTGATCGGGCGCGGCCAGCTGCTCGCCGACATGAGCGTGCCGGACTTCATCGCGGCGAACTCCGCCGGCTTCGCCCGGGTGCGCACCCCGGACACCGAGCCCCAGCTGCGCGAGAAACTCGGCTCGGCGCTGACCGAGGCGGGCGCCCACGTGCTGCCCGAGCAGGACGGCGCGCTGCGGGTGACCGGGCTGGCGCTGCCGCGGATCAGCGACATCGCGCACGACGCCGACGTACGGCTGTGGGAGCTGTCCCCGCACCAGGCCTCACTGGAGGAGGCCTACATGCGGATGACGCAGGGCGCGGTGGACTACCGCTCCACCATCGACCAGCGGGCCGGCCTGCAGCAGCCCCTGCCGCCCGGCGCGCAGCCCCCGATGCCGGTCCCGGGGCAGGGCCAGCCCGGCTGGTACGCCCCGCCGCCGCCCCAGCAGGGCGGGCAGCCCCAGGCGATGCCGCCCGGCGCCAACCCCTACCTCCAGGCGGGTGCGGGCACGCCGCAGGCGCCGGGAGCGCAGCCCGCACCGGGCCAGGGCGCGCCGGGTGCCGCCGCACCGCAGCCGCCCGCGTCCGCCCCGTCCGCCGCCCCGTCGCCCGCCCCGTCGCCCGCCCCGAACAAGCCCGAGGACGTCCGATGAGCACGCCCCAGCCCCCGACGGCCCAGACCGCGCCCCACGGGCAGCAGGCGGCCGGTGGGCCGCAGGCCGCCTACACCTCGCCCATCCCGGTGGTGCGCACCCACCTCGGGCATGCGCTCGCCTCCGAGTGGACGAAGATCAGGTCGGTCCGCTCCACGATGTGGACGCTCGGCGTGTTCGTCGTCCTGGTGGTCGGCATCGGTCTGCTGGTCGGCCTGCTGGTGTCCCGCACCTCCGAGGCCGACCTGGGCGACGAGAGCCCGCTCGGCCTCGGCTTCTTCGGACTGCTGCTCGGCTCCATGTGTGTGATCACGCTGGGTGTGCTGACCACGGCCTCCGAGTACGGCACCGGCATGATCCGTACCACGATGACCGCCTGCCCCACCCGGGGCCGGGTGCTCGCGGCGAAGTCGATCGTGTTCTTCTCCCTGGCGTTCACGGTGACGCTGGTGTCCGCGGGCCTCGTCGCCCTGGCCCAGGTCGGCATGCTGGGCGAGGCCCGCGAGCCCACCGGGGCGGAGTGGTTCAGAGGCACCGTGGGCATCTCGCTCTACCTGGCGCTGCTCGGCCTGCTGTCGCTGCTGGTCGGCTCGGTCATCCGGCACTCGGCCGGCGCCATCACCATCATGATCGCCACGGTGCTCGCGCCGCTGGTGATCGCGCTGTTCATGTTCGCGTCGTCGCTCGCGGACGTGCGCCAGGCGCTGTTCGAGTACTCGATCCCCAACCAGCTGAGCGTCTTCTACTCCAACTCGCTGTCCGAGTCCGGCCCGTCGGGCTGGGACCCGCTGTGGATCATGCTGGCCGCGGTCGCCGTGGTCTTCGCGGGCGCCTACGCGCTGCTGGAGCGGCGGGACGTGTGACCCGCCCGGCCCGTCGGGCCGGTCCGTCCGGCGTCCGCGCCATGCCGGTGGCCGGCCGCCGGGCCGCCTCCTGCCGCGCGGCCCCGCGCTTCAGAACCGGGGCGCGTTCCGGGACCGCTGCACCCGTGTGGTGCGGCGGTCCCGTGCGTTCCAGCACGCCTTGTGCCAGTGCCGCCGGTCGTCGACGCCCGCGTGCGCGGGCCAGGCCACCACGTGCGGGACGCCGGAGGGGATGAGCTGGTCGCACCCGGGGCAGCGGTAGGACTTGCCCTCGGCTCCGGCCCCCGCCACATGCCGCACCGTCCAGTCCTCGCCGTGCCAGTCCGCCGAGGACTCCCAGCCTCCGTAGCGGCCCGGCCGGTCCTCCTCGGCGCTGCGGCCGGGCGGGAATCCGCCACCCTTGGGTCGGTTGCGACGCGGGGACACAGAACACCTCACGGGGCTATACAGGAAGCACGGTCCAACTCCAGCGTACGCGGCGGCGGGCCGGGCACCCGGCCCGGCGAGAAGCCCGCGTCTCCCCCGCCGGAGCGGCTCATTCCGCAGACAATCCGCAAATTCATCCGTAAGGCCGTGTCCTCGGCACGTGTCAGACGGTTATGCCGGGTGGGGGAGCTCCGTGTCGGAGCCAAGGAAGCAGGAAATAGCGATGCGCGTTGGAACTTTCGTGCTGGCCGCCCAGTTCCCGGGACAGGGCCAGGGGGAGGCACTGCACCGGGCGGTCCGCTCGGCGGAGGTGACCGAGGAGGCGGGGCTGGACGCGGTCTGGCTCGCGGAGCACCACTTCGTGCCGTACGGCACCTGCCCGTCCGCCGTCACCCTGGCCGCCCTGCTGCTCGGGCGGACCCGCCGGATCCGGGTGGGCACCGCGGTCTCGGTGCTGCCCACCGTCCACCCGGTGGCACTGGGCGAACAGGCGGCGCTGCTGCACCTGACGAGCGGCGGCCGGTTCACTCTGGGAGTGGGGCGGGGCGGGCCGTGGGTGGACCTGGAGGTGTTCGGCGCGGGCCTGGCCGCGTACGAGGAGGGGTTTCCCGAATCACTCGATCTGCTGGTGCGCTGGCTGCGCGAACCCGCCGTGTCCGCCGCCGGGGAGCGCTTCGCCTTCCGTGAGGTCCCGGTCGTGCCGCGCCCGTCGGAGGCCCTGACCGACGCCGCAGGACCGGAGGTGCTGGTCGCCTGCACCTCCCCGGCCGGCGTACGGACGGCCGCCGAGCGCGGGCTGCCGATGCTGCTCGGCATGCACGTGGGGGACGAGGAGAAGGCCGAGATGGTCGCCCTGTGGCAGCGGTCCGCGCGGGCCGCCGGCCGGTCCGCCGAGGAGATCCGGGACGCGGCCCATGTGTCGGCCGGTGTCTGCGAGATCGCCGACCGGCGCACGGACGCCGCGGAGTCCCTGCTGAAGGCGATGCCGGGCTGGCTGAGGCAGGGACTCGACGCGCACATCACGGTGGACGGGCGCGAGCGCCGGATGCGCGACCCGCTGGCGTACACCGAACTGCTCTGCGGGCTGCACCCGGTGGGCCCCCCGCGGCTGTGCGCGGACCGGCTCGCCGCGACCGCCGAACGCACCGGGGTCTCCCGCTTCGCCCTCCTCGTCGAGGGCTCGGGCGACCTGGCGGCCACGGAGGAGAACGTACGGCGGCTCGGTGCGGAGGTGCTCCCGCAGCTGCGCTGAACCGCCGCGCCCCACTGACTGCTTGCCGCCCCGGCACGCACTGCACCTCCCCGGTACGGAGCGGCAAGCGGGTCATGGAACGCCTCAGCAGTCCCGCAGCTCCGGGGACTGGTTCAGCAGCTGACTGCGGACCGAGGTGAACCGGACCAGCGTCTCCTCGGCCGAGCCGTCCGCCGGGAACACCGCCACCCGGTGGCAGTTCTGGAAGGCCAGCCGCACCCCGAAGTGCCGTTGCAGCGCACCGCGTATGGCGTCACTCGCCAGCGCGCGCAGCAGCTGACCGCGCGCCTGCTCGTCCGGCGGGGGCGTCTGGTTGTCGGCGAACGGTCCGCCGTCGACCTTCAGCTGGGCCACCAGGGAGCTGATCATCTCCCACGCGTAGGGCAGGGAGGTCCGGACGCAGTCGACGAATGCTGCTTCGTCGACCTCGCCTCGCTCGGCCTGTTCGAGTAGGGCCGGTGAGACGTCGAGCGACATGGGTTCTCCTCTCGCACCCCCGGACAAGCAGGGGTTGCCGGACGGGTAAGGGAGTTCGCGAATTCCGGCACGCTGCGTACACACCTCGCAACCTCCCGTTCAATACGGTAGGCAACGGCGGGTGACCGCACCAGGAGAATGCACACATAGGGAACCCCGGGTGTGCCCACAATCGGCCACGACCGAACAGGAGTCTTCCGGATCAAAAGGGGCGGGGCACGAAAGGCCCATCGGGGACTGCGGGACGCGAATCGCGTCGGGGGCGGACCGTCGAGTAGCGTTGCGGACCATGCGTCTCGTCATCGCCCGGTGTTCCGTCGACTACGCCGGCCGGCTCACCGCCCACCTGCCCTCGGCGCCCCGTCTGATCCTGGTCAAGGCCGACGGCAGCGTCTCGATCCACGCCGACGACCGGGCCTACAAGCCCCTCAACTGGATGTCGCCGCCCTGCACCCTGAAGGAGGGTGCGGGTGACGAGGACGGGGTGTGGACGGTCGTCAACAAGACGGGCGAGAAACTGATCATCACGATGGAGGAGATCCTCCACGACTCCTCGCACGAGCTCGGTGTGGACCCCGGACTGATCAAGGACGGCGTGGAAGCGCACCTCCAGGAGCTGCTCGCCGACCGCATCGAGACGCTGGGCGAGGGCTACACCCTCATCCGGCGCGAGTACATGACGGCCATCGGGCCGGTGGACATCCTGTGCCGGGACGCCGAGGGCGGGACCGTCGCCGTGGAGATCAAGCGCCGCGGCGAGATCGACGGGGTGGAGCAGCTCACCCGCTACCTGGAGCTGCTGAACCGGGACCCGCATCTGGCCCCGGTGCGGGGGGTGTTCGCCGCCCAGGAGATCAAGCCGCAGGCGCGGGTCCTCGCCACCGACCGCGGCATCGACTGCCAGGTCCTCGACTACGACGCGCTGCGCGGCATCGAGGACGACAAGCTGCGGCTGTTCTGAGCGGGGCGCTCCGCCCGCCGCTCCCCCCGGGTGTCCAGGGCCGGGGCTCCCCCGCGGAGCCCCGGCCCTGACGTGTGACGGCCGGCCTCAGATGAGGTCCGGCGTCCCGCTCCGGGTGGCGCCGCCCGTGCCGGCCGGGCCCCCGGTACCGGTCCCGCTCTCCGACGCGGTCACCGGGGCCGGGGGGCTGCCGCCGGCCGACTCGGAGGTGTCCGGGCTCCCCGTGGAGGTCCCGGTCCCGGTCGGCTCCGGCGAGCCGGTCGGTGACGCCGTGGGGGTGGGTGTCGGGTCCGTCGTGGACGGCGTCGGCGTCGGGGTCGGCGTGGGGCTGCCGGTGGGCCGGTGGGACGGCGAGCCCGACGGGGTCGGCGTGGGGGTGCCGGTGGTCGGCCGGGAGCCGGCCGGGACCGCCGGGGTGCCGCCGCCGGGCGCGGGCGCGGCGGGCGCCGGGGCGGCGGACGGGCCGGCCGAGCCGGTGCCGGTGGGACGGCTGGTCGCCTTCCCGGTGTCGGTGCCGGCCGCCGGGGCGGCCTCGTCGTCCGGGTCGCCGTGGTCGTCATCGTCGTCGTGGTAGCCGGGGCCGGCGTCCTGACCGGCCGTCGGGGTGACGCCCACCCGGGTCGACGGGTCGCCGTCACCCTGGTCGGAGGTCGCGCCGAGGGTCACCACGGTGCCCAGCACCACGACGAGCAGGGCGCCCGCCCCGGCCGCGGCCAGGTTGCGCCGGGCCAGTCGGCGCAGTCCGCTCCCGGTGGTCCCGCCGTACCCGGGCCCGGCAGGGTCCTCCGGGCCGGCCGGCGGCAGCGCCGGGCGGGGGACGGGGGCCGCGAGGGCGGCGGGGGACGGCTTGTCGAAGCTGAGGCCGGACGGCTCCCCGGCGGGCGGGAGGGCCGGCAGGCCCGGTGTGGTGCCGCAGCGGTCGTCCACCAGGGCGAGCGCGCGGCGGCCCGAGACGGTGCCGTGCTTGTCGGCGACGGCCCCGCGCAGCCCGATCGACGCCTCCAGTTCGGCGCGGGCCCGGTCGAACTGGCCGCCGCACAGCGCGAGGACGCCGAGTTCGTGGTGGAAGTAGGCCTGTTCCGGGACGTCGCCGGCCAGCCGGGCGGCTTCGGCGCCGGAACGCAGCGCCCGCTCCCACGCGCTCCAGTCCCGCCCGGCGGCGAACGCGGGCGCCGCCGCGCGGGCCAGCCGCACGGCCGGGCTCTCCTCGCCCTCGGGCGGCACCGTGGTGGCGGGCACCAGCGCGCTCAGCGCGGCGAGTACGGCGTCGGCCTCGGCGCACACCCGGTCGGGGGTGACGGAGGCGTGTCCGGCCCACCAGGTGTAGTGCAGGACCGCGTCGAGGGCGCGGGCCCCGGCCTCGTCGGCGTAGCCGGCGGCCTCCAACTGCTCGGACACCTGGGCGGCGAGCCGGTAGCGGCCGCCGACCGGCGAGACCAGCGCGCAGCCGAGGAGTTCACCGAGGGCGGCGTCGGCGTGCGTGTCGCCCACCAGGGCGGGCAGGTGCGCCTGGTGGGGGACCTCCCCGCCGAGGGCGACGGCGAAGCGCAGGGTGGCGCGGGCGGAGGAGCTGAGCCGGGAGGCGAGGAGCGCGGCGGGCGCGGCTCCCTCGGCCAGCGAGGGCAGGGGTATCTCCTCCCCGGCCGGCTCCTCGGGGTCGAGGGGGGCGTCCTCGACGGGCACGTCGGGCTCGAAGACGCCGTACTCGTCGAGCGCGTCGGCGCCGGCCCGCAGCCGGTCTCGCTGCCGCAGCAGGGCGCCGGCCTGGACGAAGCGCAGCGGCAGGCCCTCCGACTCGAACCACAGGTCGCCCGCCCAGTTGGCCTCCTCGTCGCTGAGCGTGCGGCCGACGGCGTGCTCCAGCAGCTTCAGGCTCCCGGCGCGGTCGAGGCCGGACAGCACGACCTCCTCGACGGCGCCGTCCGCGGACGGTGCGGGCACCTCGGGGCCGGCGGCGTACAGGACGGCGCACTCGGGGGTGGCGGCGAGGAAGGCGTCGAGGGCGGTACCGCCGAACTCCAGGTCGTCGATGATCACGACGGCGCCGATCCCGGCGACGCGGGCGAGCAGGTCGTCGTGGTCCAGGCGCTGTCCGGGCGCGCGGTACACGGCGTGGAAGAGGTCGTGGAGCAGGTCGTCGGCGGTGCGGTGGAAGCCGCTGAGCCGGACCACACCGTCGGGGGCGAGTCCGGCGCAGTCCCGGGCGACGAGGTCGAGCAGCCGGCTGCGGCCGGACCCGGCGGGGCCGGTCAGCCGCACGGAGCGGCCCTGGGCGACCAGCCGGGCCAGCCGCTCCCGCTCGTCCCGGCGTCCGGTCAGCGGCAGTTCGGGGCCCGGCGGGCCGGGCGGCGCGGGCGGGCCGGCGGCACGGGACGGCTCCGCGCGCTCGACGGGGGTGAGCTTCTCGGGAAGGCCGGCGCTCCGGGTGGGCGGGCACTGCTCGATCTCGCTGCCGTCGACGGGGTTGACGGTGAGCAGGTAGCCGCCGCAGACGAGTTCGGTGGTACGGGCCTGCGCGGGCGCGTGGTGGCCGAGTTCGGGCGTGAGCGCGTCCCTGGGCGGGCGCTGGCGCGCCGGCTGTCCCGGTCCGCTGTCCGCTCCGCCCGGGCGGGCGGTGCCTGCGTCGCCGTGGCCATGGTCCTCGGGTCCCCGGGTGGTCGGGTCCATAGGTTCGAGCCCCCAAAAGCGTGGTGTGGCGGTAGCCCCTCCCGGCCTTGCTGCACGCTGCGCTGTCGCTTCTGGTCCGGTACCCGCCGGTGGGTGTCGGCGGCGGGCAGTCGAACCGTAAACCGTCGGTCGGCGTCTGCGACAGACCGGGGTGCCGCCCAGCCCGAGACGTCACGGTCTCGTGATGATCGGGCGCTCCGGGCGCTCCGGGCGCTCCGGGCGGTTCGGGCGGTTCGACGCCCGGCGTCCGGATGTCCGGGGGGTCCGGGGTCTGGGGGGCCGGTCGTGCCGGGCTCACACGCGGGGCAGTGACTCCACGCCGGGGCCGCCCTCGATGGCGAGGATCCGGTGCAGGCGGGTGGCCACGAGGAGGCGCTGGAGCTGAGGCGGCACGGCGCGCAGCACCAGACGGCGGCCGCAGCGGCCGGCCCGCCGGTGGGCCCCCATGATCACGCCGAGGCCGGTGGCGTCCCAGGAGTCCAGCTCCGACAGGTTCAGGATCAGGTCGCCGGCTCCGTCGTCGACCGCCGAGTGCAGGACCGTACGGGCGTCCGCGGCGCTGCGGACGTCCAGGCGGCCCCCGACGACCACCTCGGTGTGGTCGCCCCTGATGTACATAAGTGCTCCCGTGGATGCGTCTCGTGCTCCGCGATGGATGGCTGCCGCCCGGCTGCGGCCGGCTGCCGGACGGCCGGGGAAGAGCGGTGGTGCGAGGTGGTGCGGATACGGCTGGTGCGGGTACTGCCGGTGCTGCGGTGCGGGGTGGTGCAGGGCGGTGGTGCGGTCCGGCGCGGGCCGGGCCCGTGCCGGGTGGTCCGGACGGGATGGTCCGGACGGGGTGGCACGGACGGGATGGCCCGTGCCGGGTGGCAATGACGACGTTGCACCGTCTGACGGTGCCGGACCGTCAGAGGTTGCCGTCCGTGAGCGAACCGATACCGAATTCACCCCGGGGCGTGACACCGGCCGGGGGTGTGCGGTTTCCGTGTCCGCCGTGTCCGCCGTGTCCTTCGTGTCCGCCGTGGGCGCGGTACCGGTGCGGCACCGGTGGGGTGCCGGTGGGGTGCCGGTGGGGTGCCGGTGGGGTGCCGCGAACGGCACCGCCGGCCCGGTGCTCCCGGCCCGTGCCCGCGGCTCAGTACTGGTAGAAGCCCTGCCCGCTCTTGCGGCCGATGTCACCGGCGTCCACCATCCGGCGCATCAGCTCCGGCGGGGCGAACTTCTCGTCCTGGGTCTCGGTGTAGATGTTGCCGGCCGCGTGCAGCAGGATGTCGACACCGGTGAGGTCGGCGGTGGCCAGCGGGCCCATGGCGTGACCGAAGCCGAGCTTGCAGGCGAGGTCGATGTCCTCGGCGGTGGCCACCCCGGACTCGTAGAGCCTGGTGGCCTCCACGACGAGCGCGGAGATCAGACGGGTCGTCACGAACCCGGCCACGTCGCGGTTGACGACGATGCAGGTCTTGCCGACCGACTCGGCGAACTCCCGTGCGGTGGCGAGCGCCTCGTCGCCGGTCTTGTAGCCGCGCACCAGCTCCACCAGCTGCATCATCGGCACCGGGGAGAAGAAGTGCACGCCGACGACGCGCTCCGGGCGCTCGGTGACGGCCGCGATCTTGGTGATCGGGATGGCGGAGGTGTTGGAGGCGAGCACGGCCTCCGGGCGCACGATCTTGTCGAGGGCGCGGAAGATGTCGTGCTTGACGTCGAGTTTCTCGAACACGGCCTCGACGACGACGTCGGCGTCCGCCGCCGCGTCCAGGTCGGTGGTCGCGGTGATCCGGGCCAGCGCGGCCTCGGCGTCGGCCGCGTCGAGCTTGCCCTTGCCCACGAACTTGTCGTACGACGCCTTGATGCCGTCCGTGCCGCGCCGGAGGGCCTCGTCGGTGACGTCGCGCAGGACGACGTCCCAGCCCGCCTGCGCGGAGACCTGGGCGATGCCGGAACCCATGAGACCGGCTCCGATGACGGCGAGCTTCCGTGCCACTCCGACTCCCCTTGTCTGCCTGCGCGCTCTACGCGCTGTCATGTGTGCGTTCCTGTGTGCTCTCGGCGGACACTAGCGGTCGCGGGGGTGGCACGGCGCGCTTAGTAACGCGTTTCACGTCTCACGGGGTGAGACACCGGTCACGTCAACTCCCTTGGCCGCCGGGGCCCGGGGCGCGGCGGGCCGCGACGGGGTGACGGCGCCCCGGCCGGGGCTCACCGGCGCGGCGGCGTAAGGGCCCGTCGCGAGCCGGTGACGGCGTCCGGCGGCGGCACCGCGCGGGCCGGGTGAAGTACCTGATCCCCGTGGAGGTGCGGCGCCCCGAGGAGACGCGGCGGAACCGCGCTCCGGCCACGCCGGCGGAGCGGTCGGACGACGCCGGCCACGGCACCGCAGGCGCAGCGCTTAGGCTGGCTCCATGGTCAATCTGACGCGCATCTACACCAGGACCGGTGACCAGGGCACGACCGCCCTCGGCGACATGAGCCGGGTCGCCAAGACCGACCTGCGCATCGCGGCGTACGCCGACGCGAACGAGGCGAACGCGGTGATCGGCACGGCGATCGCGCTCGGCGGTCTGGACGAGGCGATCGTCGCGGTGCTCTCCCGGGTGCAGAACGACCTGTTCGACGTCGGCGCGGACCTGTCGACGCCGGTGGCGGAGAACCCCGAGTTCCCGCCGCTGCGGGTGGAGCAGTTCTACATCGACCGGCTGGAGGAGGACTGCGACCGCTTCAACGAGCCGCTGGAGAAGCTGCGTTCCTTCATCCTGCCGGGCGGCACTGCGGGTGCCGCCCTGCTGCACCAGGCCTGCACGGTCGTGCGCCGCGCCGAGCGGTCCACGTGGGCGGCGCTGGAGGTGCACGGCGAGGTCATGAACCCGCTCACCGCGACCTATCTGAACCGGCTGTCGGACCTGCTGTTCATCCTGGCCCGGACCGCCAACGCGGCCGTGGGGGACGTGCTGTGGGTGCCCGGCGGCGAGCGCTGACCGGAGCGGCGGGGGCGGCGCCCTCCCCGGCCGGCCCTCCGGAAGCGGCCGGGGCTCCGGAAGCGGCCGGACCCCGGGAGCGGCCGGGCATCCGACCGGCCCGGCACCTGACCGGCCCGGTCGGCGGCCCGGCCGTCAGCCCTTCTCACGCTTCGGGAACAGCGTGTAGCTCGCCGCGATGACCAGGTTGACGCCGATCAGCCCCAGCATGAGCCGCTGCCAGTCGCGCAGCGAGGCGACGTCCCCGTCGCCGCCGACGTACCAGGCGGCGGCCTGGAGCAGTCCGGCGGCGACCGCCGCGGCGGCGATCCAGCGGCCGGCGACCTTCCACTCGTGGACCGCACGGGCCGTGCCGTACCGCGGCGGGCGACGCGGCGGCGGCCTGTCCGCGAAGCGGTGGGCGAAGCGGGCGTCGGCCCACCGGACGGCCGAGCGGCCGAGGCCGGCGGTGAAGCCCACGTAGACGGCGGCCAGGCCGTGCCTCCAGCCGGGTTCGGCGCCGTTCTTCAGGTCCACCGCGGCGACGGCGAGCAGCACCAGCTCCAGCAACGGCTCGCACAGCAGCAGCGCGAGTCCGAGGCGCGGCCTGCGCAGCACGTAGCGCAGGGTCAGTCCCCCGGTCAGCAGCAGCCAGAAGGCCACCTCGCAGGCGGCGATCAGCGCGACGATCACGGCTCGCTCCTCTCGGTCTCCTCCGAGCCTGCCGCCGGGCCGGGCGGATCGCGTCGTCGTCACCGACGAGATCCGCACTACATCGAAGGATGCAGTCGGGACCCTTCTCGGGGTGCACGCCCCGGCCCCGGAGCCGGTGTTGGATGAGGGCATGCCGTCCGTGCCCCGCCGCCCCCGCCCCTTCGACGTGTGTGTCGCGCTGGGCGGGCTGCTCGGCGGACTGCTGCTGTGGGGCGTCGGACTGGGTCTGCGGGCCGCCGACGCCCCGGTCGTGGTGTGGCCGGGGCGCTGGCCGGTCCTGGTGCCGCTGGCGGTGATGGCGGGCTGCGAGCTGGCGCGGCGGGCCGCGCCGCGGCAGGCGCTGCCGACCGCGACCGCGGCGGTGGTGGGAGACCTGCTGACGCAGGGCAACCTCGTCACCGTCGTGATGTTCACGGACGTGATGTACGCGGCGGTGCTGTACGGCCCGGCCGCCCCGGCCCGGCGCATCCCGCGGGTGACCGGACTGCTGTCGGTGGCCGGGATGGTGGTGCCGTACGCGCTGTGGCGGGTGCCGGAGGCGCTGCTGATCGGGGCGGGCGTCGGGTTCGTCGCCTTCACGCCCGCGGCCACCGGGCTGATCGTGCGCAACCACCGCGACGCGGCGGTCGCGGCCCGGCTCGCAGCGGAGCGGACGGCCCTGCTCGCCGAGATGGACCGAGTGCAGGCGGTGACCGCCGAACGCACCCGGATGGCGAGGGAGTTGCACGACCTGGTCGCCAACCACCTCTCCGCGATCGCCATCCACTCCACGGCCGCGCTCTCCCTCGACGACCGCGCCACGACCCGTCAGGCGCTGGGGGTGATCCGGGAGAACAGCGTCGCGGGCCTGGCCGAGATGCGCCGGCTGATCGGGATCCTGCGCGACGGCGGCGACGACGCCGAACCGGCCGCGACCCCCACCCTGGACGGCCTCGGTGCGCTCGTCGGCTCCGCCCGCGCCAACGGCCTCGACGTCCGCCTCGACGGCGAGGTGCCGGCCGGCCTGCCGGCGCCGGTGGAGCTCGCCGCGTACCGCATCGTGCAGGAGTCGCTGACCAACGCCCTCAAGCACGCGGGTCCCGGCCGCGTGTCGGTGCTGCTGCGGCACGCGGACGGGGTCCTGACGGTCCGGGTCACCAGTCCGTACGACGGCCGCGGCGGGCCGCGCGCCCCCGGCTCGGGCGCCGGTCTGACCGGCATGCGGGAGCGGGCCGCACTGCTGCGCGGCACCCTGCGGGCGGGTCCGGGCCACGGCTCCCACACCCCCAAAGGCCCCGGCACCGCCGACACCGCCGACACCGCCGACAGCGCCGGCAGCGCCGACGGCGGGGTCTGGGCCGTCCACGCGACACTTCCCACCGCCGAAGGAGAATCCGCATGATCCGCGTCCTCGTCGCCGAGGACCAGTCCGCCGTCCGCTCCGGGCTGGTGCTCATCCTGCGCAGCGCGCCCGACATCGAGGTGGTGGGCGAGGCCGCCGACGGCGAGCAGGCGGTGGCGCTGGCCCGGGAGCTGCGCCCCGACCTGGTGCTGATGGACGTTCAGATGCCGCGCCTGGACGGGGTGTCGGCGACCCGCGCGGTCGTCGGGGAGCAGCTCGCCGACGTGCTGGTGCTGACCACGTTCGACCTGGACGCCTACGTCTTCGGGGCGCTGCGGGCCGGGGCGGCGGGGTTTCTGCTGAAGAACGCCGAGGCGCGGGAGCTGCTGGAGGCGGTGCGCACGGTGGCGCGTGGGGAGGGGGTGGTCGCCCCGGCGGTGACCCGGCGGCTGATCGCCGAGTTCGCGGCCCGGCCGGCGCGCCGGCCGAGGACCGATCCGGAGCTGCTCGACACCCTGACGCGGCGCGAGCGGGAGGTTCTGGCGCTGCTCGGGGAGGGGCTGTCGAACGCGGACGTCGCCCGGCGTCTGGACATGGCCGAGGCGACGGTGAAGACGCACGTCAGCCGCCTGCTGGGGAAGCTGGAGCTGCGCAGCCGGGTGCAAGCGGCGGTTCTGGCGCGGGAATTGGGGCTGTAGAGGCCGTCTCGGTCAGAGTGGTCCAGACCTATTGACCTCTGGTCCAGACCTTTCCTATCCTCGCGGCACTGCGGGTGTGAAGGCTCAGTCACGCCCACAAAAAAATCTCCCCATAAAGGAGGCGCAGCATGCGCTTCAGGCACAGAGCGGCGGCAGCGGCCGCCACCCTGGCACTTCCGCTGGCCGGTCTCGTCGGCCTGGCCGGTCCGGCCGAGGCCGCGACGAGTGCGACGGCCACCTACACCAAGACCCAGGACTGGGGCAGCGGCTTCGGCGCCGGCTGGACGATCAAGAACACCGGCACCACCACCCTCAGCTCCTGGACCGTCGAATGGGACTACCCCTCCGGCACCAAGGTCACCTCCGCCTGGGACGCCACGGTCACCAACTCCGGTGACCACTGGACCGCCAAGAACGTCGGCTGGAACGGGACCCTCGCCCCCGGGGCCTCCGTCTCCTTCGGTTTCAACGGCTCCGGCTCGGGCTCCCCGTCGGGCTGCAAGCTCAACGGCGGCTCCTGCGACGGCACCTCGCTGCCCGGCGACGCGGCCCCCTCCGCGCCCGGCACCCCGACCGCCTCCGACGTCACCGACACCTCGGTGAAGCTCAGCTGGAGCGCGGCCACCGACGACAAGGGCATCAAGAACTACGACGTCCTGCGCGACGGCGCCAAGGTCGCCACCGTGACCGCCACGTCGTACACCGACAGCGGCCTCACCAAGGGCACCGACTACACCTACACGGTCCAGGCGCGCGACACCGCCGACCAGACCGGCCCGGTCAGCGGCTCCGTCGCGGTCCGCACCACCGGCGGTGGCGGCACCCCGGATCCCGGGGCGCACGTCAAGCTCGGCTACTTCACCAACTGGGGCGTCTACGGGCGCAACTACCACGTCAAGAACCTGGTGACCTCCGGCTCCGCCGAGAAGATCACGCACATCAACTACGCGTTCGGCAACGTCCAGGGCGGCAAGTGCACCATCGGTGACGCCTACGCCGACTACGACAAGGCCTACACCGCCGACCAGTCCGTCGACGGCGTCGCCGACACCTGGGACCAGCCGCTGCGCGGCAACTTCAACCAGCTGCGCAAGCTGAAGGCCAAGTACCCGCACATCAAGGTGCTGTGGTCGTTCGGCGGCTGGACCTGGTCCGGCGGCTTCCCCGACGCGGTGAAGAACCCGGCCGCGTTCGCCAAGTCCTGCCACGACCTGGTCGAGGACCCCCGGTGGGCCGACGTCTTCGACGGCATCGACCTGGACTGGGAGTACCCCAACGCCTGCGGCCTGAGCTGTGACACGACCAGCGGCGCCAACGCCTTCAGCGCCATGATGAAGGCCATGCGGGCCGAGTTCGGCAGCAGCGCCCTGGTCACCGCGGCGGTCACCGCCGACGGCTCCGGCGGCGGCAAGATCGACGCCGCCGACTACGGCACCGCCGCACAGTACATCGACTGGTACAACGTGATGACGTACGACTTCTTCGGCGCCTGGGAGAAGACCGGCCCGACCGCTCCGCACTCGCCGCTGACCTCGTACGCCGGCATCCCGAAGCAGGGCTTCACCTCTGCCGACGCGATCGCGAAGTACAAGGCCAAGGGTGTGCCGGCCACGAAGCTGCTGCTCGGCATCGGCTTCTACGGCCGCGGCTGGACCGGCGTCACCCAGTCCGCTCCGGGCGGCACCGCGACCGGCGCGGCCACCGGCACCTACGAGTCCGGCATCGAGGACTACAAGGTGCTGAAGAACAGCTGCCCGGCCACCGGCACCGTCGCCGGCACCGCGTACGCCCACTGCGGCACCAACTGGTGGTCGTACGACACCCCCGCCACCATCAACGCGAAGATGGCATGGGCCAAGACCCAGGGCCTGGGCGGCGCCTTCTTCTGGGAGTTCAGCGGCGACACCGGCAACGGCGAACTGGTCGGCGCGATCAGCAACGGCCTGAAGTGATCTGACCCCGACCGCCCGGCCCGCTCAGGCGCCCGGGCGGCGGGCCCCCGGACCCGTCCGGGGAATCCCCCTCCAGCGGGTGGACGCGGCGGCTACGCCACGTTCACCCGCTGTCCCGGTGGGGCCGCCTCCAGCCAGGCGAGGAAACCGGTCAGCGCGTCCTCGCTCATCGCGAGCTCCAGGCGGATGCCGCGGTGCAGACAGGCCAGGATCACCGCGTCGGACAGCAGCGCCAGCTCCTCCTCGCCCTCCGGGGCACGGCGGCCGGCCACCTCGATCGCGGAACGCTCCAGGACCCGGCGCGGGCGCAGGGCGTAGGAGAACACCCGGAACCACTCCACGCGGTCGCCGTTGTAGCGGGCGATCCCGTACGCCCAGCCCTTCCCGCTGACGTCGCCCTCCAAGACCTCCCAGCGCAGGCTGCAGTCGAAGGTGCCCCCGGAACGCTGGATCAGCCTGCGGCGCAGACCGAACGCGAACAGCCCCAGCACCACGAGCGCGACGACGACTCCGCTCACAGTCAGAGCGAGGACCATCGGCACCGACCTCCTCGTCTCCTAGGTAACGGAACGTAAAAAACACCCAGATCTGCCTCAGCCGCGGCCGGGTCCGGATCCCTCCGGTCCCAGCCGCGGCTGAGGTACATCATCGCGTGGCTCCCCCAGTGGCTGGAGGATCTGGGGGTGCCCCCAGTGCGCCGGTGCGTCAGCGCGCCGTCGCCGCCCGCAGGCGGACCTCGGCGCGCCGCTCGGCGGAGGCGTCCTGGCCCGACTTCGCGCGCTCCAGGGCCCGCTCCGCGCGCTGGACGTCGATCTCGTCCGACAGCTCGGCGATCTCGGCCAGCAGCGACAGCTTGTCGTCCGCGAAGGAGATGAAACCGCCGTGCACCGCGGCGATCACCGTTCCGCCTTCACTCGTACGGATGGTCACCGGGCCCGACTCCAGCACACCGAGCAGCGGCTGGTGACCGGGCATGACGCCGATGTCGCCGGACGTGGTGCGCGCGACGACCAGGGTGGCCTCGCCGGACCAGACCTCTCGGTCGGCCGCGACCAGCGCGACGTGCAGCTCAGCAGCCAAGGGTGGCTCCTCGGGTCACCACCCGGCGGGTGTGCCGGGTGTGGGTTACAAGTCTAGTGGGCGTGCCGGAGGGGGCGGGACGCACCCGCCCCCTCCGGTGTGAGCCACGGGGCTCACTCGGAGCACGGGGCTCAGGAGACGCCCAGCTCCTTGGCGTTCTTGCGCAGGTCCTCAAGGCCACCGCACATGAAGAACGCCTGCTCCGGGAAGTGGTCGTACTCACCGTCGCAGATCGCGTTGAACGCGGCGATCGACTCGTCCAGCGGCACGTCCGAACCGTCCACGCCGGTGAACTGCTTGGCCACGTGGGTGTTCTGGGACAGGAAGCGCTCCACGCGACGGGCCCGGTGGACGACGAGCTTGTCCTCCTCGCCGAGCTCGTCGATGCCGAGGATCGCGATGATGTCCTGCAGGTCCTTGTACTTCTGCAGGATGTTCTTCACGCGCATGGCCGCGTTGTAGTGGTCCCGCGCGATGTAGCGCGGGTCCAGGATCCGGGACGTGGAGTCCAGCGGGTCCACGGCCGGGTAGATGCCCTTCTCGGAGATCGGACGGGAGAGCACCGTCGTCGCGTCGAGGTGGGCGAAGGTGGTGGCCGGGGCCGGGTCGGTCAGGTCGTCCGCGGGGACGTAGATCGCCTGCATGGAGGTGATCGAGTGACCGCGGGTCGAGGTGATGCGCTCCTGGAGGAGGCCCATCTCGTCGGCCAGGTTCGGCTGGTAGCCCACCGCGGAGGGCATGCGGCCGAGCAGGGTCGACACCTCGGAGCCGGCCTGGGTGAAGCGGAAGATGTTGTCGATGAAGAACAGCACGTCCTGCTTCTGCACATCGCGGAAGTACTCCGCCATGGTCAGACCGGCCAGGGCCACCCGCAGACGGGTGCCCGGGGGCTCGTCCATCTGGCCGAAGACCAGCGCGGTCTTGTCGATGACGCCGGAGTCCGACATCTCCTCGATGAGGTCGTTGCCCTCACGGGTGCGCTCACCGACGCCGGCGAACACCGACACACCGTCGTGGTTGTTGGCGACGCGGTAGATCATCTCCTGGATGAGCACCGTCTTGCCGACGCCGGCGCCGCCGAACAGACCGATCTTTCCACCCTTGACGTACGGGGTGAGGAGGTCGATGACCTTGACGCCGGTCTCGAACATCTCGGTCTTCGACTCGAGCTCGTCGAAGTTCGGGGCCTTGCGGTGGATGGACCAGCGCTCGCCGTCGTAGGCCTCGTCGACGTTCAGCACCTCACCGAGGGTGTTGAACACCTTGCCCTTGGTGAAGTCGCCGACCGGGACGGTGATGCCGTCGCCGGTGTCGACGACCGGGGCCTGGCGGACCAGGCCGTCGGTGGGCTGCATGGAGATGGTGCGGACCAGGCCGTCACCCAGGTGCTGGGCGACCTCCAGGGTCAGCGTCTTCTTCTCGCCGGCGTTGGCCGGGTCGGCCACCTCGACGTGAAGGGCGTTGTAGATGTCCGGCATCGCGTCGACGGGGAACTCCACGTCGACGACCGGGCCGATGACCCGCGCGACGCGGCCGGTGGCCACGCCAGACGCCGTGGCCGTCTGAGCAGTGGTGGTCATTAGTTGTCACTCCCCGCGGTCGCGTCGGCCAGGGCGCTCGCGCCACCGACGATCTCGCTGATTTCCTGGGTGATTTCGGCCTGGCGGGCCGCGTTGGCAAGACGGGAGAGCGTGTTGATCAGCTCGCCCGCGTTGTCGGTGGCCGACTTCATCGCGCGCCGGGTGGCGGCGTGCTTGGAAGCGGCCGACTGGAGCAGCGCGTTGTAGATCCGGCTCTCGACGTACCGCGGCAGCAGGGCGTCGAGGACGTCCTCCGCCGACGGCTCGAAGTCGTACAGCGGAAGGATCTCGCCCCCGGGGGCGGCCTCCTTCGCGACCTCTTCGAGGCTGAGCGGCAGCATCCGGCTGTCGACGGCCGTCTGCGTCATCATCGACACGAACTCGGTGTAGACGATGTGGAGCTCGTCCACGCCGCCGTCCGCCGTGCTGGTCTCGATGGCCTCGATCAGCGACGCCGCGACCTTCTTGGCGTCCGCGTACGAGGGCTCGTCGGTGAAGCCGGACCACGACTCCGCGACCTTGCGCTCGCGGAAGTTGTAGTGGGCCACGCCGCGCCGGCCGACGATGTAGGTGTCGACCTCCTTGCCCTCGCGCCGCAGGCGCTCGGTCAGCTGCTCCGCCGCCTTGATGGCGTTGGAGTTGAACGCACCGGCCAGACCCCGGTCGCTGGTCAGCAGCAGCACTGCGGACCGGGTGACCGTCTCGGCCTGGGTGGTGAGCGGGTGCTTGGTGTTCGACCCGGTGCCGACCGCCGTGACCGCGCGGGTCAGTTCCTGCGCGTACGGCGTGGAGGCCGCCACCTTGCGCTGCGCCTTGACGACGCGCGAGGCGGCGATCATCTCCATCGCCTTGGTGATCTTCTTGGTCGCGGTGACGGATCGGATGCGACGCTTGTAGACCCGGAGCTGGGCTCCCATGAGTCAGGTCCCTTCCTTACGTCACTTGGCGGCGGCCGCGGCGTCCTCGCCGAGAAGCTTGCCGTCCGAGGTCTCGAACTGCTTCTTGAACGCGGCGATCGCGTCGGCGACTGCGGTGAGGGTGTCGTCCGACATCTTGCCGCCCTCCTTGATGGAGGTCATGAGGCCCTGCTCCTGGTGGTGCAGGTACTCCAGCAGCTCCCGCTCGAAGCGGCGGATGTCGGCGACGGGGACGTCGTCCATCTTGCCGGTGGTGCCGGCCCACACCGAAACGACCTGGTCCTCGGTCGGCATCGGCTCGTACTGGGCCTGCTTCAGCAGCTCGACCATGCGCTGACCGCGCTCCAGCTGCGACTTGGACGCGGCGTCCAGGTCGGAACCGAAGGCGGCGAACGCCTCCAGCTCGCGGAACTGGGCGAGGTCCACGCGGAGGCGGCCGGAGACCTGCTTCATCGCCTTGTGCTGGGCGGAGCCGCCGACGCGGGAGACGGAGATACCGACGTTCAGGGCCGGGCGCTGACCGGCGTTGAACAGGTCGGACTCCAGGAAGCACTGGCCGTCGGTGATGGAGATGACGTTGGTCGGGATGAACGCCGAGACGTCGTTGGCCTTGGTCTCGACGATCGGCAGACCGGTCATCGAGCCGGCTCCCATGTCGTCGGAGAGCTTGGCGCAGCGCTCCAGCAGACGGGAGTGCAGGTAGAAGACGTCACCCGGGTAGGCCTCGCGGCCCGGCGGGCGGCGCAGCAGCAGCGACACGGCGCGGTAGGCGTCGGCCTGCTTCGACAGGTCGTCGAAGATGATGAGGACGTGCTTGCCCTCGTACATCCACTGCTGGCCGATGGCGGAGCCGGTGTAGGGCGCCAGGTACTTGAAGCCGGCCGGGTCGGACGCCGGGGCGGCGACGATGGTCGTGTACTCCAGTGCGCCGTTCTCCTCCAGCGCGCGGCGCACCGACGCGATGGTGGAGCCCTTCTGGCCGACGGCGACGTAGATGCAGCGGACCTGCTTCTTCGGGTCGCCGGAGCGCCAGTTGTCGCGCTGGTTGATGATCGTGTCGACGGCCAGGGCGGTCTTGCCGGTCTGGCGGTCGCCGATGATCAGCTGACGCTGGCCGCGGCCGACCGGGGTCATGGCGTCGACGGCCTTGTAGCCGGTCTCCATCGGCTCGTGCACCGACTTGCGCTGCATGACCGTGGGGGCCTGCAGTTCGAGGGCGCGGCGGCCCTCGGTCTCGATCTCACCGAGGCCGTCGATCGGGTTGCCGAGCGGGTCGACGACACGGCCGAGGTAGCCCTCGCCCACCGCGACGGAGAGGACCTCACCGGTGCGGGTGACCGGCTGACCCTCCTCGATGCCGCTGAACTCACCGAGGACGATGGCACCGATCTCGCGCTCCTCGAGGTTGAGGGCGAGGCCGAGGGTGCCGTCCTCGAACTTCAGCAGTTCGTTGGCCATGGCCGAGGGGAGGCCCTCGACCTTCGCGATGCCGTCGCCGGCAAGGGTGACCGTACCGACCTCCTCGCGCGAGGCCGCGTCCGGCTTGTACGACTGGACAAAGTTCTCCAGCGCGTCCCGGATCTCCTCCGGCCGGATCGTGAGCTCCGCCATCTGGGTTCCCTGCTCTCCTTGTTGGGCCCGAAGTTTCACTTTGGGGGGATGGGGACTCCCCCCTGAACGAGGTGAATCCTCTGCACGGCCCAACCAGGGCCGTAAGTACGTTCTGCGTTTTCAGTTGCCGCGTCGCCTGCGCCGGCGACGGCGTCAGCTCGCCAGTCGGCGGGCCGCCTCGTCGATGCGGTCCGCGACGGAGCCGTTGATGACCTCGTCGCCGACCTGGACCCGGATCCCGCCGAGGACCGCGGGGTCCACGTCGAGGTTCAGGTGCATCCGGCGCCCGTAGAGCTTCGCCAGGGCGGCGCCGAGGCGCTCCTTCTGGCCGTCGCTCAGCGGCACCGCCGAGGTGACGACGGCGACCATGCGGTCCCGGCGCTCGGCGGCGAGCTTGGACAGGGACTCCAGTCCCGACTCCAGGCTACGTCCCCGCGGCACGGTGACCAGACGCGTCACCAGACGCTCGGTGGTGGCCTTCGCCCGGCCGCCGAGCAGGCTGCGCAGCAGCTCGCCCTTGGCGGCGGCGGTGGCCTTGCGGTCGGTCAGCGCGGCGCGCAGCTCGGTGCTGGAGGAGACGATCCGGCCGAACCGGAACAGCTCGTCCTCGACGTCGTCCAGCGTGCCGTTCCGCTGCGCGGCGGTGAGGTCGGCGGTGTCCGCCAGCTCCTCCAGCGCGTCCACCAGGTCGCGGGACTGCGACCAGCGGGAGCGCACCATGCCGGCCAGCAGGTCCACGGCCTCGCCGCCGACCTGTCCGCCGAGCAGGCGCTGGGCCAGCTCGGCCTTGGCCTCGCCGGACTGCGCCGGGTCGGTGAGGACCCGACGCAGGCTGACCTCGCGGTCGAGCAGCGCGGTGACGGCGGCGAGCTCGTCGGCGAGCCGCGCCGCGTCCACGGACGTGGAGTCCGTCAGCGCGTCGAGGCGCTCGCGTGCGGCTGCCAGGGCCTCGCGGCTCGCTCCGTGCGCTGTCATCGAGCCGCCTCGGCCTTCTCCTCGAGCTCGTCGAGGAAACGGTCGATCACGCGGCTCTGCCGGGCGTGGTCCTCCAGGGACTCGCCGACGAGCTTGCCGGCCAGGTCGGTGGCGAGCTTGCCGACGTCCTGGCGCAGCGCGGACGAGGCGGCCTTGCGGTCGGCCTCGATCTGCGCGTGACCGGCGGCGACGATCTCCTCGCGCTGCCGCTGACCCTCCGCACGCATCTCGGCGATGAGCGAGGCACCCTGCTCCTGCGCCTCCTGGCGCAGACGCGCGGCCTCGTGCCGGGCCTCGGCGAGCTGGGCCTTGTACTGCTCAAGGACGCTCGCGGCCTCGGTCTGCGCGGCCTCGGCCTTCTCGATACCGCCTTCGATCGCCTCGCGGCGCTCCTCCAGAACCTTGTTGATGTTCGGAAGCAGCTTCTTCCAGAAGAAGAAGAACACGATGGCGAAGGCGATGGTGCCGACGAGCAGCTCGGGGCCCGGAGGAATGAGCGGGTTCTGCTCCTCCTCGGCCGCCAGCTGTACCAGGTTGGCGATCACATCAGTGCCTTTCGTCGAAACGTGTCGGGTAAGGGGGCTTACTTACCGAACACGAACGGCATAACGATGCCGATGAGGGCGAGCGCCTCACAGAAGGCGAAGCCCAGGATCTGGTTGGCGCGGATCAGGCCGGCCGCCTCGGGCTGGCGGGCGAGGGCCTGGGTGCCGTTGCCGAAGATGATGCCGACGCCGACGCCGGGGCCGATCGCGGCCAGACCGTAGCCGATGGAGCCGAGCGAACCGGTGACGGCGGCGAGGGTCTCAGTGGCAGCCATGCTGATTCTTCCTTCTCTTTACGGACCGGTGGGAGTTGGCCACCGGACGATCAGGGGGTGGGTGGTGCGGGACTCAGTGGTGCTCGGCGAGAGCGCCCTGAATGTACGAGCAGGCGAGGAGCACGAAGACGTACGCCTGCACCGCCTGCACGAAGAGCTCGAAGAGGATCATGACGATGGTCATGACGAAGGAGACGCCGGCCGCCGGGATCATCGCGCCGTTCAGCAGGTACCAGGAGGCGACGGTGAACATCACCAGCATCAGGTGGCCGGCGAACATGTTGGCGAAGAGCCGGACCGCGTGCGTGAAGGGCCGCACGATCAGGTTCGAGAAGAACTCGATGACCATGACGAGCGGGAGCACGGCGCCGAGCGACTTGTCGTAGCCGGTGACGTTCTTGAAGAAGCCGACGAACCCGTGGCGCTTGAAGGTCAGCGAGACCCAGGTGATGTAGACGACGGCCGCCAGCACCATCGGGTAGGCGATGATCGACGACACCGGGAACTGGGCCAGCGGGATCACGGACCAGACGTTCATGATCCACACGAAGAAGAACAGCGAGACCATGAGGGGGACGTACTTCTCGCCCTCGCGCTTGCCGAGCGTCTCGTAGACGATGCCGCGGCGGACGAAGTCGTAGCCGGCCTCGCCGGCCATCTGCAGCTTGCCGGGCACGACCTTGGCCTTGCCGAAGGCGGCCCAGAAGAAGCCGACGACCAGGACCGTGGTGATGAGCGCGAGCAGCATCACCTTGTTGAACTCGAACCCGCCGGCGGTGAAGATCGGCTGGAAGAGGAACGAGTGCAGGCCCGGAGCCGGGAAGCCACAGCCGTTGTCGGACAGGATGCGGCAATCCCACTCAAAGGCGAGCTGGGTCATGTCAGCACTCACCGCGGGCTCCTTCGGCGTGACGCATGGGTTCGGCAACCTCGTTGTGTCGGCGCGGCGCGCAGCCGCGAGTCGGCACCGGACTGGTGATACGGATGTGAGGGCGGCTGAGGGGCTTCGAGCCTCGCGATGGTGCAGGCGTCAGCTCACAAGCCCGCGCCCGCGATGCCGCAGTTGGCACCGGACGATAGCAGGAGTTCTCACAGCTCTTTATCCCGCCCCTACCCCTCACGACGAAGGCCCCGTCTTGCTGGGCCTGTCGCTGTTCTCGGAGTCCGGGTCGACGTAGAAGAGCTTGGCCTTCATGTGCGCACGCGCCTGCGCCGCCATCCACACGACGGTCGCGACGACCAGCGAGACCGCGAACGCCCTCGGGCTGAAGGCGGACGTGTCCCTGAAGAGCGCGACGAACATCAGAAGCAGCAGGAGCTGTGCGACATAGAGCATCAGCCCCATGGCCTGGAACAGTTGCGGGAGCGTTTTTGCCGTCCACTGCAGGACGTAGAGGCCGATGCCCATGAAGGCGATGGCCAGCAGCGTGCCGACGGCGGCTCCCAGAGCGCCCTTGCCTCCGGCCACCGCCGCACTGATGGCGACCGCGACCACACCGGCAGCGGCCGTGGGTACGGCGCACTGCAGAAGGTTCCGGACGTCATTGGACGGCATGGCGGCAACTCCGCTTTCACAGGGGGCAGGGGTGTCGTCATGGACGAGCGTAGTCCCGGACCGAGAAGGCTCCTCAGGTCCGAAAGGGCCCTCATGGCCGGGCCCTTCGGTGCTGTCCGGGGTTCTCGTGAACCGTATCACAAACTATTTGATGAGGTCTTTACCTGAGGGGTGTGCCCGCAGTCACACATGAGGGTGAAGCCGCGCGTCTGTGCAGGTACCGCGCCGACTTGTCTGATATTGGGGAGGTTCGCTCCCCCATGAGTTGGCAATGCTCTAGTCAGATTCTTACCTTCGCGTCAGCGCGACGTTTCCGCTTTGCCCCGATCCAGGACCGGCGGACGCGCGCTCAGCGCGGTGGCTCCGTTGACCGTGGGGGCGCCGGCGGCGACCGGGGTGCGCGGCTCGTCCGCGGACGGCTCAAGAGCCTCCCCCGCAAGCGCTGTGATCGGTTCCGCTTCCGGCCGGCGGCGGCGGTAGCGCGGCGGCACGAAGTGCTCGGCCCAGGCGGGCGTACGGGGGCTGAAGCGCGGCAGCAGCAGGAGCACCAGGCCGAGCGCGCTGAGCACCACGACCCCCAGGACGATCCACATGGACGCGGAGTTCACCGAGTAGGCCAGCGCACCGAAGGCGATCAGCGCGGACCAGAAGTACATGATGAGCACGGCCCTGCTGTGCGAGTGGCCGATCTCCAGCAGCCGGTGGTGCAGGTGGCCCCGGTCGGCGGCGAACGGGGACTGGCCGCGCCAGGTCCGGCGCACGATCGCCAGGATCAGGTCCGCGGCGGGGATCGCGATGATGGTCAGCGGCAGCAGCAGCGGGATGTAGACCGGCACCGTCTGGTGCACCGCCGCCTTCTCCGAGCCCGCGAACAGCTTCAGCGCGTCCGGGTCGACCTGCCCCGTGACGGAGATCGCACCCGCGGCGAGCACCAGGCCGATCAGCATCGACCCCGAGTCGCCCATGAAGATCCGCGCCGGGTGCATGTTGTGCGGCAGGAACCCCAGGCACATACCCATCAGGATCGCCGCGAACAGGGTGGCCGGTGCCGCCGCCTCGATGCCGTACGACACCCACACCCGGTACGCGTAGAGGAAGAAGGCCGCCGACGCGATGCACACCATGCCCGCCGCGAGGCCGTCGAGGCCGTCGACGAAGTTCACCGCGTTGATGGTGATGACCACCAGCGCGACGGTGAGCAGGGTGCCCTGCCACTGGGTCAGCGCCACGTTGCCGACGCCCGGGATGGGCAGCCACAGGATCGTCAGACCCTGCATCACCATGACGCCCGCGGCGATCATCTGCCCGCCCAGCTTGATCAGCGCGTCGATCTCGAACTTGTCGTCCAGCACGCCGATCAGCCAGATCAGCGCGGCGCCCGAGAGCAGCGCCCGCGGCTCGTTCGACGTCTCGAAGACCTCGCTGAGGTTGGCCAGATGGCCGGCCACCAGCAGGCCCGCGCACAGACCGGAGAACATCGCGATACCGCCGAGCCGCGGAGTGGGTTCCCGGTGCACGTCGCGCGCCCGGATCTCCGGCATCGCCCCGGCCACGATCGCGAACTTCCGTACCGGCCCTGTCAGCAGATACGTCACCGCGGCCGTGACGCAGAGCGTCAGCAGGTATTCACGCACGGGCTTCCCCACAGGTCTCGCTGGCCATCACAGCCCCACACCCTAGCGACGCTCGCATACACGACGCATATGTGTGGGGACATCCGGGTAGCGACGATGGTTGCACGCGGGCCGCGGGCCGGTGCGCACCCCCGTCCCGGCGCGCGCCGCCGCAGGGCGGGTCCGGCCGGGTCCGGCCGGACCCGCCCTCCGGCGGCGCGGCGTGCACCGGCGTGGTCCGGCGCCCGCCGGCGCCTGCGGGTACGGCCGCCCCGGTCAGGGTTCGCCGCGACGGGCCCTCCCCCGGTCCGAGCCCGGGTACGGGTCCGGGTACGGCGGGAAGGCCGCCGTCAGCTCCCGTACCGCCTCGCGCGCGGTGCGGCTGTCGGCCTCCTGCCGCAGCACCGCGGCGAGCAGCGCGGCGATGCGGGCCATCTCCTCCTGCCCCATGCCCTGGGTGGTGACCGCGGCCGTGCCCAGGCGCAGGCCGCGCCCGTCCCCGTGGGGCAGCACACAGCAGTCCAGGACCATCCCGGCGGCGGCGAGCCGGCCGCGTGCGGTGCGTCCGTCGACGCCCAGCGGCGCCGGGTCGGCGGTGATCAGATGGGTGTCGGTGCCGCCCGTGGTGACGGCCAGCCCCTCCGCGGCGAGCCCGGCGGCCAGCACGCGCGCGTTGGCGACCACCTGATGGGCGTACACCGTGAACGCCGGAGCGGCCGCCTCGCCGAAGGCGACCGCCTTGGCGGCGACGGCGTTCATCTGGGCGCCGCCCTGGGTGAACGGGAACACCGCGCGGTCCACCCGCTCGGCCAGGTCCGCGCCGCACAGCAGCATCCCGCCGCGCGGCCCGCGCAGCACCTTGTGCGTGGTCGCGCACACGACGTCCGCGTACGGCACCGGGCTGGGCGCCGCTCCCCCGGCGACCAGGCCGATGGGGTGGGCGGCGTCGGCGATGAGCAGGGCACCGGTCTCGTCGGCGATCGCCCGGAAGAGGGGGTAGTCGATGTGCCGCGGATACGCGATCGAGCCGCACACGATCGCCTTGGGGCGGTGGGAGCGGGCCAGGGCGCGCACCTGCTCGTAGTCGATCAGCCCGGTCTCCGCGTCGACGCCGTAACCGACGAAGTCGAACCAGCGGCCGGAGAAGTTCGCGGGCGAGCCGTGGGTGAGGTGGCCGCCGTGGGCCAGGCCGAGGGCCAGCACGGTGTCACCCGGCCGCAGCAGCGCCGCGTACGCCGCGAGGACGGCCGAGGAACCGGAGTGCGGCTGGACGTTGGCGTGCGCGGCGCCGAACAGCACCCGCGCCCGGTCGACGGCGATCCGCTCGGCGGCGTCCACCAGTTCGCAGCCGCCGTGGTGGCGGGCACCGGGGTAGCCCTCGGCGTACTTGTTGGCCAGCGGTGAGCCGAGCGCGGCGAGCACCGCGGGCGAGCAGAAGTTCTCGGCGGCGATCAGCTGGAGGGTCGTGGCCTGCCGGGCGGACTCCCCCGCGACGACGTCGGCGAGTTCGGGGTCCTGGTGCCGCAGGATGCCGGCCTCCGGGAGGACAGGGGTGAGCGCCATGGTGAGCTCCCGGGCGTCGGCGGGGGACGTGGCTGGGGCGTAGCTCCAATGTAGGCCGGGCGGGAGAGGCCCGCCCGGCAGGAGCACCGCGCGGGCGAGGCGGACGGCACCCGCGCGGCACCGCCTCCGCCGGGCCGTCGGCGGCGACCGGCGGGGAGCCCCGGAGGGGAAGGTCCGGACGGAGGCCCGGAGGGGCGGGCCGGGAGAGGCGGGCCGGGAGGGGCGGGCCGGGAGGGGCGGGCCGGGAGGCGGCCCGGAAGGGCCGGCCGGGGGTCCGGACGGGACACGCCGACCGGGGCACGCCGACCGGGGCCGCCGCAGCCGTGCGGGAACCGGCCGCAGGGACCGCCGCAGCCGCACGGCAGCGCCCGTCAGCGCCCGTCAGCGCCCGTCAGCGCCCGTGGGCGCCCGTCGGGCCCGTCTGGGTTCGCTACATCCGCGTGGGGACGCCCGTCAGGGCCGTGACGACCGGTTCCAGGGCCTGGTGTATCTCGTCGCCGATCGAGCGGAAGAACGTCAGGGGCGCCCCGTACGGGTCGTACACCTCGTCCGCGTCGGCCGTCGGCGCGAGCAGCCAGCCGCGCAGCGCGGCGGCGGCCCGGACGAGGGCGCGGGCGCGCTGCACGACCCCGTCCTCCAGCGGCGGCAGGGTCGTCGGGTCTATGGCGTTCACCAGGCGGGTGAACTCCTTGAGCGTGAAGGTGCGCAGTCCGGCCGAGTGCCCCATGGAGATGACCTGGGAGCGGTGGTCGCGGGTGGCGGTCAGCACCAGGTCGGCCATGATGACGTGCTCGTCGAGCAGCTCGCGGCCGGTGAAGCCGGAGGCGTCCGCCCCGAAGTCGGCCAGCACCGCCTCGGCGTTGGCCTCCATGGGCGCCCCTTCGTGGCCCCAGGTGCCCGCGCTCTCGACGATCAGGCCGCCGCCGAGCACGCCGAGCCGCTGGCTGACGTAGTGACGCGTCAGCCGCTCGGTGATGGGCGACCGGCAGACGTTGCCGGTGCTGACGTGGAGGATGCGGAAGCTGTCCCGGGGGAAGCCGAAGGTGGTCGTCTCCTCCCCGGTGCCGCCTATGCCGCGCCCCGCGTCCGGGGGTGTCAATTGGCCACCTCAAGGTCGGGTACGACCTTGCGCAGCTCCTCCGGGGAGAGCGCGCCCTCGCGCAGCAGGACGGGGACGGAGCCGCTGACGTCGACGATGGAGGACGGCACGATGCCGGGCGTGGGGCCCCCGTCGAGGTAGACGGAGACCGAGTCGCCGAGCATCCGCTCGGCGGCGTCGCAGTCCTCCGGCGCCGGGTGGCCGGTCAGGTTCGCCGAGGACACGGCCATCGGGCCGACCTCGGTGAGCAGCTCGATGGCGACCGGGTGCAGCGGCATGCGCACCGCGACCGTGCCGCGGGTGTCGCCGAGGTCCCACTGGAGGGACGGCTGGTGCCGGGCGACGAGGGTGAGCGCGCCCGGCCAGAACGCGTCGACGAGTTCCCAGGCCGCCTCGGAGAAGTCGGTGACCAGGCCGTGCAGGGTGTTCGGGGAGCCGATGAGGACGGGCGTGGGCATGTTGCGCCCGCGGCCCTTGGCGGTGAGCAGGTCGCCGACGGCCTCCGAGGAGAACGCGTCGGCGCCGATGCCGTACACCGTGTCGGTGGGCAGGACCACCAGCTCGCCACGGCGGACGGCGGACGCGGCCTCACGCAGACCGGTCACGCGGTCGGTCGCGTCGTTGGTGTCGTATCGCCGGGCCATGTCTAGCGGTCCTCCTCGGGCACGTACTGCCGGGCTGAAGTCGGATGGGTGCTCACGGCATCGCCTTGCGGGCGGTGGCGAACCGTGGGCGGTTGTTGAGGTCGGGGTGGTCGGCCGCGTCCGCCCAGCCCCGCTCCTCGGTGAAGATCCACGGCACCTGGCCGCCCTGGGTGTCGGCGTGCTCGATCACGACCACGCCGCCGGGCCGCAGCAGCCGGTGCGCGGTGCGCTCGATGCCGCGGATCAGGTCCAGGCCGTCCTCGCCGGAGAACAGCGCCATCTGCGGGTCGTAGTCGCGGGCTTCGGGGGCGACGTACTCCCACTCGGTGAGGGGGATGTACGGCGGGTTGGAGACCACCAGGTCGACCTGTCCGTCGAGGTCGGGGAACGCGTCGAGGGCGTTGCCCTGGCGCAGGTCGACGCGGGAGCCGGCCATGTTCCGGCGGGTCCACACCAGAGCCTCCTCGGACAGCTCCACGGCGTGCACCCGGGACCTGGGCACCTCCTGGGCGAGGGCGAGCGCGATGGCGCCGGAGCCGGTGCACAGGTCGACGATGCACGGCTCGACCACGTCCATCGCCCGGACGGCGTCTATGGCCCAGCCGACCACGGACTCCGTCTCCGGCCGGGGCACGAACACGCCGGGCCCGACCTGGAGTTCCAGGTAGCGGAAGAAGGCCCGGCCGGTGATGTGCTGGAGCGGCTCGCGGGCCTCGCGGCGGGCGACGACCTCCCAGTAGCGGGCGTCGAAGTCGGCGTCCTGCACGGAGTGGAGCTCGCCGCGCCGGACACCGTGCACGAACGCGGCGAGCTCCTCCGCGTCGGTGCGCGGCGAGGGCACGCCGGCGTCGGCCAGCCGCTGGGTGGCCTGGGCCACCTCCGCGAGCAGCAGACCGCGGGGGGTTGGGGGTCGCCCCCCGAATGATTGCCGCACGCTCGTCCTCCGTGAAGTGGTACTCGTCCGTCCCGCTGTCTGTCAGGCGGCCGCGAGGTCTGTCAGGCGGCCGCGAGCTTCGCCGCCGAGTCCGCGTCGACACAGGCCTGGATCACCGCGTCGAGGTCGCCGTCCAGGACCTGGTCCAGGTTGTAGGCCTTGAAGCCGACGCGGTGGTCCGAGATGCGGTTCTCCGGGAAGTTGTACGTACGGATCTTCTCGGAGCGGTCGACGGTGCGGACCTGGCTGCGGCGGGCGTCGGCGGCCTCCCTCTCCGCCTCCTCCTGCGCCATGGCGAGCAGCCTGGAGCGCAGGATACGCAGGGCCTGCTCCTTGTTCTGCAGCTGGCTCTTCTCGTTCTGGCAGGAGGCGACGACTCCGGTGGGCAGGTGCGTGATCCGCACCGCGGAGTCGGTGGTGTTGACGGACTGCCCGCCGGGGCCAGAGGAGCGGTAGACGTCGATGCGCAGGTCGTTCGGGTTGATCTCGACGTCGACCTCCTCGGCCTCGGGCGTGACGAGCACGCCGGCGGCGGAGGTGTGGATGCGGCCCTGCGACTCGGTGGCCGGCACGCGCTGCACACGGTGCACGCCGCCCTCGTACTTCAGCCGGGCCCACACGCCCTGGCCGGGCTCCTGCTGCCCGCGTACCTTCACCGCGACCTGGACGTCCTTGTACCCGCCCAGTTCGGACTCGGTGGCGTCGATGATCTCGGTCTTCCAGCCGACGCGCTCGGCGTAGCGCAGGTACATGCGCAGCAGGTCGCCCGCGAACAGGGCGGACTCGTCGCCGCCCGCGCCCGCCTTGATCTCCAGGATGACGTCCTTGTCGTCGCTGGGGTCGCGCGGCACCAGCAGCAGGCGCAGCTTCTCGGTGAGGTCCTCGCGCTGCTCGGTGAGGTCCCTGACCTCGGCGGCGAAGTCGGGGTCGTCGGCGGAGAGCTCGCGCGCGGTCTCGATGTCGTCGCCGAGCTGCTTCCAGGAGCGGAACGCGGCCACGATGGGGGTGAGTTCGGCGTAGCGCTTGTTGAGCTTGCGCGCGTTGGCCTGGTCGGCGTGGACGGCGGGGTCCGCGAGCTTCTTCTCCAGGTCGGCGTGCTCGGTGACCAGGTCCTCGACGGCCTCGAACATCTTGGGCTCCAGTGGGGGTACGGGGGTGAAGGGCGGGCGACCAAAAACGCCGGTCCCGGGCACACCCGGGAGGGGTGTGGCCGTGGACCGGCGCAATGGGGCTCGCTACTTCTTGGAGCCGGCGGCCTTGCCGAAGCGGGCCTCGAAGCGGGCCACGCGGCCACCGGTGTCGAGGATCTTCTGCTTGCCCGTGTAGAACGGGTGGCACTCGGAGCAGACCTCGGCCCGGACGGTGCCGGACTCGATGGTGCTGCGGGTGGTGAACGACGCGCCGCAGGTGCAGCTGACCTGCGTCTCGACGTACGCGGGGTGGATGTCGCGCTTCAAGGTGTCTCCTAGGTTCAGGGAGGGCACCGGGTCGCCTGCCGCGGGGTGCGGGGCGTGAACCGGGGCCGACGTACCAGTCTGCCAGGACTGGCGCCATCTCCCAAAACCGGGTCCCGCCGTGATCTATTCCCGCCCGGCCGTCCGGGTCCGCGGCAGCCCGTGAGCCTGGCGGGGGCGGGCCGGGAAGCGTGCGGGGGAGGGGCAGCAGGCGGGACGGGGACCTACCGCGGGAGGGGTCGGGGGCGTACCGCGGGACGCCCCCGGGGCGGGTCCCGGGGTGCGGGCCGGGTCACGTCACACGCACACGCCACGGGGCCGCGCCGGGCGGTCGCAGGACATGCCCGGATCCCGTCACGGGGCGTGCCCGCCCCCGTCACGGGGCACACCCGGCCCCGTCACGGGGCGTCGCCGACGACGTCCTTCGCCTGGCCGGTGGCGGTTCCCTCGGTCGCCGACTCGGGGATCGGCCGGTCGGCCCTCAGCGCCTTCCAGACCAGGTCGGCCCTGGCCTCGTCCAGGAGGACCCGGTTGAGGTCGGCGGGGTCGTACTGGACCGGCATGGTCACCATGGTCATGGCGTCGGGGGTGATGCCCTTGAGGCCGCCCGCCCAGGAGAGCAGACTGTTGACCGAGCCGAGGTCGGAGTCGGTGGTGACGGCCTTGGTGGCGGTGTCGGCGAGGTCGTAGAGCTTCCTGGGGTTGGTGAGTACGCCCACGTCCTTGACCTGCGCGACCAGCGCCTTGACGAAGGCCTGCTGGAGCTGGATGCGGCCGAGGTCGGAGCCGTCGCCGACGCCGTGCCGGGTGCGGACCAGGCCGAGGGCCTGCTCTCCGGTGAGCTGGTGGGTGCCGGCCTTGAGGTCGAGGTGGCTGTCGGGGTCGGAGATGTCCTGGGTGGTGGTGACCTCGACGCCGCCCAGTTCGTCGATGAGCTTCTGGAAGCCGCTGAAGTCGACCTCCAGGTAGTGGTCCATGCGCAGGTCGGTGATCGACTCGACGGTCTTCACGGCGCAGGCCGCGCCGCCGACGGAGTACGCCGAATTGAACATCACGCCGCTCGCCGCGTCGTGGGTGACACCGTCCGCGTCGGTGCACTCCGGCCGGTCGACGAGGGTGTCGCGGGGGACGGACACCACACTGGCCTTCCGGTGGCCCTCGTACACGTGCACGATCATCGCCGTGTCGGAGCGGGCGCCGCCCTCGTCGGCGCCGCCGCCGAGCGCCCGGTTGCCGCCGGAGCGCGAGTCGGAGCCGAGCACCAGGATGTTCTCGGAGCCGTTGTCGGCCCTGGTGGGCCGGTCGGTGCCGAGCGCCTGGTTGATGTCGACGCTGCTGATGTTGCCGTTGAGCTTGAAGTAGACGTAGCCGGCCCCGGCACCGCCGAGCACCACGACCCCGGCCGCGGTCCAGGCCGCGATCTTCAGGCCCTTGTTCCCGCCGCGGGGCTTGCGGCGGCGGCCCTTGCCGCTGTGACGCGGACCGCTCCATCCGGTTCCGCCCGGTATGCCGGGTCCCGGCGTCCTGTCGGCTGGCATGTGCTCCTCGGCTCTCGTCCGGTCGGTGACCCTGGGGTCGACGGACAGGCCAGGCCATATCGACCTGCACCGCACCATCGTCGCGCTGATGGGTCAGACAGGGAAACGCTGCGGAGGGTTGCACGGCGCGCTGTGGCCGCCCTGTGCACCGGCCGGCCGTCAGGCGCCGCCGCCGGCTGCGGGGACGCCTGCCGACCAGCGGGTTCAGCCGAGCAGGTCGTACTGCTGGAAGTCGGGTGCGGCGGCGACGCGTGTGTCGAAGATCTCGGCGGAGGCCTTGCCGGTGCCCTTGTAGAGGTAGAGCGTGCCGTCGGGGGCGCGGGCGAGGAGGTCGGCCCGGCTGTCGCCGTTGACGTCGCCGACGGCGACGAAGGCGTCGTAGTCCTTCCAGGTGCGCACCCTGACCCGCGGACCGAAGGCGCCGGGGCCGGACCTGCCGGTGCCCGGGTGCAGATAGACGGCGTGGTCGGCGCGGTCCCGGGTGATCAGGTCGGGCAGGCCGTCGTCGGTGAAGTCGCCGTGGCCGAGCACCGTGTCGTAGGCGTCCCAGCCGGCGGACACCCGCACGGGGCCGGCGAGGGTGCCGTCGCCCCGGCCGGGGTGGATCCACAGCACGCCGCCGGAGTCGACCGACACCAGGTCCGGCAGGTCGTCACCGGTGACGTCGCCGGGGGCGGCGAGGTGGCTGCGGGTGCCCCAGTCGCCGGTGACCGGCGTGGTCCGCCAGACGTGGTCGGCGGGGACGAACCGGGCCCGGAACAGCACGCCGTCGCCGGTGCGCCGCCACACCAGGTCCTGGAAGCCGTCCCGGTCGAGGTCGGTCTGCACGAGGAGGTCAGCGGCCCGCCAGTCGCCCGTCTCGTCGCGGGGGTCGAACGAGCTGCCCTTGGAGGCCTTGAAGTAGGCGGTGCCGTCCTCGGCGCGGCGCACGAACAGGTCGGCGCGGTGGTCGCGGCTGAGGTTGGCGTCGTCCACCCGCGCCCGGACGGTGCCGAGGTGGTCCCGGAGCCGGGTGAACGCGGCGGGGCAGGACTGCCGCCCGCCGCGCGCGACGCCGATGACACGGCCTCCGGCGACGAGCGGGGCACCGGCGTCGGCGGTGCACGTCCCGCCCCCGGAGCCGCCTCCGGAGCCGCCCCCGGAGTCGTCTCCGGAGCCGGCCCCGGAGCCGGCCGCGCAGACCTGGTCCGCGGCTGCGGAACCGGCGTCGCAGCCGTCCTCGGGGCGCAGGGTGAGCGTGGCGGCCCGGGCGGAGCCGGCCGGGTCCCAGCCGTGCAGTCCGGCCACGGCGCCGGGCCGGTAGGCGCCGGTGTCGGCAGCCGCGGTCATCCGCACCGGCTCGGCGGCGACGGGCGCGTCCAGGGTGAGGACCGCGAGGTCGCCGCCGGGGGTGTCCGGGCTGTACGCGGGGTCGTAGTACTGCCGCAGCGGCAGCGAGACGGTGCCGCCGTGGAGGCCGACGGCGCCCGCGTCGCGGGCGGTGCCGCGGTGGCCGCCGGCTGCGGGGGCGGTGCCCCCGCCCGCGGTGGCGAGCCGGCCGGCGCCGGTGACCACGGCACCGTACGCGTACCAGTTGTGGTTCTTGACGCAGCCCGCGCTGGTGAGGATCTTCGTCGGCGCCACGAGGGCCCCGGTGCAGAAGTCGTCCACGTCGTCGCCGGTGGCGGGCGTGCCACGGTCGTCGTGGTACCAGAGCTGGGCCAGCCAGGGGGCAGAGCCGCCGGACGGGGCACCGCCGGGGGAAGCCTGCGTGCCGCCGGTGGCGTCCGTGCCCGCGGGGTCCGCCGCGCTCGCGGCACCGTCCCCGGGCGTCCTCGCCGAGGCGGGGCCGGCACCGCCCGCCAGGGCACCCGCCACCCGCGCCTGGAGTTCGCCCTCGGCCAGCGTGGTGTGCCCGGGCGGGGCCACGTCCGGTTCGGGCAGCACGGGCGCGGCCCCGGCGGCCTGCACCAGCAGCGCGGCGGTGACGGCCGCGGCGATGCCGGCGGCGGCCACGGGCAGGACGATCCGCATCCGGCGGCGTCTGCGGTCACGACCCTCGGGTGTGGACACAACCACGCGAGTCCCCCTGGGGGTGAAGAACGTTGGCGGTACAGGGCACGCGATCCTACACGCTCCCCGGGCGACGGCCGGAGGGCCGTCCGGGCAGGCGAAAGGGCCGCCCGGGGGGGGCGGCCCTTTCGCGGTGCCGGTGCCGGCAGGCGGCGGACGCTCAGTCGCCGTTGCCGGGGGTCGGCGTCGTCTTCTGGATCTGCATGAGGAACTCGACGTTCGACTTCGTCTGCTTCATCTTGTCCAGCAGCAGCTCGATCGCCTGCTGCTGGTCGAGGGCGTGCAGCACGCGACGCAGCTTCCAGACGACCGCCAGCTCCTCGTTCCCGAGGAGGATCTCCTCCTTACGGGTGCCGGAGGCGTCCACGTCGACGGCCGGGAAGATGCGCTTGTCGGCGAGCTTCCGGTCGAGCTTGAGCTCCATGTTGCCGGTGCCCTTGAACTCCTCGAAGATCACCTCGTCCATGCGGGACCCGGTGTCCACCAGGGCGGTGGCGAGGATGGTCAGCGAGCCGCCGTCCTCGATGTTGCGGGCCGCACCGAAGAACCGCTTCGGCGGGTACAGGGCGGTCGAGTCGACACCACCGGACAGGATGCGGCCGGAGGCCGGGGCGGCCAGGTTGTAGGCACGGCCCAGACGCGTGATCGAGTCGAGCAGCACGACCACGTCGTGGCCCAGCTCCACCAGACGCTTGGCGCGCTCGATGGCGAGCTCGGCGACCGTGGTGTGGTCCTCGGCCGGGCGGTCGAAGGTCGAGGAGATGACCTCGCCCTTGACCGACCGCTGCATGTCGGTGACCTCTTCCGGACGCTCGTCGACCAGGACGACCATCAGGTGGCACTCGGGGTTGTTGTGGGTGATCGCGTTGGCGATCGCCTGCATGATCATGGTCTTGCCGGTCTTCGGCGGGGCCACGATCAGACCGCGCTGGCCCTTGCCGATCGGCGACACCAGGTCGATGATCCGCGTGGTCAGCACGCCCGGGTCGGTCTCCAGCCGGAGACGGTCCTGCGGGTACAGCGGGGTCAGCTTGTTGAACTCCGGACGGCCGCGGCCGTGTTCGGGCGCCATGCCGTTGACGGAGTCCAGGCGGACCAGCGCGTTGAACTTCTCGCGGCGCTCGCCCTCCTTGGGCTGGCGGACCGCACCGGTGATGTGGTCGCCCTTGCGCAGGCCGTTCTTGCGGACCTGGGCGAGGGAGACGTACACGTCGTTCGGGCCGGGCAGGTAGCCGGAGGTGCGGATGAACGCGTAGTTGTCGAGGATGTCCAGGATGCCCGCGACCGGGATCAGGACGTCGTCCTCGGCGATCTGCGGCTCCTGCACGTCGTCGCGGCCGCGGCGGCCGCGGCGGTCGCGGTAGCGGCCGCGACGGCCCCGGCGGCCGCCCGCCTCGTCGTCGTAGCCGTCGTCCTGGGCGCGGTCCTGGCGGCCGCCGCCCTGCTGCTGGCGCTGCTGACCGCCCTGGCCCTGCTGCTGGTCGTCGCCCTTGCCGCGGCGGTCGCGGTCGCGGCCGCGCTCACGGCGGTCGCGGCGGCGGCCCTCGCCGCCGTCGGCGTCCCCGCGGGCGTCGCCCTGCTGGGCGGGGGCGTCGGCCTTCGCCTCGGCCCTGGCCTCGGTCCGGGTGTCTCCCTTGGCCTCGGCGGTGACCGTCTCGGGGCTGCCGGCCTCGGCGGTGGCCCGGCGGCGACGGCGCTCGGCGGGCGCGTCGTCCCCGGCGTCGCGGCTGCGGCCCGCGGGCTGGCCGGGAATCTCGATCTGCTGCTGGGCCGCGGCCTTCTCGGCGGGGGCCTCGGTCTTGGCAGCCGTCTTCTTCTCGGCCTTGTCGGCCTTGTCGGCCTTGTCGGCCTGCTCGGGCTTGCCGGCCGTCTGGGCCTTCTCGGCGTCGTCGCCGGTGCGCGTACGGGAGGTGGTGCGGCGCTTGGGCTTGGTCTCGGCGGGCGCGTCGGCCTTGGCCGGGGCGGAGCCTCCGGCGGCCTGCGCCTCCTTGATGACCTCGATCAGCTGGCTCTTGCGCATCCGCGCGGTGCCCCTGATGCCGAGGCCGGAGGCGACCTGCTGGAGCTCGGCCAGCACCATGCCCTCGAGGCCGGTACCGCGGCGCCGCCGGGAGCCGGCACCGGCGGCAGGCGCGGAGGCGTCCGTGGCGGGCGCGGCAGCGGTCTCCTCGACACGTGCGCCCATCAGATCGGTGGTGTCGCTCACGAAGGGTCCTTCCCTGGAGCGGACGTCGGCCTGTCTGGCTCGGCGACCGGTTGTGCTGTCCGGCTGCGGTCCCTGCTAGCTGGACCGTGCCGGGGCGGTAATCCGCCGGAAGGGCGGATGAGATATCTGGTGATGGCGCTCCCCCGAGCCGTGGCACCCAGTGTCACGTGGCGTGGTTGCACCGATTCCGGAGCTCCCCCAGCGGGGGTACCCCCGCCGTCGGACCGCTCAGTGCCCGCATACGGCGTACGGCCCGCGTATGACGTACGGAACACAGTGCGGCTTGGGGGGCTCCCGGAAGAATGTCTGTCCCTGACGGGGACACGAGGCACCTCGCCATGGTGGGGTCGGGTGCAGACTTGAGGTTAACACTACCGGATCCAACAAACATTCCCCCTCTCCAAATCCGGCAATCGCGTGCCCTACTCCCCGCCGGCCGGGGCGAGCGGCAGCACGCTCGCCCCCTGAAGGTCCAGGCCGAGCCGGTTCGCGGCCCATTCGGGGCCGGCCAGGGCCTCGACCTTGTCGGCGGTGTCGGCGTCGGCGAGGGCCATCACCGTGGGCCCGGCGCCGGAGATGACGGCGGGCACGCCGTCGGCCCGCAGCCGCTCCACCAGGGCGGCGCTCTCCGGCATGGCGGGCGCGCGGTACTCCTGGTGCAGGCGGTCCTCGGTGGCGGGCAGCAGCAGTCCGGGGCGCCGGGTGAGGGCCTCGACGAGCAGGGCGGCGCGGCCGGCGTTGGCGGCGGCGTCGACGTGCGGGACGGTGCGCGGCAGCAGGCCGCGGGCGGTCTCGGTGAGGACGGGCTTCCCGGGCACGAAAACCACCGGAACGATGGAACGCTCGGGCTCCATCCTGATGGCGCGGGCGGCGCCGCTCTCCATCCACGCGACGGTGAAACCGCCGAGCAGGCACGGAGCCACGTTGTCGGGGTGGCCTTCGATCTCGGTGGCCAGTTCCAGCAGGGCGGCGTCGTCCAGCCTGGACTCGCCGCCTATGGTCACGGCGCGGGCGGCGACGATGCCGGCGCAGATGGCGGCCGAGGAGGAGCCGAGGCCGCGGCCGTGCGGGATGCGGTTGGCGCACACGATCTCCAGGCCGCGCGGCTGCCCGCCGAGCGCCTCGAACGCGGTGCGCATGGACCGTACGAGCAGGTGGTTCTCGTCGCGCGGGAGCGTCTCGCCGCCCTCACCGGCGATGTCGACGTGCAGACCGGAGTCGGCGACCCGGACGACCACGTCGTCGTACAGGCCCAGCGCGAGGCCGAGGGCGTCGAAGCCCGGGCCGAGGTTGGCGCTGGTGGCGGGGACGCGCACCCGGACGGCGGCGGCGCGGAAGGCGGGACCGGCCATCGCTCGATGACTCTCCTTGAGCTGCGGACTGTCCTGTCGGGGACACTCGATGAGACTTCGATGAGACTTCGATGAGACTTGGTTGACGCTCGTTGACACTCGATGGGCGTACGAGGAAGCCCCGCGGGCCGCCCGGAAGCGTGGCGCCGCGCGCAACGCTCAGGCATATGCGGCAGGCGGGTTCACTACAGCCTATCGAAGGAAGGTTCTGTGGCGACATAGGGCGCACGGGAGGCGCACGATGCGTGTCGCGAGCCCCTTGTGCACCGGTCGCGGGCGGGCCCTCGCTCGCCCGGGACCGCCCCGCCGCGGCGCGGAGGGGCGCCCGGACCTCGGAAGTCCCGTACGGTGCGGGAGTTCCGGGCGGTCCGGGCGGTCCCTCCGGCGGCGGTCCGTCCGTTCCGGGCTGCCGGTGCGGGCGGCGGGTCCGGGTGCGCGACCGGTGCGCCGGGGTGCGCGACGGCCGTGCACGCGAGGTGCGCGACGGGCGTGCGACGGCGCGGGGCGCGGGGGCGCCGGTCAGGCGAGGCCCAGCCGTTCGGCCGCGGTGGCCGCGTCGACGGGGACGGTGACCGGCTGCGGGGCGCCCGCGACGGCCCAGTCGGGGTCCTTCAGGCCGTTGCCGGTGACCGTGCAGACGATGCGCTGGCCGGGGTCGACCAGCCCCTGGCCGGCGGCCTTGAGCAGACCGGCCACGGACGCCGCCGAGGCCGGCTCCACGAAGACGCCCTCCTGCGCGGCCAACAGCCGGTAGGCGCGCAGGATCTCACGGTCCGTCACCTCTTCGATGAGGCCGCCCGACTCGTCCCGCGCGGCGAGCGCGTACTGCCAGGAGGCCGGGTTGCCGATGCGGATGGCGGTGGCGATGGTGGACGGGTCCTTGACCACCTCGCCGCGCACGATCGGGGCGCTGCCGGAGGCCTGGAAGCCCCACATGCGGGGCGTGAGGGAGGCGATGCCGTCGGCGGCGTACTCCCGGTACCCCCGCCAGTAGGCGGTGATGTTGCCCGCGTTGCCGACCGGCAGGACGTGGATGTCGGGCGCGTCGCCGAGCATGTCCACGATCTCGAAGGCGGCCGTCTTCTGCCCCTCGATACGGACCGGGTTGACCGAATTGACCAGCGCGACGGGGTAGTTCTCGCTGAGGTCGCGGGCGAGGGTGAGGCAGTCGTCGAAGTTGCCGTCGACCTGGAGGATCTTCGCGCCGTGCACCAGCGCCTGACCCATCTTGCCGAGCGCGATCTTGCCCTGCGGGACCAGCACGGCGGAGACCATGCCGGCCCGCACGCCGTACGCGGCGGCGCTCGCCGAGGTGTTGCCGGTGGAGGCGCAGATGACGGCCTTCGCGCCCTCCTCCTTGGCCTTGGAGATGGCCATGGTCATCCCGCGGTCCTTGAAGGAGCCGGTGGGGTTGGCGCCCTCCACCTTCAGATGGACCTCGCAGCCCGTGCGCTCGGAGAGCACCTGGGCGGGGACGAGCGGGGTGCCGCCCTCACGGAGCGTCACGACCGGCGTGGTGTCGGACACCGGCAGCCGGTCCCGGTACTCCTCGATGATGCCGCGCCACTGGTGGGTCATTGCTCGTTACTCTCCTTCAACCCGCATGATGCTGGCGACACCGCGCACGGTGTCGAGCTTGCGCAGCGCCGCGACGGTGCCGCCGAGGGCGGCGTCGGAGGCGCGGTGGGTGACGACGACGAGGGAGGCCTCGCCGCCCTGCCCGGCGGCGGCCGCGTCGCCACCGCCCTGGGTCCTGCTCTGCTGGCGCACCGTGTCGATGGACACCCCGTGCTCGGCGAACACGGTGGCGACCTGGGCGAGGACGCCCGGCTTGTCGGCGACGTCCAGGCTGATGTGGTAGCGCGTGACGACCTCGCCCATGGGCGAGACGGGCAGCGCGGCGTACGCCGACTCGCCGGGCCCCGTCGCCCCGCTGAGCCGGTTGCGGCACACGGCGACGAGGTCGCCGAGCACCGCGGAGGCGGTGGGCGCGCCGCCCGCGCCGGGCCCGTAGAACATCAGCCGGCCGGCCGCGTCGGACTCGACGAAGACGGCGTTGTAGGCGCCGCGCACGGAGGCGAGCGGGTGGGTGAGCGGGATCATCGCGGGGTGCACCCGCGCGGTGACCGACCGGCCGTCGCCGGCCCGCTCGCAGATGGCGAGCAGTTTGATGGTGCAGCCCATCGCCTTGGCGGAGGCGAAGTCGGCCGCGGTGACCTCGGTCATGCCCTCGCGGTGGACGTCGTCGAGGCGTACCCGGGTGTGGAAGGCGATGCCGGCCAGGATGGCGGCCTTGGCGGCGGCGTCGAAGCCCTCCACGTCGGCGGTCGGGTCGGCCTCGGCGTACCCCAGGGCGGTGGCCTCGTCCAGGGCCTCCTGGTATCCGGCGCCGGTGGAGTCCATCTTGTCGAGGATGAAGTTGGTGGTGCCGTTGACGATGCCGAGCACCCGGTTGACCTTGTCGCCGGCGAGCGACTCGCGCAGCGGGCGGATCAGCGGGATGGCGCCGGCCACCGCGGCCTCGTAGTACAGGTCCCTGCCCTGCTCCCCGGCGGCGGCGTGCAGGGCCGCGCCGTCCTGGGCGAGCAGGGCCTTGTTCGCGGAGACGACGGACGCGCCGTGCTCGAAGGCCGTGGTGATCAGGGTGCGGGCGGGCTCGATGCCGCCGATGACCTCGACGACGACGTCGAGGTCGCCGCGTTTGACCAGGGCGGTGGCGTCCGTGGTGACGAGGTCCCGGGGGATGCCCTCGCGGACCTTGTCGGGGCGGCGCACCGCGACGCCGGCGAGTTCGACGGGCGCCCCGATGCGGGCGGCGAGGTCGTCGGCGTGCGTCGTCATGATGCGCGCCACCTCTGAGCCGACCACTCCACAGCCCAGCAGCGCCACCTTCAGCGGACGCGTACGCATCATCCGACCTCGTTTCCTTCTCACCGTCTAGGTTGGTCCAGTCTCACTCACCGGACCGGACTTTCCGCCCATGGTCCGGATCGTGAGACATCTGTTTCGTGGGTGGAGGGGCGGCGGACAGGAGATCTTCCGCCGCCCGGGGCGCCCGGCGGTGCCGGCGTCCGACTGCGCGGGGCCCCCGGTCACACCCGGACACACCCGGTCACACCCGGCCGCACCCGGGCCGTGCAGGGCCGCGTGCGGCCTCATCCGACGTCGAGCCGCAGGAGGTCCTCCTCGGTCTCGCGCCGGACGATGACCCGGGCCGCACCGTCCCTGACCGCCACGACCGGCGGCTTGAGCAGGTGGTTGTAGTTGCTGGCCATGGAACGGCAGTAGGCGCCGGTCGCGGGGACGGCGATGAGGTCACCGGGTGCCAGGTCGGCGGGCAGGAACGCGTCGCGCACGACGATGTCACCGCTCTCGCAGTGCTTGCCGACGACCCGGGACAGCATGGGCGCGGCGTCGGAGGTCCGGGACACCAGGGCGACGCTGTACTGGGCGTCGTAGAGGGCCGTGCGGATGTTGTCGGACATGCCGCCGTCGACGGAGACGTAGGTGCGCAGGCCGTCGAGCGGCTTGACGGTGCCGACCTCGTAGAGGGTGAAGGCGGTGGGTCCGGCGACGGCGCGGCCCGGCTCGACGGAGATGCGCGGGGTGCGCAGCTTCGCGGCCTCGCACTCGCGGGTGACGATGTCGGTGAGCGTCTTGGCGATCTCGTGCGGCTCGCGCGGGTCGTCGTCGCCGGTGTAGGCGATGCCGAGGCCGCCGCCGAGGTCGATCTCGGGCAGTTCGACGCTGTGCTCGTCCCGGATGTCCTTCAGCAGGCCGACCACCCGGTGTGCGGCGACCTCGAAGCCGGACAGGTCGAAGATCTGCGAGCCGATGTGCGAGTGGATGCCGATGAGCTCCAGCCCGTCGAGCCTGAGGGCCCGCCGTACGGCCTCGGCGGCCTGGCCCCCGGCGAGCGGGATGCCGAACTTCTGGTCCTCGTGTGCGGTGGCGATGAACTCGTGGGTGTGGGCCTCGACACCGACGGTGATGCGGATCTGGACGCGCTGCCGGGTGCCGAGTTCCTGGGCGATGTGGGCGACGCGTGCGATCTCCTGGAAGGAGTCGAGCACGATCCGGCCGACCCCGGCCTCGACGGCTCGGCGGATCTCGGCGGGGGACTTGTTGTTGCCGTGGAAGGCGATGCGGTCGGCGGGCATGCCCCCGGACAGCGCGGTGGCGAGCTCGCCGCCGGAGCACACGTCGAGGTTGAGGCCCTCCTCGTGCAGCCAGCGCACCACGGCCCGGGACAGGAAGGCCTTGCCCGCGTAGAAGACGTCGGCGTCGGGCCCGAACGCGGTGCGCCAGGCGCGGGCGCGGGCGCGGAAGTCGGTCTCGTCGAGGATGTAGGCGGGGGTGCCGAACTCCTCGGCGAGGGTCTTGACGTCGATGCCGCCGACCCGCAGGACGCCGTCCTCGTCACGGGTGACGGTCTGCGCCCAGACCTTCGCGTCGAGGGCGTTGAGGTCCGCGGGCGGGGCGGAGTAGTGGCCCTCGGGAAGGACGTCGGCGTGACGGGGCCCGGCGGGGTGGGCGGAGCGGCTCATCGTGGCTGCCTCTTTCAGAGGTGGTCGGGTGCGTCGATGCCGAGCAGGGTCAGGCCGCCCGCCAGCACCGTCCCGGCGGCTTCGGCGAGGGCGAGCCGGGCGCGGTGGGCGGCCGAGGGTTTCTCCTCGCCGCGGGGCAGCACCCCGGGGAGCAGGACGACTGTGGCGTCGGCGACGGCGACGAGATGCCGGGCCAGCCGGTCCGGCGCGTGGCGCGCGGCGGCCGCGGCGAGCACGCGGGGGTGGTCGGCGAGCAGGGCCTCCAGCCGGCCGGGCCCGGCGGCGTCCGCAGTGGCCAGGGCTGCCGGAGTGGGCGGAGCGGCCGGACCGGGCGGAGTCAGCGGAGCGGCCGAAGTGGCCGAAGCGGCCGGGTCGAGGGCGCCGGGTTCGGCGTGGAAGCCGAGGTCGGCGGCGTTGCGGGCGGCGGCCCGGGTGCGGGCGTGCGCGTAGCGGACCCGGAAGAGCGGGTTGCTCTCGCGCTGCACGAGGTGGTCGGCGGTGATCCGGGGCCGGTCGTGCGGGGCGGGGTGCAGCAGGGCCCAGCGGGCGGCGTCGGGCCCGAGCGGGACGGGGTCCTCGGGCGCGGGCACCGGCCGCAGGGTGGCGGGCTCGCCGTGCTCGACGTGGACGCGGCCGCCCTGCGAGGCGACGATCCGGGCCACCGCGTCGGCGACGGTCTCGGCGCGCACCTCATGCGGCACCCGTACCGTCACGGCCTGTCCGGCGAGGGCGTCGCAGTGCCCGTACCGCGGCCCCTCGCGCAGCACCCGGGCGACCAGCTCGGGGCCGGCCTGCGCGTCGAGGCTGATGTTGAGGAACCCGGGTCCGGTGATGGCGACGTCGGCGACGCCCTCGGCCCGGCGGAGGTGGGGCAGCAGCACCTCGGCGACGTGGCGGGGCGGGCGCCCGGCGGGGCGGGCGAGCTGGAGGGCCACGTTGGTGGCCCAGTCCCCGCGCCCTCCGGCCCCCGGCGGCGCGACGACGGCCCTCTCGGGCACGGCCACGCTCAGCTCTCCCCGGTCCACGGCACGACGGACCGCGTGCAGGACGGTGCGGGAGAGCTCGGCGGGGGTCACGGGACAAGCGTATGGGAGGAGGGGGGTGGCAGTGCGAGCCGGTTACCGCGATGGTCCGCGATACGGACGCGGCCTGCGCGCCCGCCCGGCGCGCCCTCCCGTAAGGACCCGACCGGCCGGCCCCTCACACCCCGCCCGCCAGCGCCCCGGCACACCCTGCCCGTCAGGCGCCCTCGGCTCACACCCTGCCCGTCAGGCGCCCTCGGCTCACACCCTGCCCGTCAGCGCCCTCGTCCCCTCCCCCGGGACAGCCCGCGCCTCGCCCCTCGCGCCCCGGGGCCGCTCACGCCGGTGACCGCTCACGCCGGTGGCCGCTCACGCCGGTGGCCGCTCACGCCGGTGTCTGCGGGCAGCCGCCGAGCGGACCTCCGCACGCGGCGGCGTGCGCACCCCCCGGGCCCTCCGGCCGGCCCGGCCCCTCCCCCGCACCCGCCCGCTGCCGCTCCAGCAACTGCCGCACGACCCGGACCAGTTCCGACGGCTCGAACGGCTTGGCGAGGAACGCGTCGACCCCGACCCCGGCCCCGCTCTCCACCTCGTACGGGGTGCAGGCGCTGACGATGGCGAGGGGAAGGTCGCGGGTCCGCGGGTCGGCCCGCAGTCGTGCGGCGGTCCGCAGTCCGTCGAGCCGCGGCATCACGACGTCCAGCGTGACGACGTCGGGGCGCACCTGATGAACGACATCCAGACACTCGACACCGTCGGCCGCGGTCACGACCTCGATGCCCTCCAGTTCGAGGTTGACCCTGATCAGCTGCCGGATGACCTTGTTGTCGTCCACAACAAGCACCCGGCCCGAGGCGCCTGGCACAACTTGAGAGTAGGTCTACACCGGCCACCGCGTCCGGCTTTTCCCGACTTCCGCCCCTGGAGGCGCCCCCGCGTCCCCAGAACCCGTTCATGACCACCCCCACGGAGCTGGTAGTGTTCTACCCGTCGCCGCGAGCGACACGCCCCCGTAGCTCAGGGGATAGAGCAACGGCCTCCGGAGCCGTGTGCGCAGGTTCGAATCCTGCCGGGGGCACTCGCCAGTCAGCTAGCAAGAATCACGCTCTGACCAGTGCGGATGCCGACATGAGAGAGCGGGAGTCAGTCTCACTGACTCCCGCTCTTTCTCGTTGTCTCTCACTGTCCGCGCACCATCTGCGATACACGCGACACACCTCTCAGACTGTTGCGGGGGCTTCGAAAGATCCTGCGTGGCAGTCTGGCCGGAGACGGGGCGGCGGAGGGTAGGACTCAATTTCGCGATAGCGCTCCCACTTGCCCCCGGTACCGGGAAAGATGCTTTCCCCAAGAGCGCCATCCTGCTCCGCATGCAGTCCCGCCGTGATCAGCCTCGCCAGGAGTTCGGCCGCTTCGGGACGAACGGTCCCGAGCTGCACCAGTCCGTCTCCGGAGACGTTCACGTCAGCTGTCAGACCGGGGAAGTCGGAGTCCAGTCCGAACAGCACGAGCTGATCGGCCAAGGTGCCGGCACCTCGTCGTGCGCGCGCCCAGCCGCGGACGTAGGGCACGCCGGGAACCAAGTCCTCCGCTCGCCTGGCCACCACTCCTCGCCGGTCGGTCATGGTCTCAGTTCCTTCCCTTGCGCTCTTCGCTGGTGGCCGGTGCGTGATCGTGCTCGCCCTCGTCGCCGTCACCAGCGCGACGGAATCCGCTGGCCAGTGCCAGGCGCAGCAGTTCCGCGAGGCGCTCGGCCGTGTCGGGAGACACACGCCCCAACTCGACGGGACCGTGCCCGAAGGCGTTCAAGTCCGCGCGAAGGCAGGGGAACTCCTTCTCCAGCCCGGCTCGCACCAGGGCATCTCGCAGTGCGGTTGTCGCGTTTCGTGCCGCGTACCGTCCCTCGCTGTCGAGAGGCGACCACGCCGCAGCGTCGCGCCCATCGGTCGGCTCGTGCGGCATCAGCGATCCCTCTCCTCGGGAAGGGCAGCGACCGCCGCGTACGGGGTCGGGTACTGCTCGTCGAAGCGGTCGATCCTCGCCAGAAGCTCCGCGGAGGCCACCAGCGCCGTCGCGAGGGCGACGGGACGCAGCGGATTGGCCTCCGGTCGGCATGTCGGCGCGCGAAGCCACTGGTAGCGGTCGTCGAACATCGGGATGGGGCCGGGTACGACCACGGCGGAGCCCTGGTCGAGGTACCGGAACGGCGGAGGAGCCGAGGTTTCGCGTTCGAGGTAGTACGTGAAGGTCTCGCGGCTCGCGGAGCCGAGGAAGAACCCGACTCGTTGCGCCTTGCGGTCGCTGACCGTCGGCCCGAACGGCATGCCGCTGCGCAGGAGCCGGTCGTACATCTCCAGCCCAAGGCGCTGGTCCACGCTCAGGACGTCGAAGAGGCGGCCGGTCGGCAACAGGGCGGGCATCCGGGGGTCGTCCGCCCAAACCTGCCGGCACTCCGCCGGGTTGTCCGCCGCCGCCGACAGCCATTCCATGCCCCGCCTGGTCATCCTCTGCACGTCGTCTCACCCTCAGTCGGACTACCGCGCGGCCCCGATGCCGCCGTAGGTCCCAGACTCGGGGCTCGATGCCTGACCAGGGCAGATGACGAGGGGTGACGGGGGATGACGCGTCCACGCACGTCACGTCATCCCCCGTCGCCCACCTCCCAGCAGTCGATCTCCGACTACTGCCTGCAAGGGACCATGACCAGCGCGTACATTCGGTCAGACAAGGGGAGTTGCCGCACCGGCGCATGCGCACGGGAGTGAAGGGGCACCACGCGATGAAGCCGACCGGTGTCCGCTTACGTGAGGCCCGCACCGGCCGGGGCTGGAGCCAGCCGCGGCTTGTGAGGGAGTTGCGCCAAGCCGCCGCCCAGCGTGGGCATCAACTCCCCTCGGACGCCAGTGTGAAGCGCCGCATCGCAAGTTGGGAGAACGGCCACAGCACACCCGACGGCTTCTACGGCCCGCTGCTCTGCGATGCCTTCTCCGCGAGTGCGGCGGAACTCGGGCTGAACCACGGGGAGGCGAAGGACACGCGGGTACTGGACGCCGCGTATCCCGCCAGCCCGGATGACGCCGTTCGTACGGTCAGTCAGCTGTGGCAGGCGGACCTCAACCAGTACGACCCGCTGCTCACGGCGGAGCCGTCCGAGCCGGCCTGGAGTGAAGCGTCTCTCCGGTGGTTGGTCGCGCCTGAGCCGGGCATTCCCCGCCCACGGTCCGCCGGAATGCGAGTCGGTCCCGGTGACGTGGCGGCGGTGAAGACCACGGCGGACATGTTCGCCCGACTCGACGACCAGTTCGGCGGAGAGCATGCGCGGCACTCGGTCATCCAGTACCTCAGCAACGACGTAGCCCCGCTTCTCCGAAGCCGGTACACCGAGCAGGTAGGCCGGGCTCTGTTCTCCACCGTGGCGGAAGCCACGCTCCTCGCGGGCTGGATGTCCTACGACGCCTGCCGCCACGGGCTCGCCCAGCGGTATTTCCTCCAGGCCCTCCGCCTTGCCCAGGATGCCAACAACCGCCGGCTTGCCGGCAGCATCCTGTCGGCGATGAGTCACCAGGCGACCTTCCTCGGTCGGTACACCCAGGCCGCCACGCTCGCCCGTGCGGCGCTCATGGGCATTTCACCGGTAGCCACCCCGACGTTGCGCGCTCAGTTCCACTCGATGGAGGCCCGCGCTCTTGCGCGCACTGGAGAGGCCGCCGCGTGTGAAGCCGCCCTGAGTGCCGCCACGAAGGCGCTGGAGAGCCGGAGCCTCGCCGACGAGCCGGAATGGATCACCTACTTCGACGAAGCCGAACTTGCCGCCGAGGCCGCCCACTGCTTCCGCGACGTCAACAGCGCCCGGCAGGCAGTCGCCTACGCCGAAAGCGCCATGAGCGGCACCCACGTCCGGAGTGATTTCTTCGCGACCATCGTCCTCGCCGACGCCCACCTACGCGCCGGAGACGTCGAGGAGGCGTGCCGGGTGGCGCTCGACGCTCTGGACCTGGGTGAGCAACTCAAGTCGGCGCGATGCGTCAGTTACCTCGCCGAGTTCCGGCAGAGCCTGGTAGTGGCTGCTGACAGTGCAGACGTGCGCACGTTCACCGAGCAGGTCGGAGAGCACAGGCTGTGGGTGGCTTCGGGCGATCTGATCGGGGCCTGAGCGGCAGGACGTCACACGCTCAGAACGGGCCCCACTCGTCCCGGCCCTCCCCCGTGCGAAGGGACCGTACTCGCCGAGCGAATTCGGCGGCGGACCGCTCACTCGTCGTGACCTGGCGGCCGAGCCAGGCGACCATCATCAACTCACGTAGGTCAGCGAGCGTTTCGTAGCCCGGCCAGTTCATCAGGTCGAAGCCGTAGCGGTGCACGAATTCGGCGTACTCCGCCTTCGTGTGCCAGCCGTACCGGTCGTAGAAGATCGCCGTCTGGATCAGGTCCCATTCGCGCGGCGCGAGGGTGAAGCCGTCCAGGTCGATGAGCACAGCGTGTCCGCCCCGGTGGCGGAGGATGTTCCCGATGCTGGCGTCACCGTGGATCATGCCGAAGGGCAGGACGAAGTCCAGCCGGTCGTAGTCCTTGGCGAGGGTTGCCGCTCGATCCTCCAGGAAGGCCCGGTCCTCCGCCGAGACGCCGTCCAGACCGTCGAGGGATGCCGCCACCCTGGCCAGCGGATCGAAGTACGGCAGGCCGAGGGACTCAGGTTCCTCAAGCCAGTGCAAGCGGCGGAGGAGGTCGGCCAGCTCGCCGACCGTCGCGTACTCCTCGTTCTCCTGGACGCTCTCCCAGAAGGTGACCACCAGGTGGCCGATGACGAGCGGTTGTGCGACCGATGCCGGGACGCGCATGGACGGGAAGTTCTGCGTCTCAAGCCACCGGGCCACGTTCACGGCCCGTTCCATCTCGGCGAGCGCCGACGGATCACGTGCGATGCGCACGATGACGGGTAAGGACGTCAGGCGATAGACCGCGTTCGATCCCAGTCGCAGCAGTTCGGCGCCGCCGGAGTCGAGTCCCGCCCTCGCGCAGGCCTCCCGTAGGACGGGCCCAAGGCCCGCCGCCGTGAACTCCGTGCCGACGCCGTCCGGTGTCCCGCTGCTGCCCGAGATCATGCTTCGACCATACGGACCGGACCGACCACCCGACAGGCCGCCTGCGCAATAGGGGCGTAATGATCTCGGTCGGCGCAGCCTCTGTCACCGCCCCGGGCACAGGTCAGAGCCCATGTGGCTCCTCGGTCTCACCCGGCCTCCGAAGCCGTGTGCGCAGGTTCGAATCCTGCCGGGGCACTCGACGAGGATCAGCAGAGATCACGCGCTGGCCAGGGCGGATGCCGACAGAAGAGGGCGGGAGTTCCGTCTCACCGACGCCCGCCCTCTCTCGTCGCCTCTCAGCGTTCGCGACACACCTCCGACACAGGCCGGCACCGGCGAGACTGCGTGGGTCGGCCACGCCCCGCTCGCTCCCGTACGGCCGCCGTCGCCGCGCCGACCGCGCCGTCACCCGCAGCTCCCGCGCGACCGCCTCCGTCCAGGACGGCGTCCACGAGTCCCGGGACGGCGGCACATCCTTCACAGCACGGTTGTCGGTGGCCTCGACCGCGGGCCGGTGATCCCAGCAGTGTCCGGCTCTGTCACTGCCCGCCCCGGTGAGCCAGTTGCCGCCTCCGTGGCCCGCGTGCTGTACGGTGCCTGCCCAGAACAGGGCCGGGGAGACCGCGGAGACCGAGAGGGAGGCGCACAGGTGCCTGGGCGAGTGGTGAGGCGCTGGCGGGCGCTGCTCGCGGTATGCGCCGTCGCCGCCGTCGCTCTGGGGCACGGGTTCGCAGGTGCGGCCACGCATCTGCCGCACCATCCCGACCACGCCTTGGTGGCCCACGCCGTCTCCGCCGCCGTCTGGGCGCCGCAGGCGGGTGGCGCCGAGCCGCACCACGGCGGGCACGACGGCACCGCGTGCGAGATCATCTCCGGGGGCGGGGCCTCACACCTTCACCTGGTCGCGAACGGCCCCGCCGCTTCGCCGGAGGATGAGCCCCTCGCCGTCCTGTCCCACGGCGCCGCCGTGCAGGCCCGGGCTCCTCCGAAACCCTCGCTGGCCGCTCTGTCGGTGCTGCGGATCTAGAAGAGCCGCCGCGTGCCGCCGCCCCCGGCGGGACACGAGGACAACTTCTGGATTCTTTCGCGCAGCACGAATGGAGAGCCATACATGGGAGCAAGGAGCAAGAGCCGAACAGGCATCATGGCGGACATGGGAGCGGGGCGCATTCTCGCTGCCTTCGCCTCCCTGGGTGCCGCCGCGATCCACTTCGCGACGGCACCGGACCACTACGCCGAGTGGTGGGCCGCAGGCGTGTTCTTCTACGCCGTCGGTGCCTTCCAGGCCGGCTGGGCCCTGGCTGCCCTGCGGACCTCCGGCGCGGTCGTCATGCTGCTCGGCCTCGTCGCCAACACGACGGTGATCGCGACATGGGCGGTCAGCCGGACCGTGGGGATGCCGGTCGGTCCCGGCGCGGGGGTGCCCGAGGAGGTGACCCGGGTGGGTGTCACAGCCGCCTCCTTCCAGGCGGTGGTCTGCCTGGTGGTGCTGGCGCAGGTGCGACGGCGTCCCGCCCGCGGCTTCGCCTCCTCCCTCCGAGCGGTGGCCCTGGTGGGCGCCGCCGGCGCGCTGGTGACGGGCCTGACGATGCCCGCGGTGGAGGGCGCCCTGAGCCACAGCCACAGCGGGGCGGAGGGACCGGCGTCGCACAGCCACGACGAGGACGACACCCGCCAGGGCGAGGACCCCGGACCGGGAGGAACCGGCTCCGGAACGGGCGCGGGGGACGGGACGGAGGCCGGCGCGGAGGAGACCACGACACTCTCCGGGGACGAGTCGCCCACCTCACAACCGGCCGAGGATCCCGCAGACGGGCACGGTCACGACGACGAGCCGCACGGACACTGACGGCGCCCGGAGCCGGAGGGCCCCGTCGTCCGCCCCTCCGGCTCCGGGGTGCCCGGCCACGGCCGACCGGCGGTCGTGGCCCGCCTCCCGGCGCCACCGACGGGGCGCAGGCGCGACGAGGGAGAAGCCGCATCCAGGCGCTCTCGCCGCTCCGGCCGTTCGGCCGGTCAGTCGTCGCTCAGCGCGACGAAGTCGCCGTGCCAGCTGTGATACCAGACCTGGCCGGTGGCGGAGTTGACCGACAGCATGCCGGTGATCTTCTTCCCTTCGAGGATGTGCAGGGTGTAGTAGCCGGGGAACGCCTCCGCCTCGCCTGGGGTCCGGCCCGGACGGTGATCGGCGAGCCACTCGCCGGCGATCTTCTCGGCCTCCGAGGCGGAGACGGCGTGTCCGGTGCTGCCGTCGCGGTGCACGGGCATGCCGTAGTCGGTGTTCCACATCATCGCCGGCCCGTACTCCAGCCAGACGGCGCCGTTGCCCGGGTCGATGAGTACCTCGGTGGCCGCCGCGCCGGCCGAGGTGTTCAGCTCGGCATAGAAATTGCGGGTGAACTGCATGACCTCGCCCACGCGCAGGCCGAGGCGGTCGGCGAACTCCTGGGCCCGGGCCTTCGCCGCGGCGAGGGAGGTCACGTTCTGCCCGTCGCCGGTCAGCCCACAGAGGTAGCCGCCCGTCATTCCCGGGCCCATCCGGGTGCCACGGTCGTCCCGGTCGCCCATCATGCCCCAGCCGTTGCGGTCGGAGGGCCCGTAGGCGTCGCAACCCGGCGAGGACGGCGCAGGACCCCCGTGCGCGGCGCGGGAGACGTTCGTGGCGGCCCCGCCGATCGCCGCGCCGTCCTGCGTGGCCACCCACACACCGGTGCCCACACCGGTCACCGCGACGGCTGCCACAGCCGCCACCGCGGCGCGCTTCCTGGTTCGAATCATCGCTACCCACCCGGCATCGCCTTGGTCAGCCGAACACTCTCCTGGTCCACTCGTTCTGTTTCGTGAGTCCGTCACGCTCCCGCGGGGTCCGTCCATGTGACCCCGGCCAGACGCCGCGCCGACCGCCGGGGCCTTCGCGAGGGCCCGCACCGCCCGGAACACCCTCCCGCTCCCACTGTGCCGCGGGCTCGCCCGCCGGCCGACGGCTCCTGCTCCGGCCGGCCACGGCAGTCCGGGCTTCCTGCATCCACAGGGCGGGCGTGCGGCCGGGGTTCAGGGTTTGGCCAGAGGGTCGGTACGCAGCGTGTTCAGGCGGCCGCGGTATTCCTCCTCGTCGATCTCCCCGCGGGCCAGCCTCTCGCGGAGGATGTCCTCGGGCGTGGGCGCAGCAGGGGTACGGGTGTGCTCGTAGGGGCGGTTGAGGGCGCGGAACAGCAGCACGGCCGCTGTGATGATCAGAGCCCAGAAAAGGATCATGCCGAGCGACATCACGAACCAGCCCCACCCACTGACATCGTGGTCGTACCAGAACATCATCGCCACTCACCCGCTTCGGTGGCCGGATCCGCGGAAGCACCCGGAGGTTCCCTGCCTGCACCTGCATCGTCCCTCTTGCCGCCGCGGCCGGTCCTGGGCCGGATGGGCCAGGCCGTGTGGGCCCAGTGCCCCTACCGGGTTGGGGTAGAGCCGCTGCAGGCTGGGCGGCGGACCGACAAGGGAGGCGAGCAGCTCATGGGTGTCCTCGACGTCGTCGTCGCCCTCGTCTGTGGCGTACTGATCGCCGCGCTGGGCCGGTTCTTCTTCGGCCCGCGCCGCGTCGGTGCGGCACGGACCGAGGGGGGTGTGCAGCGGGTGGAGGTGACGGTGCGGGGCGGCTACCGCCCCGACGTGATCAAGGTCCGGCAGGGCGTGCCGGTGGAGCTGGTCTTCGACCGGCAGGAGGCCGGCGAGTGCACCTCCCGGGTGGTCTTTCCCGACCTCGGGGTCGGTGCCGGGCTGCCCGCTCAGTCCCGCACCGTGGTGCGGCTGAAGCCGGACCGGCCGGGCTCCTTCGGGTTCGCCTGCGGCATGAACATGATCCATGGAACGCTGCTGGTCGAACCCGTGGAAGGGGCGGCACCGCCGGGCCCGGACGGTCACGGCACCGACGCCGTGACCGCTCCCGCCGCCGCCGACATCGGCTCCGGAGCTCAGCGGTCGGCTGCCGAGGAGGAGGCGGCGGACGCCGTCGAGCGGCAGACGGAGATCACGGACCTGAGCCACAGGGTGCTGGTGGGCGCGGTGCTCACGGCTCCGGTGCTGTTTGCCGTGATGGCGCATGAACTCCTGGGCGCCGACTGGGTGCCGGGCTGGATGCTGAACCGCTGGCTGCAACTGGCGCTGATCACCCCGGTGATGTTCTACACCGGGCGGCCGATCCATTCCACGGGCTGGCTGACCCTGCGGCACCGAGCCGCGGACATGAACAGCCTGGTCACGCTCGGCACGAGCGCCGCCTACGGCTACAGCCTGCTGGTGACTCTCCTTCCGGGGCTGCTGCCCCAGGACCTGCGGGAGGTCTACTTCGAGGCGGTCGGCGTCATCCTGACGCTGATCCTGCTCGGGAGGCTGCTGGAGGCCCGCGCCAAGGCCGGCACCGGTGAGGCCATCCGGGCTCTGCTCGGTCTGCAGGCCCGCACCGCCCGCGTCGTACGCGGCGGGAGCGAGACGGAGATCCCCATCGAGGACGTCGTGGTCGGGGACGAGATCGTCATCCGGCCGGGAGAGAAGGTCCCCGTCGACGCCGAGGTCCTCTCCGGCTCCTCGCCGGTGGACGAATCGATGGTCACCGGTGAGCCGATGCCGGTCACCAAACACGCCGGGGACACGGTCGTCGGCGCCACCGTCAACGGCACCGGCTCGCTGCGGGCGCGGGCGGCCAAGGTCGGCGCCGACACGATGCTGGCGCAGATCATCCGTCTGGTGCAGCAGGCCCAGGCGTCCAAGGCGCCCATCCAACGGCTCGCCGACGCCGTCTCCGCGTACTTCGTGCCCGCGGTCATCGCCACCGCCATCGGAACCTTCGCCCTCTGGTTCGTCCTCGGCCCGTCCCCGGCTCTCACGCCGGCCCTGGTCTCGGCGGTCGCCGTGCTGATCATCGCCTGTCCCTGCGCGCTCGGGCTGGCCACGCCGCTGTCCGTCATGGTCGGCACCGGCAAGGGCGCCCAGGCCGGCATCCTCATCCGCTCCGCGCAGGCGCTGGAGACGGCACAGAAGCTGGACACCGTGGTGCTGGACAAGACCGGGACCGTCACCGAGGGCAAGCCCGTCCTGACCGACGTCCGCCCCGTCGCCGGAGTCGACGAGACGGAGCTGCTGCGCCTGGTCGCGGCGGCCGAGGCCGACAGCGAGCACCCCCTCGCACAGGCGATCGTCACCGGTGCCCGCCAGGGCGGCCGGTCGTGGCCGGCCGCGACCGGCTTCGGCTCGGTCACCGGCAAGGGCGTCCGGGCCACCGTGAACGGCCGTTCGGTCCTGGTCGGCACCGCACGGTTCCTCGGCGACGCCGGCGTCGACACCACCGCGCTCACCCCCGTGGCCGCGAGGTTCTCGGCCGAAGGCAAGACCCCCGTCCTTGCCGCGATCGACGCCCGGCCCTCCGGCGTGCTGGCCGTGGCCGACACCGTCAAGGGCGACTCCGCCGCAGCGATCAGCGCTCTCCGGCGCCTGGGCATCGACGTCGTCATGCTCACCGGCGACAACGCCCGCACCGCCGGCGCGATCGCCGTCCAGGTAGGCATCACGCGGGTACTCGCCGACGTACTCCCACAGCACAAGGCCGACGAGATCGGCCGCCTTCAGGACGAGGGCCGCACGGTGGGCATGGTCGGCGACGGCATCAACGACGCCCCCGCCCTGGCGGCGGCCGACGTCGGTCTGGCCATCGGCACCGGTACCGACGTCGCCATCGAAGCCGCCGACATCACCCTGATCTCCGGCTCCCTCAGCGGCGTCGTCACCGCCACCCGGCTGTCACGGGCCACGATGCGCAACATCCGGCAGAACCTGTTCTTCGCCCTGGTCTACAACGCCGTCGGTGTCCCCCTCGCCGCCGGCGCCCTCTATCCGCTGTGGGGCATCCGCCTCAGCCCCGTCATCGCCGCCGCGGCCATGGCGCTCAGCTCCCTGTCGGTCGTCGCCAACGCCTCCCGGCTGCGCCGCTGGCGCCCCAAGCCACTGCCCGAAGCCCGGCCCGGCACCGTCCGTCCCCGTATCGGATCCGCCACGGACCGAACGGCGCGCGGAGCGGCATCCGCAGGCGCCCCGCCGCACCCCCACGACTCGGTCCTCTCCGGCCACTCGTACCCCGAACACGGCGGTGAGTCCGTCGTGGACCCGGTGTGCGGTATGCACCTCGACAAGGCGACCGCCCCCGAGGAGCGGAACACCGACACCGGGACCCGCTACTTCTGCTCCGCCCGCTGCGCCGCCGCATTCGACGCGGCCCCCGCGGGCTGGGACGAGGCAGAGTGAGGCGGCCTCCCGCTTCGAGGGGATCGCGTCTCGGCACAGGTGGCTTGTCTCGTTCCTGCGGACTTCCCGTGCACGGAGAGTCGCAGGGCAGCGGGGACAGGGCGAGGGGGCGACGGCCTCACTCCCCGCCTGTCGGTGTCGAACGTCATCATGGGCGGCATGACCAACCCGAACCTGGCCACCGGCAGCATCTGGCGGCTCCACCACGGCGACCAGGAGATAGCCCGGCTGGCCGTGACCGGCTGCGACATGCCCTGGACACACGCCGATGTCGAGACACTGCCTGGTTTTGAAGAGTTCCGTCCTCTCTTCGACGAGCAGGAGCGGGCTGTCGACGAGGAGGACTGGGAACGGGCCGACGCCTGCTACACCCGGATCCGCAGTGCGCTCACCCTGACGTTTCCCGACGGCGGCCCGGTCGCCGAGTTCATGTTGCACATCCACGACGACGGCACCGCCGGCTGGCGCTGGCACGACGAGCCCTTCGACGCGGTGAACCCGTGACGACTTCGGTTCGCTGCTTCTGGGACGAGGAAGCCGTCTGGTTCTACTCCGAGTCCTTGGCCTGGATCGGGCACCGATTCCGTGCGAACAGGAGCGGGCCGCGGTGCCGGCTGTCCCCCTTGGCTGCGCATGGTGCCGAGGGCCGGCCGCGCTCCGTGCGCCCGGAGCGCGGCAGTCGATCAGACGGGACGTTTGATCATGTTGACGACGCCGACCGCCAGGACCGTGCCAAGGATCCAGCCGGTGACGATGAAACCGACGGAGAGCCACAGGGCGGTGCTGTGGGGGACAAAGAGGTCGCGCTGCTTCAGGCTCACGACAGGGAGCAACAGGTCCATGGCGTAGAGCCAGGGCTGGAACGGCGCCTGGCCGTTGTCGGACCTGGGCTCGATGTCGTCGCGGAAGATGCTGAAGAGGATCCCGCCGATCACTTCGAGGGCGCCGAGCCAGATCAGGATGCGCAGTGGTGAGTATCCGTATCGGACGGTGATCCGGAGGATGAAGCCCTTGGACTTCTCCCACCGGCTGGCTCGACGGGCCATCTCCTTGGCTACGAGGACTTCCTCGGCGTACTCGTCGCGCCCTTCCGACCGGTAGACCTGCGCGAGCTGGTTGTAGATCTGGGGCGCGTACGGTCTCTGGCCCAGCCACTTGATCCGTTTGTGGACGTCCTGCTTCGAAGGCTCGCCAGGGTGGTACAGCGACTCGTAGACGAACCGCCGAAGGCGGACGTCCGCGGGCCAGGTGAAGTCCACGTCGAGCAGCTCACCGACGCAGGCCCGCCGGAGATCGATGCCACCGGTCACCGAGGTGTCCTTGTCGAAGGTCAGGCTGCGTTTGACCTGAATCCCCAGGGCCCGGATGGCGACGAGCTTCGCGTTGTCGAATCGGCCGCCGGTGCAATTGAGGCTTCCACCGATCACCGTATGGGTGAGGGTGACCTGACCACGCGCGGAGAAGTGCTCCGCGACGTTGTGGCCGTCGAAGTACTGGGAACTCAGTTTGACGTCCTGACCGACTCTGAGGCCTTCGCCGAAAATGGCACTGTCCGTCTCGTGCTTGAACTGTCCGCCTTCGCAGGAGAGATCCCCGCCGATCGTGGCTCCGGCGAGCATGACCTGCCCATCCGCGAGGAAGCCGTTGCGCAGGTTCACGTGCTGCTTGATCTCAGCGCGGGCCAGGTCCAGCGCGATCTTCCCGGTGTGGATGAAGTGACCTCCGGAGCAGTCCAAGCTGCCCTTGATGGTGGATCCGGTCAGGTCCAGAAGGCCGTTGATCACACACTTCTCGAGCTCGAAGCGGCCGTCGACGACGCTGCCCTGGAGGTCCACGTCGTTGTCGGCGACGAGTCCCTTCCACAGCACGTGTTCCTTGACGGTGAGCCGGGTCGCTCGCAGTGCGTAGTCCCCGGGACCGTTGCCGTGGCTGAACGTGCTCCCGAGAGCGCTGAACTGGCCATGGATCTCGGCCCCGATCATCTGGGAGGTGCCCTCGGCGCGGAAGGAGTCGTTGCACCGCAGGTCCTGGTCCACTCGGACACCATCGGCGACCAGTGCCTGGCCTCCCGGATTGGAGATCTGCGTGCCATCGAGGATCAGATCACCGCCGATGCGCGCTCCGACGAGGTACACCTTGCCGAGCACCCGGGAACGAGCCAGGTTCAGATCGTTCTCGGTGCGGAGCTGAGACCCACTCAGCTGAGTGAAGCGACAGTCTCTGAGGTAGATCGCCGAAGCCTGCGCCTGCTCCAGGTTGACGACGTCGAAGTCGCAGTCCGTGAGTTCCAGCGAGCAGAGGAGTGTGGCCGCCTCGAGGTCCAGCGGGCCGGTGATGCGGGCTCCGGTGAGACGGAGCCTGTGCGGCTTCCTCGGCAGGCCCGTGCCCATGACCAGCTGCCGGATCAGGCTCGCGGGCACTTCCTCGCCCGCCTGGGCGCTCACCTCGTCACCGGTCACGACGGAGTCCCACAGGCGGGCTTCGATTCCGGTGGCGCCGCGGCGCTTGTATGTCTTGGGCGTCAACGGGAGACTCCGATTCAGGAACATCCATGCCCCTGTCACCGGACGGCGAAGAGGGCTGTGTGCACATGCCCGAGGCGCTCGACGGCAAGAGCGCCTACCGGATCAGAGTTCCCAGCGGGGCATCGCCGGTGAGCACGATCCGGTCATCCCGTCCTGGGCGTTGGACCGTGGCGCTCTGGTCCGCGTCCGCACAGCAGCTGGAGTCGCTGCCTGCTGTGTGCTGCCGTCGACTGGTGGGACATGAAGACACCGTTGACCGTGCAGGGTTCACCGCGTGGGCGGGCGAGGCAGCGAGAGGCGGGGCGGCCGTCGGCAGCCGGGGAAGGGATGCGCACCGCGAGCTTGAGCACATGAGGGGGATAGCCCCGAAGAAGCTCCGGGACGCCCGCCGTCGGTCCGGTCCACCCGTTGCGCGGACAACTGTTCACCCAGGTGTTGGCACGTCGTCGCGGAGGCGACGGACAGCGACGCCCCGCCCCCGGGCGCGTGCCCCATCAGTGTCCCCTCAGGGCGGTGAACAGCGGTCACCACGGGCACGGACCCGGCCTCGCCACGGGAGCTGCACGTCACAGACCTGGGCCTTCGTCGTTGTCCGGGCTTCTTTGCCCCTGCCGTGCCCGCCGCGTGCCGAAACCCGGAAGGGCGCCCCGGCCGGAAGCCTGCTCGCGCGCCACTTGCAGCGGCCGTGTGCCGAGGAGTCACCCGAATGCCCATGCCGGCTGCGGACCCACTCCAGCCACGCCGACCTTGATGACATGACGCCCAGCGGACCGCAGGTCATCGTGCACGCACCCGACAGCCGGGGGCTGCGCGAGGTCACCGTCGCGGGGAAGAGCGTGGGGCGGGCGTGGTCGCCCCGGGACCTCCGCCGGGTGTTGCGGCGGGCAGGGGTGCCCGCGGACATCGACCTCGGCAATCCCGGGCAGGTCCGATGGCGCGCCGATCCGGACCTGTGGCCGGACCGGCCCTGGCGGAGGCGCGTCCGAGCCGGTCTGATGATGCTCGGGCTCCTGGTGTCCGCCGCCGTGCTCTTCCGGGTGGGGCTGACGGACACCCTCAGAGCACTGACCTTCGGCGGGCGGGTCATGGGCGTGGTGTTCCTGGCCGGCGCGCTGGTGGAGGCGGTCGCGGCGGCGGCCGTCCTTGACCACTGGGGCAAGCGGACCACCCGGTTTGCGGGGCAGTGCGTCCTGCTCGGCGTCGTCATCGTGGCCGTGACCGGTCTGATGTTCCTGATCCTGCAGTGGGAGGGCGGCTACCGTGCGGGGCTGTTCTGGCTATGGGTCTCCCTGGTGGCCTGGTCCGGCTGGGCGCTGTGGGAAGTGAGCCGGCACAAGGCCTGGCGGGGGATTCCGCACCCGAAGAGTTTCGCGACCGGAGTTGCCCTCTCGGCTCTCATCGGTTCCGCGAGCGTGGCCTACTCTGCCATGTACACCCCTTACGTCGCCCCGCCAGAGGTCCCCTTCATGGTCTCCTTCGGGAAGCCGACCCTGAACGCCGCCGGCACCAGCCTCTACGTACCGGCGCACCTCACGTTCCGCAACGAGGGGTCCATCAGCATCTTCGTCGTCGGGACGCAGTGGTCGGCCGTCCTCTGGCCGAGCACCTTCCGTGAGAAGGGCACCGGACTGACCAGGTGGCGGGACGAACTGGGCAACGGCTGGGACACCCACAGTCACGAGGATTTCGACGCCCCGGCCCATTTGCTGGCGGCGGGACAGATCACTTCGGCCGGCAGCCGTCTCGATCCCGGTGACGACTTCTCGAAGCAGGCCGTCATCGAAGTGCCGGTCACGGACACCGGTCAGGGACGCGTCGAGCTGGACGCGACGGTCTCGTTCATCCGGGCCGATCGCTGCAAGCTCGCCAACAGCTATCCGCAGTCGGTCGAGTACTCCTGGGACGTGGACTCCGCCGATCGGAAGCACGTCTGGGACGCCCCGGGGTGGCTCGCGGACCCGGGCGACGACTTCTTTCGCTACCGCTCCAGGATCTACCGCAGCAGCGCGATCATGAACATGACCCAGGCTCCCGACTGGGCGGCCATGTGGTGGGTGATCCCGAAGTGGCGTGAGGGACAGCCCTTCGCACCCGGAGACACCATCCCCTACATGCAGGTCCACATCGCCCGCGACCCCGACAGCCGGGAAGTGCTCAGCGAGGACGAGCAGGAACCGTACGGCATGAAGACCAGGTCGACGGCGGTCGACCAGCCGATCGCCCTGCTCCGTCGGGCCGCCGAGCAGCCGTAGCCGTAGCCGGTACCGGCGCAGTGCGACGAGGGCGCCGCGGCTGCCAGGACGGCCCTGCCGCAGCGCAGCGCCGGGTGCGGGGCGTCGACGAACGCGGCATGCACGGCGTCGCGGCACGTTGCCCTTCCGGCGACGGCGGCGCAGGCTGGAGAGGAGGGGCCTCAGGTCGTGAGGTGACACCATGAGCCGCCTCGTCCGTGCGGGAGTCCTGCCGCTGCTGGTGGCCGCCGTGGCAGCCGTCGGCGGCTGCGCGGACGACGAGTCGACGCCCACGCGGAGCCCTGCCACGGTGACCAGGACCGTCACGGAGTCGGAAACCCCACCGCCGAAGTCCCCGCCGACGACGCCCGGGTCGACGACGCCGACGCCCGCGTCCCCCCGGCCGACGACTTCGCCGACGGTCGCCGACGCGTCGTCCGTCGTCCGCGAGTACTTCGCCGCCATCAACGCTCACGACTACCGACGAGCCTGGGACCTCGGGGGCAAGAACCTCTCGGACTCCTACTCGGACTTCGCCGGCGGGTTCGCCACCACCGCCCACGACACGGTTCGCATCCTCCGCGCGGACGACGACACCGTCTCGGTCAGGCTGGAGGCCACGCAGACCGACGGCTCGGTACGGCTCTTCGAAGGCACCTACACGGTTCACCACGGCACGATCGTCGCCGCCGACGTACGCGAGGTGAGCGCGCCGGAACCGCCACCCGGCGAGGTCTCCCCCTACTACGAGAACTGCGACGAGGCCCGAGCCGCCGGCGCCGTGAACATCCATGAGGGTGAGCCCGGCTACGCACCCCATCTGGACCGGGACCGCAACGGAGTGGCCTGCGAGACGTAGTGCACCCCCACCCGAGGGGTCCGTATGCGGCGATCCGGTGCGCTGCCCCGCCTCGGTCGTGCCGGCACGACCGGTGCCGCCGCGGTGGGCGAGTGCCGTGGCCGGGGCGAGGCCGGGGCGAGGCCGGGGCGAGGGCTGCGGCGCGGACGTCGTCCGGCGCGGTACGGCCCTCATCCGGTGGGCGCGGCCCGCTGCGGGCCGAACAGGTCGCACGTGACCCAGTCCGGTTGCTGCTCGGGAGAGTTCCGTGCGGCGGCCAGGTACGTCGACGCGTTCGGGCAGCCCTCGGCCGGCCTCTCCTCGATCTCGACGAACTGCTCGAAGCCGGTCCGGGTGGCCTCGACCACCACGTCCGCGCCGGGAACCGCGTTCACGCAGGTGGCGCGGGTCCCGTCGAGCTTCGGCGCGGGCAGGCCGAGCGCTGCCACAACGGCCCGTTGGGGCAGCGGTGGTGCGCGGCGACGTCTTCGCGTCGCTGCGTGCTCGGCACCGGGGCTTCGCCGAGGAGGGACTGTTCGTCATGAGGGAGGTGGGGCCGCTCGGCCGGCACCGGCCCCGGCCCCGGCCGCTCCGTGACGGCCGGCGCGCCAGGCGTGCTCGGCCAGCAGCACGGTGGAGGCGGTGGCGAGGCAGACCGCCCACTGGGCGGCGCTGAGCGGCACGGTGCCGAAGACCTCCCGGGCCACGGGTACGTGCACGGCGACGGCCTGGAGGGCCAGCACCGCGGCCAGGCAGATCCACAGCGTGCGGTTGCGCAGTTGGTGGCGGCCCAGGACCGGGCCGTCCTCGCCGCGCGCGGCCAGGGCGTTGCACAGCTGGAAGAGCACGAACGTGGTGAAGGCCATGGTGGCGGCGCTCGCGGGGTCGGTGAGCCGGCGGGCGCCGGCGAAGACGGCGAGGGTGCCTGCCGCCATGACCGCGCCGGAGCGGGTGACGGCGGTCAGGCGGCGGGCGTTCAGGATGCGTTCGCCGGGCGGGCGGGGCGGACGCCGCATCGCGTCGTCCTGCGGGGGGTCGACGCCCAGGGCCATGGCGGGCGGCCCGTCCATGATGATGTTGACCCACAGCAGCTGGATCGCGGACAGGGGCGCGGGCAGCCCGGCGAGCACGGTGGCGAGCAGGGTGAGGATGGCGCCGATGTTGGTGGACAGCTGGAAACGGACGAAGGTGACGATGTTGTCGTAGACGGAGCGGCCCTCGCGCACCGCGCGGACGATGGTGGAGAAGTCGTCGTCGGTCAGGACCATGTCGGCGGCCTCTTTGGCCACGTCGGTGCCGGTGATGCCCATCGCCACGCCGATGTGGGCGGCGCGCAGGGCCGCGGCGTCGTTGACGCCGTCTCCGGTCATGGCCACGATGTGGCCCTTCCCGGAGAGCGCGCGGACGACGGTCACCTTGTGTTCGGGGGCGACGCGGGCGAAGACGCCGACGTCCTCGATGCGGTCCGCGAGCTCCCGCTCGCTCATCCGGGCCAGTTCGGCGCCGGAGACGACGTCTCCTGTGATGCCGAGTTCGCGGGCGACGGCGGTCGCGGTGTCGGCGTGATCGCCGGTGATCATCTTGACGGTGACGCCGGCGGCCCGGGCCAGGGCCACGGCGTCCCGGGCCTGGGGACGCGGCGGGTCGGCCATCCCCGCGATCGCGGTCAGGGTCAGTCCCGCCGCCTCACGGGGGTTCGGCAGGCCGGTGGTGGCGGTGGCCGCCCCGAGGACCCGCAGGCCCTGACCGCCCATCCGCCGGGCGGCGTCGGCGACCTCACTGCGGCGACCGGCGTCGAGGGGGACCCGGCCCTGCTCGGTCAGGACGTGGGTACAGCGTTCGAGCAGGACGTCGACGGCGCCCTTGGCGTGGACGCGGACGCGGCCGTCCGGGCCGGCGTGGAAGGTGGCCATGTACTTGGCGGCCGGGTCGAAGGGGATCTCACCGGTACGCGGCGTGCGGTCGCGGAGTCCGGCGTCGACACCGGCCTTGGCGGCGAGTACGGCCAGGGCGGCCTCGGTGGGGTCTCCGACGACGCCGTCCGGGGTGATGCGGGCGTCGTTGCACAGCGCGAACGGCAGCACGGCCTCGCGCAGGGCGGACCGGGACGCGTCGGGCACACCCGGGTCGGGCACACCCAGGTCGGGCACACCCGGGTCGGGCCCGGACACGTCGGACCCGGACACGTCGGACCCGGACACGTCGGACCCGGACACGTCGGACCCGGACACCTCGTCCGCACCCGCGTCGTACGCCCGCGCCGCACACGGGGCCGCACCGCGCGGGTCCCGGGCGTGCAGCTGCCGGGCGTGCTGCTGCCGGGCGGGGCGGACCGTGCCCGTGGTGTCGTATCCCTCTCCGGTCACCTCGTAGACGCGCCCGGCGGCCCACAGGGCGCGGGCGGTCATCTCGTTCAGGGTCAGCGTGCCGGTCTTGTCGCTGCACACCACGGTCGCCGAGCCGAGTGCCTCGACGGCGGCCAGGCGTTTGACGATGGCGCCGCGGCGGGCCATGCGATGGACGCCCAGGGCCAGGGTGAGCGCGAGAACGGCCGGCAGCCCCTCGGGAATCGCGGCCACGGCCAGGGCCACCGCACGCAGCGCGAGGTCGGCGAGCGCCTCGCCGCGCAGCAGGGCCACGAGTGCGTAGGCGGCCACCGCGGCGCCGCTGACCAGGGCCAGGCGTCGGCCCAGGCTGTCCATCTGGACCTGTAGCGGACCGGGGGGCTCCGCGCCGGTGCGCAGTGCCTCGGCGATGGCGCCGACCTCGGTCCGCATGCCGGTGGCCGTGACGATCAGCTCGGCGCGGCCGCGGGTCAGCGCGGTGTTCATGAAGAGCATGCCGGTGCGCTCGGCGACGGGTACGGGCCCGGCACCGTGCGCCGCGGTCGGCGCGGTCGTCTTGGCGACCGGCTGGGACTCGCCGGTCAGCGCGGCCTCGGCGGCCTCGACCGACTCGGCGACCGCGAGACGGCCGTCGGCGGGGACACGGTCGCCGGCTTCCAGCAGGACGATGTCCCCGGGCACCAGGGTGCCGGCCGGAACCGTCTTCACCCGGCCGTCGCGGCGTACCCGCGCGGTGGGGACGAGCATCCGGCGCAGCGCCTCCAGGCTGCGCTCCGCCCGGCGTTCCTGCAGGTAGCCGATGGTGGCGTTGACGAGCAGGACGACGGTGACGACGAGGGCGTCCCTGACCTCGCCGATGACGCCGGCGAGGACGGCCGCGGCGAGCAGGATGCCGGTCAGCCAGCTGCGGAACTGGTCCAGCAGGCGCAGCCACTGCGGCCGGCGGGCCGGTTCGGCCAGTTCGTTGGCGCCCCAGGCCTCGGCCCGCTGCTCGGCGTCCGCCGTGGTCAGGCCCGTGGCCGGGACCACGGCCAGCAGGCCCGCCACGTCGGCGGCGTCGCGGCGGTAGGCGTCGTGCTGCGGTGGCGTGGGTACCGGCAGGCCGCGGTGCGCGGCCGTGGTCTGCTCGGCCACGGTCACTCCGTGCCGCGGACGACGGCGACCGGGCAGTGGGCGTGGTGCAGCAGGGCCTGGCTGACCGAGCCGAGCAGCAGGCCGGTGAAGCCGCCCCGGCCCCGGGCCCCGGTCACCACCAGCTGGGCGGACCTGCTCGCCTCGATCAGCGCCTCCCGCGTCCCGCCGTGCACCAGGCGGTGCTCCACCACCACACCCGGGTACTGCTCCCGGCGGCCGGCGAGCGCCTCGGACAGCAGGCGCTCCTCCTCCCCGGCAAGGGCGCCCGGCGGGTTCGCGTACGGCATCGACGGGTCCTGCGGCGCGGGCATCGGCGCGTTCCACGCGGTCCACGCGTGCAGCGCCACCAGCGGCGTCTTGCGCAGCTCGGCCTCGGCGAAGGCGAAGTCCACGGCCGGCCCGCCCGCCGCCGAGCCGTCGACGCCCAGCACGACGGGGCCCTCCGTACTCGGCTGCTCCCGCACGACCAGCACCGGACACCGGCCGTGTGCCGCCAGATGTACGGCCGTCGATCCGACCAGCAGCCCGACGAACCCGCCCATACCGCGGGACCCGACCACCACCAGCTCGGCCGTGCGCGACTCCGCCTCCAGGACCGTCAGCGGCTCGCCGGGCACCACGGCATGGCTGACCTCGACCTCCGGTGCCGCGGCGCGGGCGCGCTCGACCGCCTCGGCCACCAGGCCGTCGGCCAGGTTCCGGAGACCGCCCTCGGCCGGGCCCAGCGGTGACGGGTCCAGGGACACGTGCATCGCGGGCCAGACGAACGCGTGCACCACCCGCAGTCCCGCCCCGCGCGAGCGGGCCTCCCGCGCCGCGGTCTCGACCGCGGCGAGACTCGACGCCGAGCCGTCCGCACCGACTGCCACCACACCGCTCATCGTGTCTCCCGCATCCCGTACGCCAGTGTTCTCACCCGCCAGACTCCCCCGGCCGCTCCCGGTGTGCATGGGCCTGATGGCGCCCCGGCCGGGGGCCGACCGGCACTCCTGGACGCCCTCGGCGTGCGGGGGGCCGGCTTGCGGCCGCCCGTGCCGGTCCCGCCCCGGGGGGTGCCGTCGCCGGCCCGGTCCGGGAGGCAGCAGGGCGGGCCGGGAGGCAGGAGGGCGGGCGGGCCGGGAGGGCGGGCCGGCCGGGAGGGAGAGCCGGCCGGGAGGGAGAGCGGACCGGGAGGGAGAGCGGGCCGAGAGGGAGAGCGGGCCGAGAGGGAGAGCGGGCCGAGAGGGAGAGCGGGCCGAGAGGGAGAGCGGGCCGAGAGGGCGGATCGGCCGGGGGCTCGGGGCCGGTCGGCCCTGCCGCGTCGCGTCGGCGCGCGGGAGGCTGAAGAGGCGTCGAGGAGCCGGCTGCCCGGGGGGGTGCCGCGGGACGGCACCGGCCGCACCGGTCGCACCGGTCGCACCGGTCGCACCGGTCGCACCGGCCGGCCGTACCCGGGCGTTCCGGCCCGCGACGCCCGCCACCGGAGCGCACCGCCCGGCAGGGGTAGGGGACGGCCCGCGGTGGCCGTGCACGGGAAAGAGCGGTGGCCCTCCACAGACAACCAGGGAGACCGGTGCCCTTCCCGGACACCGGCGGAGAAGGGAACTGCCGTGAAGACATCCAAGGTCGGCGAGGTGATGACCCCGGACGTCGTCCAGGCGTGCCGGGAGACGCCGTTCAAGGACGTGGCACAGCTGCTGGCCCGGCACCGGATCAGCGGCCTGCCCGTGGTGGACTCCGACGACAAGGTCCTGGGGGTGATCTCCGAGACCGACCTGGTCCGCCGGCAGGCCGCGCAGGCCCGGCGGGACGAGGGGGGCCGCTTCCGGTTGCCGGCGCTGCGCCGGAAGGCCCGTGTCGCCGCGGCCAAGGCCCGTGCCCTGACCGCCGGGCAGCTGATGTCGACGCCCGCGATCACGGTGCACCCGGAGCAGCGCGTCGCGGACGCCGCTCGGGTGATGGAGCGTCACCACATCGAACGGCTGCCCGTGGTGGACGAGGAGGACCGCCTCATCGGCATCGCCACACGCCGCGACCTGCTGCGGGTCTTCCTGCGCACCGACGAGGAGATCCGCCAGGAGATCATCGACGAGGTCCTGACCAGCGCCATGTGTCTGCCGCCCCACACCGTCGTCGTCTCGGTCCATGACGGGACGGCCACGCTGGAGGGGCGCCTGGAACGCCGCTCCGACATCCCGGTCGCCATCCAGCTGACCTGGCGGGTGGACGGCGTGGTGGGTGTGATGAACAGCCTCACGTTCCGCGTCGACGACACGCATCCGCCCCAGAAGCACCCCTCGCGCCGGATCGCCCACCGCTGGCTTCCCGAGCGGTGACCCCCCGCCGCCGGGCGTGCTCCGGCGGCGCACCCGCGGGAGGGCCGCCGCGACGGCTCCGGCGTTCCCGTCACCGGCCCACGCCGGCACCACCGCCCCGAGCCCCGAGCAGCCCCGGGCCACCCCGGCCGGGCCCGCGCCGTCAGGGCCGACCGGCCCCGGTGATCCGGCCCGGTCGGGCCCCGGCCGGGCCCTTTGCCGCCTGGGCGACGGCTCCCGCCCGGGAGACGGTGGTGGTGGGAGCGGCACCGGTCCCCCGCGGTGCCGCTCCCCTTCCGGCACGCAGCCGGTCCGCCCGGCCACCACCTCGACGACGGAGGCACAACCCCCATGACCCGACAGGACGCCCGAACCCGCCCCGCCGGCCCGGTCGGTGAGCCGTCCGAGACCGCCATCGCCGTGGACCGGCTGGTCACGAACGGACTCAAGGCGCTCGCCGACTACGAGGACCTGACACAGGAGCAGATCGACCTCGTCGTCAAGAAGGCGTCGGTCGCCGCGCTGGACCAGCACACCACGCTCGCCCGGCTCGCGGTCGAGGAGACCGGCCGCGGCGTCTTCGAGGACAAGGCGGCCAAGAACATGTTCGCGTGCGAGCACGTCACGCACAGCATGGGCCGGATGAAGACCGTGGGGGTCATCGCCCGCGACGACATCGAGGACATGGTCGAGATCGCGGAACCGGTCGGAGTGGTGTGTGCGGTCACCCCGGTCACCAACCCGACCTCCACCACGGTCTTCAAGGCGCTCATGGCCCTCAAGACCCGCAACCCGGTCGTGTTCGCCTTCCATCCCGCCGCCCAGCGCTGCAGCGCCGAGGCGGCCCGGGTCGTGCGGGACGCGGCCGTCGCCGCGGGCGCTCCCGAGCACTGCATCCAGTGGATCGAGAGCCCGTCCGTCGAGGCGACGGGCACGCTCATGCGCCACCCGGGCGTCTCGCTGATCCTCGCCACCGGAGGCAACGCCATGGTCAAGGCCGCCTACTCGGCGGGCAAACCCGCCCTCGGCGTCGGCGCCGGCAACGTCCCCGCGTACGTCCACAAGAGCGCCAGGCTGCGCCGCGCCGTCAACGACCTGGTGCTGTCCAAGTCGTTCGACAACGGCATGATCTGTGCCTCCGAGCAGGCCGTCATACTCGACGACGAGATCTACGACGCGGCGCTGACGGAGTTCCGTACACTGCACGCCCACCTGGCGACCGCCGAGGAGAAGGCGAAGCTGGAGGCGTTCCTCTTCCCGGCCGGCCGGGACGCCGCCCCGGGCGGCGGCTGCGAGCCGAAGGTCAACGCGGCCGCGGTGGGGCGGAGTCCGGCGTGGATCGCCGGACAGGCCGGGTTCAGCGTGCCCGACGACACGTCCCTCATCCTGGTCGAGGCCGAACGCGTCGGCCCGGACGAGCCGCTGACCCGCGAGAAGCTGTGCCCAGTCCTCGCCGTGCTGCGGGCCGGCTCCGAGCAGCAGGGGTTCGACCTGGCCGCCGACATGGTCGCCTTCCACGGCCAGGGCCACAGCGCCGTCGTCCACACCGAGGACCGCGAACTCGCCGAGGCGTACGGCAGGCGCATGAAGACCGTACGGATCATCGTGAACGCGCCCTCCTCGCAGGGCGCCATCGGCGGCATCTACAACAGCCTGCTGCCGTCCCTGACCCTGGGCTGCGGCTCCTGGGGGAGCACGTCGGTGTCCAACAACGTCTCCGCCGCCCAGCTCCTGAACGTCAAGCGGGTCTCCGCCCGCCGCAACAACCTCCAGTGGTTCAAGGTCCCGCCGAAGATCTACTTCGAGGCGCAGTCCCTCCGCTACCTGCAGTCCATGCCGGACGTCCACCGCGTCACGGTCGTCACCGACGCGACCATGACCCGCCTCGGCTTCGTCGACCGGGTCAGCCGCGTCCTGCAGCACCGTCCGGAGCCCGTGACGCTGCAGATCATCGACACCGTCGAACCGGAACCCAGCATCGACTCCGTGCGCCACGGTGCCGCACTCATGCGGGAGTTCCGCCCGGACACGATCATCGCGCTGGGCGGCGGCTCGCCCATGGACGCCGCGAAGGTGATGTGGCTGCTGTACGAGCACCCCGACGTCGACTTCGCCGACATGCGGCACAAGTTCTCCGACATCCGCAAGCGCGCCTTCCGCTTCCCCGCGCCGGGTGCGCTGGCCCGCCTGGTCTGCGTGCCCACCACCTCGGGCACCGGCGCCGAGGTCACCCCCTTCGCCGTCATCTCCGACCCGGCCACCGGCAAGAAGTACCCCCTCGCCGACTACGCGCTCACCCCGAGCGTGGCCATCGTCGACCCCCTGCTGACCACCGCTCTGCCGCCGGCCCTGGCCGCCGACAGCGGTTTCGACGCCCTCACGCACGCCATCGAGGCGTATGTGTCCGTGTACGCCAACGACTTCACCGACGGCCTCGCGCTGCACGCGATCCGCCTGATCTCCGAGCACCTCGAAGCGGCGGTGCACGACCGCGCGGACTCGGCGGTGGCCCGGGAGAAGATGCACAACGCCGGCACCATCGCGGGCATGGCCTTCGGCAACGCGTTCCTCGGCATCGTCCACGCCATGTCCCACACCCTCGGCGCCACCTTCCACATCGCGCACGGCCGCACCAACGCGGTCCTGCTGCCGCACGTCATCCGCTACAACGGCACCGTCCCCGGCAAGCTCACGGGCTGGCCCAAGTACGAGCACTACCGCGCCCCCGAACGCTTCCAGGACATCGCCCGCGCCCTCGGCCTGCCCGCGGCCACCCCGCAGACCGGCGTGGAGTCGCTCGCCCGCGCCGTCGAGCGGCTGCGCGACGCCGTGGGCATCGAGCCGTCGTTCCAGGCCCTCGGTGTCGACGAGCGCGCCTTCCTCGACGCGCTGCCCCAGCAGGCCCTCAACGCCTACGAGGACCAGTGCGCCCCCGCCAACCCGCGGATGCCCATGCTCGACGACATGCAGCAGCTCATGCGGGCGGCGTACCACGGCCCGGCCGGAACACCCGGCGAGTAGGCGCCCACCGCGGCCCGCCGGCCTGCCGGAGGCAGTCCACCGACGTGGGCCCCACCCCGCGGCACCCGGGCGGGGCCCACGACCAGGTGCCGGTCCCGGCGCCGGGACCGACGGACGGCCCCGGGGCCAGAGCCCGCGCCGGACTCCGGGCCACAGGCGTTCGCCCGGGAGATGCCGAGACGGTGCCGGCCCGGTGTCCCGCGGCGAAGGGGGAAGACTTTTCCACCAGCTAGGCGCGCCGCCCCTTTCGGGCTCTGCGCAGGATGTCACCCACGTATGTCGCGCTTCCCACCGCAAAGAGAGAGGCAAGGATCGATTCCCCCTGCACGACCAGCCACAGAGTGAAACCGGCCAGCAGGATCGCCATCAAGGCTTCACCTATGGTTCGGATATCGCCGCGTCTGAGATTTCTCAACCCGCCTCCTTTCGTGAGGAAATATCTCAGCATTTGACCGCCCACGCATTCCACGTAGCGAGCGTGGTCCCCTTAACCGCGCCAGCATATATCTTGGTGCACTTTCCGCGGGCCGCAGCGTAAGCCGACACGGCGGAAATGTACCAGGCTACCGTCCGAACAGCCGCGATAACGTGAACGTATCTCTTCGGCAGATAGTCCTTGACGATAGAAAGGAAGGTGCCAACTACTCCTGAGCCTATCGCCATGTCCCTTGTCTCGCGCTTACTGAACTTTACGGAGATGTAGTAGACCGGGGAATACCACGGACTCCACCACGACACCCTAAAGGCGCCAGTAAGGTCCGTGCAGCCAGTGGGATCTGCTGCACAGTACTCGTAGGCGGTGGCGTTGCCGTTCGGGATGGGGTCGGCTGAGAGGAACCGACCGGTGGTCGGGTCATAGAGGCGTACGCCCATGAGCATCGCACCACTGGGCGTTTCGCTGGAGCGTTGCTTGCCGCCGAGCCAGCCGTAGCGGGTGGGGTCGGTGCCCGGCAGCAGGTTGCCGTACTCGTCGTAGGTGTTGACCACGGGGGTGGTGCTGTCGACCAGCGGAATCTGTGTGGCGACGTCGCCGTGCAGATTGGTCAGTTGCAGGACGACGTCTCCAGTGACACTGGTTGCAGCGATCAAGTCGCCTGTCAGGTCCTTGACGCTGCGGCTAATGCTGCCGTTGTTCCCTACGGTCCAGTCCGGGCTGTCGCTGCCGCTGCCGTAGTGGTTGGTCAGCGTGGCAGATTCGCTCCAGGTGCCGCTTTCTGCTTGTTCCTCCGTAGTCCAGGAGGCGAGGCGTCCGGCAGCATCCAGATTCCAGGTCGTGCGCTTCGCGTTCACCGTGCTTTGGCGAACCATGTCGTTGGCGTAGTAGCCGTACTGGGCACCACTGGCCTGGGCGGTGGTGCGGCCGAAAGCGTCGTAGGTGATGCCAGTGCCGATCAGCCGGTCGGCACTGTCATAGCCGTAGTTGACGGTCTTCGTTTCGGGTGCGCCTCCATCGACGTCATCGACCGTGGTGGTGAGAGTGGTGCGGTTGGTGTTGTCGTCGAAGGTGTACGCGCGGTGGGTGGTGACGCCCGCTTGCGAGTCATCGACACGGGTGAGACGGCCGGCAGCGTCATAGGTGTGCTTCTGGTAGCTGCCGCCTCCTGTGTAGATGGTGCGGTTGGCGATCTGACCATGGATGTCTCGGCTGGTGGATTCACCTTGGACAGTCCATCCGGATTCCCAGTGCCAGTAGCGGGAGGTTTCGGAACCTGCGGGATCGAGGTTGAACTCGACGCCCATGTTCCAGGGTAGCTGCTGCTTGTAGAGACGTCCGTCGGAATCGTAGGAGCCGGTGACGTCGCCAATGCTCCCCATCACGGAGTCATGGATCCGCGTGGGCATACCACCGAGGTCATCGTAGTCGTAGGTCACTGTTGACGGCACCGAGTCGGTTACTCGGACCTTGCGGTCGCGGTTGTCGTACTCGGTTCGGGTGGCGTTGCCGGTTCCGTCGTCGTAGGTGATCTCACGGCCGAGCAGGTCGATCGTGTGGCGGATGGTGGAGATGCCGTCAGAAGTTGTCGCTACGTCACCGCTAGCGGGATCGTACGTGGTGGTCTGGGTCGCTATCGCCGTGCCGACGCCGCCGGTGATCTGGATCTCCTTCGCACGCCCTGCACCGTCGTAGACGTGGGCCGTCGTGCGGGTTATGCCGTTGGCTGTCTCAGTGATCTTGGCTGGGTTGCCCCATCGGTCGTACTCGATGGCGCTGGCCGGCAGTTCATCAGGGTTGGAACCGCCTCCGGTGATCTTGGCGGCCGGGCCCGTTGAACAGACAAGGTCAGCCCATTCTGGACGTCCCTCGCAGGCGCCGGTCCCGGTTCCGGACCAGTAACGCGTCACCGTCGTGCCGGCGTCCGATCCGTTGGACTTCGGGGTCGTCGTCTTGACGATGCGGCCCTGGGCGTCGTAGCTCATGGCGGAGGTGAGCTTCAGCCCGGCAGGGTCCACCACCACGGAAGTCGGCAATCCCTTGGCCCAATCGTAGGCGGTGTCCGTACTGCGGGTGTCGCTGTCGGTCGGATAGCCGTCGATCGCGGCTCCGACGGCAACGCTCGTGACCTGGTTAGACACCGTGGCGGAGCCATCGGTGGGTCGGCCTTCGTCGTATCGATCGATGGTGTGTGCCCGGGCCGCGACCTGGGTTCCAGCCGGAAGGTCCGGGCTGTCCGTGTCGCCCCTGAGCGACTTGGTCAAGGTGACGAGGTGCAAAGGACCGTACTCCTCCAGCTTTCGCGTGCCGTCGGCGGAGTAAAACGAGACGGTGCCGAGTTGGCGGGCGCGTTCGGCTGGGGAGGCGGCGAGGATGCCGAGTTCGCTCTGCGTGGTGACCTGGTAGTTGGCGCTGCCCAGGGCCAGCTCACGGTTGGTGGCCAGCAGTTCGAAGATGGTGTTGCCGAACCGGTCGTACTGGGCCACGGTCAGGTGCCTGCCGGGGAGGCCGGTGTTGACCGCGCGTCCCGAGGCATTGGTGTAGGTGATGGTGGCCTTGTCGTAGTCAGTTGCTCCGAGATCACCTCCGGCGTGGGAAGAAGGGACCTGGTCGGAAGGGAAGACGGCGGTGGCGTCTGTCGGCGCATCCGTTTGGCTCCACTTGACGGCCTCACCCGGGGAAATCAGATTAGGTGCCTTGTCACCGGAGAGCGGGACGTCGTAGACGAGTGAGGTGACCGCCTTGTTGCCGTCCTGCTCGTCCTTGCTGCCGGCCTTCAGCGTGGGACGGGAGACCGCCAGCACCATCCCGTCCCCGGCCACCGCGTTGGAACCGGCCTTGCCGTACTCGAATGTCCACGGCAGTTCGCCGGGCGGGGACAAGGTGAGCACGCGGCCGGCGCTGTCGTAGGTGTACGTGGTCTTGAGCGCCGGGGAGATTCGCGGATCCCACTGCTCGCGCAGGCGGCCCTGGCTGTCGTAGGCATACTGGGAGACGGCCGTCGCAGTGGAAGTTGATGCCCCGGGGGTCGTGGCCCACAAGCGCAGCCCTGTGACCTGTCCCGCCACATTGCCGAGCGAACCACCGCTCGCTGTGGTCGTGGTGGCGTACTGGTATTCCAGTATCCGGCAGCCCTTGGTAGTCGGGGTGCCAGCGCACGTGGCTGCGGACACCGCCGAGGAGGGTGCGATCACGTACTTAGGACGGGCCAGGGCCTTGCCGTCCACGCTGATCTTCTCCGAGATCACGGTCGTGGTCGATTCCTCCGTGGGCAGGAAGGACCGTGACAGCTGCCAAGCCGTAGCGGTCGAGTCCACCTTGGTGAACACCGAAGTGGCGCCCTTCGTGTCCTTCAGTGTGAAGGGTCCTGTCAACGCTCCGGTCAGGGTCAGGCCCTCCGCGCCTGTCTCGGGCTTCCAACCGCCGCCCGTTGTTGCGGTGAAACCGACTTCCGTACCTTCCACGTCAACCACCGCTAGTGAGGTGGCCGAGGTCATGCGCACGGACGCCCACTCGCTCTGGGAGAGCTGGGCCAGGGTGCCCCCGGTCCACTGAGGACCGTAAATGGCCACCTGCCCATCCTGCTGGGAGCCGTGGGCAGGGCGGCGGGAGGAGAAGGAACGCGTGGCAGCCAGGTCGAAGCCGGAGGCGTCGACGGCCGACAGGCCGAAGTCACCGGTCAGGGTGTTCACGCTGCCCGGTCCGACGTCTTCGCTGGGTGCCTCGCCGGCGTTGCGGTCCACCGTGATGGTGGTGGCCGGGGAGGCGTCCGCGGTCGATCCGTCGGTGAAGACCGCGCGGACGTCCACCGGGCCGTCTTCGCTGAGGGTGTTGGTGACGTTCCAGGTCAGCGATCCAGCGCACCTTCGGTGCGCGCCGGGGGCGTGGTAAATGTCGTGGCGTGCGCCGAGGTGCTTCCTGTCTGCCCTGACGGGGGTTGATGCCGGTCCGGGACGCTGGTGGGGTTCGTTCCGGCCGAAGCCGATTGCTCTGTGATGCCGGTGAGCTCGCAGGTCAGCGTGGCGCTGAGGGCCGTCCACGGGAACCGTGGAGTGTTGCTGCGAAGCACGGGCGTCAGAATTCCTGTTCCACCCTGGCCCTCCCGGAACGGCGTACCGCTTGGCCGTTCGGTGAGGGAGGGAGCGGGGCCGTGGACGTGCTGCACGAACGCTGCGCCGGTGTGGACATCAGCAAGAAGGACGCCAAGGCGTGTGTCCGCAGCCCGAGTACGAAACGGCGAGGCTCTTTCACCAACGAGACCACGACCTGGGGCTCGACCACGAACGCCGTGCTCGCCCTGCGGGATCATCTGGTCGCTGCCGAGGTCACCCTCGTCGTGATCGAAGCGACCTCGGACTACTGGAAGCCGTTCTACTACCTGCTGGCCGAGGACCTGAACGTGATCCTGGTCAACGCCCGGCAGGTCAAGAACCTGCCCGGCCGCAAGACGGACGTTTCCGACGCCGCCTGGCTGGCTCAGCTCGGCGCACACGGCCTGGTCCGCCCCTCGTTCGTGCCACCCGCACCGGTGCGCGAACTGCGGGACCTGACCCGGGCCCGCACCCAGATGACCCGCGAACGCGGGCAGATCGTCCAGCGGCTGGAGAAGCTGCTGGAGGACACCGGCATCAAACTCGCCGCGGTCGCCTCCGACATCATGGGCGTCTCCGGCCGGGCCATGCTGGAGGCCCTCATCGGCGGGGAACGCGACCCGCAGACGCTGGCAGACCTGGCCAAACGCAAGCTCCGCAACAAGATCCCCGAACTCACCGAGGCCCTGACCGGCCGCTTCCGCGACCACCACGCCTTCCTCACCCGGCTGCACCTGGACCACTACGACCAGCTCACCGACGCCATCGGACAGCTCGATGAGCGGATCGAGGAGGCGATGGCCCCCTTTCGTCCCGCCCTCGACCTGCTCGACACCATCCCCGGCATCAACCAGGCCGTCGCCGAAGTGATCATCGCGGAGACCGGCGGCGACATGGCCCGGTTCACCTCCGCCAGGCACCTCGCGTCCTGGGCCGGGGTCTGCCCCGGCCACCACGAGTCCGCCGGCCGCACCAAGAACACCAAGGTCCGCCCCGGCAACCCGTACCTCAAAGGAGCCCTCGGCCTGGCCGCCTTCGGCGCGGTGAGGACCAAGGACACCTACCTCCAGGCCCGCTACAAGCGGCTGACCGCCCGCCGCGGCCCGATGAAGGCCCTGGTCGCCGTCGAGCACTCGATCATTACCGCGATCTGGCACATGCTCACCGACAACGTCCCCTACCGCGAGCTCGGCGGCACCTACTTCGCCCAACGTGACCCCGAACGCGCCACCCGCCGCGCGATCACCGCGCTCAACCAGCTCGGCTACACCGTCACCCTCAACCCGATCGAGGACGCAGCCTGACGCCCAGGGCCCGGACACCCGGCGACCACCACGGCCACCGGGCACTCAGATCTGCCTCACGCCACCCTGACCTCCACCTATTTACGCGTCAGAGCCTCGGCGTTGCCTCCCGTGACCGTCACCGGCCAGGCGGTCGGCGTCGAGCCGTCGGACTTGCGGCGCACGTCTGCGGCCGGGATGTCCTTCCAGGTGTCCGTCTCACCGCGGCGGTACTGGTAGCGCACCCCGGTGTCGCCCGTCTTGCCCTGGCCGGTCAGCTCGGTTCGGCGGGCTGGACGGTCCCCGTCGCCGGGGGTGAGCAGCGCCGCGCCGGAACCGGCGTAGAAGGTATAGGTCGTGTCCGCCGAGACGTTCCCGGCCGCGTCCTTGGTGCGCGCGCTCAGAACGTGCCGGCCCGCGCGGAAGTCCGGCTCGCGGGTGACGGGGGTTCCGGTGGTGGCGGCCGACTGCCAGATGCCGGAGTCCAGCTTCCACTGGACCTCCTTCACATCGCTGGTCGGCGGAGTGAAGGTGAACGTGCCGGTGAAGTCGCCGTTGCCGTCCGGCGTTCCGGACCACTGGCCGGCCGGGTAGTCGGTGGAGGAAACCGTCGTCGTCGACGGTGCGGTGGTGTCGACGGTGAGCGTGCGGAAGGCGGACCATGCACTGTTCGCCGATCCGTCCGAGGACCGCGCGCGCCATTTGTAGCTGCCCGCCGGCAGGGTGGAGGGCTTCCAGGACGCCTGGGCACCGGAGGCCACACTCGCGCTGGAGCCGGAACGCAGCGCGGCGGATCCGGTGGACGCCCAGACCTCGAAGTCGAGCTTCACCTGGGATCCGTCGCCGTCCAGGGCCTTCGCCGCGAGGGTCGGCGTGGTGACGTTCGTGGCGGCCGCAGCCACCGGGGCCACCAGGGTCGGAACGTCCGGGACCGCGTTGTAGGTCACCGACAGGTAGGGCGTGTTCGACGCGGCGTTGCCCGAGTTGAACCGCTTCCACCCGTACGGGTCGGTCTCGTCGGAAGCGCGCAGGCCCAGATGGTTGGTGGGGTTGCCGTTGCCGGCCCACGTCTTGACCAGCGAGGTCGCGTCGATGTTGACCCAGCCGTCGTTGCAGGAGCTGGAGTAGCCCTTGGTCTGCGTACTCGTGGCGTACTTCGTGCCCCAGCCGGGCTGGCTGGTCCAGCGGGTGCTCGTCGAGGCGGCCCCCGTGCTGTACAGGTCCCAGCCCTTGGCCGTGCACGACCAGGAGTGGTACTCGAACAGGTTCAGCTTCGCCGCGGTGATCTGCTTCCCGGTGATGTTCTTCATCGGGAACGACAGGAAGGAGCGGGCCACCTGACCGGAGCCGTTGTTGCCGATCTTCAGCTCGGTGGCGGCGGACTGGTCGGTGGTGTAACCCTGCTGGACGAACGTGTCGAAACTCGCGCCGACGTTGATGGTCGGGTCGATGGTGACGGGGAACCGGGTCTCCTCGTCCGCCATGAACTCGGCGTCCGGAGTCAGCGTGATCGCGACCGTGTCACCGCTCTGGGCGATCTTCACCCCGACCCTCGCGAGGTGCGTGTGCTCACCGGAGCTCTGGTCCGTTCGGGCGTCCCACATCACCGGAGAGGGCAGGACCCCCGCGGTCCTGCCCTTGGCGTCGGTGAAGGTGATCGACCCGTCGGCGTGCGCCTTCGCCGTCAGACCCTCGACCTTCATGCTGTAGGTGACCTGGCCGCCGGCGTCGACGGCGGAACGATCCTTCAGCTCCAGGAACTGCTCGTAGCCGGTACGCGTCGACTCTACGAGCAGGTCGGTCGCAGGCAACGCGTCCTTGTACCGGGCGACCGTTCCCTCGGCCCCCTCGATGGTGGGTGACGGCAGCCCGCCGGACCAGCCGAGCTGCATCTGCCGACCCGCTCGGTCCTCGACCGTCACCAGCGGCACCACCCCTCCCGCGCCCTTCGCGTCGGCGGCCCTCAGCCGCTTCGGAGCGGCGTGCCTGCCCGCGATCCTCAGCCCGTGCGGGTGCCTCTTCGCCATGAGCGATCCGTCGGCGGCACGCGTCAACGACACATCGACGTCCTGCCAGTTGCCGTGCTCGTCCCGGAACCGGATCGGGCCCGCATAGGCCTCTTCCGTGACCGTGCCGTCGGGGTTGACGTACACGGTCGAGGTCTCCGTCCGGGCATCGGTGACCTCGATGCGGCGGTTCTGGATCTGCGCCTTGAGGCGGGCCGCCGCCTCGGTGGCGGCGGTGTCGGGCCCGAGTTGCCTGGGTTCGCCGGACGTCTTCGGGCCCTTGGCGTCGCGTGCCAGTGCGACGGCCTCACCCGTGGACGCCACGACGACCGCGGCCTCCACCGACATCAGCAGTGTCAGCGCCAAGGCCAGCGGCCTCAGCCGCCCCGTGGACGGGAGCTGCCGGAACGGCTGTTCAGGGTCGGCGGCTCTGAGCCGCCTGTCTCTGTGTACGAGAAATGACATGTGAAGTCCTCACTGACGCGGTCACACCCCGCGCCAGCCGGAGATCTTTACATGAGCATGCGGCTGGAACATGGCCTCTCCGCGGCGCCCAACCCTTCAACTCACGCTCCACATAAGCCTGTTCGCCCCGTAAGCCCCAGTTACCATGGTTCAGACATTGCCGTTTTTGTCATAACAAGAGAAGGACACATGGGCCGAATTGCTCATCAAATTTGCTTTCTGCGGCTTGGAGAAAGCTTTGCGTGGGCGGTCAGCCACTCCTGCTCCGTTTCGGCCACGAGGAACGTCTTTGCGCCACGCTCGCTCATGGGCGGTCGCCTTCGGGTTCCCCGTCTCTCGCCCCCGGGACGGGCCCGGCGGTCACAGGGCTCGCAGGCCGTGCTCCCGGAACTGCTCGCGGACCCGCTCCACCAGGTCCGGGTCCGGCGTGGGCGTGTCGCGCAGCGGGAAGGGGACTCCCAGCGCGTCGTACTTGTGGGCGCCGAGCTTGTGGAAGGGCAGGACGTCCACCCTGTCGACGTTGCCCAGCCCGGAGAGGAACGCGCCGAGCCCGTCGACGGCGGCCGGGTCGTCGGTCCAGCCGGGCACGAGGACGTACCGGATCCACACGGGGACACCGAGCCGGTCCAGGCGGGTGGCGAAGTTGAGGGTGGGGGCGAGTTCGCCGCCGGTCAGCCGCCGGTAGGTGCGCACGTCGAAGGACTTGACGTCCAGCAGGACCAGGTCGGTGTCGGCGAGCAGTTGGTCGCTCGCGCGGGCGCCGAGGAAGCCGGAGGTGTCCAGGGCCGTGTGCAGGCCGAGTTCCTTGCAGCGGCAGAGGACGGCGGCGGTGAAGGCGGGCTGCAGCAGGGCCTCGCCGCCGGTGAGGGTCACTCCCCCGCCGGCGGTGGTGAGGAACGGCCGGCACTTCTCGATCTCGGCCATCACCTCGTCGGCGGTGGCCGGCCGGCCGTCCCGCATGTGCCAGGTGTCCGGGTTGGCGCAGTACAGGCAGCGCAGCGGGCAGCCGGAGAGGAACAGCACGAACCGGGTCCCGGGACCGTCCACCCCGGTGGACAGGTCCCAGGAGTGGACCCGGCCCGTCACCGGCTCCGCCGTGGTGCTCACAGCGATCCGTGGAAGGTGCGGCTGATCACGTCGAGCTGCTGCTCGCGTGTCAGGCGGACGAAGTTCACCGCGTACCCGGAGACCCGGATCGTCAGCTCCGGGTACTTCTCCGGGTGCTCCATGGCGTCCTGGAGCGTCGCCCGGTCCAGGACGTTGACGTTCATGTGGAACCCGCCGGAGGTCATGTAGGCGTCGAGGATGCCGGCCAGGTGCCCGGCGCGCTCGGCCGGGTCGTGGCCGAGGCCCTCGGGTGTGATCGTCGTGGTCAGCGAGATGCCGTCGCGGGCCTGGTCGTACGGCAGCTTGGCCACGGAGAGGGCCGAGGCGGCCACCCCGTGCCGGTCGCGGCCGTTCATGGGGTTCGCGCCCGGCGCGAAGGGCGTTCCGGCACGCCTGCCGTCGGGCGTGTTGCCGGTGTGCTTGCCGTAGACGACGTTGGAGGTGATGGTCAGCACGGACTGGGTGTGCTCGGCGTCCCGGTACGTGGGGTGCCTGCGCACCTTCGCCATGAACGACTCCACCAGGCCGGCCGCGAGGGCGTCGGCGCGGTCGTCGTTGTTGCCGTACGCCGGGTACTCGCCCTCGATCTCGTAGTCGACGGCCAGGCCGGTCGCGTCCCGGACGACCCTGACGCGGGCGTGCCTGACGGCCGAGAGGCTGTCCGCCGCCACCGACAGGCCGGCGATGCCGCAGGCCATGAAGCGGTGCACGGGGTGGTCGTGCAGGGCCATCTCGATGCGCTCGTAGGCGTACTTGTCGTGCATGCAGTGGATGACGTTGAGCGCGTCGACGTACGTGGCGGCCAGCCAGTCCAGCATGCGGTCGTACGCCGCCGACAGCTCCTCGTACTCCAGGTACTCGCCGGTCAGCGCGGGCGCCTCGGGGGCGATCTGCTCGCCGGTGATCTCGTCCCGCCCGCCGTTGACCGCGTACAGCAGCGCCTTGGCCAGGTTGACGCGGGCGCCGAAGAACTGCATCTGCCGGCCGACCGCCATCGCGGAGACGCAGCAGGCGATCGCGGTGTCGTCGCCGGTGCGCGGGCGCATCAGGTCGTCGGACTCGTACTGGATGGCGCTGGTGTCGATGGAGACCTGGGCGCAGAACCGCTTGAAGCCCTCGGGCAGCCCGGGCGACCACAGGACGGTGAGGTTGGGCTCGGGGGCGGGCCCGAGGTTGTAGAGGGTCTGCAGGAAGCGGAAGGAGGTGCGGGTGACCAGGGGGCGGCCGTCCTCGCCGATGCCGCCGATGGACTCCGTCACCCAGGTCGGGTCGCCGGAGAACAGGGCGTCGTACTCCGGGGTGCGCAGGAAGCGCACGATCCGCAGCTTGATCACGAAGTCGTCGATCAGCTCCTGGGCGCGGGTCTCGTCGATGATCCCCTCGTCCAGGTCCCGCTGGAGGTAGACGTCCAGGAAGGTGGAGGTGCGGCCGAGCGACATCGCGGCGCCGTTCTGCTCCTTGACCGCCGCCAGGAAGCCGAGGTAGAGCCACTGCACGGCCTCGTGGGCGGTGGTCGCCGGGCCGGTCACGTCGCAGCCGTACGCGGCGGCCATCCGCGCGAGTTCGCCCAGTGCCCGGATCTGCTCGCTGAGTTCCTCCCGGTCGCGGATGACGTCCTGGGTGGAGGGCCGCGCGTCCAGCAGGGCCCGTTCGGCGCGCTTGGCCTCGATCAGCCGGTCCGTGCCGTACAGCGCGACGCGCCGGTAGTCGCCGATGATCCGGCCGCGGCCGTAGGCGTCCGGGAGCCCGGTGATGATCCCGGCCCTGCGGGCGGCGCGCATCTCGGGGGTGTAGGCGTCGAAGACGCCGTCGTTGTGGGTCTTGCGGTAGGTGCCGAAGACCCGCGTGACGAAGGGGTCGGGCTCGTAGCCGTACGCCTTCAGGCCGTTCTCGACCATCCGCAGGCCGCCGTTGGGCATGATCGCCCGCTTGAGGGGCTGGTCGGTCTGCAGGCCGACGATCAGTTCGCGGTCGCGGTCGATGTAGCCCGGCCGGTGCGAGGTGATGGTGGACGGCAGGCCGGTGTCGACGTCGAGGACGCCCCGGCGGCGCTCCTCGGGGAACAGCCCGGCGACCTTGCCCCAGACGGCGAGCGTGCGCCCGGTCGGGCCGGCCAGGAACGCGGGACCGCCCTCGTAGGGTGTGTAGTTGGCCTGGATGAAGTCGCGTACGTCGACCCGGTCCCGCCAGTGCGTACCGGCGAAGCCCCGCCATGGCCCGGTCGCCGCCGTCTCGGTCGCCGCCCGGGGTGGTGCCGTCTCGGTCGCCGCCCGGGGTGCTGCCGTCTCGGTTGCCGTCATCGCCGGTCTCTCCCTCACTCTGCCGTGGAAGTCCTTCGCTTCGATGCTCGTCGCTCGTGACGCCGCCGGTGAGGGCCTCTCGGCGCACCCCGGGCGCGCCACCCGTCCCTCCCGTGCCGGGCCGTAGGTCCCTGGCGGGCGGGGCCCGCCGCCGTCCCCGGTCACCGGGGCGAGCCCCTGAGGCGCCGTCAGCCGCCGGTGCCGCCGTGCGCCCGGCGCGGTACGACGGCCACCGGGCAGGCGGAGTGGTGCAGTGCCGCGTGGGCGGTCCGCCCGAGCTGGAGCCCGAGGCGTCCCTCGCGGCGCCGGGCGCCGACCACCAGCAGGTCGGCCCGGTGCGAGGCGTCGATCAGGACCTGTCGGGCGTGGCCCTCGGCGGTCCGCCGGCGCACGTCGACGCCGGCCGGAAGGTCCTGCAGCGCCGCCTCCAGTTCCCCGGCCGCCCGCCGCTCGTGCAGCAGGGCGGGCTCGCCGGACGGCGGCAGGTCGCCGGTGTCCTCGTGCGCGGGGCGGCGCCACGCCCGTACGGCGTCCAGGCCGACCCCGCGCCGCCGTGCCTCCTCGGCGGCGAACCCCACCGCCGCGGACTCCTTCGCGTCCTCGCCGACGCCCACGACGACCCGTCCGTGGACCGGCGGCGTCGCCTGGTTGTCGTGGCTGCCGCGCAGCACGATCACCGGGCAGTCGGCGTGGGCGGCGACGGTCAGGCCGACGGAGCCGAGCAGCATCTCGGCGATGCCGCTGCGTCCGCGGCTGCCCACGACCAGCGCGGAGGCCGTGCGGGCCTCGCGGACCAGGGCGTACTCGGGCTCGTCGAACACCACGTCGGCGGTGACCCGCAGTTCGGGGTGCCGGGCGCGGGCCCGCTCGGCGGCGGCGCCCGCCACGTCCTGCGGCAGGGGGAGTCCGGTCGTCCTGCCGAGGTCCCGGGCGAGCGCGGCACCCTCGTACCGCTCCCACAGGCAGGCGTACACCACCCGCAGCGGCACGCCTCGCAGCGCGGCCTCGTCGGCGGCCCAGTCGGCGGCGCGCAGGCTGGGCTCGGAACCGTCGACACCCACGACCAGGGCCCTGCCGAGAGCCGGCTCGTCGCTTGCGTTCATGATCTCCGCTCCTTCCGAGAGCGCTGTCAGTCGTGTGCGACGACGGCCACGGGGGCGGCGGCGTGGTGCAGTACCGCGTCGGTGACGGGGCCGATGTGGATGCCGAACGGGCTGCGGCGGACCCGGCGTCCGACGACCACCAGGGACGCGTCCCGGGAGGCCGTGACGAGGAGGTCCGCAGCGCTGCCGGGCCGGGACTCCTCGACGACCCCGACGTCCGGGTACTTCTGCCGCCAGGGCTGGAGCACCGCGGTGAGGGCGGCGGCCTCCTGGCGGCCGAGTTCGGCGTCGAGTCCGGGGTCGGCGGGCAGGCCGTAGGCGGGGTAGGGCGGCAGGGTCCAGCCGTGCACGACCCGCAGGGCGGTGCCGCGGCGGGCGGCCGCCTCGAAGGCGAAGGCGATCACCGTGTCGTCGGGGTGGACGGTGTCGAGGCCGAGCACGACGGGCCGGTACGGGGTGGCGGCGGAGGGACCGCCGGCCGGGTCCCGCCGGTGCTCGTCCACGGCCTGCTCCCCGGCCCGCACCAGGACGACGGGGGTGTCGGTGTGCGCGATCACGGCCGCGCCCACGGACCCGACGAGGAACCCTCTGAGCCCGCTCAGCCCGCGCGAGCCGAGGACCAGCAGTTCGGTGTCCTTCGACGCCTGAGGCAGCGCGTCCATCGGCCTGCCGGGTATCGCCTCGATCTCCACCCGCACGCCGGGGTGGCTGAGGCTCCGGGCCGTCTCGCGCGGAATCCGTTCGCTCCAGTCCCGCAGCTTCTCTTCGTCCAGCAGCGGGGCCTGCGCCTGCGTCAGGATCTCCGGAACGGGCTCCCACACGTGCACCAGCCGCAGCGGCAGACCGCGCAGCTTCGCCTCCCGGGCCGCCCAATCGGCGGCTGCGCGGCTCGCTGCTGAGCCGTCGAGGCCCACGGTGACGTTGCGGGACATGCTGTCCACCTCCTGTGTCGGGGTTGCGATGCCAGGGTGGTGGCGGGGGAGGCCGCGGGTGCAGGTACCGCAGGTCCCCGGTCCGGGGCCGACAGGCCCCATCGGTCACCGGAGCCCGGCTCGTGGGCCCTTCGGCCCGCACAGGTGACCAACGGCCCACAGACGGCCGCCACCGGCGCGGGAAACGCTGACGGCCGCGCGGTTCCCGGCCGGCGGGCGAGCACGAGGAGTGGTCTGATGGCGAAGGCGTATCTGGTGGGCGGCGGCGTCGCGGCGCTCGCCGCGGCCGCGTTCCTGATCCGCGACGGCGGGTTCGACGGAGCGGACATCCACCTCTTCGAGGAGCAGCACAAGGCCGGCGGCAGCCTGGACGCGGGCGGTTCGCCCGACGTCGGCTACACCCTGCGCGGCGGGCGGATGTTCGAGGCCGAGTACCGCTGCACGTACGACCTGCTGTCCGGCATACCGACCCTCGACGATCCCTCGGTCTCGGTGACCGAGGAGATCCTGGCCGGGCACGAGGACCTCGCCTGGGACGACGCCGCACGCCTCGTCGACGGCGACGGAAGGATCGTCGACACGCACTCGATGGGCCTGACCGAGCGCGACCGCCTGCAGCTGGTCCGCTGCCTGGCGACCCCCGAGGGACTCCTGGACGGCAAGCGCCTCACGGACTGCTTCGGCGAGCACTTCTTCACCACGAACTTCTGGCACCTGTGGTGCACCACGTTCGCCTTCCAGCCGTGGCACAGCGCCATCGAGTTCCGCCGCTATCTCAGGCGCTTCGTCCACCTGCTGCCCGAGTTCGCGACCCTGTCGGGCGTCCACCGCACCCGCTACAACCCGTACGACTCCCTCGTGCTGCCGCTGACCGCCTGGCTGCGGGACCGCGGTGTCACCCTCCACACCGGCTGCCGCGTCACCGGCCTCGGGCTCGCGCCGGGCCACCGCAGCACGCGGGTCGAGCGCATCCACCTGTCCTACGGCGGCCCGGAGGAGCGGATCGAGGTGGCTCCCGAGGACCTGGTCCTGGTCACCAACGGCTCGATGACCGACGCCTGCAGCCTCGGCTCGCACACCTCCGCCCCGCCGCCGCGCCCTCACCGCTCGGACGCCTGGCTGCTCTGGCACCGGCTCGCCCGCGGGCGCGACGACTTCGGCACCCCGGCCGTCTTCGACAAGAACGTCAAGGAGTCCGGCTGGGTGTCGTTCACCGTCACCGCGAAGGATCCCGCCTTCCTCGACGCCCTGGCGGAGTTCAGCGGCCGCGAGACCGGCCGAGGCGGCCTGATGACCTTCACCGGCTCCCCCTGGCTGCTCACCATCACCGCCCCGCGCCAGCCCGTCTACCGTGACCAGCCCGAGGGCGTCTTCGTGTGGTGGGGCTACGGTCTGCACCCGGACCGTGCCGGCGACGGCACGGCCCGGCCCATGGCGACGTGCTCCGGCCGGGAGATCCTCGAAGAGGTCCTGCACCACCTGCCGTTCGACGACGCCGTGGCGGCCCGGGTCCGGGAGACCTCCACCGTCGTGCCCTGCCTGATGCCGTACATCACCAGCCCGTTCCTCGCCCGGCGCCGCGACGACCGCCCCCGGGTCGTGCCCGAGGGATCGGTCAACCTCGCCTTCATCGGCCAGTTCGCCGAGGTGCCGGACGACGTCGTGTTCACCGTCGAGTACTCGGTGCGCACCGCCTGGGCGGCGGTGGCCGGCCTTCTGAAGCTCGACAAGCACCCGCCCGCCGTCCACAAGGGCCTCCACGACCCCCATGTCCTGGCCGCCGCGCTGGAGACCGTGCACCGCCGGCCGCCCGGAGTGTGACCGGCCGGCGCGGTCCCGGGCCCCGGCGCGGCCGGGGCCCGGGGGCCCCGCGCAACGGTGGTGCCGTCGCGCGGGAAGGCAGGCCTGCGGCCGGCCGCAGGCCGTCCGTTCCGGTCAGCCCCGGCTGCTGTGCAGCACCTCGGCGTGCCGCATGTCGTGAACCTCGCCGATGAGGCCGAAGAACCCGGCCGCGTCCGGGTCTCCGGGCATCTCCTCCGCCGCGCGGGCGGCCGCCTCCGGCGAGGCCCGGAGGACAGGGCGGGGGAACAGGGCCCGTCGCACGTCCGGCGGCACCCCGGCGGGCACCCCGGCCGGCACCCGGCCCCCAGCCGCACGGCCCGCAGCCCGCGAGCCCGCAGCCCGCGAGCCCGCAGCCCTGCCGCGGCACCGCGCCGCCGGAAGTGACCGCCCCGCACCGCCCGCACCTCAGGGGAAGAGGCGCAGGGCCGCCCGGGCGGCCCGTTCGAACGGCTCCGCGCTGCCGCTCGCCCGGCACAGCACCTGAGCCCCTTCGAGCAGGGCCACCAGCAGCGTGGACTTCTCCTCGGCGTCGGCCTCGGCGAGCCCAGCCCGCCGCAGGGCCCCGCCGAGCGCCTCCCCCCACGAGGCGAAGACGGCGGCAGCCGCCCGGCACAGTTCGCCGTCCTCCTCACCGGCGGGGACGGTGACGGCGGCCACGGCACACCCGGACCCCCGGGCCGCGGCCTGGACGACCGGCCGCGCGAACTCCACGAAGGCCCCGGCGACGTCCCGGGGCGCGGCCGCGGAGAGCCCGGCGAGCCGGTCCCGCACCTCGTGACCGTGCCGCGTGGCGGCCTCCACGGCCAGCTGGCTCTTGCCGCCGGGGAAGTGGTGGTAGATGGCGCCCCTGGCCGCCCCGCTGCGTTCGAGCACGTCCGTGAAGGACATGCCCTGCAGACCCCGTTGCCGCAACGCCTCGACGGCGGCGTCCACCATCCGGTTCCGGGTCTCCCTGGCCATCGCGCCCCAGCCCTCCGCTCGCACCCACTTGACTAGGACGCCCATCCTATTCCAGGATTCCCTCACTAGGACGTACGTACTAGCTAGTCGAAGGCGCCATCGATGCCGATGACGCACTGATCGAGGAGGTACACCCATGCCCATCACGGTGATCGCATCCGCCGGCGCGCTCACGGAGACCGGCGAGCGGGAGATCGTGCCGCAGCTCACCGAAGCCCTCATCGACGTGAGCGGACTGACCGGCAACACCTTCTTCACGCCGATGGTCGCCGGCGTTCTGAACCTGCTCGACCCGCAGCACGTGTACGCGGGCGGAAGCCACCGGGCCCTGGTCCTGATCGAGCTGAAACTGCCCGACATCGGCCTGCCGTCGATCGAGGCCCGCACCGCCTTCATCGAGCGGGCCACGGACATCGCCCGCGCCCTGATGACTCCGGGGCACGACGCCGACGCCGTACGCGTCAACATCGTCAACGCCCCGGCGGGAGGCTGGGGCATGGGTGGTCGCGCCTACACCGGTGAGCGCCTGGCCGCCGCCATCGCCGAGGCGTCCTCCGGCACCCCGGCCACCGCCTGACCGCGCCTGACCGCCCGTCGGCCCGCCCGTCGGCCCGCCCGACGTGCGGGCCGGCGCGGGCGACCCGGCCGGCGGCGGCTCCCCCGCGCCCGCCGTGGACAGCACGTACGCTGCGGGTACGGGCTGTCTGCCGGCGGGAGCGTCATGGCCACCGTTGATCCGCGTGCGCAGGGCCGCGAGGCGTACGAGCGGCTGGCGTGGCGGGACGCCTACGAGCTCCTGTCGGCCGCCGACCGGCAGGAGCCGCTGGCGGCCGACGATCTCGACCGGATGGCGCGGGCGGCGTATCTGACCGGCGCCGTCGAGGAGGCGACCGGGTGCTGGGAGCGGGCCCATCACGCCTTCCTCGCCCGCGGGGACGCGGCGGCGGCCGCGCGGTGCGCGTTCTGGATCGGCCTCACCCTCGTCCTGCGCGGCGAGCACGCGCGCGGAGGCGGCTGGTTCGCACGGGCGGAACACCTCCTCGCGGACGTCCTGCCGGACTGCGCGGAGCAGGGGTATCTGCGCCTGCCCGGGGCGCTGCGGGCGCTGGACGGCGGCGAGGCCGAGGACGCGCGCCGCTCGTTCGAGGAGATCACCGGGATCGCCGACCGGTTCGACGACGCCGATCTGAGGGCGTTCGGCAGGCTCGGGCAGGGCCAGGCCCTGATCGCACAGGGCCGGGCGGCCGAGGGCGTGGCGGTGCTGGACGAGACGATGGTGGCGGTGACCACGGGAGAGGTGTCACCGGTCACCGCCGGAATCGTCTACTGCGCGGTGATCCTCGCCTGTCGCGGCATCTTCGACCTCGGCCGGGTACGGGAGTGGACGGCGGCGCTGAGCCGTTGGTGCGCCGTGCAGCAGGGCCTCAAGCCGTACCGGGGCCAGTGTCTGGTGCACCGTTCGGAGATCATGCAGCTGCGCGGCGAGTGGTCCGATGCCATGGACGAGGCGCGGCAGGCGTGCGAGCACCTGTCCGGCCCGCCCGGCGACCCGGTGCTGGGCATGGCGCTCTACCAGCGCGCCGAGCTGTTCCGGCTGCGCGGTGAGTTCGCGCGGGCCGAGAGCTGCTACCGCGAGGCCGTCGCCCGGGGACACCCGGCGCAGCCGGGCCTGGCGCTGCTCCGGCTGGCACAGGGCCGCCTCGACGATGCGGTCGCCGCCGTCCACCGGGCCCTCGTGGAGGCGAAGGGGGCGGAGGAGCGGCCCGGGGTGCTGGTCGGCTGTGTGGAGATCGGGCTTGCCGCCGGAGACGTCGAGGACGCGTCGACGGCGGTGGACGAACTCGGCAGGATCGCCGCCGGTTTCGACTCGCCGTACCTGCGGGCGCTGGTCGCGTACGCGCACGGGTCGGTGCTCCTGGCCGCCGGTGAGCCGGATTCCGCGTGCGTCGCCCTGCGCCGGGCGTGGGTCGCCTGGAACGAGGTCGGCGCTCCCTACGAGACGGCGCGGGTGCGGCTGCAGATGGCCCGGGCGTACCGGCTGATGGGCGACCACGACTCGGCCGAGATGGAGCTGGAGGCGGCCCGACGGGTCTTCGAGCTCCTGGGCGCGGTGCCGGCACTGGAGCAGACGCTGCAGCTCATGGACCGGGCGGGCCGGGGCGCGTCCCCGAGTCCGGGAGGGCTGACCGCCCGGGAGACCGAGGTGCTCCGTCTGGTGGCGACCGGCGCGTCGAACCGGGAGATCGCGGACAGCCTCGTCATCAGCGACCGGACGGTCGCGCGGCACGTGTCCAACATGTTCGCCAAGCTGGGCGTCTCCTCGCGGGCCGCCGCCACCGCGTACGCCTACGAGCACGGCCTCGTGTAGGGCCGGAGTCCGCACCCGCGGTCTACAGGGAAATACCCACACGGCGTGCACCGGGCAGTTGGGGCGTGCGACCGATGCGGACGCGGCGGCCGGACCCGGATCCTGGCCCGGTAGGCACCTCGTGGGTGCCGCCGATCCCGTCCGGCGGCCTCGCGCGCACGCCCACCGCCCTGATCCACGGCCGGCACGGCCTCCGGGTGCGGCTGCCGACGGCGCGGGAGGCGGGCGCGCGGTGCGGCCGGCCGGTGCACGTGACCGAGGAGTGCCGGGACGCCCCGCCGTGGAGCGGCCGGAGGCGTTCCTGAGCGCCCCACGCACCACGCACCACGCACCGCGCACCTGGCACCGCGCCCCACGCATCGCGCACCGCGCACCGCGCACCGCGCACCTGGCACCGCGCACGTGGCACTACGCCCCACGCACCGCGCCGGGGCACCGGGAGGAAGAACCGGGCGGCCGGGCGGCCGGACAGGCCGGGCGGCCCGGAACAGACAGGAGGAACCGTCATGAGCACCAGGATGTTCGAGGTCGCCGGGGTCCGGGACGAGCCCGTCGGCCTGCCCTCCGCTCGGATCGAGCAGCTCGGCACCCGGCTCCGGGGGTCCCTGCTCACCGCCGGCGACGAGGGCTGGGACGCGGCCGTCACGGTGTGGAACGCCATGGTCACCGCGAAGCCGGCCCTGGTCGTCCGGCCGGTCTCGGCCCAGGACGTGTCCACGGTCGTCCGGTTCGCCGCGGAGCACGGCCTCCTGCTGGGCGTCAAGGGCGGGGGCCACAACATCGCGGGCACGGCGCTCGCCGACGGCGGGCTGACCCTGGACATGTCCCGTATGCGCGAGGTCACCGTGGACCCGTCCGCCCACCTGGCACACGTCGGTCCGGGATGCCTGCTCCAGGACGTCGACCGGGCGACCCAGCAGTACGGTCTGGCGACGGTGCTCGGCTTCGTGTCCGAGACCGGCGTCGCCGGCCTGACGCTCGGCGGCGGATTCGGCTACCTGACGCGCCGGTTCGGCTGGGCGGCCGACAACCTGGAGGAGGTGGAGATCGTCACGGCGGACGGCCGGATCAGGACCGCGAGCCGGGCGGAGAACCCCGACCTGTTCTGGGCGCTCCGGGGCGGTGGCGGCAACTTCGGCGTCGTCACCCGCTTCACCTTCCGCCTGCACGAGGTCGGCCCCGCCGTCACCGGTGGACTCGTCGCCTGGGGTGCCGACCGTGCGGACGAGGTGCTCGCGACGTACCGGGAGCTCACCGCGTCCGCTCCCCGGGAACTGACGGCCGTGGCGGTGATCCGGCTCGCGCCGCCGGCTCCGTTCGTCCCGGACGAGTGGCATCTCCAGCCCGTCGTCGGGCTGCTCGTGTGCCACACCGGCACCGCCGCCGGGGCCGAGGCCGACCTCGCTCCGCTGCGGGCCCTCGGAGAGCCGGAGTTCGGCCACATCGGGCCGCAGCCGTACGTGGCCCAGCAGTCGATGCTCGACGCGCTGGAGCCCAAGGGGCTCAACCAGTACTGGAAGGCGGAGTTCCTCCCCGGCCTGCCGGGCGCCTACCTTCCCGCGTTCCGGGACGCCGCCCTCGACGTCGCCTCCCCGCTGTCGTTCTCCGTCGTCTTCCACCTGGGCGGTGCGCTGAACGAGTGGGACGACGGCGGTGCGGTCGGAAACCGGGACGCCCGGTTCATCAGCGGCTTCTCCGGAGTGTGGCCGCCGCAGACCGACGGGGACCGCATCGTGAGCGCGGTCCGCAGGGGCTGGCAGCGCATCCGGCCGTTCTCGACCGGCGGGAACTACGTCAACTTCCAGCTGGCCGAGGACGACGACGCCAGAACCGCCGCCGCGTACCGGGACGCCTACGAACGCCTCCGGGAGATCAAGACGCGGTACGACCCCGACAACCTCCTCCGCGTGAACCGCAACATCCGGCCGGGCCGGTGAGGCGGGCGGCCCGTCCGGGGTCCGCACGGCCCGCGCACCGCGCCGGGATCACCGGACGGGGTCGGGGCGGGGGGCCGGGTGGTTGGTGACACCGGTCCAGCGTTCGTACGGGGCCTGCTTGTCGGCGCGGAGCAGGACGGCCAGCGGCGGGGAGCCCCAGACGACGGCCGCGCTGAGCACCACCGCGTAGGGCAGGAGCGGTCCTGCCGGGCCGGGGAGCCGGAGGGTGTCGGTGTGGTGGGCGACGGCCAGCCAGAGGAGGGCGAGAGGCGCCTGCCGGATCCAGGCGCGTGCGGTGGTCCGCAGGAGCCCCGGCCTGCTGCCGTCGGGGCGTGCGAGGCGCAGGAGCACGGCGCGTTTGCCCGGCGTGGTGGCGAAGGCCACGGGCAGCAGCCAGAACCACAGGAGGCCGAGGGCGGCGCCTGCCGGGAGGGCGTGGCGGCGGCCGGTCGGCCAGTCGGTGACGAGGGCCAGGAGGCCGGTGGCCAGGGTCCAGACGACGAGCCAGCCGGCGAGGTCGGTGAGGAACGCCAGTGCGCGGCGGGTGAGGGTGACGCGGTGGCCGTAGCGACTGCGTTCGCCGTCGGGGTCGTTGGCCGGCAGCACACGGGAGAGGGGGCCGGCGAGGAACCAGCCGGCGACGGCGCCCGCGGTGTTGAGGGCCAGGTCGTCGATGTTGAACTGCCGGTAGGGGCAGGCGTAGACGAACCAGAGCCCGGTGTACTGGGTGGTCTCGAAGAACAGCGAGGTGGCGAGTGCCAGGGCCGCTGTGGGGAGCATCCGCTGCCGGAAGTGGTAGCGCAGGTAGACACCCAGGGGCAGCAGGAGGACGGCGTTGAGGAGGGTCGTCCAGGTGGACGGCAGCGCGAGCAGGGCCGCCGCGGACCGGTCGCCGCCGGCCGCGGAGGCGATGCGGGCCCGGAAGGCGAACGGCTGGAGCTGCGGGCTCTCGGCGTAGTGGACGGTGGCGCAGTGGGCGTCGGTGTCCGCCGGCAGCGGCATCACGGTCTGCAGGAGCGCGGCGAGCAGGTAGAAGGCGAAGCTGTAGAACACCAGGACGGGCCAGCCGCCGGCGCGGCCGCGGCTGCGGTAGCCGTGGATCGCGGCGGGAACCATGATCAGGGCGGTGACGAGGGGGAACAGCGTGAGGGCGGCTTCGACGGGGAGCAGGTAGGTCCGGAACACGGCGGGGCTCTCTGCGGCGGGGGGCCGCGATCACGGGAGTCGGGAGGACCGGGAGAGGCCGGGCCGGCCGGCGCCGCACGGCGCGAGCGGCTTCTCCCCCTGCGCAGGTTAGACGAACGGGCGCGCCCCGCAGGACCATTGGGGCCGCCGGCCGGCGAGGGCGTCGGCGCCCCGCCGCGCTGCCGCACCCCCGGGTACGTACGTCGTCGGTATGCGGGCGGCGCCCGGCACGCGGGCGAGACCCGGCGGGCAGGCGAGGACCCGGCAGGACGACAACGCCCGGCACCCAGGCGAGGCCGGCGGGAAGGCGGCGCCCTGCGGGCAGGCAGCGCCCGGCACGAAGACAACGCCCGGCACCCAGGCGAGACCGGCAGGAAGGCGGCGCCCTGCGGGCAGGCAGCGCCCGGCACCCGGGTGAGGCCCTCACGCGGGCGGGACCCGATACGCGGGCGGCGCCCGGCACCGGGTGGGGCCCGGCACCCGGGTGGGGCCCGGTACGCGGGGGAGGTTCCGCCCTGCGGCGTGCCGCGTTCGCGAGGCCTCCCGCGGCCTCCCGCGGCGGAGCGGCCCGCACGGGGCCGCCGTGCCGCGGGGCGCGGGCCGGTCCGGCTCAGGCCGACCGTTTCCGGGGCGTCGCCTTCCTGGCAGCGGACTTCTTCGCGGCGGAGGCCCCGCTCCCCGCGGCCGTCGCGCCCTTCGAGGCCGAGGTGCTCCCGGCCGCGGCCTTCCCCGTGCCGCGGGCCGGCTTCGCCGACGGCTTCTTCGCCGCGGCGGACGTCGGCTTCTTCGCCGACGCGGACTTCTTCGCCGAGGCGGCCGCCGGCCTCGCGGCCGCCTTCTTCGCCGACGCCGTCGACTTCTTGCCCGCGGGCTCCTTCGGACTGGTGCGGGAGGCGCGGCGGTGCGGGAGGCGGGTGACGTCGGCGGGTTCCTCCCCGCGGGACTCCTGGGCGGCGCGGACGCTGTTCTCCAGGGCTGCCATCAGGTCGAGGACCGTGCCGCCGGGGGCCGGCCCGGGGGACTCCGGGAGTGCCTCGCCGGCGGCCTTCGCGGCGACGACCTCCTCCACGGCCTCGCGGTACTCGTCGTGCAGGTCCTCCAGGTCGACCTCGCCGAGGGTGTCCATCAGCGCGTCCGCCAGGTCCAGTTCCCTGTCCCGGACCGTGACCGAGGCGTCGGGCGCCACCCCCTCGGGCGCGCGCACCTCGTCCGGCCACAGCAGGCCGTGCATGGCGATCGCGTCGCCGACCACGCGCAGCATGCCGAGGCGCTCGCGGCCGCGCAGGGCGTACTTCGCGATCGCCACCTTGTTGCTGCGCTTGAGGGCCTCGCGCAGGAGCGTGTACGGCTTCGCGGCGGGGGCGCCGGCGGCGGCGAGGTAGTAGGCGGCGTCCATCTGGAGCGGGTCGATGCGGTCGGCCGGGACGAAGGCCACGATCTCGATGGTGCGGGCCGTCGGGATCGGCAGGTGGGCTAGGTCGTCCTCGCTGATCGGGATGATCGTGCCGTCCGCGTCCTCGTACCCCTTGCCGATCTCCGCGGAGGCGACTTCGCGGTCCTCCAGATCGCAGAACTTGCGGTACCGGATGCGGCCGCCGTCCTCGGTGTGGATCTGGCGGAAGGAGATCGTGTGGCTCTCCGTCGCGTTGACCAGCTTGATGGGGATGCTGACCAGGCCGAAGGAGATCGCGCCGTTCCATATCGATCGCACGTGCCGCACCCTTCCCCGCGTCCACCCAGGCGATATCGCCCGATTTCATGTGATTCTCATGGTATGACGCCGATCACCGAGGTGGAGGGGCGGCGGCTCGCGCTCAGCAATCTGGACAAGGTGCTGTATCCGGCGACCGGGTTCACCAAGGGCGAGGTGCTGCACTACTACGCCACGACCGCCGACGTCCTCCTGCCGCATCTGCGGGACCGGGCGGTCTCCTTCCTGCGCTACCCGGACGGGCCCGGCGGGCAGCTGTTCTTCACCAAGAACGTCCCCGCCGGTACCCCCGACTGGGTCACCACCGCCGAGGTGCCCCGGTCGGAGGGGCCGGCCCGGATGGTGCTCGTGCAGGATCTGCCGTCGCTGATGTGGGCGGCCAACCTGGTCACCGAGTTCCACACCCACCAGTGGCTGGTCGGCGCGCCCGACGAGGCCGACCGGCTCGTCCTCGACCTCGACCCCGGCCCGCCCGCCACGATCGCCGACTGCTGCGAGGTCGCCCTGTGGCTGCGCGAGCGCCTGGCCGCCGACGGCATCGAGGCCCACGCGAAGACCTCCGGAGCCAAGGGGCTCCACCTGCTGGCCGGGGTGCGCGGGGCCTCCAGCGCGCAGGTGTCGGACTATGCGAAGGCCCTCGCGGTGGAGGCCGAGCGGGCCCTGCCCCGGCTGGCGCTGCACCGGATGACGCGGAGCCTGCGGCCGGGCAAGGTGTTCGTCGACTGGAGCCAGAACGCCGCTCGCAAGACCACCGCCGCGCCCTACACCCTGCGGGCCCGGCCCGAGCCCCTCGTGTCCGCACCCGTGACCTGGGACGAGGTCGAACGGTGCACGGCGGCGGAACAGCTCGCCTTCGGCGCGCCCGGCCTCGCCGCCCGGCTGCGCGCGTACGGTGACCTGCTCGCACCCCTCCTCGACCCGGAGCGTTCCGCCCCGCTGCCCCACTGACGCCCCGCCGCACGGGAGCACACGCCCCAGGGCGTGTTTCGAAAGTCCCGCCTGCCTGGCGGCGTCTGGCACGCACGCTCGCCGCGTTGTCGGGCTCGCCCCGATACGTCCAGTATCGGGGCGACCCTCCGCCTTGCGATCGCACGCACCAGACGCCGCCAGACCTGCCCTTCGGGCAGACGACGCTACTTTCGAAACACACCCTAGGAGAGCTGGTGCCGCCAGGTGTGCCGGTCCCGGGCCATCGCGTGCAGGGCCTCCACGTCGGCCTGCTTCAGGACGCCGCCGAGCCGCGCCAGCACGCCGACGTCGGTGTCGGGCAGGACGCGGACGCCGCGGGGCGGGGCGGTGACGGCGAGGCGTGCGGTGGGGCCGGCCAGCGCCAGCACCGGGCGGACCTCGGCGGTCAGCGCGCGGGAGGCGCGGTCGGCGGCGGCGCGGACGTGGCGCAGCAGCGGGGCGGGCCCGGCCCGGCCGGCCGTCACCTGCGGGTCGTCGATCAGCACGCGCAGCTTGCGGGCGTACACGGCGTGCACGGCGAACAGGCCGCCCGGACCGATCACCAGATGGTGCACCCGGTCCCCGCCGGGCAGCGGCACGGAGTGCAGGGTGTGCCAGCCGGCGCCCTCCAGCCGGTCCAGGGCGCCGCCGACCGCCTGCTCGGCCAGCAGCGCCCGGCGCCGCGGGTCGGCGCGCAGCCGGTGGGCCGGGCCCGGGGCGCGGTCCAGGGCGACCAGCAAAGCCTCACCGGGCCGGTTCGGGGCGAGGTCGTCGTCCGGATGGAGGGCGAGCCGGACCAGCTCCGCGGGGGTCGGCGGCGGGGGCGGGCCCACCGTGACGGGCTCGGTGAGGAAGGGGGCCAGCACGTCCAGGACGTCGGCCCGCCGGTCCTCTCCGATCAGGTTCACCCGGCCGCTGTCCCGGTCGTACCAGGCGACGTTCCTGCCGTCCGCGAGACACACGTAGAGCCGCTCGCGGCCGAGTCGTGAGATCGGTACGACCCGTAGTCGGCTCATGCGCCACCACCCCCTCGACCATGGGAACAGCCGGGGTGCTCCGGGGGCAAGAACCCGGTTACCGTGGGAAGGAGTTGGGCAGATCCCGTGGTTGGGGAGGCGCCGTTGCACACCCGCAGGAAGCATCCGGACGTACCCGCTCCGCAGCGTCCGTGGGACGAGGTGGTGCCCGGCCTGTGGATGGGCGGGCACGAGGCCCGGGGCCGCTCGGGCCGGCTGGAGACGGTCGTGGTGCGCGACGAGTTCGACCTGGTGCAGACCCTGCTGCGGCTGCCGGGGCACGGCCCGGACACCGGCGTCGAGCACCAGGTGTGGCCCATCCCGGACGGGCCGCTGGACGGCACCCAGCTCGCGGGCGTGATCCGGCTGGCCGAGGCCGCGCAGGACGCCGTGGAGGCGGGCCGCCGGGTGCTGGTGCGCTGCTTCCACGGCTACAACCGCTCCGGGCTGGTCGTGGCGCACGCGCTGGTCGGGCGCGGGAGGTCCGCCGAGGAGGCCATCCGGCTGATCCGGGACCGCCGCTCGCCCTGGGCGCTGCACAACGAGCTGTTCGAGGAGTACCTGCGGGCGGGGCTGCCGACGGCCCGGCTGCTGGAGGAGCTGACGGAGTGACCTCCGCTCCCCCTGAGGCTGACGGAGTGACCTCCGCTCCCCCTGAGGGGGACGCGGGCCCGTCGCGCCGTCGGAGGCTGTGGTGCCGGACGGTTCCCGCCTCGCCGCGCGGCCCGCGGACGAGTCCCGGTCCTGCTCGCGCTCCACGGGCCGGCCCGCCCGGTCCGGCCGCCCCGGCGACGTCGTCCGCCGCGCGACGTCCCGGGCGAGGACGGCCCGGGGATGCGCCGCACCACCGCCCTGAAGGGCGGTGAAGGCGCACGAACCCGGTAGCCCCGGCCCGCCCCGGGACCGCCGCTCCTGCGGGGCGCGGGCCGCGCCGTGGGTGCCTGCCCGGGCGGGCACGGAGTGCGGGGCGGCCGTTCGACGGTTAATAAGGTGTACGGGGCCTGCCTGTCGCCGTCCCGATCCGCTGGAGTCCCGTGCCGCCCCTTCGTCGCCCTTCGCGGGCCCTTCTCGCCGCCGCGGCCGTCGCCGCGCTCGCGGCGGTCACCGCCTGCGGCGACGCGGGCGGGCTGCGTGCCGCCGGGGCGACGCCGACCGCGACCGGCCCGGCGCGGCTCTGGCCCGGCCTGCCGCCCGCCTCCTCGCCCGCCTTCGACTTCGACGAGGCGGAGACCGAGGTGATCAAGGGTGTGCCGGCCGGGCACGGCATCCGGGAGGTCGACCCGGTCGCGGTCGTCCAGGCGGAGATCGACGCCGACCCGAAGCAGTACGCGGGCGACGAGGCCGCCTACCGGGTGACCGCCCGGCGGATGGCCGACTGCGCGGACGGTCCGGGCCGCGGCCGCTGCCCGGTGCTGCGGCCCTACTACCGGGACCTGACCGGGGACGGGCGCGACGAGCTGACCCTGGGCTTCCGGCAGCTGCCCGGCACCCTGACCGCCGTACGCGTGTACACGGTGGACCGGGGCCGACTCGTCCGGGTCATGCACTACGAGGACGCGCTGAGCAGTGTGGAGCTGGCCGGCCACTCGGTGATCGTGCGCTCGCCGTCGGAGGTCGCGGGGTACGAGTACCGGCTGGAGTGGACCTGGGACCCCGACCAGAAGGCGATGCTGCTCACCCAGGACGAGATGCTGCGGACCGGGGAGCGGAGCACCGCCCCGGCCCCCTCCCGGACGGCGGCACCCTCCGCGTCCACCGCACCGGCCCCGGCCCCGCCCGCGGCCTCGGTCACGGCTCCGGACTCGGCTTCGGCTTCGGCTTCGGCTTCGGTCACGGCTTCGGCGGGTGCGTCATGAGGTTCGCCCCGCCCGGCACGCTCGCCGTGAAGGCGGCCGTGTTCATCACGGTGATGTGCTGCGCGCTGGCCGCGCTGCTCGGCGTGCTGGTGCACGTCTCGGTGACCAACCAGACCGTCGGCCAGGCCCGCTCGCTGGCGCTGAACCGGCTGGAGCAGGCGACGGAGGCGTACCGGACCGGGGACACGCCGCTGCCCGGCACGGGCGTGGACCCCGTGGGGCTGCCCACGCGGCTGCGGTCCCTGGCCGCGGACGGCCGGCGCGGCACCATGGTCGCCGACCACCTCGGCCGCCCCACCATGTGGGCGGCCGGTCCGGTGACGGGCGGGCGGGCGCTGGCCGTCCGGGTCGACTACTCGCAGCAGGCCCGCACGATCGACGGCCTGGACCGGGCGATCCTGTGGTCCTCGGCGCTGGCGATCGGGGCGACGCTGCTGGTCGGCGCGCTCGCCGTGCAGCGGGTGACCCGCCGGCTGCACGCGACCGCGCTGGTGGCCCGCCGGATCAGCGGAGGCGACCTGGACGCGCGGGTGAACGACCGGCGCTCGAAGGACCCCCGGCGCCCGCAGGACGAGGTCGCGGCGGTGGCGGCCGCGCTGGACTCCATGGCGTCGAGCCTCCAGGGCAAGCTGCTGGCGGAGCGGCGGTTCACCGCGGACGTGGCGCACGAGCTGCGCACCCCGCTGACCGGCCTGCACGCGGCGGCCGAGCTGCTGCCGCCGGGCCGCCCGACGGAGCTCGTGCGCGACCGGGTCTCGGCCCTGCGCACGCTCACCGAGGACCTGCTGGAGATCTCCCGGCTGGACACCGGGCGTGAGCGGCTGGAGCTGGAGACGGTGGAGCTGGGCGCGCTCGCCGGCCGGGTGGTGCGGGCCGCGGGCGGGCCCGCACGGACGCGGGTCCGCGTCGTACGGGACGTGTGGGTGGACACCGACCGGCGGCGGCTGGAGCGCGTGCTGGGCAACCTCGTGGCCAACGCGCACCGGCACGGGCGCGGGCCGGTGGAGCTGACCGTGGACGGACCGTCGGTGACGGTCCGGGACCACGGGGAGGGGTATCCGGCGTATCTGGTGGAGCACGGGCCGCAGCGGTTCCGCACCGAGGGCGGCTCCCGGGGCCACGGGCTGGGGCTGACGATCGCCCTCGGGCAGGCGGAGGTCCTGGGCGCGCGGCTGTCCTTCTCCAACGCCCCGGACGGCGGCGCCGTCGCCACGCTGAGGCTCCACCAGGAGGGCTGAGGGCAGCCGCCCCGGCGGGGGCGCCCGGGCGCGGACGGACAGACGGCCCGGCGGACACGGGCAGGAACGGACGGACAGACGCCCGGGCGGGCACGGGCAGGTGCCTGCCGGTGCCGGCAGACGCGGGCAGGCACGGGCGAGTGCGGGCGGGTGCCTGCCGGTGCCGGCAGACGCGGGCAGGCACGGGCGGGAGCGCTACGGGCGGGAGCGCTACGGGCGACCGGCCCGGGCTCCGGATGGCCCAGCGTGACGGGCAGCGGTCCGGCCCGGCTCCTAACGTGGCGGTTAGTCAGCTTTCGTTCCCCCTCTCCAGGAGGTTCGCATGTCCCTGCGCTCCCGCTTCGTCATATCCTTGACCGCCGCCGCCCTCGCGGCCGGAGCCGCCGCCACTCCCGCCCTCGCCAACGACGACCGGGGCGGCCGCGGCGGCTACGGCGACCACCGCGAGGACCACCGCGAGGACCACCGCGGGGATCACCGCGACGACCGCCGGGACGACCGGCGCGACGACCGGCGCGACGACCGGCGCGACGACTACCGCGACGACCGGCGCGAACACCACCCGAAGCTGTACAAGGGCCGGGTGACCGCGAGCACGCTGCTGCTGCGCAGCGCACCGAACCGCGGCGGCCAGGTCATCCGGACGGCCCACAAGGGCCAGATCGTGTGGATCTACTGCAAGACGGTGGGCGAGAACATCCAGGGCAACCCGCTCTGGTACCTCCTCCCGGACGGCACCTGGGCCTGGGGCTCGGCACGCTACATCGACAACATCGGGCCCGCGCCGCGCTGGTGCTGACCGGCACGCCGACACCCGGAAGGCCACAAGGCTCGCAAGGAGTCTGCTTTGGGTAAGTTCCGGACATGACGACGGCCGGAACCGGAACCACCGCGACCGCGGCGGACACGCCCGCTCCGGCGGTGCGCCCGTCCCGGCGCCGGGGCGTCGAACTCGCCCTCATCGTCCTCGCCGTCCTGCTGTCGGTGTACGGCTACTGCGCCGTCGGCCTGGCCAGGACCGGCACCGTCCCGCCCGGCGCCGCCGGCTACGGCGCCGGGCTGGGCGTACTCGCGCTGCTGGCCCATCTGGTGGTGCGGCTGCGCGCACCGTGCGCGGATCCCCTGCTGCTGCCGATCGCGGTGCTCCTCAACGGTCTGGGCCTGGTACTGATCTACCGGCTGGACCTGCAGACGCCGGGCGACCCGGCCGCGCTCACCCAACTCGTCTGGTCCACGCTCGGGGTGGCGCTGTTCACCGCCGTCGTCGCGGCCCTGGCCGACCACCGGGTGCTCCAGCGGTACGCGTACGTCTGCGTGACCGCGGCCCTGGGGCTGCTGGTGCTGCCGATCCTGTTCCCCGCCGTGAACGGCGCCCGCATCTGGATCCGGATCGCCGGGTTCTCCATCCAGCCGGGCGAGTTCGCGAAGGTGCTGCTGGCGGTGTTCTTCGCGGCGTATCTGGCCGCCAACCGCGGTGCGCTGGCGTACGCCGGGCGCCGTGTGTGGTGCCTGCAACTGCCGACCGGGCGGGTGCTCGGGCCGATCGTCACCATCTGGCTGGTGAGCGTCGGGGTGCTGGTGCTGGAGCGGGACCTGGGCACGTCGCTGCTGTTCTTCGGGCTGTTCGTGGTGATGCTCTACGTCGCCACCGGCCGCCTCGGCTGGATCGCGGTGGGCCTGCTGCTGGCGTCGCTGGGGGCGGTGGCGGTGGGCTGGCTGGAACCGCATGTGCACAGCAGGATCGAGGACTGGCTCAACCCGTTCGCGTCGATCGAGGCGGGCGACGGCCCCAACCAGCTGTCGCAGTCGCTGTTCGCGTTCGCCGCGGGCGGGATGCTGGGCACCGGTCTCGGTCTCGGCCACTCCGTCCTCATCGGCTTCGCGGCGAGGTCCGACTTCATCCTGGCGACGGCCGGGGAGGAACTGGGCCTGGCCGGACTGTCCGCGATCTTCCTGCTCTACGGGCTGCTGGTCGAACGCGGCTACCGGGCCGGGCTGGCGCTGCGCGACCCCTTCGGGCAGCTGCTCGCGGTCGGGCTCGCCTCGATCGTGGCGCTCCAGGTGTTCGTGATCGCGGGAGGGGTGACCGGCCTGATCCCGCTGACCGGCATGGCCATGCCGTTCCTGGCGCAGGGCGGGTCCTCGGTGGTCACCAACTGGGCGATCACGGCCCTGCTGATCCGGCTCAGCGACTCGGCCCGAAGGCGGCACGACCACGACGGGGCGGGCGCGCGGTGACCCGGCACATCCGGCACGCGGGCGTCCTGTGCGCGCTGCTGCTGCTGGCGCTGCTGGTCAACGCCGCCCGGCTGCAGGTCGTCCAGGCCGGCCGCTACGACGACAGCCCGGCCAACCGGCGCGAGGTGATCGCACGCTACGGCAAGCCACGCGGCGACATCCTGGTCGGCGGGCGCCCGGTGACCGGCTCGCTGGACACCCGCGAGCAGCTCCGCCACGAACGCACCTACGACAACGGCCCGCTGTACGCGCCGGTGACCGGCTACGCCTCCCAGAAGTACGGTACGAGCCTGCTGGAGCGTACCGAGGACGCGGTGCTGTCGGGTGACGACCCGATGCTGACGCCGCTGCCGCTGTTCAACGACCTGACGCGGGCCCGCAGTCCCGGCGGGCACGTGGTGACGACCCTCGACGCGGCCGCGCAGCGGGCCGCGTACGAGGGGCTCGGCGGGCGCACCGGAGCGGTGGCGGCGATCGAGCCCTCGTCCGGGCGGATCCTGGCCCTGGTGTCGTCGCCCTCCTACGACCCGGCGGTGCTGTCGGGCAACGGGCCTGCCGTGACGGACGCGTGGACGCGACTGAACGGGGACCCGGAGCAGCCGATGCTGAACCGGGCGGTGGCGCAGACGTATCCGCCGGGGTCGACGTTCAAGGTGGTGACCGCGGCGGCGGCGCTGGACGCCGGGGTGGTCACGGACCTCGACGCGGCGACCGACTCCCCCGCCCCGTACACCCTGCCCGGTACGACGACCTCGCTGACGAACGAGTCCGACGGCTGCGCGGACGCTCCGCTGCGGGCGGCGTTCGAGTGGTCCTGCAACACGGTGTTCGCCAAGCTGGGGGTGGCGGTGGGGGTCGAACGGATGGCGGCGACGGCCGAGGCGTTCGGCTTCAACGACGCCGCCCTGCGGGTCCCGTTCCCGGTCGCGCCGAGCACCTTCGACACCCGTGTGGACCGGGCGCAGCTCGCGCTGTCGTCGATCGGCCAGTACAACACGAGGGCCACGCCGCTGCAGATGGCGATGGTGGCCTCGGCGGTGGCGAACGGCGGCCGGCTGCGGACGCCGTACCTGGTGGAGCGCACGACGACGGCCCGCGGCACGACGGTGTCCGCCACCGGACCTCGGCCGGTGCGCCAGGCCATGCAGCCGGCGACCGCGACGCGACTGAGGGAGCTGATGCGGGACGTGGTGGAGGAGGGCACCGGCACCAACGCGGCGATCCCCGGCGCGATCGTGGGCGGCAAGACCGGCACCGCCCAGCACGGAGTGGGCAACTCCGGCACGCCGTACGCCTGGTTCGTGTCCTGGGCGCAGGGCGGGCGGGACCTGGAGCCGAAGGTGGCGGTCGCGGTGGTGGTGGAGGACGGGTCGGTGGCGCGCGAGCACATCACCGGGGGCGGGATGGCGGCGCCGATCGCGCGGGCGGTCATGGAGGCGGTGCTGCGCTCCGGGGCGGGCGGGCCGGGCCGGTGAGCGGCGGCGGCCGGCCGCCGGAGCCGCCCCGCCCCGCCCCGGCGTGCCCACGTGCTGAGACGGGGGGTGGGAGACGGGCGGGTGCCGACCTATCGTTCGGTCCATGACGACCGCAGACTCCTTCGAACTCGCCCAGGTCAACCTCGCCCGCCTCAAGTTCCCGCTGGACTCGCCCGAGTTGAAGGACTTCGTCGACAACCTCGACCCGGTGAACGCCGACGCCGAGGCGGCGCAGGGTTTCGTGTGGCGGCTGACGTCCGCGGCGGACGACGCGGCGGACGGCCAGACCGGCGACGCGACCGGCGACGCGACCGGCAACGCGACGGACATCGAGGTCTTCGGCGACTCCTGGCTGATCGTCAACATGTCGGTGTGGCGGGACACCGACGCCCTGACGGCGTACATGTACCAGGGGCGGCACCGGGAGATGCTGGCGCGCCGCCGCGAGTGGTTCGAGCGGGTCCAGGAGGCCATGACGGCGCTGTGGTGGGTCCCGTCCGGTCACCGCCCGACGGTCGCCGAGGCCGAGGCCCGCATCCTCCACCTGCGGACCAACGGCCCCACTCCGTACGCCTTCACGCTGCGGACCTCGTTCCCGGCACAGGGGGCCGCGCCGGTCCTGGGGGACGTGCCGGAGGGTCTCGGCTGCTCCTCGTAGCCGCGTCCCGCCGCACTGCGCAGCACTGCGCAGCCCCGCGCGCGGCGCGGTCCCACGCGGCGCCACCCCGTCAGGCGCCGCCTCCGCCCCGCTGCGCCAAGGCGCCCCGTCGTGAGGCGGGGCGTCACCGCGTGAGGCGGCGGCCCTCCTCGATCGCCTCGTCCACCTCCGCGACGCGCTCCCGCTCCTCGGCGGCGAAGCGCCGGGCGTCCAGTTCCTCCGCGGCCTCCTCGTCCTGGGTCATCAGCAGCTCCAGGTCGGTGTCGCCCATCTCCAGGACGCCCATGTCGACATAGGCCCGCTGGAGGCGTTCCCCCCACAGGCCGATGTCCTTGACGCAGGGGACGATGCGGGAGAAGAGCAGCTTGCGGAACAGGGCGAGGAACTCGGACTGCGCGCTGAGCTCCTCGGCCTCCGCCCGGGGGATGCCGAAGTTCTCCAGCACCTCCACGCCGCGCAGCCGGTCGCGCATCAGATAGCAGCCCTCGATGACGAACTCCTCGCGTTCGCGCAGTTCGGCGTCGGTGAGCTGCTTGTAGTAGTCGCGCAGGGCCATGCGGCCGAAGGCCACGTGGCGGGCCTCGTCCTGCATGACGTAGGCGAGGATCTGCCGGGGCAGCGGCTTGTCCGTGGTGTCGCGGATCATGCCGAAGGCGGCCAGGGCCAGCCCCTCGATGAGCACCTGCATGCCGAGGTAGGGCATGTCCCAGCGGCTGTCGCGCAGGGTGTCGCCGAGGAGTGCCTGGAGGTTGTCGTTGATCGGGTAGAGCATGCCGATCTTGTCGTGCAGGAACCGGCCGTAGATCTCGGCGTGCCGGGCCTCGTCCATGGTCTGGGTCGCCGAGTAGAACTTCGCGTCCATGTCGGGCGCCGACTCCACGATCCGCGCGGCGCAGATCATCGCGCCCTGCTCGCCGTGCAGGAACTGGCTGAACTGCCAGGTCGCGTAGTGCCGGCGCAGCTCGCCCTTGTCCCGCTCGGTGAGTTTCGGCCAGTACCTCGTGCCGTACAGGCTCATCGCCTCGTCCGGCGTGCCCAGCGGGTCGTACGGGTCGACCTCCAGGTCCCAGTCGATGCGCTTCTGCCCGTCCCACTGCTTGTCCTTGCCCTTCTGGTAGAGGGCGAGCAGGCGTTCCCGGCCGCCGTCGTACTCCCAGCCGAAGCGCGCGGCGCCGCTCGCGGGCACCTGCCAGTGCCGTTCTCCGGGGTCGTTGGTGTAGCGGTCAAACGTCGACATGTCTCGCAGATTTGCATGCAGGGGACAGCGAGGCAACGCGTTCTCGGACACAAATCCGCGCGGGGAGTTGGTGCGCGAGGGATTGACGACCTTACTGACAGGCAGTCTCATAAGAGTAGTGACCGGCGGGTAGCCCGCCACGCCCCCGTACGACGAGGTGGATCAGCCATGACGACCGTGACGGAAGCCGACGCGCTGGACGGGCTGCGCGACGCGCTCGGTCTGCTCAAGGACCGCGAACAGGTGGCCGAGCGGCTGCTCGCCTCCTCCGCCAAGCACTCCTTCGACCCGGACCGGGAACTGGACTGGGACGCGCCCTTCGAGGAGGGCAAGTGGTTCTGGCCGCCGGAGCTGGTGTCGCTGTACGACACCCCCCTGTGGCAGCGGATGAGCGAGGAGCAGCGCATCCTGCTCTCCCAGCACGAGGCCGCCGCACTGGCCTCGCTGGGCATCTGGTTCGAGATCATCCTGATGCAGCTGCTGTGCCGCCACATCTACGACAAGTCCGCGACGAGCGCGCATGTGCGGTACGCCCTCACCGAGATCGAGGACGAGTGCCGGCACTCCAAGATGTTCGCCCGGCTGATCAGCCGCGGCGAGACGCCCTGGTACCCGGTCAGCCGCGTCCACCAGAACCTGGGCCGCCTGTTCAAGACGGTCTCCACGACGCCCGGGTCCTTCACGGCGACGCTCCTCGGCGAGGAGGTCCTGGACTGGATGCAGCGGCTGACGTTCCCCGACGAGCGGGTCCAGCCGCTGGTCCGCGGCGTCACCCGCATCCACGTCGTGGAGGAGGCCCGGCACGTGCGGTACGCCCGTGAGGAGCTGCGCCGCCAGATGGTCACCGCCCCGCGGTGGTCGCAGGAGTTCACCCGGGTGACCTCCGGCGAGTTCGCCCGGGTGTTCTCCGTGGCCTTCGTGAACCCGGACGTCTACACCAACGTGGGACTCGACCGGCGCGAGGCCATGGCCCAGGTGAAGGCCAGCGGGCACCGGCGCGAGGTGATGCAGAACGGCGCCCGGCGGCTCACCGACTTCCTGGACGACATCGGCGTCCTGCGCGGCGTCGGCCGCCGCCTGTGGAGGGCCTCGGGGCTGCTGGCCTGAACCCCGCCCGGCCCGGGCCCGGGCGGCGGCCGGTCCGTACCCGACGGGCACCTGATCCGTACCTGACCGGTACGTGATCGGCTCCCGTGCCACTCCTGATCCGCGCCCGGCCCCCACCGGAGCACCGTCGGAACACCCCCGGGACACCCCCGGGACACCCCCGGAACACCCCCGGAGCAGGCCGCGGCGGGACCGGACCGGGCGGGACCGGCCTCCGGCTGCCGTCCCGGTCCGGGCGCCACAGGGCCGGGACCGCCCCCGCTCCGCGCGAGCGGGAGCGGTCCCCGGGGCCCGGCCACGCCCCCGCGGCCGGGCCCCACCTCAGGGGCCCACCTCAGGGCCCCACCTCAGGGGCCCACCTCAGGGGCCCACCTCAGGGGCCCACCTCAGGGGCCTCGGCCGAGGGCCCCGCCACGGGCCTCGTCCTCGGCGCGTGGATCGGCGCACTCCCGCACTCCCTGCCCGCACCCCGGCGACTACGCTGCACCCATGACCCCCTCCGCGCCCGCCTACCGCCGCCTCAGCGTCGAGGAGCGCCGCAGCCAGCTTCTGGAGGCGGCCCTCTCCCTCTTCGCTCACCGGGCGCCCGAGGACGTCTCCCTGGACGACGTGGCGGAGGCCGCGGGCGTCTCCCGCCCGCTGGTGTACCGCTACTTCCCCGGCGGCAAGCAGCAGCTGTACGAGGCCGCGCTGGGCTCCGCGGCCGAGGAGCTCCAGCACTGCTTCGACGAGCCCCGGGTGGGTCCGCTGCTGCCTCGCCTCGGCCGGGCCCTGGACCGCTACCTCGCCTTCGTGGACCAGCACGACGCCGGGTTCAGCGCGCTGCTCCAGGGCGGCAGCGTGGTGGAGACCTCCCGGACCACCGCCATCGTCGACGGCGTGCGGCGCAACGCGGCCCGGCACATCCTCAGCCACCTCGGCGCCGCCGCCCCCGGGCCGCGGCTGCGGATGACGGTGCGGACCTGGATCACGGCCGTGGAGGCGGCCTCCCTGATCTGGCTCGACGAGGACAAGCAGCCGCCGGTCGAGGAGCTGCGGGACTGGCTGGTCGAGCAGTTCGTGGCGATGCTCGCGGTGACCGCCCGGCGGGACGCCCAGACCGAGGAGATCGTGACCGCGCTCGCCGCGGCACATGGCTGACACTGGTGGGGTGAAGAGCGAAGACACCCCGTTCGAGGGCGGGCCGATGGACGGCCGGGTGCTGCCGGTGCTGCTCGGCATGACCGGCCACCCGCCCAAGACCTACCGCATCCCCGTGCCCGACCCGGCCGGGGGAGAGCCGACCGTGCTGGTCTACCGGCGCGTGCCGCGGCGCGGCGGCCGCCACGTGGGCCTGCGCGACCGCTGGAAGTACACCTACGACCCGCAGGGCGACCGGGGCGGCGCCCGGCGGCGGCTGCCCTGGTCGAAGCCACCCGCCACGCCGGGCGACACCCCGGACGACACCCACGGGTGACGGCGTTGCGCCACCCCGCCCACGCCTGACGCGCGCGCCCCGAGGAGCCCGCCCCATGCTCGCGGTGCGGAGCGGGACCGCTCCTCGCGGACCGGAGGTGATGGCGTGTCAGGAAGGCTTCTGCGACTGGTCTGTACGGCGGCGGTGGCGGCCCAGGCCGTCCTCTCGGCGGCGGCCCCGGCCCCGGCCGCCCCAGCACCGGCCGCCGCCCCGGCACCGGACGCCCCCGCGGCGGCCGCACCGGACCCGCGGCCGGCCGGCGCACGGGCATCCGGCGCACCGACGTCCCCCGCACGGACGCGGGACGGGCGGATGCCGGACGGGCGGGCGCGGGACGGGCAGACGCGGGACGGGCAGACGCGGGACGGGCAGACGCGGGACGGGCGGGCGCCCGCACCGCTGCCGTCCGGTCCGGCCGGCCCCGGCTCGCGGGAGGCCCCGACGGCGTCCGGCGCCGGGGCGGCCCGGTCCGATGCCCCCGGCCGGGACGCCGGCGGCACGGCGGCCGCCCCCGCCCGGGACCGTTCGGTCGCCGCACTGCTGACGGACCTTCAGCGGCTCTACCACGAGGCCGAGCGGGCCACCGAGGCCTACAACGCCGCCGACGAGCAGCTCGGGCGGCAGCGCGCCGAGGTCGCCCGGCTCGATGCCGAACTCGCCCGCACCCGCCTGTCCCTGCACGACAGCAGGGGCGCCGCCGGACGACTGGCCCGCCAGCAGTACCAGTCCAGCTCGGCCATCTCACCGTACGTCCGGCTGCTGCTGGCCCGTGATCCGCAGCACGCGCTCGACCAGGGCCGTGTCATCGGCCGGCTCGCCCGGGGCCGCGCCGAGACCGTCGGCCGCCTCACCGGCACCGAACGCCGGGCCGAGCGGCTGGCCCGCGAGGCGCGCAGGGCCCTGGACCGCCGGCTCTCCCTGGCGGGCGAGCGCAGGAAGCGCCACGAGGAGGTGGACCGCCGGCTGGCGGAGGTCGAGCGGCTGCTGGCGTCGCTCACGGCGCGGCAGCTGTCCGCCGTGGCCGCGGCCGAGAAGGACGGCATCGACCGGGCCCAGCGCGAGGTGATGGCCGCGCCGGGCGCCCCCGCCGCCTCGCCGGAGTCCACCCCGGCGGGCGACCGGGCCCTGCGCTACGCCGTGCAGCAGGTCGGCAAGCCCTACGCCTGGGGCGCAGAGGGCCCGCGCAGCTACGACTGCTCGGGCCTGACCTCGCAGGCCTGGGCCGCCGCGGGCACGCCCATCCCGCGCACCAGCCAGGAGCAGTGGGCCCGCCTCCCGCACGTCCCGCTGGCCGGGCTGCGCCCCGGCGACCTGGTGGTCTACCACCCCGAGGCCACACATGTCGCCCTCTACCTGGGCGAGGGCATGATCGTGCACGCGCCGCGGACCGGGGAGTCGGTGACCGTGGCCCCGATCGCGTCCCTGCCGATCCTCGGCGCGGTCCGCCCCGGGGCCGGCCCCGGCAGCAGTCCCGGGGCCGGATCCGAGGCGGGTCCCGGGGTGCCCGGCCCGTCGTCCGGCTGAGGGGACCGCGGCTCAGGGGGCGAGGGAGCCCAGATAGGCCTCCGCCTTCTCCGGGTCGAAGAAGAAGTTCTCGAAGTCCGCCGGGTCGTCGAAGCCGTTGGCGATGCGCTGGGCCACGGCGGGGAGCGGGCCGCCCGCCCCGATGAGGTTCAGCACGTGCTCCGGCGGCGGCGCGAGCATCGCGTTGGTCCACTTCACGACGTGCTGGGCGGTGGCCCAGTACCGGTCGAACGTCGCCTGCATCCAGGCCGCGTCGAACTCCTGGTCCCCGTGTTCGAGGATCGCGTCGAGGTAGGCGGCCGCGCACTTGGACGCGGAGTTGGAGCCCTGGCCGGTGATCGGGTCGTTCGCGACGACCACGTCGGCGACCCCGAGCACCAGTCCACCGCCGGGCAGCCGCCCGATCGGGTTGCGCACGGTCGGCGCGTAGCGCCCGGCGAGGGTGCCGCCGGCGTCGGTCAGTTCGACCCCGGTCGCGCGCGCGTACTCCCAGGGCAGGAACCTCTCCATCAGCTCCAGGGTCAGCGAGAGGTGCTCCCTGGGGTCCTTGACGCCCTGGAAGACGTCCACCGGGCCGCCGGGCACGCCCTCCCAGAACAGGATGTCGGCCCGTCCGGAGGTGGTGAGGGTGGGCATCACGAACAGTTCGCCCACGCCGGGGACGAGGTTGCAGCGCACCGCGTCGAAGTCGGGGTGTTCCGGGCGCGGTCCGAGCCCGTGCACGTAGGCGACCGCGAGGGCCCGCTGCGGCTCGGCGTACGGGGAGCGCGAGGCGTCCCGGCCGAACATCCCGACCAGTTCGCCCTTGCCCGCGGAGACCAGGACGAGGTCGTAGGCGCGGGCGAAGTAGTCCAGGTCGGAGACGGCCGCGCCGTGGATGACGAGCTGGCCGCCGCGCTGGGCGAAGGCGTCCATCCAGCCGGCCATCTTCAGCCGCTGGTCCACGGACTGGGCGTAGCCGTCGAGCCGGCCGACCCAGTCCACCGCGCGCTGCGCCTCGGGGCCGGCGACGGACACGCCGAGACCCTCGATCCTCGGAGCCTGGGACTCCCAGAAGTTCAGCTTCAGGTCGCGCTCGTGCTGGAGCGCCGTGTGGAACATGCACTGGGTCGACATGACCCGGCCGGAGCGGATCTCGTCCGCGGTCCGGTTGGACATCAGGGTGACCTCGTACCCGTGCGACTGGAGGCCGAGGGCGAGCTGGAGACCGGACTGGCCGGCTCCGACGACGAGTATCTTCCGCATGCGGGTGCTGCTCCTAGGAGAGGGACTTCTCGGGGGGCCGAAGGCGGTTGTCCGGGCCTGCCGTCCGGGGGCTGCCCTCCGGGCTGCCCGGGAAGGGGTCCGCAGGCCGCCCGGGAGGCCGCTCCCGGGGTGCTCCGGGGTGCTCCGGGCTGCCCGCCCGGGGCTGCTCGGGGCTGCTCGGGGCTACTCGGGCGTTTCGTCGAGGGCGTGGCCCACCAGGGCCAGAAGGGTCTCGATCGCCGAGACCCTGCGCCGGGCGTCCATGATCATCACGGGGACGTGCGCGGGGACGGTGAGCGCCTCCCGGACGTCCTCCGGTTCGAACCGCTCGGTGCCGTCGAAGTGGTTGACGGCGACGACGTAGGGCATGCCGCAGCTCTCGAAGTAGTCGAGAACGGGGAAGCAGTCCTTCAGCCGGCGCGTGTCGGCCAGCACGACGGCGCCGATCGCGCCGCGCACCAGGTCGTCCCACATGAACCAGAACCGCTGCTGGCCGGGCGTGCCGAACAGGTAGAGCACCAGGTCGTCGTCGAGGGTGATGCGGCCGAAGTCCATCGCCACGGTGGTGGTGAGCTTGCCCGGGGTGGCGGTGAGGTCGTCGGTGTCCTCGCTCGCCTCGGTCATCAGCGCCTCCGTCTGCAGGGGCGTGATCTCCGAGACGGCGGAGACGAGGGTGGTCTTGCCGACGCCGAAGCCGCCGGCCACCACTATCTTCGTGGCGATGGGCGCACGGGTGCGGTCCGTCTGCCAGGCCTTCAGGTCCTCGTCGGCTTCGACGAGCGGGGTGACGCCCAAGGAGGAGGCGGCGTCAGAGACGACGGAGTCCACTCAGCACCCTTTCGAGCAGTGCCCGGTCCGGCCGGCCGGTGCCGTGGCCGGTGCCGGTGCCGTACACGCGGATCTTTCCCTGGTCCGCCAGGTCGCTCAGCAGCACGCGGACGACACCGAGCGGCATCTTCAGCAGCGCGGCGATCTCGGCCACCGTGCGCATCCGGCGGCACAGTTCGACGATGGCGCGCATCTCCGGCATGACCCGGCTGCTCGGGGCGGGGCCGCCGCCCAGCACGGGGGCGGCGCTCCCGGCCAGCTCCCGGCGCTCCTGGGGCCCTTCCAGGGCGGCCGTGCTGGCGACGAACGTCTCCACCAGGAGCACATGGCCGAAGCGGGTGCGGCCGCCGGTGAGCGAGTAGGGGCGGACCCGGGCCGGTTTGCGGTCGCCGCCGCGCACCGGGAGGCGTTTGCGCGCGGCGTCGGTCATCGGTCGCTCCCCGCGGTCTCGGTCTCCAGGGACCGGCGCAGTTCGCTGCGGAGTTCGGGGGTCAGCACATGGCCGGCCCGGCCGACGAAGAGCGCCATGTGGTACGCCACCACGCTCATGTCGCAGTCCGCGGAGCCGTGCACACCGAGCAGGGAGCCGTCGCTGATGGACATCACGAACAGGCTGCCCTCCTCCATCGCGACCATGGTGTGCCGGACGCCGCCGAACTCCAGCAGGCGGGCGGCGCCCACGGTCAGGCTGCCGATCCCGGAGACGACGGTGGCCAGGTCGGCGGAGGAGCCGCGAGGGCCGGCCGGCCGGCCCTCGGACGCCTCGCGGGCGGCCTCGATCCTCCCCGGGTCGGAGGAGAGGAGCAGCAGGCCGTCGGAGGAGACCACGGCGACGGAGAGGAGGCCGGGCACCTCCTCGACCAGGTTGGTCAGCAGCCAGTGCAGATTGCGTGCCTCACTGCTCAGACCGAAGGTACTGGGCGCGGTCAACTGCTTGCCTCCTCGGCTGTGCCCCCCGTGGATTCATCGGCTGGTGCATGTGCTTCTCGTGCGGGTCCTGCGGCAGGCGTGCGGGTGCGCGCGGTGTGCTCGGCGAGCTCCGCCGCCACCTCGCGGTGGCCGGCCTCCGCCCCCCGGCGGAAGCCGCCCAGCCTGCGGCGCAGTGCCTCGGCGTCCACGGACGCCTCGCGCCGGCGCGGGGCCTGGGCCGGAGCGGTGATCTTCGGGGTGCGCTTGGGGAGGCCCTTGTCGGTGAGCCGCTCGTCCTGGTCGTCGGACGGCGGGCCGACGGGCACCGGGCGGTCGGACGGCGGGCCGGCGGGCACCGGGCCGTCGGGCACCGGATGGCCGGACGCCGCGCCGTCGGGCACCCGGCCGTGCTCGGCGGGCTCCTGCGGCGCCGGGTCCGGGAGCAGCAGCTCCATGGTCGTCTCGGAGAGGGTCTCGGACCGGGGGGCGGACTCAACGGAGTCCCGCGGCGGCGGCACCTGGACGAAGCCCTGCGTGTACGGCGGTACGGCGGACCCGGAGACGGCCCCGCCGGGTGCCGCGGCGGCCGGTGCGGCAGCATCGGATGAGGCAGCACCGGATGAGGCAGTCCCGGGAACGCCGGCACCGGGCAGGCCGGGCTCCCCCGCGCCCTGCCCCGGTACGGCGGGTCCGGACCGGGCGGCCGCCTCGTGTGCGGCCTGCTCCGGTGCGCCCGGCTCCCGCACGGCCTGCTCCCGCACGGCCTGCTGCGGTACGCCCGACTCCCGTGCGGCCTGCTCCGGTGCGCCCGACTCCCGTACGGCCTGCTCCGGTGCGCCCGACTCCCGTACGGCCTGCTCCGCGGCGCGGACCAGCGGGTCGGTGCCGTCGGCCGGACGGCCCGGCAGGAGGTTGGAGTTGGCCTCGGCGTCGGCGCCCGGCAGCGAGAAGGAGAGACTGCCGCCGGACGCGGGGTCGCCGGCCGGGACGGCGGCCTGGGGCGCGGCGGCGAGCAGTGCCGTCGGGACGACGACCACGGCGGCGATCCCGCCCTGCTTCTGCTCGCGCAGCTGCACCCGTGCGCCGTGCCGGTGGGCGAGGCGGGCGACGACGTACAGGCCGAGGCCCAGACCGTCCTCGCCCTCCTGGTCGTAGGGGGTGTCCGGGTCGAAGTCGGCGAGGCGGGAGTTGAGCCGGGTCAGGCGCTCGCCGGCCATGCCGATGCCCTCGTCCTGGACGGAGAGCATCACCTCGCCGTTCTCCAGCAGCCAGGCGGAGACCTCGACGGGCAGGTCGGGCGGGGAGAACGAGGTGGCGTTCTCCATGAGTTCGGCCAGCAGGTGGCTGAGGTCGTCCGCGGCGAAGCCCGCCACGTGCGCGTGCGGGGGCAGCGCGGCGATGCGGACACGTTCGTAGCGCTCGATCTCGCTGACCGCGGCGCGGACCACGTCGACGAGCGGGACGGGGTGCGCGCTCTGCTGGACGTGCTCGGTGCCGGCGAGGACGAGAAGGTTCTCGCTGTGCCGCCGCATGACGGTGGCGAAGTGGTCCAGCTTGAACAGGGTGGCGAGCCGTTCGGGGTCCTGCTCGCGCTCCTCCAGCCCTTCGATGACGGAGAGTTGCCGCTCGACGAGGCCGAGGGTGCGCAGGGCGAGACTGACGAAGGTGGAGCCGATGCTGGTGCGCAGCCGCTCCAGTTCCGCCGCGGAACCCGCCAGCTCGGTGCGCAGTTCCTCGCGGGCGTCGGCCATCCTCTGCCGCTCGCCGACGAGGTGCCGGCGGTCGGCCTCCAGGGTGGCGAGGCGCTCGTGCAGCGCCACGGCCTGCGCGTGCAGGGTGTTGACGGAGCGGACGACCTGGGCGAACTCGTCGTTGCGGCCGGTGAACCTCACCGGCTCCTCGGCGGCCGGCTCCGCCGCCTCGGCGAGGCGCTGGGAGCCCAGGCGGAGCACCGCGAGGGGGCGGGTGAGGGTGCGGGCCAGCGCGGTGGCGACACCGACGGTGAGCAGCACCAGGGCGCCCAGGACCGCGAAGCGGATCTCCAGTGCGGTGACGTCGTCGTCGCGGAGCTGGGCGAGGTCGCGGACGCGCTGGTTGTAGAGGGCGGACTCCACGCCGCGCATGGTCTCGATCCGGGCGGACAGGGCGGCGTCCAGCTTCTCGCGGCTGGTGCCGAGTTCGTCCTCGGTGAGGGTGGGCGCGTCGGTGAGGGCGGCGAGGTACTTCTCGGCGGCGTTCACCTCGGGGCCGGTGACGGTGGAGTCGTAGGAGGTGCGGGCCTTGCCGGTGCCGGTGTCGCGGAAGTCGGCGAGGGCGGCGTCCGAGCGGAGCCGGGCCTGCTGGGCGGCGGCGGTCAGGGCGTCGCGCTGCTCGGCGTCGGCGTCGGAGGTCTCGGTCGTCTCGACGGGCAGGCCGGTGAAGGGGTCGGTCACGGTCCGCGTGGTGCGCGGCACGTCGAGCGCGGCGAGCAGCAGGCCGCGCGTGGAGGCGGCCTGCTGGACGGCGGCGTCGAGTTCGGCGAGGCCGTAGGCGCCGGAGCCGGCCCGGGGCGGAAGCTGCTCGGCGAGGTCCTCGGCGAGGCGGTGCAGCTCGGCGATGGCGGCGGAGTACGTCTCGTGCGTTTCGAGAGCACTGCTCTTGCCGGTGAGCGCCGCTCTGCGCAGCCCCGCTATGCCGTCGAGGTCCTCCCGCAGGGCGACCGGGGTGCCGGGGTCGGCGCGCAGTTCCTCGACCTGGCGGTCGACCCGGGCGCCGCGCTCCTGCGAGGGCGCCTTGTCCCCCGGGCGTCCGGCGGCGACGAAGGAGGTGACCTCGTCGCGTTCGTCGGCGAGCGAGTGGGCGAGGGTGAGTGCTTCCCTGGTCTGCTCGGCCAGGGTCACCAGGTCCTGGGTGTCCTTCAGCTGCGTCGAGGCGGCGAGCACGGAGGGGGCACCCGCCGCGGCGACCGCGGCCGCGACGACGGCCACGGCGACGATCAGCCGGTTGCGTACATGGGTGGGCCGCCCCTTGCCGACCGGGCTGCCGGGCTGCTGCTGCGGGCCCTCGTCGGGAGCCGTCTGCCTGCCTGTGCGCCGAGGCCGCGTCTTCTGCACCGGTGCTCGCATTCCTGTACTCGTGTACTCATGGGCCCGGGTGACGCTCCGTCCATCGGTGCAACTGGTGCGCACACACCGGGTTACGGCTACCAGACCCTCCCAGTGCCGGTGGGCAGTGGTCGCGCATCACCAGACCCGCCACCCGAAGGAGTGAACATCGGGAGGGAGTTGGCGGGCAAGTTCCCCCGGCCGGTCCGACAGGGGTGCGCGGCGGGCCGGTTGGACGTGGACGGCGGGCTTTGGCAGGATTCGCCGCCACGGGTCGTCGGAGTGCGATAATCCGGTCCAAACCCGGCGCCCGGCCCGCGCCGGTGCGCCGGCCCCGGTGTGCATGGGGGCCTTCGGCGAAGGACGTGAAGGGGTCGTGCAGACTGGCCGGATGCGAACGGAAGTTGTCTCGGAACCCGGCGACCCGGCCCGCCCCAACGAGGACTTCGCCGGCGTCGGCACACCCGTCTGCGGCAAGGGCGGTTCGGTGGTGGTGCTGGACGGGGTGACGCCGCCGAAGGGCGACACCGGGTGTCTGCATTCCGTCCCCTGGTACGTGGCGCGGCTGGGTGGCGCGCTGACCGAACTGACCGTTTCCCGCACGGATGTTCCGCTCACCGGGGTGCTCGCGCGGGCCATCGCCCGTACCGCCGGGGCCCATGCGCAAACCTGTGACCTTTCTCACCCCCGCACACCTCAGGCCACGGTGGTCCTGGCCCGCTGGGACGCGAGGACGCTGGAGTATCTGGTGCTCTCGGACTCGGCGCTGCTGCTGGAGTCGCCCGACGGCGCGGTCACCCCGGTGCTGGACGACCGGCTCGACCGCCTGCCGCGCGGACTGCTGGTCTCGGACGAGGTCGCCGACGCCAGGGCCCGCAACAAGGAGGGCGGATTCTTCACGGCGGCCGCCGACCCCGCGGTGGCCTCACGCGCTGTGACGGGCAGCGTGCCGCTCGCCGGGGTCCGGGCCCTGGCCGCGCTGACGGACGGGGCGGCCCGCTGGGCGGAGACGTTTCGCGAGGGCGACTGGGCGGACCTGCTCGGCCGCCTGCGCAAGGACGGCGCACGGGCCCTGGTGGAGCGGGTGCGCGAGCTGGAGGGGGCGGACGCGGAGCGGCGGGCCTTTCTGGGCCGCAGCAAGACCCACGACGACGCGACGGTGGTGTTCGCGGACCTGTGAGCCCCGGCCCGCTCCGGCACCGCGCGGAGGCGGTCGCCTACCGCTCCATGCCGCGGTTGAGCTGCTGGAGCAGCCGGGCGAGTTCGGCGACCTCGTGGCGGTCCCAGTGGGCGAGCTTGCTGACGTAGCGGGCGCGGCGGGCGTCGCGGACGCGGCCGACGCGGGAGCGGCCCTCGCCGGTGAGGTGGACGAGCCAGGCGCGGCCGTCGAGGGGGTCGGGTTCGCGGGCGACGAGGCCCAGCTCCTCCAGGGCCCGCAGCTGCCGGGACATGGTGGCCTTGCCGACGCCGACGTAGGCGGCGAGGTCGGTGGCGCGCTGGGCTCCGCTCTCGTCGAGGCGCACGAGCAGGCCGTACGCGGAGGACTCCAGGTCGGGGTGGACCTCGCGGGCCATCTCGCCCTGGTTGGCGCGGGCCCGGCGCAGGAACACCGTCAGCTCGCGCTCCAGGGCCAGGAACTCCTGGTCCACACCACGGGGCGACGTGTCGGATTCGCCCGGCTGTGCGCCGCCGTTCGCGTGCTCGTGCACGTCAGCACCCCTGCTTCGGTTCCGCGGTCCTGAAGGTTTCCGCCACGGCGGGACATCGCCGCGGCTCGCTCAGTATTTCGCAGGGCCGGGCCGGCCGCGTCATGCGCAGGGCCGTCCCCGGGCGGGGGCTGCGTGCGGCGCTTGTGCGCACCGCCGCTCACCGCCTGCCGGAGGCCTGCGGCCCCGGCCGGTTCCACGGGGTGCCGCGGCCGGGTGCGGCGAGGGGCCGGGCCGCACCCGGCCGCGGCGAGGGCCCGGGTCTCCCTCACGGAACCCGGGCCCTCGCCCTGCTCCCGCGGGCGTCCGTCACGCCGCCGCGGGAACCTCGGGCGTCGCGTGGCCGGCGGCCGGGGCGAGCGCCAGCTCCAGGACCTGACGGACGTCGGTCACGGCGTGCACGTCGAGCCTGTCGAGCACCTCGGCCGGGACGTCGTCGAGGTCGGCCTCGTTGCGCTTGGGGATGACGACGGTGGTCACACCCGCGCGGTGGGCGGCGAGGAGCTTCTGCTTCACTCCGCCGATGGGCAGCACCCGGCCGGTGAGGGAGACCTCGCCGGTCATCGCCACGTCGGTGCGGACCAGTCGGCCGGACAGCAGCGAGGCGAGGGCCGTGGTCATGGTGATGCCCGCGCTCGGGCCGTCCTTGGGGACCGCGCCCGCAGGGAAGTGGATGTGCACGCCGCGGTCCTTGAGGTCACCGACGGGCAGTTCCAGTTCGGCGCCGTGGGAGCGGAGGAAGGACAGGGCGATCTGCGCCGACTCCTTCATGACGTCGCCGAGCTGGCCGGTCAGGGTGAGCCCGGACGCGCCCGTCTCCGGGTCGGCCAGGGAGGCCTCGACGAACAGCACGTCCCCGCCCGCGCCGGTGACGGCGAGCCCGGTGGCCACGCCGGGCACGGCGGTGCGGCGCTCGGCCGGGTCCTGGGCGGACTCGGGCACGTGGTGGGGACGCCCGATCAGGGCGCGCAGGTCCTCGTCCCGGACGGTGCAGGGCAGCTCCCGCTCGCCCAGCTCGTGCTGTGCGGCGATCTTGCGGAGCAGGCGGGCCACGGACCGCTCCAGGTTGCGCACGCCCGCCTCGCGCGTGTACTCGCCGGCCAGCCTGCGCAGCGCGCTCTCGTCGAGCGTGACCTCGCCCTCGCCGAGACCGGCCCGCTCCAGCTGGCGCGGCAGGAGGTGGTCGCGGGCGATGACGACCTTCTCGTCCTCGGTGTAGCCGTCGAGGCGGACCAGCTCCATCCGGTCCAGCAGGGCCTCGGGGATGGCTTCCAGGACATTGGCCGTGGCCAGGAAGACGACGTCGGACAGGTCCAGTTCCACCTCCAGGTAGTGGTCCCGGAACGTGTGGTTCTGGGCGGGGTCGAGCACCTCCAGCAGGGCCGCGGCGGGATCGCCGCGGAAGTCGGACCCGACCTTGTCGATCTCGTCGAGCAGGACGACCGGGTTCATCGAGCCGGCCTCCTTGACGGCACGTACGATCCGGCCCGGCAGCGCGCCGACGTAGGTGCGCCGGTGGCCGCGGATCTCGGCCTCGTCGCGCACGCCGCCGAGGGCGACGCGGACGAACCTGCGGCCCATGGCGCGGGCGACGGACTCGCCGAGCGAGGTCTTGCCGACACCGGGCGGCCCGACGAGGGCGAGCACGGCACCGCCGCGCCGCCCGCCGACGACGCCCAGGCCCCGGTCCGTACGCCGCTTGCGCACGGCCAGGTACTCGGTGATGCGCTCCTTCACGTCGTCCAGGCCGGCGTGCTCGGCGTCGAGGACGGCCTGGGCACCGCGGATGTCGTAGGCGTCCTCGGTGCGGACGTTCCACGGCAGTTCCAGGACCGTGTCGAGCCAGGTGCGGATCCAGGCCCCCTCGGGCGACTGGTCGCTGGACCGCTCCAGCTTGTCGACCTCCTTCAGGGCCGCCTCGCGGACCTTCCCGGGCAGGTCGGCGGCCTCGACGCGGGCACGGTAGTCGTCGGACTCCTCGGCGGGGTCGGTACCGCTCTCCCCGTTCAGCTCGCGCAGTTCCTTGCGGACGGCCTCCAGCTGGCGGCGCAGCAGGAACTCGCGCTGCTGCTTGTCGACGCCCTCCTGGACGTCCTTGGCGATGGTCTCGGCGACCTCCTGCTCGGCGAGGTGGTCGCGGAGCTGGCGGGCGGCCAGCCTCAGCCGGGCGACCGGGTCGGCGGTCTCCAGCAGTTCGAGTTTCTGCTCGGTGGTGAGGAAGGGCGAGTATCCGGAGTTGTCGGCCAGCGCGGCGACGTCGTCGATGGCCTGCACACGGTCGACGACCTGCCAGGCACCCCGCTTCTTCAGCCAGGCCGTGGCCAGCGCCTTGTACTCGGTGACGAGCTCGGCGACACCGCCGGGCAGCGGTTCGGGCACCTCCTCGGCGACACGGGTCCCCTCGACCCAGAGCGCCCGGCCGGGCCCGGTCGTACCGGCGCCGATCCTCACCCGGGCGCGGCCGCGGATGAGCGCGCCCGGGTCGCCGTCGGCGAGGCGGCCGACCTGCTCCACGGTGCCGAGCACACCGGTGCCCGCGTACGTGCCGTCGATCCGCGGCACGAGCAGCACCCGGGGCTTGCCGGACTCGCTGCGGGCGGCGGCCTGGGCGGCCTCCACCGCGGCCCGTACGTCCGTGTCGTTGAGGTCCAGCGGTACCACCATCCCGGGCAGCACGACCTCGTCGTCGAGCGGCAGCACAGGCAGAGCGGACGGTGTGAACGCCGTGGACTCAGCAGCCATGATCTCCCCTTCGGCAGTCAAGTTGAGCTACACCGACTCAATGCAGAGCTTCCCCGCAATGTTCCCCGGAGCCCGTTCGCTCTCAGCGATCACCGTGCGGCCACCCGACCGGGAGGTCCTCCACGGCCCGACGGCCGGGACCACCGCCCGGACGGACGGGGAGCCCGCCACGGCGGCGAGGGGACGTGCCGGGGCCCGCAGCAGCCGGCGACACCCCCTCCCGCGCCCCGGCCCACCCCACCGCCGGCCCGAGGACGGACACCCCCGGACACCCCGGGCGGCCCCGCCCCACGAGAAGCGCGGGGGCCGCGGCACACCCGCACCCACCCGCCGCCGGCAGGCCGCCACAGGGGCGCGCGGAACCGCGCACCGCCGCAGGGCGCGCGGAACCGCGCGAGGACCGCAGCGCACCCGCGCCCACCCACCGAGGCCGGTCCCCCACGCAGGCACGAGCGCCGTGCCGGCACACCGCCCCGCAGGCCCCCCGAAAGGGGGCGCGGCCAACCGCGCGGACCTCCCGGCACACCCGCACCCGGCCGCCCGCCGGGACCACCACCGCGGCGCGGGGCTGCCCGGATCCCCCGCCCCGCCACCCCACCCGGGTGAACTCCAGTTCCCCGCACCCCGGTTGTTCACCCCCGCCGCCCGGCAAATCAGGCAGCCGTTCCGTCAGGAAGCTGCCACGATGGCCCGATGCCCCCGACCCACGACGCCTTCCACGCCCCACCCGGCTCCGGAGCCGGCCCCGGCCCCGAGCCGGAGCCCCAGGTGCTCGACCGCCGCGAGGGCCCCCACGGCGAGACCGTCCTGCGCCGCCACGGGAGTTTGCTCCAGATCATCGTCAACGGCTGCTTCCTGATGGACACCTCCGACGGCCGCTCGGAGCGCCGTCTCGTGGACGCCGCGCTGGCCGCCCTCACCCCCCGCCCGGCACCGCACGTGCTGCTGGGCGGCCTGGGCGTGGGCTTCTCGCTCGCACACGCCGCGGCGAACCCCCGCTGGGGCCGCATCACCGTGGTCGAGCGGGAGCGCGCCGTCATCGACTGGCACCGCCGGGGCCCCCTCGCGTCCGTGTCCGAGCAGGCCCTGCGGGACCCGCGCACCGAGGTGGTCGAGGCGGACCTGGTCACGCACCTGCGCGAGACGTCCGCGCGGTACGACGCGCTCTGCCTGGACGTCGACAACGGCCCCGGCTGGACGGTGACGGAGGGCAACGCGACCCTGTACTCGATCACCGGACTGACAGGCTGCGCACGGGTGTTGACGCCGGACGGCGTACTGGCCGTCTGGTCGGCCCGGCCTTCGGGGGCTTTCGAGGAAACCTTGCGGAATGCCGGATTCCGGCATGTGCGTACCGAAGAGATCCCGGTTGCCCGGGGCGTTCCGGACGTCGTCCACCTCGGCGTCCGGCCTGGATAGCAAAGCCTTGGTGACTCCCCGTACGCTGCAACCCTGACGCCGATCATTCAAGCGTCAATCGCAGACATGGGATCACCCCACGGATTCCGGAAAGCACACTTCAGGGGCGGGCGATGGAGCAGACACACACCTCGCACAACAACGGCACGGCCACGGCCTCGCAGGGCGCTCAGCGCAGAGTGCTGGTGGTCGAGGACGACGCGACGATCGTCGACGCCATCGCGGCCCGCCTGCGCGCGGAGGGGTTCCTCGTGCAAACCGCGGGCGACGGACCGTCCGCGGTCGACACGGCGGAGGCCTGGCAGCCGGACCTGCTGATCCTCGACATCATGCTGCCGGGCTTCGACGGCCTGGAGGTCTGCCGCCGGGTCCAGGCGCAGCGCCCGGTGCCGGTGCTGATGCTCACGGCACGTGACGACGAGACGGACATGCTGGTCGGGCTGGGCGTCGGCGCGGACGACTACATGACGAAGCCGTTCTCGATGCGGGAGCTGGCGGCGCGGGTGCACGTGCTGCTGCGCCGGGTGGAGCGGGCGACGCTGGCCGCGGCGACCCCGAGGAGCGGCATTCTGCGGCTGGGCGAGCTGGAGATCGACCACGCCCAGCGCAGGGTGCGGGTGCGCGGTGACGACGTGCATCTGACGCCGACGGAGTTCGACCTGCTGGTGTGCCTGGCGAACACGCCGCGGGCGGTGCTGTCGCGGGAGCAGCTGCTGGCGGAGGTGTGGGACTGGGCGGACGCGTCGGGGACGCGGACGGTGGACAGCCACATCAAGGCGCTGCGGCGGAAGATCGGCGCCGAGCGGATCCGTACGGTCCACGGTGTGGGCTACGCGCTGGAGACGCCGGCGTCGTGAGCGGGGGGCGGCCGGCCGCGCGGAGAGGCCCCGGGGACCCCTGGGGCGGCGTACGCCCGTTCTCGATCAAGACGAAGCTGGGCGCGCTGGTCGTCATCTCGGTGCTGATCACGACGGGGCTGTCGGTGATCGCGGTGCACACGAAGACGGAGCTGCGCTTCATCACGGTCTTCTCGATGATCGCGACCTTGCTGATCACGCAGTTCGTGGCGCACTCGCTGACGGCCCCGCTGGACGAGATGAACCTGGTCGCGCGGTCGATCTCGTACGGCGACTACACCCGCCGGGTGCGGGAGAACCGGCGGGACGAGCTGGGCGACCTGGCGCAGACCATCAATGTGATGGCCGACGAGCTGGAGACCCAGGACCGGCAGCGCAAGGAGCTGGTGGCGAACGTCTCGCACGAGCTGCGGACGCCGATCGCGGGCCTGCGGGCGGTGCTGGAGAACATCGTCGACGGGGTCACGCAGGCGGACCCGGAGACGATGCGGACGGCGCTGCGCCAGACGGAGCGGCTGGGCCGGCTGGTGGAGACGCTGCTGGACCTGTCGCGCCTGGACAACGGTGTGGTGCCGCTGAAGACGCGGCGTTTCGAGGTGTGGCCGTACCTGTCGGGGGTGCTGAAGGAGGCCGGCATGGTGGCCTCCGCGCGCGGGGGCGTGGCCTCGGGGTCGGGCAGCCACTCGCGCACGGACGTGCATCTGCATCTGGACGTGTCGCCGCCGGAGCTGACCGCGCACGCGGATCCGGAGCGGATCCACCAGGTGGTGGCGAACCTGATCGACAACGCGGTCAAGCACAGCCCGCCGCACGGACGGGTGACGGTCAGGGCGCGGCGGGGAGCGTATCCGGAGTCGCTGGAGCTGGAGGTGCTGGACGAGGGTCCGGGCATCCCGAGGTCGGAGTGGCACCGGGTCTTCGAGCGGTTCAACCGGGGCGCGGTGCGCCGGCCGCACGGTCCGGGCAGCGACGGCGGTACGGGGCTGGGGCTGGCGATCGCGCGCTGGGCGGTGGATCTGCACGGCGGCCGGATCGGAGTGGCCGAATCCGATCGGGGTTGCCGGATCCTGGTCATGCTTCCGGGGATCCCGAGCGCGGGAAGTTGACGTAGGGTTCGAACCGGAGTCCCAAGATCCACGCGCGTCCCCGCTGACGGACACGTGTGATCAGGCACAGGTCCGCGCCGGTCAGGCGACGGACCTGCATCGACGCATCTCCAGCCGACCGGAACCACGCTTGTTTCCCGCCATTCACGGCACCGAAACACCGTCTCCGATGTGACTTACGCGACGATGGACGGGGCTGGCCTGACCTTCCCGCTCCGGGAGGCGTAGCCTTTATTCCCGCTGTCCATCACCTTGTGAAGCGGAAGAGGGCGGTTGCCGCCGTGTCGCCACAGTCCCCCAGTAACTCATCGAGCTCCTCCACCCTCCGGGCGGGAACCGACCACGCGGGCAAGAACCCCGCGGCCGCGTTCGGTCCCAACGAGTGGCTCGTCGACGAGATCTATCAGCAGTACCTCCAGGACCCGAACTCGGTCGACCGCGCCTGGTGGGACTTCTTCGCCGACTACAAGCCCGGGGGCGCCGCGTCCCAGGCTCCGGCGGGTACCGCGGCCGCGGGGGCCGCGGAGACCGCTCCGGCTCCTGCCGCCGCCCAGGCACCCGCCGCCGCGCCCGCCGCGGCCCCGGCGAAGCCCGCGGGCGCCGCCGCGGCGCCCGCAGCCCCGGCCAGGCCCGCCGCGGCCCCGGCGAAGGCGGCCCCGGCGAAGCCGGCCGCCGCACAGCCCGCCGCCGCCCCGGCGGCCGGAGCCCCGGCCGGTCCGGAGTTCGTGACGCTGCGCGGCCCGTCCGGCGCCGTCGCCAAGAACATGGACGCCTCGCTGGAGATGCCGACCGCCACCTCGGTGCGCGCCGTCCCGGTGAAGCTGCTGTTCGACAACCGCATCGTGATCAACAACCATCTGAAGCGGGCCCGCGGCGGGAAGATCTCCTTCACGCACATCATCGGGTACGCGATGGTGCAGGCGATCAAGGCGATGCCCTCGATGAACTGGTCGTACCAGCTCAAGGACGGCAAGCCCACCCTGGTCAAGCCGGAGCACGTCAACCTCGGCCTCGCCATCGACCTGGTCAAGCCCAACGGCGACCGCCAGCTGGTCGTCGCGGCGATCAAGAAGGCCGAGACGCTGAACTTCTTCGAGTTCTGGCAGGCCTACGAGGACATCGTCCGTCGCGCCCGTGACAACAAGCTCACCATGGACGACTTCACCGGGGTCACGGTCTCCCTGACCAACCCCGGCGGCCTCGGCACCGTCCACTCGGTCCCGCGTCTGATGCCCGGCCAGTCCGTGATCATGGGCGTCGGTTCCATGGACTACCCGGCCGAGTTCCAGGGCACGTCCCAGGACACGCTGAACAAGCTCGGCGTCTCCAAGGTCATGACGCTGACGTCGACGTACGACCACCGGGTGATCCAGGGGGCCGCGTCCGGCGAGTTCCTGCGCCAGGTGGCGAACCTGCTGCTGGGCCAGAGCGGCTTCTTCGACGACATCTTCGAGGCGCTGCGCATCCCGTACGAGCCGGTCCGCTGGCTGCGGGACATCGACGCCTCGCACGACGACGACGTCACCAAGGCCGCCCGGGTCTTCGAGCTGATCCACTCCTACCGGGTGCGCGGCCACGTCATGGCCGACACGGACCCGCTGGAGTACCGCCAGCGCAAGCACCCCGACCTGGACATCACCGAGCACGGGCTCACCCTGTGGGACCTGGAGCGCGAGTTCGCCGTCGGCGGCTTCTCCGGGAAGTCCCTGATGAAGCTGCGCGACATCCTGGGCGTGCTGCGCGACTCGTACTGCCGCACCATCGGCATCGAGTTCATGCACATCCAGGACCCCAAGCAGCGCAAGTGGATCCAGGACCGCGTGGAGCGCCCGCACGCCAAGCCCGAGCGCGAGGAGCAGCTGCGCATCCTGCGCCGGCTGAACGCGGCGGAAGCCTTCGAGACGTTCCTGCAGACGAAGTACGTCGGCCAGAAGCGCTTCTCCCTGGAGGGCGGCGAGTCCGTCATCCCGCTGCTGGACGCGGTGCTGGACTCGGCGGCCGAGTCGCGCCTCGACGAGGTCGTCATCGGCATGGCCCACCGCGGCCGGCTGAACGTGCTGGCGAACATCGTCGGCAAGTCGTACGCGCAGATCTTCCGCGAGTTCGAGGGCAACCTCGACCCGAAGTCGATGCACGGCTCCGGCGACGTGAAGTACCACCTGGGCGCCGAGGGCACCTTCACCGGCCTGGACGGCGAGCAGATCAAGGTCTCCCTGGTCGCGAACCCCTCGCACCTGGAGGCGGTGGACCCGGTCCTGGAGGGCGTCGCCCGCGCCAAGCAGGACATCATCAACAAGGGCGGCACGGACTTCACGGTCCTGCCGATCGCGCTGCACGGCGACGCGGCCTTCGCGGGCCAGGGCGTGGTGGCCGAGACCCTGAACATGTCGCAGCTGCGCGGCTACCGCACCGGCGGCACGGTCCACATCGTCATCAACAACCAGGTCGGCTTCACGGCCGCGCCCGAGTCGTCCCGCTCGTCGATGTACGCGACGGACGTGGCGCGGATGATCGAGGCCCCGATCTTCCACGTGAACGGCGACGACCCGGAGGCCGTGGTCCGCGTCGCGCGGCTGGCCTTCGAGTTCCGCCAGGCGTTCAACAAGGACGTGGTGATCGACCTCATCTGCTACCGCCGCCGCGGTCACAACGAGTCCGACAACCCGGCCTTCACCCAGCCGCTGATGTACGACCTGATCGACAAGAAGCGCTCGGTGCGCAAGCTGTACACCGAGTCCCTCATCGGTCGCGGCGACATCACGCTGGAGGAGGCCGAGCAGGCGCTGCAGGACTACCAGGGCCAGCTGGAGAAGGTCTTCACCGAGGTCCGCGAGGTCACCTCGCAGCCGGCCTCCGGCGAGGGCCACGCCCCGCAGGACGGCTTCCCGGCGACGGTGCCGACCGCGGTGTCCGCGGAGGTCGTCAAGCGGATCGCCGAGTCGCAGGTCACGGTGCCCGACCACATCACGGTCCACCCGCGGCTGCTGCCCCAGCTGCAGCGCCGGGCGTCCATGGTCGAGGACGGCACCATCGACTGGGGCATGGGCGAGACGCTGGCCTTCGGCTCGCTGCTGCTGGAGGGCGTGCCGGTCCGTCTGGCGGGCCAGGACTCGCAGCGCGGCACGTTCGGCCAGCGCCACGCGGTCATCATCGACCGCAGCACCGGCGAGGAGTACACGCCGCTGCAGTACCTCTCCGAGGACCAGGCGCGGCTGAACGTCTACAACTCGCTGCTGTCCGAGTACGCGGCCATGGGCTTCGAGTACGGCTACTCGCTGGCCCGCCCGGACGCGCTCGTACTGTGGGAGGCGCAGTTCGGCGACTTCGTCAACGGCGCGCAGACGGTCGTGGACGAGTTCATCTCCTCGGCCGAGCAGAAGTGGGGCCAGACCAGCGGTGTCACGCTGCTGCTGCCGCACGGCTACGAGGGCCAGGGCCCGGACCACTCGTCCGCCCGCCCGGAGCGCTTCCTCCAGCTGTGCGCGCAGAACAACATGACGGTCGCCATGCCGACCCTGCCGTCGAACTACTTCCACCTCCTGCGCTGGCAGGTGCACAACCCGCACCACAGGCCGCTGGTGGTGTTCACGCCGAAGTCGATGCTGCGCCTGAAGGCGGCCGCGTCGAAGGCGGAGGAGTTCACGAGCGGGCACTTCCGCCCGGTCATCGGCGACGCCTCGGCGGACCCGGCGGCCGTGCGCAAGGTCGTCTTCTGCGCGGGCAAGGTCTACTACGACCTGGAGGCCGAGCGGGTCAAGCGCGGCGCCACGGACACCGCGATCATCCGCATCGAGCGCCTGTACCCGCTGCCGGGTGCCGAGCTCCAGGAGGAGATCAAGAAGTACCCGGGCGCCGAGAAGTACCTGTGGGTCCAGGAGGAGCCGGCGAACCAGGGCGCCTGGCCGTTCATCGCCCTGAACCTCATCGACCACCTGGACCTGGCGGTCGGCGCGGACGTCCCGCACGGCGAGCGCCTGCGCCGCATCTCCCGCCCGCACGGCTCGTCCCCGGCCGTGGGCTCCGCGAAGCGGCACCAGGCCGAGCAGGAGCAGCTGGTGCGTGAGGTGTTCGAGGCCTGAGGCCCCGGCGCCCCGGAAGGGCCCGGCCGCGAGTGACCCTCGCGACCGGGCCCTTCCGGCACCCGCGGTCCGTGCCGCCCGGCCCGCATAACCTTGAGACGTACGACCCCCGCGGCCCCAGGCCCAGCCCCAGGAGAACACCCGTGTACTTCACCGACCGAGGCATCGAAGAGCTGGAGAAGCGGCGCGGCGAGGAAGAGGTCACCTTCGAGTGGCTCGCCGAGCAGCTGCGGACCTTCGTCGATCTCAACCCGGACTTCGAGGTGCCGGTCGAACGGCTGGCGACCTGGCTGGCCCGGCTGGACGACGAGGACGACGAGTAGGCGGCGGGCCCCTCCGCGGATCCCGGAACCGTCGCAGATCCGCGGGCCGCCGCAGGCCCGGGCCGCCGCAGGCCCGGGCCGCCGCAGGCCCGGGCCGCCGCAGGCCGCCGCAGGGCCGGGCCGCCGCAGGCCCGGAAGCCGTCCGGTGGCCGGTTGCCGTCGGATCCCGCGGTCGCCCCCGACCCCGGCTCCGCCACGGGTCCCGGGGACGCCACGCGTCACGAGAGCCACGCGTCACGAGAGCCACGCGTCCTGCGGCAGGCCGGGCTCTCGGGCCGGCCCGGGGCAGGGCCGCCGGACCTCACGTGGGCGGCGCCGGGCCATGACCGGAACGGACCCGGACCGGGACCGGAAACGGACCGGGACCGGGACCGGGACCGGAGACGGACCGGGACCGGAGACGGACCGGGACCGGAGACGGACCGGGAGCGGAGACGGACCATGGTCGGCCCCGGCGCCGGGTCTCGCACCGGCATCGTTCCCCGGCCCCACCCGGCGCCCGGCCCGGCCCGGCCCGGCCCGGTACGTCCGTCGGCGAGGCGGTGTCCCGGGCGGGGCCGTCCGCGGGGCCGTCCGCGGGGCCGTCCCTGGCCCCGCCTCCGCCCCGGCCGGCCGCTCAGTCCTGCGGGACCGTGCCGGCGCGGGCCAGGCCGAGGCCTCCGTGGGCCAGCAGGAGCGCCCCGGCGGCGATCCAGCCGCCGCTGCGGCGCCTGAGGCCCCACAGCGCGACCGGCACCCCGGCGGCGATCTGGGCGAGGGCCAGGCCCCGCAGGACCGGTCCGGGGACCCTCGGGGCGCGGGGCCCGGGCGGACGGGAGACGGGCAAGGGAGGAGGCCCGGGCGGACCGCTCCCGACGGCGGCCGGCTCCGGGCGGGCGGCCTCACGCCACCCCGGCCACTCGACCTCCCGCACCCCGGGCTCGGCGCGGACCGCGGCACGCAGCCCTTCCACGGGTTCCCCCGGGGCGAGACCGGCGGGCAGGGACACGCCCAAGCGGGTGAGGACCGCGAGGAGGCCCCGTAGCCGGGCACGGGCGTCGGACTCCCGGTCCGGCTCGGTCAGCCGGTCGAGGGCCGCCATGTCCAGCACGGGGTCGAGGCCGAGCCGGGCCGCGAAGGTGCGCATGGCCTCGTCCTCGCCGGCGGGGGTGCCGTCGGCGAGCCAGACGTAGCCCACACCACGGCGGAAGCCGGACCCGAGGGCGTAGCCGCCGCGGTCGGCGTCCCACCACAGGGCGAGCACCGGCCGGGACGTGGCGACGGCGAGGGCCGTGGCCCACCCGGTGACCATGCGGTCGACCGGCTCCGCGCCGTCCTGCCACGGCCTGCCCCCGGGCACGAGCACGCTCCAGCCGTCGCCGGCCCGGGCGAGCAGCACCGGTTCGCGCAGCAACGGGGCGGCGGGGGCCACGGAGTCGGGGTCCGCCCGGCAGAGCAGCAGGGCGCCCGGGGCGCGGGCTGCGGAAGCGTGCGGACCAGGGCGGGACTCATCCGTCGACATGCTCACACGCTAGGACAGAACACCCGTGACCAGCTCTCCGTCCGCCCCCGCCCCCGCCTCCACCGCCGCTCTGCCCTCGCTGCGCCCCATCTCACCCATCTCACCCGGATCGCCGGATCGCCGGATCGCCGGATCGCCGGATCGCCGGATCGCCGGAAAGAGTGTCTTGACTTTGGCCGACCACGATATATCGTGAATGACAAGAGACGCGATATGACGTGTCATGCGACAGCGACCGCTCCGGCGCGGAGACGGTCGACCGGTCGAGGAGGTCTGCACCATGTCCGAGTGGTCCGTCGCCGAGCCCACGAAGCTCACCTTCGACGAGCCCGTCCGCGAGCTTCAGGTACGCATCGTCAACGGCGCGGTCAACGTGGTGGGCGGGGACGAGGGTTCCGCCCGGCTGGAGGTGACCGACGTGGACGGGCCTCCCCTGCGGGTGACACACCGCGACGGGATCCTGACCGTGGCGTACGAGGATCTGCCCTGGAAGGGCTTCCTGAAGTGGCTCGACCGCAAGGGCTGGCGGCGCAGCGCGGTCGTCTCCCTGGCCGTGCCCGCGGGCACCCGCGTCGAGGTCGGCGCGGTCACCGCCGCCGCCGTGGTCTCCGGGCTGGGCGGCCGCACCGAGATCAGAGGCGTCTCCGGCGACACCACGCTGGTCGGCCTCGCCGGCCCGGTCCGCGCGGACACCGTCTCCGGCAGCCTGGAGGCCCAGGCCCTCTCCGGCGACCTGCGTTTCCACTCCGTCTCCGGTGACCTGACCGTCGTCGAGGCGGGCTCCTCGGTCAGGGCCGACTCCGTCAGCGGGGCGATGGTCGTCGACCTGGACCCAGGAAGCCACCCCACCGACATCAGCCTGACCAGCGTCTCCGGCGAGATCGCCATCCGGCTGCCGCATCCGGCGGACGCCGAGGTGGAGGCCAACACCGCGAGCGGCACCGTCTCCAACGCCTTCGAGGACCTCCGGGTGAGCGGCCAGTGGGGCGCCAAGCGCATCACGGGCCGCCTCGGCGCGGGCAACGGCAGCCTGAAGGCCACCACGGTCTCCGGCTCGATCGCCCTGCTGCGCCGCCCCGCGGCCGAGGACACGCCGTGGGAACCGCCGTCCCGGCCCACGGCGCCGACCGCCCCGGGGGACAATGCGGGGTCCGGCCGGACCGGACCTTCCACCTCCGGCCAGGGCGACGGCTCGACCGACAAGAAGGTGCTCTGACATGCCCCCCGTCTTCGCCCACGGCCGCCTGCGCCTGTACCTGCTGAAGCTGCTGGACGAGGCGCCCCGCCACGGCTACGAGGTCATCCGGCTCCTGGAGGAGCGCTTCCAGGGGCTGTACGCCCCGTCGGCGGGCACCGTGTACCCGCGGCTGGCCAAGCTGGAGAGCGAGGGGCTGGTCACCCACACCACCGAGGGCGGCCGCAAGGTGTACGCCATCACCGACGAGGGCCGCGCCGAACTGGCCGACCGCAGCGGCGAACTGGCCGATCTGGAGCTGGAGATCCGCGAGTCGGTCGCCGAACTGGCCGCGGAGATCCGGGCCGATGTGCGCGGGGCGGCGGGCGACCTGCGCCGCGAGATGCGGGCCGCCGCGAGCGAGAGCAGACAGGGGACCGAGCAGGAGGCGTGGCGCTCCGCGAAGGAGGAGATGCGCCGGGTCAAGCAGGAGTGGAAGGAGCAGGCCCGCCGCGCCAAGGACGAGAGCCGCCGCGCCCGCGAGGAGGCCCAGCGCGCCCGCCGCCAGGCCAAGGAGGCCCAGGACCGGGCCCGCGCCCAGGCGCAGGAGGAGATGCAGCGGATCGCCCGCCGGGTCCAGGAGCAGGTGCAGGATCACTTCGCCCGCGGCGACTGGCCCACCGGCGTCCGCGAGGGCCTGACGGAACTGGCCCGCGAGTTCGGTGAGTTCGGCCGGGACCGGCCCCTCGGCCGAGGCGGGCGGCCCGCGGACCGCCCCGACTACTCCGACACCCCCGCGGAGTTCCCCGCCGAGTACGAGCCCGGCTGGGCCCACGAGTCCCCCACCGGCGACCCCGCCCGGGACCTGGACCGGCTGCTGGACCGCTTCCGGGACGACATCCGCGACGCGGCCCGCGACCACGGCGTCAGCCCGGAGCAACTCGACGGCACCCGTCGCCACCTGGCCGCGACAGCCGCCCGCATCGGCGCTCTGCTGCGCACCCCGGAGCACTGACGGCAGCGCCCGGCGGCAGCCCCTGGCGGCAGCCCCTGGCGGCAGCATTCCCGGAGAGCGTGGGGCGCGGCGGGGCGTGCGGGCCGGCGCCTGCCGGGCCCGCCCGCACGCCCCGGCGGTCCGGAGCAGCTCAGGAACCGGTCAGGGGCCGGTCAGGAGCCGGTCAGCACGATCTTGCCGAACAGCTCACCGGAGGCCATCTTCTCGAAGCCCTCCCGGGCCCGGTCCATCGGCAGCACCTCGTCGATGACGGGCCGCACCCCGGTGGTCGCGCAGAAGGCCAGCAGATCCTCCAGCTCCTCCTTGGTGCCCATGGTCGAGCCGACGACCTTGAGCTCCAGGAAGAAGATCCGGGTGAGTTCGGCGTGCGAGGGCCGGTCGCCGCTGGTGGCGCCGGAGATCACGATGGTGCCGCCGGGGCGCAGCGACTTCACCGAGTGGGACCAGGTGGCCGCGCCCACCGTCTCGATCACGGCGTCCACCCGCTGCGGCAGCCGCTCCCCCGGCGCCACCGCCTCCACGGCGCCCAGTTCCAGCGCGCGCTTGCGCTTGGCCTCGTCCCGGCTGGTGGCGAACACCCGCAGTCCCGCCGCCCTGCCGAGCACGATCGCGGCCGTGGCGACACCGCCGCCGGCGCCCTGCACCAGGACGGAGTCCCCGGGCCGTACGCCCGCGTTGGTGAAGAGCATCCGGTAGGCCGTCAGCCACGCCGTGGGCAGACAGGCGGCCTCGGCGAAGGACAGCTCCCTGGGCTTGGGCAGCACGTTCCAGACCGGCACCGCCACCTGCTCGGCGAAGGTGCCCTGGTAGCGCTCGGTGAGGATGGAACGAGGCTCCCCCGGGTCCACGCCGTACCCGGTCTGCCCGATGACCGAGTGCAGGACGACCTCGTTGCCGTCCGCGTCGACGCCGGCCGCGTCGCACCCGAGGATCATCGGCAGCCGGTCCTCGGCGAGGCCCACGCCGCGCAGGGACCACAGGTCGTGATGGTTCAGGGAAGCGGCTCTGACGTCGACGGTCGTCCAGCCGGACCGTGCCTCGGGGGCCGGACGCTCCCCTGTTTCCAGGCCGCTCAGCGGCTCGTCGCGATCGATTCTGGCGGCGTAGACAGCGAACATGCCGCCGACGATAGGGGCCGGGCGCCTCCGGCGGAACGCCGGAGGCCTGTGACACACGCCCTCTTGCCCGAGGGCCCGGCGGAGGGGCGGCCCCCGGCGCAGCACGGCGGCCGCCCGCACGGACGCGGACGGCCCCGCCCCCGAAGGGGCGGGGCCGTGGCCCACCGGGTTCACCCGTCACCGCGGAGCCGGCCGGTCAGCGGCGGGCGACGCCCTCCGCGCGGGCCGCGGCGGCGACCGCCGCCGTGACGGCCGGAGCCACCCGCTCGTCGAACGGCGAGGGGATGACGTAGTCGGCCGCGAGGTCGTCCCCGACGACCGACGCCAGCGCCTCGGCCGCCGCGAGCTTCATGCCCTCGGTGATCCGGGAGGCCCGCACCTGGAGCGCGCCGGCGAAGACGCCGGGGAACGCCAGCACGTTGTTGATCTGGTTCGGGAAGTCCGACCGGCCGGTCGCCACGACCGCCGCGTACTTGTGCGCGACCTCGGGGTGGACCTCCGGGTTCGGGTTCGCCATGGCGAAGACGAAGGCGCCCTCGGCCATGGCGGCGACCGCCTCCTCGGGGACCGTACCGCCGGAGACGCCGATGAAGACGTCGGCGCCGGCCAGCGCGGCCTCCAGCGGGCCGGTCAGCGCGGCCTTGTTGGTGATCTCGGCCAGCTCCCGCTTGACCGGCGTCAGGTCCGCGCGGTCGGCGGACACGACGCCCTTGCGGTCGGTCACCGCGACATCGCCGATGCCCGCCTCCAGCAGCATCTTGGCGATGGCCACACCGGCCGCGCCGGCCCCCGAGATGACGGCCCGCAGGTCGCCCAGCGCGCGCCCGCTCAGCCGGGCGGCGTTGCGCAGCGCGGCCAGCGTGACGATCGCCGTGCCGTGCTGGTCGTCGTGGAAGACCGGGACGTCGAGCCGCTCCTGCAGCCGGCGCTCGATCTCGAAGCACCGCGGCGCCGAGATGTCCTCCAGGTTGACGCCGCCGAAGGACGGGCCGAGCCGCACCACGGTCTCGACGATCTCGTCCACGTCGGTGCAGGCCAGGGCGATGGGAACGGCATCCACCCCACCGAACTGCTTGAACAGGATGGCCTTGCCCTCCATGACCGGGAGGGAGGCCTCGGGGCCGATGTCCCCGAGCCCGAGGACGGCCGTGCCGTCGGTCACGACGGCGACCACGGACGACTTCCACGTGTAGTCGTTGACGAGGTCCGGCTGCTCGGCGATCGCGGTGCACACTTTCGCGACGCCGGGCGTGTACGCCAGGGACAGGTCGTCCTTGTCGCGGACCGGCACGGTGGCCTGCACTGCCATCTTGCCGCCGCGGTGCAGCGCGAACGCCGGGTCGAGGTCGAAGGCTTCGAGGGACTCGCCCCCGCCCTCCCGGCCCGTACCGGCCCGACTGTCGCTGCGAGGATTGACGATCTCCGCTGCCACTTCTCTTTACCCCTTAAGTATTCAAGGTTGAGGGTTTGACCACCCCCGGTAAGGGGATGGGCGGGCACCGCGTACGCCCTCGCGGATCGATGCATCGGGCAGGTACGCGACGGGCGCGCCGCACACGCGCCCTGGGCCCCGGATGAGGGGTGTAAAGAACCTTCTTACCGGACGGACGGTGCCGAGGACGAGTCCATAACGCGAAGGTCACATGCCAGTGACATGACTCATGCCTGAATATCGGGACAAGCCCTGGACAAACCCTCGACAACCGCTCAAGCAGTCACACGGGGCGGCGGCCGAGCCGTCCCACCAGGGGCGGAACCGCAGATCTTCCGGCCGGAACCGAGGATTCCCGGAGAAGATCCAGCCGCGATGTACCGGCCTGGGACGGTTCGAGGGTGTCCCGTTATCCGATTTTGACATTGCTGTCCCCCTGAATACCTCAGTCCGAATGGCAAGATGCCGTAACCACACGAGGTCGCGACACCCGAAGGTGCGTCTTCTCGTCGACTCATCGGCAACTCCACCCATCCGCCGGAGGAACCCACCATGACCGCAGGCACCACCCGTCGTACGACCGCCGCGCGCTCCCGTCTGGCAGCGGTCGGCTCGATCGCGGTCGCAGGCGCACTGCTTCTCACCGGCTGCGGTGACCAGACCAAGACCAGCGGCTCCGACGACGGCGACTCCGCCTCGAAGAACTCCGCTCCGCTGGCCGACAAGCTGCCCCAGGCGATCCGCGACAAGGGCGTCGTCCGCGTCGGTTCGGACATCGCCTACGCGCCGGTGGAGTTCCGGGACGACTCCGGCAAGACGGCCGGTATCGACCCGGACATCGCCGAGGCCCTGGGCAAGCAGCTCGGCGTGAAGTTCGAGTTCCAGAACGGCACGTTCGACACCCTCATCGCCGGTCTCGCGGCCAAGCGCTACGACATCGCGATGTCGGCCATGACCGACACCAAGAACCGCCAGGAAGGCATAGACGGCGACACCGGCAAGAAGGTCGGCGCCGGCGTCGACTTCGTCGACTACTTCACCGCGGGCGTCTCCCTGTACACCAACGCCGGCGACACGAAGGGCATCGAGACCTGGGACGACCTGTGCGGCAAGACCATGGCCGTGCAGCGCAACACCTTCTCCCACGACCTCGCCAAGGACCAGGCCGCGAAGTGCAAGAAGGACGGTAAGGGCACCCTCAAGATCGAGGACTTCGGCACCAACCCCGAGGCCGAGACCCGGATGCGCGCCAAGGGCGCCGACGTCGTCTCCGCCGACTTCCCGATCGCCGCGTACTCCGTGAAGAACGCGGGCGGCGGCAAGTACTTCGAGATCGTCGGCGAGCAGGTCGAGGCCGGCCCGTACGGCATCGCCGTGGCCAAGGACAACACCGAGCTCCGCGACGCGCTGCAGGCCGCGATGCAGGCGATCATCGACAGCGGTGAGTACCTGAAGATCGTCGAGAAGTGGGGTGTCGCGGACGGCGCGGTCACCGAGTCCAAGGTCAACGGTGGTTCCTGAACCACCACCGCTCGACTCGGCTCTGAAAGGCACCACCCGTGACCACTGACGTCAACAAGACGGACGGTCCCGGCGCGACGCCGCCCGCCGGGCCGGAGGCCATCAAGGCCATTCCGGTCCGGCACCCCGGGCGGTACGTGTCCGCGGTCCTCGCGCTGGCTGTGCTGGGCGCGATCATCTACGCCTTCGGGCAAGGAAAGATCAACTGGGGCGCGATCCCCGACTACTTCTTCGACGACCGCATCATCCACGGTGTCTGGCAGACCCTGCTGATCACCCTGCTCTCCATGGTGATCGGTATCGCGGGCGGCATCCTGCTCGCCGTGATGCGCCTGTCGAAGAACCCGGTGACCTCGTCGATCGCCTGGTTCTACATCTGGTTCTTCCGCGGCACCCCGGTTCTGGTCCAGCTCTTCGTCTGGTTCAACCTGGGCCTGGTCTTCGAGTACATCAACCTGGGTCCGGTCTACAAGGACTACTGGTCGTCCTTCATGACGCCGCTGCTGACGGCGCTGCTCGGCCTGGGTCTGAACGAGGCGGCCTACATGGCCGAGATCTGCCGCGCCGGCCTGCTCTCGGTCGACGAGGGCCAGACCGAGGCGGCACACGCCCTCGGCATGAGCCACACGAAGACCCTGTACCGGATCGTCATCCCCCAGGCGATGCGGGTGATCGTGCCCCCGACGGGCAACGAGGTCATCAACATGCTGAAGACGACCTCACTGCTGTCGGCGGTCCAGTTCTACGACTTGTTCAAGGAAGCCCAGGACATCGGCCAGAACGCGGGGTCGACGGTGGAGATGTACTTCCTCGCCGCCGCCTGGTACCTGATCATGACGTCGATCCTGAGCGTCGGGCAGTACTACATCGAGCGGCACTACGCCCGCGGCTCGACCCGCACGCTGCCCCCGACTCCGCTCCAGCGCTTCAAGGCCGCCGTCCTGCCCGCGCGCCGCCCGAAGGGGGTCACGGCATGACCGACAACCTCAGCAAGGCGGACGCGCCCGTGCAGCAGCCCGGCACGCCCATGGTGAAGGCCGAGGGCGTCCACAAGAGCTACGGGCACATCGAGGTCCTCAAGGGCATCGACCTGGAGGTCAAGCAGGGCGAGGTGTTCTGCCTGATCGGCCCCTCCGGCTCCGGCAAGAGCACGTTCCTGCGCTGCATCAACCACCTGGAGAAGATCAACGCCGGACGCCTCTACGTCGACGGCGAGCTGGTCGGCTACCGCCAGAAGGGCGACAAGCTGTACGAGCTCAAGGACGGCGAGGTCGCGCTCCAGCGCCGGGACATCGGCATGGTGTTCCAGCGGTTCAACCTGTTCCCGCACATGACGGCACTGGAGAACGTCATGGAGGCCCCGGTCCAGGTCAAGGGCGTCAGCCGCGGCCAGGCCCGGGAGCGGGCGACCCAGCTGCTGGAGCGGGTCGGCCTGGGCGACAAGGCGGGGAACTACCCCTCGCAGCTCTCCGGCGGTCAGCAGCAGCGCGTGGCCATCGCGCGAGCCCTCGCCATGGACCCGAAGCTGATGCTGTTCGACGAGCCGACGTCGGCCCTGGACCCGGAGCTGGTCGGTGACGTCCTCGACGTCATGCGCGACCTCGCCGAATCCGGCATGACGATGGTCGTGGTCACCCACGAGATGGGCTTCGCCCGCGAGGTGGGCGACAACCTGGTGTTCATGGACGGCGGCGTGGTGGTCGAGTCGGGCAACCCGCGCGACGTCCTCACCGACCCGCAGCACGAGCGGACCAAGGCGTTCCTGTCCAAGGTGCTGTGACCGGCCGGACTCCGCATACGCCGACGGGGCAGGGAACCTCTCCCTGCCCCGTCGGCGTTCCCGCGTCCCGTCGGCGTTCCGGCGTCCCGTCGGCGTTTCCCGCGTCCCGCGCGGGCCGGTCCGGCGCCGCCCGTGCGCCTTCCCCGGCCGCGCCGGCCGAGGGGCTACTTCAGGGCCAGGAGCAGGGTGTCCGACGGGGAGCACCAGACGGGGCGGGCCTCGGTGAAGCCCTGAGCCCGCAGGGTGCGGGCGTGCCAGGCGGCGGACGGGGTGTCGCCGTCGGCGTGGTCGCCGTAGATCTCGAAGCGGCGGGCGGTCGGCCCCGCCAGGGCCGGGTCCTCGGCGGCGAGCCGCCACCACCGGGCCCAGTCGAGGGCGCCCCGGTCCCTGGCCTGATCCATGCGGGTGTGCCGCAGGGTGCGCTCCGCGGCGTTGATCCGGGGGGTGGTGTCGTCGATCATGTGGTCGGCGTTGAGGAAGACGCCGCCGTCGCGAAGGAGTCCGGCGAGCCGGCCGTAGAGTCCGGTCAGGGGCTCGCTGTGGATCCAGTGCAGGGCGGCGGCCGTCAGCACCGCGTCGTAGGAGTCGTACGGGAGGGCGGACGTCCAGTCGGGGTCCAGGAGGTCGGCGGTGACGAGGGTGACCCGGTCGTCGTCCGCGAAGGTGCCCCCGGCGATGGCGAGCAGGGCCGGGTCGAGGTCGACGCCGGTGCTGGTGGCGTCGGGGAAGCGGGCGAGGAGGCGGGCGGTGATGCTGCCGGTGCCGCAGGCCAGGTCCAGGACCCGCGGCGCGGGACCGACGAGAGCCTCCACCATGTCCAGCATGACGCGGAAGCGCTCCTCCCGGTCGGGCATGTACCACTCCTGCTGCCGGTCCCAGCTCTGCTGCCAGGCCTGCCAGTCGGTACCCGCCGCCGCCGTGCCGGTGTCCTTCATCGATACGCTCCGTCCCTGCATGTCCGCCCTGCCCCGACCCGCCCTGTAATACCCTGTAGACACGATCAGCCGTTACCCGACCGCACGTCACGACGATAGAACGCGCCCGTAAGGACTACAAGTGGAACTGGCCTATTACTCGGACTACGCCGTGCGCCTGGTGAACACCGAGGAGCCGGCCCGGGGCACGGACGAGCTGACCTCCGTCGAGGCGGTCCGCGAGCTGTTCGGCGCCAACCGGACCGCGGCCCGGCGGGCCACCGAGTCGGACGTGACGCGGTTCCGCTCGGTCCGGGCCCGGCTGCGCGGTGTGTTCGAGGCCGCGGACCGGGGCGACGAGACCCTCGCGGTGGACCTGCTGAACTCGCTGCTGCTGGAGTTCCCGGTCAGCCCGCAGATCTCCGGCCACGACCACCGGGACGAGGACGGCCGCCCGTTGTGGCACATGCATCTGGCCGACCACCCGTCCAACGCGACCGCGGGCTACGCGGCCATCGCCTCGATGGGGCTGGCCTTCCACCTCACCGAGTACGGCGTGGACCGGCTGGGCCTGTGCGAGGCGGCACCGTGCCGCAACGCCTACCTCGACACCTCCACCAACCGCTCCCGGCGCTACTGCTCCGACCGCTGCGCCACCCGCGCGAACGTGGCCGCCTACCGGGCCCGCAAGCGCCAGGAGGCCGGCCTCGCGGACAGCACCGGCCGGGCCGCGGACAGCGCCCAGCGCAGGCCGGAGAGCACCCCGCGCCGACCGGTGCCGCGCGGCCGGTAGCGGAACCGCGCCCGGCCGAGCACCAGTTCCTCCGGCACCACGCCGTAGTCGGTGCTGTCGCCGCCGGCCCGGGCGTTGTCGCCCAGCACCCACCAGCCGCCCTCACGGCGCTCCGCCGCCCGCTTGACCACCAGCAGGTCCTGCTGGAACGGATGGCGCAGGACGACCACGTCCCCAGCCCGGACCCGGGCACCGTAGTGCACCACGAGCCGGTCGCCCTGGTACAGCGTGGGCACCATGGACGGGCCGGTCACCTCGGCCAGCCCGAAGGGCAGCAGCCCGCTCCTGCGCTCGGTGTCCTGCGACAGATCCGGCATCACCCGGCACCTCCCCGGCTCTTCCTCCACCAGTCTCAGTCTGACCCCGGACTTTTGACCTAAGCCCCAGGGGGCACGCGAAAACGGATCCCCCAGGGAGTAATGTCCCACCTGAGAAGACGATCACGAGGAAGGAACGCTCCATGCTTTCCCGCCTGTTTGCCCCCACGGTCAGGGTCAGCGCACACTGCGACCTGCCCTGCGGTGTGTACGACCCGGCCCAGGCCCGCATCGAGGCCCAGTCGGTGAAGGCCGTCCAGGAGAAGATGGCCGCGAACGACGACCCGCACTTCCAGGCGCGCGCCGTCGTCATCAAGGAGCAGCGTGCCGAGCTCGCCAAGCACCACGTCTCGGTGCTGTGGAGCGACTACTTCAAGCCTCCGCACTTCGAGAAGTACCCGGAGCTGCACCAGCTGGTCAACGACACGCTGAAGGCGCTGTCCGCCGCCAAGGGGTCCACCGACCCGGCGACCGGCCAGAAGGCCCTGGACCTGATCGACCAGGTCGCGCAGATCTTCCAGGAGACCAAGCAGGCCTGACGGGGTGGACCACCCCGGCGAGGAGGGGCCCGCGGCGGCGGGCCGCCCGTCCCCGCCGCGTCCCCTTTGCGTTCCCGGCACTTGCGGTGCGGCGCGGGCCCGTGCCGCACCGGCGCGGTGAGGCCCGGTCCGGTTCCGTCTCCGGTTCCGGCGCCGGTTCCGTCTCCGGTTCCGGCGCGGTCCGCCCCGCGCCGTACGCGTGCGGTGAAGTCCGTGCCATCCTGGCACGGTGAACAGGGACGACCTGGTCCGGCTGCGCAGGGCCCGGGACCGCATGGACCGCGAGTACGCGGAGCCGCTGGACGTCACGGCGCTGGCGGCGACCGCGCTGATGTCACCCGGGCACTTCCAGCGCAGCTTCCGCGAGGCCTACGGCGAGACCCCGTACGGATATCTGATGACGCGGCGCGTGGAGCGGGCCAAGGCGCTGCTGCGGCGCGGGGACCTGACCGTCACCGAGGTCTGCCTGGCGGTCGGCTGCACCTCGCTGGGCTCCTTCAGCGCCCGCTTCACACAGCTGGTGGGGGAGACGCCGAGCGCCTACCGGGCGCGCGGGCACGAGGAGAGCGCGGTGATCCCGCCGTGCGTGGCCCGCAGGTACACCCGCCCGCGCCACGCCTCCCGCGGCGGACGGCCGTAGCCGGGGCCGGCCGGGGCGGCGAGGTGCCGTACCGGGCGGCGCGCGTCGGTGAAGCCGTCCGGTCGCGGCGCTAGCGTGAGGGCATGGACCTCAGACTCAGGCAGTGCTTCATCGCCGTCGACGACCACGACAAGGCGCTCGTCTTCTACCGGGACGTGCTCGGGCTCGTGGTCAGGAACGACGTGGAGTACGAAGGCATGCGATGGCTGACGCTGAGCTCACCGGCCCAGCCGGACGTCGAGATCGTGCTGGAGCCGCCGGCCGCGGACCCGGACGCCTCCCCGGCCGACCGGGAGGCGATGGCGGTGCTGCTCGCCAAGGGGCTGCTGCGCGGGGTCAACTTCACCACCGCCGACTGCGACGCCCTGTTCGCACGGGTCCGCGAGGCCGGCGCCGACGTCGTCCAGGAGCCCGCCGACCAGCCGTACGGGGTGCGCGACTGCGCCTTCCGCGACCCGGCCGGCAACATGCTGCGCTTCATGGAGCGGCCCGCACCGTGAGCATCCCCCGGTGACCTGCGGGCCCGGCACCCGCGAACACCGGCACGACCACCGGTCCGCCGGGCGTGCCGGTCCGCCGGGCGTGCCGGTCCGCCGGGCGTGCCGGCCGGCCGCCGGCCCCGCCGGACCGTGCCGCGCGACCCGGCCGGCGGCCTGTACCGCCTGAGGGGCCGGGACCCGGACACCGGCGGACCGCCACGGCCTCAGGGCACCTCGGGGTAGGCGTGGGAGACGGCCGGTCCGTCCGGCACGACGGGGCACGGCGGGACGCCCGCACGCCGGTCGGCCCACGACTGCGACGGGCCGGGGCGGTCCCGCTCCCACCGGGCCCGGCCCGGCCCGGCGGCGTCCTGGAGCCACAGGGTGCGCAGGGCGCCGACCGTGACGGCGGGCAGCCGTCCGCCGGCCACCCGGCGCCGTCACCGCCCGGCGCGGCCGGTCACGACCACGGCTCCACGGCCACCACGGCGTCCACCGGCACGGGGCCGTACACGTGCGGGAACTCCTCCGCGCCGGGCTCGGGCGCCTCGTACCTCAACGGCACGCCGAGCCGTGCCGGGTCGATCACCAGGACGACCAACTCGTCGGGTCCCTCGTACGAGCCGTACAGGAGGGCGGCGATCCGCGGGAGCTGGGCGCGGGTCGAGCAGTGGATGAAGCCCTCCTCGCGCAGGGTGCGGCCGCGGGTGGAGACCTCGTAGCTTCCGCGCTCGCGGGCCGCGTCCCACAGGGAGCGCTCGGTGAGGTGCACGACGAACGGCGACTCGGACATACCCGCACACTAGGGCGTGTTTCGAAAGTCCCGCCTGCCTGGCGGCGTCTGGCACGCACGCTCGCCGCGTTGTCGGGCTCGCCCCGATACATCCAGTATCGGGGCGACCCTCCGCCTTGCGATCGCACGCACCAGACGCCGCCAGACCTGCCCTTCGGGCAGACGACGCTACTTTCGAAACACGCCCTAGGTAGCTGGTGTTAAGCGGGGCTTCCTGGGCGTGCGGTGTCGTCACTGGGGCGTCAGGGGCGTGTCGCCGGGGCGGTGCTCCGGGCGGCCCGTGGCCTGGTCTTGAGGCTGTTGAGGGTTTGGTGCGTCCGGGTGCGGTCGTTCGTGTGTGCCCTGGGCCTTGCTGGCCGGTCAGCCGGTGGCGATGGCCCAGTTTCCAGCGGCTGTGGACATGATTCCGAGCACGCCGAGCCGCGCGATGTTGGCGGCGGCGGCCAGCAGGGAGAAGTCGGCGGCGACCTTGGCCCGCCCCCGCACCCGGGCCCGGCGTCCGCCGTGTCGCCGCCGCATGAGGTGGGCGATCTTGCGTTCGACCTTGGGCCGGGTGGCCCGGTAGGTAGCCAGCCAGGCCGGGTCGGCGCTGCGTGCCCGGCCGCGTGCCAGGTGTTCCTCGTGCGGGCCGATGGTGATGACGCGTCCGTCCCTGGCGGTCGTGCACTGGGCCGCGAGCGGGCAGGCGGCGCAGGCGGCCTTGAAGCAGGCCGCCCCACGGCCGTCGGACTTCGGGCGGATGGGGACGGTCACCTGGTTCGGGCAGGTGACCTGCCCCGCCCCCAGGTCGACGGTGAAGGCGTCCTTGGAGAACCGTCCGCCGGGCGCGTTGGCGGCCTGCACTTTGACCATCACCTCGACGCCGGCCCCGTCCAGCTCGGCCAGCAGCGGTCCGGTCCCGTAGGCGGCGTCGCCGTAGACCTCGGCCCGCTCACCCGCGGCCCCTTCGTTCGGGGCGGGCGCGTTCAGGACGTCGGCCAGCAGCTCGGCGGCGGGCTCGGCGTCGCCGGCGTTGCCCGCAGTGACTGCGGTTGCGGTGATGACCTCGCTGTCGGGGTCTTCGGCCACGTGCCCCTTGTAGCCGTCGAAGGACCGGTTGACGGTTTTGTGCCCGTGCCGGGCCTCGGGATCGACCGTGGAGATGACCCGGTCCGTGGCCACCTTCCGGGCAATCCGGAACACTCCGTCACCGTCCTGGTCCAGGTCCTGGCCGAGCACGGTGGCCAGCAGGCGCGCGGCCTGGTCCGCCTCCGGCTCCAGCACCCGGCCCTCCAGCACGGCCAAGAGCGCGTACCCGTCCCGGGCCCGCGAATCGATCAGCGCCTCCCGCTCACCGGCGTCCGTCCAGTCGATGACCGGCTTGGCCGTGTCGGTGTAGGCATCGCCGCTGGTCAGTTGCGCCCGCAGCTCGGCCCGCAGCCCGTGATCGGCCGCCCGCAGCAGGCCGCGGACGGCCGAGCGGATCAGCGTGATGGTGTCCTGCGTGGCCACGGCGTCATAGACCGGAGCCGAGTCCAGCACCCGCCGACGACCCACCAGCCCGGCCTGGGCGGCCACGTCCACCGTCCGCTCGAAGATCCGGTCCGGGCGGGCGGACGCGGCCAGCCGCGCGCGCATGTCCACCAAGACGGTGTGCACGAACCCGGGATGATCGAAGTCCAGCCCGCCGGCGGCGTACTTCCAGCGGACATCGAATGCGAACCGCTCGACCGCTTCACGGTCGGACAAGCCTTCCAGGCGCTGCAGGACCATCACGACCGCCACGATCACCGGCGGCACCGACCTGCGGCCGTCCTCGGCGAACAGATCGGCGAACATCTCATCGGGGAACAACGCCCGGCACTCGCGGTGCAGCACCGCGTAGATCGAGTTCGGCGCCAGCCGACCCTCGCAGAAACCCGCCGTGGAGGAGAGCAACCCCGGCTGCATCGGGGTCCGGCCCACTGCCATCGCTCAACCTCTCCCCACACCCAGCGACCAACACCAAGCAGCCTGGCACACGTTGAAGAACCGACGCGAGCTCACACGATTAACACCAGTCACCTAGGGCGTGCCGGTGGCGGGGCCGCGCGGAGGGTCGTGGTGCCTGGGCGGAGCCGTGTGCCCGGGCTGGTCCGCCCCGGGGTGCGCCGGGCAGTCCGGATTGCGACACGGGCCGGGCTCCCACCGGGGGACCCAGGCGCCCAGTGTCTTGTGGCGCCGGACGACCAGGTCGACGGGCTGTCCGCAGACGGGACAGCCGGGCGCTGCACTGTCCATGCCTCCAGGGTAGGACGCCCGGCGTCACCACGCCCGCGCCCGCACCGTGCGCAGGCCGGACCCTGCCCGCGGCCGGGCACCACACGGCCGGACCGGGCGCGGCCGCGGCGCAGGCGCGTCCAGCCCCACGGCCGCGTACGTCCCCGGCCGGGACGCGTACCCCCGGCCGGGAGGACGCACGGCCGGACCGGCCGGGCGGCGGCGGGCCCGGCACCACCGCCCGGCCGGGTGCCGCGGGCCGCGGTGGCGCGGGGGCCCTCAGCCGCGGGGCTCGCGCCACATGGGCCACATCCGCGGGCCGTCGGGCAGGTGCAGCGGACTGCCGGTGAGCACGAACCCGAGCCGCTCGTACAGGCCCCGGCTGCGGGCGCTGCTCGCCTCCAGATAGGCGGGCAGGCCTTCGCGGTCGCAGCGGTCCAGGGCCTGCTCCACGAGCGCCGTGCCGAGTCCGCGGCCCTGCTGGGCGGGATCGACGCCGATCATCCACAGGTAGGCGTGCGCCCGTCCGGCAGGGTGGATGCCTGCGGTCAGCCGGCCGATCAGCTCGATGCGGTCGTTGGCCGGGTCGACCGCCTCGCGCAGCCGGACGAACCCGTCCCGGCCGTCCTCGCCGTCCTCGCCGTCCTCGCCGTCCTCGGCACTCTCCTCCTCGTGGGGCCGGCCGGGCATGTCCAGCCACAGCGCGCAGGCCGCGCCGCCCTCGACCAGGTCGACCCGTCCGTCCGCCAGCACGATGTCGGTGAAGGCGGCCATCAGCCGCTGATGCGTGCTGCGGCGGTACTCCGTGCCCGGGAACACCCAGCCGCTGACCGGGTCGTCCTGGAAGGCCGCGTCCAGCAGGCCCACGACCGCGTCCCGGTCCTGCTGCCGCGCCACCCGAATCGCCACACCCATCCGCGCCACCTCTCAACCGGCCCTGACCGTCGACACGTTGAGCCTATCCGCGCGGCCCCCGCGGCACTCGGCCGCTCCCCCGTGGCCGAGCCCCCGCGGTTGCCCTCAGGCGGTGCGCCGGGTGACGAACTCGGCCAGGGACAGCAGGCCTTCGGCCGTCTCCGGGTCGGGAACCGCACGGGCCAGTGCGGACACCGCCCGGGACATCCGCTCGGCGGCCTGCGCCTGCGCCCAGTCGCGTCCCCCGGCCCGCTCCACCGCCGCGGCCGTGCGCTCCAGGTCGCCCTGGTCGTAGGGGACTGCGTACAGGGCGGCCAGCTCGGCCGCGGCCGGTGTGCCGGAGGTGAGCGCGGCGACCACCGGCAGCGACTTCTTGCGCGCGGCGAGGTCCGCGCCGGCCGGCTTTCCGGTGTGCCCGGGGTCGCCCCAGATCCCGATGACGTCGTCGATGAGCTGGAAGGCGAGCCCGGCCTCCCGGCCGAACGCGTCGAGCGCCTCGACGTTCTCCGGTGCCGTCCCCGCGTACAGACCGCCGAGCGCGCAGGCGCAGCCCAGCAGTGCCCCCGTCTTGGCCTCGGCCATGGCGAGCACCTCGCCGAGGGAGACGTCGGCGGGCGGGCGCCGCTCCAGGGCGGTGTCGGCCCGCTGCCCCTCGCAGAGTTCGACGACACAGGCCGCGAGCCGGTCGGCCGCGGCGGCGGACGACGGGTGCGGGTCCCGCGCGAGCAGCCGCAGGGCCAGGGCGTGCATGGCGTCCCCGGCGAGGATCGCGTCGGCGTCGCCGAACACGGTCCACGCGGTCGGCCGGTGCCGGCGGGTGGTGTCCCGGTCCATCACGTCGTCGTGCAGGAGCGTGAAGTTGTGGACCAGTTCCACGGCCGCCGCGGCCTGCACCGCGGCCGCTCTCGCCGGGGCCCCGCCGAGGGCGGTGGCGGCGGTGAGGACCAGCGCGGGCCGGACGGCCTTGCCGGGGTTGCCTGCGGCGGGGCTTCCGTCGGCGTGCTCCCAGCCGAAGTGATAGCGCCCGACACGGCGCATCGCGCCCGGCAGCGACCGGAGTGCGGAGCGCAGCGCGGGGTCGACGTCCGCGCGGGCACGCTCCAGGATCGTCCGGGCCTCGTGCGGGCCGGACGGCCCGGCCGCCTCCCCCTCCGAGGCCGCGTCACCCTCCGAGGCCGCCCCGCCCTCCGCGGCCGGAGCGACCCGCTCGGGGCGGGCCGTGCGGCGGGCGCGGCGGGTGCGGCCGGGAACGCCACCGCCGGCCGCGTCCGCCGTACCGGGCGTGTCGTTCCCGCCCGTCCCCTGCGGCGCCTCACCGGGCGCATCCGCGGCGCCGGGCGCACGGCCCGCCCCGGGAGGGGCCCCCGCGGCGCCGGGCGCGCCGGCCGGCTCGGGCTCGCCGGGTGCGCCGGCCCCTTCGGGGGGCACGCTCCCGTCGCCCTCGGCGCGGGTCGCGACGGGATCTCGCCGCTCCCCGCCGCGCCGCGGCCCGCCGAGGTGCTGTCTGGTCTGCGTCATGGACTCGGTCATGCGGTCCCCCTGTCGTCCCCCGGCGGGCGGGGCCGCCGGGGGCGGGCCCGCCCGGAGGGGCGGGCCCGCGGCGCGGGTGGCGTCACCGCCAGCGGCCGATCTCGACGTTCTCCAGGACGCCGAGGGCGTCCGGGACGAGGACGGCCGCCGAGTAGTAGGCCGTCACCAGGTACTTGATGACGGCCTGTTCGTTGATGCCCATGAACCGCACGGACAGGCTCGGCTCGATCTCGTCCGGGATGCCGGACTGGCGCAGGCCGATCACGCCCTGGTCCTGCTCGCCGGTGCGCATGGCGATGATCGAGGTGGTGCGGGCCTCGGTGACCGGGATCTTGTTGCACGGGTAGAGCGGCACCCCGCGCCAGGTGGGGATGCGGTTTCCGCCGATGTCCAGGGTCTCCGGGACCAGTCCGCGCTTGTTGAGCTCACGGCCGAACGCGGCGATCGCCCGCGGATGGGCGAGGAACAGCTTCGTCCCGCGCCGCCTGCTGAGCAGCTCGTCCATGTCGTCCGGGCTGGGGACGCCGTCGTGCGGCTGGATCCGCTGGTCGTACTCGCAGTTGTTCAGGAGGCCGAACTCGGTGTTGTTGACCAGCTCGTGCTCCTGGCGCTCCTTGAGCGCCTCCACGGTGAGCCGCAGCTGCTGCTCGGTCTGGTTCATCGGCTGGTTGTACAGGTCGGCCACGCGGGAGTGGATGCGCAGCACGGTCTGGGCGATGCTCAGCTCGTACTCGCGGGGCCTGGCCTCGTAGTCGACGAACGTGTGCGGGATGTCCGGCTCGCCGGAGTGGCCGGCGGCGAGGTCGACGGCCTTCTCGCCGTACTTGTTGGTGGTCTGGTCCGGGAGAGCGCGCTGCGCCCGGAGGTGCTCGCGCAGGCTCTCCGCGCGCTCGGCGACCTGCTCGATGTCCTGCCGGGCGAGGACCAGCACGGTGCAGGGGGTGACCGCGCGGACGGTGTGCTCCCAGATGGCGTCCTCGTGCAGCACCGCCGCGTCGCCGAAGTAGGAGCCGTCGGCGAGGACGCCGAGGACCGCGTCGTCACCGTAGGGGCCCTCGCCGATCCGCTCGGCGCGGCCGTGCGCCAGCAGGTGGACCTCGTCGGTCGGACTGCCGAAGGAGGCGATCACCTCGCCCGCCGCGAACTCCCGCTGCCGGCACCGCTGGGCGAGCTCCCCCAGGACCTCGACGTCCTCGTACGTGCGCAGCGCCGGCAGCTCGCCCAGTTCGGCCGGGATGACCTCGACCCGGTCGCCGGTCTTCACAAAGGTGACACGCCCGTCGCCGACGGCGTAGGTGAGCCGCCGGTTCACCCGGTACGTGCCGCCCTGGACGTCCACCCACGGCAGGTTGCGCAGCAGCCAGCGGGAGCTGATCTCCTGCATCTGCGGGACGGACTTGGTGGTGGTGGCCAGGTTCCGCGCGGCTGCGGTGCCGAGACTCTGCTGCGGCCTGTCCTGCTCTGTGCGGACCTCTTCGCCTACCGACATAAAGTGACTGCCCTTCAGGTCATGCCCCGGCCGCGTTCGGCCCGGGGCACCCGATCTCCGCAGGGAGCGTTTCATCACCAAGCGTGCCGGTGCTATTACACGAAAGAGCGGGAATGGATCACATCATCACTGGGCATACTTGATGCCTGCAGTCACTTGCTTCGCACCACTGCCCCTCCACCCCCCGCCCACCGGGTCACGCTCCCGGCACACTCCGGGCGCACTCCGGGCGCACCGCTCTCCGGCTCCCCGGCGGGACGGCGCGTCCGGCCGTGGCCGACAATGGGGCCGTGACCGGCTCCGACGACTTCGCCGCCCCGCGCCCGCGGCTGCCCTCGCCGCTGCGCGAGGCCGCCGACGCGCGGTTCGCGGCGCACGGTGTGCGGCTGCTGCTCAAGCGGGACGACCTCATCCACCCGGAGCTGACCGGCAACAAGTGGCGCAAGCTCGCGCCGAACCTGCGGGCCGCGGCCGGCCGCACGGTGCTCACCTTCGGCGGCGCCTACTCCAACCACCTGCGGGCCACCGCTGCGGCGGGCCGGCTGCTGGGTCTCGACACGGTCGGCGTGGTGCGCGGCGAGGAACTGGCCGGCCGGCCGCTCAACCCGTCCCTGGCCCGGTGCGCGGCCGACGGGATGCGGCTGCACTTCGTCGACCGGGCGGCCTACCGGCACAAGGACGACCCGGGGACCCGCACGGCGATCCTGCGCGCGGCGCGGGCCCAGGACGCGTACGTCGTCCCGGAGGGCGGCAGCAACCCGGCCGCGGTGCGCGGCTGCGCGGCCCTCGGCGAGGAGCTGCGCGGCCACGCGGACGTGGTCGCCGTCGCCTGCGGCACGGGCGGCACCCTCGCCGGGCTGGCCGCGGGCCTGGGCACCGGCCCGCGGGCGCTGGGCGTGCCGGTGCTCAGGGGCGGGTTCCTGGCGGCGGAGATACGGTCCCTGCAGCAGCGGGCGTTCGGCGGGCCGCGCGGCGACTGGTGGCTCGACGACCGCTTCCACTGCGGCGGCTACGCCCGGACGACGCCCGCGCTGCACGCCTTCGCGGACGACTTCGAGGACCGGCACGGGCTGCCGGTGGAGCGCCTGTACGTCGCCAAGCTGCTGCGGGGGCTGCTGACCCTGGCCGAGGAGGGGGCCTTCCCGCGCGGGACGACCGTGGCGGCGGTGGTCACCGGCCGTCCCTTCCCGTGAGCGGCGGCGCCGTTCAGGCGGCCTCCCGGTAGGCCGCGGCCTCCTCCAGGTCGAGCCGGCGCAGCAGGGTGCGGAGCATCTCGTCGTCGATGTGGCGCAGGTCGCGCAGCCGGACGAAGACCTCGCGCTCGGCGGCGATCATCTCGCGGGAGAGCCTGCGGTAGGTGTCGTCGGCGGTCTCGCCGGTGAGCGCGTTGGGCTGGCCGAGGCGTTCCCAGACGGCGTTGCGGCGCCGCTCCAGGACCGTGCGGAGCCGGTCGGCGAGCGGCCCCGGCAGGGCGTTGCGCTCGTCGGCGAGCAGTTCGTCCAGGCGTCGCTCGGCGGCTCGGGAGGCCTGGGCCTGCGCGTTGGCCTCGGTGAGGGTCTCCGCCTGCGGGTCGCGTCCGGGCAGGTGCAGCACGCGGATCAGCGGCGGGAGGGAGAGTCCCTGGACGACGAGGGTGCCGATGACGGTGGTGAAGGTGAGGAACAGGATCAGGTTGCGGCCCGGGAAGGGTTCGCCGCCCTCGTGCAGGGTGACCGGGACGGAGAACGCGATGGCCAGGGAGACCACGCCGCGCATGCCCGCCCAGGAGATGACGAACGCGCCCTTCCAGGTGGGGTTCTCCTCCCGCTCGCGGATGCGGGCCGACAGCAGCCGGGGCAGGAAGGTCGCGGGGTACACCCACACGAAGCGGGCCACGACCACCGCGAGGAAGACCGCGACCGCGTACCAGGCCGCCTCCGGGCCCTCGTAGGCACCCAGTTCCCGCAGCACCACGGGCAGCTGCAGGCCGATCAGCGCGAACACCGAGGACTCCAGCACGAAGGCGACCATCTTCCAGACGGCCTCCTCCTGGAGGCGGGTGGCGAAGTCGACCTCCCAGGCGCGGTGGCCGAGGTAGAGCGCGACGACCACGACGGCGAGGACGCCGGAGGCCTCCACCTGCTCGGCGACGCCGTAGGCGACGAAGGGGATCAGCAGCGAGAGGGTGTTCTGCAGCAGCGCCTCCCTCAGGTGGGTGCGCAGCCAGTGCAGCGGCACCATCAGCAGCAGCCCGATGCCGACGCCGCCGATCGCGGCGACGAGGAACTCGCCGATGCCTCCGGCCCAGGTCAGGCCCTCCCCCACGGCGGCCGCGACGGCCACCCGGTAGGCGGTGATCGCGGTGGCGTCGTTCACCAGGGACTCGCCCTGGAGGATGGTGGTGACCCGGGACGGCAGCCCCACCCGGCGGGCGATCGCGGTGGCGGCGACCGCGTCGGGCGGCGCCACCACGGCGCCCAGCACCAGCGCCGCGGTCAGCGGCAGGTCGGGGATGACCAGGTAGGCGGCCCAGCCCACCACGACGGTCGCGAACAGCACGTAGCCCACCGAGAGCAGCGCCACGGGCCGCACCTGGGCGCGCAGGTCGAGGTAGGAGCTGTCGACGGCGGCGGTGTACAGCAGGGGCGGCAGCAGCAGCGGCAGCACGACATGCGGGTCGAGGTGGTAGTCGGGCGCGCCGGGGACGTACGACAGCGCCAGGCCCGCGGCGACCAGCAGCAGGGGGGCCGGGACGGGGACGCGGCGGCCGATGCCCGCCACCGCCGCGCTTCCCGCCACGAGCAACAGCAGCGGCATCACGTCCATGGTTCCCACCCTCGCCTTTCCGCGCGGCTGCGCGCGGACCCGTCGTAACCTGGCCATCATGAAACAGTGCACGCACGCCGACGCGCTGCCGCACCCGGCGCCGGGACCCCTGACGGACTCCTGTCCGGAGTGCCTGTCGGCCGGCACCCACCCCGTGCAGTTGCGGCTGTGTCTCACCTGCGGCCACGTGGGCTGCTGCGACTCCTCCCGGGGCCGGCACGCGACCGGGCACCACGAGGTGTCGGGACACCCGGTGATGCGCACCTTCGAGCCGGGGGAGGACTGGCGGTGGTGCTTCGTGGACCACGTACTCGTGTGACCCGGGGGGCCTGTCGGGTGACCCTGGACCCGGACGGTTCGACGCTCTGACGTCTGGGTACGTCAACCCGGCGCGTGCTCTTCCCATTTGGGCCCGCGGAACCCCTAGACACGGAGCGTATTCAGAGGTTTACTGTGAGTGACGCCAGGGGGTTGGGGTCCCGGGGACAGCACGGCCACGAGCGCGATAGCGTCACGTCAGTACCACACATCGCGTTACCCCGGGGGGCGACTCCCGGCTCCGAACAGCTTGTACCACCTTGGAGGTGAGGGTGTCCCAGATCGCAGGCGAGCCCGCTACCCAGGACTTCGTGGAAGTCCGGCTGCCGGCCGCGGGTGCCTACCTGTCGGTGCTGCGGACGGCCACGGCCGGTCTGGCGGCCCGATTGGACTTCACCCTGGACGAGATCGAGGACCTGCGCATCGCCGTCGACGAGGCCTGCGCGATCCTGCTCCAGCAGGCTGTGCCGGGCTCGGTGCTCAGCTGTGTCTTCCGGCTCGTCGACGACTCGCTGGAGGTCACCGTCTCCGCGCCGACCACGGACGGCCACGCCCCTTCGCGGGACACCTTCGCCTGGACCGTCCTGTCCGCCCTGGCGGGCAAGGTCTCCTCCGCGGTGGACGAGGACAGGACCGTTTCGATCAGCCTCTACAAACAGCGCGGCGCGGGACCCGGGCCGGCGTGAGGGACGGGGACGGGCCGGTGCGGGACGAAGAGCGCGGCACACGGGAGCTGCGGGCCGGGGACGGGACCGGGGCCACCGCCCCCCACCCGGCCGGGGCCGGCGGCCTGCCACAGGCCGCTCCGGACGGCCCGCGGCGGACGGCCGACGGCATCGACGGCATTCCCGAGCAGGCCCGGCCGCATCCGGAGGACCCCGCCGCGACCGGTGCGGGGCCGGGCGGCCGGCGGCCGGACACCGGGGCTGCCGGGGCTGCCGGGTCCGGCGCGGGCGCGCCGGCGGCGGGACACGACGGGGTCCGCCCGGTCCGGGAGGCGAGGGCTCGGAGAAGGGCGACGGGCGGGACGATGAGTGAGCACGAGCGGTTTGCCGGGGGCGGCGCGCCGGGCGCGGCGAGAGGGCAGGGCACGCACCACGACCCGCAGGACCGCAGCGGGGCGCGGGCGCTGTTCCTGAAGCTGCGCCAGCTGGACGAGGGCGGCCCGGAGTACGCGGAGCTGCGCAACCAGCTGGTCCGCATGCATCTGCCCCTCGTCGAGCACCTGGCACGGCGCTTCCGCAACCGCGGGGAGCCCCTCGACGACCTGACGCAGGTCGCCACCATCGGCCTGATCAAGTCCGTCGACCGGTTCGACCCGGACCGGGGCGTGGAGTTCTCCACGTACGCCACCCCGACGGTGGTCGGCGAGATCAAGCGGCACTTCCGCGACAAGGGCTGGGCGGTCCGCGTTCCGCGCCGGCTGCAGGAGCTGCGGCTGGCGCTGACCACCGCCACGGCCGAGCTGTCCCAGCAGCACGGCCGGTCCCCGACGGTGCACGAGCTGGCCGAGAAGCTGGCGATCTCGGAGGAGGAGGTGCTGGAGGGCCTGGAGTCCGCCAACGCGTACTCCACGCTGTCGCTGGACGTGCCGGACACCGACGACGAGTCCCCCGCGGTGGCGGACACCCTGGGCGCGGAGGACGAGGCGCTGGAGGGCGTCGAGTACCGCGAGTCGCTCAAGCCGCTGCTGGAGGACCTTCCGCCGCGCGAGAAGCGCATCCTGCTGCTGCGGTTCTTCGGCAACATGACCCAGTCCCAGATCGCGCAGGAGGTCGGCATCTCCCAGATGCACGTCTCCCGCCTCCTGGCCCGCACCCTGGCCCAGCTGCGGGAGAGGCTGCTGGTGGAGGAGTAGGCCGGCCCCTCTCCGGCGGGGCCGGGGCCGCACCGGAGAACCCCGTGCGGCACTCCGGGGCCGCCCCCCCGGGGCCGGAGCACCGGAGCCGCTACTTCTCGGCGCGGCCCGGTCCCTGGATGCCCAGGGCGGTGCGTGTCTCGGGGGAGAGCAGCAGGACCAGCGCGGTCACGGCGACGGCGGCGAGGGCGATGCCGCCGGGAATGGCCAGGCTGTCGGCCTGCAGCAGGGTGTAGGCCACCGGCAGGGCCATGATCTGGGTGAAGATGGCGGGCCCGCGGCTCCAGGGGCGGCGGGCGAGCAGCCCGCGCGCGGCGAGCAGCGGCAGCAGCGCGATCACCAGCAGGGTGACGCCTCCGGTGACGGCCTGCCCGCGGTCGTCGGGGTGTCCGGCCAGCCCGAGCACGAGGATCGCCCCGCCGCCGGCGACCAGCGCGGTCCCCTCCAGCGCGGCCAGGACGGCGGCGTACGTCAGGCGCCGGGGGCGGGAGCCGTGGGCGTCCGCCGGGACGGGGGTCTCTTCACTGGTCACCCCAGAAGGGTAGCTCCGTGCTTCCAGGGCGCTCGTGTCGAGGTTCACGCCCATTTGTCTTATCTGATCCACGGATCCGTCTGGGATCGGTACCGCCCAGTAGGTAGTGTGCAACGCATGCGTGCACTTCTCGTGGTCAATCCGGCGGCTACCACTACGAGCGCACGGACGCGCGATGTGCTCATCCACGCGCTGGCCAGCGAGATGAAGCTGGAAGCGGTCACCACGGAGTACCGGGGGCACGCCCGGGACCTGGGCCGGCAGGCCGCCGAGAGCGACGACGTCGACCTGGTGGTGGCGCTCGGCGGCGACGGCACGGTCAACGAGGTCGTCAACGGCCTGCTGCACGCGGGGCCCGATCCGGACCGGCTGCCCGGCCTCGCCGTGGTCCCCGGCGGCTCCACCAACGTCTTCGCGCGCGCCCTGGGGCTGCCCAACGACGCCGTGGAGGCGACCGGCGCCCTGCTCGACGCGCTCCGCGAGGGCACCGAGCGCACCGTCGGCCTCGGCCTGGCCTCGGGCACGCCGGGCACCGAGGACGAGGCGGTGCCGTCCCGGTGGTTCACCTTCAACGCGGGCCTCGGCTTCGACGCGGGCGTGGTCGGCCGGGTCGAGCAGCACCGCGAACGCGGCCGGAGATCGACGCACGCGCTCTACGTCCGGCAGGCGCTGCGCCAGTTCCTGGGCGAGCCGCACCGCAGACACGGCACCATCACGCTGGAGGCACCGGAGCAGGAACCGGTGACCGATCTGGTGCTGTCCGTCATCTGCAATACCGCGCCGTGGACATATCTGGGGAACCGCCCCGTGTACGCGTCGCCGGAGGCGTCGTTCGACACAGGGCTCGACCTGTTCGGTCTCAGCCGTCTGTCGACGGCCGCGGTTGCCCGGTATGCGACCCAGTTGCTCACTTCGTCCCCCGAGCGCGGACCCCATGGCAGGCATGTGGTCTCCCTGCACGATCTGAGCACGTTCACCTTGCATTCGAAGGTCCCTCTGCCCTTGCAGATGGACGGTGACCACCTGGGGCTGCGTACGAGCGTGACGTTCACAGGCGTACGCCGTGCACTGCGTGTGATTGTGTGAGCAGAAGAGGCGAAAGTCCTTTCACTCGAACGTTTAGGCCAGGATCCACCCCATGGAAGTACGGCTGTGACCTAGTCGACACCGAGGAATCAAAAAAAACTTTCCGGAAGGGGTTGTATCCGCCGCTGAGGTTTGCGAGTCTCTACGTGGCGATCGGGACAGCCCGCAACACCGGCTACCACAGATCACCAGAACCCCTCTTCACACCAAGGACCACGTCGGCGAACCTGGCGGTCGGCCCTTCCCTTGTTGAGGGATTCGTGAAAGCGTTCACATTCACAAGCAACCCGCATGTCATACCAAGGAGAGGTAGCAGCCATGGACTGGCGTCACAACGCCGTTTGCCGCGAGGAAGACCCCGAGCTCTTCTTCCCCATCGGCAACACCGGTCCCGCGCTGCTGCAGATCGAGGAAGCCAAGGCCGTCTGCCGTCGCTGCCCGGTGATCGAGCAGTGTCTGCAGTGGGCGCTCGAGTCCGGTCAGGACTCCGGCGTCTGGGGTGGTCTCAGCGAGGACGAGCGCCGCGCGATGAAGCGCCGCGCCGCCCGCAACCGGGCCCGTCAGGCCTCCGCCTGACCTAACCACCCCGCTGACAGCCTGAGCTTGGCGGCGCGTACAGCGAGTACGCCGACCCCGCCCCGAGCACGCAGCGCGCAGTACCCCGATGCGCTTCAGCACAAGCGGCAACGAGCACGAGCCCCGGACCACACGGCCCGGGGCTCTTTGCTGCGCGCGGCCCTCCGTCCGGGACCGCACCGGCGGGCGGGCGTCTACTTGTGCGACCGCACCGGGATGTCCAGCAGCACCTGCGTGCCGCGCTCCGGCGCCGGAACCATGTCGAAGCTGCCGCCCAACTCCCCCTCCACCAGGGTCCGTACGATCTGCAGGCCCAGGTTGCCGGCGGTGCGTGCGTCGAAGCCGGGCGGCAGGCCGACGCCGTCGTCCTGGACCGTGACGAGCAGCCGGGTGTCCTTCGTGGTGCCGCCCCGGACCGCGGACACCTCGACCGTGCCGGTCTCGCCCTCGCGGAAGCCGTGCTCCAGGGCGTTCTGCAGGACCTCGGTCAGCACCATGGACAGCGGGGTGGCGACCTCGGCGTCGAGGATGCCGAAGCGGCCGGTGCGCCGGCCGGTGACCTTGCCGGGTGAGATCTCCGCGACCATCGCCAGCACCCGGTCGGCGATCTCGTCGAACTCCACGCGCTCGTCGAGGTTCTGGGACAGCGTCTCGTGGACGATGGCGATCGAGCCGACCCGGCGCACCGCCTCCTCCAGGGCGGCGCGGCCGCGCTCGGACTCGATACGCCGGGCCTGCAGGCGCAGCAGCGCGGCCACCGTCTGGAGGTTGTTCTTCACGCGGTGGTGGATCTCCCGGATGGTGGCATCCTTGGTGATCAACTCGCGTTCGCGGCGGCGCAGTTCGGTGACGTCCCGGAGCAGCACCAGGGAGCCGATCCGGGTGCCCTTGGGCTTGAGCGGGATGGCCCGGACCTGGATGACGCCGTCGTTGCCCTCGATCTCGAACTCGCGCGGGGCCCAGCCGCTGGCGACCTTGGCCAGCGCCTCGTCCACCGGCCCCCGCGTCGGGGCGAGTTCGGCCGTCGTCCGCCCGAGGTGGTGGCCGACCAGGTCGGAGGCGAGGCCCAGCCGGTGATAGGCGGACAGCGCGTTCGGGGAGGCGTACTGGACGATGCCGTCGGCGTCCACCCGGATCAGGCCGTCGCCGACCCGGGGAGAGGCGTCCATGTCCACCTGCTGGTCGGGGAAGGGGAAGGCGCCGGCCGCGATCATCTGCGCCAGGTCGGAGGCGGACTGGAGATAGGTCAGCTCCAGCCGGCTCGGGGTGCGCACGGTGAGCAGGTTGGTGTTGCGGGCGATGACGCCGAGGACGCGGCCGTCCCGGCGGACCGGGATCGACTCGACCCGGACGGGGACCTCCTCACGCCACTCGGGGTCCCCCTCGCGCACGATGCGGCCCTCGTCCAGGGCCGCGTCCAGCATCGGCCGGCGGCCGCGCGGCACGAGATGGCCGACCATGTCGTCCTGGTAGGAGGTCGGGCCCGTGTTGGGCCGCATCTGCGCGACGGACACGTAGCGGGTGCCGTCGCGGGTGGGGACCCAGAGCACCAGGTCGGCGAAGGACAGGTCGGAGAGCAGCTGCCACTCCGAGACCAGCAGATGCAGCCACTCGAGGTCGGAGTCGTCGAGGGCGGTGTGCTGGCGGACCAGTTCGTTCATGGAGGGCACGCTGGGAGCGTACCCGGCGGCTTGTGCGGCGCGGGAAACCGCGCGACCCCGGAGGCGGGCCGTACGGACCTGTGGGCGGCGGGGAGGCGGGCGGGACGGGGCGGCTTGCGGCACGGGCCCGGAGGCGGCCCTCGCACCCTGTCCGGGAGGGGCCGGCGTGACGGCCCCTGGAGCACCCGCGGGCCGCGGCGCCTGGGAGGGACCCTCAACCCTCCCGGCACCGCAGCCCGGAGCAGCAACGGCCGGGGGGTGTGCGGTCCCGTCGGCCGAAGGTGAGGAGCCGGGGCAGTCAGGGCAGAGAGCCGCCGGTTCCTCGTTCCGTCCTCCTGTGCGGGGAGGACGGAGGCTTGTCGTCGTGGAGCGTGCCCCTCCAGCATTGTGGACTAGACCATTGGCCATGTCCATGCGTGGGACCGAGTTGGTTGCGAGTTCGTTGTCAGCCTTGGCAGCCTAACCCGCCCGCGTCGGGTACGGGGCCACACGGGCGGGCCAATTTCGGCGAGCAGCCCCGGTCTCCCCCGGCTCACGCCGTCGTGCGCCCGGCGCAACGCCGCCCCGGGGACGCCGCGCCGGAACCGCGCCGTCGGTACACCCGGAAGGGGCGCGCGAGGCGCGGCGGCCCCTCAGGGGCCCGGAGCACGGAGACCCGGGCGGCCACCCCGGCATCCGGCCTTCACGGGAGCGGCCGGCCCCGGCGGGGGTGCCGGGCGGACGGCCCCGGGGTGCGGGTTCCCGACGCCCGGCCCGCCACGGCGGGGAGGCGGTCCGCGGGGCCCGCGCAAGGCTGCCCGGGAGGCCCCGCTCTGCTAGATTGGTCTAAACCACATCTCCCTTTCCGGATGCCCACGAGTCCCCTCTCCAGAACGGCAGGCCCAGCGTGGAAGTTGTCATCGTTCCGGATGCCCAGGCCGGCGGCGAGCTGATAGCCGAGGCCATGGCCCAGCTGCTGCGTCGCACGCCGGACGCCCTGCTCGGCGTGGCGACCGGCTCCACCCCGCTGCCCGTCTACCAGGCTCTGACGGCCCGGGTCCGCTCCGGCGCCGTGGACGCCTCGCACGCCCGGATCGCCCAGCTCGACGAGTACGTGGGGCTGCCCGCGGAGCACCCCGAGTCCTATCGCTCCGTGCTGCGCCGTGAGGTGCTGGAACCGCTCGGCGTGCCGATGGACGCCTTCATGGGCCCCGACGGCACCGCGCAGGACGTGCAGGCCGCGTGCGAGGCCTACGACCGTGCGCTGGCCGAGGCCGGCGGGGTGGACCTCCAGCTGCTCGGGATCGGCACGGACGGGCACATCGGGTTCAACGAGCCGTGCTCCTCACTGGCCTCCCGTACCAGGATCAAGACCCTCACCGAGCAGACCCGGATCGACAACGCGCGCTTCTTCGACGACGACATCGCACAGGTGCCGCACCACGTGATCACCCAGGGCATCGGGACGATCCTGGAGGCCCGGCACCTGGTCCTGCTGGCCACCGGCGAGGGCAAGGCGGACGCCGTCGCGGCGACCGTCGAGGGGCCCGTCGCGGCCGTCTGCCCGGCCTCCGCGCTCCAGCTGCACCCGCATGCCACCGTGGTGGCCGACGAGGCCGCCGCGTCCAAGCTGAAGCTGGCGGACTACTTCCGGCACACCTACGCCGGCAAGCCGGACTGGCAGGGCATCTAGGCCGTGTTTCGAAAGTAGCGTCGTCTGCCCGAAGGGCAGGTCTGGCGGCGTCTGGTGCGTGCGATCGCAAGGCGGAGGGTCGCCCCGATACTGGATGTATCGGGCGCTGACAACGCGGCGAGCGTGCGTGCCAGACGCCGCCAGGCAGGCGGGACTTTCGAAACACGCCCCAGTGCCGCGGCAGGCGACGTTCGCCCCGCCGCGACGCCCGCCGTGGCGCTAGCCCGCGCTAGCCCCGCCGTCCCCTCCGCTCTGCCCCGCCCCCTCTCCCCCGTCCGCGTCCGCCCTCTTCCCTGTCCGCGTCCGCCGACGCGTCTCTCGCCGCACCTGCCCGGCGCACGGGCGCGGCGGGCGGAGGGCGGCGGCGCGGCGGCCCGGTCCGCGGGGGCCCGGTCCGCGGGGGCCGTGCGGTCCCGCGGTGCACGGCTCGCGCGGAAGGCGCCGGTCCCCTTTCCGGGGAGCCGACGCCTTCTTCGTCGTCGGGTGTCAGGCGCCCGCGACGGCCTCCGCGGCGGCGCGGCCGCAGGCCTGCGCGGCGCCGTGGGTGGCGATGTGCAGGGCGCCGCGCGGGGGCGCCTGGGGCAGGCCCATCTCGACGACGACCGTGTCGGGGCGGGCCGCCAGCAGCGTCTCCAGGGTGGCGGCCATCCACGGGTGGCGGTGCACGTCGCGGACGACCACGACGATCCGGCGCCCGGCCGCGGCGGCCAGGACGGCCGGGCCCGCGTCCGCGGCGCCCTGCTCCTCGCCCGCGAAGGTCCCCGCCTCGGTGCCCGGCAGCAGGGCCGCCAGCTCCCCGGCGACGCCCCACGGCGTCTCGTCGCCCACCGCGATGTTCGCGACCGGCGTGAGGGTGGCGACGTAGGGCGCCTCGCCGACCGGGGTGCAGCCGGGCGCCCGGGTGATCCGCAGGGCGCGGCGGGCGGCGCGCAGCCCGACGTCGGGATCGCCCCGGTCCGCGGCGCCGGCAGGGCCGGCGGCCGTCCAGCGGGCCAGGCGGCGTACCCGCTCGGCGGCGTCGGCCAGCCGCTCCTCGGGCAGCTCGCCGGTGCGTACCGCGGTCACCAGGGCGTCCCGCAGGATGCGGACGGTCTCGTCGTCGTTGAGGCCGCCGCCCACGCAGATGGCGTCGGCGCCGGCGGCGAGGGCGAGGACGCTGCCGCGTTCGATGCCGTACGTGCCGGCGATGGCCTGCATCTCCATGCCGTCGGTGACGATGAGGCCGTCGTAGCCGAGTTCTTTGCGCAGCAGCCCGGTGAGGATGCGGTGGGACAACGTTGCCGGACGCTCCGGGTCCAGCGCGGGGACCAGGATGTGGGCGCTCATCACGGCGCGGGTGCCGGCCTCGATGGCGGCGCGGAACGGGACGAGTTCCCGCTCGGCGAGCATGTCGGCGTCCACGTCGATGCGGGGCAGCGCGTGGTGGGAGTCGACGTTGGTGTCGCCGTGCCCGGGGAAGTGCTTGGTGCAGGCGGCGACGCCCGCCGCCTGCAGGCCCTGGACGTAGGCGGCGGTGTGCCGGGCGACCAGGTCCGGGTCGGTGCCGAAGGAGCGGACGCCGATCACCGGGTTGTCGGGGTCGGAGTTGACGTCGGCGGACGGCGCCCAGTTGAAGTTGATGCCGCAGGCGGCGAGGCGGCGGCCCAGCTCGCGGGCGACCGCGCGGGTCAGGTCGGTGTCGTCCACCGCGCCGAGGGCGTGGTTGCCCGGGAAGGAGGAGCCGGTGCGCACCTCCAGACGGGTGACGTCGCCGCCCTCCTCGTCGATGGCGACGAGGACGTCGTCGCGCTCGGCGCGCAGCTGTGCGGTCAGGGCGGCGAGCTGCTCGGGCGAGGCGACGTTGCGGCCGAACAGGCCGACGGAGGCGAGGCCCTCGCCGAGCCGGCGCAGCAGCCAGTCGGGGGCGCTGGTGCCGGGGAAGCCGGGCTGGAGGACCGTCAGCGCGTCACGGGTGAGCGTGTCGGTTCCGCTGGCGAAAGTCGTCATCGGGGTGCGTCATCCCTTCACGGCGCCGGCGGTCAGACCCGCGGCCATCTTGCGCTGGACGAAGAGGAACAGCACGACGATCGGCACGGCCATCATGGTGGCGCCGGCCATCATCGGGGCGTACTCGGTGCCGTGCTTGGTGGTGAAGTTGCCGAGCCACACGGTGGCGGTCTGGTTCTGCTGGCTGAGCAGCATCAGGGCGTACAGGTACTCGTTCCAGGCCTGGATGAAGCCGTAGACCGAGGTGGCGACCAGGCCGGGGGCGAGCAGCGGGAACACGACGCGGACGAAGGCGCCGGTGCGCGAGCAGCCGTCGACCATGGCGGCCTCTTCCAGCTCCCGGGGGATGTTGACGATGAAACCGCGCAGCGTCCACACCGTGAAGGGCAGGATGAAGGTCAGGTAGGTGATGATCAGGCCGGTCAGCCTGTCGTACTGCCCGAGGTCGTTGAGCAGCAGGAACACCGGGATGATCATGGCGACGAGCGGGACCATCTGCACCGCGAGGATGCCGACGATCACGACCTTGCGGCCGCGGAAGGCGAACCGGGAGATGGCGAGCGCGGCGAGCAGGCCGATCGCGATGCCGATCACGACGACGACCACGGAGACCACGAGGCTGCGGCCGACCGGGCCCCAGAAGTCGGCGATGTGGAGCGCCCGGTCGAAGTTGGACAGGGTCAGGCCGGTGGGCAGCAGACTCGGGTCCGGGTCGATGGCGTCCTTGGCCGGCTTGAACGCCGTGTTGAGCATCCAGTACACGGGGAAGCCGGCGGTGGCGAACACGAACAGGCCGAGGATGTTCCAGCCGGTCCTGGCCCTGCGGCGGCGCGAGCGGCCGGCCTCGGTGCGCCCGCTCCCGGTGGCGAGTGCGCTCATTCGACCTCTCCGATCTTCAGCATCTGACGCATGTAGACGGCGACCACGCCGAGCAGCAGCAGGACGGTGATCAGTGCGATCGCAGAGCCCTGGGCGTAGTCGTTGACCACGAAGGCGCGGTCGTAGGAGTAGGTGTTGAGCACCTGGAACTCCGGCTCCGGGTGGCCGTTGCGCATCACGAAGACCTGGGGGAAGACACCCATGTCCCAGATGACCGACAGGGTCGTGAGCATCACGATGATCGGCTTGAGGATGGGCAGCGTGACGTAGCGGAAGACGCCCCAGGCACCGGCGCCGTCGAGGCGGGCGGCCTCCTCCAGCTCCTTGGGGACCTGGGTGAGGCCGGCGCTGAGCGTGATCACCACGAAGGGGACCGCGCCCCAGATCACCAGCAGCATGATCACCGCGAGGCCCTGGGGGCCGCTGGCGAACCAGTTGTGGCCGATGAGCTCCACGCCGGGGAGCTTGCTGAGGACTGCGTTCAGCACCCCGTAGTCGGCGTCGAAGAGCCACTTGAACACGGTGGTCGCGACGATGACGGGCATGCCCCAGCTGGCCACGAGCGCGATGTTGATCAGTGTCTTCACCCAGCCGGAGACCCGCTGGAGCAGCAGGGCGATCAGCATGCCGATCACCATGGTGAAGACCACCGCGCCGCCGGCGAAGATCACCGTGCGCAGGACGACGGTCCAGAACTCGCTGTCGCCGAGCACCTTGGAGAAGTTCTCGAGGCCCGCCGACTCGGCCGGCTCAAAGCCCCACAGCTGGGGCTGCCCGAACTTCTGGAAGGACAGGGTGACCAGCCGGACCAGTGGATAGCCCATGACCAGGGCCAGGATCAGCAGACAGGGCGCGAGCAGCAGCCATGCGGTGGCGGCCGGGCCGTACGTCCGTTTGGCGCGGGGCCGGGCCGCGGGGGCCGGCGGGGGTGCCTGCCGCGGCGGCGGCACCTTGGCAGGGGTGGTCGTGTCGGCACTCATCGCGCGCTCCTCGGCGGGTCCCTCAGGTCGTACGTCGTACGGAAAGAAGGCGGGGCTCCGCCCCGTGAACGGAGCCCCGCCTCAGGTCACTTGGTGTTGATGACCTTGTCGATCTCGGCGTCCGCCTCCTTGGCGGCGTCCTCGACCGACTTCTTGCCGGTGCCGATGCTCTGCAGCATGTTCTGCAGGACCTGGGCCTTCTCGACCTGGCCCCAGCCGGGGGCCATCGGGACGAACCAGTTGGACTCGGCCGCGGTGGCCGGGACGGCCGTCGCCGGGTCGTCCTTGAGGGTGGCGAGGTCGGTCTTGTTGTTGGGCAGGTTGCCCTTCTCCATCAGACCCTTCTGGCCGGAGGCGCCCGCGAAGGCGTTGATCCACTCGGCGGCGACCTCCTGCGCGTCCGACTTCACCGGGACGGCGAGGTCGGAGCCGCCCAGGAACACCGGGAGGTTGCTGCCGGACGGACCCGGCATCACGAAGTTCTCCAGGTTGTCCTTGAGCTTGCCGGTCTTGTCGTTCTCCGGGGCGGCGGCGGTCGCGCCCTCCCAGGCCGCGCCGAAGATCATGCCGGACTTGCCCTGGCCGTACACGATGTAGCGGTCGGACTCGTCCTTGGTCTTGTCACCGTGCATGTAGGAGTCGACGACGTTCTTGAACTCCTTCAGGCCCTTGACCGACTCGGGCGAGGAGAGGCCGGCCTTCCACTGGCCGCCCTCCTCCTCGGCGATGGAGCCGCCCGCGTCGTAGACGAAGGACATGGCCGCGTACCAGTCGCGGGAGGGCTGGTACCAGGCGCTGAACTTGTCGCCCTGCTTCTTCTGGACCTTGTCCAGGGCGGCGGTCAGCTCCTCGTAGGTGGTCGGCGCGGACTTCACGCCGGCCTCGGCGAAGACGTCCTTGCGGTAGTTGCCGACGCGGCCGCCCGCGTAGTACGGCACACCGTAGGTCTTGCCCTCGTACGTCACCGAGGCCTTCAGGCCGTCCAGCCACGCGTCGGAGTTGTCGAACTTCGACGGGTCGACGGGCGCGAAGGCACCCTTGACCATGTACGAGAGCATCTCCGTGTTGCCCATCTCGACCACGTCCGGAGCCTTGTCCGTGGCGAGTACGGCGTCGAGCTTGGCGTTCTTGTCCGGCCAGCCGTAGTACTCGTGCTTGATCTTGATGCCCGGGTGCTTCTCGGTGACCGCGTCGTCCGCGGCCTTCACCAGCTCGGGCCAGTTGTTCTGGGCGTCGACGGTGAGCCAGACGGTCAGCTCCTTGACGTCGGCCGCCTTCTTGTCGCCGCCGCTGCTCTTGTCGTCGCCGTCCCCGCACGCCGCGACCGAGAACATCATGCCCGCGATACCGATCGCGGCAACCAGCTTGCGCTTCACGCCACCCTCCTCAGGGATGCCACAAACCCCCCTCGTCCCCGCGGTGAGGCGTCAACGCCGTGCGAACCGTCCGTGGGGCCGGGACCTGGACCAATGGTGTAGACCAGTACCGGGAGCTTGGCCCAGACCAATAGGGCTGTCAAGGGTGTTCAAGCGGGCCGCCGGGGTCCGTGATGGGACCGAGATATGCAGGGACCTTTCATTGCGCAAGCGACCAAACGGACGGACCACTGCGACTGGACCACTGCATCTTGACAGAGCTTTGGACTAGACCAACAAGGGTCCCGGGGGTATACAGGGGAGATCACGGAGCGTGCGGAAGGGCCCCGTACAGGGCGCCCGCGCGCGAAGCCGTGCCACGATGTGAGCCGCGGCCGATGGGGTGTCGGCCGAATCGGCACCGGGAGCCGGGAAGGCGGAGCATGAGCACCGACGTCAGCAGTGCGGAGAACGAGGGCGGGGCAAGTGTCCGTACCGCGCGCGTGCCCAAGTACTACCGCCTCAAGAAGCACCTGCTCGACATGACCGAGACCCTGCCGCCCGGCACACCCGTGCCGCCCGAGCGGACACTGGCGGCCGAGTTCGACACCTCCCGCACCACGGTGCGCCAGGCCCTGCAGGAGCTGGTCGTCGAGGGCCGCCTGGAGCGCATCCAGGGCAAGGGCACCTTCGTCGCCAAGCCGAAGGTCTCCCAGGCGCTGCAGCTGACCTCCTACACCGAGGACATGCGCGCCCAGGGCCTGGAGCCGACCTCCCAGCTGCTGGACATCGGCTACATCACCGCCGACGACCGCCTGGCCGACCTGCTCGACATCACCGCCGGCGGGCGCGTCCTGCGCATCGAGCGGCTGCGCATGGCCAACGGCGAGCCGATGGCCATCGAGACCACCCACCTGTCGGCCAAGCGCTTCCCCGCGCTGCGCCGCTCGCTGGTGAAGTACACGTCCCTGTACACGGCGCTCGCCGAGGTCTACGACGTGCACCTCGCCGAGGCCGAGGAGACCATCGAGACCTCCCTGGCCACCCCCCGGGAGGCCGGCCTGCTCGGCACCGACGTGGGCCTGCCGATGCTGATGCTCTCCCGGCACTCCGTCGACCGCGAGGGCAAGCCGGTGGAGTGGGTGCGCTCGGTCTACCGCGGCGACCGCTACAAGTTCGTCGCCCGGCTCAAGCGGCCCGCCGAGTAGCCCCGGACACCGCGGCCCCGGCGCACCGCACGTGCCGGGCCGTGCGGTGCGCCGGGCGCGGCCCGGCACGTGCGGCCCCCACCGCGCAAGCGCGGCCTCGCGGGCCCGCCGGGAGGCCCCGGCGCACCCGCGCCGAGCACCCGCGCCGAGCGGCCGGGACGCGCGGCCCGCCGGGCAGAAGAGGCCTACTCCGCGGCAAAGGTGACAAACCCGCAGCCGACATGCTGACAAGGGGTTACGCGGCCGCGACACCGTGTCCTAGATTGCCTGCGCACTGCACCAGGTGATCTTTGAGGGGACGGAGTCGCCAGATGTCGCAAGCCCCGCAAGTGAGGCGGGAACCGGTGGTGACACCCGTACGGGTCGTCATCGGTCTCTGCCTGTTCGCACCGTTCGCGGCGATGCTGTGGGTCGCCTCCTACACCAGGCTCGAACCGTCGCTCGGCGGCATCCCGTTCTTCTACTGGTACCAGATGGCATGGGTCGTCGTCTCCACCGCGCTGACCGCGCTCGCGTACCGGCTCTGGCGGCGGGAGCAGCGTGCCCGCGCCGCCCGCACGGGAGGTGAGCGCTGATGAAGACCGGTGTCAACGTTGTCGCGCTCACCGTCTTCGTGCTGTTCTTCCTGGCCGTCACGGTCATGGGCTTCCTGGCCGCGCGCTGGCGCAAGGCCGAGAACGAGCACAGCCTCGACGAGTGGGGTCTGGGCGGCCGGTCGTTCGGAACCTGGGTCACCTGGTTCCTGCTCGGTGGCGACCTCTACACCGCGTACACCTTCGTCGCGGTCCCGGCCGCGGTCTACGCGGCGGGCGCGGCCGGCTTCTTCGCCGTGCCGTACACGATCCTCGTCTACCCGCTGATCTTCACCTTCCTGCCCCGTCTGTGGTCGGTCTCCCACCGGCACGGCTATGTGACGACCTCGGACTTCGTGCGCGGCCGGTTCGGCTCCAAGGGCCTGTCACTGGCGGTCGCGGTCACCGGGCTGCTGGCGACGATGCCGTACATCGCGCTCCAGCTCGTCGGCATCCAGGCCGTGCTCGACGTGATGGGCGTGGGCGGCGGCGAGAACACCAGCTGGTTCGTCAAGGACCTGCCGCTGCTGATCGCCTTCGGCGTGCTCGCGGCGTACACCTACTCCTCCGGCCTGCGCGCCCCCGCTCTGATCGCGTTCGTCAAGGACACCCTGATCTATCTGGTCATCGGGGTCGCGATCATCTACATCCCGATCAAGCTGGGCGGCTTCGACGACATCTTCGCCAAGGCGAACGAGAAGTTCACCACGGCCGGCGCGGGCGGGCTGGTCCCGGCCGAGGCGGGCCAGTGGACCTACGCCACGCTGGCGCTGGGCTCGGCGCTGGCGCTGTTCATGTACCCGCACTCCGTCACCGCGACGCTCTCCTCGCGCAGCCGCGAGGTCATCCGCCGCAACACCACGATCCTGCCGCTGTACTCGCTGATGCTGGGCCTGCTCGCCCTGCTGGGCTTCATGGCGATCGCGGCCGGCGTCACGGTGGACAACGGACAGCTGGCCATCCCGCAGCTGTTCGAGAACATGTTCCCGGACTGGTTCGCGGGGGTGGCGTTCGCGGCGATCGGCATCGGCGCGCTGGTGCCCGCGGCCATCATGTCCATCGCCGCGGCGAACCTCTTCACCCGCAACGTGTACAAGGACTTCATCCGCCCGGACGCCACGCCCAAGCAGGAGACCCAGGTCTCCAAGGTGGTGTCGCTGCTGGTGAAGGTCGGCGCCCTGGTGTTCGTGCTGACCATGGACAAGACGGTCGCCATCAACTTCCAGCTGCTCGGCGGCATCTGGATCCTGCAGACCTTCCCGGCCCTGGTCGGCGGCCTGTTCACGCGCTGGTTCCACCGCTGGGCGCTGCTGGGCGGCTGGGCGGCCGGCATGGTCTACGGCACGGTCGCCGCGTACGGCGTGGCCTCCCCCACGCAGAAGCACTTCGGCGGCTCGGCCGAGGAGATCCCGGGCATCGGTGAGATCGGCTACATCGGCCTCACGGCCTTCGTCCTCAACGCCGTGGTGACGGTGGTCCTGACCGTCGTCCTGAAGGCGGCGAAGGCCCCGGAGGGCGTCGACGAGACGCGGCCGGAGGACTACACCGCGGACGCGGGCGACCCGGGCGTACGCACCGAACTCCCCGTGACCCGCTGACCCCCGCACCCCGCCCCCGGGCACGCGGGGAACCGCACACCCAGGCACCCGGGGAACCACGCCCCAGGGACGCGGGGAACCACGCACCACACCCACACGCCCACACCCCCACACCGCCTCACCCATCCCGCCCCAACCCCCAAGGCGCCCGCGGAACCACGCCCCCAGGGGCGCGGGGAACCGCGCGAGAACCACCGCACACCCGCACCACACCGCGCACCCCGCACCCCGCACCCCACCACCAAGGGGCGCGGGGAACCGCGCGAGAACCACGACACACCCCGCACCACGCCGGCAAGAGACGCGGGGAACCGCGCAGGACCCGCCCCACAGCGCGGTCCCGGCACGGTCCCGCCCGGCCACGGGCACCCGCAGCGGGCCGCCCTCCGCACCCCGGAGGGCGGCCCGCTGCCGTGCCGTTGCACGGAGTTGACGCTCTGAAGTCACACGGCGACACAACATATGGTGGCGTCACCGGAACCCGGCACTAGATGTATGCTCATCCTCGCTGTCGCCGCAGGGGAATCCGGTGCGAATCCGGAACTGTCCCGCAACGGTGTACTTGTGTGTTTCCACACAGCGAGCAGTCCGAAGACCTGCCGACAGCGCGTGCCCGGCCGCCCCGGCCGGACCGCCCTGACGTCCGGGCCTCGTGGAGTGGGCCGGTGGACGCGACGCCCCGTGCGCTCGTGTGCTGCCCCCTGCCCTCCGCCAGGCCCTCCGTGCCGAGCGAGGGAGAGCTCCCAGTGACCATCGCGCCAGCAGACCCGGCCTCAGCCGTCCGGACCGACGAGGACGCCCCCGGAACAGCCTTGCTGCGGACCCTCACCGAGCTGACCGCGGACCTCCCCGACGCCGACCCCGGCCGGGTCGCCGCCGCCGCGCTGCGCGGCCGTTCGGCCCAGGCCGACGAGGCGGAGCTGCGCGAGCTGGCCACCGAGGCCGCCGCCGGGCTCATCTCCGAGGACCCCGCCTACTCCCGGCTGGCCGCCCGGCTGCTGACCCTCTCCATCCGCGCGGAGGCCGCTTCCCAGGGCGTCACCCGCTTCACCGGGTCCGTCGCCGTCGGGCACCGCGAGGGCCTCATCGCCGACCGCACCGCGGAGTTCGCGCGGCTGCACGGCGCCCGGCTGGACGCCCTGGTCGACACCGGCGCCGACGACCGCTTCGGCTACTTCGGCCTGCGCACCCTGCACTCCCGCTACCTGCTCCGGCACCCGATCACCCGGCGGGTCGTCGAGACGCCCCAGCACTTCCTGCTGCGGGTGGCGTGCGGTCTCGCCGAGGACGACACACCCCGCTCGGTCGACGAGGTCGCCGCGCTCTACCGGCTGATGAGCCGTCTGGACTACCTGCCGTCCTCGCCCACCCTGTTCAACTCCGGCACGCGGCACCCGCAGATGTCGTCCTGCTACCTGCTCGACTCCCCCCTCGACGAGCTGGACTCCATCTACGACCGCTACCACCAGGTCGCCCGCCTCTCCAAGCACGCCGGCGGCATCGGGCTGTCGTACTCCCGGATCCGCAGCCGCGGTTCGCTGATCCGCGGGACCAACGGGCACTCCAACGGCATCGTGCCGTTCCTGAAGACCCTGGACGCCTCGGTCGCCGCCGTGAACCAGGGCGGCCGCCGCAAGGGTGCCGCCGCGGTCTACCTGGAGACCTGGCACTCCGACATCGAGGAGTTCCTGGAGCTGCGCGACAACACGGGCGAGGACGCCCGCCGTACGCACAACCTGAACCTCGCGCACTGGATCCCCGACGAGTTCATGCGGCGGGTGAACGCCGACCAGGACTGGTCGCTGTTCTCCCCCGCCGACGTGCCCGAACTGGTCGACCTGTGGGGCGAGGAGTTCGACGCCGCCTACCGGCGCGCCGAGGCGGCCGGCCTGGCCCGCAGGACGATCCCGGCCCGCGAGCTGTACGGCCGGATGATGCGCACCCTGGCGCAGACCGGCAACGGCTGGATGACCTTCAAGGACGCCGCCAACCGCACCGCGAACCAGACGGCCGAGCCCGGCCACACGGTCCACTCCTCCAACCTCTGCACGGAGATCCTGGAGGTCACCGACGACGGCGAGACCGCGGTCTGCAACCTGGGCTCGGTGAACCTCGGCGCGTTCGTCCGGGACGGCGGCATCGACTGGGAGCGCCTCGACAGCACCGTCCGCACGGCCGTCACCTTCCTCGACCGGGTCGTCGACATCAACTTCTACCCGACCGAGCAGGCGGGCCGTTCCAACGCCCGCTGGCGCCCGGTGGGCCTCGGCGCGATGGGCCTGCAGGACGTGTTCTTCAAGCTGCGCCTGCCGTTCGACTCGCCCGAGGCGCGCGCGCTGTCCACCCGGATCGCCGAGCGCATCATGCTCGCCGCCTACGAGGCCTCCGCGGACCTCGCCGAGCGCAACGGGGCGCTGCCCGCCTGGGAGAAGACCCGGACCGCCCGCGGGGTGCTGCACCCCGACCACTACGACGCGGAGTTCACCTGGCCGGAGCGCTGGGCGGCGCTGCGCGAGCGGATCGCCCGGGTCGGTATGCGCAACTCGCTGCTGCTGGCGATCGCGCCCACCGCGACCATCGCCTCCATCGCGGGCGTGTACGAGTGCATCGAGCCGCAGGTGTCGAACCTGTTCAAGCGCGAGACGCTGTCCGGCGAGTTCCTCCAGGTCAACTCCTACCTGGTGCAGGATCTGAAGGACCTCGGCGTGTGGGACGCCCGCACCCGCGAGGCGCTGCGGGAGGCCAGCGGCTCGGTGCAGGGCTTCGCGTGGATCCCCGAGGACGTGCGGGCGCTGTACCGCACGGCGTGGGAGATCCCGCAGCGCGGCCTGATCGACATGGCGGCGGCCCGCACCCCGTTCCTGGACCAGGCCCAGTCCCTGAACCTGTTCCTGGAGACGCCGACGATCGGCAAGCTCTCCTCGATGTACGCGTACGCCTGGAAGTCCGGGCTGAAGACGACGTACTACCTGCGCTCGCGCCCCGCGACGAGGATCGCGCGCGCCGCGCAGGCCACCGTCCCCGTCCAGCAGGCGGCCCCGGCCGAGGACGTCGCCTGCTCCCTTGAGAACCCCGAGTCCTGCGAGGCCTGCCAGTGATGTCCACCGACCCGACCCCCCACCAGCCGTCCGCCGCGACGGCAGCCGGAAGCGAGGCCGGCGGCGCGCGGGCCCCCCGCCTGCTGGACCCGGGCTTCGAGCTGACGCTGCGCCCGATGCGCTACCCGGACTTCTACGAGCGCTACCGGGACGCCATCAAGAACACCTGGACCGTCGAGGAGGTGGACCTGCACTCGGACGTCGCGGACCTGGCGAAGCTGACGCCCGAGGAGCAGCACCTCATCGGCCGGCTGGTGGCCTTCTTCGCCACGGGTGACTCGATCGTGGCGAACAACCTGGTGCTCACGCTGTACAAGCACATCAACTCCCCCGAGGCGCGCCTGTACCTGTCCAGGCAGCTGTTCGAGGAGGCGGTGCACGTCCAGTTCTATCTGACGCTGCTGGACACCTACCTGCCCGACCCGGAGGACCGTGCGGCCGCCTTCGCCGCGGTGGAGAACATCCCCTCCATCCGGGAGAAGGCCGGGTTCTGCTTCAAGTGGATCAACGAGGTCGAGAAGCTCGACCGGCTGGAGTCCCGGGCCGACCGGCGCCGCTTCCTGCTGAACCTCATCTGCTTCGCGGCGTGCATCGAGGGCCTGTTCTTCTACGGCGCCTTCGCGTACGTCTACTGGTTCCGCAGCCGGGGCCTGCTGCACGGTCTGGCGACCGGCACCAACTGGGTGTTCCGCGACGAGACCATGCACATGAGCTTCGCGTTCGAGGTGGTGGACACCGTCCGCAAGGAAGAGCCGGAGCTGTTCGACGACGCGCTGCAGCAGCAGGTCACCGACATGCTGAAGGAGGCGGTCGCGGCCGAGCTCCAGTTCGCCCGCGACCTGTGCGGCGACGGACTGCCCGGGATGAACACCGAGTCCATGCGGCAGTACCTGGAGTGCGTCGCCGACCAGCGGCTGACCCGGCTGGGCTTCGCGCCGGTCTACGGTTCGGAGAACCCGTTCTCCTTCATGGAGCTCCAGGGAGTTCAGGAGCTGACCAACTTCTTCGAGAGGCGTGCCTCGGCGTACCAGGTGGCGGTGGAGGGCACTGTCGACCTGGACGAGGACTTCTGACCCTCGGCCTGCTTGATCAGACGGTCGATCCGGCGCTCGTGGGCTGCTCCCACGAGCGCCGGACCTGCGACGACGAGGAAGAGGACGACGACTGCGAGGTATGCGACGAGTGCGTTCATGCCTTCAGTCTCCAGCGCGGCGACCCTCCCTCCCAGTGGCAGGACTGCCGCACACCCTCGAATTACTGCCAGCCTTGGGGCACACTGGCGGCATGCTGCCGCGCCGCCCCGGAGGACCCTCCCCCGGATCCCGGTCCCACGGGGTCGTCCCCTGCGGGACGGGTGCGGCCGGGCGCGGCGGGCTGACGAGGTGAGTCGTGCTGAGCAACGTGGCCGTCGTCCTGCTCGACGGCGTGCATCCCTTCGAACTGGGCGTGGTCTGCGAGGTGTTCGGCCTCGACCGCAGCGACCAGGGGCTCCCGGTGTACGACTTCGCGGTCGTCTCCGCCGAGGGCCCCTCGCTGACCACGCACGTCCCCGGGTTCACCGTCTCCACGCCCCACGGCCTGGACCGGCTCGACGAGGCCGACCTGGTGGTGGTGCCCGCCGGGAACGACTACCTGGCCCGCACCTGGCCGCCCGCGCTGCTCGACGCCCTGGTGCGGGCGGTGGAGCGGGGCTCCCGGGTGCTCAGTGTGTGCTCCGGGGTGTTCGTGCTGGGCGCCGCGGGACTGCTGGACGGGCGGCGCTGTGCGGCGCACTGGCTGCACGTGGCCGAGCTCGCCCAGCGCCACCCGCTGGCGGTGGTCGAACCCGATGTGCTGTACGTCGACGAGGACCCGGTGTTCACCTCGGCCGGCACGGCCGCCGGCATCGACGCCTGTCTGCACATCGTGCGCAAGGAGGCCGGCACCGAGGTCGCCAACACCATCGCCCGCCGGATGGTCGTGCCCCCGCACCGCGACGGGGGCCAGGCGCAGTACGTGGAGCGCCCGCTGCCCGCCGCACCGTGCGACACCGTCGGCGAGGTGCTCGCCTGGATGGACCGCAACCTCCACGAGGAGGTCACCGTCGAGCAGCTCGCCGCCCACGCCCACATGTCTCCGCGCACCTTCGCCCGCCGCTTCCAGCAGGAGACCGGGACGACCCCCTACCGGTGGATCCTGCGCCAGCGGGTGCTGCAGGCCCAGCGGCTGCTGGAGGCGACGGACGAGACGGTCGACGCCATCGCCGGACGCACCGGGTTCGGCACCGCGGCCGCCCTGCGCCACCAGTTCGTGCGGGCGCTGGGAACCACGCCGAACGCCTACCGGCGCACCTTCCGCGGTCCCGGGGCGGCCGCCTGAGCGGCGGCCGGGCTCAGCGCGGCACGGCACGCACCAGCAGCCGTCCGGGACGAAGGGTGATGCCGACCCGGGTGGCGTCGTCGGATCCGGCCACCTGCTCCAGCCGGAACCGCGCGGCCAGGGCCGCGGTGACCAGGGTCAGCTGGGCCATCGAGAAGTGGTCGCTCGGGCACTTCCGATTGCCCACACTGAACGGGCTCATCGCGTATTTCGGCACGTCCTGAGCGCGTTCCGGAAGCCAGCGGTCGGGGTCGAACTCCAGGTTCCGGGCGTACGAACGGGGGTCGCGCTGGATGGCGTACGGGCTGTAGACGATGTCGGCCCCGGCCGGAATGCGATACCCGCCGAGTTCGGTGGCGGTGACCGCGCGGCGGGTCAATATCCACACCGCGGGCCGCAATCGCATCGCCTCCACGACCACATTGTTGGTGTGGCCGAGCCTGCGGACGTCCTCGAATGCCACGGGCCGCCCGCCACCGGTCACGGATTCAACCTCCGCACACACACGGTCCGCGTGCTCGGGGTGTTCGGCGAGTACGTGCAGCAGCCACATGATCGTGGAGGCCACGGTTTCACTGCCGGGGGTGAGTATGGCGACGACCTGGTCGTGGATCTCCTGTTCCCCGATGGGGTCGCCATTGTCGTCCTTCGCCTCCAGCAATGCCGTCAGCAAATCGTCCGGCCTTTGCCCGGACGCCCGCCGCTCGGCGACGATCTCGTCGACGAGGAGATGCAGATCGGCCAGGGCGCGGTTGAAGGCCCGGTTCCCGGGCAGCGGCAGCCGGTACAGCGGCCCGAGCGGCACCACCATCCGCCGGTACATGCCCCGGAAGACGACGGCGAGCGCGGCGCTGAGCCGCTCGGCGCGCTCGTCCATGAACTCGCCGCGCAGCAGGCAGCGGGCCGCGATGCGCACCGCCACCCGGAAGGACTCCGCGGTGCAGTCGACGGTCCCGCCGGTCCAAAAGCGTTCGACGAGTGCGTGCGCCTCCTCCTCCATGACCGGGCCGTAGCCGGGGATCGCGTCCAGCCGGAACGCGGGCTGGACGGTGCGCCGCTGGCGCCGGTGGCGGGAGCCGTTGGCGGTGGCCACGCCCTCCTTGCCGAGCAGGCCCTCCAGGGACTCCCAGAGCGGGCCGTCGATCTTGAAGTCGGGGCTGAGAGCGAGCGCCCCGGTCAGTTCCGGGGTGGTGACGGCGTACACCGTCTTGGGGCCGAGCCGGAGCCGGACGACATCGCCGTGCTCCCGCAGCCGGGACATGAAGCTCAGTGGGTCGCGGGCCAGTTTCCAGCCGTGGCCGAGCAGCGGGACGCGGCCCTGGGCCAGGGGCGGCTCACGCAGTGCGGGTGCGTCGGTCCGCTCGGGACGGACGGACTCTGCGGTCATTTCTCACCTGCCGACTCGTTGTTGACGTACGGGGGTGTGGCGCGGTCGTCCCAGCTGTCGACCCGGTAGCGGCCGGACTCGTGGTGGAACCAGTACACGGAACTGAACCAGTTCCGCATGTTCCCCACGCAGGCGCGCACGGCAGCGCTCAGCTCCTTTCCCCGGAGGGTTCCGTCGGACAGGACGTCGGCGAACCGCAGCGCTTCCTGTTCGACCACGAGGAATTCGCCGACGCAGTCCTCCACGCGCCGCCGCAGATCCGCGACAGCTTCCTCCAGCGTCATTCCCTCATGGGCTATGAGACTGATTCCGAGATTGTGGACCTCGTCCCCGGCTATCTCCTTGGGGAGCGAGCACAGGTCGTTGTACCAGGCGGCGAACTCCTGGCTGAGCAGGGCGGCCCGGCGGAATGCCGGGTGTTTCCGTACGGCGTCCTGGAGTTCCACCTGCGCGCTCGGTTCCAGGAGGTCGGTCCAGATCCAGTGCGCGAACGTGAGCCGGCGCAGCGCCAGGTATTCCTCGACCGTGGGGACGACTCCCGCGGTGCGGTTGTGGAATTCCCGGTCGTACGCCTCGATCACCGCGTGGAAGTGCCGTGCGAAGCGGGCGTTCCACTGGGTCGAGAGGAAGGAGTAGAGCCGCCGTACACCGTCGGCGAAGCCCGCGACCAGGGGATCGGGGTGGAGCAGGTGCGCCGCCGGTGAGTCCAGCGCACGGTGCAGCAGCCGGCGCAGCCGCTCCCAGCGGGCGGCCCGGCCGTGGACGATGTCACGGTCGTGCCGGTCGTCCCAGACGAAGAACCATGCGCTGAAGTCCGCTATCGCCTGCATGACCTCCTCGGGGGCGCCGATGTAGTACCCGGCCATCAGGTCCGTGTAGCAAAGACCGTCGGCATATTCGGCGACCTTGTCGGCGGGCATGAGCCGTTTTTCCAGCAGCCAGGTCCGTGTGTTCTCCTGGAGCCGGGGCCAATAGGGGTGCAGCTGCCGGGGAAACGCCGTCTCGATCACCGGCAGAGAGAGTGACGGTGGGACCGCGACCGTGGTGGTCGATGTGGTGCCGTGTGGGAATGAGGACACGAACAAACCCCTCTCAGCCGACCCTGTACGCACGCCCTCCGGCCGTGCCGGGCGTGCGCCGTTGCGTATCCCCGCACTCCCCATTCAGCACCACAACTGACCGCTCTGGGAACGGATTTGCTCCATTCACTACCCCGGCATGCCGTGAAGCACCCCTTGTGTGACTGTTGTGGAGCGTCGGCGGATGCTATGAGATCGAACGGGTGGCGGAGGGCAGAACGGGCGCCCGTCGGAGAGCGGCCCGGAGGGACCCGCCACGGGTCGCCGGACGACCTCCGCCCGAGGCACACCGACCAGGGCGGGACCCGCCTCAGGCGCACCGGGCCCGAACGGCCCCGCCGGGCGCGCGCACGAGCGGCGCCCGTCCCGGGAGTCCGGCTCCGGGACGGGCGCCGCTCGTCAACGGCGCGGGATGCGCTCAGTCGTTCGCCACGACGGGGTAGCGGGGCTCGTTCTCGGCCATCTGCCGCAGCGCGTCCTTGCGGTCGCGCTTGGACAGCCGGTCGATGTACAGGTAGCCGAACAGGTGGTCCGTCTCGTGCTGGAGGCAGCGGGAGAAGTAGCCCGTGCCGCGCACCTTGATCGGGTTGCCGTACTCGTCCTGCCCGGTCACCTCGGCGTAGTCGGGGCGGGCCAGCGGCATGTACGCCGTCGGCACCGACAGGCAGCCCTCGTTGCTGTCGTCCAGCCGGCGCCGGTCGGCGGGCAGCTCGACCAGCCGCGGGTTGCAGACCACGCCGACGTGGCGCGCGCCCTCGTCGTCCGGGCAGTCGTACACGAAGACCTTGCGGTCCACACCGATCTGGTTGGCGGCCAGCCCCACGCCCTCCGCGGTGCGCTGGCTGGCGAACATGTCCGCGATCAGCTGCCGCAGTTCGTCGTCGAACTCGGTGACGTCCCGGCACTCCTTGTGCAGCACCGGGTTGCCGACCACGGTGATCGGCCGCGAGGTCCCGGCCGCACGCCAGGCGCTCTCCCGCTGCTCGGCGTCCTCGGTGTCGACGACGAAGCCGTCGTCGTCGACGGGGAGCACGCCCGCGTGCTGCTGATCGGTGTCCTGCTGGGCCATGACCGACGTATGCCTTCCTGAAAGCCGGGGACCCGGGACCAGGGCCCGGGGATCCGGGGAAACCGGGGAACCTGGGACTCGGAGAACCGGGCAACCGGGGAACCGGGGAACCGGAGAGAAATCGACGGGTACAGCCTAAAGGTGCCGCGGGAGACGGTCAGCAGACCTCTTCGAGGTCCCGCCAGTCCCTGGTGTCGGGGCTGTCCGCCACCCAGCCGTCCAGCAGGCCCCGCACCAGCGAGGCCGGGGCGGCCACCCCGCACTCCCGCTCGGGCACCCACAGCTGCCCGTCCGTCCGGTGCCCCAGCGGCCCCGGATGCCCCGGCTCGCTGTGGTCGTGCGGGTCGAGGTGCTCGCCGTCGCCCTCGTCGGCCGGCATCCGCGACTCCGAGCACATCCGGCACAGCAGCCGCACCGAGGACGACCAGTCCTCCGCGGCGAACCCGGCGTCGGCGGCGAGCTGCTCCAGGGCGTCCCGGTCCGCCTCGGCCGCCGCCTCCAGCAGCACCACCCAGGTCGGCACCGGGGAGGGCGCCCACAGCTCGATCTCGTCGAAGACGGGGTAGGCGGGTCCGGCGGACGTGGTCCGCTCTCCGTGCGGCACTCCGTCGTGCAGCACGACCTCGCCCCAGCGGCGCCCCGAGGACGGCAGCGGGATGGACAGCACCTCGATCCGGGCCGGGTCCAGCCTGCGCCCCCACACGACCTCGGCCTCGCCCTCCGGCGACAGCCGCACCGCGGCGCTGCCCAGGTCCATGCCCACGGGCTCCCCGGCGGCCGCGCCCGAGGAGGCCCTCGGCGGCGCGGTGCCCCCGGGTACGTGCAGCCCGTACGCCTGCCAGGCGCGGCGGGCCAGCGGCCAGTCCTGCAGGGCGGTCGCGGCGATGCCCACGTTCCACCAGTCGGGTGCCCCGGTGTCCCGGTCGAGCAGCGCGACCGCACGCAGCCCCGCCGTGCGGGCCTGCTCCCAGTCGTGCCGGAACTTGTGCAGCAGGGCCAGGTTGAACCAGGACTCCGACAGCCACGGCTCCAGGTCGGCGGCGCGTGTGAGCAGTGCTCCCGCGTCCTCGTAGCGGCCGTCGCCGATCAGGGTGAACGCTCGGTCCGTGGCCTGCCGCCAGGAGGCGGAGGGCCGGTGCCGTCCCTTGCCGAAGATCCTCACTATTCCCGCCTGCCAGTTCCGTGGTGTGGGCTGGCCAGTGCCCCCGGACACTCTCTCTCCTTCGCATCCAACCACGTGGGGACGGAAGGGCGCTCATTACCCATGGGTTACCCAGCCGCGGGCAGGGTCAGACACCCCGCGGCGGCTGCCGGAGCCGGGCCGGGACAGCACCCGGGCCAGTGCCTCCACGGCCTCCGGCGCGTACTCCCCGGCCGTGCCCAGCCGCAGCTCCTCCAGGGCCCTCAGCGGCCCGTCCGGTCCGGCGTCCCGCACCTTCTCCTCGTAGGCGTTCACCACGCGCACCACGCGGGCGGCGGGCGGCTGCTCCCGGTAGGGGTCGGCCTGGCGTTCGACGACCACGGCGACCGCGGCGGCCGCCCCCGTCCGCCGTACGACGGCCCCGCCGAGCAGGGCGATCCGCCGCTGCTCGGCGGCGGGGAGGCGGGAGGTGGCGCCGGCCTCGACCGGGTCGACCAGGCTGAGCTGCCCGATGTCGTGCATCAGGGCGGCGTGCTCCAGCACGGTCAGCTCCGGCCCGGACAGTCCCAGGTCGCGGCCCACGGCGAGGCTGAGCTCGGCGACCCGCAGGGCGTGCCCGGCCGGGGTGTACCCGGCGATCTCGGTGGCGCGGGCCAGGCAGGCGACGGTCTGCCGGTACGTCGCGCGGACGGCGGCGTACCGGCGCAGCGACAGCTGGGTGAGCAGCAGCGGCACGCTGAACACGGGCAGCGCCCACAGGCCGACGACGGCCACGGCGAGCGCGGTCACCACGCCGGTGGCGACCACCGCGGAGCCGATGCCGGGCACGGCCCGCAGCTCGTCGCGGAGCAGCGGGCCGAACGGCCGGCGGGTGCGGCAGTGGGCGAGTACGGCGGCGAGCAGCCCGTCGCACAGCGCGGTCAGCGCGAGCAGCCCGACCAGCAGCCCGGCGTACGCCGGACCGCTCCAGCTCTCGAACACGCCCTGGTGGGACAGGGGCTGGAAGCAGGCCGCGGCGAAGGCGGCGGTGAGCACCCGCCGGGCGAGGTGGTCGGCGGTGGACCCGTCGCCGCGGGCGGTGTGCGGGATGCTGCCGAGCAGGGCGGCGGTCAGCACGACGGTGACGACCTGGGGGACGCCGTGCCCGGTGGGCTGTCCGGCGTCGGCGCCCAGCAGCGCGTAGGCCAGTGATCCGGCGGCGCCCAGCGGTGCGGCCTCCCGGACCTGCGCCCCGGTCCACCGGGCGAGTTCGCCGAGCGCGATCAGCACGCCGAAGGCGAGGGCGGCGGGCCGGCCGTCGAGCCCGGTGCCGGCGGTGGCGGCGAGGCAGCCGGCGGCCAGCACGGCGGCGCCGCCGTGCACCGGGAGCAGCGGGAGCGGGGGGCGGCGGCCGCTCACCGGTGCGCCCCGGTGCGGCCGTCGGCCGGGGGGCGGGGCGGGGGCGGGCCGGGTTCGTCCGCCGTGACCGCCGGGTGCCAGCCGTCCCGGCGCAGCGCCCGCACCAGGGCGGCGACCATCCGGGGGTCGAACTGGCTGCCGGCGCACCGCTGGAGCTCCGCCAGGGCCGCCTCGACGGACCGGGCACGCCGGTAGGAGCGCGTGGAGGTCATCGCGTCGAAGGCGTCGGCGACGGCGACGACCCGGGCGGGTTCGGGGATCTGGCCGCCGGCCAGCCCGTAGGGGTAGCCGCTGCCGTCGAGGCGTTCGTGGTGGTGCAGCACGGCGGCCCGCGCCTCCCCGAGGAAGGAGATGCCCCGTACGATCTCGTGGCCGTACTCGGGGTGCAGTTCGATCACCCGCCGCTCCTGGGGGGTGAGCGGTCCGTCCTTGCGGAGCAGCCGGGTGGGCACGCCGAGCTTGCCGACGTCGTGCAGGATGCCGGCGAACCGGAGCAGCTCCACGCGCCGGCCGTCCATGCCCAGTTCGCGCGCGATCAGCAGGGACGCCTGGCCGACGCGTTCGCTGTGGCCGCGGGTGTAGCGGTCCTTGAGGTCGACGGCCTGCACGAGGGCGCGGACGGTGGCCTGGTGGGCGGCGTGCTCGCGGTGGTACTGGGCGAACGCCCACCAGGACACGCACATCGGCAGCAGCACCAGCAGCGCGGTGACCGGCCCGTAGGGGCTGCGCCACAGCACGGCCATCATCAGTCCGGCCAGGCCGTGCACCGCGAGGGGGGCCAGGGAGCGCAGGAACGGGCCGTGCCAGGCCCGCAGCAGCGGAACGCTCCCCCACCGGTGCGGCGGTGCTTCCCCGGCCAGGGCGCGGATGCCGCCGTCCAGCACGGTGAGCACCAGGCCGAAGACGAGCACCGCGGCCCCGGCGGGCGGCAGCGCGTGCGGGAGGTCGGCGCCGGCCACGGCGTCCCGGCCGCCGAGCGCCCAGAAGGTGCGGGCGGCGGCCCACACGGCGAGGGCGAGCTGGGCGGCCCGCCAGACGCGGCGCAGCGCCGCGGGCCGCCGGCCGGCGGGGGCGAGCAGTGCTCCCGGTACGGCGGCGAGCGCGGCGGCGGGCGGCGGCAGCAGGAACGCCGCGGCGAGCAGGACGGGGTAGAAGGTGCCGGCGGCCCGGCGGCGGGCGAGACGGCCGGCTGCCGCGTGCAGCCCTGCGAGGAGGGCCACCGCCCACCAGGGGGCCCGCACGGCGGGCAGCGGGAGAAGGCAGCACAGGACGGCGAGGGCGGCGCCGGCGACGTACCCGCGTGCCCGCCCGGGCGTCGCCTCCATGCGTCCCTCCCCGGGGCGTGACCCTGTCTGTCCAGGCTCCGGAGCCTAGGACGGGGAGGGCGGGCCGGGGCCGGGAGCCGCTCCCGTTGGCACGTTCGGGTGACGGCCGGCGTGTGCGGGAGGCCCGGCGCGCCCGTGCGGCGGGCGCGAGCGGAGGGAGCGCCGAGGGAGCGGAGGGAGCGCCGAGGGAGCGGAGGGAGCGCCGAGGGAGCGCCGAGGGAGCGCCGAGGGACGCGGCGGAAGCCTCAGGACTCCTGCGGGGCGGCCGTGACGTCGTGCTCGGGGACGGACTGCCCGGAGCGGATCAGGTCGAGCCGTCCCATCACCTTGGCGCGCAGGTCGGTGGGCACGTCGTCATGGCCGCAGCACCGCTTGACCAGCTTCTTGACGGCCTCTTCGAGGCCGTACTTCTCCAGGCACGGCGAGCATTCCCGGAAGTGCTGCTTGAACTTGTCGCGGTCGACGTCCGGCATCTCGCTGTCGAGGAACTCGTACAGGTGGTCGAGGACCTCACTGCAGTCCGTCTCGTGCGGCTCTCCGCAGCTCATGAGCCCGAGCCTTTCGCTTCGTCCGACTCTCCGGCGCCCGCCGGTACCAGCCCGCGCTCACGGGCGTAGTCCTCCAGCATGCCGCGCAGTTGACGGCGGCCCCGGTGCAGCCGGGACATCACCGTACCGATGGGTGTCCCCATGATGTCCGCGATCTCCTTGTACGCAAAGCCCTCGACGTCCGCGAGGTAGACGGCGATACGGAACTCCTCGGGGATCGCCTGCAGCGCCTCCTTGACGTCCGAGTCGGGCAGGTGGTCCAGTGCCTGCGACTCGGCGGAGCGCAGCCCCGTCGACATGTGCGACTCGGCACGCGCGAGCTGCCAGTCCTCGATCTCCTCGGCCGCGCTGCGCTGCGGCTCGCGCTGCTTCTTGCGGTACGAGTTGATGAAGGTGTTGGTGAGGATGCGGTACAGCCACGCCTTGAGGTTGGTGCCCTCGCGGAACTGGTGGAAGGACGCGTACGCCTTGGCGTAGGTCTCCTGCACCAGGTCCTCGGCGTCGGCCGGGTTGCGCGTCATGCGCAGCGCGGCCGAGTACATCTGGTCGAGGAACGCGAGCGCGTCCCGCTCGAAGCGCGCGCTGCGCGCGTCGGCCGACTCCGTGCCGGTGTCCGCGCCCATGCCCTGGCCCTCGGGCAGCTCCGCCTGGCCGTTGTCGGTCCCTGCGTCGGTCCCAGTGACCGGACCCACCTCCTCAAGATCCCGGGCGGAACCGAGTCCGGTCCCACTCGAATCGGAGGATAGAGCACGACCGGTGTCCGCCGCCGCCCGGACAGGCGCGGTCGCGGCCGTGTGCAGCACCGTCCACTCCAGGTCAGCGCGGCCGCCGCGGCCCGGGTCCGACTCTGCCGGGCGCGGCCCGTCCACGGACTGGTGGCGGGAGACGGGCGGGCAATAGGTCGAACCCATGCGTCGGTCTTCCTCTCCTACGACAGTGACGGGTGCGCCGTGTCCCGGCGCCCCTGTCCGGCTCAACAGAGGCACACCGCCGTGCATTCCCGGCGCGGTCCGGGCCGGGACCCGCCCCCACCCGGCGGCCGGCCGCGCCGGGGCGACCGCACCCGCCCCACCCGGCGGCCCTCCGCGCTCCGGGGCGCGCAGCGCTCGGCGACCCGCCGCACCCGCCCGGCTCAGCGGCCGGCCGCGCCCAGTGACCGGGTCCACCCCGTGACGGCCCCGGTGACCGCGGCGAGGGCGTCCGCCTGGGTGACCGGCGCACGCCGGGGCACGGCGAGCCCGTGGTCCGCGTACGCGACCTCGACGAGTTCGTAGGGGCCCGCGGGGAACTCGTCCGGCCGGCCGAAGGGGTCCCTGCCGCCCTGGACGACGAGCGTGGGCACGCCCGCGCCGAGGAGTTCCTCCGCGCGGGACTTCTCGGGCCGGCCGGGCGGGTGCAGCGGGAAGCTCAGCGCGAGCACGGCGGCCGCGCCGAGTTCCGTCGCCGTGCGGCAGGCGACGCGGGCTCCGGCGGACCGGCCGCCGGCGACGACGGGCGGGCCGGGCCGGGTCAGCGCGGGCCAGACGCCCCGCCAGCCCGCGTCCAGGGTCCGCGGGGCGGGGGCGACCTTCCGGCCGGCCACCCGCCAGGGCTGCTCGACGAGGGCGACGCTCACCCCGTGCGCGGGCAGGGTGTGGGCCAGTGCCCGCAGATCGCGGGCCTCGATCCCGCCGCCCGCGCCGTGGCCGAGGGCGAGGATCAGACGGGCCCGCTCGGCGCGGTGCCAGGTGATGCGGGCGTCCCCCGCGCCGGTGCCGACGGTCTCGGTGGTCGTGTCCGAATCGGTGCTCACGTCAGAAGAGTGTGCCCTCTTCGGGTCCCTCCAGCTCCTTCAGCAGCTCCGGGCCGTTGTTGCGGACGCTGCTGACGGCGGTGGTCACCGGATAGGCGCGCAGCAGCCCGGCCGGCGGCGGCGCGAGCAGCTCACGCAGCGCACCGGGATCGGTGCGGGCGGGGTCCAGCCAGGCGTCCCAGCGGTCCGGGGTGAGCATCAGCGGCATGCGCGGGTGGATGTCGGCGAGCGCGTGCGGGCCGTCGGCGGGGGCGACGGCCAGCGGGTCCGTCTCGGCCTCGGTGGTGATCACCGAGCAGGTCACCCACCAGGCCTGGGGGTGCTCGTCGGGCAGGGTACGGTCGCGCCAGAACTCGTAGAGCCCGGCCATGGCGAACACCGAGCCGTCCGCCGGGAGCACGAAGTACGGCTGCTTGCGGGGGCGCTTCCTCCTCCCCTCGACCTCCAGGTCGCGCTCCTCCTTGCCGGTGACCCACTCGTAGTAGCCGTCGGCGGGCAGGATGCAGCGCCGGGCGGCGAAGGCGCGGCGATAGGCGGGCTTCTCGTGCACCGTCTCGGCCCGCGCATTGATCATCCGGGCCCCGCCCTCGGGCGTCCGGGCCCAGGACGGCACGAGTCCCCACCTCAGTCTGCGCAGCTGGCGAACCGGGCGGGGGTCGGCGGCGTCCTTCAGGGGGCGGTCCAGAACGGCGTAGACCTCCTTGGTCGGCGCCACGTTGTAGTCGGGCTCCAGGGTCTCCCCGGGCTCCCACTTCTCGATCCCGAAGACTCCCGCGAGATCCTCGGGCCCACGACTGGCCGCGTACCGTCCGCACATACGTGCCACACTGCCAGACTCCGCGCGAGGACAGGGAGCGACCCGGGAACATGGACAGCAGCACAGCGACCTCCGTGTGGCACGAACTCGTCGGCACGCAGTCCGACCCGGACCTGTGGGTGGTGATCGCGACGCTCGCCGCCGCGGTCGCGGTGGTCGTGCCGTCCGGCGTGTGGCGCGTCGCCCGCAACGCGATCACCATCGCCCACGAGGGCGGCCACGGCCTGGTCGCCCTGCTCACCGGGCGCACCCTGACCGGGATACGCCTGCACTCCGACACCAGCGGCCTCACCGTCAGCCGCGGCAAGCCGTACGGCCTCGGCATGATCCTCACCGCGGCCGCCGGCTACACCGCGCCCGCGCTGCTCGGCCTCGGCGGAGCGGCGCTGCTGGCCGGCGGCCGGATCACCCTGCTGCTGTGGCTGGCGACAGCGCTGCTGCTGGCGATGCTGGTGATGATCCGGAACGCGTACGGGGTGCTCACCGTGTTCGTGACCGGCGGCACGTTCCTGCTGGTGTCCTGGCTCGCCGGGCCCCAGGTGCAGGCGGCGTTCGCCTACGCGGTGGTGTGGTTCCTGCTGCTGGGCGGCGTACGGCCCGGCTTCGAGCTCCAGGCCAAGCGCCGCCGGGGCGGCGCGGGCGACTCCGACGCGGACCAGCTGGCCCGCCTGACGAACGCCCCGGCCTGGCTGTGGCTGTTCCTCTTCCACGCGGTGTCGCTGTGCTCGCTGATAGGCGGCGGGCGGTGGCTGCTGGGGCTGTGACCGGCCGGAAAGGGTGACGGGCGCGGCACCCGGTCGCGACGGCCGCGCCGGGAGCCCGTTCCCGCACCCGGCGCGCGGCCGGGGCGGCACCGCACCCGAACGACGGCCCACCGGCGAATCCGCGGCCCTCCGTCCTTATAAAGTGGGTCCCATGGCCCCGAACCCCGCCGCACCCACCGCCCTCTGGCCCGCCCCCCACGCGAGCGGAGCCGTCGACGCGACGGTCCACGTGCCGGGGTCCAAGTCGGTCACCAACCGCGCCCTCGTCCTCGCTGCCCTCGCCAGCGAGCCCGGCTGGCTGCGCCGCCCGCTGCGCTCCCGCGACACCCTGCTGATGGCGGGCGCCCTGCGCGCCCTGGGTGTCGGCATCGAGGAGGGGGTCGGCCCGGCCGGCACCGGCGAGTTCTGGCAGGTCATCCCTGCCGCGCTGCACGGCCCGGCCACCGTCGACGTCGGCAACGCCGGCACCGTCATGCGGTTCCTGCCGCCGGTCGCCGCGCTGGCCGACGGACCCATCCGCTTCGACGGCGACCCCCGCTCCCACGAGCGCCCGCTGCACGGCGTCATCGACGCCCTGCGGGTCCTCGGTGCCCGCATCGACGACGACGGGCGCGGCGCGCTGCCGCTCACCGTGCACGGCAGCGGCGCCCTGGACGGCGGCCCCGTGCAGGTCGACGCGTCCTCCTCGTCGCAGTTCGTCAGCGCCCTGCTGCTGTCCGCGCCCCGTTTCAACCAGGGCGTGGAGGTCCGCCACACCGGCGCCACGCTGCCGTCGATGCCGCACATCCGGATGACGGTGGACATGCTCCGCGCGGTCGGCGCGCAGGTGGACACGCCCGAGTCCGGCGGCGAGCGCAACGTCTGGCGGGTCACGCCGGGCGCGCTGCTCGGCCGCGACCTGGTGATCGAGCCGGACCTGTCCAACGCCCAGCCGTTCCTCGCGGCGGCCCTGGTGACCGGCGGCAAGGTGCTGATCCCGGACTGGCCGGCCCGCACCACCCAGCCGGGTGACCGGCTGCGCGAGATCTTCACCGAGATGGGCGGTTCCTGCGAGCTGACCGAGTACGGGCTGGTGTTCACCGGTTCGGGTGCCGTGCACGGCATCGACGTGGACCTCGGCGAGGTCGGCGAGCTGACCCCGGGCATCGCGGCGGTCGCGGCGCTCGCGGACTCCCCCTCCACTCTGCGCGGCGTGGCCCACCTGCGGCTGCACGAGACGGACCGGCTGGCCGCCCTCACCAAGGAGATCAACGATCTCGGCGGCGACGTCGCCGAGACCGCCGACGGCCTGCACATCCGACCCCGCCGACTGCACGCCGGCATCTTCCACACCTACGAGGACCACCGGATGGCGACCGCCGGCGCGATCATCGGCCTGGCGGTGCCGGGCGTGCAGATCGAGAACGTCGCGACCACGGCGAAGACCCTGCCGGACTTCCCCGACCTGTGGACCGGGATGCTCGGGGCGTAGGGACCCGGGGAAGCACCATGCGCCGCTACGGCAAGCACACCGACGAGGACGACATCCGCCAGCGTCCCAACCGCAAGGGCAACCGGCCCCGGACCAGCATCCGGCCCAAGCACGAGGACGCCGCCGAGGGCATGGTCCTCACCGTCGACCGGGGCCGCCTGACCTGCCTGGTCGACGACCACCCGGTGGTCGCCATGAAGGCCCGCGAGCTGGGCCGCAAGGCCGCGGTGGTCGGTGACCGGGTCGCCCTGGTCGGGGACCTGTCCGGCCGCAAGGACACGCTCGCGCGGATCGTGCGCATCGAGGAGCGCGGTTCCGTGCTGCGCCGCACCGCGGACGACGACGACCCCTACGAGCGGGTGGTCGTGGCCAACGCCGACCAGCTCGCCATCGTCACCGCCCTCGCCGACCCCGAGCCGCGCCCCCGGCTGATCGACCGCTGCCTCGTGGCCGCGTACGACGGCGGCCTCAGCCCGCTGCTGGTGATGACCAAGTCCGACCTCGCGCCGCCCGACCAGCTGCTGGAGCTGTACGGTGCGCTCGACATCCCCTACGTCGTGACCAGCCGCGAGGAACTGGAGCGCGGCGACGCGGCCGACCGCGTCCGGGAGCACCTCACCGGCAAGGCCACGGCGTTCGTGGGGCACTCCGGCGTCGGCAAGACGACCCTGGTCAACGCGCTCGTACCGAAGGACCGCCGGCGGGTGACCGGGCACGTGAACGCGGTGACCGGCCGCGGCCGCCACACCACGACCTCCGCCCTGGCGCTGCCCCTGTCCGACGGCGAGGACACCGGCTGGGTGATCGACACTCCCGGTGTCCGGTCCTTCGGGCTGGCGCACATCGACCCGTCCCGGGTCATCCACGCCTTCCCCGACCTGCAGCCGGGCACCGCGGGCTGCCCGCGGGCGTGCAGCCACGACGAACCGGACTGCGCGCTGGACGCCTGGGTGACGGAGGGCCACGCCGACCCGGCACGGCTGTACTCGCTGCGCCGGCTGCTCGCCACCCGGGAACGCAGGGAAGGCGACTGAGCCGGACCGCCTCTCCGGGCGGCCTCTCCGGGCGGCCTCCCCGGGACGGCTCCCGGGTCCGGCTCCGGGGCTCGGCTCCGGGGCTCGGTGTCCCGGTGCGGGCTCCCGGGTCCGGCATCCCGGTCCGGCTTCCGTGCGAGTCCCGCGTTGTTTGCCCCGCCCCAGGTCCGGTAAGGGCATAATCGCAAAAGGCCGAATCCCAAGAGCGAGTAAAGCCCGGGATCGGGCCGCCGGTCCGGCCGGCGTGCCCGGTGGCCGGCCCGGCGAGCGGTCACCGAGCGTGGAGTGACGGGAGGAACAGCACATGGCGTGGCTGCTGGTCATCGTGGCGGGGCTGCTCGAAACCGGCTTCGCCGTCTCCCTGAAGCTCTCCCACGGCTTCACCCGGCTCTGGCCGACCGTCGCCTTCGCCGTCTTCGCGCTCGGCAGCTTCGGTCTGCTCACGCTGTCCCTGCGCAAGCTGGACGTGGGCCCGGCGTACGCGGTGTGGACGGGCATCGGGGCGGCGGGCACGGCGATCTACGGCATGGCCTTCCTGGGCGACGTGGTGTCCACGCTGAAGATCGTGTCGATCAGCCTGGTCGTCGCCGGAGTCATCGGACTTCAGCTCTCCGGCTCCACACACTGAGCCGCGACGGCCGGGCGGCCGCGCCCCCGCGGCCCGCGCCCCGGGGGGCACCCTGCGAGCCGGAGCACGGGCGGGCGGGGCGGACGGCGGGCCGGGGCCGGACCCGACGGTCGACGACCTGTCGCGTGCGCCCGGCACACGCCGCCCGACGGATGCCGCCCGGCGGACGCCGCCCGAATCGCAGCCCGGCCCAACACCGCCCGACATGACACCGCCCGACGCGCACCGACCGAAGACGCGGCCCGCCCGGCCGACGAGGCGCCCGGCCGGCGTGCACGGGCCGGGGCGGGAGCGGAGAACGGCCTGCCTCAGGGCACCGCCGAGCACACCGCTCCCGTGCGGATCACGACGCCGGGCCCGGCCGCAGGGCCTCGCGCATGAGGTCGGCGACGCCGCCCTCGGCGGGCGGCGCGGCGACACAGGACAGGGCGAGCCGGACCGCGACCTCGCAGGAGCGGGTCAGCTCGGCGGTCCGCTGCCCGCCGCCCCGCCCGCCCGGGCCGGACAGCGAGGCGACGGCGCGGTCGCGCACCAGCACCACGAGGTCGCCCGGCGACGGCAGCGGGCCGTCCACACGGCGCTGCGCGGGGGCTCCGGCCGTGGACGGCACGGCCGCCAGCGCAGGCGCCGGAAGCCGCTCGCTCCAGCAGCCGGTGAGCAGGGCCCGCACGAGCACGTTGTCCCGGGCGGTCGCGGTGGTCCACTCGGCGGCCGCGGTCAGCTTCCCGAGCCTGTCCGGGCACGTGGCGAGCACCTGGTCGACACCGGCGAGATAGCCGTCGGCCGCGCGCCGCACCAACGCCCTGGCCAGGCCCTCCTTGCTGCCGAACTCGTTGTAGAGGGTCTGCCGGGACACCCCGGCGACGGCCGCCACGTCCACCATCCGCACGGCGGACCAGGCCCGCAGCGCCAGCGCCGAGAAAGCGGCGTCCAGCAGAGATTCCCGCGCCGTCGGCATCGTCGCCTCCCGGGGTCCCCATGGCTCTGGGCCCAGATTTGACGCGCCCGGGGGCACTGTCAAGGGGTGCGCGGCGGCATGCCGGGGCGCGCCCGGCCGGTCCGCATCCCGGTCGCGGTGGCCCCGCCCCGGCCGGGCCGGATACGGTTCCCTCCATGCCCGACTACCTCGACGATCTCCGCCTCGCCCATGTCCTCGCGGACGCGGCAGACGCGGCGACGATGGACCGATTCAAGGCGCTCGACCTGAAGGTGGAGACCAAGCCGGACATGACGCCGGTCAGCGAGGCGGACAGGGCGGCCGAGGAGCTGATCCGCGGTCAGTTGCAGCGCGCCCGCCCGAGGGACGCGGTGCTCGGCGAGGAGTACGGCATCGAGGGCACCGGACCGCGCCGCTGGGTGGTCGACCCCATCGACGGCACCAAGAACTACGTCCGCGGGGTCCCCGTGTGGGCGACGCTCATCGCGCTGATGGAGGCGGGCGAGGGCGGCTACCACCCGGTCGTCGGGCTCGTCTCCGCGCCCGCGCTCGGCCGCCGGTGGTGGGCGGCGAAGGGCCACGGCGCGTTCACCGGGCGCGGCCTGACCTCGGCCGAGCGCATCCACGTCTCCGGGGTGTCCCGGCTCGCCGACGCCTCCTTCGCCTACTCCTCGCTGTCCGGCTGGGAGGAGCGGGGCGTCCTCGACGGGTTCCTGGACCTCGGCCGCGCGGTGTGGCGTACCCGCGCGTACGGCGACTTCTGGCCGTACATGATGGTCGCCGAGGGGTCGGTCGACCTGTGCGCGGAGCCGGAGCTGTCGCTCTGGGACATGGCGGCCCCCGCGATCGTGGTGACCGAGGCGGGCGGCGCGTTCACCGGCCTGGACGGGCGACCGGGCCCGCACAGCGGCAACGCGGCCGCGTCGAACGGCCTGCTCCACGACGACCTGCTGAGGTACCTCGGCGGCCGCGGCTGAGGCCCGGTCCGGCGCCGCACGGGGGGCGGGACGGCGCGGGGCGGGACGGCGCGGGGCGGGGGGCTCGGTGCAGGGCGGGCGGTGCTCCTCCGGGGCCGGGCCCGGACGCGGAGGCGCCTGGCGGCGTTCCGGGGCAGAGGTACCGCCGTCCGGGCGGTGAAGGGTTGCGCGCGATCACCAGACGGCGTGCGGCGGCATCTCACACGCCCTCAGACGGCCGCGCGCGCCCTCTTGTTGACCTGTTCTTGACCTGCCACTCTGAAGTCCCCCCACTTGTGAACTTGTGAAAGCAAGAACAAAGGGGGGCCGGACCCTCCAGGAGGTGGCTTCAGCCCATGCTCGTCCGTGACGCCATGAGCACGATGGTCCTCACCATCGGCCCCGACCACACCCTTCGCCAGGCCGCCGCCCTCATGTCCGCCCGCCGGGTGGGCGCGGCCGTGGTCCTCGACCCCGACGCCGGCGGCATCGGCATCCTCACCGAACGCGACATCCTCGACTCCGTCGGCCTCGGCCAGAACCTCGACAGCGAACGCGCCCAGGACCACATCACCACCGACGTCGTCTTCGCGGCGCCGTCCTGGACGCTGGAGGAGGCCGCCCGCACCATGGCGCGCGGCGGCTTCCGGCATCTGATCGTGCTCGACGAGGGCGGACCGGCCGGCATCGTCTCGGTCCGCGACATCATCCGCTGCTGGGCACCGGCACGGCAGCAGGTGCCCGTCTGACCGGCACGCCGGCCCCCGCCCCGTGGAGACGGGGGCCGGACCCCGGCGGGGTCCGGCCCGCGGCCGCACACCGGGCCGCCCCCCGGCGGCCCGGAACCCCGGCGGACCGGCGCGGCCCGGCGGCGGCCCGGCGGCGGGCCGGCCCGGCCCGGCTCAGCCGCGCAGGGCCTGGACGGCGGCCTTCAGCCGTCGTCCGAAGTCCTCGTCCGCACGGCGGAAGTTGCCGACCGCCCGCGCGACGATGTCCTCGCGCGAGACGCCGGCCATCGCCCCGGCCAGGTTGGCGACCAGGCGCTCCTTCTCGTCCTCGGCCATCAGCCGGTAGAGGGCGCCCGCCTGCGCGAAGTCGTCGTCCTCGGCGTGCACGGGGGCCGGATGACCGCCGGTGGCCCCGTCGACGGCCACGGGCTGCCACAGCGCACGGCCGGTCTGCTGCGGACCGCCGAAGCTGTTCGGCTCGTAGTTCCTGGCGCCGCCGTGCCGCCCGTCGTACAGGTGGCCGTCGCGGGAGTGGGTGCGCGCCTCGGTGGCGTGCGGACGGTTCACGGGCAGACGGTCGGCGTTGATGCCGACGCGGTAGCGGTGCGCGTCGCCGTACGCGAACAGCCGCCCCTGGAGCATCTTGTCGGGCGAGGGACCGATACCGGGCACGAAGTGGGCGGGGCTGAAGACGCTCTGCTCGACCTCGGCGAAGACGTTCTGCGGGTTGCGGTTCAGCTCCAGGCGGCCGATCTCGACGGGCGGGTAGTCCTCGTGCGGCCACACCTTGGTGAGGTCGAACGGGTTGAAGCGGTACGTCGCCGCGTCCGCCGCCGGCATGATCTGCACCTGCACGGTCCAGCTGGGGAACTCACCGCGCTCGACGGCCTCGCGCAGGTCGCGCTGGTGCGAGTCGGGGTCCCTGCCCGCGAGGACCTCGGCCTGCCCCGCGGTCAGGTTCCGGATGCCCTGGTCGGTCTTGAAGTGGTACTTGACCCAGAAGACCTCACCCCGCTCGTTGTTCCACTGGAAGGTGTGCGACCCGTACCCGTTCATGTGGCGGTACGACGCCGGGATGCCGCGGTCGCCGAACAGCCAGGTCACCTGGTGGGTCGACTCGGGGCTCAGGCTCCAGAAGTCCCAGACGTTGTCGGGCTCCTGGCTGCCCGTGTACGGGTCGCGCTTCTGGGTGTGGATGAAGTCGGGGAACTTCACGGCGTCCTTGATGAAGAACACCGGCGTGTTGTTGCCGACGAGGTCGTAGTTGCCCTCCTCGGTGTAGAACTTCAGCGCGAAGCCGCGCGGGTCGCGGACCGCGTCCGGGGAGCCGAGGTTGCCGGCCACCGTCGAGAACCGCAGGAAGACCTCCGTCTCCTTGCCGGCCTCGGAGAGGAACGCGGCGCGCGTGTACGGCGTGACGTCCGCGGTGACGGTGAACGTGCCGTACGCCCCGGCGCCGCGGGCGTGCACCACCCGCTCGGGGATGCGCTCGCGGTTGAAGTGGGCCAGCTTCTCCAGCAGCAGCTGGTCCTGCACCAGGACCGGCCCGCCCGCGCCGGCCGTCTCGCTGTTCTGGTTGTCGGCCACCGGGGCACCGGCCTCGGTCGTCAGCGGTAGCTGGGTCACGTGTCTCTCCTGCGCTCTGTTCCTGCTTGTCCTGTCCCTTGGCCAAAGCCGTCTCCGATCCTACATTGGACTTAATCCAAATCAAGCTGATCTCTAAATCAACACCGGGTCGGGACCTGGTCCCCTTAGCTGTTAGGCTGGTGCCATGAGCGACCTTCTTGAACGGCTGCGCGGACGCGGATGGCGGATGACCGCGCAGCGTCGCGTCGTGGCCGAGGTCCTGGACGGCGAGCACGTCCATCTGACGGCCGACGAGGTCCACACGCGCGCGGTGGCCAAGCTGCCGGAGATCTCCCGGGCGACCGTCTACAACACGCTGGGCGAGCTGGTCTCCCTCGGCGAGGTGCTGGAGGTCTCGACGGACCGGCGCGCCAAGCGGTACGACCCCAACGCGCACCGCCCCCACCATCACCTGGTGTGTGCCCGGTGCGGCGCCATCCGCGACGTCCGCCCGTCCGGCGATCCGCTCGCCGACCTGCCCGACTCGGAGCGCTTCGGCTTCGCCGTCTCGGACGTCGAGGTCACCTACCGGGGCGTCTGCCCCGACTGCGCGAAGGCCTGAACGAAGAAGACACCGGGGGCAGCCCGGTCGCCGCGGGCCCCGGTCCTTGCAGCGGGGCCCGGGGTCCTTGCAGACGGGCCCGGGGTCGGGGCTCTGCGCGAAACGGCCGAGGGCCGGAATCCTTGCGGATCCCGGCCCTCGGCCGTGCAGTAGCGGGGACAGGATTTGAACCTGCGACCTCTGGGTTATGAGCCCAGCGAGCTACCGAGCTGCTCCACCCCGCGTCGGTGAACCAAACATTACGTCAAGGAAGCGCACAGAAGCAAATCCCCTCTCCCGGCCCCCGTCACCGGCCGCGTGGCCCGCCGTCCGGCCGCCGGATCGCCCGGCTCTCCGCACCTCCGGCCGCGGGCCCCGGCACCCTCGGCCCGGGGCGGCACGGGCGGTCCCGGCGGCAGCCCGCGACGCCGAACGGCACCCCTCGCCCCGGGGAGGGGTGCCGTTCGGCTCAGGCGGACAGTTCCTCCCGCAGTGCGTCGCGCAGGCGTGCCGCCCGCTCTGCGACCTCCGCCGGCCCCAGGCCGGCGGCGCGGTCCGCCCATCCCTGCCCCTCCGCGAGCTCCCCCCGGCGCGCGTACACCAGGGCCAGCCGGAGCGCCGCCCGCCCGTGCCCGGCGTTCGCCGCCCGGGTCCACCACACCGCGGCCTCGGGCTCGCTGCCCTCACGGGCCAGCAGCAGCCCGAGGTTGAACGCGCCGTTGCGCGAACCGGCCTCCGCGGCCTGCCGGTACCACCGCGCCGCCTCCACGACGTCCCCGCGCGCGGCGGCGAGCATGCCGACCCGCACCTGCGCGCGGCGGTGCCCCAGGCTGGCGGCCCGCTCGTACCACTCCTCGCACTCGGTGCGCTCCCGCACCGGCTCGCCCAGCTCGTGCGCGGACACCGGCGGCCGCCGCGCGTCCAGCAGTTGGGCCAGCCGGTAGGCGCCCTCCGGGCTGCCCCCGCCGGCCGCGCACCGCAGATGCCGCTCGGCCTCCTGCTCCTCGCCGTCGCGCAGCCGGGCGATGCCGACCTGGAGCGCCGCCTCGGTGTGCCCGGCGGCCGCGGCCCGCTCGTACCAGCGCAGCGCAGCGGCGGCCTCGCCCCGCCCGGCGTGCAGGATGCCGAGGTTGAAGGCGGCGTCCACGCTGCCGGCCTCGGCGGCCTTGGAGAACCACGGCTCCGCCCCGGTGGGGTCGCTGCCCTGGAGCAACAGCACGGCCAGCGCGTTGGCCGCCTCGCGGTGCCCGGCGTAGGCGGCCCGCCGGTACCACTGCTCGGCCTGCGCCAGCCGCTTCTGCCCGGCGCAGAGCAGTCCCAGGTTGTACGCCCCGTTGACGTCGCCCGCGTCCATCGCGGCGCGGTACCAGCGCTCGGCGGTCTGCGTCTCCCCGCGCTCGGCGTGCAACGCGCCGAGCGCGTTCGCGGCGTTGCCGTCGCCGTCCTGCGCGGCGCGCAGCCACCACACGGCGGCGCTCTCGGTGTCCCCGGCGTCGCGCAGCAGGAAGCCGAGCGCGCAGGCGGCGCGCGGCTCACCGTCCTTGGCGGACGTCAGGTACCAGCGCCCGGCCTCCTTCAGTTCACCGCGCCGCTCCAGGATCGCGCCCAGCCGGAGCGCGGCCCTGCGGTGCCCGCGGGCGGCGGCCTGCCGGTACCACTGCTCGGCCTCCTCCGCGGCACCCGTCGTGACACCGTTGTCAGGGCCGGTCCCGTCCTCGGGCGCGGCCCCGCGGTCGAGCGCCTTGGCCAGCCGGTAGGCCGCCTCCCGGTGCCCGCGCTGCGCGGCGGCCCGCATCCACCGCTCGGCGCCGTCGTCGCCGCGGTGCTCCAGCAGGTCGGCCAGCGCGTACGCGCCCAGGGTGTGGCCCTGTTCGGCGGCCTGGCGCAGCCAGTACTCGGCGGCGGGCTCGTCGCCGCGCTCACGGTGGTGGCGGCCCAGGGCGTGTGCCGCGGGCGCGGACCCGGCGACGGCGGCGACCCGCCACCAGCCGGCGGCCTCGTCCGGGTAGCCGCGCTGATGCAGCAGCACGCCCAGGTTGTTCGCGGCCGCCCGGTCGCCGGCGGCGGTGGCCGCACGCAGGTGGGTCTCGGCTCCGTCGAGGTCGCCGCGGCGCAGCAGCATCGCCCCCAGGACGCTCATCGCCTCGATGTCCCCGTCCGCGGCGGCGGTCCGGTGCCGCGCCTCCTCCGCCGCCTCGCCCGTCTCGTCCCGTTCGGGGCTGGTTTCGCCACCGTCGGGTGGCTGCACAAATCGCCCTGTCTCCAACAGAGTTGCCTTGTCCCCCATAACGTCCATCGTCGCACCACCTGCAACCTGGGTACACCCGGTATACCGCAGCCCGTGAGGTCACTTCAGCGTTTTGTCGACATGCCCACAGAGAGACAAGTCAAACACACCTTCCCCAACTCCCCACGGCGGCGCGACGATCCGCCGCTCCCGGATACAAGTGCTCGCACACGGTGCTCGCACACCACGAAGGCCCGGATCCTCTGGAGGATCCGGGCCTTCGTCGGTCGTACGGCATGCCGTCGACTTCAGTAGCGGGGACAGGATTTGAACCTGCGACCTCTGGGTTATGAGCCCAGCGAGCTACCGAGCTGCTCCACCCCGCGCCGTTGTGTGCACAACCGTATCACGGCGCGGAGCGGGCTCCTGCTGCCCGGTGCCGGTCAGCCGCTCGGGCTGCTGCTCGGACTGCTGCTCGGACTGCCGCTGGGGCTGCTGCTCGGACTGCCGCTGGGGCTGGAGCTGCCGGCTGCGCCACCGCTGCCGCCGCCGGCCGCACCGGTCCCGGACTGCGCCTCCTCGGCCCGCTTCAGGGCCGACTCGAGGTCCTTCTGCGCCTTTCCGTACGCCTCCCAGTCACCCTTCTTCAGGGCTTCCTGGCCCTGCTCGAAGGCCTTCTGGGCGTCGTCCAGCGCCTGCTGCACCGTGGGGTTCTCCGACACCGGCGGCTTGGCGGTGCCGCCGCCGTCGTCGCCCTCGTCCGGGGCCTGGGGCTTCGCCCCCTCCGCTCCGAAGACCTTGTTGAGGGCTTCGTCGAGGGTGTCCTCGAACGCGGTCTGCCCGTCATAGGTGACCAGCACCTTGCGCAGCAGCGGGTACTTCAGTCCGCCGCCCCGGACGTAGACGGGTTCGACGTAGAGCAGCCCGCCGTCCAGCGGCACCGTCAGGAGGTTGCCGTACTCGACCTCGGAGTCGCCGCCGCGCAGCAGCCTGATCGTCTCGGCGATGTCCTGTTCGGAGTTGAACTGGCTCTGCACCTGCTTCGGTCCGCTGACGGTCGTGCTCGTCGGCAGTTTCAGGATTCTGATCCTGCCGTAGCCGTCGGTGCCCGCCTCGGCGTCGACCGCCATGAACGCGCTGAGGTTGTCACGCCCGTTGGGGGTGAACGTCGTCGTCAGCGAGAACGCCTGCTCGGCCTGGTCCGGCATCCTCATGCTGAGGTAGTACGGCGGAACCGCGTTGCCCGACTTGTTGGTCGGGTCGTCGGGCACCTGCCACACCTCGCTGCCGCTGAGGAAGGTGTCGGCGTCGTCGACGTGGTACCGGGCCAGCAGTTCACGCTGGACCTTGAACAGGTCCTGCGGGTACCGCAGATGCGCCATCAGGTCCGAGGAGATCGCCGTCTTCGGCTCGACCGTGTCGGGGAACGCCTTCATCCAGGTCTTCAGGACCGGGTCCCGGGTGTCCCACTGGTAGAGCTTGACGTCGCCGGTGTACGCGTCGACGGTGGCCTTCACCGAGTTGCGGATGTAGTTGACCTGGTTCTGCTGGGCCACCACCGCGCGCGAGTCGTTCGTCGCGGTCAGCGAGTCGGCCGTGGTGTCGCCGAGGGTCGTCCGCGAGGCGTACGGGTAGCCGTTGGTGGTGGTGTAGGCGTCCACGATCCACTGGATCCTGCCGTCCACGACCGCCGGATAGGCGTCGCCGTCGATGGTCAGCCACGGCGCGACCGCCTCGACGCGGTCCTTGGGCGTGCGGTTGTACAGGATGCGTGAGCCGTCGCCGATGGCCCCGGAGTACAGGATCTGCGGCTCGCTGAACGCCGCCGCGTAGGCCGCCCGGTTCAGCGGGCTGGACAGGTCGACCCCGCCTTCGCCCTCGTAGCTGTAGGTCTTCTCACCGCTGTCGTCGGAGTAGTCGATCTCCTTCTGGGGACCGCCGACGATCGAGTACGTCGAGGTCTTCTCGCCGTAGTAGATGCGCTGCTCGTACGTGGGCAGGTCGCCCTTGGACGGCAGGTTGGACTCGGTGAAGACGGGGCGGCCCTCGGAGTCGGCCGTGGTGCCCTTGGCGGCGACCACACCGTAACCGTGGGTGTAGCGGAAGTGGTTGTTGATCCAGTTCTGCTTGTCCACACCGCCGAGGTTCAGCTCGCGCAGACCGATGACCGTGTCCTGGTCGGTGCCCTTGCTGTTGTAGCGGTCCACGTCCAGATTGGTCGGGAACGCGTAGTACTTCCGCATCTGCTGGAGCTGCTGGAACGTCGGGGAGACGATGTTCGGGTCCAGGATGCGGATGCTCGCCGTGGCGTCGGCGTCGTCGCGCAGCTTGGCCTTGTCGGAGGTGGAGGCCTTGCCCGAGTAGTCGGTGACCTGGGCGTCGTCGATGCCGTACGCCTCACGCGTGGCCGCGAGGTTCTTCTCGACGTACGGCGCCTCCTTGGCCTGCTCGTTGGGCTGGACCTGGAACTTCTGGACGATGGCCGGGTACAGACCGCCGATGAGGATCGCGGAGAGCACCATCAGGCCGAAGCCGATGACCGGCAGCTGCCAGGTGCGCCGCCAGAGGGTGGCGAAGAACAGCAGGGCGCAGATCACGGCGATGCAGAACAGGATCGTCTTCGCCGGCAGGTAGGCGTTGGCGTCGACGTACCTGAGGCCCGTCCAGTTGTCCGTGGCCTTGAAGTCGCTGGACTTCACCGCCAGGCCGTACCGGTCCAGCCAGTACGCGACCGCCTTCAGCGCCACGAAGACGCCCAGCAGCACCGACAGATGGCCGGTGGCCGCGGCCGTGGCGCGCGCGCCGGGGCTGGTGACACGCAGCCCGCCGTACAGGTAGTGGGTCAGCGTGGCCGCGATCAGCGACAGGATCGTCGCCGCGAAGCCGAAGCCCAGCAGGAAGCGGTACCAGGGCAGGTCGAACGCGTAGAACGCCACGTCGAGATGGAACTGCGGGTCCTTCTGGCCGAAGGGCACGCCGTTGACCCACATCAGCCAGGTCCGCCACTGGCCGGAGGCGGACGCGCCGGCGATCAGGCCGACCAGGGCCGTGATCGCGAGCAGCAGCCACTTCTTGTAGGGCGCGATGCCCATCCGGTAGCGGTCGAGACTCTGCTGCTCCAGGGACATGGCGCTCAGCGGCGGGCGCAGCCGGTGGGCCAGCCAGATGTTGAAGCCGACCGCGAGGGCCATGAGCAGGCCGAAGACGAAGAACAGCCCGACCTTGGTGAGCAGCGTGGTGGTGAAGACGGACGAGTAGTCGACCGACCGGTACCACAGCCAGTCCGTCCAGAAGCCCGCGAACATGGTGAACGCCATGGCGAGTACGGCAAGGACGCCCAGTGTCATGAGCAGGGTCCGGGCACGCCGGGACGGGCGGCCCACTCTGATCCGCGGCCCCGTCGGGCCTCCGCCGCGGTCCGGCATCTGGAAAGCCAAGGTGCGCCCCTCGAAATCGCTGTCTGTCGGTCAGCCCCCCGGGCCGGGTGGCCGTCGTACGGGCCCCGTGATCGTAGGCCCACACCTATGCAACTTACTCACGCTTTACTCGGTTCCCGATTCAGGTCACGAACCAGGCAGGATTGTGACCATGTCCAACACCCCCATGGCAGCGAGCCCGCTCACCCGGGCCGTACTCGAGATCGACGAGTACGTCTCCGGCCTCGGCTGGGACCGGCCCGCGCGCCTTTTCGCCCTCGTAGACACCGCTCGGCTCCGGGCCCAGGAGCCCGCACTGGCGGCACAGCTCGGCCTGGAGGACGAGCCGGAGACCAGTGGTCTGACCCCGATCGAACAGGATGAGGTCCCCGCGGACAAGGCACTCGACGAGTTCCTCGGCACCATCGCGTGGCCGGACGCGGTGGCCGGCTGCGCGCTCGCCGTGGAGCGGCTGATGCTGCCGCCCTCGGCGGAGGCTCAGGTTCCGGACGGCCTGGGGGAGGCTCGGCTGGCCGCCTGGGTGGCCGAGCACCCCGAGCGGCAGGAGGTCCGCATCACGGTCGCGGTGCTGCGCGACGGATCACGCGAGTCGGCACTGCGGCTGCGGGAGAAGGACACCCCGACCGAGGTGCTGACCGGCCCCGGCCTGGTGCCGGGGCTGGCGGAGGCACTGGCCGCGACCTTCGAGGCCTGACGGACCGGCCCACCCCGCCCGCGCCCGGCGCCGGCGCCCTCGGCCGGGCCTGCGGGCCGGGGGCGCGGGGAGCGGTGCCGCGGTCACGGCCCGGGCGGCTCCGCGGGTGCCGGGGCCGTCTCCCGGGTCAGCCCTTGGTGGTGCACCGGGGAAGGGCGTCGGTGTTCCCGGAGCGGATGTCGTCGAGCGCGCCGAGCGCGTCCCCGATGTCGCCGACCCTGACCAGGGTCAGACCGTCGGGGGTGTCCCTGGCCGCGGACGCGCAGTTCTCGGCGGGCGTCAGGAAGTACTCGGCGCCCTTGTCGCGGGCACCGACCGTCTTCAACTCGATGCCGCCGATCGGGCCGACCTCGCCGGCATCGTCGATGGTGCCGGTGCCCGCCACGAACGCGCCGCCGGTCAGACTGCCCGGGGTGAGCTTGTCGTAGATGCCGAGCGCGAACATCAGCCCGGCGCTCGGGCCGCCCACGTCGGCGAGCTTGATGTCGATGGTGAACGGGAACGTGTGGTCGGTGCCCGCGGAGATGCCGACGACGGCGCGCTTGCCGTCTCCGTCGTCGGCGGCCGCGGTGGTGATCGTGACGTCCTCGGTGGCGGTGGGAGCCCGCCGCTCCTTCTCCGCGGCGGCCTGCTCCGCGGCGGGCACGATCGTGAAGACGACGTCCTCGCCCGGCGCGTGCCGCGTCACCAGGCCGGCGACGTCGGACGGCCGCTTCACCGCCGTGCCGTCGACCGCCTTGATCACGTCACCGGCGTGCAGCACGCCCTCGGCGGGCGAGTCCTTCACCACCGTGGAGACCACCACCCAGGACTGCACGGGGATGCCCAGCTCCTTCAGGGCGGCGACCTTCGCGCTCTCCTGGGACTGGCTGAACTCCTCCGCGTTCTCCTGGGTCGACTCCTCCTCGGTCTTGCCGTCCGGGTAGAGCGTGTCGTGCGGCACGATCTTGTTGTCGTGGGCGAGCCAGCCGTAGACCGCCTCGACGAGGTTCATCCGGTAGTCGGCGCCGGTGACCCGGACGGTGGTCATGTTGAGGTGGCCGTTGGCCGGGTAGGTCTTGCGGCCGGAGATCTGCAGCACCGGCTCGCCGTCGTGCTCACCGAGGGTGTTCACCGTGGGACCCGGGGACATCTCCGAGTACGGCGTCCTGACGAGCACCCCCACGCACAGGAGCACGATCAGCATCAAGGTGGTGGCGAGCATCGTCGCGGTGCGGCGTGGCATGGGTCGACAGTACGTGACATGCCTGTCGGAGCACCGTCAGGGCCGGGCTCAGCCTCCGGTGCGGGACTTCTCCATGGCCGCACGGAAGCGGGCGTACCCGTCCAGCTCCGGGCCGTCGCTGCGGGTCCGGCGGGTCCGGTTGGCCCAGCTGCCCCACAGACCGGCACCGATCGCAGCCCCGAACGGAATCAGCAACCAGGCGAGCGCCGCCATGCCGACCTCCCAACCCCACACGAGCGTCCGCGACAGACTGATCAGCAGATTAACCCTCCGCACGGACAACGCTCGGGGCCGGGGTGGGGTTACGCAACCGGAGGGGCGGCGGACGGGTGCGGGTGCCCGCGCGACCGCGGTGGCGGAGGTGGCGGGAGCGGCGGGAGCGGGCTCAGCAGGCCCCGACCCATTCCTCGGTGCCGTCGGAGAACCTCTGGTGCTTCCAGATCGGCACCTCGTGCTTGAGGTCGTCGATCAGCTTCCGGCACGCCTCGAACGCCTCACCGCGGTGCGGGCACGACACGCCGACGACGACCGCGAGGTCCCCGACCCTCAGGTCCCCCACCCGGTGCACGGCGGCCAGCGCCCGCACCGGGAACCGGGCGGCGACCTGCTCCGCGATCCGCCGCATCTCCGCCTCCGCGGACGGATGGCAGGAGTAGCCGAGCGCGTCGACGTCGACGCCCCCGTCGTGGTCGCGCACGGTCCCCACGAACAGGGCCGTCCCGCCGGCGGCGTCGTCACCCACCGCCGCGAACACCTCGTCCACCGACAGCGGGCTCTCCCGGATGCCGATCAGCTTGATCGGGTCCTGTGCGGCCTGCTCGCCGGGGTGATCGCTCCTGGGTGCCATGCGCCCATCGTGCCGCACGGAGGCGACACGGCGGAATAGCGTCATCGCCCGGCAGGGGCGCGTGCGCCCTTGGAGGTACCTACGGGAGCGGGGCGCAGCGCCCGGCCCGCCGGTGCCCGCCGGGCCGCAAGGCGCCTCAGATCCGCCGGCGCGCCTTGCGGGCCCGCCGTACGACGGCCGCCGCACCGAGCAGGGCCACCGTCGCGCCCGCGGCGCCGGCGGCGGTGGCGTCCTTGCGGCCGAGCCGCCGCCCCGCCACCGTGTGCCGCCCGGAGACCTCCTCCAGGAGTTCCGCGAGCACCTCCTCGTTGGTCCACCGCGGCCGCCACCCGGCGTCGTGCAGCCGGCTGCCGCTCACCACCCAGGGGTACATCGTGTAGGCCAGGTCCCCGGCCGGCGAGGGCGTCAGCCCGATCCGGTGCAGCCGGGCCGCCGCGCCCAGCGCGACCGCCGACGGCAGCTCCATCCGGCGGATCCCGCTGAGCTCCTCGACCTCCTCCTGCTCCAGCCACCCGTCACAGCCGACGACGAGTTCCCCGTCGGCCTTCTCCAGTACCGCGTACTCCAGGGCACTGCACAGGTCCTCGACATGGCAGAACTGCCAGGCGGGCCGCGACCCGGCCACGACCAGCAGCCGAGGCGATTCGAAGTACCTGGTCAGGGCGGTGTCGGTGCCGCCGACGAGGATCGCGGGGCGGACCACGGTGACATTCAGCCCGGGGTGCGCGCGAGGAGCCCGGCGGGCCAGCCGCTCGATCTCCAGCAGGTCGCCCACGCCCGTGGCCTCCGCCGTGGCCCGCAGCTCGGCGTCCTCGGACAGCGGCAGCTCGTTGTCGGGCAGCGCTCCGTAGACCATGGAGGACGTGCACAGCACGACCCGGTGCACGCCCGCCGCGGCGGCCGCGGTGAGCACGGTCTGGGTACCGCGCACGTTGTACGCCGTCCGGGCGGCGGGATCGGTCTCCAGGTCGAGATCGAGCGCGAGGTGCACCACCGCGTCGGCGCCCCGCAGCTTCTCGGCGATCGCGGGATCGCGTACGTCCAGGATGTGCCACTGCGCGTCCGCGCACGGTCCGCGCCGTTCGTCGATGGCGACGACCTGCCTGATCTCGTCCGACGCGGCGAGCCGCTCGGTGAGCAGCGCGCCCACGCCGGACGCGGCGCCGGTGACCGCGACGACGGGGGCGCGGGCGGCGGGAGGGGTTGAGGGGTTTCGCGCTGCGCGAACCTGCGGGTCTGGGGAACTCACCGGGTGTCTCCAGCGGTTGTCTTCAATACGAGCGCGAGTGACGCGTACGTACCAGGTGGCATCCATCCTGCCGCAGGCCTTCTGTCGGCGAAGCACCGAGGCCCCAACGGCTCGCGGTGTCTACGCTGGGTGGTGTTGTCGGGCAGTCGTGCCGTCGGGAAAGAACCGGCGGCCCTAGCAGCCGAGGATTCCCGTGAGTGACACCCCATTCGGATTCGGCCTTCCGCCGGAGGAGCCGGACGACGGCGACGAGGGCAAGAAGAAGGACCAGGAGAGCGGTGGTGGGCAGGGACCGGCCAACCCGTTCGGTTTCCGGCTGCCCGGAGCCGGGGGCATGGGCGGCGCGGACAATCCGCTCGCGGCCATGTTCGGTTCCCTGAACCCCACCGACCTGGGAGCCGCGTTCCAGCAGCTGGGCCAGATGCTCTCCTTCGAGGGCGGCCCGGTGAACTGGGACATGGCCAAGCAGATCGCGCGCCAGACGGTCGCCCAGGGGACCGCGGACGGCGTGAAGGACTCCAGTGTCGGCCCGGCCGAGCGGACCGCGGTCGAGGAGGCCGTCCGGCTGGCCGACCTGTGGCTGGACGACTCCACCTCGCTGCCCTCCGGCGCGGGCACCGCCGTGGCGTGGAGCCGGGCCGAGTGGGTGGAGGCCACCCTGCCCGCCTGGAAGGAACTCGTCGACCCGGTCGCCGAGCGGGTCGGCGGCGCCATGGGCGACATCCTGCCGGAGGAGATGCAGGCCATGGCCGGCCCGCTGATCGGCATGATGCGCTCGATGGGCGGCGCCATGTTCGGCACGCAGATCGGACAGGCCGTGGGGGTGCTGGCGGGCGAGGTCGTCGGCTCCACCGACGTCGGCCTGCCGCTGGGCCCGGCCGGAAAGGCCGCCCTGCTGCCGGTGAACATCGAGACGTTCGGCAGGGACCTCGGCGTGCCCAAGGAGGAGGTGCGGCTGTACCTCGCCCTGCGTGAGGCCGCCCACCAGCGTCTCTTCGCGCATGTGCCGTGGCTGCGGTCGCACCTGTTCGGCGCCGTCGAGGGGTACGCCCGCGGCATCAAGGTCGACACGGCCAAGCTGGAGGACGTCGTCGGGCAGTTCGACCCGCAGAACCCGGAAGAACTCCAGCAGGCCCTCCAGCAAGGCATGTTCCAGCCGGAGGACACCCCGGAGCAGAAGGCGGCCCTGGCCCGCCTGGAGACGGCCCTGGCGCTCGTCGAGGGCTGGGTGGACGCGGTGGTCCACACGGCGGCCAAGCCGCGCCTGTCGTCCGCGGACGCGCTGCGCGAGACCCTGCGCCGTCGTCGCGCCTCCGGCGGACCGGCCGAGCAGACCTTCGCCACGCTGATCGGCCTGGAACTGCGGCCGCGCCGGCTGCGCGACGCCTCCCGCCTGTGGGCGTCCCTCACGGACGCGCGCGGGGTGGACGGCCGCGACGCGCTGTGGTCGCATCCGGACATGCTGCCCACCGCCTCCGACCTGGACGACCCGGACGGCTTCGTGCACCGCGAGCACCTGGACTTCTCCGAGCTGGACAAGATGCTCGGCGAGGCCGCGGACCGTCCGGACCGGCCCGACCTGCGCAAGAAGGACGCCGACGGCAGGGACGACGGCTCGGGCGACGGCAAGGGCACGGCCGGGCACGACGGCGGCAAGGGCGACGGCAAGGGCACGGACCGGCACGACGACGGCAAGGGCGACGACGCGGAGTGAGCCTGTACGACGACGCACTGCGCGTCCTCAAGGACCACGGGGACCAGCCCTCGCTGCGTCAGGCCTACCTGGACCACCTCGCGGCGCACCCGGACGGCATGCAGAAGTCCTGCGGGGCCGGGCACCTCACGGCGAGCGCGCTGGTCATCGACCCCGTCGGTGAGCGGGTGCTGCTGACCCTGCACCGGAAGCTGGGCAGATGGCTGCAGATGGGCGGGCACTGCGAGCCGCAGGACGCCACCGTCGCGGACGCCGCCCTGCGCGAGGCGACCGAGGAGTCGGGCGTCACGGGCCTGGTCCTGCTGCCCGGCGGCCCGGTGCGGCTGGACCGGCACGCCATCCCGCCGCCCTGCCACTGGCACTACGACGTCCAGTACGCCGCGCTCTCGCCCGCGTCAGCGGCCGAGAGGATCAGCGACGAGTCCCTCGACCTGCGCTGGTTCGGCTACGCCGAGGTGGCGGACGTCGCCGACGCCTCGGTGGTCCGCCTGCTGGAGGCGACCCGGGCACGGCTCTGACGGGCCGGGCCGGGCCCGGCCTCGACGGGACGGGTGCGGCGGTGACCGGGCTGCCCCGCGTGCGGCCCCGCCCGGACGCCGGGCACCGTCGGACGGTGCCGGCGAGAGGCGGCCGCCGGACGGCGGACGGCCGCCCCTGACGCGTGCGACCGGAGGCGGGCGCCGTCAGCCCCGCCCGGGACCGGCGCCGTCAGCTCCAGACGTTGCCCTGGTTCTGGCCTCGGACCCCCTGCTGACCGAAGCCGTACTGCGCCGCCAGGCCTCCGCCGATCTGCGCGTTCTGCGGCGGAAGCAGCTCGCTGGGCTGGACCAGGGCGTAGCCGGTGCCCATGAAGCTGAGCTCCCAGCCCTCGCCGGTGCTGCCCCGCCGCCGCCACACCCCCGAGGAGTGCGTCTGGGCCTGCATCTGCACCCGCAGCGCGGTGGACCAGGCGACGATCGCGTCGGCGTCGCAGTTGACGTAGCGGTCCGGCGTGACCTGCATCAGCAGCGGCATGCCGGAGGTCATCAGGGCGACCTTGCCCCGGCCGGTGATGTTGAGCTGGTACTTCCCGGAGCCGGAGATGCCGTAGAGGCTGTCGACGGCGATCACCTCGTGGTGCAGGGAGGAGTCCATCGCCAGCACGTAGCTGCTGTCGACGGTCAGCCCCTCCGGGTCCACGTCCATGAGGTGGACGTGCTGCTTGAGGTTGGCGAGATAGACCGTGCCCTGCCCGTGGCAGCGCATCAGGTCCAGGCCCTCACCGGTGTACGCACGCGTGCGTGCCTGGCCGCCGCTCCGGTACTCCGCGTCGAACTCCACCAGGCCCTGGTAGGCGACCATGGTGCCCTTACGGGCGAGAAGGTCGTCGTGTCCGTCCAGGGTGACCCGGAGCATGTGCTTGTTCTGCAGCGCCCAGCGTTCCTGGGTCTGCCGGTCGTTGTGGGCGAAAAGCGGACTCTGCATGGTGTGGTGCTCCCCCTCAGCCCCGGAACCGGAGGCGGTCGGTGCTGTCCTCGCTGGGCTGGACGACGACGATGCCCTGACCGGAGAAGGCCATCTGGTAGGCCTCGCCGCTGCCCCGGCCGATCAGTGACTGGGCCTTGAAGCTGCGCTTGCCCTTCACCTTCAGGTTCGGGGACCAGGCGACGAGCGCGTCCGGGTCGACGTAGGTCTCGTCCTCCCCGCCGCCGCAGTCGACGACGATCGGCTTGCCCTGCGAGGTGAGCGCCACCCAGCCCTGTCCGGAGATCCTGGTGTTCCACAGGCCCTGGCCGGCGAACTTCGCCAGCCCCTTGACGCGCTCCACGCCCCAGGACAGGTGCGCGTCGAAGGCCAGCAGGTTGGTGGCGTTGACGGAGATCCCGTCGCCGTTGAGGTTGATCACGACGACGTCGGCTCCGTAGTCGGCCAGGTAGAGCAGGCCGTCGCCGGAGCACTTCATCAGCGGCGCGCCCTCGCCGGTGACCCAGTCGCGGGCGATCTGGCGTACGGCGGGCGGATTGGGCTCGTACTGCACGAACCCCTCGTAGGCGACCATCGAGCCCACGCGCGCGAGGAGGTCGTTCCCGGTCTGCAGGGCGACCTTCAGCATGTGGTCGCCGTGGTTCTCCATCCGGGCGGTCACCGGGGCGGGGGCGAAGCCCGCGAGCGGCTGGTTCATCTCGGGCCTCTCCCTCAGATCTCGTACGGCTGGACGACGACGAAGGTGCCGGGAGCGCCCCGGAACTGCAGGTTGACGCTCTCGCCGGTGTCGCCGGGGTAGGCGTTGCGGCGCATGCGGACCTGGCTGGAGACGACCACCTGGGACGCCGCCGACCAGGCGACCACGGCGTTGCAGTCGGCGAAGGTGGTCGGGGTGACGGGCAGGACCACGGGCGTGCCGTGCGTCTTGACGACGATGGTGCCGGTGCCGGTGAACTGCATGGTGAACAGCGCCCCGCCGGGGATGCCGTGCCCTTCGATCCGGCGGACCTCGTACTGCAGGCCCTCGTCGAAGGCGAGCACGTTCTCCGCGGAGACGCAGATGCCGTCGCCCTGGAGCTCGATGGGGTGCAGCATGGCGGCGTTCTCGGCGAGGAACACCTGGCCCTGGCCGGTGCACCGCATCAGCTGCATCTCCTGGCCGGTGGCGTTGCCGGTGATGCGGCCGGTGAAGCCCGCACCCTTGTAGCTGAAGTCGACCTTGCCCTGGTAGAGGACCATGCTGCCCTGGCGGGCCAGCACGGGCTGGCCGCCGATGCCGAGGTCGACCCGGACCAGCTTCTTGTTCTGCTGCGTCCAGCGCTGCCCGGTGGGCGTCTCCCGGAACTTCTGGAGTGCCGCCGCCACCCCGGGTGCGGTCGGCGACGCGCCCTGCGGCGCCCCGTGGGGAGCCTGCCCGTGGGCGGGCGGCTGCCGGCCGGGGGGCGGGGCCTGCAGGCCGTAGCCCGGCGGCGGGGGCGGGCTCTGGCCGGGGACCTGCTGACCGCCGTAGGGCTGCGGCGGCTGCCCGTACGGCGTCGGGGGCGGGGGCGGGACGGTGCCGCCCTGCGGGGCCAGGGGGGCCAGGGGGGCGATGACGGTGGGCGCGTTGTGCAGCTGCGGGGCGGGCGCCGGCGGGGGCGTCGCTCCGGGCGGGGGCGTCGGGGCGTACCCCTGCCCTGCGTGCTGCGGCGCGGGGGCGGGTGCGGGGGCCGCCGGGGCGCCGAACGCGGGCGGCGCGGCGGGCTGCGGGGCCGGCACCGCGGGTGCGGGCCCGGCCGGGGCACCGAACGCGGGCGGCGCGGCGGAGGCCGGCGGCGCGAAGCCCGGTGCGGCCTGCGGGGCCGGTGAGGCGGCCGGTGCGGGCTCCTCCTCTTCCAGGACCTCGCCGCCGAAGTTCCGCAGCAGCGCGTCGAGTCCGCCGTCGAAGCCCTGTCCGACGGCCGCGAAGCGCCACACGTCCTTGAGGTAGAAGTCGCCCAGCATCACGGCCCGCTCGGTGGTGAACTCGCCGCCGTCGAAGGAGTAGCGGGCCACCTCCTCGCCGCCCGCGACGATCCGGAGATAGCCGGGCGCGATCTGCGCCATCTGCCCGGCACCGTCGATCGTCGCGGTGAAGGACAGTTTCCGGATGTGCGCCGGGACACGGTCGAGGGTGACCCGGAACGACTCGGTGTCGCCCGCCTGGGCGCCGAGGAGCTGGATGGACTCCTCGGGTGACTTCGGCTGGTTGAAGAAGACGAAGTACCGGTCGTCGGAGAGCCGTTCCTCGGAGTCGAGACCGAAGCAGCTGATGTCGAAGGTCAGTCCCGGGCCGGAGATCTGTACGCCTACGTACAGATCCGTGCCCGCGGTGAGGTCACTGATCCTGGCCTTGTGGCCGCGCTGGAATTCCCTGGCCATGCGTGACGACCGTCCCCCATCCCGAGTGTGAGTGCGTCGCGCCAGGCTAGCGCCAAATCCGGACACCGGCCGAGGTCGGTACAGACCCGGTACACAAGCGGCGCGGGCACGCGGCCGGCGCGGTGCCCCCGCGCGCACCGGGAGGAGCGCCGCGTGCAGGGGGCGCGGCCTCGTGCAGGGGGCGGCCTCGTGCAGGGGGCGGGCTCGTCCGCCTCACTCGTCCCGGTTGCCCGGCAGGTGCGGCAGCCGGCCGGCGGCGGCCACTCCCTCCAGATAGCCGCGGGCCCTCTCCGTGCGCGGATACGCCTCCAGCAGGCGCCAGAAGCGGGGACCGTGGCCGGGCACGAGCAGATGGGCCAGCTCGTGCAGCAGGACGTAGTCGACGACGTACTCCGGCATGCCCTGCAGCCGGTGCGAGAGGCGGATGCTGCCCTCGGCCGGGGTGCAGGAGCCCCACCGGGTGTTCTGGTTGGTGACCCAGCGCACCGAGCTGGGCCGGGCGCGGCCCTCGAAGTACTGCCCCGACAGCCGCTCGGCACGCTCGGCGAGCTCGGCGTCGCCGAGCACCCGGCGGCTCTCCTGGGCGGCGAGTTTGTCGAGCATGACGTCCACCCAGCGTCGCTCCTCCGCCTCGGACATCCGGGCGGGGATGAGCACGACGGTGCGATCGCCCTCGCGGTACGCGGAGACCGTCCGTCGTCGGCGGCTGCTCCTGCGGACCTCGATCGCGCTCGTCCCCGAGCCGCCGGGCGGCTGGCTCGTCGTGCTGCGCTGTGGTGTTCCGGCGCTGTGCAGGGGGTCGGCGGGCACGCCCCGACGTTACCCGCTGCACACGGGGGAAGTCCCGGCTCCGGACCGTTTCCCCGGTGATCGGGTCCCGCCCGCGTGACACATCCGCCGGATTCGTACGACGAGATGACCGTACGGCAACTCTCTGTCACCTGTGGACAACGTCGTCGGCGTCCTCGGCGGGTCCGGCATGGTGGCGTACACCGGCGGAGCGGGGACGGCCCCACGCCTCCGCTCCGCCGGCTCCGCTCGACGACTCTGGGCTACGGGGGCCTGTCATGCATCCGATGGTGAAGCCGGCGCTGCGGCGCGGCTGGCGTGATCTCAACACCGTGCAGTTCGGCATGACGCCGGCGCACGCGATGACCCTGCGGCCGGTGGACACCGCGTCGGGGAGCTTTCTGGACCTGCTCGACGGCACGCGCGGACTCCCGCTGCTGCGGGTGGAGGGCCGCCGCATGGATCTGCCGGAGGGCGGGGTGGACGCCCTGGTCGGGTACCTGGCGCGGGCCGGGCTGCTCGACGACGCCCGGGGCGGTGGCCCGGCCGCGGAGGCGCTGCGGGCCGACGCGACCGTGCTCGGCCGGCTCGGTCCCGATCTGGCCTCGCTGTCACTGACCACGTCCGCGCCCGGTGAGGCGATCGGGATGCTGGCCGCCCGCCGCTCGCTGCGGGTGCGGGTGCTGGGCGCGGGACGGGTGGGCACGCTGCTGGCCTCGCTGCTGTCCGCCGCCGGCGTCGGCGGGGTCGAGGTCCGCGACGTCGGCCGGGTGGCGCCCGGGGACGTCGGGCCCGGCGGCCTGTCCCCGGACGCCGTCGGTGAGAGCCGGCAGGAGGCCGCCCGGCGTGCGGTGGGCGACGCGGCACCCGAGCGGGCACGCCGGGGGCGGCCGCGGCCGCCGCTGGAGGACTCCGGGGGCGGGCTGTCGCTGGTGGTCCTCGCTCCGCGGGACGACGCCGCCGTGCACGCGCCGCTGCCCGCCGCCGCGGAGTCCCTGATGGCCTCGGGCACCCCCCATCTGTACGCGGGGGTGGCGGAGGGGAGCGCAGTGGTCGGTCCGCTGGTGCTGCCGGGCGGCTCCGGCTGCGCGGGGTGTCTGCACCAGGCGCGCACCGACCACGACCCGGCCTGGCCCCGCCTGGTCGCGCAGTGGCACTCGGGGCGGGCCCGCCGGACGCCCGCGGCCTGCGACGTGACCCTGGCCGCGACGGTGGCCGGGCTGGCCGCCGCGCACGCGCTGGCCTTCCTCGACGGCCGGACCCCGTCGAGCACGGGAGCGCGCTGGGTGGCGGCGCTGCCCTCGCTGCGCTGGCAGGCCCGGCCCGTGCGGGGGCATCCGGACTGCCCCTGCGGCGCCGCGGCGTACGAGGGCTGTGGGACCGCAGAGGGCGCAGACCCGCGGGGCGAGAACGTCGGGGAGGACAACGGCGGGGAGGACGGCGGGGGCGAAGGGGTCCCGGAGCGGGGCGGCGCAGGGGACGGTGGACGGGGCAGTGCAGGGGGCGGTGGACGGGGCAGTGCAGGGGGCGGTGGGCGGGGCGGTGCAGGGGGCGGTGGGCGGGGCGGTGCAGGGGGCGGTGGGCGGGGCGGCGGTGACGGCACTGGCGGTGAAGGTAATGAGGAACACACCTCGGAGTCCGGGGTCCGGCACGAGACAATGGCGGTGCGACGGTCGTCGGTGCAGTCGGGCCGCACGCCGGGCGCGGCACGGCCGGTCGTCACTTGGAGGGCGCATGTCTGATCTTCCCCGGAAGGCGGTCACCCGGACCGCCAAGCTCGCCGCGCTTCCGCTCGGCTTCGCCGGCCGGGCGACCTGGGGGCTGGGCAAGCGGATCGTGGGCGAGTCCGCGGAGATCGTCGGCCGCGAGCTTCAGCAGCGCACGGCGGAGCAGCTGTTCAAGGTGCTCGGCGAGCTGAAGGGCGGCGCGATGAAGTTCGGGCAGGCGCTGTCCGTCTTCGAGTCGGCATTGCCGGAGGAGGTGGCGGGCCCGTACCGGGCCGCGCTGACCAGGCTCCAGGAGGCCGCTCCCCCGATGCCGACGCGCACCGTGCACGCCGTGCTGGCGGAGCGGCTGGGCGACGGCTGGCGGGCGCTGTTCGAGGAGTTCGAGGACAAGCCCGCCGCGGCCGCCTCGATCGGCCAGGTGCACCGCGCGGTGTGGCACGACGGCCGCGAGGTGGCGGTGAAGGTGCAGTACCCGGGTGCCGGCGAGGCCCTGCTGTCCGATCTGGCCCAGCTGAGCAGATTCGCGCGGCTGCTGGGGCCGCTCATCCCCGGGATGGACGTCAAGCCGCTGATCGCGGAGCTGCGCGACCGGGTGACGGAGGAGCTCGACTACTCCCTGGAGGCGCAGGCGCAGCAGGCCCACGCCGGCGAGTTCGCGGACGACCCGGACGTGGTGGTGCCCGCGGTGGTGCACCAGTGCGAGCAGGTCCTGGTCACGGAGTGGATGGAGGGGGTGCCGCTGTCGGAGGTCATCGCCGACGGCACGCAGGCCCAGCGGGACCGGGCCGGCCAGCTGCTGGCCCGCTTCCTGTTCTCCGGCCCCGCCCGCACCGGGCTGCTGCACGCCGACCCGCACCCCGGCAACTTCCGGCTGCTGCCCGGCGGGCCCGGGGGCCAGGACGACTGGCGGCTGGGCGTGCTCGACTTCGGCACCGTGGACCGTCTGCCGGGCGGGCTGCCCGCCCCGATCGGGCACTCGCTGCGGATGACGCTGGACGGGCAGGCCGAGGCGGTCTACGAGCTGCTGTGCACGGAGGGCTTCGTCAAGGAGTCGATAGACCTCGACCCCGGAGCCGTCCTGGACTATCTGCTGCCGATCATCGAGCCGGCCCGGGTGGACGCTTTCACCTTCACCCGCGGCTGGATGCGCGGCCAGGCCGCGCGGGTGGCCGACCCGCGCTCGCCCGCCCACCAGCTGGGCAGACAGCTGAATCTTCCGCCGGCGTATCTGCTGATACACCGGGTGACGCTGAGCACCATCGGCGTGCTCTGCCAGCTCGGCTCGACGGTGCGGCTGCGGGAGGAACTGCTGGACTGGCTGCCGGGGTTCGTCGCGGACGCCGCGGAGGGTTCCGGGGAGGATGCCGCGCAGGACGGCTTCGCGGAGGACGGTGAGCAGGAGGAGGGGCCTGCGGCCGCCGAGGCGTGAGGAGCGGCCGGCGCTACCACCAGGCCGAGTCCAGCCGTCCCTCGATCGCGCGGAGGTTCTCCCGCGAGCACCGGTCGCAGAAGTAGCAGCGGACGCCGTTCTCCACGGAGCAGGTCCAGGTCGGTTGCGGGCCCCGCGCCGGGGTGCCGCAGCGGGCGCACACAAGGGTCTGGGGGGCCGCGGCGGTGCCGCCGTCGTCCCCGCCCGAGGGAAGACTCGTCACCTGGTGACGATATCTCCGGATTGGTCCGAACGCAGGGCACAACGCACCGCGGGGGCCGGTCCGTTCACAACGGACCGGCCCCCGCGGGGGAGCCTTGCCTCTCCCGCACGGGGAGTCCACCGCTTCAGGTGGTCGGGGCTGCTACTGCATGACGGCGATCGCCAGCGCGCGGCGGGCACGCAGCGAGGCGCGCTCGGCGCGGCGCTGCATACGGCGGGCCGCCGCCACGCTCAGGGCGCGTCGCTCCTGCTGGGCGTCGCGCAGGCGGTCGTGCATATGCGCACGTGCCAGGGCTTCTGGGATGAGTTGCATCTCTCGGGTCCTGTTCTGGCGCGAGCCGGTCGCGCCGGTGGTGGTGAGGTCTTCGAACGCAAAGCGGGTGGGCTCGCTGGTGGACGGCTTCATCGGGGCCTGCTTCTTGGGGTCGTGCGTGAGGGGGCGGTCGATCGTTCCTGCGGTCTTCATGCCGTGACCGGGTTCTTGCGCGGGCGGCCGCGCGGCCGCTTCCGGGCCACCACCACGCCCTGGACGAACAGCTCGCCACCCCAGACGCCCCAGGGCTCGCGCCGCTCCTTGGCACCGGCGAGGCAGGCCTCGACCAGCGGGCAGGTGCGGCACAGGGACTTGGCGTACTCGACGTCCGCCGGCGACTCGGCGAAGAACACTTCCGGGTCGTAGGAACGGCAGGGGACGGGTACGCCGAGGTTCTCGATGGCGTCGTCGAGCGCGGTGAGCGGGGTGAGCGGGGTCAAGGCGGGGTCCTCCGTGGGGCCGGGCGGGGGAATCGTCTGGGAAGGCGGTACGGACGGGGCGTGCGCTTCGAGTTGCACGGGGTCGTCTTCCTCGTCTGGTCGTTCCGGCCCTGTGGGGCCGGTGGCGGTTGGTACCGGGTTCTGCTCTGGTCCCGGGGCCCCTTCGTTCCGCTGTCCCCGTTCGGGGCAAACAGAAGGGCCGCGGATCCCGGATGGGGTTCCGCGGCCCTGAAGGCGCCGGCCTGATCGGAGATCAGGCTGGATCACTCCAGGGTTCTGGCCCACGGAAGGCCCACATCAGGTGGTGCTGCGTCGTCTGCGGCCGGCGTCCGGCACCGGTCGCCGCAAAGGCATAGGCCTGCGCCTGTGCCACTACTGCTGCTTCCAGTGCCTTGGTCGGTCGCTCGCTGCGCTCAGTGCGCTCGCGGGCGGGCAGGCCCGCGAGGGACAGGGCGGAGGCCGGACGGTCGGCACGGATGCCGGACAGACCGGTGCCCTGGTTCGAGACGCCGAGCATGCACAGGGAGGCGGTGACCGAGCGATCGGTCATTTTGACGGTGCTGATGGTGCTGGTCTTGATGCTGATCACTGGACTCGCCTCCTCTCGGCGTCTCGGGGGACCGGCGTGAACCAGTCCGACGGATGTGCAAGTACATCATGGAAGCGGGGCCTGGAGAAGGCCGCCGTTCCCACGTGCAAGAACCTATGGGGATGGCCGGGGCATGCGCAAACTATTTTTTCGACGAGTTCGGATCACTCGTCGCCCGGGTCCGCGGCGACGTCCTGACCGGCGCAGATGGCCAGCACGTCGGCTCCGTAGCGGTCCAGCTTGCGGGTGAGGACGCCGGGGATACGGGCGAGTTCGAGCGGGCCGGACGGCGCGGCCTCGGCGATCGCCATCAGGGTCTTGTCGGTGAAGACACAGAACGCCGGCTGCCCGCTGCGGCTCGCCTGCGTCTCGCGCCAGGTGTGCAGCCGCTCGTACAGCGCCTCGTCCATGTCCGAGGGGCAGTCCTCGCACCGCATCAGCTTCATCTCCCCGGCCTCGGTGAGGGTGCGCCGGCACACCCGGCAGCGGGCCGGGGTCCGCGGCCGGCGTCCCGGGAGGGCCTCGGCGCGACCGGCGGGACCCCGCTCGACACCGCCCGCGGCGGTAGCGGTGCGGCCTGCGACGGTGGCGGTGCCGGGGCGCAGGCCGTCCAGGAACCGGCTGGGTCTGCGGGTCGGCCGCGGACCGGGCGAGCGGGCCAGCGCCCAGGACACCTGCAGGAGCTCACGGGCCCGGGTGACTCCGACGTAGAGCAGCCGCCGCTCCTCCTCGATCTGCTCGTCGGTGCGGGCGTACGCGATCGGCATCATGCCCTCGGTGACGCCGACCAGGAACACCGCGTCCCATTCGAGGCCCTTGGCCGAATGCAGGGAGGCGAGGGTGACGCCCTGCACGGTCGGGGCGTGCTGGGCGTCGGCCCGTTGGTCGAGCTCGGTGACGAGGTCGGCGAGAGTGGCGCCGGGCCGGGCCGCGGCGAAGTCCCGGGCGAGGTGGACGAGCGCGGCGAGGGACTCCCAGCGTTCGCGGACCGCGCCGGATCCGGCGGGCGGCACCGCTGTCCAGCCGTGGCCCGAGAGCACCGCGCGGACCTGGGAGGGCAGATCCACGACGTCGTCGAGCAGGGAGTCGTTGCCGCCGAAGCGGGCCGCGCCGCGCAGCTCGACGACCGCCTTGCGCACCTCGGGCCGGTCGAAGAACCTCTCGGCGCCGCGCAGCCGGTAGGGCACGCCCGCGTCGGCGAGGGCCTGTTCGTAGCTCTCGGACTGGGAGTTGGTGCGGAACAGCACGGCGATCTCGCCCGCCGGGACGCCGGAGTCGAGGAGTTCGCGGATGCGGCGGGCGGTCCCCTCGGCCTCGGCGGGCTCGTCGGTGTACTCGGTGAACGCCGGGTCGGGGCCCGGACCGCGCTGGGAGACGAGTTCCAGCCGATGATCGGCGGCACGGCCGCGGGCCTGGGCGAGCACCCGGTTGGCCAGCCGGACGACCTGCGGGGTGGAGCGGTAGTCGCGGACGAGCCTGACGACGGTGGCGCCGGGGTGACGGACGCGGAAGTCGAGCAGGTGGTCCGGGGTTGCTCCGGTGAACGAGTAGATCGTCTGGCTGGCGTCCCCGACCACGCAGAGGCTGTCCCGCTCCCCCAGCCACAGCTCCAGCAGGCGCTGCTGGAGGGGGCTGACGTCCTGGTACTCGTCGACGACGAAGTGCTGGTACTGGGCACGCACCTGGTCGGCGACGTCACGGCGGTCCTGGAGGACGGCCACCGTGAGCAGCAGCACGTCCTCGAAGTCGATCACTCCGCGGTCCCGCTTGACGTGCTCGTAGGCGGTGTAGACCTGGGCGATCTCGGCGGGGCCGCGCGGCACCTCCCGGCCGTGCTTCGCGGCTGCGAGCGGATAGTCGGCGGGCGTGGTCTGGGTGACCTTGGCCCATTCGAGCTCGGCGGTGACGTCGCGCAGCTCGCCCCGGTCCAGGCGGATACCGCATCCGGCGGCCGCGTCGGCGACCAGCTGAGCCTTGCGGTCGATGATCCGGGGCAGGGAGCCACCGATGGCTTTCGGCCAGAAGTACTGGAGCTGACGGAGGGCGGCGGAGTGGAAGGTGCGGGCCTGGACACCGGTCGCACCGAGCTGCCGCAGCCGCCCGCGCATCTCGCCCGCTGCACGGTTGGTGAAGGTCACGGCGAGGACGCTGGAGGGCTGGAGGATGCCCGCCCGTACCCCGTAGGCGATCCGGTGGGTGATCGCGCGGGTCTTGCCGGTGCCGGCCCCGGCCAGCACGCACACCGGACCGTGCAGGGAGGTCGCCACCTCGCGCTGCTCCGGGTCGAGCCCTTCGAGCACCGCGTCCGGCGAGTCCGGTACGGGCGGGAAGAGAGAGGAGTGCGTTGCTGCTGTCACACGGACATGCTGCCAGGTCGCCGGAGACGGGCGAGCCGGTTGTCCACAGGGCCGCTCATACCGTCGTACCGGTCGGGACGGTCGGCCGTACCGGTGCGACGGGTGTCACGCCGGCGGACGCACCCCCGGCGGGAATGGCGGCCACCTCGCGTATGTTGCCCCTTCGGACGACCTGACCCCGAGCGACCAAGGGAGCGCGCGAGACATGCAGGGCACTGTGACGATGTACAGCACGACGTGGTGCGGTTACTGCCAGCGGCTGAAGAAGCAGCTCGACCGCGAGGGCATCGTGTACAACGAGATCAACATCGAGCAGGACCCGGAGTCCGCGGCGTTCGTGGAGCGGGCCAACGGCGGGAACCAGACGGTTCCGACGGTCCTCTTCGGCGATGGTTCGACCCTGACGAACCCGTCGCTGGCGCAGGTGAAGCAGAAGATCACCGTCTGATCGGCGCGTGCCCGCCGCCGACGGGCGCGTGACGGGCGGTGACAGGCGCCGACGAGCGGTGACAGGCGGTGACAGGCAAGTGGTGCCCGCCGTGCGACCGGCTCATCACCGTTCAACCGGTCCGTCGCCGTTCGGCGAGTCCGTGACGGGAGGGCGGCCACCCGGGTGGGGTGGCCGCCCTCCGGCGTGCGGGCGGGCCGAGGCCGTGCGGCGGGCGGGGCGCCCGGCCGGGAGCCGGTCAGACGCCGCGGGTCGGCAGCGGCTCGCCGTACCACTGCTCGATGAGGCGGGCCGCGATGGAGATGCCGTAGGGCGGCAGCACCTCCCCGCTGCCGAAGGCGGCGCGCAGTTCGTCGCGGGAGAACCAGCGCGCCTCGTGGATCTCGTCACCGTCGACGTCGATCTCGGTGGCCGTGGCGCGGGCCATGAAGCCCAGCATGAGGCTGGAGGGGAACGGCCAGGGCTGGCTGGCGACGTACTCCACCCGGCCGACGGGCACCCCGGCCTCCTCGAACACCTCGCGGCGCACGGCCTGCTCCACGGACTCCCCGGGCTCGACGAATCCGGCGAGCGTGGAGAAGCGGCCCTCGGGCCAGTGCACCTGGCGGCCCAGCAGGATGCGGTCGTCCATGTCGGTCACGGCCATGATCACGGCCGGGTCGGTGCGCGGGTAGTGCTCGGCGCCGCAGGCCGGGCAGCGGCGGATGTGGCCGGCGGCCGCGATGACGGTGCGCTCGCCGCAGCGGGAGCAGAAGCGGTGGGTACGCTGCCAGTTCTCCAGGCCCACGGCGTGCACCATCAGGCCCGCGTCGCGCGGGGCCAGCAGCAGCCCGGCCTCGCGCAGGCCGGCCGGGCGCGCCGACTGGTCGATCCGGCCGGGGAGGGCGTCCTTCTGCAGGGCGAAGTAGCTCACGCCGTCCCCGTCGGTGCCCAGGAAGTAGCGGTGCGCCTCGGTCAGGGGCGCCTCGAAGGACGGCGTCATGACCAGCTCGGTGCGGCCGTCGGGCGTCTCGTCGATGAGGACCTGGCCGCCGGAGACCACGAAGCAGCGGGTCGTGGGGTGGCTCCACGCCGCCGCGAGCCAGGCCTCGTCGAGCCGGTGGTGGGCGGCGCGGTCGATGCCGCTCGGGGCGGTGAGCGAGATGGGCCGGTCGGCGGTGTGGTCGGTCCAGGTGGTCACGGGTGCTTCCAACTCCCCCGGGTGCAGCGGTTGGGTTCGGCGGCGGATCAGCGGGACGTTCGGCGGGCGGGGACCGGGTGGGGCGGCCTGCCGTGTGGACGGCCTGCCCCACCAGTCTGCCGCGCGGGCCGGGGCGCGCGGGGCGGCGCCGGAGGGTCAGGTGCCATGGCGCCAGGTCTCCGCCAGGTCGCCCCACAGATAGGCGGTGGTCTCCACACCCTTGAGGAGGAGATCCAGCTCGACCTTCTCGTTCGGAGCGTGCCAGCCGTCGGACGGCACGGAGATGCCGAGGAACAGCACCGGGGCGCCGAGCACCTCCTGGAGGTCCGCGGCCGGGCCGGAGCCGCCCTCGCGGGTGTAGCGGACGGGTCCCTCGAAGGCGCGGCTCATCGCCCGGGCCACGGACGTGAGGGCCGGGTGGTCCAGCGGCGTCAGGCACGGCCGGGTCGCGGCACCGAAGTCGATCTCACAGCGGATCCCGGCGGGAACCTGCTCCGCGGCCCAGGCGCGCACGGCCTTCTCGATGTGGGCGGGCTCCTGGCCCGCGACCATCCGGAAGGACAGCTTCACCATCGCCGAGGACGGGATGATCGTCTTGCTGCCGGGGCCCTGGTAGCCGCCGCCGATGCCGTTGACCTCGGCGGTCGGGCGGGCCCAGATCCGCTCCAGGGTGGTGTGCCCGGCCTCGCCGTGCGTGGCGCGGGAGTGGGCGGTGCGCAGCCAGCTTCCCTCGTCGAAGGGCAGCTCGGCGAAGAGCGCGCGCTCGCGGTCGGTGAGCTCGACGACACCGTCGTAGAAGCCCGGCACCGCCACGCGCGCGTGTTCGTCGTGCAGCGCGGCCACCAGCCGGGCCGCCGCCGTCGCCGGGTTGGGTACGGCACCGCCGAAGGAGCCGGAGTGGATGTCCTGGTCGGGGCCGTACAGCCGGATCTCGCACTCGGCGAGGCCCCGCATGCCCGTGCACACGGTCGGGGTGTCCTGCGACCACATGCCGGTGTCGGAGACGATCACCGCGTCGGCGGCGAGCCGCGCGGCGCGCTCCTCCACGAGCGCGCGGAAGTGCGGCGAGCCGGACTCCTCCTCGCCCTCGACGAGCAGCTTCAGGTTCACCGCGGGGGCGGTCCGGCCGGTTGCGGCGAGGTGCGCGCGCACGCCCAGGGTGTGGAAGAACACCTGCCCCTTGTCGTCGGCCGCCCCGCGCGCGTACAGACGGCCGTCGCGGACCACGGGCTCGAACGGCTCGCTGTCCCAGCCGTCCTCGCGGGCGGCGGGCTGCACGTCGTGGTGGCCGTAGACGAGGACGGTGGGCGCGCCGGCGTCGCCGGAGGGCCACTCGGCGAACACCGCAGGGGCGCCGCCGGTCTCCCAGACCTCGACGGCAGGGAAGCCCGTCGCGGTCAGTTGCGCCGCGAGCCAGTCGGCGCTGCGCCGTACGTCGGGGGCGTGAGCGGGCTGGGCCGACACCGACGGGATGCGCAGCCACGCGGCGAGATCGTCGAGGAAGAGGGCGCGGTGGTGCCGGATGTACTGGCGGACGGCGCTGTCCGGGGTGTGGCTCATGGTCACGAGCCTATCGGCCCGTACCGGCATCCCCGCTGGGCGGTTCGTCACACACCGGGGTCCGCGGTGCGCGGTTCGTCACACACGCCGCCCTCGCGCCAACCTCCGGGCCCACGGGAGCCTCGTCGTACGGGCCGCCGTCGTAGGAGCGCACAGTCGTACGGGCCCGAAGTCGTACGAGCCTGCCGCCCTAGCGCGTCTCGTCGTACGGCGGCTCCTCGTACGGCGGCTCCTCGTACGGCGGCTCCTCGTACGGTGTCTCGTCGTACGGCGTCTCGTCCTGGGGGGCCTCCTCGCGGCCGGTGGCGAGGAGGCGCTCGACGGCGGCCCGGCCGGGCAGGTCCGGCGGGCGGACCACCTCCCCGCTGCGGACGTGCAGGAACGCCGCCGTCACCGACTCCACCGGCACGCCCTGCTGCTGCGCCCAGCCGAGCCGGTAGACGGCCAGCTGGAGCGGGTCGGCGGTGTGGTCGCGGCCGGTCTTCCAGTCGACGATCTCGTACGTCGCCGTGTCGCCGTCGCCGTCCTTGTAGACGGCGTCGATCCGGCCCCGGATCACCCGGCCGGCCAGGGACAGCTGGAAGGGCGCTTCGACGCGGTAGGGCGTGCGGCGGGCGTACTCGGTGCGCTCGAAGGCGTCCTTGAGCGCCTCCAGGTCCTGCTCGTCGGCGATCTCGGCGTCCGCGCCGGGCAGGTCGTCCGGCTCCAGCATGGGCAGGGTCAGTGCCTCGAAGCGGGCCTCGACCCAGGCGTGGAAGCGGGTGCCGCGGCGGGCGGCACGCTGCGGGGGGCGCGGCATGGGACGGGCCAGTTCCTGGGCGAAGCCGTCCGGGTCGGCGGCCAGGCGCAGCAGCTGGGAGGCGGTGAGGGAGGCCGGGAGCGGCACCTCGGTGACGGACTGGCGGGCGCGCAGGAGTTCCCCGGTGAGGGCGTCGAGATCGCGGTCCCAGGAGGCGACGGTGCGGGCCTCCTCGGGGGTGAGGGGCTCGGCCGGAGGCACGTCACCGGAGCGGGTGACCGTGCCGGGGGCGGCCGCCTGGTGCGGGACCGAGGGCCGCCGGGGCGTCCAGGAGTCCCGGTCGTCGGGTCCGGCCCCGGTGTGCGGCTCACCCGGCCCGACGGAGCCGACGGAACCTACGGAGCCGACGTCGGCAGGATCGGCGGGATCGGCGGGATCGGCAGAATCCACGTGGCGCGAATCGTCGTACGGCGGCTCGTCGTACGGCGGCTCGTCGTACGGCGGCTCGTCGTCCTCCCGGGGCGGGGGCCGGTCCGGGTCCTCGGGGCCGAGGGCGTCGTGGGGCGGTGGGACGGGGCCGGCCGCGGGGCGGGCCGCCGGGCCTGCGAGGAGGGTCTCCAGGTGGGCCAGGACGGTCTCGGCGGCGGCGCGGCGGCGGGCCAGTGCGGTGTCGTCCAGGGGGAGCGGCCAGGCCTGGTCGGCGGTCTCCCGGTGCAGTGCCGGGTTCTCCTCGTCCTCCGCGGGCTGCTCCGCCCAGACCTCGGTCTCCCCGTGTCCGGCGGCGCAGTGGTCGTGCAGCGCCGTCAGGAAGGCGGACGGTCCGCGCGGCTTCTTCTGGGTGGGCCCCCACCAGTGGCCCGAGCCGAGCAGCAGTGACCGGGGTCGGGTGAAGGTCACGTAGCCGAGGCGGAGCTCCTCGGTGTGCTGGTGCTCCTTCATCGCCTCGTGGAAGCCCTTGATGCCGCGGGCGTCCCAGGTCTCGACGTCGGGCAGCGTGTCGGCGTCGCCGCGCAGCCGGTGCGGCAGCACCTTCGGCTGGGCCGTCCACTTCTCGCGTCCCTGACCGCTGGGGAAGGTCCCGGTGACCAGGCCGGGCACGGCGACGACGTCCCACTCCAGCCCCTTGGACCGGTGCGCGGTCAGCACCTTGACCGTGTTCTCGCCGCCGGGCAGGGCGTTGTCGAGTCCCTTCTCGTACTGCGCGGCCGTGCGCAGGAAGCCCAGGAAGGCCAGCAGCGTGGCCTCGCCGTCGGACGCGGCGAAGGAGGCCGCGACGTCGAGGAAGTTCGACAGGGTCTCGCGGCGGCGGGCGGCCAGCGCGTGCGGGGACGCGGACAGCTCGACCTCCAGGCCGGTGACGGCGAGGACGCGGTGCAGCACGTCCATCAGCGGGTCGGCCAGGCCGCGGCGCAGGTCGCGCAGCTCGGCGGCGAGGCGGGCGAAGCGCACCCGGGCGTCCGGGGAGAACGGCAGTCCGTCGTGCCCGCCGTCCCCGGCACCGTTCGCGGGGCCCTCCAGGAACGTGTCGAGGGCGTCCGCCAGCGATATCACCTCCGCCGGGTCGACCCCCTCGACCGCGGCGGCGAGCCTGCGGTCCGGGTCGCTCCCGTCGCCGCCGCGCGCGTGCGCCACGAGAAGCCGGGCCCGGCGTCCGAGGAGGGCGAGGTCGCGCGGGCCGATGCGCCAGCGCGGGCCGGTCAGCAGCCGGACCAGCGAGGCGTTGGCGCCCGGGTCCTGGAGGACCTCGCACACGGCCACCAGGTCGGCGACCTCGGGCAGGTGCAGCAGTCCGGACAGGCCCACCACCTCGACGGGCACGTCGCGGGCGACCAGTGCGCCCTGGATCTCGGCGAAGTCGGTCGCGGTGCGGCACAGGACGGCGATCTCACCGGGCGGGGTACCGGTGCGCACCAGGTGGGCGAGGGAGTCGGCGATCCACTCCAGCTCCTCGGCGTGGGTGGGCAGCAGCGCGCAGCGGACCCGCCCCTCGTGTTCGGCGCCGGGTGCGGGGCGCAGTGCCTCCACTCCCTCGTGCAGGGCGCGCAGCGGCTCCGCGAGGCCGTTGGCGAGGGCGAGGAGGCGGCCGCCGCTGCGGCGGTTCTCGCTGAGCGCCTGGCGGGTGGCGGGGCCGCCGTCGGCGCGCGCGAAGTGCTCGGGGAAGTCGTCGAGGTTGGCCACGGACGCGCCGCGCCAGCCGTAGATCGCCTGGCAGGGGTCGCCGACGGCGGTGACGGGGTGGCCGGTGCCGCCGCCGAAGAGGCCCGCGAGGAGCACGCGCTGGGCGACGGACGTGTCCTGGTACTCGTCGAGGAGCACGACGCGGAACTCGTCGCGCAGCATGCGGCCCACCTCGGGCAGTTCGGCGAGGCGGGCGGCGAGGGCGATCTGGTCGCCGAAGTCGAGCAGGTCCCGTTCGCGTTTGGCGTCCCGGTAGCGCAGCACCAGTTCGGCGAGTTCGCGGCGGGCGGCCGCCGCCTCGGGGATCTTGCGCAGGTCGGCGTTGGAGAGCCTGGCGCCCGCCAGGGAGAGCAGCAGTCCGGCGTCGTGGGCGCGGAGCGTGTCGGGCTCGACGAGGTGCTCGGAGAGCTCCGCGTCCAGGGCGAGGACGTCGGCCACCAGGTCGGCGAAGGAGCGGGTGAGTGCCGGGTAGGGGCCGGGGGCCTGGCGCAGGACGCGGGCGGCGAGCTGGTAGCGGGTGGCGTCGGCGAGGAGGCGGGAGGTGGGCTCCAGCCCGATGCGCAGTCCGTGGTCGGTCAGCAGACGGCCGGCGAAGGCGTGGTAGGTGGAGATCACCGGCTCGCCGGGCGGGTTGTCCGGGTCGATCACGTCGGGGTCGGTCACGCCCGCGCGCACGAGGGCCTTGCGCACCCGCTCGGCGAGCTCGCCGGCGGCCTTGTTGGTGAAGGTCAGGCCGAGGACCTGCTCGGGGGCGACCTGTCCGGTGCCGACCAGCCAGACCACGCGGGCGGCCATCACGGTGGTCTTGCCGGACCCGGCACCGGCCACGATCACCTGCGGCGCGGGCGGTGCGGTGACGCACGCCATCTGCTCCGGGGTGAAGGGGATCCGGAGGAGCTCCTTGAGCTCCTCGGGGTCGGTGAGAGGGGCGGACATGCGACAGAGGCTAGCGGCGGGGTCCGACACCGGTGGTCCGGGTCGCCCGGACTTCGAAAATCCTCGCAGGCCGGCCCGGGTGGTGTGATCGGTCACGGCTGCCGCTCCCCGCCCCGGTGCGCCGGCCCCGCTGCCCGGCTACTCGACGATGTGGCGGCCCTCCGGGCGGGCGCTGCACGACGCGCGGAAGGCGCAGTGGGTGCAGTGCTGGCCGGTCGAGGGGGTGAAGCGCTCGTCGAGGACCTTGCCCGCGGCGGTGGCGAGGAGGTCACCGACCCACTCGCCGTCCGGCGGCGGCTGCGCCTGCACCCTGGGCAGGGTGTCGCCGCCGTCGCGCCGGGCGGCGCCCTGGCGGAGCTGGACGAGTTCGGCGCCGCCGGGTGCGGGCCGGTCCCCGTCGAAGGCGTCGTCGACCGCTCCGGCCCGGACCGCGAGCTGGTAGACGGCGAGCTGGGGGTGCCGTTCGACCTCGCGGGCGGTGGGCGCCTGCTTGCCGGTCTTGAAGTCGACGACGTACGCGCGGCCCAGGCCGTCGGCCTCCACGCGGTCCATCTGGCCGCGGATGCGCACCGTGTACGCGCCGGCCTCCAGGGTGACGTCGAAGTCGTGCTCGCTGGCCACGGGGATGCGGCCGGAGCGGTCCATGACGTGCCAGTTCAGGAAGCGTTCGAGTGCCCCGCGCGCGTGCTCCTTCTCCTGCTGCGACTTCCAGGGGGCGTCGAAGGCGAGCGCGTTCCACACGGAGTCGAGCCGTTCCATGAGGACGTCGAGGTCGGCGGGGGTGTGGCCGGAGGCGACCTCGTCGGCCAGGACGTGGACCACGTTGCCGAAGCCCTGGGCCGTGCTCGCGGGTGCGTCGGCCTTCACCTCGCGGCCGAGGAACCACTGCAGGGCGCAGGTGTTGGCGAGCTGGTCGAGGGCGCTGCCGGACAGCACCACGGGCTGGTCGCGGTCGCGCAGCGGCACCTGGGAGGCGGTCGGCTCGAACATGCCCCACCAGCGGTAGGGGTGCGCGGCCGGGACCAGGGGGCGGCCGTCGTCGTCGGTGAGGGCGGCGAGCCGTGCCAGCCGGCGGGCGGCGGCCTCCCGGAGGGCGTCGGAGACCCGGGGGTCGACGGTGGTGGCGCGCAGCTCGGCGACGAGCGCGGCCACGGACAGGGGGCGGCGCGGGCGGCCGGTGACGTCCTTGGGTTCGACGCCGAGTTCGGTGAGGAACCGGGAGGGCTGGTCCCCGTCGTCGGCGGGGGCCTTCACCGCGGTGACGACGAGCCGCTCCCGGGCGCGCGTGGCGGCGACGTAGAACAGCCGCCGCTCCTCGGCGAGCAGGGCGCCCGGGGTGAGCGGTTCGGCGAGTCCGTCCCGGCCGATGCGGTCGGCCTCCAGCAGGGAGCCGCGGCGGCGCAGGTCGGGCCAGAGTCCCTCCTGGACGCCCGCGACGACGACCAGGCGCCATTCGAGGCCCTTGGCCCGGTGTGCGGTCATCAGGCGGACCGCGTCAGGCCGCAGGGCGCGCCCGGTGAGGGTGTCGGCCGCGATGTCCTCGGCGTCGAGCTGCTCCAGGAAGTTCAGGGCGCCGCGCCCGCCGGTGCGCTCCTCCGCGCGGGCGGCGGTCGCGAACAGGGCGCACACCGCGTCCAGGTCGCGGTCGGCGTTGCGGCCGGCCGCGCCGCCGCGCCTGGCCGTCCGTTCCAGCCGGGACGGCCACGGAGTGCCCTCCCACAGGTCCCACAGTGCCTCCTCGGCCGTGCCGCCGCCGGCCAGGCGCTCGCGGGTCCTGCGCAGCAGGGCGCCGAGGCGCTGGGCGCCGCGTGCGTAGGCCGGGTCGTGCACGGCCAGCCGCTCCGGCTCGGCGAGTGCGCGGGCGAGCAGTTCGTCGGAGGGCGCGGGCAGGGCGTTGCCCGCGGCGCGTTCCTCCTCGCGCAGGGCCCGGCCGAGGCGGCGCAGGTCGGCGGCGTCCATACCGGCGAGCGGAGAGGCCAGGAGGGTGATCGCGGTCTCGGTGTCGAGCCAGCAGGAGTCCCCGCCGTCCGCCTCCGCAGAGCGCGCACCGGCGCCGCCGTCCGGCTCGGCCGAGCGAGGACCGGCTCCGCCGTCCGGCTCCGCAGAGCGCGCACCGACCCCGCCGTCCGGCTCGGCCGAGCGCGCACCGGCGCCGCCGTCCGGCTCGGCCGAGCGAGGACCGGCTCCGCCGTCCGCCGCACGGGTGCGGGGCTCGCCCCGGCCGCCGGTGACCCCGGTCGCGGCGGGCGGGCCGGCGGTGCGGGTGTCCGTCTCGGCGGCGCCCCGGTCGGCGGCCTCGCGGCGGGGTGCCGCGGAGCCCGTCCGTGCCCCCCGGCCGTGCGCGCCCGCCGGGCTCGGCCCGGTCCCCTCACCGCGTGCGGGGGAGGCCGCCGCCGAGGCCACCGCTCGCAGCGCCGTCAGCAGGGGTGCCACGGCGGGTTCGTGCCGCAGGGCGAGGTCGTCGCCGTCGATGTCGAGGGGGACGCCCGCGGCGGTGAGGGCGCGCCGGGCGGCGGGGATGGTGCGGGAGCCGGCCCGCACGAGGACGGCCATCTCGCCCCAGGGCACGCCGTCCTCCAGGTGGGCGCGGCGCAGGATGTCGGCGATGTTGTCCAGCTCGGTGCCCGGGGTCGGGTAGGTGTACGCCTCGACGCGGCCTCCGTCACGGACCGGGACGGGTTCCCGGTGGGCGCGGGCCCGGTCGGCGGGGAGCCGGGTGAGCGGCATGCGCCGGGTGAGCAGGCGCGTCGCGGTGAGGAGTGCGGCGCCGGAGCGGCGTGCGGTGCGCAGCACCTCGACGGGGGCGGGGCGGCCGTCCGTGCGCGGGAAGGTGCGCGGGAAGTCCAGGATGCCGTTCACGTCGGCGCCCCGGAAGGTGTAGATGGACTGGTCGGGGTCGCCGAAGGCGACGAGGGTGCGGCCGCCTCCGGCGAGCGCCTGCAGGAGCCGCACCTGGGCCGGGTCGGTGTCCTGGTACTCGTCGACGTAGACGGCGTCGTACTGGGCGGAGAGCCGCTCGGCAGCCTCGGGGCGGCGGGCGAGGAGTACCGCGCGGTGGACGAGTTCGGCGTAGTCGAGGACGCCCTGGAGGTCGAGGACGTCGAGGTACTCGGCGAGGAAGGCGGCGGCGGCCCGCCAGTCGGGGCGGCCGAGGCGGTGGGCGAAGGCGTCCAGGGAGCCGGGGTCGAGGCCCAGTTCGCGGCTGCGGGCGAGGACGGCGCGGACTTCGTCGGCGAAGCCGCGGGTGGTCAGACAGGCCCGCAGTTCGTCGGGCCAGCGCACCGGGCCCAGGCCGAGGCGCTCCAGGTCGCTCTGGCCGGCGAGCAGCTCGCGCACCGCCACGTCCTGCTCGGGGCCGGAGAGCAGCCGCAGCGGTTCGACGAACAGGTCGCTGTCCTGGTGGGCGCGGACCAGGGCGTAGCAGAAGGAGTGGAAGGTGGTCGCCCGGGGTGCGCGGGCCGCGCCGATGCGGGTCGCCATCCGGTCGCGCAGGGCGACGGCGGCCTTGCGGCTGAAGGTGAGCACCAGGATCCGCCGGGGGTCCGCGCCGCGGTCGACGCGGGCCGCGACGGACTCCACGAGGGTGGTGGTCTTGCCGGTGCCCGGACCGGCGAGGACGAGGAGTGGTCCGCGGTCGTGGTCAACCACCAGGCGCTGTGCGGCGTCAAGCTGAGGGGGATCCGGTCGTACCGGACGGGTACGGACGAGTCGGTAAGCGCCACGGTTCCCCTGCTGCGTCCGGAGGTGCGGCAGGCGCCTGGTGGAGGATGAGGAGCTCACGTGGTTGGCCGGTCCTGGTGGGTGTGCGGGTTGCCGGGCCGCCCCGGGCGAGGGACGGTGGCGGAGAGGTGAGGGTGACGCGTGCTGCCGACGCTACGCCGACGGCGGAGCCGGAAGCTGGGCTTCCGGTTCTTCCCTCCCGCCCCCTGCGCCCCGTGGGTCTCCCGTTCCACGAACGTACGTCATGTCACGGACGTGCCCCGTTTCCCTCGGACGGATCACGCGTTCCCCGTCGGCCCCGCCGATGCCGGAAGCTGTCAGGTGTGACCCTGCGCGTGTCCGCCGCCGTCCCATCGCGCCCGCTTCATGTCCACGCGGGGCAGATGGCCCTCGGCTGCCCTGCCCGCCTCCTTCAGGGGCGTGCCCTCCTCGCGGTAGCGGTCGAGCGCCCGCAGCTCGTGGCCGGGCAGAAGGGTGCCGTCGGAGCGCGTGACACGCCACCAGGGCACGGCGCCGCCGTAGAGCGCCATCACCCGGCCCACCTGGCGGGGCCCGCCCTCCTCCAGCCACTCGGCGATGTCCCCGTACGTCAGGACACGGCCCGGCGGGATCAGTTCCGCGACCTCCAGGACCCGCTCGGCGTACTCGGGCAGCGCGTCGGTGTGCTCCTCGGCCGCACGGGCGTCCGGCGGCAGCCTGTCGTCGCTCATTCGCCCCATCCTGCACCACCCCACCGACAATGTGAGTATCCCGCCACCGTGCGTATCCCTCGCCCGGGGACGGCGCGTCCGGCAGACTGTGCGACCCCGCGTTCGCACCCTGATACCCCCGTGTGTCGGCGTGGCATGCCACCATCGTGCGGGCGGTGACCGTTGATACGAGATCAAGAAGAGACGATGAAGCAGCAGGGTGTGCACCCCGAGGACGCGGAGGGCACCCCTGACGCTGCGGCGCGCCCGGACGACGGACCGGCCGGTGAGGGGCGCGGTCCCCACGACGGCCCGCCGGACCCCGATGATTCCCGTCACAGCGGGCCCGCGCGCGAGGACGGCGGCCCGGCGGCCGCCGGGGCCGACGGACCGCCCGGCGGCACGGGCGGACCGCCGGGCGAGGCCGACGTGCCTCCCGGCGAGGTCGACGGCGACGAACCGCTGCTCCCCGCGCGCGTGCACCGCCCCTCCGACCTCATGCGGCTCCTGGTGGGTGTGCTCGCGATCGCCGTCCTGCTGGCCATCGCCGCGTTCGCCCACGGGACCACCTCGGGCCTGGAACAGGACATCAACAAGGGCACCGGGCAGGCGCCCGACCTGCTGATCAAGATCGCGGGCCTGGCGTCGAGCATCGCGATCCTCCTCGTACCGGTCGCCTTCGCGATCGAGCGGCTGATCAAGCGGGACGGGCTGCGGATCGCCGACGGCGTGCTCGCCGCCGTCCTGGCCCACGGCGTGACCCTCGCCACGGACCTGTGGGTGGCCCGTGCCGCGCCCGGCTCCATCCAGGAGGCGCTCACCCAGCCCTCCCCCGGTGACGTCAACGCGCTGACCGATCCGGTGCACGGCTACCTGGCCCCCGTCATCGCCTACATGACGGCGGTCGGCATGTCCCGCAGACCCCGCTGGCGCGCGGTGCTGTGGATCGTGCTGCTCCTCGACGCGTTCTCGATGCTGGTGACCGGGTACACCACACCGTTCTCGATCATCCTCACGGTCCTGATCGGCTGGAGCGTGGCCTACGGCACCCTCTACGCCGTCGGCTCGCCGAACGTGCGCCCCACCGGTCAGACCCTGATGGCGGGCCTGCGGACGGTCGGCTTCCGACCGGTCAGCGCGGCCCGGGAGGACGCCGCGGACCTGGCGGACGGCACCGACCGGGGCCGGCGCTACTTCGTCACCCTGGAGGACGGCCCTCCGCTCGACGTCACCGTCGTCGACCGCGAGCAGCAGGCCCAGGGCTTCTTCTACCGTGTGTGGCGCAATCTGACCCTGCGCGGCTTCGCCACCCGGCGCAGCATCCAGTCCCTGCGCCAGGCGCTGGAGCAGGAGGCGCTGCTCGCCTACGCCGCCATCGCCGCCGGGGCCAACGCACCCAAGCTCATCGCCACCTCCGAGCTGGGTCCGGACGCCGTGATGCTCGTCTACGAGCACACCGGCGGGCGCACCCTGGACTCACTGGCGGACGAGGAGATCACCGACGAGCTGCTGCGCAGCACCTGGAGTCAGGTCAGGGCGCTGCACTCACGGCGTATCGCGCACCGCAGGCTGTCGGGCGACGCCGTTCTGGTGGATCGTTCCGGCAAGGTGATCGTCACCGACCTGCGCGGCGGTGAGATCGCGGCCGGCGACCTGCTGCTGCGGGTGGACGTCGCCCAGCTGATGACCACGATCGGCCTGCGGGCGGGTGCCGAGCGCGCGGTGGCCTCCGCCGTCGGCGTGCTGGGACCCGGCGCCGTGGCCGACTGCCTGCCGATGCTCCAGCCCATCGCCCTGACCCGCTCCACGCGCGCGACGCTGCGCCGGCTCGCCCGGGAACGCGCCGAACGGGAACGCGAGGCCGTGCTGGACGCCTCCCGGCAGGTCAGGCAGACCCGCCCGGAGGACGCCGCGGACGGTACGACGGGCGCCGTTCCGGCGGATGCCGCCGGCGCGGCGGGCGCCACCGCCCGGACCGACAACGCGGTCAGGTCCGACCGGCCGGGCAAGGCGGAGAAGGCCGTCAAGAAGGCCGTGCGGGCTGAGACGCGGGCCGAGAAGCGGGCCATCGACGAGGCCCTGGAGGAGGCACGCGAGGAGGATCTGCTGACCCAGATCCGGCACGAGGTGCTCCGCATCCAGCCGCAGGCACCGGTGGAGCCGGCCCGTCTGGAGCGGATCAGGCCGCGGACTCTGATCAGCTTCATCGCCGGGGCCATCGGCGCGTACTTCCTGCTGTCGCAGCTCACCCACATCGAGTTCGGCACCCTCTTCGCCAACGCCGAGTGGGGCTGGGTCGCCGCCGCCGTGCTCTTCTCCGCGCTGAGCTACGTCGCGGCCGCGATGAGCCTGCTGGGGTTCGTACCGGAGCGGGTGCCGTTCCCGCGGACGGTCGCCGCGCAGGTCGCCGGCTCCTTCGTGAAGATCGTGGCCCCGGCCGCGGTCGGCGGGGGGGCCCTGAACACGCGCTTCCTGCAGCGCGCCGGCGTCCGGCCCGGACTCGCCGTGGCCAGCGTGGGCGCCTCGCAGCTGTTCGGCCTGGGCTTCCACATCCTGATGCTGCTGTCGTTCGGCTACCTCACCGGCACCGAGAAGACGCCGTCGCTGTCGCCGTCCCGGACCGTCATCGCGGGCCTGCTGACGGTGGCGGTACTGGTGCTGGTGGTCACGTCGGTGCCCTTCCTGCGGAAGTTCGTCGTCACGCGCGTGCGGTCGCTGTTCGCGGGTGTCGTGCCGCGCATGCTGGACGTGCTCCAGCGGCCGCAGAAGCTGGTCACCGGCATCGGCGGCATGCTGCTGCTCACCTTCTGCTTCGTGATGTGCCTCGACGCCTCCATCCGCGCCTTCGGCGACGAGTCGACGTCGATCAGCCTCGCCAGCGTCGCCGTCGTCTTCCTCGCGGGCAACGCGCTCGGGTCCGCCGCGCCCACGCCCGGCGGAGTGGGCGCGGTCGAGGCCACCCTGACGGTCGGCCTGATCGCGGTGGGCCTGCCCAAGGAGGTCGCCGCACCCGCCGTCCTGCTGTTCCGGCTGCTGACGCTGTGGCTGCCGGTGCTGCCGGGGTGGCTGGCGTTCAACCAGCTCACACGCAAGGGCGCCCTCTGAGGCGCCCCGCGGTGGCGGCCTGCGGGCCGGGTCCCTCTTACGGCCCCGGGCCCGCGCGGGGCCTGCCGCGCGGCCGCACGATGGGACCATGCCCAAGTCCTGCCGCCTGCGCGCCACCGCCCTGACCGCCACCGCCGTGCTGCTCGCCTCCGTGCTGGCCGGATGCGGCGACGACGCCGGGGACGAGGACCTGACGGCACAGAAGCTGTCCTGGAAGGACTGCCCCGCGCCGTCCCAGGCCGAGGGCGGCGGCGCCTCCCCCTCCCCGCTGCCCGACGGCGACGCGTGGCAGTGCGCCACCATGAAGGCCCCCCTGGACTGGGCCGACCCGGACGGCGACACCATCGGCCTGGCCCTGATCCGGGCCAGGACCTCCGGCCCCGAGGGCGACCGGATCGGCTCCCTCGTCTTCAACTTCGGCGGGCCCGGCGGCTCCGGCGTCTACACCCTGCCCGCCTTCGGCCCCGACTACGCGCAGCTGCGCACCCGCTACGACCTGGTCAGCTTCGATCCGCGAGGCGTCGGCCGCAGCGTCCCCGTGACCTGCCTGAGCGACCAGCAGCTCGACGTCTGGTTCCAGCAGGACGCCACTCCGGACGACGCCGCCGAGCGCTCCGAGCTGCTGGAGGGCACCCGGGACTTCAACGGCGCCTGCGAGGAGCACTCCGAGCGGATCCTGCCCCATGTCCGCACCACGGACGCGGCCCGCGACCTGGACCTGATGCGGCAGGTGCTCGGCGACGACAAGCTGTACTACTTCGGCATCTCCTACGGCACCGAACTGGGCGGCGTCTACGCCCATCTGTTCCCGCGCAACGTCGGCCGTGCCGTCTTCGACGCGGTCGTCGACCCGACCGAGACCGCCGAACAGGGCTCCCTCGGGCAGGCCCGGGGCTTCCAGCGGGCCCTGGAGAACTACGCGGAGGACTGCGTCTCCCAGGTCGAGGACTGCCCGGTCGGCGACAGCGTGCAGGACGTGCAGAACCGCATCGCCACACTGCTGAAGGAACTCGACGCGCAGCCGATCCCGGGTGTCTTCCCGCGCCGGCTGACCCAGACCGCGGCCACCAACGGCATCCTGCAGGCCCTGTACTCGCAGGAGCTGTGGGAGTTCCTCACCGAGGCACTCGACCAGGCCTACGACGGTGACGGGCAGCTGCTGATGGTGCTGTCCGACTCCATGAACGGGCGCAGCGACAACGGGGAGTACAGCAACATCGCCGCGGCGAACACCGCCATCAACTGCTCCGACGACAAGCCCCGCTACAGCGCCGACTACGTGCAGCGCAGGCTGCCCGCGTTCCGGGCCGCCTCACCGCTGTTCGGCGACGCCCTGGCCTGGTCCCTGGTCAGCTGCACCGACTGGGCCGTCCCGGGCGCCGCGGAGCACCCGGACGTGAGCGCGCCCGGATCCGCGCCGATCCTCGTCGTGGGCAACACCGGGGACCCGGCGACGCCGTACGAGGGCGCGCGGCGGATGGTGCAGGCACTGGGCGACGGGGTGGGCGTGGAGCTGACGTACGAGGGGCAGGGGCACGGCGCCTACGACAGCGGCAACGCCTGTGTGCACCGCGCCGTGAACGGCTACCTGCTCGACGGCAAGGTACCGGCGGCGGGAACGGTCTGCTCCTGACCGGGCCGGCCGGGGCCAGGCCGGCCGGGGCCGGGCCGGTCGGAGCGGGGCCAGTCGGAGCGGAGCCGGTCGGGGCCGGACCGCGGACCCGCCGGGCCGTCGCCGGCAGTCAGGCCGGCCACCCGTCCATCCGGCCACCGGTCCATCCGGCCACCCGGCCGACGGGTCGGCGGACCGGCGGGCCGGCCCGTGGGCGAGTCGCAGAACGCGCAGGTCAGCGAGTTTTCCACAGGCTCGCACGAGGCGGACCGCACCCGGCCTACCATGACCCGACAGCCGTTCGCCGCCGGAGTGCGGACGGCCGGAGGGGGGATGTTCCATGCGCCGATTCCCACGGTGGGCCGCAGCGGGTGCCGTGGGCGCGCTGCTGCTCGCGGGCTGTTCCGACGGCGCCTCGCCGCACGGCGGGGACGCCAGGAACGGCGGCGGCACCGCGCCGGCCGCGCCCACGGAGCCGGCGCTGCCCACCTCCCTCACCTCGCAGCGACTTCACTGGGGCACCTGCGGGGGGACCGCCGACTCCGCCGCGCCCGGCGGAGAGTGGCGGTGCGCGACGCTGAAGGTGCCGCTGGACTGGGCGGAGCCTGCGGGCCGGACGATCGGCATCGCGCTGATCCGGGCCGGGGCGAGCGGCGGGGACCGCATCGGCTCCCTGGTGTTCAACTTCGGCGGCCCGGGCGGCTCAGGGGTGACGATGATGCCCTCGTACGCCGCTCGCGTCTCCTCCCTGCGCGAGCACTACGACCTGGTGAGCTTCGACCCGCGCGGCGTGGGCGCGAGCAGGGGCGTCCGCTGCCGGGGCGACCGGGAGATCCAGGCGGCCGAGACGGTGGACCTCACACCGGACACACCGGAGGAGGAGCGCGCCTACCTGGCGGACGCGGCCGACTTCGGCCGGGACTGCGCGCGGGCCGCCGGCCGGCTGATGTCGCACGTGTCGACGACCGACACCGCGCGGGACATGGACCTGATGCGCCGCGTGCTCGGCGACGACCGGCTGCACTACTTCGGCATCTCCTACGGCACGGAGCTGGGCGGCGTGTACGCCCACCTGTTCCCCCGGACCGTGGGCCGGATGGTCCTGGACGCGGTGGTCGACCCCACCGCCGACGCCGTGGGCCACGCGATGAACCAGACCCGGGGCTTCCAGCGGGCGCTCGACGCCTATCTGAAGTCCACCGGGGAGGATCCCGCGACCGGCACGGCGCGCATCGCGAAGCTGCTCCAGCGGCTGGACGCCGAACCGCTGCCCGCCGCCCGCGGACGCGAACTCACCCAGAGCCTGGCGGTCACCGGCATCGTGCTGCCCCTGTACAGCGAGGCGGGCTGGCCGCGTCTGACCGGCGCGCTGGAGGACGCCGCCGACGGCGACGGCTCCGGCCTCCTCGCCCTGGCCGACGACTACAACGAACGGGACGCCTCGGGCCACTACGGCGTCACGGGCCACGCACAGCGTGTGATCTCGTGCCTGGACGACCGGCAGCGTCCGACGCCGGAGCAGGCGAAGGCCGCCCTGCCCGAGTTCGAGCGCATATCCCCCGTCTTCGGCGCCTTCCTGGGCTGGGACACGGCGGGCTGGTGCCACGACTGGCCGGTGCCCGGCCAGCACGACACACCGGAGGTGAGCGCGCCGGGCGCGCCGCCGATCCTGGCCGTCGGCAACACGGGCGACCCCGCGACGCCCTACGAGGGCGCCCGGAGAATGGCCGACGAACTGGGCGAGGGGGTCGGCGTGGTGCTCACCTGGAAGGGCGAGGGCCACAGCGCCTACGGCAAGGGCAGCGCCTGCGTCGACGAGGCGGTCGACACCTACCTCGTCGAGGGCACGCCCCCGAAGGACGGCACGGTCTGCTCATGACCCGCAGGCTTCGCCCGCTCCGGGCGAAGCCCACGGCGTCCGAGGGCCTCGGAGCCGTGGGCCTCGAAGGGCCCGCCGCAGCGGCGGGCCGGGGATCAGTAGACCGGCTTGTGGGGTTCGATCTGGTTGACCCAGCCGATGACTCCGCCGCCGACGTGCACGGCGTCCGCGAAGCCGGCGGACTTCAGGACCGCGAGGACTTCCGCACTGCGGACACCCGTCTTGCAGTGCAAGACGATCTTCTTGTCCTGGGGGAGGGTCTCCAGAGCGCTGCCCATGAGGAACTCGTTCTTCGGGATCAGCCTGGCACCCGGGATGGAGACGATCTCGTACTCGTTGGGCTCGCGGACGTCGATGACCTCGATGCTCTCGCCCTCGTCGATCCACTGCTTGAGCTGCTTGGGAGTGATCGTCGAGTCCAGGGCGGCCGCCTGGGCCTCCTCGGAGACGACGCCGCAGAAGGCCTCGTAGTCGATGAGTTCGGTGACGGTCGGGTTCTCGCCGCAGACCGCGCAGTCGGGGTCCTTGCGGACCTTGACCTGCCGGTACTGCATCTCCAGGGCGTCGTAGATCATGAGCCGGCCGACCAGCGGCTCACCGATGCCCGCGAGGAGCTTGATGGCCTCGTTGACCTGGATGGACCCGATGGACGCGCACAGCACGCCCAGCACGCCGCCCTCGGCGCAGGACGGCACCATGCCGGGGGGCGGGGGCTCCGGGTAGAGGCAGCGGTAGCAGGGTCCGTGCTCGGACCAGAAGACCGAGGCCTGGCCGTCGAAGCGGTAGATGGAGCCCCACACGTACGGCTTGTTCAGCAGCACGCACGCGTCGTTGACCAGGTAGCGGGTCGCGAAGTTGTCGGTGCCGTCGACGATCAGGTCGTACTGGCGGAAGATGTCCATCACGTTGTCGGCCTCGAGCCGCTCCTCGTGCAGGACCACGTTCACGTACGGGTTGATGCCCTTGACGGTGTCACGCGCGGACTCGGCCTTGGAGCGGCCGACGTCGGACTGGCTGTGGATGATCTGGCGCTGGAGGTTGGACTCGTCCACCTCGTCGAACTCCACGATGCCGAGGGTGCCGACGCCCGCGGCGGCCAGGTACATCAGAGCCGGCGAGCCGAGACCGCCGGCGCCCACACAGAGCACCTTGGCGTTCTTCAGCCGCTTCTGCCCGTCCATCCCCACGTCGGGGATGATCAGGTGGCGGGAGTACCGGCGGACCTCGTCTACGGTGAGCTCGGCGGCCGGCTCGACCAGGGGTGGCAGCGACACGGGGACTCCGTTGGTCGGTCGATCACTACGGTTGTTCTCCCCGTAACACTGCCATGGCCTTTTTCATTCCGAGACACCTGTCCCGATCCGCGAGACGATGTCGTCCCAGTAGCCGGGCAGCGACGCCCAGCGGCCGGTCTCCCCGCCGCGGTCGGCCCGGTCGGTGAACCAGATCGTGGCGGCGCCCTGCCAGCGGGCGATGCGCAGCGCCTCGTCGAGGTGACCGCGCGGCACCCCGTGGACGAGGTGGCAGAACCGCTCGGGCGGATGGCCGGCGGTCCACTCCGCCACCTGCGACCAGCGGTAGTCGCTCCACGGCCCGGAGAACGTCACCAGCTGGTCGGCGTCCTCCGCATAGCCCGGATACGGGTGCCGGCCGTGGCCGAGCACCAGGTGCGGGGCGTCCGACTCCGCCCGCAGAGCGGCCAGCACCCGCCGCGCCCCGGGCAGGGCGGCCCGCTCGGCGGGGCAGCGGTCGAGGAGGAAGCCGTCGACCCGGTACCACTCCCGGTAGCGGGCGGCGTCGCAGACCGTGTCGGCGAAGGGCCTGGACCCGTAGGCGGTGTCGAGACGGCCGAGGACGCGGACCCCGGCGGTGTGCAGCCGCCGCACGGTGTGCAGGCAGCGCGGGTCGGGGCGGACCCCGGGCCCGTCGGCCACGTCGAGCACCGCCCAGTGCACGGGCGTCCCCGGCCGGCACAGCTCACCCCACTCGCCCGGGGCGAGCAGCGGGTGGGCGAGTCCGGGTACGCCGAGACCGGTACGCACCCCGGTGCTCGCGCCACCGGCTCTCCTGCTGGTCAGATACGGCATGCCGCCTCCATCCAGATGTCGGCGAGGGACTCCTCCAGGTTGATCCGGGGCCGCCAGCCCAGACGGTCGCGCGCGGTACGCACATCGGCCTGCTGCCAGCCGCCGCAGCCGTCCGGGTAGGGATAGGCGGTGGGCGCCGCGTGGCCCGCGTGGTCGGACTCGCCCCGCGGGTGCCCGATGGCGGGGCGCAGGGCGCCGGGCGGACCCTCGAGTTCGTGCAGGGCGCCGCCGTAGCCGGCGACCCGGGCCAGGACGGCCGCGGCGTCCCGCAGCCGCACGGCACGCCCGGAGCCGATGTTGATCACGCCCTGGGCCGCCGACAGGGACGCTGCGTGCACGGCACGGGCCACGTCGCGCACATCGACGAAGTCGCGCTGGACGCCGAGGCCGCCCAGCTTCAGCTCGCCGTCGCCGGACTGCAGGGCCCGGCGCATCGCCTCGGCGAGGCGGCCGAGCGGCGACCCGGCGGGGGTGCCGGGACCGGCCGGGGAGAAGACCCGCAGCACGACCGCGTCGAGGCCGGAGCCGAGGACGAGTTCGGTGGCCGCGAGCTTGCTGACGCCGTAGGGGCCGCCCGGCCGCGGCACGGCGTCCTCCGCGGTGGAGGAGCCGGGCTGGCTGGGGCCGTACTCGGCGGCACAGCCGATCTGGACCAGGCGGGCACCGCAGCCGCTGCGCCTGAGCGCCTCGCACACGGTGGCGACGGCGACGGTGTTGTGCCGGGTCAGCTCGCGGGCGCCGCCGCGGGTGGCGCCCGCGCAGTTGACGACGACGCCCGGGTGCACCGCGTCCAGGAAGCGGGTGAGCGCGCCCGGACTGCCCGAGGCGAGGTCGAAGCGGACATCGGCGTCGTCGCCGCGGCCGAGCGCGGTGAGCTGGACGGCCGGGTCGGCGAGCAGGCGGTCGGCGACGAAGCGGCCGATGTAGCCGTTGGCTCCGATCAGCAGGACCCTCATCGCTCGACTCCCGGGACGTTCACGCGGCCGGCGACGGGCGCGGGGGCGAGCTCCCCGGGGCGGACGGCGGGGCGGACGGCTGCGGGGGCCGGGGGCCGGTGGGTGGTCATCTGTACGGTTCTCCTTCAGAGCGGGTGGTGCGGGTGGTGCGGATGGGCATGCCCCGGCGGCCCGGTCAGGGCGTCGCCGCCGGTACGGCGTGGGCCGAGGCGAGAGTCAGGGTGCGCCCGGCGTGGACCAGCAGCGCCAGCGCGGCGGCGGCGCAGATCAGCGCGGGTACGCTGCCCGGCCCCCAGGCGGACACGAGCTTCTCGACCGGTACGGCGAGGAGGCCGCAGCCGGGCAGTCGCCCCGCCAGGACACTGGCCACGGCCGCCCCCTCGGCGGCGGCGCACGCGGTGAGCACGGTGGCGGGCGCGTGGGTGAAGCCGTGTGCGGCCAGCAGCCGGGCGAGCAGCAGGAGCGCGCCCAGGGTGAGGGCCTGGGCGTACCCGGCGGGTTCATCCAGCGCCGCCGCACACAGCGCGAGCAGCGCCACCAGGGCGCCGAGGAAGAGGGCGAACGCCCCGAACAGCAGCGGCCGTACGGCGGACACGAAGTCCTCCAGCCCCCGGCTGGCCGTGAGCCGGCGGCGGGCCTCGCTGGTGAACAGGTGCCCGCACCAGACGGCCGGTGCGCAGGCCAGGGCGAGGGCGAGGACCGGCGCGGCGGCGAGCGGCCAGGGCCCGTCGGCGGCACCGGTGGGCAGGGTGTCGGGGCCTTCGGCGACGGCGGAGAGGAGCAGTCCGTCGCCGAGCGCGGCGTAGCCGAGGAGCCAGCCGGTCCACACGCCGGTGCCCCGGTGCGCCGCCGCCGGGCCGCGGCGCACCTGCAGCGGGCCCCGGGCGAGGGCGAAGCGCACGCCGAGCCAGACCGCGAGCACTCCGGCGGCGGCCGCGCACAGCCGGGTCTGCCCGTCGGTCAGGCGCAGCGCGGCCACCGCCGCCGCGCACAGGACGCCCGGCAGCGCGGCCCGCAGCAGAAGCCGGCCGGCGCGGGCCGCGGGCGGTGCGGGGAGGCCGGCCCGGGCCGGTGTGTCGCCGTCGCGCGGGACGCGGGCGTACATCTCCTCGGCGAGGGAGAAGACGTCCCGGTGCCGGAAGCGCCCCGCGGTACGGTCCGTGACGCCGTGCGCCTCCAGGCCCGCCGCGATCTCCAGCGGGTTCACGGCGCGCTCGCACAGGGCCCGGTGGCGGTGCATCAGCCCCTTCACAGGGTCCGCCGCGCCCCTGCGCGGGGCGGCGGGGCGCCGCGCTCCGTCGGTCCCGCCGCTGCGGCGCGCCCGGGCGGCGCCGGACGTGGCGCCGCCCGGCTCAGCCGCCCGGCGCGCGCCGGCGAGCGCGCCCCGCACGCCGCCGTCGTCGCAGCCGTCGCAGCCGCAGCCGCAGCCGCAGATGAGGAGCCGCGCACCGCCGCCGCCCGTTTCCACGGCGGCACCGGAACCGGGTCCGGCGGCGGACCGGGCGGCAGACCGGGGGTCGGCGCCCCCCTCCCCGGTCGCCGCCGGGTCCGTCCGCGCCAGCCCGTCGCGGTCCCGCTCCATGCCGCTCACCGCGCGCCCTCCGTCGCCGCCAGGACACCCCGTACGACGTCCGGCCCCGTGGCCCGGACCGGCGGGCCGGCCGCCCAGCCGGGCACGGGCACCGGCGCCGGGGCGGCCCAGCCGGGGACGACGGCCTCCGCGGGCACCGCGAACGGCAGGGGCCCGCCCGCCTCGTCACAGACCGGCCGGCGCACCGGGCACCGCGCCACGACCTCCAGGTAAATGCCGTGAAATGCCGCGATGTTCTGCTCGACGGTGAACAACTCCAGCGCGCGGGCGCGCGCCGCGGCTCCCAGGCGTGCACGGCGCTCGGGGTCGCGCAGGAGCGACACGCAGGCCTCGGCGAGCGCCCGAGGGTTGCGCGGCGGCACGACGAGCCCGGTACCGCCGATGACCTCCACGACCGCGCCCACGTCCGTCGACACGGTGGCCCGGCCGCAGAGCATCGCCCGGGCGAGGCCGGCCGGGAATCCCTCGACGACGCTGGAGAGGACGACGACGGCGCCGGAGGCGTAGGCGTCGGCGAGGTCGGGGACGTCGGGGCCGCCGATCTCCTCGAAGGAGACGGGGTTGTCGCCGACCGCGTGCGGCCCGTCGGCCTCGTCGGGGAAGAGCTGGGCGGCGAGCGCCCGGCAGTGCGCACGGTAGGCGGCGCCGTCGGCTCCGACCGGGGCACCGATCACCCGCAGCCGGGTCCCGGGCTGCTCCTTGCGGATCTCGGCGAAGGCGTGCAGGAGGGAGACGAGGTCCTTGGCGGGCTCGACGCGGCCGACCCAGACGAGGGTGTCGGGGTCGGCGCTCATCGCTTCCTCACCGACCTCGGCGAACCGTTCGGCGTCCAGCCCCGGGGGGACGGTCCGCAGCTTGGCCCGGTCGGCGCCGCAGCGTTCCTGCCAGCGGCGGACATGGCTGTTGCCGTGGGTCACACAGACGGCGCGCCGGTACGTCTCGGCGGCCAGCCGGACGTGGAAGGCGGCGAGCAGGGCCCGTACGACGGGCGCCTCGTGCGCGCCGGCGGTGAGGAAGTGGCTGCGCAGCCGCACGCCGTACTCGGTGACCAGCAGCGGCACGCCGCAGAAGTGGCGGGCGAGCAGTCCGGGCAGGGCCGCGGGGCCGCCGGACGCGGCGTGGCACAGGTCGACCGCGCCGAGCCCGTCGTCCTCGTACCAGTCCAGCGACAGGGGGCGCAGGGCGCGTTCCAGGTGCGCCACGGCGGCCAGCAGGTCAGGGACCCGGGCCTGGTGGGCGGCGCGCGGGGCGCCGGGCGCACGACAGGCGCGTTCGAGGGCGCGTACGGCGGTCTCGGAGCGCAGCGCTCCTCCCAGTCCCCCTTCGTCGCGGGCGAGTTCGGCGAGCCCGTACAGGGCGCTGGCGAAACGGTCCGCCTGGGCGGTGGACGGCGACGCGTCCTGCGCGGGCGCCGTCCCGGAGCCCGGAGCGCACAGGGCGGCGGCCAGCTCACCGTAGCTGTCGGCGAAGCGGCGCCGGGCCCGCCGGCCGTGGATCCGGCCGCCTCCCGCCGTCCCGGCCGGGTGAGCCTGCGGTCCGCCCCGCCCCGCCGCGCCTGCGGCCGTCCCCAGCGACGCCGTCCGTACCCGGCTGACCTGCGGCGGCAGCGGGACCCAGCCGTCGTCCTCCTGCTGTTCGTCACGGCTGAGCGCGTAGACGTGGAACTCGTGCCGGTCGAGTCCGCGGACGAGACGGTCGCACCAGAGCCCGGCGTCACCGCTCACATACGGATAGCCACCCTCGGTGAGCAGACCGATGCGCACGAGTGCACCCCCTATCTCCCATATCAGGAGCCGCCGTTGACCCGGCGGCTCGCAGCGGGACGAACGTAGACGGACGAGACGGTGGCGCGACGGACGGTTGTCCGTCGCGCCACCGGAAGGGGTGAACGGCCGTAACTTTCGCGCACAGGTCGCGTTCCGTGGCGCTAGGAGACCACCCGCGCACACACGGTGACGGGCGGGCGCCCCGGTCGTCGCCGCACGACCGGGCGGCGGGTCAGCCGCGCGGATACACCCAGGGATTGGGCAGGCAGTGGATGCCGTCGTGGTCCAGGAACTTGGTCTGCTGCTGCATGACGGGCGCCAGTTCGCCGTCCTTGCCGCAGTTCACGTGCGAGTAGCCGAGCCGGTGGCCGATCTCGTGGTTGATCAGCATCTGGCGGTAGCCGTGGATGTCGTCGCCGTACGTCTCCGCGCCCTGCGCCCAGCGATAGGCGTTGATCATCACGCGCTCGGTGGCGGCCGAGTCGCAGGAGACGTTGTCCTCGGTGGTGTCCAGGCCGGACTTGGCGCACCAGTCGGCGGTGGTGCCGGGGCTGGCCAGGGTGATCACGAAGTCGGGCTGCCCGGAGTGGATGCGCTCGAAGGTCCGGCCCCCGCCGTGGGCCCAGCCGCGCCGGTCGTTCAGGGTCTTGGACAGGGCCTGTGCGAACAATTCGCCGTCCAGCGGGAGACCCTGCTCGACGTCCACCCGGTAGGTGATCTTCTGGCCCTGCCCCGGCGCCTTGTCGATGCCGGCGATCGCGTCGAACGTCCCGGACCCGTCCAGGGAGGGGTCCAGCGCGTACTTCCGGTCCATCTTCTGCTCGTACGTGAGCGGTTGCCGACTCGGCGACGTGGTCGGGGTCGGCCGCCCGTCGCCGCGCGAGGCGTAGTCGTGCACGCCGCGGTCGCCGTCGTCGGTCGCCGCCTGCGCGCTCGCGCCGGAGTCGCCCCGCCCGGTGATCTGGCCCGTGACGACCACGGCGAGGACGGTGGTCACCGCGGCGGCGGCGATGCCCGCGAACGCCCGCCCCTTGCGGGCCATGCGCTCCGGCTCACCGCCGTCCACGCCGGTGCCGGGCCGCGCGCCCGTACCCGGCGCGGCCGGGGCGTTCGGGTCCCCGGACCCGGCCGGCGCCGCACGGCGCCCGGGGCCGTCCCCTCCCTCGTCGAACGCCGCGAGGTACTCGTGCCGCGGTCCGCCGGGAGGCGTCCGCCGCTGCCGGGGCAGGGCGGCGCCCGCCTCGGCATCTCCCCCGGCACCTCCCAACTCCCCCCAGCCTCCGCCGGGTTCACGCTGCTCGGGATGCCCACCCCGGGCCCGAGGAACACCCCGCGCGGGGGTCCCGTCGGGAAAGCGGGGCACGCCGTGCGCGGGCGTCCCGCCCGGGTATTGGGGCGTGCCGTGCGCGGGCGTCCCGTCGGGGAGGCGCGGCGTTCCCCGTGCGGGCGTCCCGTCCGGGTATTGCGGCGTGCCGTGCGCGGGCGTCCCGCCCGGGTATTGGGGCGTGCCGTGCGCAGGGGTCCCGTCGGGGAGGCGCGGCGTTCCCTGCGCGGGCGTCCCGTCCGCGAACCGCGGCACCCCGTGGGCAGGCGTCCCGTCCGGACGGGCCCCCGACCAGGGCGATCCGGCATGTGCCGGCCCGGCGAGGCCGGGCGTGCCGCCGGGCGGCCCAAGGGCCCCCGGCCACGACCGGGTCCCCTCGGCGGACGGCACCCCCGGACCGGAGGGCCTTCCGGGAGGCCTGACGTGCGCGGGGTCCGGCGCACCGCCAGGGGCCTGCGGACCCTGCGGAGGGGGCCTCCGGCCCGCGGCGGGCGCATGCCCCGAGGCCTCGTCCTGGGCCCGCGGGTCCTCCGCGGGACGCGCGGCCCCCGGGAACCGCCGGGCGGCAGCGCCTTTCGGCGCGGGACCACGACGGCTGTGGCGTCCCACCCCCGCCTCAGCTCCTCTTGCTCTCGATCGTCTCTTCCGTCGTACGCGTCGTACGCGTCGTACGCCCGGCCCCGTCGGAGTCGGCGAGCAGCTCGCGGAACGCGGTGGCCACCGTCTCGGGGTACTCCATCATGGCGACGTGCCCGGCGTCAGGAAGGGTGAGCAGGCGCGAGTCGCGGAAGGAACGGGCGGCTCTGCGGGCCATACGGTAGCCCACGAGTTGGTCTCGGCCACCGTAGACCAGAAGGGTCGGGGCGAGCACGCGTTCGGCCTGGCGCCACAGTCCGTGCTGGCCACCGAGGGTGTAGGCGTCGACGATGCCGCGCGCGGAACGTGCCATCGCGTCCCAGAAGTACGGCAGCTGCAGCCGCCGCTCCATCTCCTCGACGGCGTGCCGGAAGCCGTCGGGAGTCACTCGTCCGGGGTCTCCGTAACACAGGGCCAGGACCCCCCGGACCCGCTCCTCCGCCGACCAGTCCCGGGTGAACCGGGTGAACAGGCCGGCCACGCCGGGCAGCGCGAGCAGCGCGGTCGGTACGGCGCTGCGCTGGACGCGGAGCTCGGGCAGCGCGGGCGAGACCAGCGTGAGGGTGCGCACCAGGTCGGGCCGTACGGCGGCGACGCGGGTGGAGACCGCGCCGCCGAGGGAGTTGCCGAGGAGGTGCACCGGGCCGCGTCCGGAGGCGTCGAGGTAGCGGATGACCGCGCGGGCGTGCCCGGTGACGGAGTAGTCGCCGTCGTCCGGCGGCGGGGAGTCGCCGAAGCCCGGCAGATCGAGCGCCTCGCACGCGACGACGCCGTCGAGCAGTTCCATCAGCGCCGACCAGTTCTGCGAGGAGCCGCCGAGACCGTGGACGTACAGCGCGGGCGGCAGGCTCTCCGCGGCGGGCGGCCGCGACCGCACGGTGAGCGTCACGCCCGGGAACGCGACGGACCGCAGCCGTTCACCGTCGGCGACCCGGACAGGCGGCGTCTTCGGCGGCACGCTCGCGGTCGGCACGGGAGGCAGCTCGGTCGAAGACATGCGGCAATGTTACGAGACGATCACGTAGCGACTCATGCGTTCGCCTGTGTTCGCCGTCACAGCATCCGCACGCCCTCCCGCGCACGCACGGGAGCGAGCACCCCCGTCGCGCACGCGCGGCGAGCCCGGCCTCCCCCATCCGCGAGGACCGCCCCGCCCGCCCCTTCCGCGACGACCGCCCCGCCCGTCGCACACCGTGCACGCGGATCGCATAGCGTCCGGATCGCGCGTCTCCTACGCTCGTACCTGGGGCACCCGAGTGTGACCCCCGCCTCTGCCCCGGGGACGTTCACAGGCGCACGCAGGAAGGGAGCCCACCATGGCCGTCGACCCCACCGACCCCGACACGTTCGAGGGCGAGGAGGAGCGGGAGAACGAGGGCATCGAGGACATCGACGTGGAGGCGCCCGAGGCCGACGCCGTCGAGCAGCACGCCGACGTCACCCCGGAGCACGACGAGCCGCCGGCCGGGGCCGACCGGGACCGGGCCGCCGAGGCGGACCTGATCGAGCAGGCCCGCACCGTCTCCCTCGACGAGGACGACTACCGCTGACACCGGCCACTCCCGCCCGACCTCCGACCGGTCCGGCTTCCGGGCTGGACAAAGACGGCATTCTGCCCCTTGTGTTCCGGTTCGAAACCATCTGCACGGCTTTCGCCGTCGTCCGGTCCATGAAATTCTGCGCTCGCACCGCGCACACCACGGTTACCGAAAAGTACGATGGCGGCGCGGCGCACACCGCATGTGGACGATCTTGGGAGGCGGCGTGACAGCCATCGAGCAGACAGAGGCGGCACGCCCGCGAGGCACGCGCCTGCCGCGCCGTGCCCGACGGAACCAGCTGCTGGGTGCCGCCCAGGAAGTCTTCGTGGCCCAGGGCTACCACTCGGCCGCGATGGACGACATCGCCGAGCGGGCCGGGGTCAGCAAGCCGGTGCTCTACCAGCACTTCCCGGGCAAGCTCGACCTCTACCTCGCCCTGCTGGACCAGCACTGCGAGTCCCTCATCCAGGCCGTGCGCAGCGCGCTGGCGTCGACGACCGACAACAAGCACCGCGTGCGGGCTACGATGGACGCCTACTTCGCGTACGTCGAGGACGACGGCGGCGCCTTCCGCCTGGTCTTCGAGTCGGACCTGACGAACGAGCCCGCCGTGCGCGAGCGCGTCGACAAGGTCACCAACGACTGCGCCGAGGCGATCTGCGAGGTCATCGCCGAGGACACCGGGCTGTCCCAGGCCGAGTCGATGCTGCTCGCCTCGGGGCTGGGCGGCCTCGCCCAGGTGGTCGCCCGGTCCTGGCTGCACAGCGACCGCACCGTGCCGCGCGACCAGGCGGTCCAGCTGCTCGCCTCGCTGGCGTGGCGGGGCATCGCGGGCTTCCCGCTGCACGGCACCGAACAGCACCACTGACAACACGGCACCACCGACGACACCGACCGCGACACCCGCGCCCGGGACAGGCACCAGCTCCGGCACCCGGACCGGCCTCGCACGGCCGCCGCGGCCGCCGGTTCCGTTCCCGGCGGGTGTTCGCTCCTGGCGTGGCCGCGCGGACCGACTCCGTCCCCTCACCGGGCTAATGTGTGCTGCGTACGGCGCGGAGATCCGCGCACTTCACTGACCGTTCGGAGGGACATAGCCGTGGAGGTCAAGATCGGCGTGCAGCACGCGCCTCGCGAGATCGTGCTGGAGAGCGGTCAGACGCCCGATGAGATCGAGGCCATCGTGGCCGAGGCGCTGTCCGGCAAGTCACAGCTGCTGAGCCTGGTGGACGAGCACGGCCGCAAGGTCCTGGTCCCGGCCGACCGCCTCGCCTACGTCGAGCTCGGCGAGCCCGCCCCCCGCAAGGTGGGCTTCGGCGCGCTGTAGGGCGCGTCGGCGCCTCGGACGGTGCGCGTCGGCGCCCGTCCCGCAGGCCGCGGGGCGGCCCGCCGGCGGAGCCGGCAGGCGTCCGGCGGCGCCCCTGAGCAAACACCCCGAGGGCCCGGTGACGCAGGTCACCGGGCCCTCGGGCGGCTCCCGCCCGAAAGGCGCACACACCCGTCGGCCGAGGATTGAATTCCGCAGGTCAGGGGTAGACCGACGACGACCAGCACAACGCCGGCGGCGCGGGAGGAACTCTCGATGATCTTGGCAGCGCTCGGCTCCGCACTTCTCGGCCTCGCCCTGGCATGGGCCGCGGCGCTCCGCCTCCCGCACCGGCTTCCCGCCCGCCCTCTGGTGCTGTCCACCGGAGTGGCCGGGGCCCTCTTCGGCCACCTCATCGTGCACGGCGCGCTGGACTCCGCGGGCACCGCGCTGAGCCTGCTGGGCGCCCTGATCGTCTCGGCGGCGTCCCTGTCGCTGCTGATCCGGCCGTCAGGGAGACTGCGGCGACGATCCCTGGCGGCCTGACCCGCGGCGGCCGCCGGACCGGGGGCGGCCTCCCCGGCCCGCCCCGCCCCGTCGGCCCTCCCCGCCCCGTCCGCCCGCCACGGGCCGCCGTCCCGGCGAGGCGCTACGCGGCCAGCCCCAGGGCGGCCATCCGCTTGGTGTGCGCCTCGGTGATCCGCGAGAACATCCGGCCGACCTCGGCGAGGTCGAACCCGTCCGCGACCCCGCCCACCAGCATCGTGGACAGCGCGTCCCGCTCCGCGACCACGCGCTGCGACTGCGACAGCGCCTCCCCCATCAGCCGCCGCGCCCACAGCGCGAGCCGGCCGCCCACCCGCGGGTCGGCGTCGATGGCGGCCCGCACGCGCTCCACCGCGAACCCCGCGTGGCCGGTGTCGTCGAGCACGCCCAGCACCAGCGAGCGGGTGTCCGCGTCGAGCCGCGCCGCCACCTCGCGGTAGAAGTCACTCGCGATCGAGTCGCCGACGTATGCCTTGACCAGGCCCTCCAGCCAGTCCGACGGTGCCGTCTGCCGGTGGAAGCCGTCCAGCGCGGCGACGAACGGCTGCATCGCCTCCGTCGGCTCCGCGCCGATCTCCGTCAGCCGGTCCCGCAGCCGCTCGAAGTGGTGGAACTCCGCCGACGCCATCTTCGCCAGCTCCGCCTTGTCCGCCAGTGTCGGCGCCAGCTTGGCGTCCTCCGCCAGCCGCTCGAACGCCGCGAGCTCCCCGTACGCGAGCGCGCCCAGCAGGTCCACGACCGCGGCACGGTACTGCGGGTCGGCGGAGGCCGCCGCCCAGTCCTGGGCGGCGATCCCGGTGGGTGCGGCGGCGGTGTCGGAAGCGTGGTCAGGCTTGTCAGAGCTCGTCATGAAGCGCACAATAGCCCGCCCACCGCACAAGGGAAGTCCCTGGTCAGTCACTGTGCCCCCGGCCACGCGCCGAGCCCCGTCCACGGGTGTGACGACGACAACGTGACCGAATCGGCCATCGCGTGTGCGCCGATCCGGGGTATGGTGGTAATGCGCCTGCTGGTACGAAGGTGTGTCCGACGCGTCGGACATGCCGTGCCTCGACAGGCCGCACGCATGAGGATGCCCGGTCGGTGGCCCGATCGGCTCCGACCCGACAGCCCTCCCACCCGACCGTACGGCACTGCGCGTACGGCGTATGGAGGGGGACACCTTCAGCGGTACGAGCGCTAGAGCGTCGGCAGCGGTCCCGTGCCCCACGGCCAGCCCGTGAGGCGCGCCGACGTCCCCCCGGCACGGTCAGACCCGGCCCCCGCGCTCGCCTCGCGCCGCGCACACAGAAGAGGCAGCACCCTGACTACGACGTTCCGAGAGCTCGGGATCCTCCCCGAGACCGCCGAGGCCCTGGAAGCCGTCGGCATCGTCACCCCCTTCCCCATCCAGGAGATGACCCTCCCCGTCGCCCTCTCCGGCACGGACGTCATCGGACAGGCCAAGACCGGCACCGGCAAGACGCTCGGCTTCGGCCTCCCCCTCCTCGAACGCGTCACCGTCCCCGCCGACGTGGAGGCCGGGCGCGCCCGGCCCGAGGACCTCACCGACGCCCCGCAGGCGCTTGTCGTCGTGCCCACCCGCGAGCTGTGCACACAGGTCACCAACGACCTGCTCACCGCCGGCAAGGTGCGCAACGTGCGGGTCACCGCCATCTACGGCGGCCGCGCCTACGAGCCCCAGGTCGAGGCCCTGAAGAAGGGTGTCGACGTCGTCGTCGGCACCCCGGGCCGGCTGCTGGACCTCGCCGGACAGCGCAAGCTCGACCTCAGCCGGGTCAAGTCCCTCGTCCTGGACGAGGCCGACGAGATGCTCGACCTGGGCTTCCTGCCCGACGTCGAGAAGATCATCGGCATGCTCCCGGCCCGGCGCCAGACCATGCTGTTCTCGGCGACCATGCCCGGCGCGGTGATCGGCCTGGCCCGCCGCTACATGACGCAGCCCACCCACATCCGCGCCTCGGACCCGGCCGACGAGGGCATCACCCAGAAGAACATCAAGCAGTTCGTCTACCGGGCGCACTCCATGGACAAGCCCGAGATGGTGGCCCGGATCCTCCAGGCGGAGGGCCGGGGGCTGGCCATGGTGTTCTGCCGGACCAAGCGGACCGCGGCCGACATCGCCGAGCAGCTCCAGCGGCGCGGCTTCGCCTCCGGCGCCGTGCACGGCGACCTCGGCCAGGGCGCCCGCGAGCAGGCGCTGCGCGCCTTCCGCAACGGCAAGGTCGACGTCCTCGTCTGCACCGACGTCGCCGCCCGCGGCATCGACGTCGAGGGCGTCACGCACGTCGTCAACTACCAGTCACCCGAGGACGAGAAAACGTACCTGCACCGCATCGGCCGTACCGGCCGCGCGGGCGCGTCGGGTACGGCGATCACGTTCGTCGACTGGGACGACATCCCCCGCTGGCAGCTGATCAACAAGGCGCTGGAGCTGGACTTCAACGACCCGGTCGAGACGTACTCCACGTCCCCGCACCTGTTCGAGGAACTCGGCATCCCGGCCGGCACCAAGGGTGTGCTGCCCCGCTCGGAGCGCACCCGCGCCGGGCTGGCGGCCGAGGAGCTGGAGGACCTGGGTGAGCCCGGCGGACGCGGCCCGCGTGGTCGCGGCGGGCGCGGCGGACGGGACGAGTCCCGGGCCGCCGAGCGCGAGCGGACCCCCCGTACGCCGCGCCGCAGGCGCCGCACCCGCGGCGGCGCCCAGCTGTCCGACGGCAGCGCGGCGGCTCCGGCCGCACCCGCCGAGACGGCCCCGGCACCCGTGGGCGAGGAGGACGGCGGGCCGCGCACCCCGCGCCGTCGCCGTCGTACCCGTGGCGGCGCCGGCACGCCGGTGACCGCCGTGCCCGCACCGGTGGAGGCCGAGACCGCGGTCGACACCGCGGAAGGTCCCGCCCTCGCCGAGGCGCCCGAGGCCGCGGTGGCCCCGGACACCCTCGCGAACCCGCGCCGTCGCCGGACGCGCCGGCCGGCCGAGCAGACGCCGGCCGCCGCCGAGGCCACCCCGGCAGCGGCTCCCGCAGCGGTCCAGGTGGCGGAGGCGACCGAGGCGAGCGCCACCGCGACCGACCTGGTGACGGACCCGGTGACCGAGGCGGCCCCCGCCGTCACCAAGCCGCGCCGCACCCGCAAGAAGGCCGCCACGGCGACCGACCAGGCGACCGACCAGGTGACCGAGGCGACGACCGAGGCGACGACCGAGGTCGACACCGCCGAAGCCAAGCCCAAGCGCACCCGCAAGGCCACCGCGACGGCCGCCACGGCCCCCGCGGCCGCCGAAGCCGTCGCCACGGCCGAGGGCACCGAGGCCAAGCCCAGGACGCGCCGCACCCGCAAGGCCACCACCACGGCCACCACCACAGCCACCGCGGCCGACACCGAGGCACCCGCCACGGCCGAGGACGCGCCCATCAGGCCGAAGCGCACCCGCAAGACGGCCGCGGCCCCGGCGGAGACCGCCGAAGCCGCGGAGACCAAGCCGCGCCGCACCCGGAAGAAGGCCGCCACGGCGACCGACCAGGCGACCGACCAGGCGACCGAGGCGACGACCGAGGTCGACACCGCCGAAGCCAAGCCCAAGCGCACCCGCAAGGCCACCGCGACGGCCACCACGGCCCCCGCGGCCGCCGAAGCCGTCGCCACGGCCGAGGGCACCGAGGCCAAGCCCAGGACGCGCCGCACCCGCAAGGCCACCACCACGGCCACCGCGGCCGACACCGAGGCACCCGCCGCCGGGATCCCGGCCCAGGCCACACAGGAGGCGGCAGCCGCCGAGACGGGGCCGCGCCGCACCCGCAAGGCGGCCGCCGGGCAGGAGGCCGACGAGGCGGCCGAGGCGAAGCCGCGGACGCGGCGCACGCGCAAGGCCGCGGCAGCCGCCGAGCCCGCCGAGGGCTGACGGAGGGCGGCACAAGGTCTGGGCCGGCCGACCGCCGGCCGTGACGGGCCGAAGGGCACCCGAGCGGAACGCGCCGACGGCTCGTCCGTCCGAGTCCGACGGGCCGGTTCCCGCACCCGCGGGGGCCGGCCCGTCGGCCTTCCGCCGGCCGCCGCCCGTTACCCTCACCCCGTGAGCAAGCCTCCTTCCCTGTCCCCGCCGCGGGGCGCCCGCGCCTACCGCCTGGGCACCGCCCGCGGTGACTTCGCGGTGATCGACCACGGCGCCGCGACCGGCGCCCCGGCCAGGGGCGTGGTCCTGCTGCTGCCGGGCTTCACGGGCAGCAAGGAGGACTTCCTCCTTCTCCATGAGCCGCTCGCGGCCCGCGGCTACCGCACGGTCGCGGTGGACGGCCGCGGACAGTTCGAGTCGGCGGGCCCGTGCGACGACGAGTCGGCGTACGCCCAGCGGGAGCTGGCCCGGGACGTCCTCGCCCAGGCGGCGGCACTGACCGGCGGCCACCGGGACGGCCCGCTGCATCTGCTCGGGCACTCCATGGGCGGCCAGGTCGCCCGCGCGGCCGTGCTGCTGGACGACTCGCCCTTCACCTCCCTCAGCCTCGTCTCCTCCGGCCCGGCGAGCATCTCGGCCTCGCAGCAGGAGCGGGTGCGGCTGCTGCGCGAGGCGCTCGCGGCGATGACCATGGCGGAGGTGTGGGAGGCGATACAGGCGATGGGCCCGCCGGAGGACGTCGGGGGTCCCGCGCGGGGCGTGGGCGACGAGGAGCATCTGCGCCGCCGCTGGCTGGGACACCGGCCCGCGCAGCTCCGCGCCACCGGCGAGCAGCTGTGCGAGGAACCCGACCGCGTCGCCGAGCTCGCCGCGCTCCGGCTGCCGCTGCATGTGCTGTCCGGCGCGAGGGACGACGCCTGGCCGGTACCGCTGCTGGACGAGATGGCCGTCCGGCTGGGCGCGCGCCGCACCGTCGTCGAGGGCGCCGAGCACTCGCCGAACGTGGAGCGGCCCGAGCCGACCGCGCGGGCCCTGGCCGACTTCTGGGACGACCACCCGCACCGCGCCTGACGGCCGCCAGCGCGCCGGACCACCACGCCACCACGCCACCGGACCGGACCGGCCACCGGACCGGCCACCGGATCGGCCACCGGACCGGCCACCGGATCGGCCACCGGACCGGCCACCGGACCGACCGCACCACCGGCCCCGGCCCACCCGGGGAGGTCCTCAGTACTGGGTCTGCACGTGCTCCCAGAAGCCGTCCCGCAGCACCCGCCGCAGGTCCGCCTGCCCGCGCAGGGAGTACTGGAGCACGCTCTCTGCCTCGACGAGCAGGTCCTGGTCGACCGACCCGGGCAGATACGGATGCCCCGGCAGCAGCTCCGCCAGCGCGTCCCGGCCCCGCTCGGCCAGCCACCTCGCGGCGATCTGCGCGCCGACGAAGCGGACCTCCTCGCGTCCGGGCCGCCCGGCGGGCGCGGCGCCGGGCTCGAAGACGGGCACGGTACGGCGGCTGACGTAGGGCTTGAAGAAGTCGAGGTCGAGGGTGCGCTGGCTGTCGACCTCCCAGAGCAGCGGCTCGGCCTGGTTGCGGCCCTCCGGCGCCTCGATGCCCCACAGGTGGACCCGGGCACCGTAGCCCTGGGCCGCCTCGACCGCGGAGACCAGGTCCTCGTCACCGCCGAGGAGAGCGGCGTCGCTGATGGCGCGGTGCCGGGCGAGGGACTCCAGGTCGGTCCTGATCAGGGAGTCGACGCCCTTCTGCTGGTTGTTGGCGTTGAGGTTGCCCAGCCGGACCTTGACGTCGGGGAGTTCCGCGATGGACTGCTGCTCGGCGGTGTGGATCCGGCGCCGGGCACCGTCGTACCAGTAGACGCGGAGCAGCCTGCTGTCGGCGAACACGGAGCGGGCCCGGTCGATCAGCGCCTCGATCAGCCCCTCGGCGTCCAGTTCGAAGGAGCGCCGGTCCTCGGTGCCGGCGACGAGCCGCCCCGCGGCCGCGTACAGGTATCCCGCGTCGACGAAGATCGCGTGGGTGGAGGGGGTCTTCGCCACCTCTGCCAGCATGCGCCGGAGGAGGTCGTTGGTGCGGTCGATGCGGGCGGCGAGGAGGGCGAGGTCGGCGGCGTCGTCGTTCATCGCCTCCATTGTCCCGGCCGTCACACTGCGAACACAACCGTTGCCCCTCGGTCCGGGCACACCTCTTACTCGCTAGTAATTAGTCGTTCGAAAAATTTCTTTAGCGTAGGGAATGTTTGTAACACGCACGTCGTTGACTCCCTGTGTACGCAGCAATTCTCCGCAGGAGGATGACCAGACGAAGGGAGAAGCCTTGCGCTTCGAAATCATGCGACTCGACGACGTCGACGGAACGCCCGTGGACAGCACCGTCGTGGACGCCGCCTCCGTCAACCGGATCGTTCAGCAGGCCGCCGCGATCGGACAGCGCCTGTGGATCCGCCCGGCCGACACCACGGCCTCATAGCGGCGGGTCCCGACCACCACGCTCCGGAGCCCCGTACGGCAACCAGGCCGTACGGGGCTCCGTCTGTACGGGCGGGCTCAGGCGCCCCGGATCACCTGCGTGACCCCGTTGATGATCTGCTGCACGGCGATCGCGGACAGCATCATGCCCGCCAGCCGGGTGACGAGGACCACGCCGCCGTCCTTGATGACCCGGATGATCAGCAGCGAGTAGCGCATCACCAGCCACAGCACCACATGGATGGCGAGGATCGCCGCCCACACCGACACCTGCGTCGCCACCCCGTCGGCCTTCTGCACGGCCAGGATCACGGACACGATGGCGCCCGGCCCGGCCAGCAGGGGCATCCCCAGCGGTACGAGCGCGACGTTGACGTCCTTGGTCGCCTTCGGTTCGTCCGTCTTGCCGGTGAGCAGGTCGAGGGCGATGAGCAGGAGCAGCAGGCCGCCCGCGATCATCAGCGCGGGGACGGAGACATGCAGGTAGTCGAGGATCTGATGGCCGAGCAGGCCGAACACGGCGATCACCCCGCCCGCCACGCACACGGCCTGGAACGCCATGCGCTTCTGCACCTTCGCGGGGCGGCCCGCGGTGAGCGCGAGGAAGATCGGGGTGATCCCGGGGGGATCCATGATGACGAAGAGGGTCAGGAACAGGGAGCCGAAGACGGCGACGTCGAACATGGGAGAAGACAGGCCTTGCTGAGGAACGGGGCAGGGGAACGGGCGCCGGGGGCGGCGGACGGGAACGTGCGGGTCGTGCGTCGGAGGCGGGGCCTCGCGCGGTCAGGCCCCGGGCCCGCCCGCACCCGGGACCGGGAACGCGCCCGTCGCACGCCGGGTGATCTCCCCGTACACCTCGGGGTCGGTGGTGAACGCGCCGAGGGCGACCGTCTTGCGGCTGCCGTGGTAGTCGCTGGACCCGGTGGCCAGCAGCCCCAGCTCCCCGGCCAGTCCGCGCAACCGGGCCCGGGTGTCCGGGTCGTGGTCCATGTGATCGACCTCGATGCCGGCCAGACCGGCCTCGGCGAGCGCCGCGATGGTGGATTCCGGCACCGTCCGGCCTCGCTCGACCGCGGCCGGGTGCGCGAACACCGTGACCCCTCCGGCGTTCCCGACCAGCCGGATCGCCTCGAAGGGGTCCGTCTCGTGCTTCTCGACGAACGCCCGGCCGCCGTCGGCCAGCCACTGCTCGGTGAACGCGTCGCTCACGGTGGGCACGACACCCAGTTCGACCAGGGCGGTGGCCAGGTGCGGACGCCCCACGGAACCGTCCCCCGCGATCCGCGCGACCTGCTCCCAGGTCACCGGCACACCGAGGCCGTTCAGCTTGGCGATCATGCCCTTGGCGCGTGGTACCCGGTCGTCCCGCACCAGCTCCCGCTCGGCGAGCAGCGCCGGCTCCTCGGGGTCGAACAGGTAGGCCAGCAGGTGCATGCTCACGCCGTCGACGCGGCAGGAGAGTTCGGCCCCGGTGACCAGCGTGAGCCCGGCGGGCAGCGCGGCGACGGCCTCGGCGTGGCCCCGGGTGGTGTCGTGGTCGGTCAGCGCGATGACGTCCAGCCTGGCCGCGGCGGCGCGTCGCACCAGCTCCGCGGGGGTGTCCGTGCCGTCGGACGCGGTGGAGTGGGTGTGCAGGTCGATACGCACGACGCGACTCCAGGGCGGTGGCGGGCGGACGGGGACACCCAAGGATAACCGGCCCGCCACCCCCTCATGTCACACCCGCACGGCCGCAGCGCCCTTTACACCCGACGGGCACACCCGACGGCCACACCCGGCGCCGAAGCCCGGCCACCGTCCCCCGAAGACACCGACGACACCGACGACACCGACGACACCGACGGACGACAGACGCCAGACGCCCAGACGCCCAGACGACGGACGACCGGCGACGGACGACCGGCGACGGACGACGGACGACGGACGACGGACGACGGACGACGGACGACGGACGACGGACGACGGAAACGACAGAATGACGGACGAAACCGACCACGGACGAAACCGACCACGGGCGAAACCGACGGCGGGACCCGACCGCCCCGTCCGGCGGCACCGGACGGCACCCGGCGGCCCCCACAGCCGGCCCGGCCCCCGCACTCCGTGCCGCCGCGACGCGACGCCGCTACGGCTCCATCAGCCGCGGCGACAACGCCCCGCAGGGCACCAGCTCCACCTCGGCCCCGGCATCCCGCAGGTCGGCCAGCACCATGTCCTCGTACATCAGCAGCCCCGACTGCTCGGGCCACACCACGGCCCAGAGCCACAGCCCGAGTGCCTCCCCCGCGAAGACGGCCCGGTCGTCGGGGGTGCCGGCGACGTGCCACAGCGGCGTGGGCCGCCCGGCCGCGAGCACCTTCGCCTGCGGCGGCTTCTCCACGTCCAGATACGGTCCGGGGTCGGGGCCGCCGATACCGGCGTACCGTGCGCCGAGACCCACGCCGAGCTCCTCCGCGACCAGGATCAGCTCGCCCATCCCGCCGAGCGGGCCGGGACCGGAGCACGCCACCGCCGTCGCGCGACCGCCACCGCGGTCGTCACCGGCACTCGCCACGCCCGTGAACAGCCAGCCGACCGGCAGCGGCCACGGCATCCACACGGGCACCTTGGTGCGGTGCACCACCACGCCGAGTGCCTCGACGCTCGGCGGGATCACGGGCTGCACCGGATGCACCGTGCCGTGGACGTCGCACTGCCAGGAATCGGCGAAGAGACCGGGAGCCCTGACCCGGCCACCGCACTTCGGGCAACTGGGTTCGCCCCTCATAGGGCTCCACGGTCCTACCCCGGCACCGTCCCGTCAAGGACGATCACCCGTCCGGAGTTGACGATCACCCCTCCTCGGGAGCGCCGGGTCCGTCGTCCGGCGCAGCCGGACCGGAGCCCCGCCGGTGAGATGGCTCACCCCAACGGCACCGCACCGCGGCCCGGGTCGCGCAGGTCGGTGCCGTGCTCCAGCCAGCGCTCCTGAAGGGCGGCCGCCCCGTGCACCCGCTTCCAGGCGGCCTCGTTCGGCGTCATCGGAAGCAGCGGCAGGAAGCGGACCGGGTCCAGCGGCTCGTCCAGCTCCAGATCCTCCACCAGGCCGCCCGGCTCGGCGACCAGGACGGACGTGAAGGGAGCACCGGGCCACAGCGGCTCCCCCACGTCCAACGAGGCACCCGGCGCCACGACCACACCCTCCACCTGCGGAGACGCCCCGAGCACGGCGAGCGGACGGAGCACCTTGCCGGTGTCGGCGCGGCCCGTCCGCACCGTCAGCACGAGTTCGGCGCGCGGCCCCCTGACGGGGTCGGCGAGCATCGCCGTGGGGTCGGCCATGGGGTGGGCGGACATGCCCAGAGTGGCGTAGCGGACGATGCCGTCCCCGGGAAAGCGCAGCACCTCGATACGGTCGGTGCCGAGGAAGGTGACCGCCGCCCGGGCGTCCGGTTCGCCCAGCGCCGTACACAACCGGGCCTCGACCAGAGGAAGCACATCAGACATGCGGCGAGCATAGAACTCGTCAGCACAAGGCAAAGCGACGCCTTGACACTTCAGTCGGCTGATACTCTTGGCCGGTCGAGGCAGCACGCAGCTGCGGCGCGGATCAGCCTCGGCGCCGATGGATCTCCCTCACGAGGGACCGGCCGGAGGAGGTGGGGCTGCGATGGACCGAAGTCGACCGTGCAGTACCACCCGCTCTTCCTGCCGCTGAAGCTGCTGAACTCCCACCGGCTCCCGAACCGGTTCCCCCGCTGTGCAGCGCTGCTCCCCTGCGTCCCCACGGAAGAGCACTTCGTTTCGTTCCGCCTGATCCGTCCGATCTGCTTGATCTGACCGGCAGCGAAGCCAGCCATCGCGACGATGCGGTGCTCCCCGCTTTGTGGACGTGCCAAACATCCTTGAGCCAGGACGTCCTCATTCCGGGCAGTTCCACCCGTCGCCGGCCGCCGTGCGCTGTCTGTAGCGAAGGAGCCCGCCATGTCGATGATCCGCGAACTGCGTGCCGTTGTGCGCCCCGCCCGTCTGGCGGCCCGGCCGTCGCCGCGCAAGGACGCCGCGGGCTACGACACCACCCGCGACCCGGGCACTCCCTCGGCCGTCGTCGACTGCGCGGTCTACCGCGACGGCACCCGCGTGGAGTTCGGCAAGCAGCTCGGCCCGCACGAGGCGATGCGCCAGGTGCGCCGCGACGGCGGATTCGTGTGGATCGGGCTGCACGAGCCCACCGAGGCCGAATTCGCCGGTATCGCGAGCGAGTTCGGACTGCACCCGCTGGCCGTCGAGGACGCCGTGCAGGCCCACCAGCGGCCCAAGCTGGAGCGCTACGACGACTCCCTGTTCACCGTGTTCAAGACCATCCACTACCTCGACCACGACGAACTCACCGCCACCAGCGAGATCGTGGAGACCGGCGAGGTCATGTGCTTCACCGGGCGGGACTTCTTCATCACCGTGCGGCACGGCGGCCAGGGCTCCCTGCGCGCCCTGCGCCACCGCCTCCAGGACGAGCCGGAACTGCTCACCAAGGGCCCCTCCGCGGTGCTCCACGCCATCGCCGACCACGTCGTCGACGGGTACATCGCGGTCGCCGACGCCGTGCAGGACGACATCGACGAGGTGGAGACGGAGGTGTTCTCGCCGGGCCGCAAGGGCAGCCCGCGCGGCACCGACGCGGGCCGCATCTACCAGCTCAAGCGCCAGGTGCTGGAGTTCAAGCGGGCCGTGTCCCCGCTGCTGCGCCCCATGCAGCTGCTGAGCGAGCGGCCGATGCGGCTGGTCGACCCCGACATCCAGAAGTACTTCCGGGACGTCGCCGACCACCTCGCCCGCGTGCAGGAGCAGGTCACGGGCTTCGACGAGCTGCTCAACTCGATCCTCCAGGCCAACCTGGCGCAGGCGTCCGTCGCGCAGAACGAGGACATGCGCAAGATCACCTCGTGGGCGGCCATCGTCGCCGTGCCGACCATGGTCTGCGGTGTGTACGGGATGAACTTCGAGCACATGCCCGAGCTGCACTGGCGGTTCGGCTACCCGATGGTCCTCGGCGTCACGGCCGTCATCTGCCTCGGCATCCACCGCACCCTCAAGCGCAACGGCTGGCTGTGACCACCCCGATAGGCTGAGCGCATGACAAGCGAGCTGCTCGACCGGGCCCTCGTCGAGGAGGCCACCAAGAAGTCCGGGCTCATCTGGGTCCGCGGTGCGTCCGCCCCGGCCCCCCGTGCCCTGTGGCACCTCTGGCACGAGGGCGCGGCCTGCGTCGTCGGGGACGGGCCGGGTGAGCAGCCGCTGCCGCAGCTCGTCGACGGTGCCACCGCCGAGGTCACCGTGCGCAGCAAGGACAAGGGCGGCCGGCTCGTCTCCTGGTCCGCCACGGTGGTGGAACTCGCCCCGGGCTCGGAGGCCTGGCAGGCCACCGTCGCCGAACTGAAGGGCAAGCGGCTGAACGCCCCCGACGGCGAGGCCATGACCGAACGCTGGGCCCGCGAGTGCCGGGTGCTGCGCCTGGAACCCACCGGGGCGACCGCGCCGCTGCCGGACGGCTCCCTCGCCGAGCCCCCGCCGCCCACCCCCGCCACGACCCGCCGCCCGGTCCCGGCGGCCCTGCCGCGCCTGCTGCTGAAGCGGCGCCGGCGCTGAACGCTCCGCCGGACGTACCGCGGCATCCGCGGGTACCGCGGCAGGACGTCGGCCGGCCGCGGCACCGTCGTGGCCGGCCGCGCGAGTCCCCCCGCCCCTCCGGGACGCCGCCGGACCGCAGCGGACCGCGCCCGGCCCGCGTGGCGGCGTCCCCGCCCGGCCCACGGCCGCCCCGCCGGTGCTACGACGTCGGCAGCTGCTGCCCGTAGTCCACGGTCTCGTCCTTCGCAGGCTGCTTCAGCGCGAAGTCCTTCCCCCAGTCGGAGAAGCGCAGGGTGCCCGCGCCGCCGCCGCGCACCAGACGCAGCGGGTACGGCTTGCCCTCCAGGGACACGTCCAGGGTGCCGCCGGAGCCCTGGTCGCCGGTGATGCGGATGGTGCGCACGCCGCCCTGCTCGTGGTGGCCGGCGGTGTCCAGCGCGCCGTGCAGCGTGAGCAGCCCGTCCATCAGGACGTCCTTGTCGGTGAACCCGCTGAACCGCTGGAAGGTCGGGTCGCTCTGCGGCACCTTCACGTACTTGCCGTCGAGCTTGCGCGCCGCCGCGCCGTCGCCGCCCTTGCCGCCCTTGCCGCCCTTGCCGCCCTTGCCGTCCTTGCCGTCCTTGCCGTCCTTGCCGTCGCCGTCGCCCGCACGGCCCCAGAACGCGGCGTCCGCCTTGAGGAACAGCTGGTCGCCGATCCGGAGCAGCCGGAAGGTCGCCCCGTCCGCGGTCAGGGAGCCGGTGCCGCCGTCCGCCTTCAGGCGCATGTCCAGTTCGTAGGTGCGACCGCTGGTGACGACCGTCCCCGACAGCCGCACCGCGTCCACCGAGCCGGCCGCCGCCCGCGTCTCGGACTGGATCTTCGCCGGGGGCAGTCTGCCCACTCCGTTCGTGCCCGCGTCCGGGTCCGAGCCGCACCCCGTCAGTCCCGTGCCCGTCACGGCCAGCGCGCACACCGCGCCGACCAGAGCGACCCTGCGGCGGATACGGCCCGGGGGAAGCGCAGTCACAGGTGCGGTGCCTTTCCGAGGTGTCCTTGAGCGACCTGTCGCAGCGTACCGGCCGGAACGGTTCCGCCCGGCCCCGGTCCTCGGACACCGCACGGGGGGGGGAGCGCGGGAAGGCCGCACGGAGGCGACGCGGAGTGAGTACCACGCCGACACGGAGTGAGCCACGGGCGGGGGACCGGACCCGGACACGGCGAGGACACGGGGTGAGCCCCGGCGGGGACGCGGTGAACGCGTCGCGGTGGGGACACGGTGAACAACGTGTCGCGGCGGGGACGCGGTGAACGCGTCGCGGCCACCCGGCCCGGCCGGCGTCCGGCGACCCGTTATTCCCGCCGGAGCACTCCCGCGGCGTGATGTAGACGACCGTGAGCGGCCCTTCACGGAGCGGGCCCAACGCGCCGTACCATCGTCCTTATGGTTACGGAAGACGCGGTGCGCGAGGCACTGGCGACAGTCAACGACCCCGAGATCAACCGGCCCATCACGGAACTCGGGATGGTCAAGTCGGTGGAGATCGGCGCCGACGGGGCGGTCGCGGTCACCGTCTACCTGACCGTCTCCGGCTGCCCCATGCGCGACACCATCACGCAGCGCGTGACGGATGCGGTCGCCGGGGTCGAGGGCGTCACCGGCGTCGACGTCACGCTCGACGTGATGAGCGACGAGCAGCGCAAGGAACTGGCGGCCGCACTGCGCGGCGGCCAGACCGAACGCGAGGTCCCCTTCGCCAAGCCGGGCTCCCTGACCCGGGTGTACGCGGTCGCGTCCGGCAAGGGCGGCGTCGGCAAGTCCTCGGTGACCGTGAACCTGGCCGCCGCGATGGCCGCCGACGGCCTGAAGGTCGGTGTCGTCGACGCCGACATCTACGGCCACTCGGTGCCGCGCATGCTGGGCGCCGAGGGCCGCCCCACCCAGGTCGAGAACATGATCATGCCGCCGGCCGCGAACGGTGTGAAGGTCATCTCGATCGGCATGTTCACCCCCGGCAACGCCCCGGTCGTCTGGCGCGGCCCCATGCTGCACCGCGCCCTGCAGCAGTTCCTCGCGGACGTCTACTGGGGCGATCTGGACGTGCTGCTCCTGGACCTGCCGCCGGGCACCGGCGACATCGCCATCTCGGTGGCCCAGCTGGTCCCGAACGCGGAGATCCTGGTCGTCACCACCCCCCAGCAGGCGGCGGCCGAGGTCGCCGAGCGGGCCGGTTCGATCGCCGTCCAGACCCACCAGAAGATCGTCGGCGTGGTCGAGAACATGTCCGGCCTGCCCTGCCCGCACTGCGACGAGATGGTCGACGTCTTCGGAACCGGCGGCGGCCAGACGGTGGCCGACGGCCTGACCCGCACCACCGGCACCAGCGTCCCCGTGCTGGGCTCCATCCCGATCGACGTCCGCCTGCGCGAGGGCGGCGACGACGGCAGGCCCGTCGTCCTGTCCGACCCGGACAGCCCGGCCGGCGCGGCCCTGCGCGCCATCGCCGGCAAGCTCGGGGGCCGCCAGCGCGGCCTGTCGGGCCTGTCGCTGGGGATCACCCCGAAGAACAAGTTCTGACGGGGGCCGTGCCGCAGCGGGAGGGGGCGCCGCCGGGCGCCCCTCCCCCACGCGTACGCCGCGTCCCTCACGCGTACGCCGCAATGTCCTTGATCATGGCGAAGCCCAGCCCGTAGGCGCTCATCCCTCTGCCGTACGCCCCGACGTGGACGCCCTGCGAGGTCGGCCCGGCGAGCACCCAGCCGAACTCCGACTCACGGTAGTGGAACGGCGTGGGCACCCCGTCCACCGGCAGCGACAGCGTGGACCAGGCGGGACCGGAGAGGTCATCGGCCAGCTCCCACGCGGTCTCGGTCTGCTGGTCCAGCCAGTCGTCCCGCAGCGCGTGGTCCATCTGGCCGGGCCAGGTGAAGGACAGCAGCCCCACTCCGGCCAGCCAGGCCGCCGAGGACACCGAGGTGGCCTCCAGCAGGCCCGTGCCGTCCGCGCTGCGCCGTGACGGGTTCGCCGCCACCGTCACCACGACCGCGAACTTCTCCCTGTCCTCGGAATCCGCCCGGACCGAGGGCTCCTCTCCGTGCCCGATCGACCCGTGCTCCACGGCCCCGTCCGCGGCCGTCCCGACCTGCATCAGCCAGCGCGGTCCCGCGAACGCCTCGTCGAGGCCGTACCAGGGGAAGGGCGCCCGCAGGTAGCCGTCGACCGTGCGCCGTGCGGAGGGGACCTGCTGTTCGCCCTCCGCGGCCGGTGCCTGCTCGACCGCCCGACTTGTCGTCTCCATGCTCCCGGACGCCTCCTCGCTCTCGTCGGACCGTCCGGCCCAGCCCGCCCCCCTTCGGGCGTACTCGTCCGGTCCGCACAACAACTCGGCAGCATATCGACACCATCGACGGCAGCCGGGAAAGCACAGACCGCGTGGGTCGCTCACGGGGGGCGCACGCCGTCACCCCGGGCGCACTCACGCCCGCAACGGCGCCCCTGCGCTGCCGCGGCCGGGCGGCCTCACGGTGCGGGGCGGGTCCGCGGTGCGGGGCGGGTCCGCGGTGCGGGGCGGCCGGACCCGCGTCCGATCAGGTGGCGTCCGCGTCGAACGGCGGGCGCTCGTCGCCCGGGCCGGGCTTCTTGGACATGTCGACGCGGCCGCCGGACGAGCCCGCGGGGCCGGACGCCGCCTCGCCGTCCCGGCCGTGCACGGCGTCCGTGACGTCGGCCATCTCCTTCTTGAAGTCGAAGCCGTTGCGGATCTCCTTCAGCCCCAGCTCGTCGCCGTCCAGCTGCTTGCGGATGAACGTCCTGGGGTTGAGGTCCTCGAACTCGAAGTCCTTGAACTCGGGGCCGAGTTCGTCACGGATGTCCCGCTTGGCGCTCTCGGAGAACTCGCGGATCTTGCGGATCGTCCGCGTCACGTCCTGGATGACCTTGGGGAGCTTGTCCGGACCGAAGACGAGCACGGCGAGGACGACGAGTGTCACCAGCTCTAGCGGTCCTATGTCATTGAACACCTGAAGCTCCTTGCGATGTCCCGGGCCAGGTCCACGGTACCCGTCCCTTCCGTCCGACCGGTACCTGCCCACTGCCCGTCCGGCGCCCGCACCGGTCCGGGCACCGCCGCCCTCCCGGACGTTCGCCCGGCGGCCCGGGCTCTCCCGGCCGGCCCGCCGGACGGCGTGGCGCGCCGCCGCGGCGGGCCGTGCGCCTCACCTCTCGTCCGAGGAGCCGAGCACGAGAGAGAGCGTGCGGCGCTCGCCGTCCCGCTCGATGACCAGCTCCAACCGGTCCCCGGGCCGGTGGGAACGGGTCTTGACGATCAGTTCCTCACCCGAGTGGACGCGCTGCCCGTCGATCTCCCTGACGACGTCACCGGCCTCCAGGCCGGCCCGGTCGCCGGGGCCGCCCGCGGTGACCGGCTCGCGGCCCCCGCTGCTTCCGGCCCCGATCCGGGCTCCGTCGCCGGTGTAGTCCATGTCGAGGGTGACGCCGATCACGGGGTGGGTGGCCCGGCCGGTGTTGATCAGTTCCTCGGCGACCCGCTTGCCCTGGTTGACGGGGATCGCGAAGCCGAGCCCGATGGACCCGGCCTGCCCGTCGCCGGAGTCCGCCCCTCTGTCGGCGGAGCGGATCGCGGAGTTGATGCCGATCACCCGGCCGTGCGCGTCGAGCAGCGGGCCGCCCGAGTTGCCGGGGTTGATGGGCGCGTCGGTCTGCAGGGCGTCGACGTAGGAGATGTCGCTGCCGTCGCCCTTCTCGCCGCCGGCGGTGATGGGGCGCTGCTTGGCGCTGATGATCCCGGAGGTGACCGTGCCGGCCAGGTCGAAGGGGGCGCCGATGGCCACGACCGGGTCGCCGACCTGGACGTTGTCGGAGTTGCCGAGCGGCGCGGGCCTCAGGCCCGTGACGCCCTTGACCTTGACGACGGCCAGGTCGTAGCCGGTGTCGCCGCCGACGAGTTCGGCCTCGGCGCTGTCCCCGCTGTGGAAGGTGACGGTGATGCGGCCGTTCTCGCCGGCGGGTTCGACGACATGGTTGTTGGTGAGGATGTGGCCGCGGTCGTCGAGCACGAAGCCGGTGCCCGTGCCCGCCTGCTCCCGGCCGCTGACGTGCAGGGTCACCACGCTGGGCAGGGCCCGTGCCGCGATCCCGGCCACACTGTCCGGGTCCCGCCCGGCGGGCTCCGCCCCGGCCTGCGGCAGTTCCACGCGGCCGAGGCCGCCGTGCCGCTCCAGATACGTCCCCACGGCGCCGCCGGTGCCTCCGGCCACCAGCGCGATCAGGACCGCGCCCAGGACCAGCGCCCTCCTCCCGCGGCGCCTGCGCTGCGCCGCGCCGGGCACCGCTTCTCCGGTCTGCTGCAGAGGGGCGGCGGCCCAGGGGTCGTAGCGCTGCCAGGGGTCGCCGCCGGTTCCGGCCGCGGCGGGCGGCATGCCGCCGCCGTGCGGCATGCCGTGGACGCCGTCGGGCCGCCTGCCGTCGGGCCCCGTGCCGTCGGGCCCCGTGCCTTCCGGCACCGGCTGCCGCGGCACGGCTGCGGACGCTGCGGGCACGGCCGCCGCCCCGCCGCCGTACGGTGCGGGCTCGGGCAGCGGGGCCCCGGGAGGCACGGGCACGGTGGGCGCGCCGGCCGGGTGCGGTGCGGGGCCCTGCGGCGGGACGGCCGGCTGCCGCCCGCCGCCGTCCGGCTCGCCTGCTTGCGGCGTCGCGGGGTCGGGCGTCCCGGCGCGGGGCCTGTCGTCGGGGAGCCCGGCCGGGGGTGGTGGTGCGCCGCCGTCCCGGACCGGCGGCACCGGTATCGCCGTGCCGTGCGGCGGAGTCGTCGCCGGGTGCTGGACGGGCGGCGCGGGCGCCCACGGGCCGGGCTCGCCGTAGGGCGGCGTGGCGTAGGGGTCGGGCTCGTGCAAGGGGCTGAGCCGCCCGGCGGGGCGCGCCGAGGGCGGCTCCTGTCCACCGGGCTGCGCGGCCGGTGCGTCGGCCTCGTGCCGCGACGCTGCGGCCCCGGGGACGGCCGGGACGGGTTGCTCGGGCCGCCGCAGAGGGAAGTCCCCGCCGCCGGAGGGCATGCCGGAGCCGGCGTCGGCGGGGCCGGACCCTGCGTCGGCGTCCGCCTGGAGGGCGGGGCCGGGCGCGGAGGCCGCCGCCCCGGGCTGACCGGGGGCGGTGCCCGTCGCGGCCGTCGCGGCCGTGGAGTCGGCGGGCGTGGTCCCGGGCACCGGGGGTGTCGCCTCTGCGGGTGTGGCCTCTGCCCGCCGCTCGGCCGGGCCTGCTGCCCCGGTCCTCCCGGTGGCCCCCGCGGGCGCCGCGGGGTCCGCCGCGCGTGCCGTGCCGGGGGCCGCACCCTCGGGTGCCGGGGCGCCCGAGGGTGCCGGGCGCTCCGGTTCGAAGTCGCCTTCCGACGTCGCGGCCGGCCGGCTCGGAGGGTCCTGTGTGGGCCTGCCCTCGTTCATGCTCTCCCCAAGCTGGCCGCGGCACGTCCTGCGCAGGCGCCGGCCGCGGGCACGTCGAACTCCGCCGCCGCGCCCGTCTGCCTGCCGCGGGCGCGGCCCACCCCGGATTCAACCAGGTTCGAGCGCGTGTGCGCAGGGAACGTCAGTGGTCCCGGGCGGTGGGGGGAGCGGTGGTCGGGTCCGCGGCCGGGGCGCTGAACAGGCCCGGTGTCTCACCGCCGGGGTTCGGGGACCAGCCGCCCAGGCCGAGCAGCGGGGTCGCCGAGAAGGGGCGTATCAGTGGGGAGACGACGGCCGCGCCGGCCATCGCGGGCATGGTGAGTGGGTGCTGCACCGGCTGCGGGCCGGCCGAGGTGAGGCCGGGCAGCAGCGGCGCGGCGGACTCCGTCGTGGCGACCGCCGCGTCACCGACGGACTGCCGGCCGCCCTGCCCCTGGGCGAGCAGCGGACCGCTCGCGCGACGGCGCTGGTTCTCCGGGGCCGAGCCGGAGCCCGTGCCGCCGGTGCGGGCCGGCGTGACGTTGGAACCGGTGCCCGAACCGCCGCGGGCCTCCGCGGTGTCGGTGGGCACACCGCTGCTCACTCCGCCGAGCGCGATCGCGGCGAGGGACACCGCGCCGGCGGCGGCGAAGGCGAAGCGGCGCCCGCGGGAGGCGGAACGGTCGGCTTCGGGACGCCCGACGTCGTGGATGCGGAAGCCTCGTCCGGCCGCCGGATCCGAGGACAGGACGGCGGCATGCGGGGCCGCGGGGACGTAGTCGAAGGTGAAGCGCCCGTCGCGCGGCACGTCGAACACCCCTGCCGGCCCGCCGCCGAGCCCGGCGAATCCTTCGCCGCCGGGCAGGGCACCGCCGTCGGCGCCGCCTCCGGGCAGTCCCTGGAGCCGGGCGAGGAAGCTCTCCGAGGGCGGGGGCGGGGCGGCCTCCGCGAAGACGTTCTTCAGCCGGCGCTGGGCGTCGACCTCGGACTTGCACTTCGGGCAGGTCGCCAGATGCGCCAGCACCCGCTCGCGGGTGTCATGACCGAGCTCACCGTCGACGAGGGCGGCGAGCCGGTCTCCCAGATGCTGCTCTGCGAGGCGCTCCTCAGCAGGTTTCGGCCATGATCCACTCACGCGGACGCGCCCCCTCCTCCCAGCGCAGGGATACGGGCGGGAAAGGAGCGGCGCTCGGCACGCGCCTCCGGTGAACGGTGGGCGAGAGCCTTGCGCAGCTGGGAGCGGCCGCGGTGGATGCGGGAGCGGACCGTGCCGAGCTTGACGCCCAGGGTCGCGGCGATCTCCTCGTACGACAGTCCTTCGATGTCGCACAGCACGACCGCGGCGCGGAACTCCGGCGCGAGGGTGTCCAGGGCCTGCTGGACGTCGGCGTCGAAGTGGGCGTCGTTGAAGACCTGCTGCGGGGAGGGCTCCCGGCTGGGCAGCCGCTCGGCCGCGTCCTCACCGAGGGCGTCGAAGCGGATGCGCTGCTTGCGTCGGACCATGTCCAGGAACAGGTTCGTCGTGATGCGGTGCAGCCAGCCCTCGAAGGTGCCCGGCGAGTACGTCGACAGCGAGCGGAAGACACGGACGAAGACCTCCTGGGTGAGGTCCTCGGCGTCGTGCTGGTTGCCGGTGAGGCGATAGGCGAGCCGGTAGACGCGGCCGCTGTGCGTGCTGACGATCTCCTCCCAGGTGGGCGGAGTCCACGCCTGCCCGTCCGCGTCGGTGGAGAAGGTCGCGGTGCGGTCGAGGCCAGCGGCGTGGCTGTGGTCAGCAGCGGTGTCGGTCACGGATTTCGGCCTGCCCGCCGACCCGAGAAAGCGCCGCAGCACTCCTCCCCGATCCACAGACGCAGCCGCACCTCCCCTGTCGGCTCTGGTGGTGTCCAGTGGAGCCCCTACCATAACCACCTCGCCCGTTAGCTCCGGATAAGCGGTTTTACTTGAATTTGATCTGGGCTGATACAGCTCATACGGCTGCGTCAGCACTTGCTCGCAGCCCCGCCCGTCGTCGTGATCCAACCGTGTCCCCCCGTGTCCGTTCACACCCCTTTCAACGCCCGGTCCCATCTGCGGGTTCCCGGAGCCAACGGATACAGTCACGCCCAGGCAACCAGGGGACGGGAGAGGGTCATCACCGGCAACCGGCAGACGAGCTGGGCGTTCGCCGACGCCTATGTCGCCGAGGACGAAGCGCTGCACTGGGCCCGTGAGCGGGCCCGGGACGCGGGGCTGCGCCCGGTGACGCCCGGCGCCGGCGCCGCGCTGCGGTTGCTCGCCGCCTCCGTGGACGCCAAGGCGGTCGCGGAGATCGGCACCGGGACCGGCGTCTCCGGCATCCACCTGCTGCACGGCATGCGCCCCGACGGCGTCCTGACGACGGTCGACACCGAGCCCGAGCACCAGCAGTTCGCCCGGGAGGCGTTCCGCGCCTCCGGTTTCGCCGCGAACCGGGCCCGCTTCATTCCGGGCGGCGCCCTGGACGTCCTGCCCCGCCTGGCCGACTCCGGCTACGACCTCGTCTTCTGTGACGGCGACCGCCTGGAGTCCCTGGAGTACCTCGCTGAATCGTTGCGCCTGCTGCGTCCGGGCGGACTGGTGATCTTCGAGGGTGTCTTCGCCGGCGGCCGCACGGTCGACTCCGGGCCCCAGCCCACCGAGGTCGTCCGGCTGCGGGAGCTGCTGCGGGCGGTGCGGGAGAGCCAGGAGCTGGTCTCGTCACTGCTGCCGGTGGGCGACGGACTGCTGTGCGCGGTCAAACGCTGAGCACGGCCGGGCGCGGTCGAACACCGAGCACGGCCGGGCGCTGAGCACGGTCGAACACCGAGCACGGCCGGGCGCTGAGCACGGCCGGGCGCTGAGCACGGCCGGGCGCTGAGCACGGCCGGGCGCTGAGCACGGCCGGGCGCTGAGCGCGGCCGGGTGCCGGCCGTCGTGCGCCGGGCGCCCTCCGTGAGGCACAGCCGGGCGCCGGGCGCCGTCCGCTCCCGGAATGCGGCCGCCCCGGCACCTGGTGCGGTCCCGGGGCGGCCGAAGGGGTAGGGTCGCTGGCGCGTCAGCCCACAACCTTCTTGAGGGCGTCGCCGAGCGCGTCGGCCTCGTCCGGGGTCAGCTCGACGACGAGTCGACCGCCGCCTTCGAGCGGAACGCGCATGACGATGCCCCGCCCCTCCTTGGTCACCTCGAGCGGGCCGTCACCCGTCCGCGGCTTCATGGCCGCCATGCTCGTTCCCCTTCCTGAAACCAGCTCATCGTCAAAGCCGACGGCCCGCGAGACGGGGCACGGGCCCCTCGGGAGGGCACGCGCGGTCCTTTGCGCAGGACACGCGACACCGGCATCGAACACATTGCTTCCCAGCCATTATCCCGCATCCCGCGACCACATGACCAACATCAGTCGGCATCGCTTGGGCAACGCGCGCGAGCAAAACCACTCAATTCGGGGATGTGCCTGCGATACTTCGCGACTGCCCGGCCATCGGACGGCCGAGAACCGCCTCAGATTCTTTGACGCAGGTCACACCACCGCCACAGACGCCGTCCGCCATGCTGTCCTTCTCGGACGAGGGCGTACCGACCGGTGCGCCCCGCCGCGACACCGGAGGGGATGCCCCATGGCCGACACCGTGCTCTACGAGGTGAGCGACGGGCTGGCGACGATCACTCTGAACCGTCCGGAGGCGATGAACGCGCTGAACGTCGAGACGAAGGTCGCGCTGCGGGACGCGGCCCGCGCGGCCGCGGACGACGTCGCCGTACGGACGATCCTGCTCACCGCGGCCGGTGAGCGGGCGTTCTGCGTGGGTCAGGACCTCAAGGAGCACATCGGGCTGCTCGCCGCGGACCGCGCCGCGGGCGGGGGGCAGACGATGAGCACGGTGCGCGAGCACTACAACCCGATCGCACGGGCGCTGGTGGAGGCGCCGAAGCCGGTGGTCGCGGCGGTGAACGGGGTCGCCGCGGGGGCAGGGTTCGGCTTCGCACTGGCCGCGGACTACCGCATCGTGTCCGACACGGCGTCCTTCAACACGTCGTTCGCCGGGGTGGCGCTCACCGCGGACTCGGGCATCTCCTGGACGCTGCCGCGGATCATCGGACCCGGCCGCGCCACGGACCTGCTGCTCTTCCCGCGGAACCTGTCCGCCCAGGAGGCGCTGGAGCTGGGTGTCGCCAACCGCGTGGTACCGGGGGCGGAGCTGCGGGAGGAGGCGGAGCGGGTGGCCCGGATGCTGGCCGAGGGGCCGACGGTGGCGTACTCCGCGCTGAAGGAGTCCGTGGCGTACGGGCTCACCCACTCCTTCGCCGAGACCCTGGAGAAGGAGGACGAGCTGCAGAGCCGGGCCGGTGCGTCCGAGGATCACGCCATCGCCGTGCAGGCGTTCGTGAACAAGGAGAAGCCGAAGTACCTCGGCCGCTGAACGCTCCGCCGAGTGGGCCGGGTGCTGTGCCGGCCGGCCCCGACCGGGCCCGGGGCACTGCCGTCGGACGACCCCGCTCACCGTGGCCGATCGCGCAGTGCCCCACGCCCCCCGGCGGGGCGCGCACGGGTTGCGGGTCACCGGGTGGCGGTCGGCCGGGGCGCCCGGGTTCTGCTGACGCAGGCTTCCAGATGGTCGTCCACCAGGCCGCAGGCCTGCATCAGGGCGTAGGCCGTGGTCGGGCCGACGAACCGCAGGCCTTGCTTCTTCAGGGCCTTCGACAAGGCCGTCGACTCCGGGGTGACGGCGGGGACGTCGGCGAGGGTGCGCGGGACGGGCCGGGACGTGGTGTCCGGGGCGTGCGACCAGATCAGCTCGTCCAGGTCGCCCGGCGCCCACCCGGCCAGCACCCGGGCGTTGGACAGCGTGGCGTCGATCTTGGCGCGGTTGCGGATGATGCCGGGGTCGGCGAGCAGCCGCTCCCGGTCCGCGTCGGTGAACTCCGCGACCTCGGCGATCGCGAAGCCGGCGAAGGCGGCGCGGAAGCCGGGGCGGCGGCGCAGGATCGTGATCCAGGACAGGCCGGACTGGAAGGCTTCCAGGCTGAGGCGCTCGTAGAGGGCGTCGTCGCCGTGGACCGGGCGGCCCCACTCCTCGTCGTGGTAGGCGATGTAGTCGTCGGTGGACAGGGCCCAGGGGCAGCGCGGGGCGCCGTCGGGGCCGGGGACCGTGCCGCTCACTGCTGCTCCCCGGCCTCGGGCTTGTCCGTCTCGTCCGTCGTGACGGGGCCCGCCGCGCGGGCGCCTGCCAGCGCCGACTCCAGGTCGGAGATGCGGGCGTCGCGTTCGGCGAGCTCGGCGCCGAGGCGGTGCAGGGCGTCGTCCACGTCGGACATCCGGTAGCCGCGGGGGGCCAGCGGGAAGCGCAGCGCGTCCACGTCGTCACGGTGCACGGGCCGGTCGTCCGGCAGCGGGTCGCGCAGCCGCTCGGCGGCCGCCTCGGGCAGGGGTCCGCCGCCCTCGCCGCCGCCGACCACGGCGAGTGTCACCGCGCCGACCACGATCGCGAGCGCGAGAACCAGGAACAAGAACATAACCATCGCTGACGTCCCCAGGATCGGCGCCGAATGTGTCAGGGTCCGATCGTGCCATGCGACGCGGACCGTTAGGGTCGCAGGCAGCCGAGGACCGGCGCGGACGAGGAGAGGTCACAGGGGATGCTCAGGCTGGGCAAGCGGGAGTTCGAGCCGCACGAGCCGGTGATCATGGCGATCGTGAACCGGACCCCCGACTCCTTCTACGACCGGGGTGCCACCTTCCGCGACGAGCCGGCCCTGGCCCGGGTCGAGCAGGCCGTGACCGAGGGGGCCGCGATCGTCGACATCGGCGGCGTCAAGGCCGGCCCCGGCGAGGAGGTCACCGCCGAGGAGGAGGCGCGGCGCACGGTCGGCTTCGTGGCGGAGGTGCGGCGGCGCTTCCCCGACGTGCTGATCAGCGTCGACACCTGGCGGCGCGAGGTCGGCGAGGCCGTCTGCGAGGCGGGCGCGGACCTGCTGAACGACGCCTGGGGCGGGGTCGATCCCGGGCTGGCGGAGGTCGCCGCGCGGTACGGCGTGGGGCTGGTGTGCACGCACGCGGGCGGCGCGCGGCCTCGGACCCGCCCGCACCGGGTGACGTACGACGACGTGATGGCGGACATCCTGCGGGTGACGGTGGGCCTGGCGGAGCGGGCCGTGTCCCTCGGAGTGCCCCGTGAGTCGGTGCTGATCGACCCCGGGCACGACTTCGGCAAGAACACCCGGCACAGCCTGGAGGCGACCCGCCGGCTGCCCGAGATGGTGGACACGGGCTGGCCGGTGCTGGTGTCGCTGTCCAACAAGGACTTCGTCGGCGAGACCCTGGACCGGCCGGTCCGGGAGCGGGTCCTGGGCACGCTGGCGACGACGGCCGTGTCGGCGTGGCTCGGCGCGCAGGTGTACCGGGTCCACGAGGTGGCCGAGACCCGGCAGGTGCTCGACATGGTTTCGGCCATCGCGGGGCGCCGGCAGCCGGCGGTGGCCCGCAGAGGGCTCGCGTAGCACCCGCCGCACGGGACCGCCGGACACGGGGTCACCGGGCCGCGCCGCCGGGCCGGGCCCGTCCGGCACGGCCCGCCGCCCGGAGCGAGGCCGCCACCCGGAGCGGGCCGCCGGAGCGCACCGGCGGCCCGCTGCCCCGGGCCGGCCGCTCGTCAGACCGGCGGCAGCCGGTCGCGGCCGGCCTCCTTCGACACCAGGGCGACCGCCTCCTCGACGTCGTCCGTGACGTGGAACAGCAGCAGGTCCTTCTCCGTGGCCTTGCCCTGCGCGATCACCGTGCCGCGCAGCCAGTCGACCAGGCCGCCCCAGTACGCGCTGCCGAACAGCACGATCGGGAAGCGGGTCACCTTCTGGGTCTGGACCAGGGTGAGCGCCTCGAAGAGCTCGTCGAGCGTGCCCAGGCCTCCGGGCAGCACCACGAAACCCTGGGCGTACTTCACGAACATCATCTTCCGGACGAAGAAGTACCGGAAGTTCAGGCCGATGTCGACGTACTGGTTGAGGCCCTGCTCGAAGGGCAGCTCGATGCCGAGGCCGACGGAGATGCCGGAGGCCTCGCAGGCCCCCTTGTTGGCGGCCTCCATCGCACCCGGCCCGCCCCCGGTGATGACCGCCCAGCCCGCCTCGACCAGGGCGCGGCCGAGCCGCACTCCCGCCTCGTAGTCCGGGGAGTCCGGCCGGGTCCGTGCCGAGCCGAACACGCTGATCGCGGGCGGCAGTTCGGCGAGCGTGCCGAAGCCCTCGATGAACTCCGACTGGATGCGCAGGACCCGCCAGGGGTCGGTGTGCACCCAGTCCGAGGGCCCGCCCGCGTCCAGCAGTCGCTGGTCGGTGGTGCTGGACGTGACCTGTCCGCGCCGCCGGAGGACCGGACCCAGGCGCTGCTCCTCCGGCCGCTGGGCGTCCTCAGGAATGCCGGTGGCCATATGCGCTCCCTCCGCTCGGGTCTTTCCGCCTCAGCGTAGATCTACGCGGGTTAAGCGCGGGGGACGTCTGCGTGTCCGCCGCGGAGCGGGCCCGCCGCACGCCCGCGCTCCCCTGGCCGCGAACCGGCCCGGGCGGCCGCCCGGGCAACGGTCCGGCAGCGCCGGAGCACGGCCCCGGGGTCACCTCCACGCGAGACGGGTGCGGCGGCACGGGGACGCACGACGACGACGCGAGACCGGCGTGAGACCGCCGCGAGACCGGCGTGAGACCGGCTTGGGAACGGCTTGGGAACGGCTTGGGAACGGCTTGAGACCGCCGCGAGGACGGTGGCCGGGTGGGCCCGGCGGGCCCGCCGGGCCCCGGCGGGACGGCACCGTCACGCGGTGAGCCAGTTCCGCAGGCGCTCCTCCCCCGCGAGGATCTTGGCCGTCTCGACGCGCTCGTCGCGCTTGTGCGCCAGGTGCGGGTTGCCGGGCCCGTAGTTGACCGCGGGGATGCCGAGCGCGCTGAACCGGGACACGTCCGTCCAGCCGTACTTGGGCTGCGGGGTGCCGCCGACGGCCTCGATGAACGCGGCGGCGGCCGGGTGCGACAGTCCGGGCAGGGCGCCGCCGCTGTGGTCGTCGACGACGAACTCCGCGACGCCGCAGCCCTCGAACACCTCGCGGACGTGTGCGACGGCCTCCTCCGGGGTGCGGTCGGGTGCGTACCGGAAGTTGACGGTGACCGTGCACGTGTCGGGGATGACGTTGCCGGCCACCCCGCCCTCGATCCCGACGGCGTTCAGGCCTTCCCGGTACTCCAGGCCGTCGATGACGGGGTTGCGCGGCTCGTACGCGGCGAGGCGCGCGAGGATCGGGGCGGCGGCGTGGACGGCGTTGGAGCCCATCCAGGCACGCGCCGAGTGGGCCCGCTCGCCCGTCGTCCTCAGCAGCATCCGCAGGGTGCCCTGGCAGCCGCCCTCGACCTGGCCGTCCGACGGCTCCAGCAGCACCGCGAAGTCACCGGCCAGCCAGTCCGGGTGGGCCTCTGCGACGTGCCTGAGGCCGTTGAGCTCGGCGGCGACCTCCTCGTTGTCGTAGAAGACGAAGGTGAGGTCGCGGTTGGGGGCCGGGACGGTGGCCGCGATCCGCAGCTGGACGGCGACGCCCGCCTTCATGTCGCAGGTGCCGCAGCCCCACAGCACGCCGTCCTCGTCCAGCCGTGAGGGCACGTTGTCCGCGATCGGGACGGTGTCGATGTGACCGGCCAGGATCACGCGCTCGGCCCGTCCCAGGCCGGTGCGGGCGACCACGTTGTTGCCGTACCGGTCGACCCTGAGGTGCGGCAGCGCGCGCAGGGCGCTCTCGACGGCGTCCGCGAGCGGCTTCTCGGTCCCGCTCTCGGAGGGGAAGTCCACCAGCTGCGCGGTCAGCCGCGCGGCGTCCAGGGTGAGGTCGAGCGGGACAGGCGGGGCAGGCACGGTAGGCGGGGTAGGCGGGGTAAGCGGGGTATCGGCCATGGCGTCGACCCTAGCGTCGGCCGCCGTCCGGCCGGTCTCGGCCCGCCCGCCGCCGGGCGCCCCCTCGCCCCTCCGCCGCCCGCCCGGCACCGGCCGGCCCGGCACCGGCCCGCCGACCGCCGTTCACCCGCTCCTCACCCGGTGTCCAGGCGGCACGCCGTGCCTCGAACGGGCTCCGCTACCTTGTACGGCGTGTCCGAGCCGTCCCTCACCCGTCCGAGGCGCCGCAGCCGCACCGGTGCGGCCTTCCTCGTGCTGCTCGCGCTCGCGGGCTATCTCGTCGTCCAGTACGTCAGCGGCGGCGGTGGCGCGCCGGCCTGCCGGGTCATCCCGGTCGGCGGGAAGGGGAAGTCCTATGCGTTCACGCCGGAGCAGGCGGTGAACGCGGCGGCGATCACGGCGGTCGGCGTCCACCGCGGGCTGCCCGAACGCGCGGTGACCATCGCGCTGGCGACGGCGCTGCAGGAGTCCGCGCTGCGCAACATCGAGCACGGCGACCGGGACTCGCTCGGTCTGTTCCAGCAGCGGCCCTCGATGGGCTGGGGCACCCCGCGGCAGATCATGGACCCGGCCTACGCGGCGAGCCGGTTCTACGAGCATCTGGAGAAGGTCCCCGGCTACACGGAACTGCCGCTCACCGAGGCGGCCCAGCGCGTGCAGCGCAGCGGCTTCCCGATGGCGTACGCCAAGCACGAACCGGACGCGGCGCTGCTGGCGGCCGCGCTCACCGGGCGTGCGGAAGCCACGCTGACCTGCGACGGACGTCCCGAGGCGGGTCGCGGCACGGGCGGCCCCGACGCCGTGCGCACGGCGCTGGTGCGGGACTTCGGGCAGGACGCGATGACGCAGACGGGCGCCGACGCGGGCACACGGGGCGCGGCGGGGCAGGACCGGGGACCGGGCCGGGCCGACGAGCGGCGGACGGTGACCGTGCCGGTCGAGGCGCGGCGGCGCGGCTGGCAGGTCGCCCACTGGGCGGTGGCCAACGCCTCGGCGCTGCGGATCGAGCGCGTGTCGTACGGCGGCCGGGAGTGGACCGCGGGCACCGCGGACAGCGTGTGGCGCCCCGCGTCGGACGGGTCGGACGGGTCGGACGCGGTCCGGATCACGACCGTTCAGTAGTGCGGCCGCTCGCCCTCAGGGGTCATGGGACCGGCCGGGGACGGCAGGGTGCGCAGGTTCTCGCGGCGGCACCCCCGTCCTCGCCGGATCCCCCGTGACGCAAGGGCCGTAAGGTTTCCGCAGCCCCCGGGCACGTACTCCCTTTGCCCGTTTTTATCCACAGCAGATAATGCGACGCATTGCGAATTCTTTACGTTATCGCGCCGCAACCTCGACGGGCTTCGAGCGGTAGTCACGGTGTCCGCGCCCCGTCAACCGACGGGGCGGAGGCGGACACCGACCTGTTCTCTCCCGTCGAAGGAGCATCATGACCCTCCCCCTCTCCCGCCGGATCGCCCGTGCCGCGCTGCTCGTCGCCGCGGGGGCGGCTGCCGGGGTCGGTGCGGCCGGCTCCGCGAGCGCGGCCCCCGAGCTGCCCGCCGCCCCCGGCCTCGGCGGCCTGGCCAGCCCGGACACGGCGAGCCTGGGCACGACGGCCGACGGCGCGGCGCGCACCGTCACCGGCCTCGCGGGCGAAGCGGGCGGTCAGGCCGTGGAGCAGTCGGTGCCCGGTGTGGGCCAGGTCGGCGGCAAGGCCGCGAAGAAGGCCACTCCGGCGGTGCAGGAGACCGCCGGGAAGGCGGCCGGGTCCACCGGGGACATCGTGGGTGACACGGCCGGCAGCGCGACCCAGGGCGGCCTGCCGACGGACTCCCTCACCAAGGGCGGCGCCCTGCCGCTGAACGGCCTGCCCCTCGGCTGAGCCCGCACGACGCACGGCGGCGGGGCCCGGACTTCCCCCGGACCCCGCCGTCGCCTGTGCGCGGGCCGCCTGTACGCGGGCCGCCGACGACGTGGGTCCGCCGCGGGTGTCCCTCACAGGGCGCCGGACCCGGCCGCCGGGCAGACCCCGCGGCGGCCGGTCGGCCACGCGCCCCGGCCACGCGGCCCCCGGTCCGGCGGTCCGGCGGTCCGGCGGTCCGGCGGTCCGGCGGTCCGGCGGTCAAGCGGTCAAGCGGTCAAGCGGTCAAGCGGTCAAGCGGTCAAGCGTGCGACGGCTGCCGCGATCCGCTCGTCGGTCGCCGTCATCGCGACCCGTACGAACTTCTCCCCCGCCACCCCGTAGAAGTCGCCCGGCGCCACCAGGATGCCGCGCTCGGCGAGACGGGCGACGGTGTCCCAGCAGGACTCGTCCCGGGTGGCCCACAGGTAGAGGCCGGCCTCGCTGTGCTCGATGCGGAAGCCGTGGGCGCTCAGCGCCCCCCGCAGGGCCGCGCGCCGGGCGGCGTACCGCTCGCGCTGCTCCGCCACGTGCGCGTCGTCCGCGAGCGCCGCCGCGGCGGCCGCCTGGGTCGGCGCGGACGTCATCATGCCGCCGTGCTTGCGGATCTCCAGCAGCGGGCCGAGCACCTCCGGGTCACCCGCGAGGAACGCCGCCCGGTAGCCGGCCAGGTTGGACCGCTTGGACAGCGAGTACACCGAGACGACACCGTCGTACGAGCCGCCGTTGACGTCCGGATGCAGCACCGAGACCGGGTCGGCCTCCCAGCCCAGCTCCAGATAGCACTCGTCGGACACCACCAGCACGCCGTGCCGCCGCGCCCAGGCGACGATCCGGGTCAGCTCCTCCTTGGAGAGCACCCGGCCCGTCGGGTTCGACGGCGTGTTCAGCCACAGCAGCCGCAGCCCCTCCGGGTCCAGCTCGGTCGGGTCGTCGTACACCTCGTGACCGGCGCGCGCCAGCCGGGCGCCCACCTCGTACGTCGGGTAGGCGAGCCGCGGGAAGGCCACCTTGTCGCCGGGGCCGAGCCCCAGCTGTGTCGGCAGCCACGCCACCAGCTCCTTCGAGCCGACCACCGGCAGCACATGCCGGTGCGTGACGCCCTGGGCACCCAGTCGGCGCGCCGCCCAGCCGGTGATCGCGTCCCGCAGTGCGGGCGTGCCCCACACCGTCGGATAGCCCGGCGAGTCGGCCGCGTCGATCAGCGCCTTCCGGATCAGCTCGGGCACCGGGTCGACGGGCGTGCCGACCGACAGGTCGACGACACCGTCCGGGTGCGCGGCGGCCGTCTTCCGGTACGGCTCCAGCTTGTCCCAGGGGAAGACGGGCAGACGGTCGCGCGGCGACTCGACGGCGGAGCGGCGGTGGCCGGAGGGTGCGGACACGGGTGGCGGGCTCACTTTCTGGCTCGGGCGGCCGCCGTACGCCGGTCGCGTGGACCGCCGTACGGCCGCTACGGAGAACACCACGGCCCCGTACGGTGATCAGAGCGCTGACCGGGCCGTACGGGACCGAGGGACGTGCTGCGGGACTGCCGGGGCGGTCGGCCGTCAGCCGTTCTGCGGCGGCAGCCCGGCCACGAAGGGGTGGTCGCGCTCGATCAGACCCAGCTTGCTGGCACCGCCCGGGGAGCCCAGCTCGTCGAAGAACTCGACGTTCGCCTTGTAGTAGTCCTTCCACTCCTCCGGGGTGTCGTCCTCGTAGAAGATCGCCTCGACCGGGCAGACCGGCTCACAGGCACCACAGTCGACGCATTCGTCCGGGTGGATGTACAAGGACCGCTGGCCCTCGTAGATGCAGTCGACCGGGCACTCCTCGATGCACGCCTTGTCCTTCACGTCGACACAAGGCTGCGCGATGACGTAGGTCACGCTGTCGTTCCTCCTCGATAGGGCGCTGGCGGGCCTCCTCAGGCTCCGCCGCCTGGCGCGCGGGAGCGCGGCGTCGTCGATGCCCGCCCCTAGTATCTCCGTTCCTGGGCATGATCCGAACAGGAGGGGTGAACCGACCAGTGGAAATCTCCGCGGCAGGCCGCCTTGAGGTCCGCGTCACCGCAGCTGACGTGGGTAAACGCATCTCCGTGAGGAGGTTGAGGGACGCTGGCGACTCGGCGGAGAAATTCACCGACACGGTGGGTGTTCTCACATCATGGGACGAAGGCGTGCTGGTGATCACCACACGCTCCGGCGAGCCGGTCCGGATCGCGGAGAGCTCGCTGGTCGCGGGCAGGGTGGTGCCCGCCGCCCCGGCGCGTCGCGGCGGCCCCGCCGCCCGCTACGAGGAACTCGCCCGGGTCGCCGCCCGGGCGTGGCGGCCCGTGGAGAGCGAACGGCTCGGCGGGTGGGAGCTGCGCGCCGCCGTCCAGCCCGCCCCCCGCACCCCCGACGGACCCGGCCCGACCGGCCCCCCGGGCAGGCCGGCGTCCGCACGGTCCGGCGCGGAGGACACGGCTGAGGACGCATGTGCCTCGTCGGAGGACGCATGTGCCGCGTCGGAGGACACGGCGGAGGACATGGCGGAGGCGGCACGGCCCTCCGCGGCGGACATGGCGGAGGCGGCACGGCCCTCCGCGGCGGACACGGCGGAGGACGCACGCGCCGCGGCGCGCCCCGCCCCGGGCGCGGCGCCCGTCCGCCGTTCGGGCTTCACCCGCCGCGCCAACTCCGTCCTCCCGCTGGGCGACCCCGGCATGCCGCTGGACGCCGCGCTGACGGCCGTACGCCGCTGGTACGGCGACCGCGGCCTGCCCGCCTACGTGCAGACCGCCACCGGCGCGCCAGGCGCCCAGGAACCTCTCAGCGCCGCGCTGGCGGAACGCGGCTGGGTGCGCGAGGTGACCGCCGAGCTGTGGACCGGCGCCCTCGCCCCGGTCGCCGACCTCGGCGACGGCGCCGGCGTCACGCTGGCCCGGACCGCCGACGAGGCCTGGCTGGGCCGCTACCGGCGCAAGGGCCTGAGCGAGATCGCGCTGCGGGTGCTCGGCAGCGGGCCGTCGGTGTGGTTCGCGTCCGTGCCGGACCCCGGCGGCATACCGGACGGGGCCCCTGACGGCGCCTCCGGCGCGGCCCCGGGCGCGATCCCCGCCGCGATCGGGCGGCTCGTCGTCGACGGCCGGTGGGCCGGGTTCGCCGCCGTCGAGGTCGACCCCCGGCAGCGGCGCCGCGGCCTGGCCACGGCCGTCATGACCGCGCTCGCCCGGCAGGCCCTCGCCGAGGGCGCGTCCGCCGCCTGGCTCCAGGTCGAGACCGACAACACCGCCGCGCGCGCCCTGTACAGCGGCATGGGCTTCACCCCGCACCACGCCTACCACCACTACCGCGAGCCCGGAACTTCCGGCTCCGGCCGGTAGCGATCACCCTGAGAGGGCACCAGCCAGCCATGCCTTCCCCACGCCCGCCCGGCCCCCCGCCCCCCGAACGGTCCGCGCGGCTGCGCCGCCGGTTCGCCGAGGAGGCCCGTGCCGAACGGCCCGACCTGTCGCTGCTCTGCCTCCTCGTCGGCGCCCACGCGGACCCCTCCCTCGACGAGGACGGCTTCGACGCGGTCCAGGTCGAGCTGGACGAACTCGCCGGCCGGCTGCCCTTCCGGCCCGGACCGCCCGAGGCGTGGGCACTCGCCCTGCGCGAACTCCTGGGCGAGCGGTACGGGTTCCACGGCACCTCCGCCGACTACCGGTACCTGGAGTCCTCCCTGCTGCACTCGGTCCTGCGGCGGCGGCGCGGCCTGCCGATCCTGCTGTCCGTGGTGTGGCTGGAAGTCGCCCGCCGGGCCGGGGCTCCGGTGCACGGGGTCGCGCTGCCCGGACACTTCGTCGTCGGGTTCGGGCCGACCGGGGCGCAGGTACTCGCCGACCCGTTCGACGGAGGGCGCGTACTGACCGGCCCGGACGCCGAGTTGCTCGTGACCGGGGCGACCGGAGCGCCGCTCGAACCGTCCATGCTCGTGCCCGCGGACCCGCTGGACGTCGTCGCCCGCATCCTCGGCAACATCCGCGCCTGGGCCGCCGCCCGCCCCGAGCGCTCCGAGGTGGCCCTGTGGGCGGTCGAGCTCGCCCTGCTGCTGCCCGCGCACCCGGCACGGCTGCGCTGGGAACTCGGCCAGGTGCTGGTGCGGCGCGGCGAGTTCGCCGCAGGCGCCGAGGAGATGGAGTCGTACGCCGAACTGGTCTCCGTCGTCGACGAGGCGCTCGCGGAGCGGGTACGCACCGAGGCACGGTCGGCCCGGGCCCTGCTGAACTGAACCCGCCCCGGGGTACGGCACAGTCACCCGGCGGGGGGGCAGGCGCGCGCCGCACGGGCGCGTCACCGGACCGCACCAGGAGGCGGGAGCACCAGGAAGCGGGAGCACCAGGAAGCGGGAGCACCAGGAAGCGGGAGCACCAGGAAGCGGGAGCACGAGGAGGCGGGGAGCCACCAGGGGCGGGGAGAACCTGGAGGCGGGGAACACCAAGGGGCGGCAGCGCTGGGCTCCCCACCGGGAGCCCGGCCGGTGTCACAGCCCGCCGGGGTGCCGGGCCACCGGGCAGCACGGGTCGCCCCGGCGACCGGGGCGCCGCCGTATGCCGGACAGGGCATCCGCCCGCCGGATGCCCCCTCGGCGCCCCGCCCGTGCCGGGCGGCGGCGGGTCAGCTCGGGTCGGTGTCGATGACGCCGGTGCGCTCCGCCGCGGTCTTGCCCCGCAGCGCCGTGCGCAGCGCGCCGACCACGTCCTGCGGGAGCACGCCGCGCGTGGCGGTCGCGGTCTGGATCTGCACGCCGTCGAAGGTGCTCCCGTAGGCCGCCTGCAGGGCATCCAGGTCGTAGGTGTCGACGAGCTTGCCGTCGACCGCCTTGACGCCGAGGATCTTCGGCAGGGACACCGGGCCGAACTGGATGCTGTGGGCCGCGTCCGTCTGGATGGTCACGAGGTCGGAGAGCGCCGGCTCCGCGAACTCCTTCATCATCCGGTCGACCTCGGCCTTGTCGATGGTGGGCTGCCTGGTCGTGGTCGGCACCGTCACGGGGGTCGCGGCACCGGTCTCCACCTGGAGCCGGAAGGCGTCTTCGACGGCCTGGCCCGCCCGGTCGACGGCGATGCCCTGGCCGGCCTTGCCGTACACGGCGACGGCCTTGCCGGACGCGAAGCTGATGGTGCCCTCGGTGACCGACCCGGAGCCCCCGGCGGCCGCCTCCAGGGCGGAGTGCAGCTTCTCCTCGTCGACCGGCATCACCGGGTCCACGGCCCGCTCGTTGCCGAACAGCGAGCCGATCACCGAGACCGGGTTGTAGTCGCTGGTCGCGGCCGTCCGCACGGTCGCCTGCGTGTCGAACTGCAGGCCCGCCTGGTCCGGCTTCAGCGCGACCGTGCCCTCGCCGACCGCCAGCTTCAGCGGCTTGCCGACCCGGTCGCCGAACGCCTCGTCGAGCTTGCGGACAGCCTCGTCGCGGGTACCGCCGCCGATGTCCACGCCGAACACGGTGGTGCCCTTGGGCACGTCGGAGTGGTTCATCAGCAGCCCGGCACCGTACGCCAGGCCCGCGAGCGCGACGACGCCCCCGCCGAGCAGGACCAGCTTGCTGCGGCCCTTCCTCGCGGGGCGGGCCGGTACCGCGGCGGGCGGCTCCCCGACCGGCCCGGGCGCGGCGTGCGGCGGAGGGCCGTCGGGGCCGGGCGCGGCGAAGTCCTGGTCCGCCGACGGCACGACCGGGATGCCGCTGGTGACGGTCTGCCCGGAGACGTTGCCGCCCGGGCCGCCGTAGCCGCCGGACGGTCCGGGTCCCTGGCGCTGCGGCGTGAGGATCGCGGTGTCGTCGCTCAGGCCGGCCCCGGGATACGGGGCACCGCCGTGCGGCACGCCCTGGCCCGGGTAGGGGGCGCCCTGGACGGGGTGCGGCGTGCCGGGCCCCTCGTGCACCGGGGGAACGACGGGGCCGTCGCCGGTCACCGGACCGCCCGTGGGACCTGTGGGCCCGGCGCGCCCGGCGGCCCCCTGCGGCCCGGGGAAGCCGGCCGCGTCGGCCGGTCCCTGCGGACCCGGGGTGCCGCGACCGGGCCGGGCGCCCGGACGGGGCTGCGCGGCGTGCCCGTGCTCGGGCGACGCCCCCTGCTGCGGGCCCTCCGAGAAGTACGGCAGGTCGTCGCGGCGCGGCTCCGCACCGCCCGGGCGGGCTCCAGCGCCGGGCGGGCCGGCCGTCAGCGCCTCGGTCACATCGAACGAACCGGTGCCGCCGCCGTGCCCCGGGGCCACGGGACCGCCCGTCGCGCCCGGCAGTCCGGCGCCGTTGGCGCCGTTGGCGCCGCCGGGGCGGGCGCCGTTCGGCAGGCCCACGGAGCCGACGACGCCGCCGGGACGGCCGGCCGACGTCGACGAGGCCGGGGCGGACGCGCCCGAACCGGCAGGCGCCCCCGGTGCGGCGGGGCCCGGCGCGCCCGAAGAGGAGGGTGCGGCGGCGCCGTTGGCGGAGCCGCCGCCCTGACCGGCCCTGCCCGAGCCCGCCTTGCGGGGCGCGAACCAGTCGCTCGTCGGCTCGGCGGCGCCCGGTGCGGGCTCGGCGGGTGCCTCGGTGACGGGCGCGGCCGGCGTGGCGGTCGGCGGCGCGGGAGGCTCGGCGTCGCCGCCGGTGCCGCGCTCGGCCTCGACGACGGGAGTACGCATCACGACCGGCGGGATGGGCCGGGATCCGGGGATGTTGATGCGGATGCGGGTGGTCAGCGTGGTCTCGGTCTTACGTTCCTCCGGCGCGGGCGAACGGCCCGCGTCCGCGCCCCCGTCGGCGACCACGGGGGTGCCGTACGGCGGGGTGCCCGAGGGGTATGCGGCTCCGCCGCGCCCGTTGGGCCCGGAGGACGGACTGTCAGTTTCACGGCTCAAGGCAGGTTCTCCCGGTTGGCTCCGCCGCCCGTTGCGACCTCACTCTGCTTGGGGGCTCCCCTGTCCGAGCGGAGTCGGACGCTGGGGACGATCGGCGGCGCGCACCACCATACTGGCCGCTTGTGGCGCGTATCCCACGACCGCTGGGGAAACCCACACGGGACTCCCACGCGTGCTTGACGTCGAAGCGGTACGTCACTTCTCAAGTCGGACGGAGGGGCCGCCCGGTGGCCGCACCGGAGCGAGAGTGGCACACATCACAGCGATCGCCATGCCTCCGAGCAGAAAAAGATAGGAGCCGCCGTCCGCGGCGAACACGAAGTCCCCTTCCGGGCGGGTGGCGGTGAGGAGCAGGACGGCGAGGATCCATCCGGCGCCGCTCGCCACGGCGCCGCCGCGCCCGCCGGTGCCGAGGGCCGCACCGAGGAACAGCCCGGCCGCCCCGGCCAGGGCGAGCAGCAGCCCGCCCGGGAACCACCCGCCCTGCACCATGGCCCCGGCCACCCCCACGACCGCGCCGAGCACGAACAGCAGCAGGTATACGGCGATCCGGCCGGCGGAGGGCATCCGCAGCGGCTGGGAGAGCATCGGACCACGGTCGTTCACGGAGTCCCCCCGATCCCTGCGAACAGGTCGCCGTCGATGCCGTCGGCCCGCTCACCGCGCGCCAACTCGTAGTACTCGTCGGTGAACAGCGGCTGCGCGAGCCCGTTCGACAGGGCGAAGCAGGGTTCGGCGACCTCGATCTGGGTGGCGTGCGCGCGCATCGCGGCCGCCTTGGCACCGACGTGCCCGGCACCGTCGATGCGGGTGGTGATCCGCTCGTCGTCGACGACGCCCGGCACGTCCGCGACGGTGGCGCTCTGCGTGAACCCCAGCCGCCCGAGGTCGCCCCGGACCCGCGCGAAGCCCTCCTCCGCGACGGAGCGCGGCACGCGGTTCCAGAACACGCGCGCCACGGGCAGGCCCTCCGCCTCGGCGAGTTCCACCGCCCGCATGGCGACGCGGTGGGCCTGGATGTGGTCGGGGTGGCCGTAGCCGCCGTTCGCGTCGTACGTCACCAGCACCTGGGGCCGCACCTCGCGGATCACGTCCAGCAGGTGTCCGGCGGCCTCGTCGACGTCGGCCTGCCAGAAGCAGGCGGGGTCGTCATTGTCGGGAAGGCCCATCATGCCCGAGTCGCGGTACCGGCCCGGCCCGCCGAGCTGCCGGAAGTCGGACACCCCGAGTGCCGCCATGGCGACGGCCAGCTCTCCCCGCCGGAACTCCCCCAGCGCGTCCCCGCCCAGATGAGCCAGCCCCGGCGGAATCACCTCGCCCAGCTCCCCGAGCGTGCAGGTCACGAGCGTCACCTGAGCACCCCCGGCGGCATACGCGGCCATGGTGGCGCCATTGTTGATCGACTCGTCGTCCGGATGCGCGTGCACCAGCACCAGACGCCGAGCGGGCAGTTCCGTCATGAGCCCAGCCTACGAGGCCCCCGGACACCCCGCCGACCCCCGGGGCCACAGCCACCACCCCGGACGACGACGCCACGCAACAGCGCCGCGAAGGGAGGGGCCCCGGGGGAGGGGAGGGGCCCTGAGGGAGGGGAGGGGCCCTGAGGGAGGGGAGGGGCCCTGAGGGAGGGGAGGGGCCCTGAGGGAGGGGAGGGCGCCGGGCTCACGCGCTCGGGGTGAGGAGGCAGCACACGTAGGCGCAGGCACCTCCGCATGACGTGGCCGGGTGCGGAGGGGCGCGGGGCTGCCGGGCGGAGGAGCCGCGGGGCGGAGGGCGTTGCTGTGGGGTCGGTCGGTGGGTGGGGGTGGGGCCGCCCGCTTCTTTCGCAGTGTCGTGCTTGCGCGGGGCGGGTAAAGGGCGCTGCGCCTTCGGCTCCGCGTCGCCTGCGGCGATGGCCCTGCGGGCCACCCTTGACCCGCCCCGCTCCAGCACGGGTGGGAAGCGTGCGGACGGCCCGGGGAGAACGGGGGGCCAGGCAGCGTCTCCGCCCCAGCAGCGTTGCCCAGCATCGACCGGGCCGGACGGCCACCGCATCCGCACCTCGCCAGCACGCCGGGTCGGCTCGGCGGCTTCCCGCCGGTGGGGAGTGCGGGGGTGGGCGCCGGGGATGGGCGTCGCATGGCCAGTCCTCGTCGGACGGGGCGCGCATCCGCGTCCCGCCAGCACGCCGGGTGAGTTCGGCGGCTTCCCGCCGGTGGGCGGCTTTGGAGGCGGGCGCCGGGGATGGGCGCCGAAGGACTGCGGGCTCGGCGAGTCCGGGTGGTGGGCGCGGTGGGCGCGGTGGGTGGGAGGTATCGGGGTGGCGGCCCGGGTGAGGTCGGGTCGGTGGGCTGTTGTCGGGGGTTGGGGTGAGTGGCATGCGAGGTGTGTGTGGGGGGGTTGGTGTGGAGGTTGGCCGGTGGGTGGGGGTGGGGCCGCCCGCTTCTTTCGCAGTGTCGTGCTTCCACGGGGCGCGTCAAGGGCGCTGCGCCTTCGGCTTCGCGTCGCCTGCGGCGATGGCCCTGCGGGCCACCCTTGACCCGCCCCGCTCCAGCACGGGTGAGAAGCGAGCGGACGGCCCGGGGAGAGCGGGGGGCCAGGCAGCGTCTCCGCCCCAGCAGCGTTGCGCAGCATCGACCGGGCCGGACGGCCACCGCGTCCGCGCCTCGCCAGCACGCCGGGTCGGCTCGGCGGCTTCCCGCCGGTGGGGAGTGCGGGGGTGGGTGTCGGGGATGGGCGTTGCTTGGCCGGTCCCCGTCGGGTGGGGCGCGCATCCGCGCCTCGCCAGCACGCCGGGTGAGTTCGGCGGCTTCCGGCCGGTGGGGGGTCGGGGGTGGGCGCCGGGGATGGGCGCCGAAAGGTGGGTCCCCTGTCGGGCGGGGCGCGCATCGGCGTCTGGCCTGCACGCCGGGTCGGCTTGGCGGCTTCCGGCCGGTGGGGGTTTGGGGGTGGGTGCCGGGGATGGGCGTCGCATGGCCGGTCCCCGTCGGGTGGGGCGGGCGTCCGCGTCTGGCCTGCACGCCGGGCGGGCTCAGCGGCCACCCGCCGGTGGCGGTTTCCGGGGCAGGCACCGGAGATAGGCGCCGAAAGGCCGGTCCCCGTCGGACGCCGCGTCCGCGTCCCGCCAGCACGCCGGGCAGGCTCAGCGGCCACCCGCCGGTGGCGGTTTCCGGGGCAGGCACCGGAGATAGGCGCCGCATGGCAGAGCCCGGGCGGGTGGAGCGCATCGGCGTCCCGCCTGCACGCCCGGTGAGTTGGGCGGCTTCCGGCCGGTGGGCGGCTTTGGGGGTGGTTGAGGGGGGTGGGGGTGGTGATTGGAGGATTCGGGTCATGTGCGGGGCGGGAAGGGGAGGGTGAGCGAGGGTGCGGTGGCCCTGATCCTCCTTTTGCGTGCTGGAGTGTTGTGGGTGTGACTCACGGGGCCGGTGGGGGTGTCTGGTCCGTCGCCCGGGCGGGACTGACGGGCACGGACTGACCGGTGTGGCCGGTGTGGTGTGGCTGGTGTGGCCGACGGTGTGGTGTGGCTGCGCGACTGACTGCCCGGCTGACCGAGGCTGCCCGGCGGCAGCCGTCCTGACCCCGGCCGTCTCCCCCGCTTCTCGCCTCACCTCCCCCCAGACCCCCCGCCTTCCCCTCCCCCCTCCCCTTCCTCCTGTCCGCGCCGCCCCGCTGCCTCACCCGCCCCCCTCACCCTTCCCCCACTCACCGACCGCCGGTCACCGGCCGCCATCGGCCGGTGACCCCGGGGGGGGCCGCCCCGGGCACGCCCCCACAACCCGCCCGGGCGCACCGCCCGCCCACCGGACATCAGACACCGGACATCAGACACCGGACACCGGACGTCTCCGCACCGGTCCTACCGGCCCACCGGTCCCACCAGCCCACCGACACGCCCCCACACTCCACCGTGCGCACCCCGCCACCGGCCGGAAGCCACCACACCCACCCCCACGAGAACCCGCCCTGCCAGACCCCTCCCCGCACCCACCCCGAACCCCCACCGGCAGACAGCCGCCAAACCGCCCCGGCGTGCTGGTGGGACGCGGATGCGCTCCACCCGCCCGGGCTCTGCCATGCAACGCCCATCCCCGGCGCCTGGCCCGGAAACCACCACCGACGGGAGGCCGCTGAGCCCGCCCGGCGTGCAGGCCAGACGCGGACGCCCGCCCCACCCGACGGGGACCGGCCATGCGACGCCCATCCCCGGCACCCACCCCCAAACCCCCACCGGCCGGAAGCCGCCAAGCCGACCCGGCGTGCAGGCCAGACGCCGATGCGCGCCCCGCCCGACAGGGGACCCACCTTTCGGCGCCCATCCCCGGCGCCCACCCCCGAACCCCCACCGGCCGGAAGCCGCCAAGCCCGCCCGGCGTGCAGGCGAGGCGCGGACGCCCGCCCCACCCGACGGGGACCGGCCATGCGACGCCCATCCCCGGCGCCCACCCCCGCACTCCCCACCGGCGGGAAGCCGCTGAGCCTGCCCGGCGTGCTGGCGAGGTGCGGATGCGGTGGCCGTCTGGCCGGGTCGATGCTGGGCAACGCTGCTGGGGCGGAGACGCTGCCCGGCCCCCCGCTCTCCCCGGGCCGTCCGCACGCTTCCCACCCGTGCTGGAGCGGGGCGGGTCAAGGGTGGCCCGCAGGGCCATCGCCGCAGGCGACGCGAAGCCGAAGGCGCAGCGCCCTTTACCCGCCCCGCGCAAGCACGACACTGCGAAAGAAGCGGGCGGCCCCACCCCCACCCACCAGCCAACCCCCACACCAACACCCCCGCACACACACCAACACCCCACACACCTCGCATCCCCCCACCCCAACCCCCGGCAACAGCCCACCGAACCGACCGGGCAGCCGCCGGACCGGGTCCGGTGGGTCCTTCGCACCATCGGCCGGGTGGTCGCTAACGGGCCGATCTGCGAACGGTGTTGGGGCGGGTCCGCCCGGGGGCGGCTGGTGGGTGAGTCGGCGGATGGTCGGGCGGACGAGGACGAGGACGAGTTCGGTGGTCATCCGGTGTGGGAGGGCTCGCCGGGCGGCACGGTCAGGGACGGGGCCGGTGAGGGCGCGGTGGGGTTCGCGGGCGGGGTCCACCGCAGGTCTCACGTCGCCCGGTGCGCTGCCGGAGCGGACGCCGTCGGCGGAGTTCGGCGTTGGCGTGCTCGACGCGGCTCCGGCGTCACGTCGGGAGGCGGAGACGAGCGCGTGAGTCTGACGGGGCATCACACCGGCGACACACCCGACACACCCGACACACCCGAGACATCCGACATACTGCCGACACCTGGCGTGGTCGCGTCCGCGCCCCCCGCGTGACGAGGCTCATCAATCGCGAGGCGGGCCGTTGCGGCCAGCGTGACGGCGCGGCCAGCGTGACGGCGCGGTCAGGCAGGCTGCCACAGCTCAAGCCGATTGCCCTCAGGGTCTGTGACCCAGCCGAATCGACCGACCCCCTCCATGTCCTGAGTCTCCTCGGCCACGTCCGCCCCCTTGGCGCGCAACTGGGCGAGCATCGCGTCCAGGTCGCGGACCCGGAAGTTGAGCATGGTCCGCTGGTTGCGGGAGCCGAAGTAGTCGGTCTCGGACTCGAACGTCGCGAACACCGTCACCCCGGCTTCCTGACGCCACAGGCCGTTCTCGCCCACGTCCAGGCCCAGGCAATCGCGGTACCACGCGCTCAAGGACTCCGGGTCGGTGGCCCGAAGGAAGTATCCGCCGATTCCAAGCACACGTTCCATGCCGCCATCTTGCCAGGGCGGAGATCGGCGGGACAGCGCCGCATCATCGCCCGTCCCCGCGCCCCCGCCCCCTCGTGGATCAGCCCCGCAGGCCGTGCCGGTGTGCAGGCGCGACGCCGGCGCGCCCCGGCGGGGACTGCCGTGCGGCGCCCGTGCCGACCCGCCCGCCGAGGCCCTCCAGCCCACTCGTCTCCGTCACGCACCCCCTCAGGCGGCTCTGACCGATGCGGCACAATCGCAGGTGAACGAGCGGGAAGCGGTGGGGGTGGGAACGTGTGGCGCAGTGGCTCACGAAGCCGGCGTAGGGACATACCGAACGAGCCTGGGCTACTTGCTGCAGCGGCCGAGAATCCCGGTGGCAGCGTCGCCGAGATCGACCCGGCGCATGTCGACGACCCGAACGGCTACGTACCACCCGAGGCGATCCGCGGCGCGTGGTTGGTGGACGGCAACGGGAAACTGACGGGTGAGTACCAGGAGAACCCCCGTCACGGGGTGCCACAGGACGACTTCAGCGAACTCACCGATCCTGATCACTGGCTGGGCTGGCTCGGTGACGATCCCGCGATCGCCGTCCGGAAAGGCATCGAGGGGTCCCTGCGTGCCCAGGTGGCGGACGCGGTCGTCGACTGGGTCAAGATCCTGGAGACGCCCCGGTTCCTCACGGGTGGGCGTCGGCGATCCGACGACGAGCAGGTCATGGTGGTCACCCGCGCGGCACTCGCCGCACCGTTCGCGTTGTCCGTGCGCACGACGCAGCACGGGCGCTCCGTCCTCCTGGGGGTGTTCTCCTGGGCAGCGGTGAACCTCTCCACGCCCGAAGTCCGCAAGGACCGGCACTGGTTCGACCTGGGCGTCGGGCTGGACTGGGCCGGTGAACGGCTTCAAGAGCGCCTCTACGAGGTCGACGGCGACGGCGGCACCTCCGAGGAGCAGGGCGGCAGCGCCACGCCGCCGCCCCGGCCCTCTCCGGTGGAGTTTTCCTGATTCGCCCGGCCCGGAGAGGTCTCGTACGCCTACCGTGAGCAGTGATGACGCCGTTGCGCACGGTCACCGGGCCGGGTCGTCCGGAGTGGCCGGCTCATGCCTCCGGGCCGCGCGGGGCGGGCGTCGCCGCAAGGTCGTACGACGGAGGGGTGCGCAGTGGTTGCTGACGTCGAGGTGGCGAGCGAGGCGGAGGAGCCCGGGTGGGAGGTGGACCCTGACGACGACTGGGCGCTGGCGGTCGTCGCCACGGTGGGACGGCAGTTGAGGCTGCGACGGGAGGCGGCGGGCATCCGGGTTCCCGACTTCGCCAAGGCGGTCGGCTACGGCGAGGACATGATCTACAAGATCGAGTCCGGGAAGCGGATCCCGAGGCCCGAGTTCCTCGACAAGGCCGACCATGTGCTGGGGGCGGGCGGGCTGGTCTCCGCGATGAAGGAGGACGTGGAGAAGGTTCGGTATCCGAAGAAGGTTCGGGACCTCAAAGAACTTGAGTCCAAAGCGGCCGAGCTGCTCTCGTACGGCAACCACAACGTGCACGGTCTGCTGCAGACCGAGGAGCACGCACGTGCGCTGTTCGAGATGGCGCAGCCCCCGCAGTCCTCGGAAGAGGTGGAGCGTGGGGTGATCGCGCGCATGGCACGCGCTTCCGTGTTCGGGCGTTCGCCCGCACCGGTTCTCAGCTTTGTCCAAGAAGAGGTGACGCTACGCCGACCGATCGGGGGGAGGATGGTGCTACGGCGTCAGCTCGAACACCTCTTGGGGGTCGGAAGGTTGCGCAACGTCACCATCCAAGTGATGCCGACAGACCGGGCAGAACATGCAGGGATGGGCGGCCTGATCCAACTGCTGAAGTTCGAGGACGGCACGGCCGTCGGCCGCTCTGAAGGTGCTTTCAACGGCCGTCCGGTCTCCGACCCGAAGCAGCTCAGGATCCTTGAGCTGCGGTATGGCATGATCCGGGCGCAGGCTCTGACGCCGGACGAGTCGTTGGCCTTCATCGAGCATCTGCGGGGAGAGACATGATCAGCGCATCCAGCAGTGACGCCGACCTGGCCTGGTTCAAGAGCAGTTACAGCGACAGCAGCGACATCAACGACTGCGTCGAAGTAGCCGCCACCCCCACCGCCGTCCACGTCCGTGACTCCAAGCGTGCTGCCGGTCCACGCCTGCGGCTCTCGCCGGGGGCCTGGACCGACTTCGTGGCGTACGCGGCCGGGGCCTGAGGTGCGGGAGGCCCGCGGCCGGTCCCTCGGGGCGGCGGGGCCGCTGCCGGACCGGCGGAGCCCCTGCCGACGGGCCCGACCCGCTCCGGCCCCGCACGGGTCCCGCGGGAGTCGGACGGGGAACGGCATGCCGGGCCGGTGCGGGTGGGGGCGTCAGAACTTGATGCTGCCGATCATGCCGGCGATGTTTGTCGTCAGCTCGCTGATCGTGGGAGCGATCGTGGAGGAGGCCAGGTAGAAGCCCAGCAGCATGCAGATCACCGCATGCCCGGCCTTCAGTCCCGACTTCTTGATCAGGATGAAGACGATGATCGCCAGCAGCACCACCGCCGAAATCGAGAGTGCCACGGCGGTTCACCTCCAGTCAGAAGCACGCCAACAGGGCAGGCCAACGCGTAAACCCATACAGGAGCCAGCAGGTTCATACCCACACAGCGTTAGTGATCATAGCTATCCGTGCGTGCGCATCGCTGGGCGCACGGATGCGCAAGGGAGCGCATGGCCAATCATCGCCGACATCGCCCATAGGGTCGGGTCATGACGACCGAGCCTGCTGACTCCTTCCCCCGACGGCACGCCCGCACCCAGCGGTTCACGCTCGGCGCGCCGCGTTCGTTCACCGTGGCGCCCGACGGTTCGCGCATCGCGTTCCTGAGGTCGGGTTCCGGCACCGACCGGGCCAACTCCCTGTGGGTGCTGGACCTCGCGGACGGCGGGGAGCACCTCGCCGCCGACCCCCGCAGCCTGCTGGGCGGCTCCGAGGAGCGGCTGTCGCCGCAGGAGCGGGCCCGGCGCGAGCGCAGCCGGGAAGGCGGTGCGGGCATCGTGGGCTACGCCGCCGACCGGGCCCTGGAACTTGCGGCGTTCACCCTGTCCGGCCGGCTGTTCACGGCGGAGCTGCGGGCGGGCACGACGCGTGAACTGCCCGCCGCCGGACCGGTGATCGATCCGCGGCCCTCTCCGGACGGGCGGCTGGTGGCGTACGTCGCCGCAGGTGAGCTGCGAGTGGTGGGCGTGGACGGCGAGGGTGACCGGGTACTCGCGGCGCCGGACGGGGACGGCGTGTCGTACGGGCTCGCGGAGTTCGTCGCGGCGGAGGAGATGGGGCGTTCGCGCGGTTTCTGGTGGTCTCCGGAGTCGGACCGGCTGCTGGTCGCGCGGGTCGACGACACGCCGGTGCAGCGCTGGTGGATCTCCGATCCGGCCCAGCCGGAACGTGACCCACACCACGTCGCGTACCCGGCCGCCGGAACGGCCAACGCGGAGGTGCGGCTGTTCGCGATCGGGCTCCACGGCGACCGGACGGAGGTGGTCTGGGACCGGGCGCGGTACCCGTATCTGGCGCGTGTGCACTGGTCAGTGGCGGGTGCGCCGCTGCTGCTGGTGCAGGCCCGGGACCAGCGGAGCCAGGCCTACCTGGCGGTCGACCCGGAGACGGGGGCGACCCGGATGGTGCATGCCGACGAGGACGCGATTTGGCTGGAACTTTTCGCCGGGGTGCCGTGCTGGTCGCCCTCCGGGCAGCTGGTGCGGGTGGCGGACGAGGGCGGCGCACGGGTGCTGGCGGTCGGCGAACGGCCTTTGACCGGAGCGCAGTTGCAGGTGCGCGCGGTCCTGGACGTGGGGGACGACGACGTGCTGCTGTCGGCGTCCGCCGGGGAGGACGCGGCGGGTCCGGAGACCGGCGAGGTGCATGTCTACCGGGTCAACGAGCTGGGCGTGGAGCGCGTGTCCGAGGAGCCCGGCGTGCACTCTGCCGTGCGCGCCGGGGGCGTGACGGTGCTGGTGTCGGCGACGCCGGGAGAGCCGGGGACCCGGGTGCGGGTGCTCCGTGACGCGGACCGGCGGGAGGCGGGCCGGCAGCAGAGGCCGGGGGTCTCCGCGGGCGGCTGGGAGAAGGCGCTGACGATCACCTCGTACGCGGAACGTCCCGGTCTGTCCCCGCGCATGCTGCTCACCGAGGGGGGCGCACGCCGCATCCCATGCGCCCTGCTGTTGCCCCGGGACCATGACGGGGTGACCCCGCTGCCGGTCCTGATGGACCCCTACGGCGGCCCGCACGGCTCCCGGGTGGTCGCGGCGCACAACGCGCATCTCACCTCGCAGTGGTTCGCCGACCAGGGCTTCGCGGTGCTGGTCGCCGACGGGCGGGGCACCCCGGGCCGTTCGCCGGGCTGGGAGAAGGACGTCCGGCACGCGTTCACGGCGGCGCTGGACGACCAGGTGGAGGCGCTGCACGGCCTGGCCCGGTCGCATCCGCTGGACCTCTCCCGGGTGGCGATCAGGGGCTGGTCGTTCGGGGGCTGGCTGGCGGCGCTGGCCGTGCTGCGGCGGCCGGACGTCTTCCACGCGGGCATCGCCGGCGCCCCGGTCACCGACTGGCGGCTGTACGACACCCATTACACGGAGCGCTACCTGGGGGACCCGGCCGCCGACGCCGAGGCGTACGCCCGCAACTCGCTGGTCACCGACGAGGGGCTGTCCGCGCCCGCCGCACCGCACCGGCCGCTGATGATCGTGCACGGCCTCGCCGACGACAACGTGGTCGTCGCGCACGCGCTGCGGCTGTCGTCGGCGCTGCTGGCCGCGGGCCGCCCGCACGAGGTGCTCCCGCTGTCCGGGGTCACGCACATGACGCCGCAGGAGCAGGTCGCCGAGAACCTGCTGCTCCTCCAGGTCGACTTCCTGAAGCGGTCCCTCGGCACGGCCTGACCGGCCAGAGGCCGCGATGCCACGGCGCAGGGCCCGGATGCCACGGCAGAGGGCCCGGACGCCACGGCAGCGGCACGGCCCGTCCCGGTGGCGCCGGCCGGGACGACAGGGCAACGGGCCGGGATGACATGACGCATCCCGGCCCGTTCACGGCACCCGCACGGCCGTACGCTGTTCAGCATCGCGCGTTCGTATATCGGAACCGGGTCAACGGAGTTGCCTGTGTGTTACCGCGCTTCCCGGTCGCGGCGACCGCGCGGGGTCGCCGCCCACGCCACGCAGGCTGCCCACACCGCCCGCACCACCCAGACCGCCCCAGCCGCGCCCCGGACGCCCCGGACCCGCACACCCCACACACCCCACACACCCGCACCGCCCGCGCCGCCCCTCGTCAGCCCCGCGCCACCCCGCCTCGCCTCGCCCCGCCCCGCCTCGCCCCGCCCCGGCTACTCCGGCTCCTGCGGCGGGTGCTCGCGCGTCTCGCCCGGCTGCTCGGGTGGCCGGGCCCGGTCCCGCTGGTGCTCCGGTGTCTCCGGCGGCCGCTCCCGGCCCGGTGCGGGCTCCCCCGCGACGGTCGGGCGCCCCTCGCCCCGCCGGGGCTCCCCCGGCGCGGTCGGGCGCCCTGAGCCCCGCTGGGGCTCTGCCGCGGCCGACGGCGGTCCGCCGCCCGGCCCGGGTCCCTCCGCCTCCGGCACGATGTGCTTCTCCTCGGCGAACAGGCAGGCCGAGTCGTGCGCGGCGGGACCCGCGGCGCCCGCGAGGTGGGGCGGGACGGCGAGCAGGGGCACCTCCTCGGCGCACCGCGGCCGGGCCTTGAAGCAGCGGGTGCGGAAGCGGCAGCCGGAGGGGATGTTCGTGGGGGACGGCACGTCGCCGGCGAGGATGATGCGCTCGCGGTGTTCCCGGGCCTCGGGGTCGGGCACGGGTACGGCGGAGAGCAGGGCCTGGGTGTAGGGGTGGGTGGGATGGTCGTAGATCTCGGCGTCCCTGCCGATCTCGACGATCCGCCCGAGGTACATCACCCCGACCCGGTCGGAGATGTGCCGGACGATCGACAGGTCGTGCGCGATGAAGACGTAGCTCAGTTCGAACTCGGCCTGGAGGCGGTCGAGGAGGTTGACGACCTGGGCCTGGACGGAGACGTCGAGCGCGGAGACCGGCTCGTCGGCGACGATCACCTCGGGGCGCAGGGCGAGGCCGCGGGCGATGCCGATGCGCTGGCGCTGTCCGCCGGAGAACTGGTGGGGGTAGCGGTTGATGTACTCGGGGTTGAGGCCGACGACGTCGAGGAGTTCCCGGACGCGTCGGCGGCGGTCGCCCTTGGGTGCGGCCTCGGGGTGGATCTCGTAGGGCTCCTGGATGATGTCGCCGACCGTCATGCGGGGGTTGAGGGACGTGTAGGGGTCCTGGAAGACCATCTGGATGTTGCGGCGTACGGCTTTGAGGGCCTTGCCGGACAGTCTGGTGACGTCCTCGCCCTTGTAGCGGATCTCGCCGGCGGTGGGCTGTTCGAGGTGGACGAGCATCTTGGCGACGGTGGACTTGCCGCAGCCGGACTCCCCCACGATGCCGAGGGTCTCGCCCTTGTGCAGGGTGAAGTCGACTCCGTCGACGGCCTTGACGGCGCCGATCTCCTTCTTGAAGAGGATGCCCCGGGTGAGCGGGTAGTGCTTGACGAGCCCGTTCACCTCGATGATCGGCTCAGTCATTGAGGCACTCCCTCCAGAAGTGGCAGGCGCTGCGCCGTTCCCCGGACACCTCGTACAGGGGCGGCAGGTCGGTGCGGCACACGTCCTGGGCGAGGGGGCAGCGCGGGTGGAAGGCGCAGCCGGGCGGGATGTTCATCAGGTTCGGCGGGAGGCCCTTGATGGCGTACAGCTCGTGGCCCTTCTGGTCGAGCCGCGGGATGGATTCGAGCAGGCCCTTGGTGTAGGGGTGGGCGGGGGCCTTGTAGATGTCGTGGACGGGGGCCTGTTCGACGATGCGGCCGGCGTACATCACGGCGATGCGGTCGGCGACGTCGGCGACGACGCCGAGGTCGTGGGTGATGAGGATGAGCCCCATGTCGAGTTCCCGCTGGAGTTCCGCGAGCAGTTCCATGACCTGGGCCTGGACGGTGACGTCGAGTGCGGTGGTGGGCTCGTCGGCGATGATGAGGGCGGGTTCGAGGGCCAGCGCCATGGCGATCATGATGCGTTGGCGCATGCCGCCGGAGAACTGGTGGGGGTACTGGCGGACGCGTTCCTTCGCGGCGGGGATGCGGACGCGGTCCATGAGTTCGACGGCTCGGGCGCGGGCGTCCTTGCGGGACATGCCGCGGTGCACGACGAACATCTCGCCGAGCTGGTCGCCGACGCTGAGGACGGGGTTCAGGGAGGACAGCGCGTCCTGGAAGATCATCGCCATTTCGGCGCCGCGGATCCTGCGCCGCTCCTCCTCCTTCAGCTTCAGCAGGTCCTTGCCCTGGAAGAGGATCTCGCCGCCGGCGATCCTGCCGGGTGGGATGTCGAGGATGCCCATGACGGCCTGGGCGGTGACGGACTTGCCGGAGCCGGACTCGCCGAGCACGGCGAGGGTCTCGCCGGCGTCGACGGCGTAGGTGACGCCGTTGACGGCTTTGGCGATGCCGTCGCGGGTCTTGAACTCGACGTGCAGGTCCCGGACTTCGAGCAGCATGCGGCGTCACCTCAGCTTCGGGTCGAGGGCGTCGCGCACCGCGTCGCCGAGCATGATGAAGGCCAGGACGGTGACGGCGAGGGCGCCGGACGGCCACAGCAGCGCGTGCGGGGCGTTGCGGACGTAGGGGGAGGCGGCGGAGATGTCGATACCCCAGGAGACGCTGGGCGGTTTCAGCCCGACGCCGAGGTAGGACAGGGTCGCCTCCAGGGCGATGTAGGTGCCCAGGGCGATGGTCGCGACGACGATGACGGGCGCGACGGCGTTGGGAGCGATGTGCCGCAGCAGGATGCGGGAGTGGGAGGCGCCGAGGGCGCGGGCGGCCTGGACGTAGTCGTTCTGTTTGGCGGTGATGACGGAGCCGCGGGCGATGCGGGAGATCTGCGGCCAGCCGAGCAGGACCATGAAGCCGATGACGGGCCAGATGGTGTTGCTGGTGACGACGGACAGCAGGACGAGGCCGCCGAGGACGACGGGGATGGCGAAGAAGATGTCGGTGACGCGGGAGAGGACGGAGTCCCACACACCGGTGAAGAAGCCGGCGAGGCCGCCGAGGACGGAGCCGAGGAGGGCGACACCGAGGGTGGCGAGGACGCCCACGGAGACGGAGGTGCGGGCGCCGTAGACGGTGCGGGTGTAGACGTCGCAGCCCTGGCCGTCGAAGCCGAAGGGGTGGCCGGGCTGGGAGCCCTGCTGGGCCTTGGCGAGGTTGCACTGCAGCGGGCTCTCCCAGGTGATCGCCCCGGGCCAGAGGGAGATGAAGACCAGGAAGAGGATGACGAGCCCGGCGATGATGAAGACGGGGTTGCGGCGCAGGTCGTGCCAGGCGTCGGACCACAGGCTGCGGGGTCTGCCCTCGGGGCCGGTGCCCTCGGGGCCGTCGGGCGTCTTCTCCAGGGTCTCCCCCTCGCTGGTGGCGAGGTCCATGGCGCCGCCCGAGCCCGCGGGGGAGATCGCCTCGTCGGGATCGAACTGCTCAGGCATAGCGGATCCTCGGGTCGAGTACGGCGTAGAGGAGGTCGACGAGCAGGTTGGCGACCAGGAAGACCAGGACGAGGACGGTCACGAAGCCGACGACGGTCTGGGTGTTCTGCCGGACGATGCCCTGGTAGAGCTGGTAGCCGACGCCGTGGATGTTGAAGATCCGCTCGGTGACGATGGCGCCGCCCATCAGGGCGCCGATGTCGGCGCCGATGAAGGTGACCACCGGGATGAGGGAGTTGCGCAGCAGGTGCCGGGAGATGACCCGGCGGCGGGGCAGTCCCTTGGCGATGGCGGTGCGGACGTAGTCCGAGCGGCGGTTCTCCGCGATGGAGGTGCGGGTGAGCCGGGTGACGTAGGCGAGGGAGACGGAGGCCAGGACGAGGCCGGGCAGGATCAGTTCGTCCAGGGGTGCCGCGGAGGAGACGGACGGGCTGATCCAGCCCCACTTGACGCCGAACAGCAGCTGCAGCAGCAGGCCGGTGACGAAGGTGGGGACGGAGATGACGACGAGCGTGCCGACGAGGACGGTGGTGTCGACGGGCCGTCCGCGGCGCAGGCCGGTGATGACGCCGAGGGTGATGCCGATGACGATCTCGAAGAAGATGGCGACGAGGGTGAGCCGGATGGTGACCGGGAAGGCGGACGCCATCAGCTCGGTGACCGGCTGGCCGTTGAACGCGGTGCCGAAGTCGCCGGTGAAGACGTTGCCCATGTAGGTCAGGTATTGCTGCCAGACCGGCTTGTCGAGGCCGAACTCCTTCCTGAGCTGGGCGGCGGTGGCCGGGTCGCACTGCCGGTCGCCGCACAGCCCGGCGATGGGGTCGCCCATCACGTTCACCATCAGGAAGATCAGCAGCGTGGCCCCGATGAACACGGGGATCATCTGGAGCAGCCGCCGGACGACGTAACGCCCCATGACCGGTCAGCTCACCTTGATCTCGTTGTAGACCGGGACGGAGAACGGGTTGAGGCTGACGTCGGACAGCCGCTCGGAGTAGCCGGCCGAGCCGTTCTGGTACCAGAGGGGGATGGCGGCCATGTTGTCACGGACGACCGCCTCGGCCTGTTTGAAGGTGTCGACGGCCTTGGACTGGTCGGTCTCGGCGTTGGCCTCGTCGACGAGCTTGTCGAAGTCCTCGTTGCTCCACTTGCCGTCGTTGGAGGAGGCGTTGGTGTAGTAGAGCGGCTGGAGGAAGTTCTGGATGAGGGGGTAGTCCATCTGCCAGCCGGCACGGAAGGGGCCGCTCATCTTGAGGTCGGTGATCTGGTTGCGGAAGTCGGCGAAGGTGCCGACGGGGTTGCCGACGCAGGCCGTGTTGTTGCCGAGTGCGTTGTTGATGGAGTTGCAGACGGCGTCGACCCACTGCTTGTGGGAGCCGGTGTCGGCGTTGTAGGTGATCTTGATCTGGCCGCCGGGAAGGCCGCCGCCCTCCTGGATGAGCTTCTTGGCCTCGTCGGGGTTGTACTCGCAGGCGTCTCCGCAGAAGCCCTCCTCGAAGCCGCCGTCCTCGCCGAGGACGGGTGAGGTCCAGTCGGAGGCGGGGGTGCGGGTGTTCTGGAAGATCGTCTTGGTGATCTGGTCGCGGTCGATCGCCATGGACAGCCCGGTGCGGACCTTCTGCGCGCCGTCGGTGTCCCACACCTCGTCGTAGTAGGGGAAGGCGAGGGTCTGGATGATGCCGGCGGGGGTGTTGAGGTAGCGGTCGCCGAGGTCGCTCTGGACGTTGGCGAGCTGGCTGGCGGGCACGTCGTCGACGAGGTCGAGGTTGCCGGCGAGCAGGTCGGTGTAGGCGGTGTTGTTGTCGGTGTAGACCTTCAGGTCGACGCCGCCGTTCTGCGCCTTGTCGTCGCCGATGTAGTCGTCCCAGGCCCTGAGGGACATCTGGGAGCCCTTCTGGTACGAGTCGATCGTGTAGGGCCCGTTGCCGATCGGCTTGGACAGCCAGGCGGCGTGGTCGTCGAAGAACGACTGGGGCAGCGGGGCGTAGGCGACGTAGCCGAGGGTGTCGGGGAAGGTGGAGAACTTCTGCGACAGCTGCACGGTGAAGGTGTGCTCGTCGACGACCTTCAGACCGGACATGGTGTCCGCGGTCTGGTCGCTGCCGTCCTCGGGGTGGACCGCGTCGTAGCCCTCGATGTAGCTGAAGAAGTAGGCGTTGCGCTGGTTGTTCCTCAGGCTGGCGCCGTAGTTCCAGGCGTCGACGAAGGACTTGGCGGTGACGGCCTGCCCGTTGGAGAACGTCCAGCCGTCCTTGACGGTGATGGTGAAGTTCTGGGAGTCGGAGGTGTCGATCCTCTCGGCCAGCATGTCCTCCGCGGCACCGGTCTCGGGGTTGTACCGCTTGAGGCCGCGGAAGATCATGTCGAGGACCTTGCCGCCCTGCACCTCGTTGGTGTTGGCGGGCTCCAGGGGGTTCTGCGGGTCTCCCCAGGAGGCGCTGAGCACCGCGCTGCTGTCGCCGCTGTCCCCGCCTCCGCAGGCCGTGGCCGCGAGGACCACCGCCGCCGTGCATGCGGCCCATTTGGCGTGCCTGGCTCCGCGCATGGAGTGCCTCCTCGTGAGTGCGCTGGTGTGCGCTGTGCCGCCAGCGCCTTGGCACTGACCCGTCTCGGCCAATATCGGGGCATTCTTCGCATGTCGCACACGCACGGAGCCCTTCGGGCGACCCCCCTCCCCTCGTCGGCGTAAACACGTCGTTCACCGGCCGTAAACCGAGGATTTCTGTACTGACCGACGAATCAGTTGGCACACTGCCCGGATGGTTGATCACTCCTTCGCCGACCTGGAGCTCGCACGGCTGTACGACGCCCGCAACCGGTGGGGGCCGGACGACGACTTCTACCTGGAGCTGGTGCTGGCGGCGCGCAGTGCGCTCGACGTCGGCTGCGGCACCGGGCGGCTGCTGCGCGGGGCACGGACGGCCGGGCACGGGGGACGGCTGACCGGACTGGACCCGGCGGCCGCGATGCTGGTCCAGGCGAGAGACGCGGCGCCGGACGTGGAGTGGGTGCTCGGCGACATGGAGTCGGTCCGCTGGCGGGAGGAGTTCGACCTGGCCGTGATGACCGGTCACGCCATCCAGTCGCTGCACGGCACCGCACGGGTGCGGCGCCTGCTGGCCGGGGTGCGCGCGGCGCTGGCCCCCGGCGGCCGGTTCGTGTTCGAGACGCGCAACCCGGCGGTACGGGCCTGGGAGAGCTGGACCCCGGAGCGGGCGCACGAGATCACCGGGCCCGACGGCCACCGGGTACGGGTCTGGCACGAGGTGGCCGGGCCGGTCGCGGGCGAGGCGGTGACGTACACCGAGACCTTCGCGAGCGCGCGGTGGGAGCGCGCCCGCGTCAGCCGCGGCACGCTCTGGTTCCCGGCCCCGGACACGCTGGACCGGTTCCTGGCCGAGGCCGGCTTCGAGGTGACCGCCCGCTACGGCGACTGGCGGCGGGGCCCGTTCACCCCCGAGCGGAGCCCGGAGATCGTCACCGTGGCCCGGCCGACGGGCTGACCGGCGGGGCCGGGCGCGGGGTCACCCGCGGTTCGCCGGTGCCCCGAAGGGCGCGGACAGCCGCGCGGCCGGCCACGACGGCGGGCCGGCCGGCGTCACACCGCGGCAGGTCCGCGCAGAGCGCAGTCCGGGGCCGGGTCCGGTACGGCGCGGGCCGGTGCCCGCGGGGCTCGCCCCCGGTGCACCGGCCCGGTGTCCTGCGGATGTCCGGACGTGAGGACGTCGGGACGTCAGTCCTTCTTCTTCTCCAGCGACGTCAGCGCCGGGTCCATGACGACGTCCTGGCGGGCGTCCGTCGTCGGCTCCTCCGGGAAGTGGCAGGCCGTGAGGTGGCCCTCGCCGCTGCCGGAGAGCTGGACCAGCGGCGGCTCCTCGGTCGCGCACTTGTCCTGCGCCTTCCAGCACCGGGTGCGGAAGCGGCAGCCGGACGGCGGGTGGATCGGCGAGGGCACGTCGCCGGCGAGGCGGATCCGCTCGCGGCGCTCGGCGTCGTCCGAGACGTCCACCTCGGGCACGGCCGACAGCAGGGCGTGGGTGTAGGGGTGGCGCGGCCTGTTGTAGATGGCGTCGCGGTCGCCGACCTCGACCACCTTGCCCAGGTACATCACCGCGACGCGCTGCGAGAAGTGGCGCACGATCGCCAGGTCGTGGGCGATGAAGACGAACGCGATGCCGAGCTCGTCCTGCACCTTCTGCAGCAGGTTGACGACCTGCGCCTGGATCGACACGTCGAGCGCGGAGACCGGCTCGTCGGCGACGATCAGCTTCGGGTTCAGCGCGAGCGCGCGGGCGACGCCGATGCGCTGGCGCTGACCGCCCGAGAACTCGTGCGGGAAGCGGTTGTAGTGCTCGGGGTTGAGGCCGACCAGCTCCAGCAGCTCGCGGACCTTCTTCTCGCGGCCGCCCTCGGGGTTGATCCCGTTGACCTCCATCGGCGACTTGATGATCGAGCCGACGGTCTGCCGCGGGTTCAGCGACGAGTAGGGGTCCTGGAAGATCATCTGGATCTCGGACCGCACCGGCGCCAGCTTCTTGCGCGTGGCGTGGGTGATGTCCTGGCCGGCGTAGACGATCTGGCCGCTCGTCGGCTCCAGCAGGCGGGTGATGAGCCGGCCCGTGGTCGACTTGCCGCAGCCGGACTCGCCGACCAGGCCGAGGCTCTCGCCCACGCCGACGGACAGGTCGACCCCGTCCACCGCCTGGACCGCGCCGACCCGGCGCTTGATCGGGAAGCCGCCGTAGATCGGGAAGTGCTTGGTGAGGCCCTTGACCTCGAGGAGTGTCTCCCGGGCGGTCTCGGCGGAGCCCTGCTGTGCGGGGAGGGTGAGGTTCTCGCTCATGATCTCGTCTCTCCCTAGCGCAGCCGGGGCTGGATCTCGTCGATGAAGATGGCCTGCTTCTGCTCGGCCGTCAGGTGGCACGCGGCGGCCCGGCCGTCCGCGAGCGGCGGCCGCGTCCCGGTGCACAGGTTGCCGGCGACCCTGTCCGTGTACGCGCAGCGCGGGTTGAAGCGGCAGCCCGACGGCGGGTTGAGCAGGGACGGCGGGGTGCCCGGGATGGGCGTCAGCTCCTGGTGGATGTCGCCGTCCAGCCGCGGCATGGAGCTCAGCAGACCCCAGGTGTAGGGGTGGTCGGGCGTGCCGAGCACCTCCTTGACGGTGCCGCGCTCCACGGCCCGGCCCGCGTACATCACCAGCAGGTCGTCGGCCATGTCGGCGATGACGCCCAGGTCGTGGGTGATGAAGACGATCGCGGAGCCGAACTCCTGCTGCAGGTCCTTGAGCAGGTCGAGGATCTGCGCCTGCACGGTCACGTCGAGCGCGGTGGTCGGCTCGTCGGCGATGAGCAGTTCGGGGTCGCACATCAGGGCCATGGCGATCATGGCGCGCTGGCGCATACCGCCGGAGAACTGGTGCGGGTAGTCGTCGAAGCGCATCCTGGGCTGCGGGATGCCGACCTTCTCCAGCATCTGGACCGCCCGGTCCTTGGCGTCCTTCTTGGAGGCCCCGGTGTGCTTCATGAACGGCTCGGAGAGCTGCCGGCCCACGGTGTAGTACGGCGACATGGCCGTCAGCGGGTCCTGGAAGATCATCGCCATCTTGTTGCCGCGGAGCTGCTCCAGCTCCTTCTCGGTGGCGGTGACCAGTTCCTTCCCGTCGAGGACGATCTCGCCGTCGACGGTCGTGGTCCGCGGGTTGTGCAGACCCAGGATGGTCAGGTTGGTGACTGACTTGCCCGAGCCGGACTCCCCCACGATGCCCAGGGTCTTGCCGCGCTCGACGTCGAAGGAAAGGCCGTCGACCGCCTTGACGATGCCGTCCTCGGTGGAGAACTGCACCCGCAGGTCACGGACCGAGAGGAAGCTCTCGGGCCCGGTGGGGGCCGGCGTGCCCTCGGTCTTGGTCTGTGTGGTCACGGTGGTTCGTTCTTCCTAGGAGAGCCGGACGCGCGGATCGATCCAGGCGTACGCGATGTCGACGACGATGTTCAGGAGCAGGATGAAGAAGGCACCGACCAGCATGACACCCATGGTCAGCGGGAGGTCCTTGTGGACCGCTCCTTCCACGGCGAGACGGCCGATCCCGTGGAGGTCGAAGGTGAGCTCGGTGACGACACCGCCGCCGAGCAGGGCGCTGAGGTCCATGCCGAGTACGGTCACGATGGGGATCAGCGAGCCGCGCCAGGCGTACCGGAAGAAGACGTACTTGCGGCCCATGCCCTTGGCGCGAGCCGTGCGCACGTGCTCCTCGGCGAGCTGCTCGATCATCGAGGAGCGCGCCATACGGGTGTACTGCGCGGTGAAGATGGTGGCCATGACGGTCATGGGGATGACCAGTCCCACGAACCAGTTCCAGGGGTTCTCGAAGAACGGCACGTACTTGGGGTTGTCCATCCAGCCGGTGCTGTAGACGAAGATCAGCAGCACGATCGGGCCGAGGAAGTAGATCTGGAACGAGCTGAGCACCATGGACGCGCCGGTGGGCAGCTTGTCCCACACGGTTCCGCGGCGGTAGGCGGCGAGCATACCGGCACCGATGCCGACGATCAGGAAGACGACGAGCGCACCGACGGTGAGGGAGACGGTCGTCCAGAACCGGTCCAGGATCAGGTCCCACACGTTGGCGTTGTAGTAGAACGACCGCCCGAGGCAGGGAGCGGGGCAGTCACCCTGAGGGAAGTCGCGGCCGGCCACGATGCCGGACATGAAGTCCCAGAACTGCTGCGCCATCGGCTGGTCCAGGCCGAGGGCATGGCGGATGTCCTCGAGCTTCGACGGCGAGCAGTCCTTGCCACAGGCCAGGGAGGCGTAGTCGGACGGCGCGGCGACGAACAGGAAGAAGGTGACGGCGCCGATGAGGAACAGTGTGACGACGGCACCGACTGAGCGCCGGAGGATGAACTGAAGCATGGCGGGAGCTGCTCTCTGCGGAGACGGTGGACGGGTTCACGGAACCGCGGGGGTGCGCTCCGCCTGGTGCGCACCCCCGCGAACAGCCGTAGAGAGTTACGACTTCAGGTACAGCTGGGTGATGTCGATGTAGCTCGACTCAGTGCTGTAGCGGGCACCGCCGACGTTCGAGCCGTAGAGCTGGAACTGCTTCGTGTACCACAGCGGAGCGGCCGGGTTGACCTCCTCCATGATGTAGTGGTGCGCCTCTTCCCAGGTCTTGGCGGCCTCGGTGGGCTGCTGCGTCAGAGCCTTCTGGATCAGCTCCTTGACCTTCGGGTCCTTGATGTGCGAGTAGTTCGACTGGCCGTCGCCGACCAGGTCGGGGTCGTAGACCGGGGTGACGACCGTGGCCGGGGACGGCCAGTCCTGGCCCCAGCCGGTGATGTAGATGTCGTACGGGTTGGCGACCTTGCCGATCTGCTCGTAGTAGCTCGCGGAGTCGATCTCCTTGGCCACCACGTCGATGCCGACCTTGGTCAGCGCGTCCTCGATGGCGACCTTGCGCTTCTGGCCCGCGGAGGAGCTGGCGTAGGCGAAGACGAGCTTCTTCTCGGCGGCCGGGACGTCCGCCAGCAGCTCCTTGGCCTTCTCCATGTTGCCGGCCGGCGTCTTCAGACGGTTGAACGGGTCGTACGTGGCGTCGTAGCCCGGCAGGGTCGGGGCGAAGAGGCTGGTGGCCACGTCGCCGCCGTAGGCGCCGCCCTCACCGGCGATCAGCGACTTGGAGTTGACCGCGTAGGCGACCGCGTCGCGGACCTTCTTGTTCTTGACCCGGTCCAGGTTGAACGAGAGCTGCATGACGTAGGGCTGGTAGCCCTTGATCGTGCGCTTGTTGACGGCCGGGTCGCCGATGACGTCCTGGATCTGGGTGGCGTCGACGCTGCCGGTGAACTGGATGGCGTTCTTGGCGTCGCCCTGGTCGGAGATCAGACGCTTGGTCTGGCTCGCCTCGGTGATGCCGAACTGGAAGTCGAAGCCGTCCAGGTACTGGTGGCGGACCGAGTCGGTCTTCGGGTCCCAGTTCTCGTTCTTGACCAGCTTGAGCGTCTTGCCGGCCTTGTACTCGCCGATCTTGTAGGGGCCGAGGGCGACCGGGGCCGTGTCGTACTTCTCCTTCGTGTCGGTCTTCTCCGGCACGATGGAGTAGCCCGGCATCGCGAGCGTCATCGGAAGGTCCGGACGCGGCGTGTCGAAGTGGAAGACGACCGTCTTGTCGTCCGGGGTCTCCAGGACGCTGTCCGGCAGGTGCTTCTTGCCGAAGCCTCCGTCCGGCAGGGCCTTGCGGTAGTCGGGACCGCTCAGCCAGCTCTGCAGGAACGTGGGGCCGTCGAAGATGAACTCCGCGTACAGGCGCTCGACGGAGTGGCGGACGTCGGCCGAGGTGATCTCGTTGCCGTTCTGGTCCTTGACGCCGTCCTTGAGCGTGAACGTCCAGGTCTTGTTGTCGTCGGACGCCGTGCCGGAGTCGGTGGCGAGGTCACCGACGACGGCGACGTTGCCCTTGCCGTCCTCCTGGAAGTTCGTCAGACCGCGGAAGATGAGGTTGGAGAGCTGGCCGGCGTCGGAGACGTAGATCTGGCCCGGGTCCATGTGGGACAGACCCGACTCCTGGAAGACGGTGACCGTACCGCCGGACTTGGCTCCGGCGACGTCCTTGGCCGGACCCGTGGAGGCCGCCGCGTCCAGGTAGGCGACGCCCTGCGCCTGCTCCTTCGCCTTGTCCTGGTTCTCCGCCTTGTTGCCGGAGGTGTCGGTGCCCTTGTTCTCCGAGCACCCGGTGAGCGCGAGGGAGCCGGCCGCGATGGCCACGAGTATGGCGCGTGCTCTGCGCGACGACGTGAACGACTTCATAGCGGTGAATGCACCTACCTGTCGGTTGTGTTCCTTGAGCGCTGCCTGACGCGGCTGGTAGGCCGACGCGGGGGCGGCAGCCACCCCCACCGGTGGGCGGTCTATCGCCCGGACTTGGGGTCGAGGGCGTCCCGAACGGAGTCCCCGAGAAGGTTGAAGCAGAGGATGAAGATGACCAGGGCGACGCCCGGGAAGAAGATGAACGCCGGGTCCTGCTGGGTGTAGGAGGCGCCGGCGGCGAACAGCCGGCCCCAGTCCGGGGTGGGCTCGACGAAGCCGACACCCGCGAAGGAGAGGAACGCCACGGTCAGGATCGTGCTGGGCAGCTGGTACGTGAACTGCACCAGCACCGGCGTGACGATGTTCGGCAGGACCTCCTTGCGGATGATCCGCGCCGGGGAGGCACCGGAGACCTTGGCGGCCTCGATGAACTCGCGGCCGCGCAGCGCCAGCACGACGGACCGGACGAGTCGGGCCATGCCCATCCAGCCGAGGACCCACAGCACGATCAGGATCGCCAGGGCCCGGAAGTAGGTGGGCGTCTCCTCGCGGGGGTCCACGAAGAACGCGGTCACCACGGGCATGAAGGCGATGAAGAACAGCTGCGAGGGGAAGGCGAGGAAGAAGTCGGTGACCCGGCCCAGCCAGTAGTCGGTCCTGCCGCCGACGTAGCCGCCGACCAGGCCGACGAGGACGCCGGTGACCGTCAGCAGGACGGACACGCCGACCGCCATGAACAGCGAGGTCCGCATGCCGAACATCATCATCGCGAACAGGTCGCGGCCGTACTGCGGCTCGACGCCGAACCAGTGGTCGGCGGAGACCCCCCCGAAGTAGCCGAGCGGCAGACCGAAGTCGTCCAGGACGGGCTTGTCCGCGTACGTCGGGTCCTGCCCGTAGAGCGTGTACGGGTCGGAGCCGCTGATCATGGTGAGCAGCGGGGCGGCGAGCGCCATGACGAAGAAGAAAATCACTACGACGGCGCAGACGACGCCTGTACGGTCACGCTTGAAGCGCTGCCACATCAACTGCCCGGGGGAACGACCCTCAAGCTTCTTCTCGCCCGTGGCGACTTCGGAGGCCGCCTCGAGCTCAGGGTCCAAGGCGACCGCGGAGCTGGCGCCCTCGGCCTTCGTCGGACTGGTCATGTCTGTTCGTCCCCCGGGGGGTTGGAGAGTTGAGCGCAGCACAGATACCGGCAGGTTCTGTGGTTTGGGGGAACTTTCGCCAAGGGCATCAACGCGAGTCAAGGGCGGAAGACATAGGGATCTCCCTAAGCTGAAATTTTTGAGCAAAAATTGCGGAGATTGACACCTTGGCGCGCTTGACGACCGCGGCCGCATTCCGTCATTTCGGACATAAAGGGAGGGATTTTTGTTTACATGTCCGAAACTTGATCGGCGGATCACCGATATCCGAACAGGGCTCGACGCCGCCTCGACGATGGCCTGAACACGCCCCCCGCGGATCGCGCCCCGTGTCCGCCTCCGCGTCGCCCTCTCCGCTCCCTCCGGCGGGCCGCTGAGCAGCCCTGACGCGCCCCTGCGCGTCGCGCGCCGGCCTCCGCCGGCGGTGGGGCAGGGCACACGCCCCGGGCCCTCACGCCCCCGTACAGCGGGTCCGGCCCGTACGGCGGGGCACGGCGGGGCGGGCCCGTCCGGCGGCCGGGCGCGTCAGCGGGGTACGGCCGCCGCCCCCGGCGGGGCGGCCGCCGCGGGCGCACGCCGAGGACCCGGCTGCACCCCGAGGGGCGCACCGGGTCCTCGGCGTCGTGCCGTGCGGGGCCGGGTCAGCCGTGCTTGGCGCGGCTGGCGGCGCGGGCGCGCTCGCGGGCGTCCAGGTTGACCTTGCGGATGCGAACGGCCTCCGGGGTCACCTCGACGCACTCGTCGTCGCGGCAGAACTCCAGCGACTGCTCCAGCGACAGCTTGCGCGGCGGGACGATCGACTCGGCCACGTCGGCCGTGGACGACCGCATGTTGGTGAGCTTCTTCTCCTTGGTGATGTTGACGTCCATGTCGTCGGAGCGGGAGTTCTCTCCGACGATCATGCCCTCGTACACCTCGGTGCCCGGCTCCACGAACAGCACGCCGCGCTCCTGCAGGTTCGTCATCGCGAAGGCGGTGACGGCGCCGGAGCGGTCGGCGACGAGGGAGCCGTTGTTGCGCGTCTGGAGGGTGCCGAACCAGGGCTCGTGGCCCTCGTGGATGGAGTGTCCGATGCCCGTGCCGCGGGTCTGCGTCAGGAACTCCGTCCGGAATCCGATCAGACCGCGGGAGGGCACCACGAACTCCATGCGGACCCAGCCGGAACCGTGGTTGGACATGTTGTCCATGCGGCCCTTGCGGACGCCCATGAGCTGCGTGACGGCGCCCATGTGCTCCTCGGGCACGTCGACGGTCATGCGCTCGACCGGCTCGTAGACCTTGCCGTCGACGTCCTTGGTGACCACCTGGGGCTTGCCGATGGTCAGCTCGAAGCCCTCGCGGCGCATCTGCTCCACCAGGATGGCCAGCGCCAGCTCACCGCGGCCCTGCACCTCCCAGGCGTCCGGGCGGTCGGTGTCCAGCACCCGGAGGCTGACGTTGCCGATCAGCTCGCGGTCCAGGCGGTCCTTGACCTGGCGGGCGGTGACCTTGCGGTCCTTGACGGCCGCCTTGGCGTCCGCGCCCTTGCCGGTCCCGCCGCGGCCCACCAGCGGGGACGTGTTGGTGCCGATGACCATGGAGATCGCGGGCTCGTCGACCGTGATCAGCGGCAGCGCCAGCGGGTTCTCGGGGTCGGCCAGGGTCTCGCCGATCATGATGTCCGGGATGCCGGCGACCGCGCAGATGTCACCCGGGCCGGCCTTCTCGGCGGGCTTGCGGGTGAGCGCCTCGGTCATCATCAGCTCGGAGATGCGGACGTTGGTGACGGACCCGTCGCGCTTCATCCACGCGACCGTCTGGCCCTTCTTCAGCTCGCCCTGGTGCACGCGCAGCAGCGCGATACGGCCGAGGAAGTTGTCGGCGTCCAGGTTGGTGACGTGGGCCTGCAGCGGGGCGTCCTCGTCGAAGGTGGGGGCGGGGATGTGCTCCAGGATGGTGGAGAAGAACGGCTCCAGGCTGGTGGAGTCCGACGGGACGGTGCCGTCCTCCGGCTTGGTCAGCGAGGCGATGCCGTCCCGGCCGCAGGCGTAGACGATCGGGAACTCGATCTGCTCCTCGTCCGCGTCCAGGTCGAGGAAGAGGTCGTAGGTCTCGTTGACGACCTCGTCGATACGGGCGTCGGGCCGGTCCGTCTTGTTGATGCACAGGATGATCGGCAGCCGGGCCTGGAGGGCCTTGCGCAGCACGAAGCGGGTCTGCGGCAGCGGGCCCTCGGAGGCGTCGACGAGCAGCACGACACCGTCGACCATCGACAGACCGCGCTCGACCTCGCCGCCGAAGTCGGCGTGGCCGGGGGTGTCGATGATGTTGATCGTGATCGGGTCCCCGCCGTCCTTCGGGTGGTACCTGACCGCCGTGTTCTTGGCGAGGATCGTGATGCCCTTCTCACGCTCCAGGTCGTTCGAGTCCATCATGCGGTCGTCGACGGAGTCGAGCTGGTGCGCGGCGAAGGCGCCGGCCTGCTTCAGCATGCCGTCGACGATGGTGGTCTTGCCGTGGTCGACGTGGGCGACGATGGCGACATTGCGGATGTCGTGACGCGTGGCGGTCACAGCCATAGTGCGGCGTACTCCCGGAGTGTGAGGAAGGCCTGCGCGTACCTCGGTACGCGGGCCCTGCCGGGCTTGACATGCCACGGCCTCACCCCATGTTACGTGGCCCTGCGGGGCGGGGCCTCCGCAGGGCCGTGCGGCCTCAGTCCTCGGAGGTGCCGGCGGAGGTGCCCGGGGACGCGCTCGCGGCCGCACTCGGGGAGGTGCTCGGCGAGGAGCCGGAGGAGTCCGGGGAGGCGCCCCCGGCGGGCTTGACACCCTTCTTCAGGAAGCCCATGTCCTCGTAGACCGGCGTCCGGAACCCGAACGCGCCCGCGTTGGCGACGTTCTTGCGCACCGCGACGAGCTGCGGGCGCTGGTAGAGGGGGATGGAGCCCGCGGCCGCCCAGATCCGGGAGTCCGCCTTGCGGATCAGCCCGCGGCTCTCCTCCTCGTCCAGAGTCGCCACGGCCTGGTCGAAGAGCTGGTCCACCTGGTCGGTGCCGACCCGGGTGTAGTTCTGCTCCACGTTCAGCGAGCCGTCGGCGGCGGGGACGGGCTTGGCGTAGATGGGCCGGGCGTCGGTCGCGGGGAACGCCGAGGCGGGCCAGGAGTACAGCGCGAGGTCGTACTCGCCCGAGGCGATGTGGTCCTTGAAGTAGCTCTCGTCGGAGACCTTCGTCACGTCCGTGCGGATGCCCACCCGGTCCAGCATGCGCCGGATCCGCTCGGCGACCGTGCGCAGCGTCTGCGAGCCCGGCCCCGAGGGCACCACGAACCGCAGCGTCAGCGGCTTGCCGTCCTTCGCCAGCGGCCCGCTCTTCGCCCCGGCGGGCGCGGCCGTGCCCATCGGCGCGTAGGCCCCCGCGGGTGCCGCGCCGCTCCCGAGCCGGGAGCCCTCGTACTGCTTGTCCTTCAGCTGCCCGTCGGCGTAGTGCCGGGCCTGCTCCTCGTGGTCCTCGCGCTCGGCCTCCCGGTAGGCCTTGTTGTCCTCGCCGCCGACGATGTAGGTGCCGTCGTCATCGGAGTCGTCATCGGAGTCCTCGTCGGAGTCCTTCTTCTTCCCGGCCTTTTCGGAGTCCTCCGCGTCCTCCGCGTCCTCCGCGTCATCCGATTTCTCCGATTTCTTCGGTTTCTCGGAGTCGTCGGACTTCTCCGAGTTTTCGGACTTCTCCGCCCTGTCGGATTTCTCGGATTTCTCAGATTTCTCGGACTTCTCGGACTTCCTGGATTCCTCGCCCTCGGCGCCCGCGGCCTTCTCGCCGGTGCCGGACTTCTCCTCCTCCCCGTCCTGCTCGTCCTTCTGCCCGTCCTTCCCCTTGACCGCCCCGCCGCGCTCCCAGCCCGCGTCGGCGAGCAGGGCCCGGGCCTCCGCGGTGTCCTGCCCGCCGAGGGCGCCGCTGTTGTCGGCGTAGGCGGCCTGCCCGGACAGCGCCAGGTGGCTGCCCACCGGCACGGCCGGCAGACCGAGCGGCTTGAGCACGACCCGCGCCAGCTCCTCGCGGTCCAGGGCGCGGGCCACCGCACGGCGGACCCGTTCGTCGGCGAGGGGGCCGTCGGAGCCGTTGAGGGCGAGCTGGGTGTAGGCGGGCTCCAGGGACTTGCGGACCTCGAAGCCGCGCAGGGCCTGCTGCTGCTCCTGCCACTCGGCGATGGCCTTGCGCAGCTTCCTGCGGGCGACCACCTCGTCCTCGGCGGCCTCCTCGTCGGAGCCGTTGACGACCGCCCAGGAGCGCAGCGCCTTGGCCGCCGTGCGCCCGGCGCCCGGCCCGAGCGGGCCCGCCGCCCCCTTGGCGGCGCCCTCGATACGGGCGGCGGCGTCCGCGTCGATCTCGGCGAGGTCGACCTTCCCGGCGGCCAGCGCGGCCGCCCGCTCGGTGCGCGGCACCGCCGTCAGGACGAGCGAGTCCAGCTTGGGCGGCGCACCCCACCAGCGCGGGTTGCGGGTGAGGACGACCTCGTCCTCCTTGCGGTCGACCTTCTTCAGCGCGAAGGGCCCGGCGGTGACCTTCAGCTTGCGGCGCGCGCCGTCGTTGAAGGAGTCCGGGGTGCCCATGACCTCTTTGGGGTACAGCGGCGAGAACAGCGACTTCCAGTCCGCGTAGGTCCGCGCGAAGGTGACCCTGACCTCCAGGTCGTTGGCGCCGCGCTCGATCCGCTCGATGCGGTCGTAGCCGGCGTTGCGGGCCGTCCAGTAGGCACTGTCCTTGCCGGACAGGGCGCGCCACTGGGCGGCGAAGTCGGCGGCACCGATCTCGCGGCCGTCGCTCCACACCGCCTGCTGGTTCAGCTTGTAGAGCACGACCTGGCGGGGCTCGGTCTCCACGACCTTGGCGGACTCCAGGAAGTCGGGGTTGCGTGCGGGCCGGCCGTCGGCGTCGAGCCGGTACATCGACGGCAGCACGGCCTGGGCGATGCGGTTGGTGGCGCCGTCGGCGTCGGACTGGAAGGTGTTGAGGGTCTCCGGGACGGCGTCGACGGCCCAGCGCAGGGTGCCGCCGTCGCCGATCTGCGCGCGGGCGGCGCTGCCGATGTCCTGTCCGGCCAGGGGCCGGCCGGCCGCGTCGGGCGAGCTGCACCCGGCGAGCAGGGTCACCGCGAGGCCGCCCGCGGCGAGGAAGGCGACGGCGCGCGTGACCGCGCCGGCCCTGATCGCCCGGCGGACACCAGGCCGCCGCAGGGGCCGTGGTCCGACGCCGTCGTGGGACATCTTGAGTACCTCCGGAAGGCCGCGGGAGTTATGGTCATTTATGGCGGTATGTGGAACTGATCAGATGTATGGGGATGTCCGCAGCCACTGAAGAGGAAGGAGCCGGCGAACGGAGAGCGACACGGCGGCGACGGGCGCGAAGCCCACCCGTGCGGCGCAACGCCTCCGGGAGTGCACCGGTGCGCCTCGGCCAATCGGTGCACGTCCCTTCCCACCCGTGCGCGTGACGCGCCACACTCACAGGCGCACGCACATCGCCATCGCGGGCCGGCCCCGGCCGCACAGCCGATGGAAAAGAGGTCACACCATGTCCGTGCACGACGACCTGACGTCGGTCCAGCGCTGTCTGGACGACCTGAACCGTTCGGTGAGCCGTCTGGAGCAGCAGCTCGGCCGCGGCGGCCTGGACATACGCCGCGTCCGGGCCGACGCCGACCACCTGCGGGAGAGCGTGGCCCTGCTGCGGGACTCGGCCGCCCCTGCCGGGGCGGAGCCGCAGCGCCGTCCGGAGCTGCTCACCATCCCCGACACCCCGTACGACGGCAGTCTGTGGGTCGACATCGACGACGAGGGCCTCGGCGCCCGCGACCGGCACGCCCCCTGAGCCCGTCCGCCGCCCAGCCTGCTCCTGCTCCCGCTCCCCGCACCCATGTCGCCGAACCGAGGGAGTCACGACTTGGCCACCGACACGGAGCCCCATCCGCACGGCGGCGGCGTCCGCTCCGCGACGCGCGCCGCGATCGAGGCGGGACACCTGCGGACCGACCGGTGGTGGCTGGCGCCCGCCGCCACCGCCGCCGGGCTGCTCGCCTTCATCGTCTACTCGACCTGGCGCGCCTTCGCCGACACCCACTACTACGCGGCGCCGTACGTCTCCCCGTTCTACTCCCCGTGCCTCGCGGAGAGCTGCGTGCCGATGCGGGGCGGCCCCAACTGGGCTCTGTTCGGCAGCTGGTGGGGCCTGTCGCCGGCGATCATCATCCTGGTCTTCCCGCTCGGCTTCCGGCTGACCTGCTACTACTACCGCAAGGCCTACTACCGGGGCTTCTGGGCGTCCCCGCCGGCCTGCGCGGTCGCCGAACCGCACACCGGGTACAGCGGTGAGACCCGCTTCCCGCTGATCCTGCAGAACCTGCACCGCTACTTCTTCTACGCGGCGCTGCCCGTCGCCGGGATCCTCACGTACGACACCGTGCTCGCCTTCCGCGACGAGACGTACGCCTGGGGCCACATGGGGCTCGGGACGCTCGTCCTGCTGGTCAACATCGGGCTGATCTGGGCGTACACGCTGTCCTGCCACTCCTGCCGGCACATCGTCGGCGGGAAGCTGCGGCACTTCTCCCGGCACCCCGTCCGCTACCGCATGTGGCGGTGGGTGGGCCAGCTCAACGGCCACCACATGCTGCTGGCCTGGGCCTCCCTGGTGAGTGTGGCGCTCGCCGACTTCTACGTGTATCTCGTCGCGTCCGGCGTATTCGACGATCCGAGGTTCTTCTGATGCCCGAAGTGGACCGCCAGGAGTGGGACGTCGTCGTGGTCGGGGCGGGCGGTGCCGGCCTGCGCGCCGCGATCGAGGCCCGCGAGCGGGGCGCCCGTACGGCCGTGATCTGCAAGTCGCTCTTCGGCAAGGCGCACACGGTGATGGCCGAGGGGGGTATCGCGGCGGCCATGGCCAACGCCAACGAGCACGACAGCTGGCAGGTCCACTTCCGCGACACCCTGCGGGGCGGGAAGTTCCTGAACCAGTGGCGGATGGCCGAGCTGCACGCCCGGGAGGCGCCGGAGCGGGTGTGGGAGCTGGAGACGTGGGGCGCCCTGTTCGACCGTACGAAGGACGGGCGGATCTCCCAGCGCAACTTCGGCGGCCACGAGTACCCGCGCCTGGCGCACGTCGGCGACCGCACCGGCCTGGAGCTGATCCGTACCCTCCAGCAGCGGACCGTCGCCCTCCAGCAGGAGGACCACCGGGAGACCGGAGACCACGAGTCCCGGCTGAAGGTGTTCCAGGAGTGCACGGTGACCCGGGTCCTCAAGGACGCGCAGGGCCGGGTGAGCGGCGTCTTCGCCTACGAGCGCGAGTCGGGCCGCTTCTTCGTGCTGGAGGCGCCCGCCGTGGTGATCGCCACCGGCGGCATCGGCAAGTCCTTCAAGGTCACGTCGAACTCCTGGGAGTACACCGGCGACGGCCACGCCCTCGCCCTGCTCGCCGGGGCGCCCCTGCTGAACATGGAGTTCGTGCAGTTCCACCCCACCGGCATGGTCTGGCCGCCGTCCGTGAAGGGCATCCTGGTCACCGAGTCGGTGCGCGGCGACGGCGGGGTGCTGCGCAACTCCGACGGCCGGCGCTTCATGTTCGACTACGTGCCCGAGGTGTTCAAGGACAAGTACGCCGAGAGCGAGGAGGAGGCCGACCGCTGGTACGACGACCCGGACCGCCACCGGCGGCCGCCCGAGCTGCTGCCCCGCGACGAGGTGGCCCGCGCGATCAACGCCGAGGTGAAGGAGGGCCGGGGCTCCCCGCACGGCGGGGTCTTCCTGGACGTGTCCACCCGGATGCCCGCCGAGGTGATCCGGCGGCGGCTGCCGTCGATGTACCACCAGTTCAAGGAGCTGGCGGACGTCGACATCACCGCCGAGGCGATGGAGGTCGGCCCTACCTGCCACTACGTCATGGGGGGTGTCGCGGTCGACTCCGAGTCGGCCGCCGCACGCGGGGTGCCCGGCCTGTTCGCGGCCGGTGAGGTGGCCGGCGGCATGCACGGCTCCAACCGGCTGGGCGGCAACTCCCTGTCCGACCTGCTGGTGTTCGGGCGCCGGGCGGGCCTGCACGCCGCCGCGTACACGGCGGACCTGGCCGGTGCGCGGCCCGCGGTGGACGCCGCGCAGGTGGACGCGGCCGCGGCGGAGGCGCTGCGGCCCTTCTCGGCCGAGGACGCGGCGTCGGCCGGGCCGCCGGAGAACCCCTACACCCTGCACCAGGAACTCCAGCAGACGATGAACGACCTCGTGGGCATCATCCGCCGCGAGCCGGAGATGCGGCAGGCCCTCGAACGGCTGGCCGAGCTGCGCGACCGCGCCCGGCGGGCCGGGGTGGAGGGGCACCGCCAGTTCAACCCGGGCTGGCACCTCGCCCTGGACCTGCGGAACATGCTGCTGGTCAGCGAGTGTGTGGCGCGGGCCGCGCTGGAGCGCACCGAGTCGCGCGGCGGGCACACCCGTGAGGACCGTCCTGCGATGGAACGGTCCTGGCGCCGGGTGAACCTGCTGTGCCGGCTCGCCGGGCCGGAGCCCGGAGCCCGGCCCGGTCCGGCGCCGGAACCCGGACCGCGGCACGCGTCCGCGGCCGAGGCCGGACCCCGGCGCGGACCGGCGCCGGAACCGTCCGCCGTCGGCCCGGCCTCCGGCCGGATCGACCTCGTGCGGGAGACCGCCGAACCCATCCGCCCGGACCTGCTCGCCCTGTTCGACAAGGAGGAGCTGGTCAAGTACCTCGCCGAGGAGGAGCTGTACGAGTGAGCGGCTACCAGGCCCGGTTCAAGGTGTGGCGGGGCGACCAGGACGGCGGAGGGCTCGCCGACTTCAGCGTGGAGGTCAACGAGGGCGAGGTGGTGCTGGACATCGTGCACCGCATCCAGGCCACCCAGGCCCCCGACCTCGCGGTGCGCTGGAACTGCAAGGCGGGCAAGTGCGGCTCGTGCTCGGCCGAGGTCAACGGCCGGCCGCGGCTGATGTGCATGACCCGCATGTCGGTGTTCGACCCCGCGGAGACCGTCACGGTGACACCGCTGCGGGCGTTCCCCGTCGTCCGCGACCTCGTCACCGACGTAGGGTTCAACTACACCAAGGCCCGCGAGATCCCGGCGTTCGTGCCGCCGGCCGGGCTGGCTCCCGGCGAGTACCGCATGATGCAGCAGGACGTGGACCGCTCGCAGGAGTTCCGCAAGTGCATCGAGTGCTTCCTGTGCCAGGACACCTGCCACGTCGTCCGGGACCACGAGGAGAACAAGCCCGTCTTCGCCGGTCCGCGCTTCCTGATGCGGGTCGCCGAACTGGACATGCACCCGTTGGACGCGGCCGCCGAGAGCGGCCTGGACCGCCGGGCCACCGCCCAGGACCGGCACGGCCTCGGCTACTGCAACATCACCAAGTGCTGCACCGAGGTCTGCCCCGAGGGCATCCGCATCACCGACAACGCGCTGATCCCGCTCAAGGAGCGCGCGGTGGACCGCAAGTACGACCCGCTGGTGTGGCTCGGCTCGAAGATCGGACGCCGCTCGCGGCAGCCCTGAGGCCGCGGGCCGGCTCCCGCGTGCGGGCGGCGGGCGGGCACGTCCCGTGCCGCCGGCCCGCCCCGGTGGCGGGGACCGGCACCGGCCCCGGCGCTCCGCCGGTGGAGCGCCGGGCGCGGGCGGGCGCGGGGCGGGGCCGCCGCGGGTCGCGGTAGGCCGCCGCGGGTCGCGGTAGGCCGCCGCGGGTCGCGGTAGGCCGCCGTGGGAGCAGCCGGGCCGGACGGTCCCGGGCGGGGCTGGCTTCCGCGGCGGGCGGGCTTCCGCGGCGGGCGGCGGCCGGTGCTCAGAACAGGCTCAGCAGGGCCTCCGCCGGGTCCACCGGGCTGTTCTCGCCGTCGGGCAGCGGGAGTTCGAACCAGACCGTCTTGCCGCGCGGGGTCCGCCGGGAGCCCCAGGCCTCGCTGAGCAGACCGACGAGCTGGAGGCCGCGGCCGCCTTCGTCGGTGTCCCGGGCCCGGCGGCGGCGCGGCTGGACGAGGCCGGAGTCCCAGACCTCGCAGACCAGCGTGCGGTCGAGCAGCAGCCGGAGCCGTATCTCCCCCTCGCCGTAGCGCAGGGCGTTGGTGACCAGCTCGCTGACCAGCAGCTCGGTGGTGTCGACCAGGCCCTCCAGGTCCCACGCCTGCAGCTGGGCGCGGGCGTGCTCGCGGGCCCGGCCCACGCTGCGCGGCTCACGCGGCAGCGTCCAGTCGCCGACGGAGTCCGCGGGCAGGCCTTGCACCCGGGCCATGAGCAGGGCGATGTCGTCCTCGCCGTGGTGGCTGTCGAGGGTGTGGAGGACCTGGTCGCAGACGTCCTCCAGGGGCAGCGCCGGGTCGGTCAGCGCGCCGACGAAGGCCTGCAGGCCCTCGTCCAGCGGATGGTCGCGGGACTCGACCAGGCCGTCGGTGTACAGCGCGAGCAGCGCGCCCTCGGGCAGTTCGACCTCGACCTCCTCGAAGGGCTCGCCTCCGACACCGAGGGGCATGCCCGGCGGCACGTCGAGCATCAGCGCCGCCTCGCCGGGCTCCACCAGCACCGGGGGCAGGTGGCCTGCGTTGGCGAAGGTGCAGCGCCGGGTCACCGAGTCGTACACGGCGTACACGCAGGTCGCCAGGTACACCTCGGAGGGCTCCGCCTCACGGGGACGCCGCGCGGTGCGGGTGGCCTGCTGCACGCCGCCCGGCGCGCCGAGGCCGCGGGCGATCTCGTCCAGCTGGGACAGCACCTCGGCCGGCTCCAGGTCGAGCTGGGCCAGGGTGCGGACCGCGGTGCGCAGTTCGCCCATGGCGACGGCGGCGCGCAGGCCGCGCCCCATGACGTCCCCGACCACCAGCGCGGTGCGGTGGCCGGGGAGTTCGATGACGTCGAACCAGTCGCCGCCGACCTCGCTGGGCCGTCCGGTGAAGGCGTTGCCGGGCAGATAGCGGCAGGCGATGTCCAGACCGGAGGCGACGGGGTCTCCGGGCGGCAGCAGCGACCGCTGCAGTATCAGGGCCCGTTCGTGCTCGCGCCGGTACAGCCGGGCGTTGTCGATGCAGACCGCGGCGCGGGCCGCGAGTTCCACGGCCAGGTCGCGGTCCCGGTCCCCGAACGGCTCGCTGCCCTTGGTGCGGGAGAACTGCACGAGCCCGACGACGGTGTCGTGGGCGACCATCGGGACGGCCAGCGTGGACTGCACCAGGGCGCCCTCCGGCGCGGGCACGGTGCGCGGCCGTGCGGTGCGCAGGGCGTCCGCGCAGGGCGAGTTGAACGCGTAGTGGTGGACGGCTCCGACCGCGACCGGGGAGTCGGCCAGCGCGAAGGGCACGTCGGAGACGGCGCTGGCGAAGGCCACGCGGCGCAGCTCGGCGCTGCCGTCGGCGAGGCCGGGCGGGGTCTCGTCACCGGCCAGCAGCCCCTGGTAGAGATCGACGGTCGCCAGGTCGCAGAAGCCGGGGACGACGACGTCGAGGAGTTCGCGCGCCGTGGTCTCCAGGTCGAGCGAGTTGCCTATGCGCGCCCCGGCCTCGTTGAGCAGGGCCAGGTTGCGCCGGGCGGCGGCCGCCTCGCGGGCGGCGGCCCGGCGGGCGGTGATGTCGATGCCGAGCCAGGCGATGCCGATGGGGCGGCCGCTGCCGCTGTGCACGCGGTAGAGGTTGACGGACCAGTGCCTGCGGTCCTCGGAGCCGGGGGCGAAACCGGTGACGTGCATGTCGGTGACGGAGTCGCCGGTCTCCAGGACCCGTCGCAGGGTGGCGGAGACCCGCTCGGCCTCCGCGCGCGGGAGGTAGTCGTGCACTCCCTTCCCGCGGTGGTCGTCGGGCAGGCCTCCGAAGAGGGAGGCGAAGCGATGGTTGACGCGGCGGACCTTCAACTCGGGGTCGATCAGCAGGAACCCGAACGGGGACTGGCCGAAAATCGCCTGGGACGCCGCGAGATCGGTCTCGATGGTGCGCAACACCTGTACGTCCACGACGATGCAGACGGCCGCCTTGGCGCCGTCCTCGGCATGGGTGGGCATCACGTAGACCTCGGCGAGCGCGTCCCCGCCCGGGGTGCCGTCCGGTGCGTCCGGTGTCCGGAACGGGATCACCCCGGTCCACTCCCGGCCGTCGAGGATCTCCGCCATCTTGCGCTGGCCGCGCTCGCGCCGGTCGGGGTCGACGAAGGTCTCTATCGGGTCCATGCCGACGGCGTCCTCGGCCCGGATGCCGAAGATCTGCTCGGCGCGCAGGCTCCACTGGTCGACGAGCCCGTCGGGGCCGATGGAGAAGGAGGCGACCTTGATGTAGTCGTACATCGAGCCGGGCGGGCTGCTCTGCCACATCGGGTCGAAGGCCGGTCCGCCGGCCACCGGGGCGCCCCCGGGCCCGGTCGTCACGCCGTCCGACGGGTCCTCGGACTCCGCGCCCTTCGCTGGTATCCCGCTCACGCGAACCGTCCCCTCCAGCTCACCGCGTCCGGCACCGGTCACCGGCGGCGGCTGCCCGCAGTATCCAGTACAACGGGGCCGCACGACACGGTGTTCACGATCACAGCTCGGCCCGACGGTTTTTCGGACCTCGCTGCGAGAACACTTCCAGACTTCTAACCGGCGCACACGCCCTCGAACCACACCGGATGTGACGTCTCGGCGGCTGGAAGGGGCTGCTGGACGGCGGTGCTCCCGCTGTACACCCGTGCCACCCCCGCGAGCTGGCGCCGCGGCGGGCCGGCGAGGGCCGGTCCGGCCCGCCGCGGCGGGTGGCCGGGGCCGTCCCCGCGGCCGACCGGGCGGCCGGTGGCGGGTCGGGGTCCCGCGGAGAGCCGGGGCCGGGCGGGGAGTTGGGGTGTGGGGGGGAGCCGGGGCACGTGGGGAGCCGGGGCATGTGGGGAGCCGGGGGCGGCGGGTGGCTCGACCTGCTCCCGGCGATGACCGGCCGGGGCGGCGGTCGGGCGGGCCCCGGGGCACCGGTTCAGTCGGGCACGGCCAGTTCGAACCACACCGTCTTGCCGCTCTCGCCCGGGCGGGTGCCCCAGCGGCGGGAGGTGGACGCCACCAGTTGCAGGCCGCGCCCTCCCTCGTCCTCGGGCCGGGCGACGCGTCTGCGGGGCGGGTCCGGCAGGGGGTCGGAGACCTCCGCCAGGAGCGTCTCCGGAGGACCCGCGAGGCGCACGAGGCGCACCACGATGGGGCCGGTGGCGTGACGCAGCGCGTTGGTCACCAGTTCGCTGACCAGGAGGGCGGTGACGTCACCCACGCTGTCGAGCTGCCAGGCGTCCAGCTGGCCGCGCACACAGGAGCGTGCGGTGCGCACGGCGCCGGGGTGCGCCGGGAAGGTCCACTCGGCGCGGTCGCCTCCGGTATCGATCACGCCGATCACTTCCCAGGCCGGCCAGCCCACCCATGTCCGATTTCATGGGGTTAATGGCCCCATACCCTTTATCGGGGGCCCGTACCGTCCGGGGAGGCGCACAGTGGCACGAACGGCGCAGGCGGAGACGCCCCGGCCGCGCCTTCGCGCCTTGCGCGCTCCGGAGTGCGACCGTCACGGGCACCAGGGCGTGTTTCGGAAGTCCCGCCCGGCCCGCGGCGTCCGGTACGGCACGCCCGGCCCGCGGCGTCCGGTACGGCACCTCGTCGCGTTGTCGGGGGCGTCCGCGGACGCCCGGTACGCGGACGGCCCTCCGCCTTGCGATGCTGCCCACTGCCTCACGGGCGTGGGAGGTGCCCCCGGCACCGGACGCCGCGGGCCCCGGCCTCCGGGCGGACGACGCCACGGCCGGAACACGCCCTAGAAGGCTGCTGAAAATCTTGTTGGGGGCTGTCCGGCCTGAGGCCGGATGGCCCCTTTCCCTATGCGGTGGCGGGGGTCGGGCCGTGTCCGGGTCGACTGTACTCCTCCCTCCCTTCCGAGGTGGTGGCGCCCCGCGGCGGAGCTGCGGCGGCGGCGGTGATGTCGAGCCGCTGTTGTTGGCGATCCACCGCCGCGTGGGACTCTGCGCGGAGTTCCTTGCAGGGCGAGCAGGGCGATGGGCGGCGCCGGGGGGCCGCCATCGGCAGTATAGGTCCTGCCAGGCGGGGTCGGTGGCGGCCTGGTGGCGGCGGCCAGCAGTTCGAGCGTGCTGGGGGTGGACGTTCACGGTGCGTCCGGTCTTGGAGGTGGTGCAGCGTCCGCAGGGGGCAGTCGGCGCAGAGGCGTTTGAACTGGGCGGTGCGGGCGCCGTCTGCTTTGACCTGCCCGAGGTTGGCGGTGTGTCCGGCCGGGCGGGTGCGCGGTGCCGGCGGCCAGGTCGAGGCGGAAGTCGTCGATGGTGAAGCCGCCGGACGCCATCAGGATCGGCGGCGGTTTGATCACCAGGGTGTGGCCCTGGCCTTGAAGGCGCTCGCGCAGTTCGCCGGTGCCGTAGGCGGAATCGCCGAGCACGGTTAACTCCGTGCCCTCTTCTTCGTCGGCCAGCAGGTCGGCGGCGATGGCGGCCTCGTGGTTGCCGGGCCCGTAGCCGCCGGTCAGGGCGACGGCGGTGAACAGTGCGGTCTCCGGCTCGAAGGAGACATGTTCCTTGAAGCCGTCCTGGTGGCGGGTGCGGTTCTGGCTGTGCCGGGCGTCGGGGTCGACGGTGGACGCCCATCCAGGTCGGGTGCTGTGCGCTTGGCGATGCGCCAGCGGCCGTCGCGGCCGTCGGAGTCCTTGGCGGGTTCCACGTCCTGTCCGGCGACCAGGGCCAGCAGGTTCTGCTCGGGCAGGTGTCCGAGCAGGTTGAGGGCGTCGGTGGCGACCAGCGCGTCGACCAGCGCGGCGCGGGCCGTCTCGTCGTCCCAGGCGATCCTCGGTTTGCCCGGGTTGGTGTAGTCGTGGGCCATGCACCACAGGCCGGCCGTCTCCTGGCCGCCGGGAACCTCTCGGATCACCCGCCGGATCGCGGAAATGATCTGGGTGACGGTGTCCTGGGTGGCCACCGCGTCATCGAGGACGGTGGTCTGCAGCGCCCGCCGCTGCTTGCCCTGACGCCCGGTCGCGGCCACGACCTCCTTGACCTTGGTGAAGATCCGCGTCGGATCGGCCGAGTTGCGCAGGCGGCGCCGGAAGTACGTCAACAACGACGGATCGAACGCGGCGTGTCGTGCAGGCCGAGCCCGGCAAGTCCCACCGCAGGTCGCGCCCATACCCTGAACGACCTCGAAGTCCGACAGCCCGTGCAGGCTCTGCAGCACCACGGTCGCGGCCAGGACCTGTGGCGGCAGACTCGGACGGCCGTTGGACGAGGGATACATGTCCGCGAACATCTCCGCCGGGAACAGCACCTCGCGGTGCTCGGCCAGGAACGCGAACACACTCCCCGCCGGGATCAGCTCCCGGCACGTCTCCGCATCCGGCCCGACCGGCTCCCCAGCCCCCATTCCCCCTGCATGCCTACAAGACTGGCCCCGACTCCACGGAGCCGGGGCCAGCACACCAGATTTTCAGCAGCCTTCTAGCCGGAGCCCTCCTGCCGCGTGAGCGCGGCCGCGACGGCCCGGACCGCCGGCACGTCCTGGTCCAGCCAGTCCACGTCCCACAGCTCGCCCGGAGCGAGCCAGCGCAGTTCGTCGTGGTCCTCCAGGGGCTCGGGCTCCGAGGAGTCCGGCAGCAGTCGGGCGGTCCAGACCCGCAGGACGTACGGGTGCCGCAGCGGCCACTCCCCCGGCACCCGCGCCAGCGTCTCGGCGCCGACCCCGAGTTCCTCGCGCAACTCCCGTACCAGCGCCGCCTCGGGCATCTCGCCGGGCTCGACCTTCCCGCCCGGCAGCTCCCAGCGCCCGGCCAGCTCGGGGGGCGCGCTGCGGCGCGCGGCCAGCAGCCTCCCGTCCTTCACGAGCGCGGCGCCGACCACCACGGTGTGTTCCCTCATGCGCCGGAGCCTACGGGAGGGCGCACCGGGCCTCCGCGGCCGGAGCCGGTCGCGCGGGGCGGTCAGTCGCGCGCGCCGTTGCCGTTCTGGCCGACGCGTTCGACCAGGTAGAGCTGCTGGTGGCCGCGCGTCTCCAGACTGTCGGCGATCTTCTGGGCCTCGTCCCGGGTGGCGTACCGGCCCACACGGTAGCGATTGCCGTTGTCGTCCTGACGTATGACCAGCCAGGGCAGGGGGATGGTGCCGCCGTCGGTCATCGCGCCCCTCCACATCCCGTCCGCGGTCCGCGCCACGCTCCGCCCACCGGGGAAACCGCACTCCGCATATGCCTGAGCCTACGCCCTGCCTTCACTGAGCGAACACGGCTTTTCACAAAGAGGTATCCGGGACGCAGTCAACCGGCCAGCCGCCCCCGGGCGCACAACGGCGAGCAGGCCGCGCACGCGCTGCGGCGCGCGCCTGCGGCGGCGCTCCGCGGACACCCAGGGCCACCTGGGAGAACGACCGAAACCCAACGGGGCGCGCGGCAGAGTGCGCCGGGGGACTCCGCGCGCCGGTGCGCGTGGTCCCGCCGGGGCGTCAGATCACCTCGCCACGGCACCGGTTCGCGCGGGGCCGGGGGTGCCCGCGGGACCCGTGTTCCGTCGGGCACCCGGCCGTGACCGCGGCCGCGGTCACGGGAGAGGCCGTCACCTCCCCCTGTCTCACCGGCAGGTGGCACGCGACCTGTCTCACCGGCAGGTGGTACGCGACCTGTCCTACCGGCAGGTGGTACGCCGACTCATCTCACCGGCAGGTGGTACGCGACCCGGTAGCGGTCCGCGGGGACGACCACGTCGGCGGTCTCCACCGGGCGGCCGGAGGCGTAGAACGTGCGGTGGACGACCACCACGACGTGGCCCGGCACACCGCCGAGCGCCAGCAGTTCCTCCGCGAGGCCCGGGCGGGCGCCGACCTCCTCGGTGACGTTGTCGACGATCACGTCGATGGCCCGCATGCGCTCCACGACCCCCATGCCGCCCAGCGGTCCCTCCTCGGGCAGCATCACCGGCGTCCGCCCCGTCACGGCCAGGGGCTCCCACGAGGTGGACAGCATCATCGGCTCACCGGCCTCCCGGAAGACGTACCGGGTGCACATCACCTTGTCTCCGGGCTCGATCCGCAGACGGTCCGCGACCGCGTGGCCGGCCACGGTCTGCTCGCTGCTGGACTCCCAGGTGCCGCGCACGGCCGCGTCCGCCTGCTCCTGACGGAACGGTGTGGCGCCGCTCGCCGGACGGTACCCCGAGCGCGCGACGCGGCGGGGAACCGGGCGCTCGCGCACATAGGTCCCCGAGCCGGAGCGGCCTTCGACCAGGCCCTCCGCCATGAGCACCTTGCGCGCCTCCAGCGCGACGGTGTCCGAGACGCCGTACTCCTCGCGGATCCGCGCCTGGGACGGGAGCCGGGTGTGCGGTGGCAGCGAACCGTCGACGATCTTCTTGCGGAGATCACCCGCGACACGCAGGTACGCCGGCTGCTCACCGAATGTCACTGGCCGCTCCCATCAGATTGTACAGACAGCAACAGACTGGCAACCGTGGGTTGATCCGTGCAAGCAAAGGCCAGGGAATCACTCGATGTGATGACTTGTGCGGGCCGGGGGCTTTACGCAGGCACTTTCTCCCCGCTATGGCCGCCCTCACACCTCGGCCGGGCCCGGGGACGGCCGGGGCCGGCCCGAGGTCACACCTGGATGCGGCCGTCCCCGGCGCCCGCGCCGCCGCTGCCGCCCTCGTCGCCCCTGCCGTCCTCGCCGTCGCCGTACACCGGCGGGGTCGTCGACAGGTCCAGCGCCTCGCGGGCGTCGACGGTCGCCTCGCCGTCCACGAAGTCGTACCCGGACAGGTACGGGTCGAAGAAGGCCTCCTCGTCCTTCGCCCTCGCCGCCCTGCCGAAGTCGTCCGCCCTGGCCTCCAGTTCGGCGGCGAGCGCCGCCAGGGGCCTACGCGTCTGCGCCGACCAGGTGCGCCCGCGCAGCACCGCCGCCTGCTCGTCCAGCGCGCTCTCCATGGTGCGCGCCCACCTCGTGTTCGCCCGCAGGTCCTCGTCCGGGTAGGCCTCGGGCTCCTTCTCGACGACCTCGTCGAGCGCGCGGACGGCCTCCAGGTAGGCCAGCTGGTGCGCGTCCAGCGTGGTCGTGTCGGCCCGCAGCGACCCGGTCAGCGTGCCCTCGGCGTCCGTGTTGCCGAAGACGCAGGTGATCTCGCGGTCCCCCAGACGCCAGCTCCCCCGGGTCGGAGTGAGGTAGTACAGGTCGACGTCGTCCGCGACGGCCCAGGTGTCCATGGCGTAGTCGTCCTTGCGGGCGTAGCACCCGTCCGCGGCCAGGTCCGTGACGCCCGAGTCCCCGGGGTACGGCCCGTCGGGCAGGGTGATCGTGGCGAACACCTCGCCGTCGTGGCGGCCCGCGCACGGCACCTCCTCCACGTCGTAGGCGAAGCCCTCCAGCGAGCCGGACGCGGTGTCGAAGCAGTGCCCTGTCCCGACCGAGACCGTCACGTCCTCCCTGACGCTGCGCCAGGCCTCGGACGCCGCGCCCGTCGTGAACAGCAGCGCCCACAGGGCGAGGCCGACCGCGGACAGCACGCTTCCGGCGATCGCCATGCCCCGGCCGCGGTGGCCCGTGCGTCCGATCTGCCACAGCCCGAGCAGGCCCAGGACCAGCCCGAGGGCCGGTACGAAGCAGAGGATGCCGAACACCAGCGAGGCGATGGCGAGGCCGTTGACCGGCGGACGCCGGGGTGCCTGGGGGAGCCACGACTGCGGGTGGGGCTGGGGCCCGTGGGGTCCGTGGGGTCCGTGGGGTCCGTACGGGCCCGGTGCGGGGTAGGGGCCCGGTGCGGGGTACGGGCCCTGCGGGCCGGGCGGCGGAGGTATCGACACGGGTGACGGGCTCCTGGGTCGGCGGCTGAACGGATGTGCGGCTGGGCGCATCGTACGGGCGCCGTGATCAGGGGCGGAACGTGGGCGGGCCGGCGTCGGCCCGGTGGGGGGGGTGCCGCGGGCGGCGCCGCGGCGGGGCGGGCCGGCGCGTGACGGAGGGGAACCGCGGTCGGCGGGGTGCTCGGACGGCGCCCCACGGCGCTGCGGCACCGGGGCATTGAAGCCGTGCGTGCGCGCCGCTGCCCGCGGCGCAGGACGGTTCCGCGGGGGCGCTTCGGGTGACGGGGTGGGGCGGGGCCGCGCCGGGGGGTACCCGTCCTCGGGCCGGCGGTGGGGTGGGCCGGTAGGGGGCGGGGGACCCGCGCCGGCCGCTGCGGGCGGGCACCCCCCGACACGTCCCCTCACCGCCGTTCGCGGCCTTGCGTGGCCGGTCGATGCGGGGTGGGGTGGGGTGGGGTGGGGCAGACGGCTCGTCCTCGCGGTGGCCGGGGAGCCGGTCCGCGAGGACGAGTGGTCAGGCCGGAGTTGCCGGGTCGGGTGTCAGAACTGGAGGGCCCAGGCGTTGATGTAGCCCGTGTCCCACGTGTAGTTGTCGCTGACCCTGAGCTTCCACGTGCCGTTGGCCGTCTCGGAGGAGGCGTTCACGGTGTACGTGGTGTCGATGTTGTCCGAGCTGCCGCCGGTGCCGTACGACTTGAGCGTGTAGGCGCTGCCGTCGGGGGCGATCAGCTGGATCTGGAGGTCGCCGATGTAGGTGTGCACGATGTGCACCTCGACGGCCAGCGAGGCGGGCGCGTTGCCGGAGACCCCGGAGACGGTGATCGGCGACTCGACGGTGGAGTGGTCGCTGATCGTGTAGTCACCGGTGTTCTCGAAGCGCGGCCCGGGCGGCGTGGTGGTGCCGCCGCCGACGTGGAGGAGCCGGTTCGGTGAGCCGCTGCCGGGGCCGGAGACCACGTTCGGGGTCGCGGCGTTCACCAGGGCGGTGCTCACCTGCGAGGGCGTCGACGAGGGGTTGTCGGCGAGGTACAGGGCCGCCGCTCCGGCGACGTGCGGGGTCGCCATCGACGTACCGGAGATCGTGTTGGTGGCGCTGTCGCTGCTGTTCCACGCCGAGGTGATCGACGAGCCCGGCGCGAACAGGTCCAGCGACGAGCCGTAGTTGGAGTAGCTGGCCCGGGAGTCGGAGCTGGTGGTGGCGCCGACGGTGATGGCCTCGGACACCCGTGCGGGCGAGCGGGTCGAGGCGTTGGTCGACTCGTTTCCGGCCGCGACGGCGAACGTGACGCCCGAGGCGATGGCGTTGCGCACGGCGTTGTCCAGCACGGTGTCGGCGCCGCCGCCGAGCGACATGTTGGCGACGGCCGGCTTCACGGCGTTCTGGGCGACCCAGTCGATGCCCGCGACGACCTGGGCGGTGGTGCCCGAACCGGAGTTGTTCAGCACGCGCACACCGACGATCTTGGCCTTCTTGGCGACGCCGTAGGAGCTGCCGGCGACCGTGCCGGCCACATGGGTGCCGTGTCCGTGGCCGTCCTGCGCGGTGTTGTCGTCGTCGATGGCGTCGTAGCCGTAGGAGGCGCGGCCGCCGAAGTCGTTGTGGGTGATGCGGACACCGGTGTCGATGATGTACGCGGTCACGCCCTGCCCGGCGGAGTCCGGGTAGGTGTACGAGTTGTTCAGCGGGAGGTTCCGCTGGTCGATGCGGTCCAGGCCCCAGGAGGGCGGGCTGGGCTGGGTCCCGTCGATGTGGAGGGTGCGGTTCTGCACCACGGAGGCGACGGCCGGGTCGGCCGCGAGCCGCTTCGCCTCGGCGGCGCTGGCCTCGACCTCGTACCCGTTGAGCGCCTTCTGGTACGTCCGCTCGATCGTGGCCCCGTACTTGGCGGCCACGGCGCGCCCCGTGGCGGTGCCGGAGCGGGCCCGGTCGGCCTTGAGCGTCACGATGTAGCTGTCGGCGACGGCGTTCGCCGCGCCCTCGTACTGGATACGGCCTTCGGACGCGGCGGGTGCCGCCCCGGCGGGCAGGGCGGAGACGAGGCCTGCGGCGAGCGCGGCTGTGGCCGCCATGCCGATCGCGGCCACTCTTCGCCGCGGGGACCGCCTGGGGATTCCGCCGGAGTTACGCATCGCTGCCATCTGAGGGGTCCTCCTCAATCGGTGGTGCGCTGCTGGTGGGGGATGGTGCGTCGAGCAGACACCGCAGAGCACGACAGGGGCATGACAATCCGCTGTGCGCTCCCATGCGTCAGCCGAAAGATTGAGGGTTCAGGAGGAATTGCACAAGGGGTCCCGCAGCGACGTAACAAGCCCGCCACACAACTGACATGACACTCCGTCACATCTGGAGCTCGTCCGGGCCGGGCGCGGGCACCTCCTCCGGCGACGACGCCCCCGCCGTCCCGGGCCCCTGTGACCGGCCCCGGGAGGCCTGCCGGCGCACCCGGGCCCCCGGAGCGGCCGGACTCCCGCGCCCCGCCCCGCCCGTCGTCCGGCGGCCTGGTCGGACGCCGCGGCGAAGACACCCCGGGCGCCGGGTCCCCCGGCGGCCTCCGGCGGGTCCGGACGAACCCTGCGGCGCCCGCACCCGCGCGGCCCCGGACCGGGGCGGCGGGCGGAGCGGGTCGGCCGGCGGGCCGTGGACCGCCGCCGCCGCGCCCCGTCAGTCCGCCGGCTGACGCACGGCCTCGGCCGCCACGCCCAGGCGGGCCTGCTCCTCCTCCACGATCCGCCGGGCCAGCTCCGTGTCCGACACGTCGACCGCGTCCGGCGTGGCCTCCGCCACGGCGCTGCGCCGGGCATAGGCGTCGAACAGGCGGGCCTTCCGCTCCAGCATCCCGACCATGCGCTCGTCCACCCCTCCCGTCGCGAGCAGCCGGTGCACCCGGACCGGCCTGACCTGCCCCATGCGGTGGGCCCGCGCCACCGCCTGGTGCTCGGCGGTCGGCTTGACCTGCGGTTCGCAGAGGACCACGACGGACGCGGCCTGCAGGTTGAGCCCGACACCCGCCGCCTGGATCTGCGCCAGCAGCACCGCCGGTCCCGCGACGGCCGCGAACTCGTCGGCGATCCGCTGCCGCCGCACGGGCGGGACACCGCCGTCGAGCGGACCGAACACCGGGGCACCGGCCAGCGCCCCGCCCACCACACCCAGCACGTCCCGGAAGGAGGAGAAGACCACCGTCTTCAGTCCGTTCTCCCCCGCCTCGCCCACGATCTCGCGGAGCCGGAGCAGTTTGGCCGATCTCTCCGGGTGCGCGTAGGCGGCTCTGCGCATCGCCATGAAGTTCCCGGCCCGTACGGCGTCCCGGTACGCCTCCTCGTCCGACGCGCTCGGCTCCTCCCACTCGTCGGTGCGCTGGAGACTGGGCAGCTCGGTGAGCACGTCCTCCTGGTTGCGGCGCAGATAGACCGGGGCGACGGCCCTGCGGAACGCGGCCGGGCCAGCCGGCGCCTCCCACGCCCCCAGCCCTTCGGCGACACCGCGGTCGAGCATCCCGACCAGGGTGCGGAACTCCCCGACCCGGTTCTCCATCGGGGTGCCGGTCATGAACAGAGCGCGCTCACAGCGCTCCACCCAGGCCGCCACCGCCTGCGACCGTTTGGTCTGCGGGTTCTTCACCGCGTGCGCCTCGTCGACCACGAGCAGGGCGACCTCGCCGCCGTCCGGCGCGGCAAACCCGCGCAGCGCGTCGAACGTGGTCACCCCGACCCCGCCCCGCTCCCTCCAGCGGGCGAACGCGTCGTGCCGCTCGGGGCCGTGCAGCACCGTCACCCGCAGCGTGCTGCGCGCCTCGATCTCCCGCGTCCAGTTCACCAGAACGCTCGCCGGGCAGACGACCAGGAACCGGACCTCCCCCGCCGCGGCCAGGTGCGCGAGGACGGCGACGGCCTGGACGGTCTTGCCGAGGCCCATCTCGTCGCCGAGGATCACCCTGCGCTGCGCGAGGGCGAACCGGGCACCGAACGCCTGGTAGCCGCGCAGCGAGACCCGCAGGTGCGCGTCGTCCAGGGGCTGCGCCCGGACCTGCTCGGCGATGCCCTCGGGCACGTGCCCCTCGGCGGCGGCGGTGTCGGGCGGCCGCCCGGAGACCTCCGCGAGCAGGCTGTAGTACTCCGCGGAACGGAGCTCGAAGTCCACCCAGGCCGCGACGTCGCCGGACGGACCGCGCAGCAGGTCCACCGAGGCCTGGGCGAGCAGCCCGGGCACACCGGTCCGCTCCGCCTCCTCCACCACCGAGCGGATCTCCGCCACCGCGGCCAGCGCGCGGGTCCTCCTCTCACCGGCCGTCAGCAGCATCCGCAGCCGGCCGGCGGCGGGCGCGGCATCCGAGAGCAGCGGGCCGAGCCGCTCCGACAGAGCGGTCGCCCGGTCCACCGCGCGCCGGGCGTCCGGGCCCGCCTCCACCAGCACGTGCAGGGCCCGGACCAGCTCGGTCGTCCCCGGGTCCGGCCGGTCGACGTCGATGTGGACGGCCACCGTCTCGTGCAGCGCCTCGGCGAGCCGGTGAGCCGCGGCCAGCAGCTGATCGACCGTGCGCCGCCCGACCCCGGCGATCTGCCGCAGCCGGTACGGCCCGGCCTCCAGCACGCCGCCCACCGTGGCCGGTCCGCCCGCCTCCACGTTCCCCAGCCGCAGCCGCCCCTCGGTGACGTCCTGCAGCCGGGCCACGGGCATCGCGTCGAGCTCCTGCTTCACCGCCGCGTCGTGCAGCGGCTTCAGTGCCGCCCGTACCGCCTCGACCGCCCGTCCGTGGTCATCCACCACGGCCCGCGCCGCCTCGTACAGTCGCGCTCCCCCCGCGACCGCGTCCCGCTCCGCACGCCCCACGCCCGCCCGCCCCTCTCTCGCCGTCCCCGCATCCTCCCAAGTCGCGGTCCGTCGCTGCAGGGCGTTGCCCTTTCACCGTGCCGCCAAAGGGAGACCACGCCGTCACGCAGCGAGCGCGCTCGCCGCGGAGTCCGGTCCTGTCGCCGGCACCACCGGTCCGGCACGGTGTGGAGTCGCCCGGCGCCCACCGCGGCGGCAGGGCAGCCGACCGCCGCGGTGTCCGCACGGGACACTCGGTACGCACGCTCGGGCGCATGACGCGGCCACGGTCCACAGAGCCGGTGCGCGAGGTGCGCACCCGTCTCGCGGGCATGCGGGGGCCCGGGACCGCCGACGCCGCGCACCGAGCGCGAGGTCGCATTTCCGCCGGTGCCGTCGGTCCCGCCCACGAGAGGGTCGGCGCAGGCTCGCGTTCCCGATCGCGGGCCCGTCCGTCCGGCACCTCGCGAAAGGCACAGCGCATGCACGTCGTCCCCGGGCTCAAGGTCCTGTACTTCGGAACTCCGGTGGTGCTGATCAGCTCACGCAACGAGGACGGCACGGCGAACCTCGCGCCGATGTCCTCGGCGTGGTGGCTGGGCCAGTCCTGCATGCTCGGTCTCGGCAACAGCGCCCAGACCACCGCGAACCTGCTGCGGGAGGGCGAGTGCGTGCTCAACCTGCCCTCGTCGGCGATGGTCGACTCCGTCGACCGGATCGCGCTCACCACCGGGAAGCCGGCCGTGCCGGACCACAAGAAGAGGCAGGGCTACCGGTACGAGCCGGACAAGTTCTCGGCGGCCCACCTGACCGAGCAGGCATCGGATCTGGTCCGGGCCCCCCGGGCCGCGGAATGTCCGGTCCAGCTGGAGTGCCGGGTCGTCTCGGCCCATCCCTTCGGCGGCCCTCAGTCGCACGCCACCGCCTTCGAGGTCGAGGTGCTGCGCGCCCATGTCGCGGAAGACCTGGTCATCCCGGGGACGCACCACGTGGACCCGCTCGGCTGGGACCCGCTGATCATGAAGTTCTGCGAGTTCTTCGGCGGCGGCCGCAACGTTCACCCGTCGAGGCTCGCCGAGGGCTGGAACATGCCGCACCAGCTCCGGCCGACGGCCGCCTGAGCAGGCCTCCGGCGGCGACCCGCCCCGTCCGGGGGACGAAGCCCGGGCAGGGTCGGCGAGGTCCGCATGCTGACCAAGCCCGCCCGGCCCCCGGACCCCCGGCCCCGGGCCGACGGGTCCCGGCGGACCGGGCTGACTGGGCCGACTGGGCTGACTGGGCTGACTGGGCCGACCGGGCCGACTGGGCCGACCGGGCTGGAGACCGATCTGCTGGGACACGATCGACAACGACGAGCTGGTACTGGGGGTGGCGCACGACGGGCATCGCTCCACCGTCTGCGACACCTGAACGCCGATGACGCCGGGTCAGAACATCCGGCACCGATCCGGCACGGGATCGACGAAGGGGCCGGGCTCTCCAGTCCGGCCCCTCCCGGCCTGCATGCTGACCACCTCAGCGACGTGATGTCGCTCCATCTTCCGCCCCGAGGCGCAGGCCGAGCTCCGGAAGATCCCCCGCGACATGGCGCTGCGCATCCTGGCCAAACTGACCGAGCTGACCAAGCTGGAAAGCGATCCGCTCGGCTTCAACACCACCGCACTCGTGTCCCAGCCAGATCGCCGACGCCTACGGGTCGGCGACTACCGCGTCGTCTACACGATCGACAACGGGGAACTGCTGGTCCGGGTCGTACACGTGGGGCACCGGTCCACCGTTTACGACACCTGACCACCGCTGACCATGCGTCAGAACATCCAGCACCCATCCAGCACGGTGACGACGAAGAGGTCGGACTCGACAGAGCCCGACCCCTTCTGACCTGCGCGTCCGACTCGACGACTTAAAGTAGGTCATCGTCCCAGTACACCGGACACTGAGGTTTTCTCAGCGAAATGATCTCCGCGAAGAGGGGTGAACCGCTTGGCGTGGAATGGATCGGGCAGACAGGTCCCTGGCCGCAGACAGGCGTGAAGCCCCTGGTAGGACAGGTCTCTCTCACAAGATCGTCCGTTGAACCAGAGGCTTCACGTTGGTCACCTATGTTGCCACGCTCGACGTCCCGCGCCGCGTCGTCGAGTTCCTCGCCCGGCTGCTGGCCGCCCACCGGCGGCAGATCGGCACGCCGAAGGGCTCGCGTGCGCTCGGACCGTTCCGGCAGGCGGTGCTGGTGCTGCGCTGGTTCCGTGAGCGCGGCTGCGTGCACTGCCTGGCCCGCGATGCAGGGGTCTCGCAGGCCACCGGCTACCGCTACCTGCACGAGGGCATCGACGTCCTCGCCTACCAGGCCCCCGACCTGCACGAAGTCCTCGCCCGCTGCCGGCGCGAGGGCATGACGCACGTGGTCCTGGACGGCACGCTGATCGAATCGGACCGCCTCGCCGGCGTCCGGGACAACGGGAATGACCTGTGGTTCAGCCAGAAGCACAAGGCGTTCGGCGGCAACATCCAGTTCCTGTCGGCCCCGGACGGCACCCCGCTGTGGGCCTCCGACGTCGAGCCGGGCTCCACCCCGGACATCGCCGCCGCCCGTATTCACGCCCTGCCCGCCCTGTACAAGGCGGCGGCCGAGGGCCTGCCGACCCTGGCGGACAAGGGCTACATCGGCGCGGGCATCGGCATTCGCATCCCGGTCCGCCGCCCAAGAGGCAAGTCCGAACAGGCGCTTCACACCGATACCCGCATGCTCAACATGTGGCTGCGGCATGTCCGGGCCCTGGGCGAGCGGACCGCCGCCGAGCTCAAGCAGCGATGGCGCACCTTGCAACGTGTCACGCTCAGCCCCAGCCGGATCGGCGACATCGCCCGCGCCGCCCTCGTCCTCAACGGAATCTGGAAGTGATCACCGCTGAGAAAACCTCAGTGCCAGGAGAAAGGCGTAACCGGTAGAGAGGATGCGGCTCATCGGCATCACCTCGCGGAGCGGATCGCACTCACTTCAGTGTGCGCCGCCCGATTCAGCGGCGCCTGCGATCCCTGGTGACTCCTCCACCCCCTGAAGGGGGTGGCTTCTCGCTGAGCCGGTTGGGCTTCGCCACGGACCAGCCCGGCCCGTAGAACGTTGATCGCGCCTCCCCGCTGACTCCCTGCGGCCGGTCCGCCCATGGGACCTTTCACCCCGCGAAGGCTTACGACCACCGGTAGGATCGGCACCATGAGTAGTAGCAGGAAGTATTCGATCAGCCTGCCCGAGGACCTCGCCGAGGCCGTACGCGCTCACGTCGGACCCGGCGGTTTCTCCGCCTACGTCGCCGAGGCCCTCGAACAGCGGGTCGCCATGGACAAGCTCCGGGAGATCGTCGCCGACTTCGAGACCGACAACGACGAGCTCACCCACGAGGAGGTCGAGGCCGCCCGCGCGCTACTGCGCCACGACCACCGCCAGACCGGCGGTGCCGCCGCCTGATGCCCGGCACCCTCCTGCTCGACAGCGAAGGACTCTCCAAGCTCTACCGCAAGGACCGCACCGTCACGGCTCTGATCCAGGCGGCATCAGAGGAGGGCATCCGTGTTGCCACCAGCGCCATGACCACCCTTGAGGCCGACTACGAGCGGATCCACCCGGCCCGCATCAAGTGGGTCCTCTCCCGCGTCGACGTTCACGACGTCACCAAGGAGATCACCGACCAGGCCGCCGCGCTTCTGCGCGCCCATCACCTCCACGGCCACAAGTACGCCATCGATGCCGCCTTCGCCGTCATCGCCCGCAACGCACCCCGGCCGGTGACCGTCCTCACGTCCGACCCCGAGGACCTGACACTCCTGTGCGGCCCTTCCGTGGAGGTCGTCAAGGTCTGAGGCAGTCTCACGCCGACCAGACCTGCCGCTACCCCAGGGGCACAGGACTCCCTGCGGACAGAACTGTGCCCGACCCACCAACAAGCTTGCCGGGCACAGTTATTGACGATTCGTCAGACGTTGAAGCGGAACTCCACCACGTCGCCGTCCTGCATGATGTAGTCCTTGCCCTCCATGCGGGCCTTGCCCTTGGCCCGGGCCTCGGCGACGGAGCCGGTTTCGACGAGGTCGGGGAAGGAGATGACCTCGGCCTTGATGAAGCCCTTCTGGAAGTCGGTGTGGATGACACCGGCCGCCTCGGGGGCCGTGGCGCCCTTCTTGATGGTCCAGGCGCGGGACTCCTTGGGGCCGGCCGTGAGGTAGGTCTGCAGGCCGAGGGTGTTGAAGCCGACCCGGGCGAGGGTGGCGAGGCCCGGCTCGTGCTGGCCGACGGACTCCAGGAGCTCCAGGGCCTCCTCCTCGTCCAGCTCGGCCAGGTCGGCCTCCAGCTTGGCGTTGAGGAAGATCGCCTCGGCGGGGGCGACCAGGGCGCGCTGCTCGTCCTTGAACGCGTCGTCGGTCAGCTCGTCCTCGTCGACGTTGAAGACGTACAGGAACGGCTTCGTCGTGAGCAGGTGCAGGTCGTGCAGGAGCTCGGCCCGCTCGCTGCCCTGGACGATGCCCCGGGAGAAGAGGGTGTCGCCCGTCTCCAGGATCTCCTTCGCCTCCTCGACGGCCTTCACCTTCGGGGCCACGTCCTTCTTGATCCGCGACTCCTTCTGCAGGCGCGGCAGGACCTTCTCGATGGTCTGGAGGTCGGCGAGGATCAGCTCGGTGTTGATCGTCTCGATGTCGTCCTTCGGCGAGACCTTGCCGTCGACGTGCACGACGTTCTCGTCCTTGAAGGCGCGGATGACCTGGCAGATCGCGTCGGACTCGCGGATGTTCGCGAGGAACTTGTTGCCCAGGCCCTCGCCCTCGGAGGCGCCGCGGACGATGCCCGCGATGTCCACGAAGTCCACGGTCGCCGGCAGGATCCGCTCCGAGCCGAAGATCTCCGCCAGCTTCGCCAGACGGGTGTCGGGTACGCCCACCACGCCGACGTTCGGCTCGATCGTGGCGAACGGGTAGTTGGCCGCCAGCACGTCGTTCTTGGTCAGGGCGTTGAACAGGGTCGACTTGCCGACATTCGGCAGGCCGACGATTCCGATCGTGAGCGACACGTTGCGTCTTCCCGTACGTGAGAGGGGCCAGGGGGCGCCGTCGGGGCCTGGGGCCTTCGGGCCGGGGCCAGTCGCGAGAGCCTGGCCGATCCCCCAGTCTACGGGGTGCCCGGAACGGCTCCCCGCGTTCGGTCGAACCCTCGGGCGGGCTCGCCGCCCCGGCGTGTCTGAAGGGTCGTTCGACACATAAGCGGACCTAAGTTGGTTCAGTGGAGCAACACAGGACTCGCCCCGACCGGTCCGGTCCGCGCCGCGGCACGCCCGCGCTGCCGCCCCAGGCCGGCTCCGGCGGTCCGGGTGACCGCCCGGACCGCCTCTCCGTCCCCCCGTCGGCGCCCCGCCGGACCCGCCGGGCGTCCGCCGGGCCCCGCGCTCCGCAGGACGGCCCGGCCCCCGTGGGCGACGACTCCCCCCGAAGTGAGCGCTCTCGCCGGAGCGACGACTCCCCGCGCGACGGAGTACGGCCGCCCCGCGGCCGTCCCGGCCCCTCGGGTGGCGGTGCCGCCGGGCGGAGCGGGCGGGCGGGCGCGGCCGCCGGCCGCCCGCCCCGGTCCGCCGCCCCGCCCGGCCGGCTCCGGCGCCGGCCGCCCGGGCCGCGGCTCACCGGGCTGGGCGGCGGACTGTTCTGCTCGACCGCGACCGTCGCCGCCGGCTCCCTCGACCGGCTGCTGACCGGTGCCTCGCTCACCGTGTACGGCGTGCTGTTCCTGCTGGTGTGCGTGCCGACCGCGTGCTGGGTCCGGCGGGGCGACCTGGTGGCCGCCCCCGTCGTCGTGCCCATCGCCTTCGCGGCGGGGCTGGTGCCCCTCGCCGGCGGGGAGGGACTCACCGGGCGGCTGGTGGGCCTGTTCACGGCCCTCGCCACGCAGGCCGGATGGCTCTACGGCGGGACACTGGTGGCCGGTCTGATCGTGACCGTACGCGCACTGCGCCCCGCGCCCCGGCGCCCGGCGGTCCCCCGGGACCGTGCGGCCGGTTCCGGGAGGGACGGCGTCGGAGGCGCTCGCGCCGCAGGAGGGCGCGCCCCGGGGGGTGCCTGAGCCCCGGAAAGGCACCCTCCCGGGCCTCCCGCGGCCTCCGGGCCGCACGGAGGCCCCGGAGGGGGCCCGGCGGCGCGGCCCGGAACGGCTACGCCCCCGACTCCTCCGCCGCGCGCATCGCCGCGCCCACGATGCCCGCGTTGTTCTGCAGCTGTGCCGGGACGATCTCCGCTCTGATGCCCTCGATGTAGTGCAGGAACTTGTGGGACTTGCGGCTGACGCCGCCGCCGACGATGAAGAGCTCCGGGGAGAACAGCATCTCCACGTGGGCGAGGTACTTCCTGACCCGGTGCGCCCAGTGCTCCCAGGACAGGTCGTGGTCCTCCTTGGCCTTGCTGGAGGCCCGCTTCTCCGCGTCGTGACCGTGCAGTTCCAGGTGGCCCAGCTCGGAGTTGGGCACCAGCACGCCGTCGGTGAACACGGCGCTGCCGATGCCGGTGCCGAAGGTGAGGAGGATGACCGTGCCCTTGCGGCCGCGGCCGGCCCCGAAGTGCATCTCGGCGACGCCCGCCGCGTCCGCGTCGTTGACCACCGTCACGTGCGGGCCGCCCAGCCGCTCGCCGAGCAGGGCGCGCGCGTCGGTGTCGATCCAGCCCTTGTCGACGTTGGCCGCGGTGCGGATCGTGGAGTGGCCGGTGACGACTCCCGGGAAGGTGACGCCGACCGGACCCGTCCAGCCGAAGTGGTCCACGACCTCCTTCACCCCGTCGGCCACCGCGTCCGGGGTGGCCGGGTGCGGGGTGAGCACCTTGTGCCGCTCCTCGGCGAGGTCGCCCAGGTCGAGGTCCACTGGGGCACCCTTGATGCCCGATCCGCCGATGTCCACGCCGAAGATCTGCATGGCTCCACGTTACGACGGAGGACTGACGGTCACTTCCCGGAAGCGGAGGCGTCGGCGGCGGCCGCGGTGTCCGCTGCCGCCGGGGCGTCCCCGGCACCCGTGCCGTCGCTCTCCGCGTCGCCCTCCGCGGCCTCTTCGGGGCCGCCCGCCCCGCTGCCGCCCCGCTCGGCGACCAGGGCGGCCGCCTGGGCGCGCAGGTCCCGGCGGAGCTCCTTCGGCAGGGAGAAGGTGATGGACTCCTCGGCGGCCTTGACCAGCTCGACGTCCTCGTAGCCGCGCCGGGCGAGCCACTCCAGGACCTCCTCGACGAGCACCTCCGGCACGGACGCGCCCGAGGTGACGCCGACCGTGGTCACGCCCTCCAGCCAGGCCTCGTCGATCTCCTGCGCGAAGTCCACCAGGTGGGCGGCACGGGCCCCGGCCAGCTTGGCGACCTCGACCAGGCGCTTGGAGTTGGAGGAGTTGCGGGAGCCGACGACGACGACCAGGTCGGCGTCGGCGCCCATCTGCTTCACGGCCAGCTGCCGGTTCTGCGTGGCGTAGCAGATGTCGTCGCTCGGCGGGGACAGCAGCTGGGGGAACTTCTGCTTGAGCGCGTCCACCGTCTCCATGGTCTCGTCGACGGACAGCGTGGTCTGGGACAGCCAGACCACCTTCGACGGGTCGCGGACCTCGACCCCGGCGGCGTCGTCGGGGCCGTCGACCAGCTGGATGTGGTCGGGGGCCTCCCCGGAGGTGCCGATGACCTCCTCGTGGCCCTCGTGCCCGATCAGGAGGATGTCGTAGTCCTCGTCGGCGAAGCGGACGGCTTCCTTGTGGACCTTGGTGACCAGGGGGCAGGTGGCGTCGATGGTGGCGAGCCGGCCGCGCTCGGCCTCCTCGTGGACGACGGGGGCGACACCGTGCGCGGAGAACATCACGATGTTGCCCGGCGGCACCTCCTGCGTCTGCTCGACGAAGATCGCGCCCTTCTTCTCCAGGGTCTGCACGACGTACTTGTTGTGGACGATCTCGTGCCGGACGTACACCGGGGCCCCGTACTGCTCCAGGGCCTTCTCGACGGCGATCACGGCGCGGTCCACACCCGCGCAGTAGCCACGGGGGGCGGCGAGCAGGACACGGCGGCCAGGCGAAGCAGTCATGACACCCATCGTAAGGCCGCGTTCGGCGGCTCCGGGATCGCGTGCCCGCCCCGCCGCCCGTGAGACTGGCACGGGAAAGCCGGTCGGCGGTCAGGGAGCGACGTGCGGAGGAACCGATGTCCGACATGGGCACACAGGTTCCCGCGGCGGACGCGCGGCACCGGCTCCGGCGGAGCCTGGGGCTGCGGGACCTGGTCGTGTACGGGCTGCTGTTCATCGCCCCGATGGCGCCGGTCGGCGTGTTCGGTGCCCTGGACGCCCGCTCGCACGGCGCGGTGGCGCTGGTGTACGTGGCCGCCACGGTCGCCATGGCGTTCACCGCGGCCAGCTACGCGCAGATGGTGCGGGTCGTGCCGCAGGCGGGTTCCGTGTTCGCCTACGCGCACGTGGCGCTCGGGCCGCAGGCGGGCTTCGTCGCCGGGTGGATGGCGCTGCTCGACTATCTGCTGATCCCGGCGGTCGCCTACCTGTTCTCCGGGATCGCGATGGAGGCTCTGGTCCCCGAGGTGTCGCGCTGGGTGTGGACGGCGCTCGCGGTCCTGGTGACGACGCTGCTGAACCTGTGGGGCGTACGGGCCGCGGCGCGCGTGGGCTTCCTGGTGCTGGCGATGGAGGTGGCCGTCCTGCTGGTGTTCGTGGGGTCGGCGGCGGTGGTGCTCGGGCGGGACGGTGCCGAGCGGGGCTGGCTGTCCCCGCTGACGGGGGACGGCGGCCAGGGCGCGTTCTCGGTGGCCGCGGTCGTCGGGGCGGTGTCGGTGGCGGTGCTGTCGTATCTGGGCTTCGACGCGGTCGCCTCCTTCGCCGAGGAGGTCACCGGAGGATCCGCGAAGGTGGCCCGGGCGGTGCTGTTCTGCCTCGCCCTGGCGGGCGTGCTGTTCGTGGCCCAGACGTATCTGGTGGCGCTGCTGGAGCCGGTGTCCTCGGCCGCGCTGGCCGCGGACCCCGAGCGGCAGGGGACCGCCTTCTACGACGCCGTGGACGCGTCGGTGGGCACCTGGCTGCACGACCTGGTGGCCGTCAGCAAGGCGGTCGGCGCCGCCTTCGCCGCGCTCGCCGGGCAGGCCGCGGCGGGGCGGCTGCTGTTCGCGATGGGCCGGGACGGGCGCCTGCCGCGGGCCCTGGCGCGGACGGACGGCGGGGTGCCGCGCCGCGCGGTCGCCTGCGCCGCCGTGGTCACGCTGGTCGCGGCCGTGTGGGCGGCCCGCCGCGGCGACGGCGTGGATCAGCTGGTGTCGGTCGTCGACATCGGCGCGCTCTCGGCGTTCACCCTGCTGCACGCGAGCGTGGTGGCCTGGTTCGCGGTGCGCCGCCGGGGCGGCCCGGTCCGCTGGTGGCGGCATGTGCTGCTGCCGGTGGCCGGGGCGGTGATCACGGTCGCGGTGATCGTGGCGGCGTCCGGAGCGGCCCAGGCGGCCGGCGCCGTCTGGCTGGCCGTCGGGCTGGCCGTGCTCGTGGCGCAACGCGGCCGCACGGCGGCGGACGCGGCACGGCGGCAGCGGCAGCGGCAGCGGCAGCGGCAGCGGCAGCGGCAGCGGCAGCGGCAGCGGCAGCGGCAGCGGCAGCGGCAGGGCAACGAGTCGGCGGGCGGGGACGCGCGGCGGGGCGGGGACCCGTAGACGGGTGCTGCCGGCGGACCGGTCCCGGTGAGGCCGGTCCCGGTGAAGCCGGTCCCAGTGAGGCTCGTCCGGTGAGGATGGTCCCGGTGAGGCAGGTCGGGGCCGGTCCCGGCGGCCGGGCCGCGAGGAGGGCGGGCCGGCCGGGGCGGGGAGGCCGGCGGGCGGGGTGCCGGGGCGTCGTGCGCGCCGGGACTGTCGGTGCCGGGGCGTCGTGCGCGCCGGGACTGTCGGTGCCGGCCGCTACGCTCGCGGCATGGCTGTGCACACGAGTCCCGAGTCCCCGCTGCCCGTCGGCGAGGTGTCGCGGCTCATCGGGGGATGGATCGACCGGCTGGGGGCCGTGTGGGTCGAGGGGCAGATCACCCAGTTGTCGCGGCGGCCGGGCGCCGGGGTGGTGTTCCTGACCCTGCGCGACGCGTCGTACGACATCTCGGTCGCGGTGACCTGCTACCGGCAGGTGTTCGACGCGGTCGCGGACGTGGTCAGCGAGGGTGCCCGGGTGGTGGTGCTGGCCAAGCCCGAGTGGTACGCGCCGCGCGGCCAGCTCTCACTGCGGGCCTCCGAGATACGGCCCGTGGGGGTCGGGGAGCTGCTGGCACGGCTGGAGCAGCTGAAGAGGACGCTGGCCGCCGAGGGGTTGTTCGCCCCCGGGCGCAAGCGGCCGCTGCCCTTTCTGCCGCAGCTGGTCGGTCTGGTCTGCGGGCGGGCCTCGGCGGCGGAGCGGGACGTGCTGGAGAACGCCCGGCACCGGTGGCCGGCCGTCCGCTTCGAGGTGCGGAACGTGCCCGTGCAGGGGGTGCACGCGGTGCCGCAGGTGGTGCAGGCGGTCAAGGAGCTCGACGCGCTCGACGAGGTGGACGTGATCGTCGTCGCGCGGGGCGGCGGCAGTGTGGAGGACCTGCTGCCGTTCTCCGACGAGCAGCTGGTGCGGGCCGTGGCCGCCTGCCGTACCCCGGTGGTGTCCGCGATCGGGCACGAGCCCGACCAGCCGCTGCTGGACCTGGTCGCGGACCTGCGCGCCTCCACGCCCACGGACGCGGCGAAGAAGGTGGTGCCGGACGTCGGGGAGGAGCTGGAGCGGGTGCGGCAGCTGCGCGACCGGGCGCGGCGCAGCGTGGAGTCCTTCCTGGCCCGCGAGGAGCGCGGACTGGCGTACGCGCTGGCCCGGCCGTCGATGGAGGATCCGCACCGGATGGTCGGCGAGCGGGACGCGCAGGTGGCGTCCCTGGTGGAGCGGTCCCGGCGCTGTCTGGGGCATCTGCTGGACCGGGCCGAGTCCGAGCTGACGCACACCCGTGCGCGGGTGGTGGCGCTCTCCCCGGCGGCCACTCTGAGGCGTGGCTACGCGGTGCTCCAGCGCGGAGACGGGCACGCGGTGCGCGCACCGGACGAGGTCGCGGCGGGTGAGGCGCTGCGCGCGCGGGTGGCGGAGGGCGAGTTCGCCGTACGGGTCGAGCCGGGCGACGGGGCCTGAGGCCGGAAGGACACGAGGGTCGAAGAGCCCGGGGCCTGCGAGGCGCGGGCCGGGAGGCGCAGGCCCGGGAGACGCGGGGCCCGGGAGACGCAGGGCCCGGGAGACGCGGGGCGGATGCGGACGGGACGAGCCGGAGTGAACCTCCGGAGAGGACTCCGGAGTGAACCTCCGGAGAGAACTTAGGGTGGGCGGATGACCGGCAAGGTGGATGAGGCGCTCGGGTACGAGCAGGCGCGCGACGAGCTGATCGAGGTCGTGCGGCGGCTGGAGGCGGGCGGTACGACGCTGGAGGAGTCCCTGGCGCTCTGGGAGCGCGGCGAGGAACTCGCCCGGGTGTGCCGGCGCTGGCTGGAGGGCGCCCGCGCCCGCCTCGACGCGGCTCTGGCAGCGGAGACCGGGTCCGGCGGGTCCGGCGGGTCCGGCCCGGCCGGGGAGACGGGCGGCGACGCCGAGGACGGCGGGGCGTAGGGCCCTGGGGCGGCCGGGCGCAGGGCGGTGCCGTGAGGGCGGCGCCGTCCGCCCGCAGCCCGGGGCTCGTGGTGCCGCCCGGCGGCGCGGCCGGGGGCTCGCCGGAGGTCGCGGTGTGCCGTCGGCCGGCCGCGGCGCCGTCGTGGCCGGTCTCGCGTGTTCCCCGCGCCCCTTCGGGGCGCCGCCGGACCGCGGTGGGCCTCGCCCGGCCTGCTCGGGGCTTCGGCCGGAAGGGTCCGGCGGGCGCGGCTCGCGGCGTCCGGTGCGGTGCGTCGCCGGGCGGGGCACCACCCGCGTACGGGACCGGGTGGTCCGGTGGCGCGGCGCGGTGTCGTGTCGGACGTCGCGAGCCACAGGGGTGCGGCACACCCCGGTGATCGCCGCGGTGCCCCGTCCGTCGCGCGGGGCCCGTGCGGGAGGCCCGCGGGCCGTCGCAGCGTGCCGGCCGCCGTCGTGTCCGCCGGTCGCGGCCGTCCCCTCAGGCCGGCTTCAGGCCAGCTTCAGGGCCTCGGCCATTTCCGTCAGGCGGGCGAAGGAGGCGGTGCCGGTGACGAGGGTGGTGGCTCCGTCGTCACCCTTCAGGACGAGGGCGTCGTAGCGGCCGCCGGTGCAGCGGGTCCAGGTGCGGCCGTCGATCTCCGCGGTGGTGCCGGTCTCCCGGGAGCCGAGGCTGGCGCGGTCGATGAACGCGGCCGGCCGGTCCGTGGACTGCTCGATCGCCACGTACTCGCCGTCGGGGGCCTGGAAGCCGAGGTGCCAGGCGTCGAACTGGTCGCCCTTGAAGCGCACCGAGGTCGCCTTCCAGGTGTCGGGCAGGCCCTCGGGGGCCGCGACGGCGTAGGGTGCCGCGCGGCGGGCCGTGAGGAGTTCGACCCGGTAGTCGACGCGCTTGACGTCGGGTTCGCTGTCGCCGTGCGGGATGAACGCGTAGACGACCAGTGCCGCCAGGACGATGAGGCCCAGGGAGAGGATCATGTCCCGGGCCGACTTCTGCTTGCCGTCGGTGCCTGCCACGCCCCCATGGTCGCAGGTGACCCCCTCCGCTCATCCGTGGGGCCCCCTGCTCAGTTTGTCGCCCTGACGATAGAGTCGTCGTCCAGAACCCTCATCCGGCCGTCGTCGTATCAGAAAGGTGCGCTCCGATGACCGAGCATCATCATTTGCCGTCCGAGCTGGACGTCCCCTCCGAGGCCCCCGACCGCAACCTCGCCCTGGAACTGGTCCGGGTGACCGAGGCCGCCGCGATGGCCGCGGGCCGTTGGGTGGGGCGCGGCGACAAGAACGGCGCCGACGGTGCCGCGGTGCGCGCCATGCGGACCCTGGTGTCGACCGTGTCGATGAACGGCGTGGTCGTCATCGGCGAGGGCGAGAAGGACGAGGCGCCGATGCTCTTCAACGGGGAGCGGGTCGGTGACGGCACGGGCCCCGAGTGCGACATCGCGGTCGACCCCATCGACGGGACGACGCTGACCGCGAAGGGCATGCCGAACGCGATCGCGGTGCTGGCGGCCACCGAGCGCGGCTCCATGTTCGACCCGTCCGCCGTGTTCTACATGGACAAGCTGGTCACCGGGCCGGAGGCCGCGGACTTCGTCGACATCGACGCGCCGGTGTCGGTGAACATCCGCCGGGTCGCGAAGGCGAAGCGGGCCACGCCGGAGGACGTCACCGTCGTCATCCTGGACCGCCCCCGGCACGAGGGCGTCATCAAGGAGATCCGGGACACCGGCGCCCGGATCAAGCTGATCTCCGACGGCGACGTGGCCGGTTCGATCCTGGCGCTGCGCGAGGGCACCGGCGTGGACCTGCTGCTCGGCATCGGCGGTACGCCGGAGGGCATCATCTCGGCGTGCGCGGTGAAGTGCCTGGGCGGCACCATCCAGGGCAAGCTGTGGCCCAAGGACGACGAGGAGCGGCAGCGGGCGATCGACGCGGGACACGACCTCGACCGCGTGCTGACCACGGAGGACCTGGTCACCGGGGAGAACGTGTTCTTCGTCGCGACCGGCATCACCGACGGCGAGCTGCTGCGCGGGGTGCGCTACCAGTCGGAGTCGGCCACCACGGACTCGATCGTGATGCGGTCGAAGTCGGGGACGGTGCGCCGGATCGACTCCGAGCACCGGCTGAGCAAGCTCCGGGCCTACAGCGCGATCGACTTCGACCGGGCCAAGTGACGCCGGACGGCGCCGGCGACCGGGCGTAGCGGACACCGTCGAACCACGCCGTCGAACCACGCCGTCAAGCCACGGCACCGGAACACGCCGTCGAAGCACGGCATCGAAAAGGGGCGCCCCCTGTGCGGAGGGGGCGCCCCCTGCCGTCCGTCCTGCTCAGCCCGCCTGCGCTATGCGGGCCGCCGCGCTGGTCGTCTTCTTGAGCTCCATCTCGCGACGGCGCCGCCGGGCCAGCACCACACGGCGTTCGGCGGCGGTGAGGCCGCCCCAGACGCCGTAGGGCTCGGGCTGGAGCAGGGCGTGCTCACGGCACTCGATCATGACGGGGCAGCGGGCGCAGACCCGCTTGGCGGCCTCCTCGCGGGACAGCCGGGCGGCGGTGGGCTCCTTGGAGGGGGCGAAGAACAGGCCGGCCTCGTCGCGCCGGCACACCGCCTCGGTGTGCCAGGGTGCGTCTTGGTCCCTGTCCCGCGCTGGCACCCGCTGGTCCGGAACGGCAGCTACCTGTCGGAACGAATGCGGCGTTTGCAGCACGGTCTACTCCTGACGACGGCTTCGCGAGCGAGAGACGATGCAGCAAGGTCTACCCGCTGTACGCGTGCCTATGCAGGGAGTTGGCAACCGCGGAGGGCGGGCGGCTCACGCCGTCAGCGGCCGAGATGCTTGCGCAAACTCTTTTCGACTTTGTACTGGACGCGATCGAGGATGTCCGCGACTGTCCTTCCCCGACGGGGCCAGGCCTCCACACTGCCGAGCACGGCCCGGCCCTCCACGAACACCACGGGCGCCTCGGGGTCGGCCGAGTCCAGTGGGGCCACCTCGAAACTTCCCAGCACGCCGCCGCCGCTGCCGCGCAGGGACACGTTCTCCGGGACGCGGATCTCGACGCTGCCGAAGAGCGAGAACGCCTTGATCGCGACCTGCTGGTACTCGAACAGCGCCTCGCTGAGGTCGATCTCGACGCTGCCGAAGACCGCGTAGGCGTGGATGCGGCGGCCCGCGCGCCAGCGGCCCTTGCGGACGGCGCTGGCGAACACCGCCACCACGTTCTCGTCGGGGTCGACGGGGATCGCGCCGGCCGTCGGGTGGCTCGGGGCGCTGTACGGCGCCGCGCCGGGTCGGGGCGCCTGGGCGGCGGGCAGATCCCGGATGAAGACCTCCAGCTCGCCCACCGTGCGGGCGGTCAGCACGCCCTCGACACGCTCGGCGTGCTCGTCGGCGGTGAGCCGGCCCTCGGCGAGCGCCTCGCGCAGAAGGTCGGCGATCCGGTCGCGGTCGGCGTCGGAGGCCCGCAGGTCACCCGCGGCGGCGGGCCGCGAGACGGACGGCGAGGCCGGCCGGGATGCGGGCCGGGCTGCAGGCCGGGGGCCCGGCCCGGATGCGGCTTCGGTCTGCTGGTGAAGGTCCACGGGAGCAGCGTACCCACTCACGATAGATCGCGACACCCTTTCGCCGGCCCCCACTGAGTCCTACCTCACCGGTACGCCGCCGGAGGCAGGTTCTACGCTGGTGTGCGCCCGCCCATGGAGGCCGGCCGCCGTCTGTCGAGTGAGGAATGGGCGACATGCCACACAGTTCCCCCCCAGCCCGCCCCGCGTTCGCGTACACCGATCTGCTCCCCGTGGGAGAGGACACCACCCCGTACCGGCTGGTGACCGCCGAGGGCGTCTCCACCTTCGAGGCGGACGGACGGACGTTCCTCAGGGTGGAGCCCGAGGCACTGCGCAAGCTGGCCGAGGAGGCCGTGCACGACATCCAGCACTACCTGCGCCCGGCGCACCTCGCGCAGCTGCGCCGGATCATCGACGACCCCGAGGCGTCGGGCAACGACAAGTTCGTCGCGCTGGACCTGCTGAAGAACGCGAACATCGCGGCGGCCGGCGTGCTGCCGATGTGCCAGGACACCGGCACCGCGATCGTGATGGGCAAGCGCGGGCAGAACGTGCTCACCGAGGGCGGTGACGAGGAGGCCCTGTCCCGGGGCATCTTCGACGCCTACACCCGGCTGAACCTCCGCTACTCGCAGATGGCCCCGCTCACCATGTGGGAGGAGCGGAACACCGGCTCCAACCTGCCCGCGCAGATCGAGCTGTACGCCACCGACGGCGGCGCCTACAAGTTCCTGTTCATGGCGAAGGGCGGCGGCTCGGCCAACAAGTCCTTCCTGTACCAGGAGACGAAGGCCGTCCTGAACGAGGCCTCCATGATGAAGTTCCTGGAGGAGAAGATCCGTTCGCTCGGTACGGCCGCCTGCCCGCCGTACCACCTGGCGATCGTGGTCGGCGGCACGTCCGCCGAGTACGCGCTGAAGACCGCCAAGTACGCCTCCGCGCACTACCTGGACGAGATCCCCGCGGAGGGTTCGGAGCTGGGACACGGCTTCCGGGACAAGGAGCTGGAGGAGAAGGTCTTCGAGCTGACCCAGAAGATCGGCATCGGCGCGCAGTTCGGCGGCAAGTACTTCTGCCACGACGTGCGGGTGGTCCGGCTGCCGCGGCACGGCGCGTCCTGCCCGGTCGCCATCGCGGTGTCCTGCTCCGCCGACCGGCAGGCCGTCGCGAAGATCACCGCCGAGGGCGTCTTCCTGGAGCAGCTGGAGACCGACCCGGCGCGCTTCCTGCCCGACACCACGGACGAGCATCTGCAGGAGGGCGACGCCGTCCGCATCGACCTCAACCAGCCGATGGACGACATCCTCGCCGAACTGACCAAGTACCCGGTCAAGACGCGGCTGTCGCTCACCGGGCCGCTGGTGGTGGCCCGCGACATCGCGCACGCCAAGATCAAGGAGCGGCTGGACGCGGGCGAGGACATGCCGCAGTACCTGAAGGACCACCCGGTGTACTACGCCGGCCCCGCGAAGACGCCCGAGGGATACGCGTCGGGGTCCTTCGGTCCGACCACCGCCGGACGCATGGACTCCTACGTGGAGCAGTTCCAGGCGGCCGGCGGCTCCCGGGTGATGCTCGCCAAGGGCAACCGCAGCAGGCAGGTCACCGACGCCTGCGCCGCGCACGGCGGCTTCTACCTCGGCTCGATCGGCGGCCCGGCCGCGCGGCTCGCGCAGGACTGCATCAAGAAGGTCGAGGTCGTCGAGTACGAGGAGCTCGGCATGGAGGCCGTCTGGAAGATCGAGGTCGAGGACTTCCCGGCGTTCATCGTGGTGGACGACAAGGGCAGCGACTTCTTCCAGGACCCCGCCCCGGCGCCGACGTTCACGTCCATCCCGGTGCGGGGCCCGGGGCTCGCCTAGGGCGTGTTTCGAAAGTCCCGCCTGCCTGGCGGCGTCTGGCACGCACGCTCGCCGCGTTGTCGGGCTCGCCCCGATACATCCAGTATCGGGGCGACCCTCCGCCTTGCGATCGCACGCACCAGACGCCGCCAGACCTGCCCTTCGGGCAGACGACGCTACTTTCGAAACACGCCCTAGCACCGCCCCGGCGGGGAGGGCGGCGGCCGGTGACCGCCGCCCTCCCCGCACCCCCTCCCCTTCCTCCCCCCACCCCCTCTCCTCCCCCTCACCCCCCTCACTCCCCTCTCCTCACCCTCCGCCTGCCCCGGCTCCCCCCGCCTGCCCTCCCGCCCCGCCCCGGTCCGCACGGCGGACTCCTGGCCCGCGCCCCGGCGTGCCCGCCGGGAACAGCCGTCGCGTCCCGGATGCTGTGACGGACGGAGGTGATCGGCAGTGGCCGACGAAGAGCAGAGCTATCGCATCGAGCACGACTCCATGGGCGAGGTGCGGGTTCCCGCGCACGCGAAGTGGCGGGCCCAGACCCAGCGCGCGATCGAGAACTTCCCGGTCTCCGGGCAACGCATCGAGCGGGCCCACATCGAGGCGCTCGCCCGGATCAAGGGCGCCGCCGCGAAGGTCAACGCCCGGCTGGGCGTGCTCGATCCGGACATCGCGCGGGCCGTGCAGGAGGCCGCCGCGGAGGTCGCCGAGGGCCGCTGGGACGAGCACTTCCCGGTGGACGTCTTCCAGACGGGCTCGGGCACCTCGTCCAACATGAACACCAACGAGGTCGTCGCGACGCTGGCCACCGAGCGGCTGGGCCGGGACGTCCACCCCAACGACCACGTCAACGCCTCGCAGTCCTCCAACGACGTGTTCCCCTCGTCCCTGCACATCGCCGCCACCGCCGCCGTCACCCGCGACCTGATCCCCGCGCTGGAGCACCTCGCGGCCGCGCTGGAGCGCAAGTCCGCGGAGTTCGCCGACGTGGTGAAGTCCGGCCGTACGCATCTGATGGACGCCACGCCCGTGACGCTGGGCCAGGAGTTCGGCGGGTACGCGGCCCAGGTGCGCTACGGCGTCGAGCGGCTGCGTTCCTCGCTGCCGCGGCTGGCCGAACTGCCGCTGGGCGGGACGGCCGTCGGCACCGGGATCAACACGCCGCCCGGCTTCTCCGCGGCCGTCATCGAGGAGGTCGCCCGCACCACGGGCCTGCCGCTCACCGAGGCCCGCGACCACTTCGAGGCCCAGGGCGCCCGGGACGGGATCGTCGAGACCAGCGGACAGCTGCGGACGATCGCGGTCGGCCTGACGAAGATCGCCAACGATCTGCGCTGGATGGCCTCCGGTCCGCGCACCGGGCTCGCCGAGATCTCCCTGCCCGACCTCCAGCCCGGCTCCTCGATCATGCCCGGCAAGGTCAACCCGGTCGTCCCGGAGGCCGTGCTCATGGTCGCCGCACAGGTCACCGGGAACGACGCCACCGTCGCCGCGGCCGGCGCGGCGGGGAACTTCGAGCTGAACGTGATGCTCCCGGTGATCGCGAGGAACGTGCTGGAGTCGGTGCGGCTGCTCGCCAACGTCGCGCGGCTGCTGGCCGACCGGACCGTCGACGGGATCGTCGCCCACCGCGAGCGGGCCCGCGAGTACGCGGAGTCCTCGCCGTCCGTCATCACCCCGCTGAACCGGTACATCGGCTACGAGGAGGCGGCGAAGGTCGCCAAACGTGCGCTCGCCGAACGCAAGACGATCCGTACGGCCGTGCTGGAGGGCGGCTACGTCGAGCGCGGCGACCTCACCCTGGAGCAGCTCGACGAGGCACTGGACGTGCTGCGCATGACGCGCCCCTGAGGCACCCGGGCGGGCCGGCGCCGCGCCCTCCCGGCGCCGCGCCCTCCGGGACCGCGCCGGACCGCACCGAGGCCTCCGGCCGGAGTCCGGGGCGTCCCGTCCCGGAGCACCCGTACGGGACGCACCCGTACGGGACGCACCCGGGCTTTCGGACGGTGCGGCGCGTGAGGCCCCGCCCGCGCCCTCAAGGCAGTGGGGAGAGCGTGCCGGGCGTCGCGACGGGGCGAGCGTCGCCCGCCGCGGTGCTAGGGCGTGTTTCGAAAGTAGCGTGGTCTGCCCGAAGGGCAGGTCTGGCGGCGTCTGGTGCGTGCGATCGCAAGGCGGAGGGTCGCCCCGATACTGGATGTATCGGGGCGAGCCCGACAACGCGGCGAGCGTGCGTGCCAGACGCCGCCAGGCAGGCGGGACTTTCGAAACACGCCCTAGTATCTGCGCATGGCGGACGGTACGGCGATGAGACACGGGACGGCGGACGGTTCGGCTGCCCGCTGGGAGCCCGGCAGTCAGATCCTGTGGCGCTACCGGGAGAACGGCGGCAGCCGCTTCCACATCGCACGGCCCGTCACCGTCGTGCGCGACGACGCCGAACTGCTCGCCGTCTGGCTGGCCCCCGGCACCGAGTGCGTGAAACCGGTGCTCGCGGACGGCACTCCGGTGCACCTGGAGCCGCTCCCGACCCGCTACACCAGGCCGCGCGCGGTGCAGCGCGACCGCTGGTCCGGCACCGGCGTGCTGAAGCTGGCCCGGCCCGGCCGGCCCTGGTCGGTGTGGCTGTTCTGGGACCCGGGCTGGAAGTTCAAGAACTGGTACGTCAACCTGGAGGAGCCGCTGGTCCGTTGGGTGGGCGGTGTTGACTCGGAGGACCATTTCCTGGACATCTCGGTCCATCCGGACGGCAGTTGGCACTGGCGCGACGAGGACGAGTTCGCGCAGGCACAGCACGACGGCCTGGTGGACTCCGGGCTGGCCGGACGGGTGCGGGCGGCCGGCCGGGCCGCGGTGGAGGACATCCGGTCCTGGGGGACGCCGTACGCGGACCGGTGGCAGGACTGGCGCCCGAACGCGTCCTGGACGGTACCGTCTCTGCCGGACGACTGGGACCGTACGCCCGCGCACGTGTCCTCATGAGACCCTTGATGCGCCCCCGGGCGTGAAACGTAGGATCGTCCTCCGCAAGGGCGCGTGGAGGCAACGCCCGGAGCGCACAGCGAGTCTGACCGGATGTCACCGAGGGGCGGCAGGGCGTGAGCGAGGGGTACCAGGGCAACACCCGTGCGGGCCGACCCCGGTCCGCCGGTGACACAGGAGAAGTCTCTGACCACGCGGGAAACCTGTTCCGGGGGCATGTATTCCGGGTATCGGGTTCTCTGCGGGACGAAGTGCACGCACGGCGCGCAGCCCCGGACGGACGGATTTCACAGGCGTGACGGAGCACCCCACCTCCTACGAACGCCCGCAGGCGGGCGTCGACCCCGCGGATCCCCGCGGGGCGCTCCTGCGTGCCCAGCCACCGGCCCGGACACCGGGTTCCGCCTTACCGGCACAGGCCCGCGCGGGTGAGTCCCCGGCGGGCGGCACCTCGGTGACGCCGGCCGGCTCCGGCGGCTCCGAGCACTCCCAGCCGGCCGGTGCGGAGCCCGACACCCACCGCCCGCGCCCGGCCCCCGAGTCCATCCCGGCCCAGCCCGGCCAGGAGGGCCCCGGGCGGGGTCCGGGCGGGCAGGAGCGTCGCAGCGGCCAGGGCGTGCCGGGCGGGCGGCCGACGCCGATGCGGCGGGACGGGGACCGGCTGCGCTTCGTGGGCGCGGCGACCCGGCGGATCGCCCGCGGCATCGACCTCGACGAGATCGTCATGGGGCTGTGCCGGGCGACGGTGCCGACCTTCGCGGACGCCATCCTCGTCCACCTGCGCGACCCGCTGCCGGTGGGTGACGAGCGGCCGACCGGTCCGGTGGTGCTGCGGCTGCGGCGCACCGACCGGATACCGGAGGAACGCGACGCCGACGGCGGCCTCCTCGCGGCCCGGACACCGGAGCAGGCCGAGCTGCCGGCGGTCACGGCCGACGTGTGCGAGGTGCGGCCCGGCGGGGCGCTCGCGGAGGTGCTGCGCGGGGTGCGGCCGGTGTTCGCCGACGCGCCCGCGGCGCGCGCCGCGCTGCCCGAACTGCTCGGCGAGGCGGCGGAGTCGGTGGTGCCCGGCGGGCGCCGGGCGATCCTGGCCCCGCTGCGGGGCCGGCGACGGGTGATCGGCGCGGCCGTGTTCCTGCGCCGGCCGGAGCGGATCCCGTTCGAGACGGACGACCTGCTGGTGGCGGCGCAGCTGGCCACGCACAGCGCGCTGGGCATCGACAAGGCGGTGCTGTACGGGCGGGAGGCGTACATCGCCGACGAGCTGCAGCGCACCATGCTGCCGGAGACGCTGCCGCGGCCCACCGGGGTGCGGCTGGCGTCGCGCTACCTGCCGGCGGCGGAGACGGCGCGGGTGGGAGGCGACTGGTACGACGCGATCCCGCTGCCGGGTTCCCGGGTGGCGCTGGTGGTCGGTGACGTGATGGGGCACTCCATGACGTCGGCGGCGATCATGGGGCAGTTGCGGACGACGGCGCAGACGCTGGCCGGGCTGGACCTGCCGCCGCAGGAGGTGCTGCACCATCTCGACGAGCAGGCGCAGCGGCTGGGGACGGACCGGATGGCGACGTGTCTGTACGCCGTCTACGACCCGGTGACGCACCGGATCACGGTGGCCAACGCGGGGCATCCGCCGCCGGTGCTGCTGCATCTGGGCGGCCGGGCCGAGGTGCTGCGGGTGCCGCCGGGCGCGCCGATCGGGGTGGGCGGGGTCGACTTCGAGGCGGTGGAGCTGGACGCTCCGGCCGGGGCGACGCTGCTGCTGTACACGGACGGGCTGGTGGAGTCGCGGCTGCGGGACGTGTGGACGGGGATAGAGCAGCTGCGGGAGCGGCTGGCCGCCACGGCTCAGCTGACCGGGCCGGACCATCCGCCGCCGCTGGAGGCGTTGTGCGACGAGGTCCTGGACATGCTGGGCCCCGGGGACCGGGACGACGACATCGCGCTGCTCGCGGCGCGGTTCGACGGGATCCCGCCCAGTGATGTGGCGTCCTGGCTGCTGGACCCGGAGGACTCGGCGCCCGGCCGGGCGCGGCGGCAGGCGCGGGCCGCGCTGGCCCGGTGGGGGCTCCAGGAGCTCAGTGACTCCGTGGAGCTGCTGGTGAGCGAGGTCGTGACGAACGCGGTGCGCTATGCGTCGCGGCCGGTCACCCTGCGGCTGCTGCGTACGGACGTGCTGCGGTGCGAGGTCGTGGACGATGTGCCGCAGCTGCCCCGGCTGCGGCAGGCGCGGGCGACGGACGAGGGCGGCCGGGGGCTGTATCTGGTCAACCGGCTGGCACGGCGGTGGGGCGCGACCCGGCTGAGCACGGGGAAAGTGGTGTGGTTCGAGCTGAACCGGACCTGAGGCGGCGCGCTCTCCCGCGGTCGGTCGCCCCGAGCAGGACCGGGTCCTAGGCGACGCGCTCCCGAGGCCGGACCGGGTCCTAGAAGGCTGCTGAAAATCTTGTTGGGGGCTGTCCGGCCTGAGGCCGGATGGCCCCTTTCCCTATGCGGTGGCGGGGGTGAGGTGCCAGGTAGTGCTGGTCCGGGTGAGTCCGAGGTTGATCAGTCGGCGGAGGTTGAGGGCGGCGGCGCGGTGGTGGAGCCAGATGTTGTTGGCGATCACGCCGCGGTGGGGGACTCTGCGGTTGCCTTTGCCGACGAGCCAGGCGATGGCGCGTTCGACGGGGGGCCGCCATCGGCGGTATTCGTCCTGCCAGGCGGGGTCGGTGGCGGCCTGGTGGCGGGCGGCGGCCAGCAGTTCGTGCTGGGGGTGGACGTTCACGGTGCGTCCGGTCTTGGAGGTGGTGCAGCGTTCCCGCAGGGGGCAGTCGGCGCAGAGGCGTTTGAACTGGGCGGTGCGGGCGCCGTCTTCTAGGCGACGCGCTCCCGAGGCCGGACGGGGCGGAGCCGGGCCGGCCCTGGGGCGACGGCGGCCGGGTCCGCGGGGGCTTGCGTCGCGGCCGCCGTGCGCGTCACGGCGGCCGCGCCCGCCTCACCGGCCGGCCGGGGCGCCCCAAGAGCCGGGCACGCGCACCTCACCGGCCGGCCGCGGCCGTGGCAGCGGCTGAGCCCGCGGCAGGAGTCGGGCTCGTGGCAGCGGCTGTGCCCGCGGCAGGAGTCGGGCTCGTGGCAGCGGCTGAGCCCGCGGCAGGAGTCGGGCTCGTGGTCCGGGCCGGCGGCCCGGGCACCGGGGCCCGGCATGCGTCCGCGTGTGCCGGGCCCCGTCCGTCCGCCGCGGGGCCGCTCACTGCACGGGGTCTGCGGGGTCGGCCGGCTCCTCGGTGGTGGGTTCGTCCGTCACCGGCGGCGTGGTCGGTGGCGTGGTGGGCGGCTCGGTGGTCGGGGCCTCGGTGGTCGGGGCCTCGGTGGTCGGCTCCTGGGTCGGCGGCTCGGTGGTGGGGGCCTCGGTGGTCGGGGCCTCGGTGGTCGGCTCCTCGGACGGCGTCGTGCTCTCGGACTCCGTCTCGGTGGGGGTCCAGGTCGGTTCGACGGCCGCGCCCTGGTCGGTCTCCAGGTCGAACTCGGTGACCTCGGTCTGGACGCCGAAGGTGTAGGCGGCCCAGATCAGGGCGGGGAAGCCGCCGCCGTTGACCCGGTCCTCGCCGCCCGCCTCGTACATGGGGACCTGCGGGTGCGGGGCCTTGTCGTCCTCGCCGAACAGACCGACGGAGGTGACCAGGTTCGGGGTGAAGCCGGTGAACCAGGCCGACTTGTTGTTGTCGGAGGTGCCGGTCTTGCCCGCGACCTGCTGGCCGTCGCGCAGCGGGTTGTCGCGCACCGCGCGGCGGGCGGTGCCGTCGTCGACGACGCCGGTCAGCACGGAGGTGACGCCGTCGGCGGCCTCGCGGCTGATGACCCGGTCGCCGACCGGGTCGGGGATGTCGAGGGTGCGGTCGCGCCTCTCGGCGGACTTGACGATGCTCGGGGTGACCTTCTCGCCGTGGTGGGCGAAGGTGGCGTAGATGCCGGCCATCTCCAGGGGGCTGGCGCCCATGGAGCCCAGGGTCTGGGCGGGCACGGCCTGCATGCCCTCGGTGTCCATGCCGAGCCGCTCGGCGGTCTTCATCACCGTGTCCATGCCGACGTCGATGCCCATCTGGGCGAACACCGAGTTGACGGACTTGTTCATGGCGGTCTGGACGGTGATGTCGCCGTAGTCGACGTCGTCCTCGTTGGGCGGGGCGAAGCCGACCTTGCGGCCGTGGTCCACGGCCGGGCGGCGGCTGTCGCCGTCGTAGACCGTGCCCGCGGTGATCGGGTCGCCGTCCTGGGTCTCGGCGCCCTCCTGGAAGGCGGCGGCGAGGATGACCGGCTTGAAGGTGGAGGCGGGCTGGAAGTCGCGGCGGGTGGCGTTGCTGATGTAGTGCTTGAAGTAGTCCTGGCCGCCGTACAGGGCGACGATCTTCCCGGTCCTCGGGTCGACGGAGACGGCGCCCGCCTGGACGTCGGCGTCGACATCGCGCTTGTCGGGGTCCAGCCTGCTGGTGAGCTGGGTCTTGACGGCCTTCTCCAGCGCGGCCTGCTTCCTGGGGTCGATGTTCAGGGTGATGGTCCAGCCCTGCCCCTCGACCTGGGCGGCGGCCTCCGAGCGGGTGATGCCCTCCTCGGCGATGAGCCGGTCCTCCAGCTGCCGGTTGGCGAGCGCCACGAGGTAGCCCTTCTGGCCCTCCATGCCGGGGGCGCCCTTGGGGTCCTTCGGCACGGGGAACTCCATCCCGGTGCGTTCGGCGGAGTCGAGCCACTTCTCCTCGACCATGTTGTCCAGGACGTAGTTCCAGCGGTTCTTCACCAGGGTCTTGCCGGCTTCGGAGGCGACGGCCCAGTCGTACTGGCTGGGTGCCTGGAGCAGCGCGGCGAGGTAGGCGCCCTGCTCGACGGTGAGGTCCTCGGCGTCGACGCGGTAGTAGGCCTGGGCGGCGGCCTGGATGCCGTAGGCGCCGCGGCCGTAGTAGCTGGTGTTGATGTAGCCCGCGAGGATGGCGTCCTTGGTCATGCGCCGGTCCACCTTGAGGGCGATCACCAGTTCCTTGAACTTGCGGGTGAGGGTCTGCTCCTGGCTGAGGTAGTAGTTCTTGACGTACTGCTGGGTGATGGTGGAGCCGCCCTGGCGGCCCTTGCCGAGGGCGGTGTTGACCAGGCCGCGGGCGGTGCCCTTGAAGTCGACGCCGCCGTCGTCGTAGAACGATTTGTTCTCGGCGGCGACGAAGGTCTTCTGCACGGAGGCCGGCACCTTGGCGAGGTCGACGATCTCGCGGTTGACCTCGCCGTCGCGGGCCAGCATGGTGCCGTCGCTGAACTTGTAGACGTTGCTCTGCCGCTGGGCCGCGACGTTGCCCTCGGGGACGTCCACGGCGAAGTAGAGCGCGACGAGGGCGCCGATGCCGAGCAGGCACACGCCCAGGAACGTGCCGAGGATCTTCTTCCAGGTGAAGAAGCGGCGTATGCCGCTGCGGCGGCCGGCCGCGCCGGACGGGCTGCGGCCCGGCGCCGCGCGGCGGCGGCCGCCGCGCTGTCGCGCTCGTCTCTCTTCCGCTCGTCCCATCTGTGCGTCCGCTCCGCTTCGTCCTCAGGGGGCTCGGGGGGCCCGTACGTGTCTCGGCTCAGGTCAGCTCAGAAAGCTAACACCGGTTTATGTGACCAAGTCCGGCCGGTCCGGGGCTTTCCGGACGTGACATAGAGCACCTGTCTCTCGGGAACCGACGTACGGGAGGGGCGGAAGGTTGCCACAGCCAGGAAAAGTGATATCACTTAGATAGTTCACACCGGCTCCACGGAGCACCGCACGAGAACGGGGGGACCCTCCATGTCCGCACCTTCCACCGACCTTCCCGGCATGCCCGAGGCCGGGGTGAGAGAGGTCGCCGCTCGCAGCATCGGCGGCGGACTCGCCCTGCTGCTGGGCCTGGCGGGCCTGCTCAGCGGGGTGGGCCTGATCGTCCTGGGCACCACGACGGCGTCCGCCGCCGCCCAGACCGCGCTGTCCGTCACCGGGGCCGTGGTCATCGCCGCCTCGGCGCTCGCGCTGGGCGGGCTCAACATGGTGGCGCCGGGCGAGGCCCGGGTCGTACAGCTCTTCGGCCGCTACCGGGGCACCATCCGGCAGGACGGCCTGCGCTGGGTGAATCCGCTCACATCACGCACGAAGATCTCCACCCGGGTCCGCAACCACGAGACCGCGGTGCTGAAGGTCAACGACGCCTACGGCAACCCGATCGAGCTCGCCGCGGTCGTGGTGTGGCGGGTCGAGGACACCGCGCAGGCCGTCTTCGAGGTGGACGACTACCTGGAGTTCGTCTCCACCCAGACCGAGGCCGCCGTGCGCCACATCGCCATCGAGTACCCCTACGACGCCCACGACGAGGAGGGGCTGTCGCTGCGCGGCAACGCCGAGGAGATCACCGAGAAGCTCGCCGTGGAGCTGCGCGCCCGGGTGGAGGCGGCCGGGGTCCAGATCATCGAGTCCCGCTTCACCCACCTCGCCTACGCCCCCGAGATCGCCTCCGCGATGCTCCAGCGGCAGCAGGCCGGGGCGGTCGTCGCGGCCCGGCGGCAGATCGTGGACGGCGCCGTCGGCATGGTCGAGGCCGCGCTGGCCCGGATCGAGGCGCAGGACATCGTGGAGCTCGACGGGGAGCGGAAGGCGGCGATGGTGTCCAACCTGATGGTGGTGCTGTGCGGGGACCGCGCGGCCCAGCCGGTGCTCAACACCGGGACGCTCTACCAGTGAGCGAAGCCGAGGGGATGCCTCCCGAGCGCCGGCCGCAGCAGCGCAAGCAGGTGCTGCTGCGGCTGGACCCCGCGGTGTACGAGGCGCTCGCCCGCTGGGCCTCGGACGAACTGCGGTCGGCCAACGCGCAGATCGAGTTCCTGCTCCGGCGCGCCCTCGCCGAGAGCGGCCGACTGCCCCGGGACACCGGCCCGCTCCCCCGCCGGGGCCGCCCGCCGAAGCCGCCCGGACCGCCGTAGCAGAACCGTGACGAACGGCCCCGACCTGGGCGGGCACCACCGCCACCGGCACCGCGGAGTCTTCCCGGGCGCCTGTATGCCAGGTGTGTATACATCGCAGGTATACATGCTGTGTAGAGTCGAGCCATGTCCATCGGTCACACCCTTCTGGGACTCCTGGAGTCCGGCCCGCGCCACGGCTACGACCTCAAGCGGGCGTTCGACGCGAAGTTCGGCCACGACCGGCCGCTGCACTACGGCCAGGTCTACTCGACGATGTCCCGCCTGCTGAAGAACGGGCTCGTCGAGGTCGACGGCATAGAGGCCGGCGACGGCCCCGAGCGCAAGCGGTACGCGATCACCGAGGCCGGCGTCACCGACGTGGAGCGCTGGCTGGCGACCCCGGAGAAGCCGGAGCCGTACCTGCAGTCCACGCTCTACACCAAGGTCGTGCTCGCGCTGCTCACCCACCGCGACGCCGCCGACCTCCTCGACACCCAGCGCACCGAGCACCTGCGGCTGATGCGCACGCTGACCGAACGCAAGCGCCGGGGCGATCTCGCCGACCAGCTGATCTGCGACCACGCCCTGTTCCACCTGGAGGCCGACCTGCGCTGGCTGGAGCTGACCGCCGCGCGACTCGGCCGGCTCGCCGAGGCGGTGACCGCGTGAAGGCCCCCGCCGGATCCCTGCTCGTCGCCGAGGGGCTGCACAAGGCCTACGGCCGGACCCCCGCCCTGGACGGCGCGTCCTTCTCCATCCACCCCGGCGAGGTCGTCGCCGTGATGGGCCCCTCGGGCTCCGGCAAGTCGACCTTGCTGCACTGCCTCGCCGGCATCGTCACCCCCGACGCCGGGTCGATCCGCTACGACGGCCGCGAGATGGCGTCCATGGGCGACGCCGAGCGCAGCCGGCTGCGCCGCACCGAGTTCGGCTTCGTCTTCCAGTTCGGCCAGCTCGTACCGGAGCTGACCTGCGTGGAGAACGTGGCCCTGCCGCTGCGGCTGAACGGCGTCCCCGGCCGGCAGGCCCGTCGCACGGCGCTGGAGTGGATGCAGCGGCTGGAGGTCGACGACCTGGCCGGCCAGCGGCCCGGCGAGGTCTCCGGCGGCCAGGGCCAGCGCGTCGCCGTGGCGCGGTCCCTGGTGACGGGCCCACGGCTGCTGTTCGCCGACGAGCCGACCGGCGCCCTCGACTCCCTCAACGGCGAGCGCGTGATGGAACTGCTGACCGACGCCGCCCGGTCCGCCAACACCGCCGTGGTCCTGGTCACCCACGAGGCCCGGGTCGCCGCCTACTCCGACCGCGAGACCGTCGTCCGCGACGGGCGCACCCGGGACATGGAGCGCGCCGTATGAACTCCCGCCAGTGGGCCCGCGACCTCGCCCTCGGCGCCCGGTTCGCCTTCACCGGACGCGGCGGCCTGGGGCGGGCGGTGCTCACCGCCGTCGGGGTCGGGCTGGGCGTGGCCCTGCTGCTCCTCACCACCGCCGTACCGAACGTGCTCGCGGAGCGCGACGCGCGCGGGGCGGCCCGCGGGGACAACCTGTACATGCCGGTGAAGGTCGCCCGGTCGGACGCGACCGTCGTCGTCGCCGACGTGTCCACGACCTTCCGCGGCCAGGACGTCCGCGGCCGCGCCCTGGAGCCGGAGGGCCCGCGGGCGCCGCTGCCGCCGGGCCTGGCAGCCTTCCCCCGGACCGGCGACCTGGCGGTCTCCCCCGCGCTGAAGCGGCTGCTCGCCTCGGACGAGGGCCGGCTGCTGCGTGAGCGGCTGCCCGGCCGGATCACCGGCACCATCGCGGAGGAGGGCCTGGTCGGCCCCGCCGAGCTGGCCTTCTACCGGGGCGGCGAGCACCTGGCCGCGGGCCTGCGCACCGGCTGGGTGAACCGGGTCGAGCGGTTCGGCGACCTCAACCCGTACCGCGAGCCGATGGACCCCGTCCTGCTGCTGCTGGTGCTGGTGATGTTCGTGGTGCTGCTGATGCCGGTCGCGGTGTTCATCGCGGCGGCCGTACGGTTCGGCGGTGAGCGGCGCGACCAGCGGCTCGCGGCGCTCCGGCTGGTCGGCTCGGACCGCGCGATGACCAAGCGGGTCGCGGCGGGCGAGGCGCTCGCTGGGGCCTCGCTGGGGCTGGTGTTCGGCGCCGGCTTCTTCCTGGCCGGACGTCAGCTGGTGGGCACCTTCGAGGTGTTCGACATCAGTGTGTTCCCCAGCTATGTGGACCCCTCCCCCTGGCTGGCCGCACTGGTCGCGGTGACGGTGCCGGCCGCGGCCGTCCTGGTGACGCTGCTCGCGCTGCGGGGCGTGGTGATCGAGCCGCTCGGCGTGGTGCGGACCGGCAGGCCCGCCCGGCGGCGGCTGTGGTGGCGGCTGCTGCTGCCGCTGGCCGGTCTGGGCATGCTGGTCCCGATGGCGGGCAAGGGCCGCGACGACGGCGACTTCAACCAGTACCTGGTGACCGGCGGCGTCGTCTGCCTGCTCGTCGGGATCACCGCGCTGCTGCCGTGGGTGGTGGAGAGGGTCGTCGCCCGGCTGGGCGCCGGACCGGTGTCCTGGCAGCTGGCGGTGCGCCGGCTCCAGCTGAGCAGCGGCACCGCGGCCCGCACGGTCAACGGCATCGCGGTGGCGGTGGCCGGGGCGATCGCGCTGCAGATGCTGTTCGCCGGGGTGGAGGGCGACTACTCCCGGGACACCGGACGCGACGTGGAGCGCGTGCAGATGCAGGTCGACCTCACCGGTGACCTCGAACCGGGGCCGCTGGCCGAGCGGTTCCGGGACACCAGGGGGGTACGGACGGCGTACGCCGTGTCCGAGGGCGACCTCGGCGACCGCCCGGCGGACCCGGTGGACAGCACCGCGGTGACCGTCGGCGACTGCGCGGCCCTGCGGACGCTGGCGAAGCTGCCGTCCTGCCGCGAGGGCGACGTGTTCGCGGTGCACGGCGCGAAGTGGGACACCGCCACGGCGAAGCTGGCGCGTCCCGGGCGCACGCTGTACATCGACCCGGACTACGACGACGGCGGCGAGGCGGCGCCGGGGGCCGCGGTGCCCTGGACCCTGCCCGGGAAGCTGAAACGGGCCGAGCCCGCGACCGGCCCGTCCGGCGGCGAACGGGGCGGCTTCCTCGTCACACCGGGCGGGCTGCCCGACGCGGCCTCCCCCGTCGTGCGCGAGCGGCTGTACCTCGCCGTGGACCGGGCGGTGCCGGACGCGGAGGAGCTGGTGCGCAACACCGCGGTGGCGGTCGACCCGCTGTCCATCACGTACACCTGGCACGCCGTGGAGCGCTCGCGCCGCTTCGACTCGATCCGCACCGGCCTGTTCGTGGGCGCCGCCTGCGTACTGGCGCTGATCGGGGCGAGCCTGCTGGTGTCCCAGCTGGAGCAGTTGCGCGAGCGGCGCAGGCTGCTGTCCACGCTGGTCGCATTCGGCACCCGGCGGCGCACGCTGAGCCTGTCGGTGCTGTGGCAGACGGCCCTGCCGGTCGGCCTCGGACTGCTGCTGGCCGGCGCGGTCGGGGTGGCGCTGGGTGCGGTGCTGCTGCGGATGACCGACACGGCCGTGCACGTGGACTGGGGCAGCGTGCTGGCGATGACCGGCATCGCCGCGGCCGTGGTCGCCGCGGTGACCCTGCTCAGCCTGCCCCCGCTGGTGCGGCTGATGCGTCCGGAGGGGCTGCGCACGGAGTAGGCCCCGCGGTGCGCCGGGCCGCTCCGGCGGCCCGGCGCCGCTGAGCGCCCCGCTGGGAGTGCCCCTGTGTGGTGCCGTGCGGCCCCGGCGCCGTCGTGGCCGGTCGCGCAGTTCCCCGCGCCCCCCGTCGTGCGGCCCCGGCGCCGTCGTGGCTAGTCGCGCAGTTCCCCGCGCCCCCCGTCGTGCGACCCCGGCGCCGTCGTGGCTAGTCGCGCAGTTCCCCGCGCCCCCACAGGGCACCCGGGGAACGCCCCCTCCGATACCCGGGGAACCTCCGCACCCGCGCCGGACCGAGGGGCGCCGGGACGCTGAGCGCCCCGCTCGAAGTGCCCCCGTGTGACGTCCTCCGACCCCGGCGCCGTCGTGGCTAGTCGCGCAGTTCCCCGCGCCCTCTCAGGGTCGCTCCTCCTGGTCCAAAACGCGTACGGGCAGCGGGCGGAGGGCCGCGCGGAGGGCGGATGCCAGTTCCTGGTACTCGGCGCCGCGCGCCGCCCCGGTCCGCATGGCCAGCGCGATCCGGCGGGTCGGCGCGGGCTCGGCGAAGGCGCCGGTGAGCAGTTGGCTGCTGCGGCTGGTCTCCAGCCGCAGCGCGGTGCGCGGCAGCAGGGTGCACCCCAGGCCGCCGGCCACCAGCTGGACCAGGGTGGACAGCCCGGCGGCGGTGGTGGTGACGTCGGCGTCCTCGCGGCCGGCCTCCCGGCAGATGTCGAGGGCCTGGTCGCGCAGGCAGTGGCCTTCGTCCAGGAGCAGCAGGTTCAGCTCCCTGAGCGCCTCGCGGGGGATGCCCTCGCGGCCGCCGAGCTCGTGGTCCAGCGGGGTGACGAGCACGAAGTCCTCGTCGAACAGGGGGAGTTCGGTCACACCCGGGACGCCGAGGGGTACCGCGAGCAGCAGCAGGTCGAGCCGGCCGGTGGTGAGGCCGTCGACGAGGCTCGCGGTCTGCTCCTCGTGCACCTGGAGGTCGAGGTGCGGATAGCGGTCGTGGGCCAGCCGCAGCACGGTGGGCAGCAGGTACGGCGCGACGGTGGGGATGACGCCGAGGCGCAGCGCGCCGGTGAACGGCGCGCGGACCGCCTCGGCCTCCTCCAGGAGCGCGCCGAGCGCGGAGAGGACGGCCTGGGCGCGCACCGCGAGGCGCTCCCCGGCGGGGGTGAGGAGCACCTTGCGCGTCGTCCGTTCGACGAGGGTGACGCCGAGGGCCTCCTCCAGTGCGGAGACGGCGCCGGACAGGGCGGGCTGGCTCATGCCGATCGCGGCGGCCGCGTCCCGGAAGTGCAGGTGCTCCGCCACGGCGGCGAAGGCCCGCAGCTGGGACAGGCTGGGCTGGCGCCGCCTGGGTCCCGTGGTACTCACCGTCACTGATAGCCACCTCCGATCAACGTGCCCGAGTATAGCTATTTCCGTAATCAATGCTCCCTGTGCCACGATCGGCGACGTCCAACCCATGGGAGACACCCCTGAGAATCGGGTGGCTCCTCGCTGCAAGGAGAGCTAGTGCTCACTGTCGGTGACAAGTTCCCGGAGTTCGAACTGACCGCCTGCGTCTCGCTGGAGACGGGCAAGGAGTTCGAGCAGATCAACCACAAGACCTACGAGGGCAAGTGGAAGATCGTCTTCGCGTGGCCCAAGGACTTCACCTTCGTGTGCCCGACCGAGATCGCGGCCTTCGGCAAGCTGAACGACGAGTTCGCCGACCGCGACGCCCAGGTCCTCGGCTTCTCCGGTGACTCCGAGTTCGTCCACCACGCCTGGCGCAAGGACCACGACGACCTGCGCGACCTGCCCTTCCCGATGCTGGCCGACTCCCGGCACGAGCTGATGCGCGACCTCGGCATCGAGGGCGAGGACGGCTTCGCCCAGCGCGCCGTCTTCATCGTCGACCCGAACAACGAGATCCAGTTCACCATGGTGACCGCCGGTTCCGTGGGCCGTAACCCCAAGGAGGTCCTGCGGGTCCTCGACGCCCTGCAGACCGACGAGCTGTGCCCGTGCAACTGGAGCAAGGGCGAGGACACCCTCGACCCGGTCAAGCTGCTGGCCGGTGAGTGAGGCATGTCCCTCGACTCCCTGAAGTCCCGCGTCCCGGACTACGCCAAGGACCTGAAGCTCAACCTGGGTTCGGTCATCGGCAACTCGGACCTGCCCGAGCAGCAGCTGTGGGGCACGGTGCTGGCCACCGCCGTCGCCTCCCGCTCCGCGATCGTGCTGCGCGAGCTGGAGCCGGAGGCCCGGGAGAACCTCAAGCCCGAGGCGTACCAGGCCGCCAAGGCCGCCGCCGCGATCATGGCGATGAACAACGTGTTCTACCGCACCCGCCACCTGCTCTCGGACCACGAGTACGGGAACCTGCGCGCGGGCCTGCGGATGAACGTCATCGGCAACCCCGGCGTCGACAAGGCCGACTTCGAGCTGTGGTCCTTCGCGGTGTCCGCGATCAACGGCTGCGGCATGTGCCTGGACTCGCACGAGCAGGTGCTGCGCAAGGCGGGCGTGGAGCGGGAGACCGTCCAGGAGGCCTTCAAGATCGCTGCGGTGGTCCAGGCCGTCGCCGCCACGCTCGACGCGGAAGCGGTCCTGGCCGAGTAGCCGGCCCCGGCTTCAGTGGCGCACGGCCCCGCTCACTCCTCCGGGTGGGCGGGGCCGTGCGCCGTCGTGGTGTGGGGCGCCTCCACCGGCGCCGCGTCCAGCACGGTGGCGCCCCGGGGCACGGGGGCCGTGCGCAGGGCGGGCTCCCGGCTGTACGCCCGCAGGTAGCCGACGACCGTGTTCGTCACCGCCACCAGCGGCACCGCGACCACCGCGCCGCCGATCCCGGCCACCATCCCGCCCGCGGCCACCGACAGCACGACGGCCAGCGGATGCACCCGCACCGCGCGGCCCAGGATGAACGGCTGCAGGACGTGGCCCTCGATCTGCTGCACGGCCAGCACCACCACCAGCACCATCACGGCCGTGAACACGCCCTGGGTGACCAGGGCGACCACGACCGCCAGCGCTCCGGAGACGACCGCACCGACCAGCGGGATGAAGGCGAACAGGAAGATGAACACGGCCAGCGGGACGGCCATCGGCACGTCCAGGAAGTAGATGCCGAGGCCGATGAAGACGGCGTCGATGAGCGCGACGACCACGGTGCCGCGGACGTACGCCGTGAGCGTCCGCCAGGCCCGCGGACCGGCTCCGGCCACACCCGGCCGGGCCGCCGCCGGGACCAGTTTCAGGGACCACTCCCAGATCCGCCGGCCGTCGTAGAGCAGGAACAGGGTCGAGAACACCGCCAGCAGGATGCCGGTCAGGGCCTCCACGACGACCGTGACGCCCTCCAGGCCGGCCGAGGTGATCTGGTCGGTGTTGGCGCCGATCGCCTCGCGGAGGTTCTTCGCGATCTCGTTGATCTGCTTGTCGGTGACGTGGAACGGGCTGGTGAGCAGCCAGCGGCGCAGTTCGTCGATGCCGTCCTGGACCTGGTCGGAGACGTCGTCGATGTTCTCCATGACCTGCCAGGTCACGAACCATCCGATCAGTCCCATGACGACGAAGCCGAGGATCGCGGTGAGCGCGGTGGCCGGCCCGCGCGGTACGCCGCGCCGCCGCAGCCAGGCCACGGTGGGCTGGAGCAGCGCGGTCATCAGCAGGGAGGCGACGAAGGCGAGGACGACCAGCTGTACGGCGCTGATGACCCGCATCAGCACCCAGACGGTGCCGGCCAGCACCAGCAGCCGCCAGCCGGCCTCGGCGGCGACCCGTACGCCCCAGGGGACGGCGTGCGCCGGGTCGGGCCGGTCCGGGGCGGCGGGGGGCGCCGCGGCCGTCTCCAGGGCCGGTGCGGGCCCGTGTTCGGGCACCGGGTCCGGTCCGGCGTGCTCCAGTTCCACCTCGGCGCGCCGTTCCTCCAGGCGGGCTCCCACCTCGGACAGCCCAGCACCGATCCACCCGAACCAGCCAGGCACCCGCGCCATGATCCCCCCTCCACGGAAGTCGTCGCGTCCGACCGTACACGCCGCCGGCCCCCCACCGTGAGGACGGTGAGGGGCTGCGGAGGAGCTGTGAAGAGCCTGGCGGCGGGGCCGTCGGCCGGCCGCGGGTGGCTCAGTACCAGTGGTTGGCCTGCCAGAAGGACCAGGCTCCGCACGGGCTGCCGTAGCGCCCGTTCATGTAGCTCAGGCCCCACTTGATCTGGGTGGCCGGGTTCGTCTGCCAGTCGGCGCCCGCGGAGATCATCTTGGAGCCGGGCAGCGCCTGGAAGAGCCCGTAGGCGCCGGAGGACGGGTTGACCGCCCGGTAGTTCCAGCTGGACTCGTGGTCGACGATGTTGCTGAAGCAGGCGAACTGGTCGCCGGGGACCATCTGGCGGGCCATCGCCTGGATCTGCGCGATGCTGTAGGAGCTCTGCACGGTGAAGGTGGAGGCGTCCCGGGCGGCGCTGCGGCTGGCGGCCTTCTGGGCCTCCTCGCGCTCCTTGGCCTTCTCGGCCGCCTCGACGGCGGCCTCCTTCTTGGCGATCGCGGTCTCGGCCGCGGCCTTGCGGGCCGCCTCCTCCGCGTCCTTCTTCGCGCTGAAGTCCGCGGCGATGGCCTGGGTGTCGGCCTGCTGCGTCAGAGACGCGGTCTGTACCTGGGCGTGCTGTCCCGCGGGGATGTCCGCGAGGAGCGTGGCATCGGCCGCCGAGGCCTCGGCGGCGTCGTTGTCCTGCGCGGTGCTGCCCGAGGCAACACCGACGACGCTTCCGACAGCGGTGACCGCGGTGGCGGAGGCCACTGCGAATCCCCGGACCGAGATCCGGCTCACACGGTTTCCTTCCAGCATCGCCCGCTTCGGTGACCCTCGCGGACGCGATCGTGCCCCTGACGCTGGCCTCCCCACTTCGGGTCACGGGAGGCACGGACCCGGTGGGCGACTCCCCGCCGGGGAGTGCCGCGTGGTGCTCGGGCGGCATACGACGGCGCTGTGGAGTTGGCGGTGGTGCTCAAGTCACTCCGCACCGCTGGGGGTACGGATGTGTCGCATGCGGGGCCTGACAGGAACGAGACTCTGCCGTAACCCGACGGCGCAAGGCAATTCCGCGTTGCGTGTGAAAGCTCACACCCCTTCCGTCCCTGGGGTTTTCGCCGAACGCCCCCACGCGAAGGCGCCGCCCCGCTAGGCTCTCGGCCTTTCGGGACGGCGCCAACTGGCCCGGTTCGCCTCAGATGTGACCGTCTTCCAGCATTTCCGTCACCAGTGCCGCGATCTGGGACCTTTCGGACCGGTTGAGGGTGACATGCGCGAAGAGCGGGTGCCCCTTCAGCTTCTCCACGACCGCCACCACACCGTCGTAGCGGCCGACCCGCAGATTGTCCCGTTGTGCCACGTCATGGGTGAGAACGACCCGCGAGTTGGCCCCGATCCGGGAGAGGACCGTCAGCAGGACGTTGCGCTCCAGGGACTGGGCCTCGTCGACGATGACGAACGCGTCGTGCAGTGAGCGGCCGCGGATGTGGGTGAGGGGCAGCACCTCCAGCATGCCGCGGGCGGTGACCTCCTCGATGACCTCGCGGCCGGCGACCGCGGACAGCGTGTCGAAGACGGCCTGCGCCCAGGGGCTCATCTTCTCGGCCTCGGTGCCCGGCAGATAGCCGAGTTCCTGCCCGCCGACCGCGTACAGCGGACGGAAGACCATCACCTTCTGGTGCTGCCGCCGCTCCAGCACGGCCTCCAGCCCCGCGCACAGCGCCAGCGCGGACTTGCCGGTGCCGGCCCGGCCGCCCATCGACACGATGCCGACGTCCGGGTCGAGCAGCAGGTCCAGGGCGACGCGCTGCTCGGCACTGCGCCCCTTGATGCCGAACGCCTCGCGGTCGCCGCGCACCAGGCGGACGTTGCCCTCGGCGGTGACCCGGCCGAGCGCGTTGCCCCGCTCGGACTGGATGGTCAGGCCGGTGTGCACCGGCAGGTCCGCGGCCTGGGGGACGTACACGTGCCCTTCCTCGAACAGGATGTCCACCTGTTCGCCGGGCAGGGTCAGTTCGCTCATCCCGGTCCAGCCGGAGTTCTCCGTGATGGCGAGCTCGGCCCGGTACTCCTCGGCCAGGAGGCCCACGGACGACGCCTTGATCCTGAGCGGCAGGTCCTTCGACACGACGGTGACGTCGAACCCCTCGGCCTGCAGGTTGCGGGCCACCGCGAGGATGCGGGAGTCGTTGTCCCCCAGGCGGTAGCCGCTGGGCAGCACGCCGGGGTCCGAGTGGTTGAGCTCGACACGGATCGTGCCGCCGAGGTCCCCGATCGGGATGGGGGCGTCGAGACGGCCGTGCCGGACCCGGTAGTCGTCCAGCAGGCGCAGCGCCTGCCGGGCGAAGTAGCCGAGTTCGGGATGGTGCCGCTTGGCCTCCAGCTCCGTGACCACCACGACGGGGAGCACGACCTCGTGCTCGTCGAAGCGGGCCGGGGCGTTCGGGTCGGCCAGCAGGACGCTGGTGTCGAGAACGTAGGTGCGCCGGTCTGACTTGTGGCGCTTTGCGCTGGTCACCACGGAAGGACGTACCCCCTCGGATGAGGTCGGGGAGCGACGAAGCGGAATCCGGGCCGGGAGGGCGGGAGGCCCGCCCTGGCGGGCGGGCGGAATCCGGCCGGTTGACGGCCCTCGCGCGCCGCGGGCCGAGAACCGGTCCTCCGCGGCTGCTTCCGTACGGTGCACGCACGGTGGGGCTGGTGCAAAGGGCCTCCCGGGCGGACGGCTCGGTACCGTCCGCTGAGATACGACACCCGTGGGTTCGGGTGTCGACCTGCTTGGCTTATGCCCTCGAACACCCGCGGCCATGCCAGGGGCCGGGGCGGCGGACCGGTGAACTCCGTGTGACGCGTGAGGCCGCGGCGTCCGCCGTGCCGCCCGTGCGGGCGCCTCCCCGGCCGTCGCGACCCTACGTCCGTCGGCCACCCGGCACTCGGTCCGGCGCCCGCCGCCGGCGCTCGAACAGACCCTGCCGGGCGGCCGTCCGGCACCCTGCCCGGCGACCGGCGCCCTGCCGACCCGCCGGCGCCCTGCCGGACGGCCGTCCGCGATGCCGCCGCCGTGCGGGCGGCCGTACGGGGACGGTGGCCCGGGGGCCGGCACCCGCGACGGCCGTACGCCCGGGGCCGTCCGAGGGCGGTGCCGCGAGGACGGCGGCGCCCCGGTCGCGGCGGCCGACGCCGCCCGTGCGTCAGGGCCCGAGCGGGTACGGCCGTCCGCACCGGTGCGCGGGGCGGGGGACGAGGGCGTCCCGTGACGGCGGGGAGGGCTCCGGTCGCCGGGGCGGCGGGCGGACGGCGTCGGGCGCGGGCGCCGCGACGACGCGCGAAGGGTCCGCTCAGCCGCCGTAGCGGCGGTGGCGGGCGGCGTAGTCGCGCATCGCGCGGAGGAAGTCGACCTTGCGGAAGGCCGGCCAGAAGACCTCGCAGAAGTAGTACTCCGAATGGGCCGTCTGCCACAGCATGAACCCGGACAGCCGCTGTTCCCCGCTGGTGCGGATGACGAGGTCGGGGTCGGGCTGGGCGCCGGTGTAGAGGTGGCGGCCGATCAGGTCGACGGTGACGGTGTCGGCGAGTTCCTCCAGGGAGGTGCCCTTGTCGCGCGCGTCGAGCAGCATCGAGCGGACCGCGTCGGCGATCTCCTGGCGGCCGCCGTAGCCGATGGCGACGTTGACCACTATCCCGTCGACGTCGCGGGTGGCCTCCTGCGCCTCCTTGAGGGTGTGCTGCATGGCGGGCGGCAGCAGGTCGAGCGTGCCGACATGGTGCACGCGCCAGCGGCCGTCGGCGCCGAGGGTGCGCACGACGTCCTCGATGATGCCCAGGAGGGGGACCAGTTCGTCCTTGGGGCGGTCGAAGTTGTCGGTCGACAGCAGCCACAGGGTGACGACCTCGACGTCCGTCTCGGTGCACCAGCCGAGGAACTCCTCGATCTTCTCCGCGCCCGCGCGGTGACCGTGCACGGTGGTGGAGCCGGAGGCCTTCGCCCAGCGACGGTTGCCGTCCATGATCACGCCGATGTGCTTGGGCACCTGAGCGTGGTCCAGGTGGCCCTCCACCCGGCGTGCGTACAGCCTGACGAGCAGGCCGCGCAGCTTGTCGCGCAGGTTCACGTGATGTTCAGCCCCTCCTGTGCGGATGCGGTCCCCGCGGCCGCAGCCTACCGCCGCTCGAGGATCGCTGGAGCCGCCGGGGCCGGGGCGGCCGCAGGGCAGCGGGGGGGCGGCGGCGGGCACGCCGCGAGCGGGCGCGCCCGGGGCGGCGGGAGGAGGAACAGAAAAACGGGCCGGTCCGTGGGGGGGAGACGGACCGGCCCGAGGGGGGGTTTCCACCATAACCCTTTGTAAGTGATGCTGCGTGCATCGGCGTGCCGTCATTACTCTCCGGAGCCGGACGACAACGGGGCTACGGGCGTGGAATGCCTGGTTCAGGGCGTTTTCGTGGCCGGATCACACCGAACGTGCGGAATCGGGCCGGGTCCTCCCGACGGGCTAACCGGGGACGAACGCCCACTTGACGGGCGGAGGGAGGCACGGCACCGCGCAGCCCCCTCCACTGCGCGGTGCCGCCGCGCAGCTTTGCCAACGCGAATTGCCTTGGTCTGAACTTACGCGAGATCGGTGATCCTTAGCGACCCGATCGGGGTAACGATGTGGAAAAGCTGTGAACACTGAGGCGGAAGAGATGCAGGGGGTCGGTCGACGGGTGCCGGGCCGCGCCCGGCGGGGTCCCGGACCGGCGCCACGGGCTTTCACCCGCCCTCCGGGGCCGGGCGGGCGCACGGCGCGCCGACCGTCGGTTCCCGGCCAATCCTGCGCGGCGGGCCCTTCCCCGGCCGCCGGGGCCGTTCGCGCGCGCCTCCGCCGGCGCCGTGCCCGGCCCGCGAGAGGGCCGCACCGAACCCAAGAGGGTCGTACGAGCGGCTTGCGTACGCCGCGGACAACTCCTCTACGGTCGAGGCGAGTCCGGCGTGACCGCGTACCGGACCGGAGCCGGACGGGAGGTGCCGCGGATGGCGGCGGGGCGACGCTGGAGGGACGGCCGGGGAAGGCTGACGGTGGAGAGCGGAGGCCGGGGCGGCGACGCGGGCGGAAGCGACTACGAGGACGGGGGCGGGGACGGGGGCGGGGGCGGGGAGGCGGTGACCGTCCCGCTGGAGCTCGCGACGTCCTACCGGGCCCGCACCCGGGGCCTGCTGGGCCGGGACCGCGTCACGGGCGTGCTGCTGCTCTCCCCGGCGAGCGGCGTCCACACCTTCGGCATGCGCGTGCCCATCGACGTGGCCTACCTGGACCGCCGCCTGCGGGTGCTCGCGGTCCGGACGATGCGCCCGGGACGGCTGGGCCTGCCCCGGCCGCGTGCGCGGCACGTGCTGGAGGCGGCGGCGGGCGCGATGGCGGGCTGGGGGCTGCGCCCGGGGGCGGTGGTCCGGGTGGAGACCGGCGGGCCGGAGGCGGACGGCCCGCCGCGCCGGGCGTCCTGACCTCAGGCCCGGCGCGGCGGTCCCGGACGGACCTTCGGAACACGCCCCAGGGGGCATGCCGTCATGATCCGACGGAGGCCGTGCCGGGCGCCGCGCCGTCCACGGGACGGGCGGCCTCGGAGCGGGGCCCGGGGGCGGGTGCGCGGTCGGGAGCGGGCCCGGGGTGGCGCGCGGGAGCGGGCCCCGGGCGGCGCGCGGCCGCCGGCAGCAGGCGGCGGCCGGGAGCCAGGGAGGCCAGCCCGACCCCGCCGACCAGCAGGGCGGCGGCGACCCAGCGCAGGCCGCCGACGGGCTCACCGAGGAACAGCGCGGCCGAGGACATCCCGAAGACGGGGACGAGGAGGGAGAAGGGGGCCACGGTGGAGGCCGGGTGGCGGCGCAGCAGCCAGCCCCAGGCGCCGAAGCCGAACACGGTGGTCACCCAGGCGACGTAGACGACGGTGCCCGCGCCCTGCCAGTCGAGGGTGCGCAGCGCCGCCGTGTCCCGGTCCCAGCCCTCGGTGAGCAGGGACAGCCCGAGCAGCGGCAGCACTGGGACGGTGCTGACCCACACCATGAAGTTGAGGGCGTCGGGCGGTGCCGCCCGGCGGGTCAGGACGTTGGAGGCGCCCCAGCAGGCGGCGGCCGCCACGCAGAGCGCGAAGGCGGCGAGCGGGCCGGAGGTGCCCTCGTCGACGGCCGCCACGGCGATCCCGGCCAGGGCGACGGCCATGCCGGCCGCGGCGCGCCCGGAGGGCCGCTCGCCGAGGACGGCGAAGGCGATGAGGGCGGTGAACACCGCCTGTATCTGGAGGACGAGGGAGGACAGTCCGGCGGGCATGCCGTTGTCCATCGCCACGAACAGCAGCCCGAACTTGGCCACGCCCAGCACCAGTCCGACCGCGACGATCCACTTCCACGCCACCTTGGGCCGGCCGACGAGGAACACCGCGGGCAGCGCGGCCGCGAGGAAGCGCAGGGCGGAGAAGAGCAGTGGCGGGAAGTGGCCGAGGCCGATCTCGATGACGGTGAAGTTGACGCCCCAGACGGCGGCGACGAGGACGGCGAGGGCGAGGTGAGCGGGTCGCATGCGTCGAGGATCACCTCGACGGACCGTTCAGCACCAGCGATGATTGCTGCATGCTCCGATGAAGCAGCACTTAACGGAACACGTTCGGGAGGCCCGCCGTGCTCGATCTCCAACGCCTCCGGGCCCTGCACGCCGTCGCCACGCACGGCAGCGTCGGCGCGGCGGCGGCCGCGCTCGGCTACACGCCGTCCGCCGTCTCCCAGCAGATCGCCAAGCTGGAGCGGGAGACGCGGACGGTGCTGCTGGAACGCGAGGGCCGCGGGGTCCGGTTGACCGCCGAGGCACACCAACTGGTCGGTGTCGCACAGGAGTTGCTGGCACTTGTGGAGCGGGCGGAGACGGAACTGGAGGAGCGTCGCGGGGTGCCGGCCGGGCGGCTGACGCTGGCCGCGTTCGCGTCGGCCGCGCGCGGGCTGCTGCCGCAGGTGCTGGCCGACCTGGCGCGGCGGCATCCCGCGCTGGACACCCGGCTCAGCGAGGTCGATCCGCATCTGTCGGTCGACATGGTCGCCAAGGGCGCGGTGGACGTGGTCGTGGCGCACGACTGGGACATCGCGCCGATGCGGGTGCCGCCGGGTGTGGAGCGGGCGGTGATCGGGGACGACCGGTGCACCCTGCTGGTGCCGGCCGGGCATCCGTTCGCGGGGCGGCAGGCCGTGCGGCGCGAGGAGCTGGGCGGGGAGCGGTGGGTGTGCCAGCCGGCCGGGCGGGTGTGCCACGACTGGCTGATGCGGACGCTGCGAGCGGCCGGACACGAGCCGGAGATCGTGCACCAGGCGGACGAGAACCCGACGCTGGTGGCGCTGGTCGCGGCGGGGCTCGGCGTGTCGCTCATCCCCCGGCTGGGCCGCGGCCCGCTGCCCGCCGGAGTGGCGGAGGTGGCGCTGGACCCGGTGCCGGTGCGGCGGCTGTACGTGCTGTGGCGGGCGGGGGCGGGGCGCCGGCCGGCGATCGCGGAGACGGTGCGCACGCTGCGGGCGCACTGGCCCGCGCAGCCCCCGCCCGCGTCCACCGCCGGCACCCGCACCACGGCCCCCACGGGCAGCGCCACCACCGGCACGGCGGTCCCGGCCACCACCGGCACGCCCTCCTCCGCCACGGCCACCGCCGGAGCCACCGCCACCGCCACCACCGCCACGGTCACCGCCGGAGCCACCGCCACGACAGCCACCGCCACCGCCCCGTAGCCGCCGTCCGCCGGAGCCACCGCCACCGCCACCGCCACCACCGGAGCCCGCCACCGGCACGGTCACCACCGGAGCCACCGCCACCGGCACGCCCTCCTCCGCCACGGCCACCGGCACGGTCACCGCCGGAGCCGCCGCCACGACAGCCACGGCCACCGCCCCGTAGCCGCCGTCCGCCCGCCGGAGCGGGGGCGCGGCCCGGCACGGCCGTGGGGGCCGGACGCCGGGACGCGGCCCGCGCCCTTCGCCGCGCCTTCCCCCGGCCGGCGGAGACCTCCCGGATATTGGTGTCCCTCGGAAGGTTCCTCCAGCGGACCGTCGCAGCCCTCCGGAAGGAGCGCACGTGCAGCACGGCACGGCAAGCACCGCGAAACCCTCCCGCCGTACGGTTCTCGCCGCGGGCGCGGGCCTGTCCGCCGCGCTCGCGGGCGGCACACCGGCGCAGGCGCACGAGGCCGGACACGACCGCCGCCTGCGGGCACTGATCTCCGGCATGACGCTGGAGGACAAGGTCGGCCAGCTCTTCGTCTCCCGGGTGTACGGCCACTGCGCCACCGCCCCCGACCAGGCCGACGCCGACGCCAACCTGAGGGAGTTCGGCGTGCGCACGGCCGCCGAGCTGATCGCCCGCTACCGGCTGGGCGGGGTCGTCTACTTCACATGGGCGCACAACACCCGCGACCCCCGGCAGATCGCCGGGCTGTCCAACGGCATCCAGCGGGCCTCCCTGGACCTGCCGGGCGGGCTGCCGCTGCTGATCTCCACCGACCAGGAACACGGCGCCGTCTGCCGGATCGGCGCGCCCGCCACGCTGTTCCCCGGCGCGATGGCGATCGGCGCGGGCGGCTCCCGCGCCGACGCGCGCACGCTGGGCCGGATCGCGGGGCGCGAACTGCGCGCGACGGGTGTCCGGCAGGACTACGCGCCGGTCGCCGACGTGAACGTCGACCCGGCCAACCCGGTGATCGGGGTACGGTCCTTCGGCTCCGACCCGGCCGCCGTGTCCCGGCTGGTGGCGGCCGAGACCGACGGCTACCGGAGCGCCCGGGTCGCGGCCACGGCCAAGCACTTCCCCGGGCACGGCGACACCGCGGTCGACAGCCACCACGGCTTCCCGGTCATCACGCACACCCGGGCACAGTGGGAGGAACTGGACGCGCCGCCGTTCCGGGCGGCGATCGAGGCCGGCGTCGACGCGATCATGACCGCGCACATCCTCGTGCCCGCGCTCGACGGCTCCGGGGACCCGGCCACCCTCTCCCGCCCCGTCGTCACCGGCATCCTGCGCGAGGAGCTCGGCTACGACGGCGTCGTGGTCACCGACGCCCTCGACATGGCGGGCGTCCGGCAGAAGTACGGGGACGACCGGGTGCCGGTGCTCGCCCTGCTGGCGGGCGTCGACCAGCTCCTCAACCCGCCCCGGCTGGACGTGGCGTGGCGCGCGGTGCTCGACGCCGTGCGGGACGGCGAGCTGACCGAGCGGCGGCTGGACCGTTCGGTGCTGCGGGTGCTGCGGCTGAAGGCGCGGCTCGGGCTGCTGGACGCACCGTACGTGCGGCTGCCGGAGGTGGACCGCACCGTGGGCGCCCGGGCGCACCGGGCGGCCGCCGACCGGATCGCGGAGCGCACCACGACCCTCCTGGTCAACGAGGGCGGACTGCTGCCGCTGTCGCCCACCGCGCACGGCCGGCTGCTGGTGGCCGGCGCCGACCCGGCGTCGCCGTCCGGCACCACCGGCCCGCCCACCGCGGTGCTCGCCGCCGCGCTCACCGCGCTGGGCTTCACGGCCACGGCCCTGCCCACGGGCACGGCGCCCTCCCCGGAGGCGGCCGACCGCGCGGTGGCGGCTGCGGCGGAGGCGGACGCGGTGGTGGTGGCCACGTACAACGTCACCGCGGGCAGCGCCCAGCAGGCACTGGTGCGGCGCCTGCTGGCGACGGGCGTGCCCGTGGTGGCCGTGGCCGTGCGCAATCCCTACGACGTGGCGCACCTGCCCGGCGTCCCGGCCGCTCTGGCGGCGTACTCGTGGACCGACGTCGAACTGCGCGCGGCCGCCCGGGTGATCGCCGGGGAGGTGGCACCGCGCGGGAGGCTGCCGGTGCCGGTGCGGCGGGCCGACGACCCGGCGCGGGTGCTGTATCCGCCGGGCCACGGCCTGACGTACTGAGCGGCGTCACCGCGCCCGCCCGCCGGAGCCGTGCGGGGTGTCCGCAGCGGGACACCGCCGGGCGGGGGCGGGCCGGACCGTGCGGAGGCCCGGACGCCGGGCCGCCGGACCGCACCGGGGCGTCGCCGCGCCGGGCGGCCCGGACGGCGGGCGGGACCGGGCCGCCGGACGCGCCGCGCCGGCCCCCGCCCGCCGCCCGGACGGCGGTGCGGCGGGGGCCGGCGGTGCCGGGCCCGGACGGGCCGGACGGCCCTGCGGGGGTCAGCGGCGCGGGCCGCGGTCCGGCATCCGCCGGTCCAGCTTGGCGTCGTACGCGGCGAGCGGCCGGGCCGACGACGGATCCGCCCGGACCGCGGCGGGGGCGACGCCCGCCCACTGGAGGATCCGGGCCGTGGCGAGGTCCCTCTGGTCCTCGGCCAGGCCGGCGACGCGGGCGCCGTGGTTGGCGCCGGGCGCGGTGAAGACGTAGGAGTCACGGGCGTGCCGGCCGAGGCGGAAGCGCTCCGCGCCCCACGGGTCGTTCTCGCCGTAGACGAACATCATGTGGTGGGCGTGGTGCCGCACCCAGGAGTCCACGTCCCGCATGGCGCGCGGCTGGAAGGTCATCGGGATGTCCCGGGGCACGAAGTTCCGCGGCGGCTGGTAGCCGTAGCGCAGGTACTTCCGCTCGATGTGCGGGAAGCCGATGGTGGGCGCGCCCAGCTGGGTGCCCGCCTGGTAGTAGTACGGCGTGTACGGCTCCAGGCCCTGGTCGGTGTAGAAGGAGAACCCGGAGATCGCGTCGACCGAGTCCCAGATCTCGTCGTCGGTGGCGTGTGCGGCGTCCCCGGGGATGGTGTCGCAGTCGGAGAGCAGGCTGTACTGCCAGAAGCCCCACACGTAGTCGAGCACCACGGCCTCGTAGGCGCGGTCGAGGCTGCCGACGGTGGTGAAGGTGTAGCCGTGGTCGGCGGCGTAGGCCGCGTACCTCGCCTCCAGCGGCTCGCGGCGCACGAGCGCCTCGCGCTGGACGGCGTTCAGCCGGTCGCGGCACTCCTCGGTGCCGACGGAGGCGAAGAAGCGGTCGTAGGCGGAGTCCTCCTTGTCGACCACGTCGTTGGGGGCGACGTAGGCGACGACGCCGTCCATGTCGCGCGGGTAGAAGCGCTCGTAGTAGGTCGCGGTCATGCCGCCCTTGGAGCCGCCGGTGGAGATCCAGTTCTTGCGGTACAGGGGCTTGAGCGCCCTGAAGATGCGGTGCTGGTCGCTGGCGGCCTGCCAGATGTCCAGCTTGCTCCAGTCGGCCGGGGACGGCCGGGACGGGGTGAAGTAGCGGTACTCCATGGAGATCTGGTTGCCGTCCACGATCTGGGTCGGCTCGCGGCGGCTGGGCGTGGTGGAGACGAAGTAGCCGCCGGTGTAGAAGACGGTGGGGCGGTCGACGTCCTTGTGCAGGACGGTGATCCGCTGCTGGAACGTGCCCTTCCACGGCCGCCGGTGGTCCACCGGCTGGGTGTACTCCAGGACGAAGAACCGGTAGCCGGTGTAGGGCTTCTCCTCGACCAGGCTCATGCCCGGTACGGAGAGCAGGCGGTCCTTGATGTCGGTGGTGACCGTGGCCTTAGGCTGGGCCGCGGTGGCGGCTCCGGCCGTGCTCAGCGTGCCGATGAGCACGGCGAGCGCGAGCAGCCATCTGAGCGCCTTGCGCATGCACCCTCCCTGTGAAACAGATGTGCGCCGGAAGCTATCGGAGCAACTCCGTTCACACCAGGGGCTGTTGCGCACACCTGCGGCCGGAAGACGTCATCGGGGCGGGCGGGGCGCGCTCAGCACAGGATCCAGCCGGAGCTGACCGAGCCGCTGCCGCGGGAGCCCTTGACGCGGACGCAGCGCTGCCCGGCGTAGGTGTCCACCGGTCCGATGCGGCTGGTGCGCGCGCCCTCCCGGTGCGCGGCACGCAGGCCGCGCGCCTGCACGCTCACACTCATCCAGCGGCGCGGGCCGGGATGCCTGGCGCGGGTGACGGCGCACACCAGGCCGCCGCTCTTGTAGAGGTGCACGGCGCCCGTGGAGAAGGACAGCGTGCGGACCTTGCGGCCGTGGCAGGTGCCGGCCGCGGCCGCGTGGGCGGCGCCCGGTGCGCCGACCGCCAGCAGTCCGGACGCGGCCAGCACGGCTGTGCCCACGGCGAGCCGCCTGCGTATCGCGCTCCTGTCCACCGTCGTCGTCCCTTCCGCCCCGCCAGACCCGCGCCGTCCTGAGGTACGGACGCGGGGCGGGGGCCGGACGGTTGCGTGGCCGGTCGCGCCGGCCGCCCCGGGCCGCAGGCCGCCCCCAGGCCCGGCCCCACCGGACCGCCCGGCCCCGGACCGCCCGGAGCCCGGCCGCCGTGGCGGCCGGGCGGCCCCGTCAGCCCGCCGTGGTGACCGGCTCGCCGACGAAGGTCGCCCACAGCCGGGCGTAGCGTCCGCCGCGGGCCAGCAGTTCCTCGTGGGTGCCGTCCTCGGCGACCTGCCCGTGGTCCATGACGACCACCCGGTCCGCGCGGGCGGCGGTGGTCAGCCGGTGCGCGACGACGAGGGTGGTGCGCCGCCCGGTGAGCCGGTCGGTGGCCTGGTTGACCTGCGCCTCGGTGGCCAGGTCGAGCGCGGCGGTCGCCTCGTCGAGCAGCAGGACGTCGGGGTCGACCAGTTCGGCGCGGGCGAGCGCGATCAGCTGGCGCTGCCCGGCGGAGAGGTTGCGGCCGCGCTCGGCGACCTGGTGCAGGTAGCCGCCCTCCAGCGTGGCGATCATCTCGTGGGCACCGACCGCACGGGCGGCCGCCTCCACCTCGGCGTCGCTCGCGTCCGGGCGGCCGTAGGCGATGGCGTCGCGGACGGTGCCGGGGAAGAGGTAGGCCTCCTGCGGCACGACGCCCAGCCGGTGCCGGTAGGCGGTGAGGTCCAGGTCGCGCAGGTCGGTGCCGTCGACGGTGACGCGTCCGCGGGTCGGGTCGTAGAACCGGGCGACCAGCTTGACCAGCGTCGACTTCCCGGCGCCGGTCTCGCCGACGAAGGCGACGGTCTGCCCGGCCGGGATGCGCAGGTCGACGCCGTGGAGGGCGGCCTCCGGACCGTCTGCGGTGCGGTAGGCGAAGTCCACGCCCTCGAAGGCGATGTCACCGCGCAGGGAGCGCACCGGACGGGGCTCGTCGGCGGGCCGGGTGGAGGCCGGTTCGCGGAGCAGCTCCTGGATGCGGCCCAGGGAGACGGACGCCTGCTGGTAGCCGTCGAAGACCTGGGACAGCTGCTGGACGGGTGCGAAGAACAGGTCGATGTACAGCAGGTAGGCGACCAGGGCGCCGGTGGTCAGGGTGGCCGCGGCGACCCGGCCGGAGCCGGTGACGAGGACGGCGGCGGCCGCTCCGGCGGCCAGGAGCTGCACGAACGGGAAGTACACGGAGATCAGCCACTGGCCGTGCACGCGCGCCCGCCGGTAGTCGTCGCTGCGCTCGGCGAAGTGCCGCACTCCGGCCGGCTCACGCCTGAAGGCCTGCACGATGCGCAGCCCGGCCACGGTCTCCTGCAGCTCCGCGTTGACCACCGACACGCGCTCGCGGGCGAGTTCGTACGCCTTCACGCTCGCGCGGCGGAAGTAGTACGTGGCGACGGCCAGCAGCGGCAGGGTCGCGAACACGACGAGGGCGAGCTGGAGGTCGATCACCAGCAGGGCGACCATGATGCCGAAGAAGGTGACGACCGAGACGAACGCGGTGACCAGGCCGGTCTGGAGGAACGTGGACAGGGCGTCGACGTCGGTGGTCATCCGGGTCATGATGCGGCCGGTCAGCTCGCGCTCGTAGTAGTCGAGGCCGAGCCGCTGGAGCTGGGCGAAGATCTTCAGCCGCAGCGCGTACAGCACGCGTTCGCCGGTCCGGCCGGTCATCCGGGTCTCGGCGGTCTGCGCGGCCCACTGGGCGAGTACGGCGAGCAGGGCGACCAGGGAGGCGGCCCAGACGGCGCCCAGCGCGGCCCGGCTGACGCCGCTGTCGATGCCGTGCCGGATCAGCACGGGCAGCAGCAGGCCCATGCCCGCGTCCATGGCGACCAGGCCGAGGCTGATCAGCAGCGGGAGCCCGAAGCCGTGCAGCAGCCTGCGCAGGCCGTACCGCACCTCGGGGCGGGTGGCGTGCGCCTCGTCGACCTCGGGGGTGTCGGCGGCGGGGGGCAGCGCCGCGACCCGGGCGAGCAGCTCGGGTGTGGCCGGGGTGCCGGCGAACGCGGCGTCGCGGGGCTCGCGGTCCCCGGCCCACAGGCGGGGGGTGATGCCGCGCTCGGTGTCGAACTCACCGTCGTACCGGGGGTCGAGGTCGCCACCGAACCGGGCGGCCGGTCCGGCGCCCTGCCAGTCGCGGGCGTAGCCGTCGGGCGTGAGACCGGCGGGTACGGCGGCCGGACCGGTGTCCCCGGTGGAGCCGCCGGCCGGGGTGTGGCCCGGGGAGACGCCGCCGAGCTCCTCGGCGTCGGTGAGCAGGCGGCGGTAGAGCGCGGAGCGCCGCTGGAGCTCCTCGTGGGTGCCGAGGTCGGCGAGCCGGCCGGCGTCGAGGACGGCGATGCGGTCGGCGAGGTTCAGGGTGGAGCGGCGGTGGGCGATCAGCAGGGTGGTGCGGCCCCGCATGACGGCCTTGAGCGCCTCGTGGATCTCGTGCTCGACGCGGGCGTCGACGGCGGAGGTGGCGTCGTCGAGGACGAGCAGCCGGGGGTCGGTGAGCAGGGCGCGGGCGAGGGCGATGCGCTGGCGCTGTCCGCCGGACAGGGTCAGACCGTGCTCGCCGACCCTGGTGGCGTAGCCGTCGGGCAGCTCGGTGATGAAGCCGTCGGCCTGGGCGGTGCGGGCGGCCTGCTCGATCTGCTCGTCGGTGGCGTCGGGGCGGCCGTAGGCGATGTTGGCGCGGACGGTGTCGGAGAAGAGGAAGGAGTCCTCGGGCACCAGGCCGATCGCGGCCCGCAGCGAGTCCTGGGTCAGCTCGCGCACGTCGTGCCCGCCGATCAGGACGGCGCCGTGCGTGACGTCGTAGAAGCGCGGCAGCAGCAGGGAGACGGTGGACTTGCCGGAGCCTGAGGAGCCGACGACGGCGAGGGTCTCGCCGGGGCGGATCTCGAAGGACAGCCCGCGCAGCACGGGCCGCTCCTCGTCGTAGCCGAAGGAGACGTCGTCGAACTCGACGGTGGCGGGTGCGTCGGCGGGCAGCTTTCTGGTGCCGTCCCGCAGGACCGGCTCGGTGTCGATCAGCTCCAGGACCCGCTCGGTGCCGGCGCGGGCCTGCTGGGCGACGGTGAGGACCATGGCCAGCATGCGGACCGGGCCGACGAGCTGGGCGAGGTAGGTGGAGAAGGCGACGAAGGTGCCGAGGGTGATGTCGCCGCGGACCGCCAGCCAGCCGCCGAGGGCGAGCATGGCGACCTGGCCGAGGGCCGGGACGGCCTGGAGGGCCGGGGTGTAGCGGCTGTTGAGGCGGATGGTCCGCAGCCGCCCGGCGAACAGCTTCCGCCCGACCTCGCGCAGCTTGCCGGTCTCCTGCTCCTCCTGCCCGAATCCCTTCACCACGCGGACGCCGCTCACGGCGCCGTCGACCACCCCGGCCACGGCTGCGGCCTGGGCCTGGGCGTACCAGGTGGCGGGGTGCAGCCGGGTGCGGCTGCGGCGGGCGATCCACCACAGCGCGGGCGCGACGGCGACCGCGACCAGCGTGAGCGGGAGGGAGAGCCAGGCCATCACGACCAGGGAGATGGCGAAGAGGGCGAAGTTGCCGATGGTCATCGGCAGCATGAACAGCAGGCTCTGGATCAGCTGGAGGTCGCTGGTGGCGCGGCCGACGACCTGGCCGGTGGACAGCTCGTCCTGGCGGCGCCCGTCGAGGCGGGTGATCGTCTCGAACATCTCGGTGCGCAGGTCGTGCTGGACGTCGAGGGCGAGCCGGCCGCCGTAGTAGCGGCGCACGTAGGTCAGGGCGTACACGACGAGAGCCGCGGCCACGAGGCCGGCCGCCCAGGGGGCCATGTCCCGGGTGCGGGCGCCGATGACGTCGTCGATGATCACCTTGGTGATCAGGGGGACCACGGCCATCACGGCCATGCCGAGCAGCGAGGAGGCCAGGGCCAGGACGACGTCCCCCGGGTAGCGCCAGGCGTGGCCCGCCAGTCTCCGTGCCCATCCCCGTTGCGGTTCCACGCGGTGCCTTCCCCTCGGCCTGATCTTCCGCAAGGCTCCAACGCCGTCGGCGGCCGATTTCATCCCGCCGCGGGGGTGACGTTCCTGCGTCGGGCGAGGTCGGGGCGCCGGCTGGGGCGGTGGCGACGGGCCCGGAAGGGCGACGGCGGGGCGACGGGGCCCGGAGGGGCGACGGCGGGGCGACGGGGCCCGGAGGGACGACGGCGGGGCGACGGGGCCCGGAGGGACGACGGCGGGGCGACGGCGGCCGGGCTCTGCCGGGTCGGTGGCCCCGGCCGCGTGTGGAGCTGTCATGCACCGGACATCATTCGTTCACCCCATCGTGCACATGTGCGTGCCACTCTCCCGTTGCCGCACTCATCAACCCGCGTAGATCGGACCCCACATGCCGACATCACGTGTACGCCGCTGGAAGCCGGCGGCTCTCGCCGCCGCGCTCCTGGCCGGCCTGACGGCCCCCACCCTGAGCGCGACCCCGGCCGCCGCCACCACGACGGCGTACGACTCCACCTACTACAAGAACGCGGCCGGCAAGACCGGCACCAGCCTCAAGGCGTCCCTGCACACCATCATCAGCAGCCAGACGGCGCTCTCCTACTCCGCCGTGTGGGACGCGCTGAAGGTCACCGACCAGGACCCGGACGACAGCGGCCACGTGATTCTGCTGTACTCGGGCATATCCCGCAGCAAGTCCCTCAACGGCGGCAGCGTCGGCGACTGGAACCGCGAGCACGTGTGGGCCAAGTCGCACGGGGACTTCGGCACCTCCACCGGCCCCGGCACCGACCTGCACCACCTGCGCCCCGCCGACGTCCAGGTCAACTCCCGCCGCGGCAACCTGGACTTCGACGACGGCGGCAGCACCTTCACCAACAGCGGCGGCAGCCGCGTCGACTCCGACTCCTTCGAGCCGCGCGACGCGGTCAAGGGCGACGTGGCCCGCATGATCCTCTACATGGCCGTGCGCTACGAGGGCGACGACGGCCGGCCCGACCTGGAGCCCAACAACTACGTGAACAACGGCAGCGCCCCCTGCATGGGCCGGCTGTCCGTGCTCAAGCAGTGGAACGAGCAGGACCCGCCGGACGCCTTCGAGGAGCGCCGCAACCAGCTGATCTACGACTCCTACCAGCACAACCGCAACCCGTTCGTCGACCACCCGGAATGGGTCGAGGCGATCTGGTAGCAGCGCGCCGGGGCCACCGCCCCACCGCGCGCCGGCCCGGACCGCGCGCGCCCGGCCGGACCGCGGGGGCGCCCGGCCCGGGGCGCCCGGTCCGGGCGGGCGGCTCCGCCCGGACCGGGGTCCGCCCGGACCCCGGCGGCCTGAGCGGAGCGACCCGGGCGACCCGGGCACGGCGACCGGGGCGGGCAGCGGACCCGAGGTCCGGTCGCCCGCCCGCCCGCCCGCGCCCCGGCCGCCGGGCCGGTGGACCGGTGGGCCGGTGGGCCGGTGGACCGGCCCGGCCCGCGGATCCGGTGGCCGCGCCCGGCCGGGGAGGACCTGCCCGGCCGCCGCTCCGGACCCGCGCTCAGCCCAGATGGGTGGGCGCGAACATCCGCAGCACCGCCGGCAGCACCACCACCGAGGGCCCCGGCTCGGCCAGGGCCCGCGCCAGGTCGGCCTCCAGGGACCCGGGGCCGCTGCGGACACCCGGCACCCCGAAGGACTCGGCGAGGGCCACGAAGTCCGGCCGGGCCAGCTCCGTGCCCGTCACCCGGCCGAACGCGTCCGTCATGTACTCGCGCAGGATGCCGTAGCCGCCGTCGTCGACGATCAGCCAGGTGACGTCGAGACCGTACTGACGGGCGGTGGCCAGCTCGGCGACCGAGTAGAGCGCACCGCCGTCACCGGACACCGCGAGGACCGGGCGGGTGGGGTCGGCCACGGCGGCGCCCAGCGCCGCGGGCAGCCCGTAGCCGAGGCCGCCGGAACCCTGCGCGGAGTGCATGTGGTTGGGACCCATCGGGTCGAACGCCGACCACGCCCAGTAGGCCAGGATCGTCATGTCCCAGAAGGACGGGGAGCCGGCCGGCAGCGCCCTGCGGACGGACGCCAGCACCTGCCGCTCCAGGGTCAGTTCCTGCGCGTCGATACGCCCGCGCACCCGGGCCAGGACCTCGCGCACCCGCTCCTCGGCCGTGTCGTCGGCCCGCTCCGGAACGGTCTCCAGCAGGGCCTGGAGCGCGAGGCGGGCATCGGCGTGGATGCCGAGGGCCGGGTGGTTGGACTCCAGCTTGCCGAGGTCGGCCTCGATCTGCACGACGCGGCCGCGCGGACGGAAGGTGTGGTAGTTGGAGGACAGTTCGCCCAGCCCCGAGCCGACCACCAGCAGGACGTCGGCGTCCTCCAGGAAGTCCGTCATGTGGCGGTCCTCCAGCCAGGACTGGAGGGACAGCGGGTGCTCCCAGGGGAAGGCGCCCTTGCCGCCGAAGGTGGTCACCACCGGGGCCCGCAGCCGCTCCGCCAGCTTCCTCAGCTTGCCGGAGGCGTCCGCGCGGACGACACCGCCGCCCGCCACGACCGCCGGCCGGGACGCGGAGGCCAGCAGATGCGCCGCCAGCGCCGTCAGCTCCACCCGCGGCACCAGCTCCTCCGGGGTGGCGTCCACGCCGGTCACCACCGGCAGCGCGGCCGGCGCCAGCAGCACGTCCTGCGGGATCTCCACCCACACCGGGCCGTGCGGCGCGCTCAGCGCCGACTTCCACGCCGCGGCCACGGCGGAGGGGATCTGGGACTGGGTGCGGACCTGGTGCACGGACTTGACCACGCCCCGGAACGAGGCCGCCTGGTCGGGCAGTTCGTGCAGGTAGCCGCGGCGGCCGCCGCCCAGGCCCGCCACCGGGACCTGGCTGGCGATCGCCAGCACCGGCGCGGAGGCGGCCGCCGCCTCCTGCAGCGCGGCCAGCGAGGTCAGCGCGCCGGGGCCGGTCGACAGCAGCAGCGGGGCCGCCTCGCCGGTGACCCGGCCGTAGGCGTCGGCGGCGAAGCCGGCGTTGTTCTCCACCCGCAGTCCCACGTACCGCAGGTCGGAGCGGCCCACCGCGTCGAACAGACCCAGGGCGTGCTGGCCGGGCAGGCCGAAGACGGTCGTCGCGCCCAGCCCGGCCAGGGTCTCCACGACCAGGTCCCCGCCGGTGCGGCCGGCCGGCGGATCCAGCGCCGCCGCGGTCTGCGCCTGCGTCGGCCGGAGCACCAGGTCGTGGTCGTGGGTCACTTGGCTTCGGTCCCCTTCCGGGCCGCGGCGATCTGGCGGCTCATGATGGTGGTCAGTTCGTACGCCGTGTGGGACGCGGCCACCGACGTGATCTCCGCGTGATCGTAGGCCGGGGCGACCTCCACCACGTCGGCGGAGACCAGGTTGCAGGACGCGAGCCCGCGCAGGATCTCCAGGAGCTCGCGGGAGGTCATGCCGCCGGCCTCGGGGGTGCCGGTGCCGGGGGCGTGCGCCGGGTCCAGGCAGTCGATGTCGATGGAGATGTACAGCGGGCGGTCCCCGATGCGCTGGCGCAGCTGGTCGGCGACCTCGTCGGCGCCGCGGCGGTAGACGTCGGCCGAGGTGACGATGCCGAAGCCCATCTTCTCGTCGTCCGTCAGGTCCTGCTTGCCGTACAGCGGGCCGCGCGTGCCGACGTGGGAGAGGGCGGAGGTGTCGAGGATGCCCTCCTCCACGGCGCGGCGGAACGGCGTGCCGTGGGTGTACTCGGCGCCGAAGTAGGTGTCCCAGGTGTCCAGGTGCGCGTCGAAGTGCAGCAGGGCGACCGGGCCGTGCTTCCTTGCCGTCGAGCGCAGCAGCGGCAGCGCGATGGTGTGGTCGCCGCCGAGGGTCATCAGGCGGGCGCCGGTGGCGAGCAGGTCGTCGGCCGCGGCCTCGACCGTCTCCACCGCCTCGTTGATGTTGAACGGGTTCACGGCGATGTCACCGCCGTCCGCGACCTGGGCCAGCGCGAACGGGGAGGCGTCCTGCGCCGGGTTGTAGGGGCGCAGCAGCCGGGACGCCTCCCGGATGGCGTTGCCGCCGAAGCGGGCACCGGGCCGGTACGAGACGCCGGAGTCGAACGGCACGCCCACCACGGCGACGTCGGCGGTGCCGACCTCGTCCAGGCGGGGCAGCCGGGCGAAGGTGGCCGGGCCGGCGTACCGCGGGATCCGGGAGGAGTCGACCGGCCCGCGGGGCGTCTCGTTGCTGCTCATGTCACATGCCTTCTTCCTGCGTGCAGCCGTCCATGCGCCGTTCTGCTCGGCCATGTACCGCTGTGCACTGCTATGCACTGCTATGCACTGCTTTCCGTATGACTCTACTGACGCCCTGGGGGCGTGGTGGCGGCCGGGCCCGCCACGCCCCGGGGCGGCCGGGCGACGGCCGGGCCGGCGTCCGCACCCGGAGCCCGGGGGCGGCAGCCCAGGGGCTCCGCCCCGGGGCGGAGCCCCTGGGCCGGAGTCCGGGGCCGGAGTCCTGGACCGGAGTCCTGGACCGGAGTCCACGGCCACCCCCGGACCATCACCCGGGCCGCCCGGCCGCGACCGGGCGGGCGCCCCCACGGCCCCGCGGTGTACGCGCCGGACGGGCGGGCGGGCCGCGGGGGCGGGTCCGGGGCTGCCGCGGCGACCCGGCTCCGGGAGCTCCGCCGGGCCCCGCTTCCTGGCCCGGCCGGACGCGCTCGACCGACAGTAGGTGGCCGGAGCCCGGCTGCGAAGTGTACGTTTCCTCCATCGGCACGGACCGATATGGAGGAAACGCACATCATGACCGAGCCGGCCGCGCTCACCGCGCCTCCCACGCCTCCGGTACCGCTGAGCGCGCTGCTCGCCCGGGAGGACCTCGGGCTGCGCAGGATCGCCGGTCCGGGGGACCCCGGCACGGCCGTCCACTGGGCGCACGCCTCCGAGATGGCCGACCCGTACCCGTATCTGCTGGGCGGCGAGCTGCTGCTGTCGGCGGGCGCGCACATCCCCCGGGGCGCGGAGGCGGACGCGCACTGCGACGCCTACGTCTCGCGGATCGTCGCCGCGGGCGGCGCGGCACTGGGGTTCGGGCTCGCCCCGGTCCACGACAGGGTGCCGGACGCCCTGCTCGCGGCCTGCGACCGGCACGGGCTGCCGCTGCTGCTGGTGCCGCCGCGGACCACGTTCTCCGGGGTGGCCCGCGCGGTGTGGCAGCTGATGGCACGGGCCCGCACGGCCGAGCTGCGGCGGGTGGCGCAGGCCCAGCAGGCGCTGGCGGCCGCCGCGGCCCGCCCGGACCCGGTTCCCTCGGTGCTGCGGCAGCTGGCCCGGCGGGCGGGCGGCAGGGCGGCGCTGTACGGGCCGGACGGCACGGAGGTCGCGGCGGCGGGGCGGGCCCCCTCGGCCGCCGCGGACGAGGCGCTCGCCGGGCTGGCCGCGCTGGTCGCCGACCGGGCCCGGGCGAGCGCCAGCGACACGGTGGCCGGCGCCCACCTCACCGCCTACGCGCTCGGCGCGGGGCGCGGCTTCGTGCTCGCCGTGGCGGCGCCCCGCCGCGACCCCGGCGACCACACCGTCGCCTCGGTCGCGGCGGTGCTGCTGTCGCTGCTGACCGGCGAGCAGCAGAGCGGCTCGGGCGCGGCCCGCTCCTCGGCGCTGGTCCGGCTGCTGCTGGGGACGCCGCCCGCCGAGGTGGCGCCGCTGCTGGGGGCCGGGCCGTGGCGGGTGGTGCACGCCCGGCCGGACGGGCCCGCCGCGCCCGGCCCGGTGGCCGCGTCGGGGCTGGGGGCGGCGCTGGGTTCGGCGCTGATCGACGTGGCGGACGCGGGACACGGGGGAGGTCCGGGGGACGGTGTGGTCCGGGTGCTGCTGCCGGGGACGCGGGACGCGGAGCCGCTGCCGGGGTGGACGCTCGGGGTGAGCGCCCCCGTCGGACCGGAGCGATGGCCGGCCGCCGATGCGCAGGCGGGCCGCGCCCTGGCCCGGGCCCGCGCCACCCGCACCGCCCTGGTCCGGCACGGCGCGGCCCGTCCGGGCCTCGCGGAGCTGGTGCCGGACGCGGACGCCGAGGCGCACGCCGCCACGCTGCTGGCCCCGCTCGCGGACCGCCCCGAGCTGGTGGAGACGCTGCGGGCCTGGCTGTCCCTGCACGGCAGCTGGGACCGCACCGCGGTCGCTCTGTCCGTCCACCGCAACACCGTGCGCCAGCGCATCTCCCGCTGCGCGGCCCTGCTGGCGGCCGACCTGGACGACCCCGACGTCCGCATGGAGCTGTGGTTCGCCCTGCGCCACGGGTGACAGCGGCCCCACGGCCCGGTGCCACGGCGGGACCGGGTACCCGGGGCGGGCCCGCGGCAGGGCGGCCCGCACGGCACGGGCCGTACACACGGGCGCCGGGCACGGCGGGGAACCACCGGGGACGACCGGGCACCGCCGGGGACCACCGCGACGGCGGCGGCACGGCGACGGCACGGCGACGACGACGGATCAGGACCGCCGGGCTCCCGCGGGCGAGGACGACCACAGCCCCGGACAGCGGCCCCGGTCCGGTCGGCCGCGGCCCCAGGCCCGGAGCCGAAGCCGGAGCCGGGGCCGGAGCCAGGCCCGGGGCCGCGGCCGGGGCCAGGGCCGCGGCCGGGGCCAGGGCCGCGGCCGGGGCCAGGGCCGCGGCCGGGGCCAGGGCCGGAGCCGGAGCCAGGGCCGGAGCCGGAGCCAGGCCCGGGGCCGCGGCCGGAGCCGGAGCCAGGCCCGGAGCCGGAGCCGGAGCCAGGCCCGGAGCCGGAGCCGGAGCCAGGCCCGGAGCCGGAGCCGGAGCTGGAGCCAGGCCCGGGGCCGGGGCCGGGGCCGCGCCCGGGGCCGGAGCCACTGCCCAAGGCCGGTGTCAGAGGCCGGGGCCCACGCAGTGACACACGTCCCAGCGGGCAGGACGGCCGGGAGCGGCGGGGAGGTCTGCCCCACAATGGGGACCATGCCGATATCCGGGACTCCCAGCCGCGCCGAGCTCGTCGAACACCTCGTCAGGACCCGTATCGCGGGCGACGTCGCCACACCGCGCGAGAACAACCTCTCCCACTACCGCCAGCTGGCCAACGGCGTCCGCAACTTCTGGCTCGGCCTGGAGCTGGGCGACCGCTGGACCGACGAGCAGGACGTGCTCGCGGTGATGGCGGAGCGCTGCGGGGTCAACGACGACCCGGAGTACCGGTACGGGCAGGACACCATCGACCCGGAGCTGACGGCCGACGCGCTGGAGCGGCTGGCCGCCCGGCTGCGCAAGGCGGCGGAGGACCGGCAGCGGGTGCTGTTCGCCACCGGCCACCCCGGCGGGCTGCTGGACGTGCACCGGGCGACCGCGGCGGCGCTGCGCGCGGCCGGCTGCGAGATCGTCGTCGTGCCCGACGGCCTGCAGACCGACGAGGGCTATGTGATGCAGTTCGCGGACGTCACGGTGCTGGAGCACGGCGCCACCCTGTGGCACACCCACTCGGGCGAGCCGATGCGGGCCGTCCTGACCGGGCTGGAGCGCGAGGGCCGCCCGCTGCCGGACCTGGTGGTCGCCGACCACGGCTGGGCGGGCTGCGCCGGGCAGCTCGGTGTCGACGCGGTCGGGTACGCCGACTGCAACGACCCCGCCCTGTTCCTCGCCGAGGCGGAGGGCACCGTGCAGGTGACGGTCCCGCTGGACGACCACGTGACCAGCCCGCGCCACTACGACCCGATGACGGCGTACCTGCTGGCGCAGGCCGGGCTGGTCTGAGCGTTCCGCCGGGAGTGCGGCGGTGTGCGGTGTGACGTCGGCCGGCCGCGGCAGCGTCCCGGCCGGCCGCGCGGCCCCGCGCCCCCTCCGGGGCGCCGCCGCACGGCGGGGGACCTCGCCCGGCCCGCCCGGGGCGGGCCGGAGGGCGCCGGGGCGCGCCCACGGCGCCGGGCGCCGGTCACCGGGGTACTCGGACGACGCCCTCCTGGATGACCGAGACGGCGAGGCGGCCGTCCTGGGTGTAGATGCGGGCCTGGCCGAGGCCGCGCCCGCCGGACGCCGACGGGGACTCCTGGTCGTACAGGAGCCACTCGTCGGCGCGGAACGGCCGGTGGAACCACATGGCGTGGTCCAGTGACGCCCCCACGACGTCGCCGACCGCCCAGCCGCCCCGGCCGTGCGCGAGCAGCACCGAGTCGAGCAGGGTCATGTCGGAGACGTAGGTGGCGAGCACGATGTGCAGCAGCGGTACGTCGAGCGCCCCGCTGAGCTTGCCGTTGGTGCGGAACCACACCTGGGAGTGCGGTTCGCGGGGCTGCCCGTACCGCCCGTACGGGGGTTCGTCGACGTACCGCAGGTCGATGGCCTCGCGGGCGGCGAGGAAGTGCTCGACGACCCGCGGGTCGAGGTGGTCGTAGACGCGCAGCCGGTCGTGCGGGGTCGGCAGGGTCGCCGGGTCGGGCGCGGCCGGCATGGGGGCCTGGTGGTCCAGGCCCTCCTCGTGCGTCTGGAACGACGCCGACAGCACGAAGATCGGCCTGCCGTGCTGCACCGCGACCGTACGGCGGGTGGTGAAGGAACGGCCGTCGCGGACGCGTTCGACGTCGTAGACGATGGGCGCGCCGGGGTCGCCCATGCGCAGGAAGTACGCGTGGAGCGAGTGGGCGGTCCGGTCGGCGGGGACCGTGCGCCCGGCGGCGACCATCGCCTGGGCCGCGACCTGGCCGCCGAACACCCGGGGGACGACGGAGGGCCGCGACTGGCCGCGGAAGATGTTCTCCTCGATCTGCTCCAGGTCGAGCAGGTCGAGGAGATCCTGGAGTGCCTGGCTCATGGGTCGGTGGGTACCTGCCGGCTGCCGCTGCCTAGAGGCCCATGTCCTTGGCGATGATCGACTTCATGATCTCGCTGGTGCCGCCGTAGATGCGGTTGACGCGGTTGTCGGCGTACAGGCGGGCGATCGGGTACTCGTTCATGTAGCCGTAGCCGCCGTGCAGCTGGAGGCAGCGGTCGATGACGCGGTGCGCGACCTCGGTGCAGAACAGCTTGGCGGAGGCGGCCTCGGCGGGCGTCAGCTCGCCGGCGTCCAGGGCCTCGGTGGCGCGGTCGGCGACGGCCTCGGCGGCGTCCACCTCGGCCTGGCAGGCGGCCAGCTCGAACTTGGTGTTCTGGAAGTGGGCGACCGGCTTGCCGAAGACGGTGCGCTCCTGGACGTACTGCTTGGCGAACCGGACGGCGGCCTTGGCCTGGGCGTAGGCGCCGAAGGCGATGCCCCAGCGCTCGGAGGCCAGGTTGTGTCCGAGGTAGGAGAAGCCCTTGTTCTCCTCGCCGAGGAGGTCCTCGACCGGCACCTTGACGTCCACGAAGGCCAGCTCGGCGGTGTCGGAGGTGCGCAGACCCAGCTTGTCCAGCTTGCGGCCGACCGAGTAGCCCTCGGACTTCGTGTCCACCGCGAACAGGGAGATGCCGAAGCGGCGGTCGTCCTCGCGGGGGGCGGAGGTGCGGGCGCAGACGATGACCTTGTCGGCGTGCACGCCGCCGGTGATGAAGGTCTTGGCGCCGTTGAGGACGTAGTGCGTGCCGTCCTCGGAGAGCCGGGCGGTGGTCTTCATGCCCGCGAGGTCGGAGCCGGTGCCCGGCTCGGTCATCGCGATGGCCCACATCTCCTCGCCGGAGACGAACTTCGGCAGGTAGCGCTTCTTCTGCTCGTCGGTGGCCAGCATCTTGATGTAGGGCAGGGCGAGCAGCACGTGCACGCCGGAGCCGCCGAACTGGACGCCCGCGCGGGCGGTCTCCTCGTAGAGGACGGCCTCGAACTTGTGGCTGTCCAGGCCGGCGCCGCCGAACTCCTCCGGCACGTTGATGCCGAAGATGCCCAGCTCGCCGAGCTGGTGGTAGAACTCGCGCGGCGCCTGGCCGGCGGCGAACCAGTCGTCGTAGACGGGGACGACCTCGGCCTCGATGAAGGCGCGAAGGGTCTCCCGGAACGCCTCGTGATCCTCGTTGAACACCGTACGGCGCACGCCGCCGCCCTCCTCCGCGCCTGGACCGGCGCCGCTCTCGCCTACCTGGTTGCCCGCCGCGGGTTCCGGCGGCCGCCGAGGGCGACCGCGGAAACCGTATGGCTAAGCGCTTGCTCATCTACCGTACCGGCCGGTAGGGAGAGCGTCCAGAGGCACGCGCCCGTAACCCGCGTCACGCGGACGGCGCCGGCGGCCCGGCGGACGGGGAGCCGGCGGCGGCCGGCCCCTCCGCCGCGGCGAACGCCCCGCGGGCCATGCGGTGCAGCAGCTCCGCCGTGACGCCCCGGCCCGGCAGGGAGCCCGGCCGGCCCAGGTGCGGGGTGGAGTTCAGCAGGCCGAAGACGGAGTGCACGGCCGAGCGGGCGGCCGGCTCGGCCAGCCCCGGGTACACCTCCCGGACCACCCCGACCCAGAGCTCGACGTACTGCCGCTGGAGCTGGCGGACCAGCTTGCGGTCGCTGTCGCGGAGCCGGTCCAGCTCGCGGTCGTGCAGCGTGATCAGGGGGCGGTCGTCGAGGGCGAAGTCGATGTGCCCCTCGATCAGGGAGTCCAGCAGCCCGGCGGCGGGCGCCCCGTCCGCCTCGGCGACCCGGCGCTTCGCCCCGGTCAGCAGCCGGCCACTGATGCCCACGAGCAGCTCGGCGAGCATCGCGTCCTTGCCCGCGAAGTGCCGGTACAGGCCCGGTCCGCTGATGCCGACCGCGGCACCTATCTCGTCCACGCCGACCCCGTGGAAGCCGCGTTCGGCGAACAGCCGGGCGGCCTCCTTGAGGATCTGCTCGCGGCGGGTCGGGGCGTCGGTTCTGGTGGCCATGCGATCGATTCTAGACAGGGAGGTTAGCGGTCGTTAACCTGTAGGAAATGCGTTAACGCTCATTAACAAGGGTGAGGGGATCCGCAGGATGGAAGAGGCACCGGAGCTTCACAGCGCGGTCGATCCCGCGTCGGAGGCCTTTCGGGCCAACGAGGAGGCCCACCGGGCGCTCGTGGCGGAGCTGCGCGGCAAGCTGGCCGCGGCCCGCCTCGGCGGCGGCGAGAAGGCGCGGGCGCGGCACACCGCACGCGGCAAGCTGCTGCCGCGCGACCGGGTGGACACCCTGCTCGACCCCGGCTCGCCGTTCCTGGAGCTTGCGCCGCTCGCGGCCGACGGGATGTACGACGGCCAGGCCCCGGCGGCCGGTGTGATCGCCGGCATCGGCCGGGTCGGCGGCCGCAGCTGCGTGATCGTCGCCAACGACGCCACGGTCAAGGGCGGCACCTACTACCCGATGACGGTGAAGAAGCACCTGCGCGCCCAGGAGGTGGCGCTGGAGAACCGCCTGCCGTGCGTGTACCTGGTCGACTCCGGCGGCGCGTTCCTGCCGATGCAGGACGAGGTGTTCCCCGACCGCGAGCACTTCGGCCGGATCTTCTACAACCAGGCCCGGCTGTCCGGCGCCGGCATCCCGCAGATCGCCGCCGTCCTCGGGTCGTGCACGGCCGGCGGGGCGTACGTCCCGGCCATGAGCGACGAGGCGGTCATCGTCCGCGGCCAGGGCACCATCTTCCTCGGCGGGCCGCCGCTGGTGAAGGCCGCCACCGGCGAGGTGGTCACCGCCGAGGAGCTCGGCGGCGGCGAGGTGCACTCCCGGGTGTCCGGCGTCACCGACCACCTCGCGGAGGACGACGCGCACGCCCTGCGGATCGTGCGCACCATCGTCGACACCCTGCCCGCGCGCGGGCCGCTGCCCTGGGAGGTGCGCCCGGCCGCCGAGCCGAAGGCCGACCCGCACGGGCTGTACGGCGCCGTACCGGTGGACTCCCGCACCCCCTACGACGTCCGCGAGATCATCGCCCGGATCACCGACGGCTCCCGGTTCGCGGAGTTCAAGGCCGAGTTCGGGCAGACCCTGGTCACCGGCTTCGCCCGGATCCACGGCCATCCGGTCGGCATCGTCGGCAACAACGGCATCCTGTTCGCCGAGTCCGCCCAGAAGGGCGCGCACTTCATCGAGCTGTGCGACCAGCGCGGCATCCCGCTGCTGTTCCTGCAGAACATCTCCGGCTTCATGGTCGGCCGGGACTACGAGGCGGGCGGCATCGCCAAGCACGGCGCCAAGATGGTGACGGCCGTGGCGTGCACCCGGGTGCCCAAGCTGACCGTGGTGGTCGGCGGCTCCTACGGCGCCGGGAACTACTCGATGTGCGGCCGCGCCTACTCCCCCCGCTTCCTGTGGATGTGGCCCAACGCCAAGATCTCCGTGATGGGCGGCGAGCAGGCCGCCTCGGTCCTCGCGACCGTCAAGCGGGACCAGTTGGAGGCCCGCGGCGAGACCTGGCCCGCCGCGGAGGAGGAGGCCTTCCGGGCGCCGGTGCGCGAGCAGTACGAGCGCCAGGGCAACGCCTACTACGCGACCGCACGGCTGTGGGACGACGGGGTCATCGACCCGCTGGAGACCCGGCAGGTGCTGGGGCTGGCGCTGACCGCCTGCGCGAACGCGCCCCTGCCCGAGAAGGACCCCACGGCGCCGCGGTTCGGCGTCTTCCGGATGTGAGGGACATGACGACGATGTTCGACACCGTACTCGTGGCCAACCGCGGAGAAATCGCCGTCCGGGTCGTCCGGACGCTGCGCCGGCTGGGCGTGCGCTCGGTGGCGGTCTTCTCCGACGCCGACGCCGACGCACGGCACGTCCGGGAGGCCGACACGGCCGTACGGATCGGTCCGGCGCCCGCCGCCGAGAGCTATCTGTCGGCGGAGCGGCTGCTGGACGCCGCCGCCCGCACCGGCGCCCAGGCCGTCCACCCCGGCTACGGCTTCCTCGCCGAGAACGCCGCCTTCGCGCGGGCCTGCGCCGAGGCGGGGCTGGTGTTCGTCGGGCCGCCCGCGGACGCGATCGCGCTGATGGGCGACAAGATCCGCGCCAAGGAGACCGTGCAGGCCGCCGGGGTGCCCGTGGTGCCCGGCGGCCGCGACCCCGGCCTCGCCGAGGCGGCCCGCGGGCTCGGCGCGCCCGTGCTGCTCAAGCCGAGCGCGGGCGGCGGCGGCAAGGGCATGCGGCTGGTGCGCGACCTGACCGTGCTGGACGACGAGATCGCGGCCGCCCGCCGCGAGGCCCGCGCCTCCTTCGGCGACGACACCCTGCTGGTGGAGCGCTGGATCGACCGGCCCCGGCACATCGAGATCCAGGTCCTGGCGGACGGCCACGGACACGTGGTGCACCTCGGCGAGCGCGAGTGCTCCCTGCAGCGCCGCCACCAGAAGATCATCGAGGAGGCGCCCTCGGTCCTCCTCGACGAGGCCACCCGCGCCGCGATGGGCGAGGCGGCCGTGCAGGCGGCCCGCTCCTGCGGCTACCGGGGCGCGGGCACCGTGGAGTTCATCGTGCCCGGCGGCGACCCCTCGGCCTACTGCTTCATGGAGATGAACACCCGCCTGCAGGTGGAGCACCCGGTCACCGAGCTGATCACCGGACTGGACCTGGTGGAGTGGCAGCTGCGGGTGGCCGCCGGCGAGCCCCTCGGCTTCACCCAGGACGACGTCCGGCTCACCGGGCACGCCGTCGAGGCCCGCGTCTGCGCCGAGGACCCCGCGCGCGGCTTCCTGCCCTCCGGCGGCCGGGTGCTCGCCCTGGCCGAGCCGGAGGGCGACGGCGTACGCACCGACTCCGGGCTCAGCGAGGGCACCGAGGTCGGCAGCCTCTACGACCCGATGCTGTCGAAGGTCGTCGCCCACGGGCCCGACCGCGCGAGCGCACTGCGCCGGCTGCGGGCCGCGCTGGCCGGCACCGTCACCCTGGGCGTGCGGACCAACGCCGGGTTCCTGCGGCGGCTGCTCGCCGACCCGGCGGTCGTCTCCGGCGACCTGGACACCGGGCTGGTCGAGCGGGAGGCCGGGCGGGCGGACGGGCTCGTCGCGGACGTGGTGCCCGTGGAGCTGTACGCGGCCGCGGCGCTGCTGCGCCGGGCGGCCCGCGCCCCCGGGGCCGCCGGCGGCTGGCGGGACCCGTTCGCCGCCGGGGACGGCTGGCGGCTCGGCGGAGAGCCGGCCTGGACGCCGTACCACCTGCGGGTGCCGGGCCACGAACCGGTGACGGTGCGGGTGCGGCCCGCCCCCGGCGGGGAGAGCGAGGTGCTGCTGCCCGGCGCGGACACACCGCTGCGGGCGGCCGCCGGGCCGCCCCCGGGGCCGGGAGCCGCACCCCGGTTCACCCTCCGGCTCGACGGCCTGACCCACACCTTCGCCGCGCTGGCGGACGGCAGCTGGCTGGGGCGGGACGGCGACGCCTGGCAGGTGCTCGACCACGACCCCGTCGAGGCCGCGCTGGACCGCGCGGCCCACGCCGGCGGCGACTCGCTGACCGCGCCCATGCCCGGCACCGTCACCGTGGTGAAGGTCGCCGTCGGCGACGAGGTGACGGCCGGTCAGAGCCTGCTGGTGGTGGAGGCGATGAAGATGGAGCACGTCATCTCCGCCCCGCACGCCGGCACCGTGGCCGAGCTCGACGTCGGGCCCGGCACGACGGTCGCCATGGACCAGGTCCTCGCGGTGATCGCCCCCCTGGAGGCACCGGACGGGACACCGGGTGGGACACCGGGTGGGACAGCGGACGGGACAGCGGACCCGACGCCTGCCGCGGCCCTGGGCGAGACGCCCGACGGGATGGCCGTCTCCTCGCCCCGCAGCACACCGCGCGACGAGGAGGCGGGCGCATGACGGAGCTCGGGCTTCCGACGGCCGTCCCGGCCCCCGGCCTGCCCACCCGGGTACGCATCCACGAGGTCGGGGCGCGCGACGGCCTGCAGAACGAGCAGGCGACCGTGCCCACCGAGGTCAAGGCGGAGTTCATCCACCGGCTGGCCGAGGCCGGCCTGACCACGATCGAGGCGACGAGCTTCGTCCACCCCAGGTGGGTGCCCCAGCTCGCGGACGCCGAGCAGCTGTTCCCGATGGTCCGCGGCCTCGGGGACACCGTCGCCCTGCCCGTCCTCGTCCCCAACGAGCGCGGCCTGGACCGCGCGCTCGCCCTCGGCGCGCGCCGGGTCGCGGTGTTCGCCAGCGCCACCGAGACCTTCGCCCGCGCCAACCTCAACCGCACCGTCGACGAGGCGCTCGCCATGTTCGAACCGGTGGTCGCACGGGCGAAGGCGGAGGGCGGCCAGGTGCGCGGCTACCTGTCGATGTGCTTCGGCGACCCCTGGGCGGGACCGGTCCCCATCGCCCAGGTCGTGCGGGTGTGCACGGCGCTCACCGGCATGGGGTGCGACGAGCTGAGCCTCGGCGACACCATCGGCGTCGCCACCCCCGGCCATGTCACCGCGCTCCTCACCGCGCTGAACGAGGCCGGGGTGGGCACCGACCGGATCGGCGTCCACTTCCACGACACCTACGGCCAGGCACTGGCCAACACCTATGCGGCGCTCGTCCACGGCGTCACCACCGTGGACGCCTCCGCCGGAGGGCTCGGCGGCTGCCCGTACGCCCGGTCCGCCACCGGGAACCTCGCCACCGAAGACCTGGTGTGGATGCTGCAGGGCCTCGGCATCGACACCGGCGTCGACCTCGGCCGTCTCGTCGCCACAAGCGCCTGGATGGCCGGCCGTCTGGGCCGACCCAGCCCGTCCCGCACCGTCAGAGCCCTCTCCCACCAGGAGCAGTGAACGACATGGACTACCGACTCTCCCCCGAACTGGAAGAACTGCGCCGCACGGTCGAGGAGTTCGCCCACGACGTGGTCGCGCCCAAGATCGGCGACTTCTACGAGCGGCACGAGTTCCCCTACGAGATCGTCCGCGAGATGGGCCGGATGGGCCTGTTCGGGCTGCCCTTCCCCGAGGAGTACGGCGGCATGGGCGGCGACTACCTCGCGCTCGCCGTGGCCCTGGAGGAACTGGCCCGGGTCGACTCCTCCGTCGCCATCACCCTGGAGGCGGGCGTCTCGCTCGGCGCCATGCCGGTCCATCTGTTCGGCACCGAGGAGCAGAAGCGGACCTGGCTGCCGCGGCTGTGCTCGGGCGAGATGCTCGGCGCGTTCGGGCTGACCGAGCCGGACGGCGGCTCCGACGCGGGCGCCACCCGGACCACGGCCCGGCTCGACCCGGACACCGGCGAGTGGGTGATCAACGGCAGCAAGTGCTTCATCACCAACTCCGGCACCGACATCACCGGCCTGGTCACGGTCACCGCCGTCACCGGCCGCACGCCGGACGGCAAGCCGCTCATCTCGGCGATCATCGTCCCGTCCGGCACGCCCGGCTTCACCGTCGCCGCCCCGTACTCCAAGGTCGGCTGGAACGCCTCCGACACCCGCGAGCTGTCCTTCGCGGACGTCCGCGTGCCCGCCGCGAACCTGCTCGGCGCCGAGGGCCGCGGCTACGCCCAGTTCCTGCGCATCCTCGACGAGGGCCGCATCGCCATCGCCGCGCTCGCCACCGGCCTCGCGCAGGGCTGTGTCGACGAGTCGGTCCGCTACGCCAGGGAGCGGCACGCCTTCGGCCGGCCCATCGGCGCCAACCAGGCGATCCAGTTCAAGATCGCCGACATGGAGATGAAGGCCCACACGGCCCGCCTCGCCTGGCGCGACGCCGCCGCCCGCCTGGTGTCCGGGGCCCCCTTCAAGAAGGAGGCCGCGCTGGCGAAGCTGTACTCCTCCACGGTCGCGGTGGACAACGCCCGCGAGGCGACGCAGATCCACGGCGGCTACGGCTTCATGAACGAGTACCCGGTCGCCCGCATGTGGCGCGACTCCAAGATCCTGGAGATCGGCGAGGGCACCAGCGAGGTCCAGCGGATGCTGATCGCACGGGAGCTGGGGCTGACCTCGCTCGCGGGCTGAGCGGTCCGCGGACGGCCCCACCGCGTCCGGGGACGGCAGGCGGGCCCCTCCCGGACCCGCGGTGGGGCGGAACCCCGGAGGGCCGGGCCGCGGCGGCGGGACCGCCCGCCGCGTCCGCCCGGCCGGCCCTCCGGCCCGGAAGGGCGAAGTCCGGTGCGGGCGGCGGGCCCGGGCGGCGCGGGCACCCCACCCCTCCGGGGCGCCATGTGAGGGTAGGCTAACCTACCTTTCCGAACGCCCAGCGGCCTCCGCCCCGTCCGAAAGCAGCCACCGCCATGCCCCACACCCGTGCCACCCGTCTCACCCGCCGCGGCGTCCTGGCCGCCGGCGGCGCCCTCGGCCTCACCGCCGTCCTCGCGGCCTGCGGCGACGGCGACGCCGGGGACGCCGCACAGGACGCCCCGAAGGGCGGCGGCACGAACACCGGGGCCCCCTCCGGCCCCTGGACGTTCCAGGACGACCGCGGCACGACGGTGAAGCTGGAGAAGGCCCCGGCGACCATCGTCGCCTTCACCGGCGTCGCCGCCGCGCTGTACGACTACGGCGTCCCGGTCAAGGGTGTCTTCGGCCCCACCACGACGAAGGACGGCCGGCCCGACGTCCAGGCCGGCGACATGGACGTCACCAAGGTGACGGTACTCGGCAACGTCTGGGGCCAGTTCAACGTCGAGCGGTACGCGGCCCTCGCGCCCGACCTCCTCGTCAGCACCACGTTCGACGCGGACGGCACCCTCTGGTACGTGCCCGAGGAGTCCGCCGACAAGATCGCCGGACTCGCCCCGAGCGTGGCGATCTCCGCCTACGACCGGAAGCTCGACGTCTCCCTCGCCCGGATGCTGGAACTCGCCCGCACCCTCGGCGGCGACGTGGCCTCCACCGAGGTCACCGACGCCAGGAAGCGCTTCGAGGACGCCTCCGCGCGTCTGCGGGCCGCCGCCAGGGCCAAGCCCGGCATCAGGGTGCTGGCCGGTTCCGCCAGCCAGGACCTGTTCTACGTCTCCGGCTCCAACCTGTCCCTGGACCTGGAGTACTTCAAGGCCCTCGGCGTGAACCTGGTCGAGCCGCCGGAGCGGGCGAAAGCCCAGGGCGGCGGCTGGTACGAGGACCTCAGCTGGGAGAACGCCGACAAGTACGACGCGGACGTCATCATGATGGACGACCGCTCCGCGACGATCCAGCCCGACGACATCACCGAAGGCACCTGGAAGAAGCTGCCCGCGGTGCGCGCCGGGCAGGTCATCCCCCGCTCGCCGGAGCCGATCCTCTCCTACGACAAGTGCGTGCCGCTGCTGGAGAACCTCGCCGAGGCACTGGAGACGGCCAGGAAGGTCAGCTGAGCCGGCCCGCGGCCCGGGGCCGCACCCGCGGCGTCCGCGCACACCGCGGGTGCGGGCACCCGCCCGCCCCCTGCACGGCCCCGCACCCCGGCCACCCCGGACACCCACGCCCCCCGGAGCCCCGATGAGTACGGCCGACGCCGACGCCTTCCGCCTCTTCGCCCTGCACGTCGTCAGGACCCGGCCGCTCGGCCCCTCCCTGCTCCGCGTCACCTTCGCCGGCGACGACCTGGCGCACTTCCGCTCCGACGGGCGCGACCAGTCGCTGTCCCTCTTCCTGCCCCGGCCCGGGCAGAGCGTGCCGGCCGTGCCGGCCGGGGAGGGCGCGGACCGGTGGCGGGCCTGGCGGGACCTGCCCGAAGGGGAGCGGGCGGTGATGCGGTCCTACACGCTGCGCGCGCTGCGGCGGGACCCGGACGAGATCGACCTCGACTTCGTCCTGCACGGGGTCCGGCCGGACGTCCCGGGCCCCGCCGGACCGGCTTCCCGCTGGGCGCACGCCGCGCGCCCCGGCGACCGGGTCGTCCTCCTCGGGCCCGCCGTCGCCGACAACCGGGCCATCCGGTTCCGGCCGCCCGAGGGCACCGACCTGGTGCTGATGTGGGCCGACACGACGGCACTGCCCGCGCTTTTGGCCTGCCTGGAGACCCTGCCCGCGCACCTGCCCGTGCGGGCCTGGCTGGAGGTGGCGGACCCCGGGGACGTCCAGCAGGTCGTCACCCCGGCCGCCGCCGAGGTGACCTGGCTGGTGAGCGCCGCCGGGGACCCGGGCGACTGGGCCGGCCCGTCCGTGCCCGACGCGGTCCGGCAGGCCGGGCTGCCGCCCGCGGCCCGGCCGTACGTGTGGCTCGCCGGAGAGGCGGGCCGGGTGCGGGAGCTGCGCCGGCACTTCGTCCGCGAGCGCGGACTGGACCGCCGGCAGGTCACGTTCACCGGCTACTGGCGGCGCGGCCTGACCGAGGAACAGCTCCGCGAGCAGGCGGAGTAGCCGACGGCCGCACGACCCCGCCGTCCCGTCCGGCCGGACCAGACCCCGACAGCCGCACGACGACGGCCGCACCCCGACAGCCGCACCCTGACAGCCGCACCCTGACAGCCGCACGACGACGGCCGCACGACGAAGAACGGGGCGAGCGCACGACGAAGAGCGGGGCGAAAAACAGGGCGATCCTCCCTCGAAGGTGACGAATCACCTCGCCCACCAGGCGGCGCCTGCCCGAAATCGGGCAGGATTGTTGCGTACAGGATTCCCCTGCTCCAGGATCTACGGGTGCACGACGAACTGGTCGATCATCTGACGCGGTCCACGCCCCTGAACCGGGGCGAGGCCCTGCGGGTGGTCCAGGACGTGCTCGCCTACTTCGACGAGACGACCGCGGAGTTCGTCCGTCGCCGCCACCGCGAGCTCCAGGCCCAGGGCCTGCTGAACGCGGAGATCTTCGAACGGATCGAGGCGGACCTGAAATACCGGGCGGTGGCCCCGCCGGAGCTCACGCTCCGGCAGCTGCGCCGGATCGTCTACGGCTAGGGATCTCTCTGTATGTGCGGAATCGTCGGATACATCGGCAAGCGTGACGTGGCCCCCCTGCTGCTGGAAGGCCTCCAGCGGCTGGAGTACCGCGGCTACGACTCGGCGGGCGTCGTCGTCTCCTCCCCGAAGACGGCCGGCCTGCGGATGGTCAAGGCCAAGGGCCGGGTGCGCGACCTGGAGGCCAAGGTGCCGGCGCGGTTCAAGGGCACCACCGGTATCGCCCACACCCGCTGGGCCACGCACGGCGCGCCCTCCGACGTGAACGCCCACCCGCACCTGGACGCCGAGGGCAAGGTCGCCGTCGTCCACAACGGCATCATCGACAACGCCTCCGACCTGCGCCGCAAGCTGGAGGCGGACGGCGTCGAGTTCCTCTCCGAGACCGACACCGAGGTGCTGGTGCACCTGATCGCCCGCGCCCAGGGCGCGAAGCTGGAGGACAGGGTCCGCGAGACCCTGCGGGTCATCGAGGGCACCTACGGCATCGCCGTGATGCACGCCGACTTCCCGGACCGCATCGTCGTCGCCCGCAACGGCTCGCCGGTCGTCCTCGGCATCGGCGAGAAGGAGATGTTCGTCGCGTCGGACATCGCCGCGCTGGTCGCCCACACCCGTCAGATCGTCACCCTCGACGACGGCGAGATGGCCACCCTGAAGGCCGACGACTTCCGCACCTACACCACCGAGGGCACCCGCACGACGGCCGAGCCCACCACCGTGGAGTGGGAGGCCGCCTCCTACGACATGGGCGGCCACGACACGTACATGCACAAGGAGATCCACGAGCAGGCCGAGGCCGTGGACCGGGTGCTGCGCGGCCGTATCGACGACCGCTTCTCCACCGTGCACCTCGGCGGCCTGAACCTGGACGCCCGCGAGGCGCGCCGGATCCGCCGCGTGAAGATCCTCGGCTGCGGCACCTCGTACCACGCGGGCATGATCGGCGCCCAGATGATCGAGGAGCTGGCCCGGATCCCCGCGGACGCCGAGCCCGCCTCCGAGTTCCGCTACCGCAACGCGGTCGTCGACCCCGACACCCTCTACGTCGCCGTCTCGCAGTCCGGCGAGACGTACGACGTGCTGGCGGCGGTGCAGGAGCTGAAGCGCAAGGGCGCCCGCGTGCTGGGCATCGTCAACGTCGTCGGCTCGGCCATCGCCCGCGAGGCGGACGGCGGCATCTACGTGCACGCCGGGCCGGAGGTGTGCGTGGTGTCGACGAAGTGCTTCACCAACACCACCGTCGCGTTCGCCCTGCTCGCACTGCACCTCGGCCGCACCCGCGACCTCTCGGTCCGCGACGGCAAGCGGATCATCGAGGGCCTGCGCAAGCTCCCCGCCCAGATCGCCGAGATCATGGAGCAGGAGGCGGAGATCGAGCAGCTGGCCAAGGCCTACGCCGACGCCCGCTCCATGCTGTTCATCGGCCGGGTCCGCGGCTACCCGGTGGCCCGCGAGGCCTCCCTGAAGCTGAAGGAGGTCTCGTACATCCACGCCGAGGCCTACCCGGCCTCCGAGCTCAAGCACGGCCCGCTGGCCCTGATCGAGCCCGCCCTGCCCACGGTCGCGATCGTCCCCGACGACGACCTGCTGGAGAAGAACCGCGCCGCCATGGAGGAGATCAAGGCGCGCAGCGGCAAGATCCTCGCGGTGGCCCACCAGCCGCAGGAGAAGGCCGACCAGACGGTCCTCGTCCCGAAGAACGAGGACGAGCTCGACCCGATCCTGATGGGCATCCCGCTCCAGCTCCTCGCCTACCACACCGCCCTGGCCCTGGGCCGGGACATCGACAAGCCGCGGAACCTGGCGAAGTCGGTCACCGTCGAGTAGGACACCCGCCCGCCGGCGGACCCCTCCGCCGGCGCCCCGGGCCGTCCGGCCCGCCAGCCGGCCCGGACGGCGAACGGACGGCGAACGGACGGCGGAACGGCTCCCCGCGTACGCCACCGAACACGCGGGGAGCCGTTCACCCGGTAGCCGGGGCGCCCGCCCCGGCCTCGCGCTGCGCTCAGCCGGCGGCCGTCACTCCGCGGCCGGCAGCGCGCCGGGGAAGGGCGGTCGGCCAGTGCGCCAGCGCAGCGGTCGCGGCGTACCAGGCCACCGCACCCGCGGCGACCGCGAACCAGCCCCCGGCCCGGGACAGCCCGTCACTGTCCGCGAACCGGGCGACGGCCATCAGCACCAGGCCGATCAGGAACAGCCCGTACATGCCCTGCGTGAGCTGGTCCCCGCCCGCGACCGCGAGCGACAGCACGACGAGGGCGAAGAGCAGGTAGAACAGGCCCGCGGCGTTCGCGGAACCGACGGTGGTCACGGCCCAGGTGAACCAGAGGGCGCCGAGCACGGTGCAGGCCGTGCCGGTCCCGGAGTCCTGGTCCCGGAAGGCGAGCAGGCCGACGACGAACAGGGCGACGCCGCCCACGTAGTGCGCGACGGTCACGGCGTCGGCCGCCGTGACGCCGTCGATCACGTCGGCGGTTCCCAGCCCGAAGGCCAGCAGGGTGATTCCGAGGGCGAGTCTTCCGGCGACGGTGGTCGTGGTGCTTCCCGCTGAGACGTCGTTGGCCACGGCGGGCTCCCTTCGTGGAGGTACGGTTGCGCGGTGACCGGTATATGCCCTTCACAAGAACACAAACACCTCTACGCGTGAGTAGATTCGCGCGTCGCAGCAAGGGGGTTGAAGCCGTGGACTCCGTATCTCACCTGGGACGAGGGCGAGTTACGGAATGACGACGACCGGCCGCTTCGCCCGCTTGGCGAGCCGCCCGGCGACGGAGCCGAAAATGCGCCCCACGATGCCGTGCGTCGACCCGACGACGATCGCGTCGGCCTCGTACTCGCAGCCGACCTCCTCGAGTTCGTGGCAGATGTCCCCGCCGCGCTCGACGAGGATCCACGGCACCTCGGCCAGATAGTCGGCACAGGCCAGTTCGAGCCCGAGCACCTCGGTGCGGTGGTCCGGCACGTCCACGAACACCGGCGGCTCGCAGCCCGCCCACACCGTGGTGGGCAGCCGGTTGGCGACGTGCACGATGATCAGACCGGATCCGGAGCGGTGCGCCATGCCGATCGCGTACGCGAGGGCGCGCTCACTGGAGGTCGAGCCGTCGAAGCCGACGACCACACCGTGCTTGAAGGCGGGGTCGCACGCCTGGCGCGACTCCTCCGCCGCCAGGGGATCGGCCGCCGTGGGATCGGCGACCGGGCGTTTGCGGTCCGCGGGATCGAAGAATTCGTGACCGGCCATGGCTGTCTCGGCGTCGTGATCCTTGAGTCGGGTGGACGGCGGCCTGGGAGCTGCGCCCGGGAACATCTTCCCCACCCCATACCCCCAAGGGTACGGCCGCACGCCTCCTTAGCCCAGATCCCGCGCGAGCCGCGCAGGAGTTCCAGGGAGCATGCACGACGGTGCGCCCGGAACGCAACGGTCGCTTCCCCGTACAGGCGCTTCGGTCAGGTTTTCAAGTGGTTTTCCGACACCCGGCGTCCACCCCCCCGCCCCCCGCCCGCGCCCCTCCCCCCGCCCTGCCCCTGAGCACCGGCATCGCCCGCCTCCCAAGCACCCCGAAGCATCCCGAAGCATCCCGAAACACCTGAAGCACCCCGCGTTCGCCCCGCCCGCCCCGCCCGGCGGGACCGCCCCGGCACCACGGGCCGCCGGACCGCCGCCGAGGGCCCGCCCTCGCCTCCCGCCCCTCCCGCCCCTCCCGCCCCGCGCGACTCCGACGGGGGGCCGCCCTGCCGGAGCCGCGGCCCGCCCCGCCGACGCCGCCGGGTCCCCCCTTCAGCCTCCCCGGGCCGCCGCAAACGTGACCCTCCGGCGGGACGGGCGTTGAGCGGGTGAGCCGGTGAGCCGGCGCACCGAGCCCACGGCGGGACACGGAGACACCGGGCCGCCGCACCACCGGGCCGCCGGGCCGCCGGGCCGCCGGGAGACGAGGGAGCCAGGGAGGCCGCCATGACCGCACCGCACCCGTCCCCGCACGGCGCACCCGGGGAGGCCGCGAAGGACTCCACCGACCTGATCCGCTGGGCGGCCTTCAGTTGCGCCCTCGTCCCGGTGGTGCTGGTCGCGTACGGCTCCTCGCCGGCCGGGGCCGCGGGCGCCGCGCTCGGCCTCGCCGCGGTCACGGCCGTCTGCCGGGTGCTGCTGCGCCGCTCCGAGCGGATCGCGGAGCGGCACGGCGGGCCGGCCGGACCGGCGGGTCCGGGGCAGCACGCTCGGCATCCGCGCGGTGGCACGCCGTCACATCGGGCGGACCGTCGAACGGGCGCGATTTCACCGGTTGACTGACCGGTTTCGATACCCCCGCCCACCTGTTTTCAGCCAACTTCTCAAACCCGCCCCACCCCTTGCCCGAAGGCCCCCCACCCCCCGTTCGACCTGCACGGAAAGGGCCGCACACCCCTCGCGCACCCTACGCGGATCGGCCACCGCGCCGAGGCGCACTTCCCTGCGCGGCGCGGGAGTGCAACCCTTCGTGATCGAATGCTTTACGCCAAGTTGCCAAGTCGACAATGGGCGGTGTGCCCGGAGTGGTCGGCACGGCACGGCGTGACGCAGTAAATTCGATCTTGTCTTACGGCGGGGGACTCGTGCAGGACCGAGGGGAAACGTGCAGGAGCCACACAACCGAGGAGCCGCGACCACCGAGGGGGGCTTAGCAGTATGAGCCACGACTCCACTGCCGCGCCGGATTCCGCGGCCCGGAAACTCTCCGGGCGACGCCGCAAGGAGATCGTCGCGGTGCTGCTGTTCAGCGGCGGCCCCATCTTCGAGAGTTCCATACCGCTGTCGGTGTTCGGGATTGACCGCCAGGACGCCGGCGTACCGCGCTACCGACTGCTGGTGTGCGGTGGCGAGGACGGCCCGCTGCGGACCACAGGGGGCCTGGAACTCACCGCACCGCACGGCCTGGAGGCGATCTCACGGGCGGGCACGGTCGTCGTGCCGGCCTGGCGGTCGATCACCTCCCCGCCGCCGGCGGACGCGCTCGACGCGCTGCGCCGGGCACACGAAGAGGGAGCCCGCATCGTCGGCCTGTGCACCGGGGCATTCGTGCTCGCGGCCGCCGGCCTGCTGGACGGCCGGCCCGCGACCACGCACTGGATGTACGCACCGACGCTGGCCAAGCGCTATCCGTCGGTGCACGTCGATCCCAGAGAGCTGTTCGTCGACGACGGCGACGTACTGACGTCGGCGGGCACGGCGGCCGGGATCGACCTCTGTCTCCACATCGTGCGGTCGGACCACGGCAACGAGGCGGCGGGCGCGCTGGCCCGCCGGCTCGTGGTCCCGCCGCGCCGGTCGGGCGGCCAGGAGCGCTATCTGGACCGCTCTTTACCCGAGGAGATCGGCGCCGACCCGCTCGCCGAGGTCGTCGCCTGGGCGCTGGAGCACCTCCACGAGCAGTTCGACGTGGAGACGCTGGCGGCCCGCGCGTACATGAGCCGCCGTACGTTCGACCGCCGCTTCCGGTCGCTGACCGGGTCGGCGCCGCTGCAGTGGCTGATCACCCAGCGGGTGCTCCAGGCGCAGCGGCTGCTGGAGACGTCGGACTACTCCGTGGACGAGGTGGCGGGCCGCTGCGGCTTCCGCTCACCGGTCGCGCTGCGGGGCCACTTCCGCCGCCAGCTGGGCTCGTCCCCGGCCGCCTACCGGGCGGCCTACCGGGCCCGCAGACCGCAGGGCGAGCGCGTGGAGAGCGGCGAGAGCGCACCGGCCGCGGCGGCCGCGGCGCCGGGCCCGTCGCATCCGGCCGGACCGCTGGTGCCGCCGCCCGCGGCACCGCACATCCTGCACCCGGACGCCCCGGTGCCGATGCAGGCCCGGCGCACCGCCGCCGCAGGCGCCATGCCCATGGCGACCCTGCCCGGCCAGCGCACCGGCATGTAGCCGGCCGGCCCCACCGCCCCGGTGCCCCGACCTCGCGTCCGGGGCACCGGGGCGGTGCCCGCCGCGCCCGCCGCGCCCTCTGCGCCCTCTGCGCCGGGCACCCTCGGCGCTCCTCACCTCGCGCGCCGCCCCGTAAGGTGAGACACATGAACGACCGCATGGTGTGGATCGACTGCGAGATGACCGGCCTCTCGCTGTCGGACGACGCGCTCATCGAGGTGGCCGCCCTCGTCACGGACTCGGAGCTGAACGTGCTCGGGGAGGGCGTGGACATCGTCATCCGCCCGCCGGACTCCGCGCTGGAGACGATGCCGGAGGTGGTCCGTCAGATGCACACCGCCTCCGGGCTGCTCGCCGAGCTCCCGGACGGCACGACGCTCCAGGACGCCGAGGAGCGGGTCCTCGCGTATGTGAAGGAGCACGTCAAGGAGCCCGGCAAGGCTCCCCTGTGCGGCAACTCCGTCGGCACCGACCGCGGTTTCCTGCTGCGGGACATGCCGACGCTGGAGGACTACCTCCACTACCGCATCGTCGACGTCTCCTCCGTCAAGGAGCTGGCCCGCCGCTGGTACCCGCGCGCCTACTTCAACAGCCCGGAGAAGAACGGCAACCACCGCGCCCTCGCCGACATCCGCGAGTCGATCGCCGAGCTGCGCTACTACCGCGAGGCCGTCTTCGTGCCCCAGCCGGGCCCGGACTCCGACACCGCCAAGGCCATCGCGGCCCGCCACGTCCTGCCCGCCGAGTAGCCGGCGGCACCGTGCTCCGGCCTCCCGGGGCCCGGGGAAAAGGCGTGCGCGAGCACCCCTTCGGACCCTGTACACTTTTTCTCGGCCGGTCAGGGACAACACGATCCCAGCGCCGGTCATGGTGGGTGTAGCTCAGCTGGTAGAGCACCTGGTTGTGGTCCAGGAAGTCGCGGGTTCGAGTCCCGTCACTCACCCTCTGCCGTCAGGCGGTGGCCTTCACGAAGGTCACCGCCTGACGCGTTTCCGGGCTCCGTCCGGGCCGGGCGTGGCCCGGATCCTCCGCAACCGGACGGGATGAGGGACCGCGCCCGGCGTGTCCCCGCCCCGTCGCCGCCTTCCGGAGGATCCGGGCCGGCCTCACGACGACTCCCGCACCACCAGTTCCGTCGGCAGGACGACCTGGCGGGGGCCGAGTTCGCGGGAGGGGGCGGGGCGGCGGTCCGCGATCTCGGTGAGGAGCAGGCCGGTCATATGGCGGCCCATCTCCTCGATGGGCTGGCGGACGCTGGTGAGGGGCGGTTCCATGTGGCGGGCTATGGCGGAGTCGTCGTAGCCGACGAGGGCCACGTCCTGCGGGATGCGGCGGCCGGCCGCGCGCAGGACCTGCCGGGCGCCCGCCGCGGTGACGTCGGAGGCGGCGAACACCGCGTCCAGGCCGGGGCAGCGCTCCAGCAGCGCGGTCATCGCGCGCCGGCCGCCCTCCTCGGTGAAGTCGCCGGGCTCCACCAGCGCGGCGTCCCGGGGGCGGCCCGCCGCCTCCAGCGCGTCCCGGTAGCCGTCGACCCGTCGCTGGGCGCCGTAGACGTCGAGACGGCCGGTGATGTGGGCGATCCGACGGTGGCCGCCGGCGATCAGGTGCTCCACCGCCGAGCGGGCCCCTCCGTAGTTGTCGGAGTCCACCGAGGCGAGGGACTCCGCGGCGGACCGGGGGCCGCTGATCACAGCCGGGATCTCCAGCTGGGCCAGCAGGTCCGGCAGCGGGTCGTCGGCGTGCACCGAGACCAGCAGGACGCCGTCCACCCGGTGTGCGGCCAGGTACTGGGCGAGGCGGCGGCGCTCCCGGTCGCCGCCCGCGAAGATCAGCAGCAGCTGCATCTCGGTGTCGGACAGCGCCGCGCCGACGCCCTTGAGCATGTCGGAGAAGTACGGTTCGGCGAAGAACCGGGTCTCGGGCTCGGGCACCACCAGGGCGATCGCGTCGGTGCGGTTGGCCGCGAGCGCACGGGCCGCGGTGTTGGGGACGTAGCCGAGTTCGGCGACCGCCGCCTCCACGGCGGCGCGGGTCGCCTCGCTGACCCGGGGCGAGCCGTTGATCACCCGGGAGACCGTGCCGCGGCCCACGCCCGCCCGCGCGGCGACCTCCTCGAGGGTCGGCCTGCCGCCGCCGCGGCCTCGCGCTCCGTGGCTCGCCATGGGCCCCGCCCTCCCGTCAGATCACTTCGGCACGGCGCCCCGGCGCGTCACGTCGCCCCGTCACGTCGGCCAGGAAACCACCGGCCTGGAATCTAACAGCCCGGCCGCGCGGGCCCCGCCGCCCGGATCACGTGGCCGGACCGGCGACGGACACCGGCCACCGCCCGCGTCCGGCGGCGGTCGCAGTTAACAGGCCGATAACCGAACACGGCTGAAGCCGTCCGCTCCCTTGACACCCTCGCCCGGAGCCACGAACCTTCAACACATCATCGATGGGAGCGCTCCCACGCTACTCGGCTCTTACCCATCCCGCACGTTCCCCACCCAGCCGCGGCACCGCGCAACGGGCCCTAGCATCACTTTCAGGCCGGGGGGTCGGCACGTCAGGGCAACAGGAGGACGCAATGCGTGCACGTATCGGTAGCCGCCGCAGGGCGGTGGTCCTGGTGGCCGTCGCGGCACTGGGCGCAGGCCTGCTGGCAGGCTGTGCCGACGACGGCGACGACGGTTCGGACACCTCGGGAGGCGACGGCGGCGGCAGGACCACCGTCACGCTGGGACTCTTCGGTACGTTCGGCTACAAGGAGGCCGGCCTCTACGACGAGTACATGAAGCTCCACCCGGACGTCACGATCAAGGAGAACGTGGTCGAGCGGAACGAGAACTACTATCCCGCGCTCGTCAACCACCTCACCACCGACAGCGGCCTGATGGACATCCAGGGCGTCGAGGTCGGCAACATCGCCGAGGTCGTGGCCACCCAGTCGGCCAAGCTGCTCGACCTGTCGAAGCACGGCACGGAGGGCGACTACCTGGAGTGGAAGTGGAAGCAGGCCACCACCGCCGACGGCCGGACGGTCGGGCTCGGCACGGACGTCGGGCCGATGGCCGTCTGCTACCGCAAGGACCTGTTCGAGGAGGCCGGGCTGCCCACCGACCGCGAGGAGGTGGCGAAGCTGTGGGCCGGGGACTGGGAGAAGTTCGTCGACGTCGGCCGCGACTACCAGAAGAAGGCGCCCGAGGGCACCACGTTCATGGACTCCCCCGGCGGTCTGATCAACGCGATCCTCAGCAGTGAGACCGAGCGCTTCTACGACTCCTCCGGCGAGGTCGTCTACAAGGACAACCCGGCGGTCAAGGCGGCCTTCGACCTGACCGCGGCGGCCGCAGAGGACGGTCTGGTCGGCAACCAGACGCAGTTCCAGCCCGCCTGGGACACCACGATCGCCAACGGCAGGTTCGCGGCGATGTCCTGCCCGCCGTGGATGCTCGGCTACATCAAGGGCAAGTCCAAGCCGGAGGCCAAGGGCACGTGGGACGTCGCCCAGGCCCCCAGGTCCGGCAACTGGGGCGGCTCCTTCCTCACCGTGCCCAAGTCCGGCAAGCACCCGGAGGAGGCCGCCGAGCTCGCCGCCTGGCTGACCGCGCCCGAGCAGCAGGCCAAGCTCTTCGCCGTGCAGGGCAGCTTCCCGAGCACCCCGGCCGCGTACACCTCGGCCGAGGTCACCGGGGCCAGGAACGACATGACCGGTGACGCGCCGATCGGCACCATCTTCGCCGAGGCCGCGAAGAACAGCCCGGTGCAGGTGATCGGCCCGAAGGACCAGATCATCCAGCAGGGCCTGACCGACAACGGCGTCATCCTCGTCGCGCAGGGCAAGTCCCCGGCGGAGGCCTGGGAGACGGCCGTGAAGACCATCGACAACAACCTGGACCAGTGACCGGCATGAGCACCGGGCACGACACCGCCGCCGCGTCCCCCGCCGAGGGGGGCGCGGCCCCGGCCCGCCCGTCCGCGACCGGCCCGGACCACCCCGGCGAGGACCGCGCGGCGCGCCGCCGGGACCGGCTGTCCCGCCGCTGGCAGCGGGACGTGCGCTTCAGCCCGTACGCGTTCGTCTCGCCGTTCTTCCTGCTCTTCGTCGCCTTCGGGCTGTTCCCGCTGGTGTACACGGGCTGGGCCTCGCTGCACCAGGTGGAGCTGACGGCGCCGACGGACATGGAGTGGGTGGGGCTGCACAACTACACCCGCATCTTCGACGACGACTTCTTCTGGAACGCGGCGCGCAACACCCTCACCATCGGCGTGCTGTCCACCGTTCCGCAGCTGCTGATGGCGCTCGGCCTGGCGCACATCCTCAACTACAAGGTGCGCGCCTCGACGTTCTACCGGGTCGCGATGCTCGCCCCGTACGCCACCTCCATCGCCGCCGCGTCGCTGGTGTTCGTGCTGCTCTTCGGCCGCGACTACGGCATGATCAACTGGGCGCTCGGGGCCGTGGGCGTGGACCACGTCGACTGGCAGAACGACAAGTGGCCCTCCCAGATCGCGGTGTCCACGATCGTCGTCTGGCGCTGGACCGGCTACAACGCGCTGATCTACCTGGCGGCGATGCAGGCCATCCCGCAGGACCTGTACGAGTCCGCGGCGCTCGACGGAGCCGGGCGCTGGCAGCAGTTCCTGCACGTCACCCTGCCCTCGCTGCGGCCGACGATCCTGTTCACCGTCGTCGTGTCGACGATCGGCGCCTCCCAGCTGTTCGGCGAGCCGCTGCTGTTCGACGCCAACAAGGGCGCCTCGGGCGGCAGTCAGCACCAGTTCCAGACGCTCGGCCTGTACCTGTACGAGCAGGGCTGGGTGAACCAGCACCTGGGCCGCGCCTCCGCCATCGCCTGGACGATGTTCCTGATCCTCATCGTGATCGGCATCGTCAACTACGTCATCTCGCGCCGGCTGCGCGCCAGTGCCTAAGGAGAACCGGCCGTGACGACGACACTCACTCCGCCCGCGCGCAAGGCACGGGTGCGCGGGCCGCGGTCCGCCCGGGCGGGCGGCACCCTGCACGCCGGGCCCGTCGCGTACGTCATCCTCGCCCTGTTCACCCTGGGCTCGCTGTTCCCGCTGGTGTGGACGGCGATCGCCGCCTCCCGCGACAACCAGCGGCTCGCCGAGACGCCGCCGCCCTTCTGGTTCGGCTCCAACCTCTTCCACCATCTCGACCTGGCCTGGAACGACGCCAATCTGGGCGAGGCGTTCCTCAACACCACGCTGGTGGCCGGGGTGTCCGCGGCGACCATCGTGTTCCTGTCGACGATCGCCGGGTTCGCCTTCGCCAAGCTGCGGTTCAAGGGGCGCAACGCGCTGATGCTGGTCGTGATCGGCACGATGATGGTGCCGCCGCAGCTGAGCGTGATCCCGCTGTACATGATGGTCGCCGAGCTGGACTGGACCGACCAGCTGCAGGCGGTGATCCTGCCGTCGATCGTGAGCGCGTTCGGGGTGTTCTTCATGCGCCAGTACCTGCTGCAGGCGCTGCCGGACGAGATCATCGAGGCGGCCCGGGTGGACGGCGCGAGCAGCTGGCGGGTGGTGTGGCACGTGGTGTTCCCCGCGGCCCGGCCCGCGATGGCCGTGCTGGGCATGCTGATGTTCGTGCAGACCTGGAACGACTTCCTCTGGCCGTTCCTGGTGCTGACCCAGACCGGCAACCCGACGGTGCAGGTCGCCGTGGCGGGCCTGGGCCGCGGCTACACCCCCGACCAGTCCCTCATCATGGCCGGCGCACTGCTGGGCACGCTGCCGCTGCTGCTGGTCTTCGCGGTCTTCGGCAAGCAGATCGTGGGCGGCATCATGCAGGGTGCGGTGAAGGGCTGACGCCCCCACACGCCCCGGTGCCAGGGGTGCCCCGTCCGCCGGGGGGGCCGGGCACCCGCGTCCGCGCGTCGGCCGGGCAGCCGCCGGCCGCCGCCGGATGCCCGGCCCGCCTCCGCGACGGGCCGCCGGCCTCGCCACCGCACGGCCCTCCCCCGCCACTCCCCCTCTCCCCCTCTCTCCCTCTCTCCCTCTCTCCCTCTCCCCCTCTCCCCCTCTCTCCCTCTCTCCCTCTCCCCTTCCCTCTCTCTGTTCCTCCACAGGTCTCCACGACCACCGATGGGAGCGCTTTCATGCCCGAGCCCGCCGCACCGGCCACCCCGGTGACCTTTCCCCCGTCCTTCGTCTGGGGTGCGGCCACCTCCGCGTACCAGATCGAGGGGGCGGCACGGGAGGACGGCCGCACGCCGTCGATCTGGGACACCTTCAGCCACACGCCCGGCAGAACGGCCGGCGGTGACACCGGTGACATCGCCGTCGACCACTACCACCGCTTCCGCGAGGACGTGGCCCTGATGGCGGAGCTGGGCCTGAACGCCTACCGCTTCTCCGTCTCCTGGTCCCGTGTGCAGCCGACCGGGCGGGGGCCGGCGGTCCAGCGGGGCCTGGACTTCTACCGCGCCCTGGTGGACGAGCTGCTGACGCACGGCATCCGGCCCGCGATCACGCTCTACCACTGGGACCTGCCGCAGGAACTGGAGGACGCGGGCGGCTGGCCCGTGCGGGACACGGCGTTCCGGTTCGCCGAGTACGCGCAGTTCGTCGGCGAGGCGCTCGGCGACCGCGTACAACAGTGGATCACCCTCAACGAGCCCTGGTGCAGCGCCTTCCTCGGCTACGGCTCCGGGGTGCACGCGCCGGGCCGCACCGACCCGGCAGCCGCGCTGCGCGCCGCGCACCACCTCAACCTGGCGCACGGGCTGGGCACGACGGCCCTGCGCTCGGTGATGCCCGCCCGCAACTCGGTCGCGGTGAGCCTCAACTCGGCGGTCGTGCGGCCGCTGTCCGGCGATCCGGCGGACCTGGCCGCCGTGCGCCGCATCGACGACCTGGCCAACGGCGTCTTCCACGGGCCGATGCTGCACGGTGCCTACCCGGAGTCGCTGCTGTCGGCGACGGCGGCGGTCACGGACTGGGCGCATGTGCAGGACGGCGACCTGGCCGCCGCCCACCAGCCGCTGGACGCGCTGGGCCTGAACTACTACACGCCGACCCTGGTCTCGGACGCGGCCCGCGCCCCGCAGGGGCCGCGCTCCGACGGGCACGGGCAGAGCGCGCACTCGCCCTGGCCCGGCGCCGACGACGTGGCGTTCCACCAGACGCCGGGTGAGCGCACCGAGATGGGCTGGAGCATCGACCCGAGCGGGCTGCACGAGCTGATCATGCGCGTCGCCCGGGAGGCGCCGGGTGTGCCGCTGTACATCACGGAGAACGGCGCGGCCTGCGACGACAAGCCCGACGCCGACGGCCGCGTCCACGACCCGGACCGCATCGCCTACCTGCACGGGCATCTGTCCGCGGTGCGCCGGGCCCTCACGGACGGCGCCGACGTCCGCGGCTACTACCTGTGGTCCCTGCTGGACAACTTCGAGTGGTCCTACGGCTACGAGAAGCGCTTCGGAGCGGTGTACGTGGACTACGCGACGCTGGCCCGGACCCCGAAGTCGAGCGCGCACTGGTACGGGCGGGCGGCTCGTACGGGCGTGCTGCCCGGTGTGCTGGAGGCGGTGGACGAGGCCTGACGGCGGCGGGGCACGGCTCGTCCTGGAGGGCCGGGCCCCGTCCGCGGGACGCCCGCGCGCCCCGGCCGGGGGTGGGGGGGGAAGTCCGGCCGGGGCGCGCTCCCCGTTTCCTGGAGGGTTCTGGAGGGTTCTGGAGGGTTCCGGAGGGTTCTGGAGGGCCTCGCGGTCCGCTGCCGCGGGGGCGGCGTCAGTGGTAGGCCGCGAACGCCTTGGTGAAGGCGCCTGGTTCCTGGAGGACGGAGCTGCAGGTGGGGTCGGCGTGGTGCGTGGCTCCGCCGGGGCACTGCCGGTCGCGGGCGGCGGACCACATCGAGAGCCGGCCGAGGCCCCTGGCGCGGGCGAACTCCACCAGCTGGGCGGCGTCGTCGACGGTGAAGATCTCGGAGGCCACGTCGTTGACGCCGATCATGGGCGTGACGCCGACGGTCTTCCAGGCCGCGCCGTCGCTCAGGCCGAGGACGCTCTTGATCTGGGCCTGGGTGGCGGTGGCGGCCTGCTCGGCGTAGGTGCCCATGTCGCCGCTGTAGGCGGGGCCGTAGTCCATGGCCATGATGTTGACGGTGCTGATCTTCACGCCGCCCGCGCGGGCGCCGGCGAGGAGGCTGACGCCGTCCTGGGTGAGGCCCTCCGGCATCACGGGCAGCGTGAAGGAGACGTCCAGGCCGGGACGGTTCTTCTGGAGCGTGGCGATGGCCTGGGCGCGCCGGGTGTTGGCGGCGGTGTCGGGCAGGGCGCCGCCCTCGACGTCGAAGTCGACCTTGGTGAGGCCGTAGGCGTCGACGGCCTTGCCGTAGGCCGCGGCGAGGGTGCTCGCGGAGGTGCAGGTGGTGGCCAGTTCGCGGCCCGCCGCGCCGCCGAAGGAGACCCGGACGTCGCCGCCCCGGGCGCGCAGCGCGCCGATCTGCGCGGCGACCGCGTCACTGGCGAGGTCGGTGACGCCGCCCCATTTCGGGGTGCAGCCGCCGCCGTCGGTGACGAAGGCGAGGTGGTACTGCTTCACCCCGGTGGCCCGGGCATGGGCGAGCAGGTCGAACGCCGGGTAGAGGCTGGTGTCGACGTAGGGCGCGAAGCCCGCGTCGGCCGGTGCGCCGGTCCCGGCGCCGCCCGAGGGCGTCGGGGTGGGTGTGGGGGTGGGGGTGGCAGTGGGGGTGGCAGTGGGCGCGGCGGTGGGGGTCGGGGTGGCCGTCGGGGTGGCCGTCGTCGGGGTGGAGGGTGTGGTGGGGGACTGCGTGGGGCGGCCGGTGGGCTCCGGGGTGGCTCCGCCGCCGGTGGAGCAGGTGGCGCCGTCGATGCGGCAGCCGGCCGGGTCGCCGGTGCCGTTGGCGACGAAGCCGACGGTGACGGACTCCCCGGCTGCCAGGCCGTCGGTGTCCCAGGCCGGCGGGGTCACGGTGACGTGCTGGCCGAGGACGCCGGACTCCGCGTTCCACAGCGAGCTGAGCCGGGTGCCGGGCGGCAGGTCGAACTCCAGCTTCCAGTCGGTCTTGCGGGCGCCGGTGTCGTTGGTGACGACGTACTGCGCGGTGTAGCCGGTGGACCAGTCGCTGGTCCGGGTGTAGGCCGCGCCGACGCCCGCGGCCTGGGCGGTGCCGGTGAGCAGCAGGGCGCCGCCGCCCGCCACGGCGGCGGCGACGAGCGCGCCGATCGCCTTGGTCCTGCCGCCGGTCCTGTGCCGGTGCGTGCTCATCGCGTGCCTGCCTTCTGCTCTCGGGGAGTGCCCCGGGACGCCCGGGGAGCCCGGCCGGGGGCTGCCGGATCCGTCGGGTGCCCTCGCGGGTCCCGGGCCGGACCCGGGGTGGGGTGCGGCAGCACGCTAGCGAGCCGGAACCGGGCAAAGAGCCTGATCCGGGCCCGGGTTGTGGATCTTATGACGGGCTTAAGGAAGGGATCGGGGGCGGTTAACCGTGGAGGTGGGGCGGCCGCCGCGGCGACGCCGCACGGTCCCGCGGTGGCCGCGCCGGGGGGTGGCCCCGGCGCGGTCGTCGAGCTGGATCCAGATCCGCACCTCGGTGCCGCCCAGCACCGAGGAGCCGATCCGCACGTCGCCGCCGGTGGCCTCCGCGAGCCGCCGTACGATGTCGAGGCCGAGCCCGGTCGAGCCGTCGCTGCCGGAGCCGCGGCCGCGGGCCATCGCCGTGTCCGGGTCGGCTATGCCGGGGCCCGCGTCGGAGACCAGGACGATCACGGAGTCCTCGCCGTTGTGCACGTCGACCGCGAAGGCGGTGCCCTCGGGGGTGTGCCGGAAGACGTTGCCGAGCAGCGCGTCGAGGGCGGCGGCCAGGTCGGCGCGGGCCACGGGGGCGCGGACCGGGCGGTCCGCCCCGGCCACCCGCCACTTGCGCCCCTCGTCCTCGGCCAGCGCGGACCAGAACTCCATCCGCTCCCTGACCACTTCGGCGGCGTCGCAGCCGGCGCCGGGACCGGCGGCGGTGGTCTGCGGCTTGGCCTCCCGGGCGGTGCGGATGATGGTGTCGACCTCCCGCTCCAGCTGGGCGACGGCGGCCCGGGTCTGCTCGGCGGCGGGCCCGTCGCCGAGGGAGGCGGCGTTCAGGCGGAGCACGGTCAGCGGGGTGCGCAGCCGGTGGGAGAGGTCGGCGGCCAGTTCGCGCTCGTTGGCGAGGAGTTGCACCACCTGGTCGGCCATGGAGTTGAAGGCGACCGCGGCGAGCCGCAGTTCGGTCGGCCCCTCCTCGGGCACGCGGGCGCCGAGCCGGCCCTCGCCCAGCTCGCGGGCGCCCCGCACCAGCCGCCGGGCGGGCTGCACCATGCGGGCCCCGAGCCGGTCGGCGACGGCCACCGAGCCCACGATCAGGGCGAGTCCGACTCCGGCGAGCACGGCCCACGCGGTGCCGACGCCCTTGCCGACCGCGGCGTCCGGGACGTACACCTCGACCACGGCTATCCGGCCCGAGCTGAGCGCGACCGGCTGGAGCAGCACCGACCCGCCGGGGGCTCGTGCGGTGGAGGCGCGGCCCGCCTCCCGGGTCGCCTCGATGTCCTTCACCGCGGCGCGCCGGCTGCCGATCTCGACGGCGGTGCCGTCGTCGCCGGGTATGTGCAGGGCGGTGCTGGCCGTGTCGGAGCCGGCCGACGCCACGAACCGCTCCAGCTGGTCGCGGTCGGTGGTGATGGACAGCGCGGGCGCGATCTCCGCCGCGTCCCGCTCGGCGTTGGAGAACGCCCGGTCGCGGGCCAGTTCGCGGATGACCAGGCCGAGGGGGACGGCGAAGGCGACCACCACCATGACGGTGACCGCGAGGGAGACCTTGACCAGGGCCCATCTCACCGCGGTTCACCCCCCGGCGGCTCCAGTTTGACCCCGACCCCCCGCAGCGTGTGCAGATAGCGGGGCCGGGCGGCGGTCTCTCCCAGCTTGCGGCGCAGCCAGGACAGGTGGACGTCGATGGTCTGGTCGTCGCCGTAGGACTGCTGCCACACCTCGGCGAGCAGTTCGCGGCGGGGGACGACGACGCCGGGCCGGCCGGCGAGGAAGGCGAGCAGGTCGAACTCGCGGCGGGTGAGGTCGAGCCGCTCGCCGTCCAGCGCGGCCCGGCGGCGCAGCGGGTCGACGGTCAGCCCGCCGACGCGGAGCACCGGGGCCGGCGCGCTCTCGCCGGCGGCGCGGGAGCGGCGCAGCACGGCGGCGATCCGCGCCGAGAGGTGGTCGACGGAGAACGGCTTCGTCAGGTAGTCGTCGGCGCCCGCGTTGAGCAGCCGGACGACCTCCGACTCGTCGTCCCGCGCGGTGGCGATGATCACCGGGACGTCGGTGATGCCGCGCAGCATCTTCAGTGCCTCCGACCCGTCGAGGTCGGGCAGACCGAGGTCCAGGACGACCACGTCGAAACGGTGGTGGGCGACCTCGCGCAGCGCCTCCAGCGCGGTGCCGACGCTGCGCACCGTGTGGGCCGCGTCGGTGAGATGCCGGATCAGCGCCGAGCGTACGAACTGGTCGTCCTCGACCACGAGCACACTTGCCATGCGCCGCACCGTACGCCATGCGGCCGGGCCGCACGGGGGCCTGTGGACAACCCTGCCCGTGTGGAGGACCGGGCGACACCCGTGGGGCGGGTGAGGCACTATGGCGCGATGCGCAGGGGACTCGTACACGCACTGGCGTGGTCGCTCGCCACGGGCGCGGCGGTCACGCTGTCGTGGTGGGGGGTGCGCACGGTGCTGGACGGCACGGCGTACGACCCGCCGCGGGCGCTGCCGGTCACGGCGGGCGCGACGACGCGGGACCCGAGCCGGTCGGCGACGCCGTCGGGCACGGGACGCCCGGAGCCGTCGGGCAGTCCGCGTCCGAGCGCCTCGGTCCGGGCGCCCGCCCCGAGCGGTGCGGCCTCGACACCCGCGTCGCCGGCGCCGGGGTCACCGGCCGCGTCCGCCGTCCCGCCCTCGTCGGCGTCCGGCGAGGTGCGCGGCTACGCCACCGACGGCGGGCGGGCCGTGTTCGACCTGCGGGACTCGTACGCGACGCTGGTCTCGGCGACTCCGGCGGCGGACTGGGCGATGCAGGTGTGGAAGACGGAGTCGTGGATCCGGGTGGAGTTCTCCTCCGGCGCCGACCGGGTGTCGGTGTTCTGCACCTGGCACGACGGGCCGCCGCGGGTGGAGATCGGCGACTACTGAGCGCCCGGGGCCGCGCCGGGCCGGGCCGACCGGGCCGGGGACTGCGGCGGCGGGCGGCGGCCGGGCGGCGGCCGGGCTGTCCCGGGGCCCGGCCCGCACGAGGGGGACGTGTCGGGTCGGGGCGCGTCGAGCAGTGAGGACGCACGGCAGCAGTGCGGTCGCCGGGCGCCGGTGCGCGGGCGTGGCGGGCGGCACGCGTCGCCGTGCGGCCGGGGCACCCGGCGGCGGAGGGCGGCCGGTCACCTGCCGGGGGCCCGGGCGGCCGTCAGCGGAAGACGGACGGCGGCGGCGCGGGGGACGCCGTGGCCGCGGCGTCCGTCACCGGTGCGGCACCGCCGGCGAAGCCGACGAGGGCCGGGCCGTGCTCGACCCGCCCCGGGTGCGGGTCGCCGGCGGTACGGCGGCTCAGCTCCGCCAGGGGCAGCGGGAGGTCGGCGGCGACGAGGACGGCGTTGCCGAAGCGCCGCCCGCGCAGCACCGCCGGGTCGGCGATCAGTGCCAGCTCCGCGAACCGGGCGGCGGCGGTGGCGATCTGGCCGCGCAGGTGCGTCAGCGGCGGCCCGTCGGCGAGGTTCGCGGCGTACCGGCCGCCCGGCCGGAGGGCCCGGCGCACCTCGTCGAGGAACTCGGTGGAGGTCAGGTGGGCCGGGGTGCGCGCCCCGCTGAAGACGTCGGCGACGATGAGGTCCGCCCAGCCGTCGGGCACCTTGGCGAGGCCCTCGCGGGCGTCGGCGGAGCGGACCCGGATGCGGGCGTTCGGCTCCAGCGGCAGTTCCCGGCGGACCAGTTGGACGAGGGGGGCGTCGCACTCGACGACCTGCTGGGTGGAGCGGGGCCGGGTCGCGGCGACGTAGCGGGCGAGGGTGAGGGCGCCGCCGCCGAGGTGCACGGCCCGGATGGGGCGGCCCGGCGCGGCGGCGAGGTCGACGACGTGACCCAGGCGCCGCTGGTACTCGAAGGACAGGTGGGCGGGGTCGTCGAGGTCGACGTGCGACTGGGGTGCCCCGTCGATCAGCAGCGTCCAGGCGCGGGCCCGGTCCCGGTCGGGTATGAGTTCCGCGAGTCCGCCGTCGACGGCCTCCACGACGGCTTCGACGGCGGCCCGCACCCGCCGGGCGTTCCTGGACCTTCCCATGCTGGCCATTCTCCCAGCCCGCGCGGGCCCGTGCCCGGCCGCACCCGGCCGCACCCGGCCGGGCACGGCTGGACCCGGCTGACCCCGGCGCAGCCCCTCCCGGCCGCGCTCGCCGGCGCCCCGTGCCCGGCCGCACCCGGCTGGACCCGGCCGCGCCCGGACGCACGGGCCGCCCCCGGACGCACGGGCCGCCCCCGGACGCACGGGCCGCCCCCGGACGCACGGGCCGCCCCCGGACGCACGGGCCGCGCCCGGACGCGGCCGAGCCGTGCGGCCGGGCGCGGCCCGGGACCGGACCGCAGCTCTGCTCCGGGGCGCGACGGCGGCGTCAGCGGCGGCTGTCGGCCGCCTCGATCAGACGGGCCGCCTCGCCGAGGGCGGCGCGCAGGGTCGCCGGGTCGGTGGCGCGGTCGGCGGCGCCGGGGGGCAGCAGCCAGTCGGAGCCCTCGACGGGCGGCCCGGGTGCCACCAGGCACAGTCCTCGGCCGTCGGTCCCGGTGCAGGTGCTGCCGGGCACGTCCCAGGCCGCCGCGGTGCCGGGCGGCACGAGGAAGCCGAGCGTGTCGCAGCGGTCGTCGTGCAGTACCGGTCCGACCGCGTCACCGGCCCCCCTGCGCAGGATGTCGACCGCCTCCAGACCCTGCCGCGCGGGCACCGTCACCAGGTCCCAGGCGGACGGGGCCCCCGTCTGCGTCGTACCGACGTGCGTCCCGGCCTCCACTACGAACCTCCTCGTCCGTGCGGGTCGTTCCTGCGGCTCGGAAGTCGGGTGGCTCCCGGTCCGTCCGGTTCAACGCGGGGCCGCGTCAACGGCTACGGCGGAAGTGCGCCGCAAAGGATGGCAGTTCATGGCAGATCGCGGGTGAGATATCCGGTTTGTAGCCGAACACCGCATGGCGTACCCGTCACAGCAGGTACGTTCTTGCCCGCCGGAACCCGGAGACCCGGAGACCCGCGGCACCCCGAAGTCAGGGCCGCACAGTGACGCATCGGTCAAGTCGCCCACGGTCCGGCATGGTTCGACGGTTCGCACGAGAGGACCCGGCCATGACGTCGTCCCCTGTGACCTCGCCCCAGCCGCAGCGGCCGCCGCGGCCGAACCTCGCCTTCCGCCGGCTGCGCGGCCGGCGCTCCCCGGCCGAGTTCGCCGCGGAGGTACGCCGGGCGGCACGCGAGATCGGCGAGCAGGTCAGCTGTGACGCGCGCTACATCGGGCGGGTGGAGGCGGGTGAGATCCGCTGCCCCAACTACGCCTACGAGCGGGTGTTCCTGCACATGTTCCCCGGCCGCACCCTCACCGACCTGGGCTTCTCACCCCGTTCGTCGGTCCGGGGCCGCGGTGCGCGGGGCGCCCCCGCACCGGACGGTCCCGCCGCCCGCCCGGCAGGCCGCGCATATGCCACAGGTGAGACTCGTGGGACGCACGATCCGTATGAACCGCAGGACCGCTCCGAGACGTACCACGACCACGAGGAGAGCGACGTGCTGCGTCGCGCATTCATGACCGGCGGGGGCGCCACGGTGGCCGCCGCCTCGCTGGCCCCGTTCGGGCTCGCGGTGGACGCGGCGGCCGCGCCCCGTCCGGGCCGCCGCGTCGGCGCGGGCGAGGCCGGCGCCCTGGAGGAGGCCGTCCGCAGGATCCGGCTGCTCGACGACCGGCACGGCGCCGACGGCCTGTACCGGAGGGCCGCCGCCCCGCTGCGCGCCGCGTACGCGCTGCTGGACGCGCGCACGACCCGGCGCACGACCGCCGACCGGCTCCACTCCGGCGCCGGTGAACTGGCCATCTCGGTGGGCTGGCTGGCCCATGACTCGGGCCGCTTCGACGACGCCCGCTCGCACTACGCGGAGGCGCTCGCCACGGCCCGGATGAGCGGGGACGCGGCCCTTGAGGCGCACGCCTTCTGCAACTCGGCGTTCCTCGCCCGCGACACCGGGCGCCCGCGCGAGGCCGTGCGCGCCGCCCAGGCCGCGCAGCGCATCGCCCGGCCGCTGGGCTCCGCCCGGCTGATGTCGCTGCTCGCGCTGCGCGAGGCCGGCGGCTGGGCGGGGCTCGCCGACCGGGCCGGCTGCGAGCAGGCCCTCGCCCGCGCCCAGGCCCTGTTCGAGCGGGGCCCCCGCGACGCCGACCCCGAGTGGATGAGCTTCTACGGGGCGGCCGAGCTGGCGGGACTGGAGGCGCAGTGCTGGTCCGCCCTGGGCGACTGGCCGCGCGCGGCCCGGCACGCGGCGCGCGCCGCGCAGCTGCAGGACCCCCACTTCACCCGGAACATCGCCCTGTACACGGCCGAGCTCGCGGACGACCTGGCCCGCGGGGGCCGCCCGGACGAGGCCGCCGCGGCCGGACTGCAGGTCCTGGGCCTGCTGGGCGAGGTGCAGTCCTGCCGTGTCCAGACGATGCTGGCGGGCACCGCGCGGGTCCTGCTGCCGCACCGGCGGGCGAGCGGGGTCTCACATTTCCTGGAGCAGCACGCCTCCACCCCGCGTACGGCCTGAGCGGGTTCGTCAGGCGACCAGGTGGCCCAGGTCGTTCCAGCTCTCGACGGCCGGCTCCCCGTAGGCCCAGCCCAGCACCGACAGCGACGCCGGGTTGAGGCGGATCCGGGCGGCGAAGCCGACCGGCAGGCCCAGCCAGCGCGCGCCGATCGCGCGCAGAATGTGCCCGTGCGCGAACACCAGGACGTCCCGGTCGGCGGCGCGCGCCCAGGAGACGACCTCGTCCGCGCGGGCGCCGACCTCGGCGAGGGTCTCACCGTCGGGGACGCCGTCGCGCCAGATCAGCCAGCCCGGCCGGACCGCCTGTATCTGTGCGGGGGTCATGCCCTCGTAGGCGCCGTAGTGGAACTCCAGCAGCGTGTCCCACTCGGTCGCGCGGTCCCCGAACCCGGCGATCTCGCACGTCTGACGCGCGCGGGACAGCGGACTGGTGCGGACCTCCGCCCCGGGCAGCCCGTCGAACGGCGCCCGGCGCAGCCGCTCCCCGAGCAGTTTGGCGCCCCGCCGGCCCTCCGCCAGCAGCGGCACGTCCGTGCGGCCGGTGTGCTTGCCGGACAGCGACCACTCGGTCTGTCCGTGCCGGGCCAGCAGGATGCGCGGTGCCATGGGGGGCCTTTCCGGAGGTGGGCGCGGGGGAACCCCCATCATCGCGCATCGGGGGCGGTGGCCGTCGGCGCGGGAGGTGCGGGCAACCCGGCGGGCGCCCGCTGCGTCTATCAGGGCCGGGGCGCGGCGCCCCCGCGGCCGGACCGTAAGGTGGCGGGACCGGCCGCCCGGCGCCGCGTGACACGACAGGGGGAGGACGATCGGATGCCGCAGTCCGAGACGACGCGCGCTCAGACGGCCCCGCCGTACCGGCTGCGCTGGTGGTCCGAGCTCCCGCTGATCCTGCTGGTGTACGGCTGCTACTCGGCGGGCCGGCTGCTCGCCCGCGGCGACGCCTCGTCGGCCGTGGACCACGGGCTGGCGATCCTGAGGGTGGAGAAGTTCCTGCGCCTCAACGCCGAGCACCCGCTGAACCGGCTGTTCACCCGGGAGGCCTGGCTCGGTGTGCCGGCCGACTTCTGGTACGCCTCGCTGCACTACCTGGTGACGCCCGCGCTGCTGATCTGGCTGTTCCGGTCGCGGGCGGTGCACTACCGGGCGGCCCGCACCTGGCTGATGACGTCGACCTTCCTCGGTCTGATCGGCTTCACCCTGCTGCCGACCTGTCCGCCGCGGCTGCTGGACGCGACGCACGGCTTCGTCGACACGATGGCCCAGTACAGCGCGTACGGCTGGTGGGGCGGCGAGGCGAGCGCGCCGCGCGGTCTGGGCGGCCTGACGAACCAGTTCGCGGCGATGCCCAGCCTGCACGTGGGCTGGGCGCTGTGGTGCGGGGTCATGCTGTGGCGGTACGGCGGGTCGCGCGCGGCGAAGGCGGCCGGGGTCGGCTACCCGCTGGTGACCACGCTCGTGGTGATGGGCACGGCCAACCACTACTTCCTCGACGCGGCCGCGGGCGCCGCCGTGATGGGCGCCGGCCTGCTGCTGACCCCCTTCGTGCTGCGGGCCGCGGACCGGATCACCGGGCGCCCGGGGTTCTCCGCACGGGCCTCGGCGGGCCCGACGGCCCCGATTGTCGGTGGCGGATGCCAGACTTCGGCGGGTGAGCGATTTCCACGGCAGCGCGAGTCCGCCCTCCCCGCGGCAGCCCGGCCGGACGCCTCCCCCGCGGACGCGGACGACGGGGCTCCGGCAGCGGCTCACTGAGCTGCGCGGTCCGGGGACGGCGGCCAGAGCACTGGACGCGCGCGCCCTGGCCGCGCTGGCCGCCAACCCCGGCTGCCGGCGGCGCGCGGTCCTCGACGGCGCGGGCGTGGACAAGACGGCGGTGGCGAGCGCGCTGGGCTCGCCCTCCGCGTTCGGCCAGTCCCAGTTCGCCCTCACCCGGGGCAACGCCTTCGAGGCGAAGGTGAAGGCGGACGGCGGACGCGAGCTGCTGCGGCTGGCCCACCGCCTCCTGTCCCCCGGCGCCGATCCGCCGCGGGACGCGCAGGTGCCCGACCTGACGGCCGCGGGCCCCGAGGGCCGCACCGCGCGTACGGCACTGGCGCTGCGCGAGGCCGCCGACGCGCCGGGCGGGTGGACGCTGCTCGACCATCCGATGCTCGCGCTGGACGTGGCGGGCTCGCCCGCCTTCCTGGAGCCGGACGCGGTCGTGGTGCAGCCCGACGGCTCGTGGTCGGTCGTGGAGATCAAGTCCTTCCCGCTGCTGGACGGGTCGGCGGACCCGGCGAAGGTGGGCGCGGCCGCCCGGCAGGCCGCGGTGTACGTGCTGGCGCTGGAGGAGGTCGCCGCCCGGCTGGACCCGCCGCCGCGCGTCCACGCGCGCGTGCTGCTGGTGTGCCCGAAGGACTTCTCCAACCAGCCCGCCGGTTCGGCCGTGGACGTGCGCAGGCAGCGGGCCGTCACCCGGCGCCAGCTGACCCGCCTCACCCGGCTGGAGGAGATCACCGACGCGCTGCCCGAGGGGCTCTGCCTCTCCCCCGGGCTGCCCCGGGAGGAGCTGACGGCCGCCGTCGAGTCCATCCCGGCGGTGTACGCCCCGGAGTGCCTGTCCGCCTGCGAGCTGGCCTTCCACTGCCGTGCCCGCGCCCGCGCCGCCGACGCGGTGACCGCGCTGGGCCGCTCGGTCCGTGCCGAGCTGGGCGGTCTGACGACCGTCGGCGGCGTCCTGTCGGCGGCCCGCGGCGAGAGCGGCGACGCCCGCGACCCGGCGGTCGCCGCCCTGCGGCGGGCGGCCCGGCTGCGCGCGCAGGCCCTGGACCGGGAGACCGCCGCGTGCAGCTGACCACCATCACGTCCGGCCGCCCGGCGCGGGGTGCCGCGCCGGGCGGCGGGCTCGCCGGGGAGGGCACCGTATGTCGCTGATCGCCACGCTCGCCCGGCTGGAGGCCGTCGACCGCGGGGTCGCGCAGCCGCTGGCCACCGTCCGGCACCGGCACCTGTCGGCGCGGCCGCTGGTGTTCGTGCCGCTCACCACCGCCGGTGAGGCGGGCGCCCCGCTGGGCGCGCTGGTCGGCACCGAGCGGGAGGCGCCCCGGCTGCTGGTCGTCCCGCAGCCGCGCGACCGCGACCTGCGGGCCGCGTTCCTGGCCGACCTCGCGGACGTCGTGCTGCCGTACGTGGAGGCGTACGCGGACGACGTGGAGAGCGTCGAGCGCACCGCGGCCGACCCGGAGACGGGCCGGCGGGTCAAGGTCGAGGCGGACCTGTGCGCGGACGCGCCGCAGCTGGTCGTGCCCGGCCGGGCCGGTGTCGAGTACGTCCGGCTGCTGGGCCGCTCCACGCGGTTCCGCCGGACCGCCGAGCAGGACCCGCAGACCCCGTATCCGGTGCCCCCGCGGGTGCCGCTGCTGGGGCGGTGGCTCACGCACTTCGCCGAGCGCGCCCGGGTGCCCGGATCGTCGCTGCTGCTGGCGCTGACCGACGTCCTGGCACGTCACTGGGCGACCGGCCAGTCCGCACTGGAGGACCAGCACCTGGGTGCCCTGCTCGCCTGGATCGCCCCGCCCGGTGGGCGGAGCGGCGCCGAGGCCGCGCTGCGGGCCGAGCTGGCGCGGGACGCCCAGGGGCAGCTGGAGTGCCCGCCCGCCGGACCGGCCACCGACCCGGCCTTCGACAACCGGCTGCTCGCCCCCGCGATCGAGCGCTACGACCGGGCGCGCCGGGCGCTCGCCGCCGCCGAGGACGGGCTTGAGGCCGACGACCGGCTCGGCGCGCTCACCGCCGCCGAGCGGGAGATCCGCGAGCTGGTCGCCGGCCGCACCCGGCCGACCTGGGACGCCGTCTGGCGCGGCCTGGATCTGCTGCGGGAGCTGCCGGAGGCCGCGCGGGTGCCGGACCGCTGGACACGGGACCGCTGGTCGTTCACCGGTCACCGCGACCGGGTACGGGCGGGCGAGCCGCCGCAGCCCCGCCGCGACGACGCGGTGACCGCGGCGTCCAAGCTGGCCGCGCGGGAGCGGGAACAGGCCCGCCTGGACGCGCAGGAGGCGCTCGACGACCCGCTGGTGATGGCGGGGCGGCGGCTGGCCGGGGAGGCCTTCACCGGAGAGGTCACGGACGTCGTCATGGCGTACTCCGAGGGCAGGCGCCCCGCGCCGCGTCCGCTGGTCACGGTCCGCACCGACGACCGGCCGTTCCTGGACGAGCGGGTGCGGGTCCACCGGTCGCTGGACGGCAGGCCGCAGACGGCGGAGGTCGTCGCGCACGAGCCCGCGGACGGCGTCGGAACCGGGGGGAGCCACGGGAGCGGCCGGGCCGGCGGGGCCGGCGGCGACGGGGCCGAAGGGGCCGACGGGGCGCTGATCGTGCTGCGGGTGCTGGACAGGATGGGGCGGGGCCGGGAACCGGCGGCCGGGTCGGTGCCGGAGAAGGGCGACGTGCTCTGCTTCACCCTGTTCGAGCACGACAGCCGGGGCGGCGCGAAGCTGCCCGAGCCGGAGGACACCCCGTGGACACACGGCGGACCGCCGGGCGAGGAGGCCGCGGTGCCCGAGCCCGCCGACCCGGTGACCGGGGAGGACGTCCTGTGAGCGCGCGGACGCCGTTCGACCCCGGCGCCGCTGCGGCCGCCGCCACCGGGGCGATCCTGCACGACACGCTGCACGGCACCGACCGGGGTGTCGTGGTGGACTCCCCGCCCGGTGCCGGCAAGTCCACGCTGGTGGTCCGGGCGGCCCTGGAACTGACCGGCGCGGGCCGCTCGCTGATGGTGGTCGCACAGACCAACGCCCAGGTCGACGACCTGGTGACGAGGCTCGCCGAGAAGAGCCCCGAGCTGCCGGTGGGCCGGCTGCACAGCAGCGACGCCGACCCGTACGACCGGGCGCTCGACGACCTGCCGAACGTCCGGAAGTCGGCGAAGGCGCACGACCTGACCGGACTGCCCGTGGTGATCTCCACCGCGGCGAAGTGGGCGCACGTCACGGTCGACGAGCCGTGGCGGCACGCGATCGTCGACGAGGCGTACCAGATGCGCTCGGACGGGCTGCTGGCGGTGGCCGGACTGTTCGAGCGGGCGCTGTTCGTGGGCGACCCGGGCCAGCTCGATCCGTTCGCCACCGTGGGCAGCGAGCAGTGGGCGGGGCTGTCGTACGACCCGTCGGCCTCGGCGGTGTCGGCGCTGCTGGCGCACAATCCGGGCCTGCCGCAGCACCGGCTGCCGGTGTCCTGGCGGCTGCCCGCCTCGGCGGCACCGCTGGTGTCCGACGCGTTCTACCCGTACACCCCCTTCCGCAGCGGCACCGGCCCCGACGACCGGAGGCTCGCCTTCGCGGTGCCGTCGGACGGCTCCGGCCCCGACCGGGTCATCGACGAGGCCGCGGAGTCCGGCTGGGGCCTGCTGGAGCTGCCCGCCCGGCACACCCCGCGCACCGACCCGGAGGCGGTCCGGGCGGTGGCGGCGGTGGTGCGGCGCCTGCTGGACCGGGGCGGCGCGGCGACCTCCGAGCGCTCCCCCGGTGCGGCGCCGCTGACCGCCGGCCGGATCGCGGTCGGCACCGCCCACCGCGACCAGGCCGCAGCGGTCCGCGCGGCCCTGGCGGAGCTGGGCGTGCGGGACGTCACGGTCGACACGGCCAACCGTCTGCAGGGCCGGGAGTACGACGTCACCGTCGTCCTGCACCCCCTCTCCGGCCGCCCCGACGCCACCGCGTTCCACCTGGAGACGGGCCGGCTGTGCGTGCTCGCCTCCCGGCACCGGCACGCCTGCATCGTGGTCTGCCGCGCCGGGGTGAGCGACCTGCTGGACGACTACCCGTCCACGGAACCGGTCCAGCTCGGGACCGTCGTGAAGTTCCCCGACGGCTGGGAGGCGAACCACGCGGTGCTGGCCCGGCTGGCCGAGCACCGGATCGGCTGGCGCCCGTGAGCCCGGGCGGGCACGGCCGTCGGGCAGGCACGGCGGTCGGCATCCGGATGCGGCGCGCCGGGGCGCGCAAGCCCTCCGGGGCACCGGCCGGCGCCGGCCCCGGGGGCCCTCTTGCGCCCCGCGAGAGAATGGAGGGTGGTCCGCCCCCAGGGGCGCCACCGCACCCGTACAAGGAGGACATGACATGGCGGAGCCCACGCCGCGCCCGCACGAGCCGCGGCTACGCCCCGCGCCCCTGCTCTTCGAGCCCGCCCAGGCGGCCGGGGACCCGGAGCACTTCTTCGACCTGGAGTCGATCGACGACCCGGGGGCGCTGCTGGCGCGGGCCACGGAGCTGACCCAGGCGTTCCGCGCGGCTGCCGACCGGGCGATGGAGTTCCAGGCGATCGCGGCGGCGCAGCTGGCCGACCCGCGGCGGTTCGACCGCCTCACGGACGCCGACATCGCCGAGCAGGCCGAGTGGACCGAGGACTATGCCAGGCGGATGGTGGAGTTCGGCCGCGGGCTGCTGCGCGGCGACAGCGGCCAGGGCGGCCAGAGCGGCCAGGGCCTCATAGAACCGCTCTGAGCCCCGCCCGAGCCCTCCCGGCCCGGTCCGAGGCCGGCCCTCGGGGCCGGTCGCGCCCGGCCCCGGCCCGGGCCGAACCGGAAGCGCGACCCGCTCCCGGCCGGACCTCGACCGGACCTCGACCAGACCCCGGCAAGACCCCGGCAAGACCCCGGCAAGATCCGAACCGTATCCGGGCCCGCACCGCCTGGCATATGCCAGGCGGGCGGGCACGATACTCCAGCGCCGCCTCCGCTGTCCCGGATTCCGGCAACCCGGCGGGACGGAACACGCACGCCCGGTACACCTGGACGGCATGAGCAGCTTTCGGAACGAACCGGCCCCCGGCCTGTCCGGCGAGGGCCAGGGCAGCACGGGCCTCACCCCGGACGGGGCCGCCTGGCTCGCCTCCGCAGGAACGTATCCGCGCAGCACGCTCGCACTCTGGGAGGAGCACCCGGACGCCCCGGCGGTGCTCCCCTGCGGCCACGTCTTCGACGTGGTGAGCGCCCCGGCGGTGTTCGGGCGGCGCATGCTGGACCGGCTGTGGGAGGACGGGCCGGGCTCCGGTCCGGTGGCGGTCCACCGCGGCCGCACGCTGCTGTTCGCGGCGCCCGGCACCGCACAGCGGCTGCCGTCGCTGCTGAGGTGGGAGGAGTTCGGCACCGACCCCGGCACCGACCGCGCCGCGGCCGTCCCGCCCCTGCTCTGCCACGGCGCCGCCGACGCGGTCACCGTGCCCGCGCCGGTCACCGCACCCGGCTCCCGGGGTCCGCTGGGGTCCCGCTGGCTCGTCGCCCCGGACACCCGCCATCCGTGGCTGCCCGGCCCGGAGGTACTGCTCTGGGCGGCCGTACGGGCGGCCCGCGCGGGCGTGCGGATATCGATTTTTCCTCCCGCCGACCAGGGTGCTAAGGTCTACGACGTCAGCAGGCGCCGCTAGCTCAGTTGGTTAGAGCAGCTGACTCTTAATCAGCGGGTCCGGGGTTCGAGTCCCTGGCGGCGCACAGCGCACAAGGTCGCTGACCTGAACGGGCACCCCCGGTTATCCGGGGGTGCCCGTTCGTCGTGCCACTGTCGACCGGCACCGTCGTCCGCCGTCGTCCGCTGCCGTCGGCCGCCGCCGTCCGCCGCCAGCGGCCGCCGTGCGTGCGACCGCGGCCCCCCGGCGTCAGGCCGGGCCGATCCGCACCGTCCACGCACCCGCCGGGGTCCGCCCCTCCACCGCCACCCGCACCCCCTCGCCGGGGACCGTGAAGCTCTCACCGGGGCCGACGGGCGCGTCCGCCAGAGGCGGGTACACGGAGGTCTCCCAGCAGGCCTCGGTGTCCGGGTGGGCGTCGACCACCTCGACCGGACCGCTGCCGGACGCGGCCGCGCTGTCCACCCGGTAGACGAGGATTCCGGCGCGGCAGGCCGTCACGTCGTTGCCGACCGGGCCGCGCGCCTCGAAGGCGAGCACACTGTGGGGGCCGGTGCGCACCACCGCGAGCTTGGTGCCGCGGCCCAGCCCGAAGGAGGGCGCCCCCGCGGCCCCGGTCACCGGCACGCCCGGCCCCGCGCCGAGCGGCTCCAGAGTGAGCCGGGTCGGCCCGGCGCCCCGTACACAGGCCACCTGACGGGAGTCCAGCCAGCCCAGTTTCCACTTGTGCCAGCCGAAGAAGTCCGGGGAGAGCCCGAACTGGCTGCCCATCAGGTCCCAGTCCCCCACATGGGTGTCCCAGTCGCCCACGCCGTCCACCGGCCGGCGGTACAGGTCCGGCAGGTCGAACACATGCCCGGTCTCATGGGCCAGTACGAGCCGGTCCGGCGGATGGTTCTCGAACACGGTGACGAACCGGTGGATCTCCGTACCGTCGGCGCGCAGCGGCGCATCCAGGTTGACGACCTTGGTGGCGTCGGAGTCCACGCCCGGAGCGTCCGGGTCGGCGACGAAGTACACGATGTCGTACGCCGAGAAGTCGACCTTCGGGTCGGCGGCGGCGAGGGCGTCGCGCAGGTAGGCGGCACGGTGGGCGGCGTTCCAGTCGCGCCGTATGGCGTACGCCGTGGAGGAGCGGGGCATGGTGATCCACCGCCGCAGCGGGTGGGGGCGCAGGGCGAACCTGCCGTAGGAGGACCGCGCGAAGAACGTGCTGGTGGCCGGGAAGTGATCGGCGGTCAGCTGGTCCGGCGTGGTGCGCGGCTCGGCGTCCGGGAAGGACAGGAAGACCAGCAGGGCGTCCAGCGTGCGGGCGGGCCGCGGGTAGGCGGCGTTCCAGGTGGCGACCCCCTCGGAGTGGTGGGCGTCGGTGCGCCGCAGCGCGCACGGCGAGGAGGAGAACGGCTCGGCGACCGAGGGGGCCCCGACGAAGGAGGTGGCGGCGAGCGCCGACATCGTGGTCAGAACCGCCGCCGCGCTGCGCAGTCGGGGACGCGGGAGCTGACGCGGCACGAGGACCTCCGGATGCGGTTCACGGGACACCGCCACCCAGCCTGTGCGACTTTCCGTCGATATGTCTTGTTTGTCTGCACCGGACGAGTGAGAGGAGGACACGGTGCACGGACACGGCCGGCGCGGGAGAAGCGCCGCCGCACGCGACGCGGGCCCGGTGGAGCGGGGCGCGGCGGCGGGCAGGTACGGGTGCACGGGGACGCAGAAGCACAGAGGGCGCCCGAGCACAGAGGTATGGAGGCACACGGGCACACGGGCACACGGGCACACGGGCACACGGGCACACGGGCACACGGGAGCATGCGGACACAGACCGCGCGCGGACGCAGGACGACGACCCGCGCACGGGGCAGGCCAACAGACGTGCGGGCGCAGGACGACAGACCGCACGCGGGGCCAGGTCGACAGACGTGCGGGCGCAGGACGACGGACCGCGTGCGGGTGCGGTGCAGGGGGTTCCGCGGGTCGCGGCGGACGCGGGGCCCGGCAAGCGGCGAGCGGCGAGCGGCGTGCAGTGAGCGGCGTGCAGTGAGCGGCGTGCAGCGAGCCGGGGCGGGCGGGGGCGCGCACCCCCGCCCGCACACCCGGCCGAGGCACGGACACCCGCCCCCGGCGCAGGCCGACGGGACGCCGGTCACGGGCCGGTGAGGGCCCGGCGACACCCCCGGGACGCTCACGGTCCGTCACATTCGGTCGGCGCGCGACGAAACCCGTCCCATGGGGGCAGAAACGATCCCGCTGAAAGACGGGTCGCGGGGCGGCACACGGGGGACACTGGACAACGGCTGGAAGGGCCGGAAGGCAGCCTCTATGATCGGCACACTTTCCTGACACTTCCTGCCCGGACAGAGATCGAGCAGAGACCCAGCAGATCCGAGTGCACTGCGGGAGCGAGCGGTGAGCGGAACGTCCGAAGGGCCGACGCCCGCGGCAGACCTCATCGGGCCGGCCGTCACAGAGAGTGACATCTCCACGTCTCGTCGTACCGGCGCCCAGGCCCCGGACCTCTTCCGGTCCGCGTTCGCCTCGGCGCCGGTGGCGATGGCCGTCGTCGACCGCGACGGCCTGGTCGTGACCGCCAACGAGGGCTTCACCGACCTGTTCGGCACGCCCGAGCGACCACCCGCCGGACGCGCGGCCGCCGAACTGGTCGGCCTCGCCTCGGACGGCCGCACCTGGCACGCCTACCGCGAGGTCCTGCGCGGCCGTCGTGCCCGGCTGCGCTGCACCCGGCGGGTCAAGCACCCCGAGGGGCACGCGCTGTGGGTGCAGATCGCCGTCGCCCCGCTCGACGAGGGCTGCGAGGGCGTCCTGATGTCCGTCACCGACGTCAGCTCGCACCGCGAACTCCAGTCCCGGCTACGTCACTTGCAGATGCACGACCCGGTCACCCGGCTGCCCAACCGCACCCTGTTCTTCGAGCGGCTGACCGCGACCCTGGAGGCCGTCCCGGAGGAGCGCGGCAGCACCGGCCGGGTCGGCCTGTGCTATCTGGACCTGGACGGCTTCAAAGCGATCAACGACACCCTCGGCCACCGCGTGGGCGACCGCCTCCTCGCCGCCGTGGCCGAACGGCTCACCCTCTGCGCCGACGAGGCCGGGCGGGCGCGGGCCGGCACGCCGCTGGTCGCCCGGCTCGGCGGCGACGAGTTCGCCCTGCTGGTCGAGGACTCCACCGGCACCGACCAGGTGGCCGACCTCGCCGAGTCGGTGCTGGACGCGCTGCGCGAACCCTTCGACCTGTCCGGCCGGCGGCTGTCGGTCACGGCGTCCGTCGGCGTCGTGGAGCGGCTCGCCGCCGACACCACCGCGACCGGGCTGATGCAGGCCGCCGACACCACGCTGTACTGGGCGAAGACCGACGGCAAGAACCGCTGGACCCTGTTCGACCCCGAGCGCAACGCCCACCGCATGACCCGGCAGGCCCTCGCCTCCACCCTGCGGCCGGGCATCGAGCGCGGCGAGTTCCGGCTGGAGTACCAGCCCCTGGTCCAGATGGCCGACGGGCGGCTGCGCGGGGTGGAGGCGCTGGTGCGATGGGACCACCCGCAGTTCGGCACGCTGACGCCGAATCGGTTCATCGGTCTGGCCGAGGAGGACGGCGCGATCGTGCCGCTGGGCCGCTGGGTGCTGACCCACGCCTGCCGCCAGGCCCGCCGCTGGCAGCTCGAACACCCCGGCGAGGAGCCGCTGTTCGTCAGCGTCAACGTGGCCGTCCGCCAGGTGTGGGACTCCGACCTGGTCGCCGACATCGACCGGGTCCTCAGCGAGACGGGCCTGGCGCCGGGGCTCCTCCAGATCGAGCTGACCGAGTCGGCGGTGATGGGCTCGGCGGGCCGCCCCGTGCAGGTGCTCCAGGCCCTCAGCGCGATGGGCGTGCGGATCGCCATCGACGACTTCGGCACCGGCTACTCCAACCTCGCCTATCTGTCCCGGCTCCCGGTCGACGTGCTCAAGCTCGACGGCTCGTTCGTGCGGGGGTTCCAGTACGAGGGCGAGGGCGCGCCGCCGAACCCGGCCGACCAGGTCGTCGTCGAGGCGATGATCGAGCTGGCGCACCGGCTGGGGCTGACCGTCACCGCGGAGTGCGTGGAGACGCCCGCGCAGGCGGAGCGGCTGCGGCGGATCGGCTGCGACACGGGGCAGGGGTGGCTGTACTCGCGTCCGGTGGCGCCGGACCTCATCGGCGGTCTGCGGGCCGCCGCGTCGTCGGCCGTGGGCTGACCCCTGACCCGGCGGCCCGCGGCACACCGGGCGCCGGCCCGCCGCGCTCCCCGGCCGGTGCCCGCCGCCGGTGCCGCGACCGGGAGGGCCCCGCGGAGGGCCCGCCGCGTCCGGTGCGGTGCCGCACCCGGCGGTGCCTCACCCGCGTACGTCCCGTGCGCCGGTGAGGCGGCCACGCGGCGAGGTGCCGTGCCGGACGCGGCGGGCCGGACGGGACCGTCGCCCCACGGCTCGGTCTCAGCTGCCCGGGAGGGCGTACGCGTCGGCGATCAGCTCGTAGGAGCGCAGGCGGGCCGCGCCGCTGTGGGCGTTGGCGGTGAGCATCAACTCGTCGGCGCCGGTGCGCTTGTGGAGGTCGTCGAGGCCGGACCGCACCTCGTCGGGGGTGCCGTGGACCACGTTCGCCGTCCAGGAGTCGAGGAACTCCCGCTCCATCGGGCTGAACGCGTACGTCTCGGCCTCCTCCGGGGTCGGCACCAGGCCCGGCCGGCCGGTGCGCAGCCTGGCCATGCCGAGCGCGGCGGCCGCCACCTGACGGCGGGCCTCGCGGTCGTCGTCGGCGGCGAGCGCGGAGACACCGATCAGCGCGTACGGCGCGTCCAGCACGGCGGACGGCTTGAACGACTCCCGGTACAGGTCCAGGGCCGGGACGGTGTTGCGGGCCGAGAAGTGGTGGGCGAACGCGAAGGGCAGCCCCAGCAGGCCGGCCAGCCGGGCGCTGAACCCGGAGGAGCCCAGCAGCCAGACCGGCGGCCGGTGCGGGGACTGCACGCCGCCGGGTGCGGTCGCCTGGACGGGGCCGGGCACCGCGTGCACACGGCGGTAGGGGTGACCGTCGGGGAAGTCGTCGTCCAGGAACCTGATCAGCTCGGCGAGTTGCTGCGGGAAGTCGTCGGCGCCCTCGGCCGGGGTGTCGGTGCGGCGCAGCGCGGCCGCGGTGGCGCCGTCGGTGCCGGGGGCGCGGCCGAGCCCGAGGTCGATCCGGCCGGGCGCCATGGCCTCCAGGGTGCCGAACTGCTCCGCGACGACCAGCGGCGCGTGGTTGGGCAGCATCACTCCGCCGGAGCCGAGGCGGATGCGCTCGGTGCGGGCGGCGAGATGGGCGAGGATCACGGCCGGCGAGGAGGAGGCGACGCCGGGCATGGAGTGGTGCTCCGCGACCCAGTAGCGGTGAAAGCCGCGGGACTCCGCCAGCGCGGCCAGCCGGACGCTGGTGCGCAGCGCGTCGGCGGCGGTGCTGCCGGAGCCGACGGTGGCGAGGTCCAGCACGGACAGGGGTACGGGAGCGGTGCCTTGTGCGGTGCCCCTGATCTCGTCTGCCGCCACGGGTGCCTCCTGCGGGTGGGCCGGTTCGTTCGTCGGAGGGCGTCAACAGGAGACGGTCTCCGGTTGTTCCCGGGCGTCCGGGAGGGCCGGGCCGGACCCGCACCGTCCGTCGGGCCGGGAGGGCCGGCCCGCCCCGGGCCGCTCGGCCGTCCAGGTGAGGGGCGGGGGCCGGGCGGTGCCGGACGGGTACCCGAGCGTTGGGGCCGGTGGGCGCGTCTCGCCCGGGCGGCCGCATCGGCCGGTCCGTCCGCCCGGCGGACGGACCGGCGATCGGGCCCGCGCCGCCCGCACAACCGGCGTCCGCCGCCCGGCGGCCGGCGGACCGCGGAACCAGGACGAGGATCAGGACGAGGACGAGGATCAGGACGAGGACCAGGAACCGGGAACCAGGAACCAGGAACCAGGAACCGGGAACCGGGAACCGGGAACCGGGAACCAGGAACCAGCGGCAGAAGCAGATCGAGAACCGGGACCAGGGCCAGAAGCAGAAGCAGAAGAAGATGCAGAAGCAGATGCAGATGCAGAAGCAGAGACAGAGGCTGAGGCAGAGGCAGGACAGGAAGGGGCACCATGACGGCCATCGGAATCCTCTACCCGGGCCATCCCGCCGAGGACGACTATCCGCGCATCGAGCAGCTGCTCGCCAGCGACATCCGGATCGACCTCGTGCACACCGGGGCCGGCGCGGCCGACCGCGAGGTGGACGCACTGCGGCGGGCGGCCTCCCGGGAGCGGCTCGCGGCGGACGTGGAGGCGCTGCGGCTGACGGGTGCCGAGGCGGTGGTGTGGGCGTCCACCGCGGGCAGCTTCGTGCGGGGCTGGGAGGGCGCCCACGAGCAGGTGCGCTCGCTGGCCCTGGCGGCCGGCATGCCGGCGTCCTCGACGTCGTTCGCGTTCGTGCACGCGGCGCGGGAGCTCGGGGTGTCGCGGGTCGCGGTCGCGGCCACCTATCCGGCCGAGGTGGCCGCCCTCTTCGCGGACTTCCTGCGGGCCGCGGGCCTGGACGTGCGGGGCGTGCACGGCGCGGGGCTGCGGACGGCGGCCGAGGCGGGCGCCAGGGGCGGGGCCGAGCTGCTCGCCCTGGCCGGGGAGGCGGACCGCGACGACGCGGAGGCGGTCTGCCTGCCGGACACGGCGCTGCACACGGCCGCACACCTGCCCGCTCTGGAGAAGGAGCTGGGCAAACCCGTCCTCACGGCCAATCAGGTCACGGTCTGGGAGGCACTGCGGCTGACCGACCGCCGAGTGAACGCGCCGTCCCTGGGTGCCCTGTTCACCCGGGAGCCGCTGGTCCAGGCATGACCCGTGCCACCACTCGCCCGGGCGGGAGAGGAACCCGGTGCGAGGGGTCGCACCGCCCGCCGAGGCGGGCACGGAGAGGTCTCGTTCAGGTCACCGTTGCATCACGTCCCTGCCGGAGCCCGCATAGCTTCCCGGGATCGGGCAGGCGCCATCACTGGTCTGCGAACGGGCAGATCCGGCAAGGCTCTTGGAGGTCGAGTGTCCATGTCCCAGTCTCCCCACCTGTCCCGTCGGGGTTTCCTCACCAGAAGCGCGGCCGTCGGCGGCCTGATCGCCGTCCCGGGGCTGCTGACCGCGTGCAGCAAGACGGACGACGGGGACGGTGAGGGCTCGAAGCTGGAGCAGCTGCGCAAGCAGGGCTACGTGGAGGTGGCCTACGCGAACGAGGCCCCCTACGGCTACGAGGAGGGCGGCGACCTCAAGGGGGAGGCGCCCACGCTGCACCGGGAGATCTTCAAGGCCCTCGGGATCGACGAGCTGCGTCCGACGTTCTCGGAGTGGGACGGCCTGATCCCGGGTCTGCAGGCCGGCAAGTACGACGTGATCAGCGCGGGCATGGCCATCATCCCGGACCGCTGCGAGAAGGCGCTGTTCTCGGAGCCGGAGTTCGTCTCGCCCACCGCGATGCTGGTGAAGCAGGGCAACCCGAAGAAGCTGACGGACCTGGCGTCGGCGAAGGAGGCCGGGGCCACCATCGGCGTGATGTCGGGGGCCGTCGAGAAGAGCTACGCCGCCGGCGCGGGCCTCGCGGACGGCGACATCAAGACGCTGCAGAAGCCGCAGGACGGCGCGGACGCGGTCAAGGGCGGCCGGATCGACGCGTTCCTGCTGACCAGCATCTCGCTGAACTGGCTTGCGAAGAACAACAGCGGGCTCGACGTCACCGACGCGTTCATCCCCGAGCTCGACGGCGTGAAGCAGTACAGCCCCGGCGGCGCGGTCTTCCGCAAGGGCCAGGAGGAGCTGCGGGACGCCTTCAACACCGAACTGAAGAAGATCACCTCCGATCCGGAGCGCTATGTGCAGCTCATCGGGGAGTACGGCTTCGGCAAGGAGACGATCCCGCCGGCGGACCTGAGGACCGCCGACCTGTGCACGGCCTGACGGGGAATCCTGTCCATGGGTGATTTCTATTCCTATTTCCTCGACCACCTGCCGGACGTGTGGTCGGGGCTGTGGGTGACGGTCGAGGCCACGGTGCTGGGCGCGCTCGTCGCGCTCGCCCTGGCCTTCGCCTTCGGCTTCATGGCGAACAGCGGGCCCGTGCTCGTGCGGGGGGTGTCACGGGTGGTCGTGGAGTTCTTCCGCGGCACCTCGCTCTACGTCCAGCTGTTCTGGCTGTACTACGCCTTCCCGCTGCTGCTCGGCTACGAGCTGACCCCGCTGTTCTGCGGGGTGCTGGCGTTCGGCATGAACTACGGGGCGTACGGATCCGAAGTGGTGCGCGGCGCCCTGAACTCGGTGCCGCGGGGGCAGCGGGAGGCGGCGATCGCGCTGAACATGTCGCCGTGGCAGCGGATGCGGCGGGTGATCCTGCCGCAGGCGTGGGTGCAGATGATCCCGCCGTTCACGAACCTGCTGATCCAGCTGCTGAAGGCGACGCCGCTGCTGTGGCTGATCACGGCGACCGACCTGACGACGGTCGTCCAGCAGATGCGTGACCGCACCGGCGAGACGACCTGGGCCTATCTGACGCTGCTGGTGATGTACTTCGTCCTCGCCTATGCGCTGACCCTGCTGATGAACGCCCTGGAGCGGCACGCCAAGACCCGGCTCGGGCAGCGCCCCGAGGCCCGCCGTCCGCGGCGTCCGGGCGGTGCCGCACCGGTGGAGAAGGCCGGCGTGGCCGGAGGTGCCCGGTGAACTACGAATGGGACTGGGGAGCCGTCCAGGACGCGCTCCCGCTGCTGCTCGCGGGGTTCCGGACGACGCTGCTGGCGACCGTCCTGGGCACCCTGGTGGCCGCCGTGCTGGGGCTGCTGGTGGCCCTCGCGGGACGGGCGCCGACCCGGCTGGTGACCGCCCCGGTGCGGGCCCTGACGGAGTTCGTGCGCTCCACCCCGCTGCTGGTGCAACTGGTCGGCGCGTACGCGGTCTTCAACACGGTGTCCCCGCTGACCCTGGGCATCGCGGTGCTCGGCATCCACTACGCGGCGTATCTGTCGGAGGTGTACCGGGCGGGCATCGACGCGGTGCCGAAGGGGCAGTGGGAGGCCTGCCGGGCGCTGTCGCTGTCCCCGCGCCGCACCTGGCAGGCGGTGATCCTGCCGCAGGCGGTGCGCAAGGTTCTGCCGGCGCTCGGCAACTACGGCATCGCCATGTTCAAGGAGACCCCGTTCCTGGCCGTGATCACGGTCACCGAGATGGTCGCCGAGGCCCGCGAGTACGGCGCGAACCACTTCGTCTACGCGGAGGCGTTCACGCTCGCCGGTCTCATCTTCCTCGCGGCCAGCTATCCGACCTCGCTTCTGATGAGAAAGCTGGAGAGGCGCCTTGGCCACTGACCCCCTGACGAAGACGCAAGCCGAGGACCCCGAGGGCGCCGGGGCCTCCGAGACCTCCGGGGGCCCCGGCCGCCCGGCGGGACCCGGGGGCGGCCAGGCGGGCCCCGAGACCGCCGGCGAGGCCGCCGCGGAGCGCGGTGCGGGCCATCTGGTCGTGTTCGACCAGGTGGTCAAGCGCTACGGCGACCACGTCGTGCTGGACCACCTCGACTTCACGGTCGACCGCGGGCAGCACGTGACCCTGATCGGGCCGAGCGGCTCCGGCAAGACGACCATCCTGCGCCTGCTGATGACCCTGGAACCGGTCAGCGACGGCGCGATCACGGTGGACGGCAGGCCGCTCACCCATATGCCCGGCCCGAACGGCTCGCTGCGGCCGGCGAACGAGAAGTACCAGCGCGACCTGCGCAAGCGGATCGGGATGGTCTTCCAGCAGTTCAACCTGTTCCCCAACATGAACGTGCTGCAGAACATCACCGAGGCCCCGGTCAACGTGCTCGGCATGGACCGCGCCGAGGCCGAGGAGCGCGCCGGGGAACTGCTGGAGATGGTGGGCCTGCGGGAGAAGATCACGGCGCACCCCACGCAGCTGTCCGGCGGGCAGCAGCAGCGGGTGGCGATCGCCCGCGCCCTCGCCATGCGGCCGGAGATCCTGCTGCTGGACGAGGTGACCTCGGCCCTGGACCCGGAGTTGGTGGCGGGGGTGCTCGACCTGCTCCGGGAGATCGCCCACAGCACCGACATCACCCTGCTGTGCGTGACCCACGAGATGAGCTTCGCCCGCGACATCTCCGACCGGGTGATGATGTTCGACAAGGGCAAGGTCATCGAGTCCGGGCCGCCGGAGCAGCTCTTCGGCGAGCCGGAGCACGACCGGACGCGCGAGTTCCTCGGCGCGGTGCTGTGAGCGCCGGGGCGCCGCCCCTGGGCGGCGCCCCTGGGCGGCGCCCCGCCCCGCCCGCCGTCGGCGGCGGGCATGCCGCCGGCACATGCCTTCGGCCCGTCCCCGCGGACGGGGACCGGAATCTCGTCAACAGCCGCTCACTACAGGCCTTTTGCCGGTTATCGTTGAGTCGGTCCGGCACCCCGGATCACGGCCAGGAAAGCGACCGCAGGGGGAACCGTGGCGCTGAAGCACGAGCCGACCGCGCCGTACCACTCGGCACAGGACGCTCTGCGCGTCCTGGAGACCGTGGCACGGCACCCGCTCGGCGTGACCACCGCCGAGCTCGCCCGCGACACCCGCATCGCGCCGGAGCGGCTGACCTCCCTCCTGCGGATGCTGGGCCGCGAGGCCTATGTCGCACAGGCCGCCGACGGCACGTACGTCAGCGGCGACGCACTCGGCCGGCTGGACACGGTCCACCGGAGCGAGGAGGCGGTGCGCGAGCAGCTCCAGACGGTGCTGGACCGGCTGCGGGACTCCGTCGGAGCCGCCGTCTACCTCAGCCGGTACGTCGACGGCGAGGTGAAGATCACGCAGTACGCGGACGGCCCGGCCACACCCGCGGTGCACGAGTGGGTGGACTTCCGCTGCTCGGCGCACGCCACCGCGGTCGGCAAGAGCCTGCTGGGCCAGCTCGACCACGCCGGCCGCCGCGACCATCTCGCCCGGTACAGGATGCCCCGCCTCACCTCGCGCACCATCACCAGCGACAAGGTGCTGCTCTCCCGGCTGGAGTCCCAGCCGCCGACGGTGCCGGTCCTCGACCTCCAGGAGTACGCGGTCGGCACGGTCTGCGCGGCCGTCCCGATCACCGCGGGTTCCTCGGTCGGCTGCCTGGCCCTGTCGCTGCCGGTCGAGCACGCCCACCGGCTGCGCCAGGCCGCCGACGCCCTGAACCGGAACGCGGCCCCGGTGCTGCTGTCGCTGGCGTTCTGAGACCGGTCCGCGGCTCCCGGCCAGGTGGTCGGGAGCACTCCTGCGGACCGGGTACTATTTTCTCCGTCGTCGGCCGCGAGAAGCGGAAGGCGAGGGTCAGGCGCCGCTAGCTCAGTTGGTTAGAGCAGCTGACTCTTAATCAGCGGGTCCGGGGTTCGAGTCCCTGGCGGCGCACCACGGAAGGGCCTCTCGTACACACGAGAGGCCCTTCGGCGTGTCCGCCCGTGCACCGGGACGCGTCACCCCGTGCGCGGCAGGGTTCCGGCGGCGCACGGGGCAACGGGCCGCGCACGGAGCGGGGCCCGTTCCCGTACCACCTGTACCGCTCGTAACGTTCGTAACGTTCGTGGCGGTCGTGGCGCTCGTAGCGCTCGTAACGGTCGTGGCGCTCGTAGCGCTCAGAACGTGACGTCGGAGCAGGCGTAGAACGCGTTGGGTGTGTCGTTGATCGTCCACACCGCCACGATCATGTGCCGACCGCTGAGCCCGGACGGCAGCGTGCCCGTGTGCGAGAGCGTGGACGGGGGCCGCTGACCGAAGTAGGGCACGGTCAGGAACGGCGTCAGGTTGAGGTCGGACCGGGCCAGGTTGTGGTTCTGGTTCCAGCCCTGCCTGGTGACGAAGTACTTGAAGTCGGTCGTCGCGTGCATGGCGGTGAACTGCCAGCGGAACGTGTAGCTCTGCCCGCCGTTGACCGAGGTGGCCGGCCAGGCGCCGCCCGCGGGCGTGCGCGGAGCGTCCAGCTGGGAGAACCGCGTGTTCGCGCCGGAGCAGATCCGCCCGTCCGCCGGGCCCGCGGCGGGGAAGCCCTTGAGGCCCTCGACGCTCTGCGGCTCCCACCGGATCTCGCCGCAGCCGGTCACGGTGCCGTTCTGGCACAGCTTCTGCCGGCTGACGGGGAGATCGGTGTAGCCGTGACCGCTGGCGCCGCCGGAGGAGAACACCAGGGCGCCGGTGGTGGCGAAGCCCACCGCGGCCGCGTACAACTTGGTCTTTTTGCGCATACTGCCGCTCCTGGAGAACGTGGGGAGGTTCAGCGAGCCGTGCAGGTCTAGACCAAGTCTGAGGTTATTGCCGTGAGTTGAACATGTCCATACCAGTCACGAGCCGGGTTCCTGGCGTCCCGCGCAGAACGCGACGGTGAGGTCCTTCACCAGCGCCTTGCGCTCGTAGTCGTCCAGCTCGACCAGCCCCCGCGTGGTCAGCCGGGTCACCGTGTCCTCCACCGAGTCGACCACCGAGGTCAGCACGCTCGCCCGATGCCGGGCGTCCAGCGCGGCGATCCTGCGCCGGTGCATGGCGGCCGCCACCTCCGGGGCGTACTCCACCCGCACCGGCCGCACCGAGAACACCTCCAGCCCCACCGCCGCCGCCTCGGCCGCCACCAGCCGGGTCAGCGCCTCCCCCGCCGAGGCCACCGAGCCGCCCGCCCCGCCCGGCATCTCCACCGGCACCCGGGCCAGCGCCGCCTCCACGCACTCGCGCAGGTACGTCTCGTGGTCGTCCACGCCGAGCACCGCCCGCGCGGTGTCGCGCACCCGCCACACCGCCAGCACCACCACCCGCAGCGCCACCCCGCTCGCGTCGGCCGCGGGCATGGCCTCGCTGCGCCAGTGCCGCAGCCGTACGTCGACACGGCGGCGCAGCAGCAACGGGTTGACCCACATCAGCCCGGTCCGCCGGACGGTGCCCCGGTAGCGGCCGAACAGGCCGAGCACCCAGGCCCGCCCGGTCCGGCCGCGGGCCAGCCCACCGAAGCCGAACAGGCCCAGCGCGCCCGCCCCGGCGTAGGCCGCCCACTGCGCCGGGCCGAGCCCGGCCGCCGCCGACACCGGCAGGCCCAGCGCCTCCACCGCGAGCGGCGGCAGCGTGCCCGCCCACCAGGACGCGGCCAGACAGCCCGCCGCGCCGCACGCTCCGGAGAGCACCCCGACCGCGCCGGGCAGCACCCGGGCGGGCCGCTCGACCAGCTCGGGATCGATCTGCGGGGCCGGGCGGGCCGCCGCGTGGCCGGGCCGACGCACCCGGGGCTGCTCCCCGGTGCCCTGGCGGCGTCCGACGACCGCGGGCCCGAGCGGCACCGGTGCCGGGTCCGGGTCGTCGCGGAACAGCAGGTGGACGGGGATCTCGGTGGTCGACTCGTTCTGGATCAGCCGGCCCGGCCGCAGGATCCCGCCCTCGGGCGCACCCGGCTCGGGGACGGCCGCCCCCGGGACGAGCGGTCCGGGCGAGGCCGGACCGCCGGTTCCGACCGGCCCGTCGGTTCCGGGCGCGGCGGGTGTCGGGGCCCCGAGGGCCCCCGCCCCGGACGCCCGGTGCTGCTCGGCCGGCCCCAGAGCCGTCGGGCGTCCGGGGCTCGCGGCCTCCGCGCTCGCCGAGCCGGGAGGCGCGGGTGCCGTGGTCGAGGACTCGGCGTCCGGAATCTCGGGGATCGGGGACTCGGGGGTCGGCGACTCGGGGATCGGCGACTCGGGAAGCGGGGCCTCAAGAGTTGGGGACTCAGGGGTGAGGGCCTCGGGGGTGAGGGTCTCAGGGGTCGGGGACTCAGGGGTCGGGGACTCAGGGGGAGTGGTCGTGCTCATGCGTGCCTCCAGCCTCCGCGCCAGATGCGTCATGACAGTGGGTGGTTCGGGTGAGCTGCGGTTGCGAGTGGGGGACGGCGGGTCGCACCGTTGCGGCGGACCGCGCGCGCCGCGGGACACACGCCCCACCCGGCGAGGACGCCGGGGTGCGCCGGGCGCGCGCCTCCGGACGGACGGCCGGAGCCGGACCGGTGCCCCGGCCCGGACCGGCGCCGGGGCCCGGACGGGAGCCCCGGGCGGGAGCCCCGGACGGGAGCCCCGGACGGGACGGCGAGCCCGAGGCCGGGAGCCCCGCGGGCTCCGCGGGTCCGGGACTCCGGGGCCCCGCGGGTCCAGGGCTCCGCGGCTCCGGGGCTCCGCGGGTCCAAGGCTCCGCGGGTCCAGGGGTCCGGGGCTCCGCGGGTCCAAGGCTCCGCGAGTCCAGGGGTCCAGGGCTCCGCGGGTCCAGGGGTCCAGGGCTCCGCGGGTCCAGGGGTCCAGGGCTCCGCGGGTCCAGGGGTCCGGGGCTCCGCGGCTCCGGGGTTCGGGGCTGCTACGAGAACAGCCGTCGCCATGTCTCCGGCCCCGGGTAGCCGTCCGCGTCGCCGCCGCGCCAGCCCTGGGCGCGCTGGAACGCTTCGGTGGCGCGGCGGTCGGCCTCGCCCCAGCGCGGTCCGGGCCCGACCGCGTAGAACCTGCCGAACCCTTTCTTCACCAGCTGCCGCCCCAGCTGGGTGACGTGGGAGTTGTTCGCCCCGGGCCGGAGACTGTCCCGGCCCGGGAAGGCGGGCACCCCCGGCGAGGAGGGGGCGGGCGGGCCGGCGGCCCCGCTGGTGATGCTCCGGCCCTTTCCGTTGACCAGCAGCGACCAGGTGTGCGGCCCCGGCAGCCCGTCGGCCTCCGCCCCTCTCCAGCCCTGGGCCAGCTGGAACGCCTGGGTCGCCCGGCGGTCGGCGTCCGACCAGCGCGGACCGGGCCCGGACGAGTAGAAGCGCGCCGCGCCGCGCTCGACCAGCATGCGGCCGAGCAGGGTGACGTAGGTGTTGTTCGCGCCGGGGCCGAAGTAGCCCGCCCCCGGGAACGGAGGCTTGGCCTCCGGACCGGAGCCGGAATCCGGTCCCGGGTTCGCCCCCGGGCCCGGACCGGAGCCCGGACCGGAGCCCGGCTCGGCCTCGGGGCCGCCGGCTCCGGTTCCGGCCGTGACGCCTTTGTAGCGGTAGGGCAGATAGCGGTCGGAATTGCTCCAGTAGGGGTAGGGAGTGGACTGCCGGCGGGTGGACGGGCGGGTCTGTTCGTAGGCGATGTAGTAGCTGTGCGTGTAGTCGGTCCAGCCGCCGAAAAGCGTGACGTGGGAGCCCTTCTGCGGGTCGGCCGGATTGTGGAAGAGGAGAATGTCCCCGGGCTGGAGTTCCTCCGTGGTGATGCGGTCCGCGTACCGGCCGAGGCTGCCGGTCCATTCGTTGCCCGGCAGGTTCCACGCCATCGACACGAAGCCCGAGCAGTCCTGCCGGTATCCGTCGGACCAGTAGGCGGTCATGCTGTACGGCACCTTTGCCGCGACCCATTTCTTGGCCCGGTTGATGATCTCCGCGCGGGTGATCTGCGGCGCTGGCACCTCGGGCGGGACGCTCGTCGGGCTGACGGCCGGGCTGCCCGACGCACCGTGCAGCGGTGCGGTGCTCCCCTGCGGGGTCTCGGGCTCGTCACCTGCGGGAACGCCGGGGCGCTGGGCGGCGTGCGAGGCGGCGGCGGCCGGCACGGCGTGCCCCGCGCCGAGGGCGGCGGAGGCGGCCGCGGCCACCGCGAGCACGCGGTGCGCGGCCGGGTGGCCGCCTCCCTCGGACCGGGACGGGACGCGCCCGGCACAGCCCGGGCAGCCGCAGTCGTCCGCGGGATCGAATTCCTCGAATACCGGAGTCTCCGGAGCCTTCATGCGATTCTCCTCACACTCCAGGTGGAATTGTCCAATCCTGTGCACATTGATCAGTTTCCCAACTGACAAAGGGGTCCGCATGCTGACGGTCCGAATGGTGTACGGCGGCCCCGCCCCGCCCCCCGTACGGCCCCTCGGGACCCTCGCGGGCTCTTCCCCGCTGCCCGCGGTTCCCCGGCGGGGACCACGGGTGGTCCGGAGCACCCCCGCAGGTCATGTAGAGTGAACGCCGTCAGCAGGCGCCGCTAGCTCAGTTGGTTAGAGCAGCTGACTCTTAATCAGCGGGTCCGGGGTTCGAGTCCCTGGCGGCGCACGACACGGAAGAAGGCCCTCTGCCGCGGCAGAGGGCCTTCTTCTGCATCGCGCCTTGCGATCATGGCGAGCGCCGTAGAACCCTGACACGTGTACGGCCACGGGCCGCGCCGACGGGGTCGGCCGGAGGCGCCGTGGAAACCGGTTGCGGGACGCGGGGTGCGGGGACTCCGTTTCCGAACCGATGCCAAGGGGGGCGTCATGCAACCGGAGGATCGGGTTTCCGTGTCTATAGGGTGGGGACGGCGTGGTGACCTGGACCCACGAAAGACACGCCTGGACAGGTCGAGGGGGACCCGTCTCAGGTGGAAGGAACCGACAGACACGCGGTGACCTGCGTGTGGGGGGATGACTCATGACGTCTACTCCGACGGGCGCCGGAGGACACACCGACCCGTCACAGACCACCCAGCTGCGCGTGGTCTCGCCTCGGACGGGCAACACCGGCGCGTTCCGGCGGATCAAGAAGTCGCTGCCGCGCTACGACTACGAGCACTACAGCCGGCTGGCGGGCCCCCTCACCCAGCCCGATCCGAACCGGCCGTACCGGGTGCAGTACCGCTCGCTCATATCCCAGGAGCCGCACCGCATCCGGGTGGCCCTGATGCTGGCGGCCGCGCCGCTGCTGTCCCTGGTGCTGCTCGCCTGGCTGCTGCAGCCCGAGCACTGGACCGAACGCGACTATCCGGCCTACGACTTCCTGCCGGCCCTCGACGTCGTCATGCTCGTCTCGATCGGCCTGATCGAGTTCTTCCGCTGCATGAACGTTCTGTCGAACGCGCACGCCACCCTGGTCGCCCGCGACCCGGTGCCGGTGGTGCCCGAGACCGGCACCCGGGTCGCCTTCCTCACCTCCTTCGTGCCCGGCAAGGAGCCGCTGGAGATGGTGACCAAGACCCTGGAGGCCGCCGTCAAGATCCGGCACCGGGGCGTGATGCACGTCTGGCTGCTCGACGAGGGCGACGACCCCGAGGTCAAGGAGGTGTGCGCGCGGCTCGGCGTGCACCACTTCTCCCGCAAGGGCGTGGCGCGCTGGAACCAGGCCAAGGGCCCGCACCGCGCGAAGACCAAGCACGGCAACTACAACGCCTGGCTGGAAGCCCACGGCGACGACTACGACTACTTCGCCTCCGTCGACACCGATCACATCCCGCTGCCCAACTACCTGGAGCGGATGCTGGGCTTCTTCCGCGACCCGGACGTCGGCTTCGTCATCGGCCCCCAGGTGTACGGCAACTACGACACCTTCGTCACCAAGGCCGCCGAGTCGCAGCAGTTCCTCTTCCACGCCCTGATCCAGCGCGCCGGCAACCGCTACGGCGCCCCGATGTTCGTCGGCACCTCCAACGCCGTGCGGATCAAGGCGCTGAAGCAGATCGGCGGCCTGTACGACTCGATCACCGAGGACATGGCGACGGGCTTCGAGATCCACCGCCACAAGAACCCGGCCACGGGCAACAAGTGGCGTTCGGTCTACACCCCCGACGTGCTCGCCGTCGGCGAGGGCCCCAGCGCCTGGACGGACTTCTTCACCCAGCAGATGCGCTGGTCGAGGGGCACCTACGAGACGATCCTCAAGCAGTACTGGAAGGGCTGGTTCTCGCTGCCGCCGGGCAAGCTCTTCAACTACACGATGATGATCATCTTCTATCCGATCTCGGCCCTCAACTGGATCCTCGCCGCGCTCAGCTGCGCGCTGTTCCTGGGCCTGGGCGCCTCGGGTGTGAACATCGACCCGACGGTGTGGCTGATGCTGTACGGCAACGCCTCCGCCCTCCAGATCGGCCTGTACATCTGGAACCGCCGCCACAACGTCTCCCCGCACGAGCCGGAGGGCTCCGGCGGTGTGGCCGGCATGGTGATGTCCGCGCTGTCCGCGCCGCTGTACGCCAAGGCCCTGATCGACTCCGCGCTGCGCCGCAAGAGCAAGTTCGTGGTCACCCCCAAGGGAGACTCGGCCAGCCCGGACCGGTGGTTCGCCACCTTCCGCTACCACTGGTACTTCATCGTGATCTTCGGTGGCTCGATCGCCGCGGGCTTCGCCCTCGGCCACGCCCACCCCGCGATGATCGTCTGGGCCGCGTTCGCGCTGCTGATCACCGCCACCCCGGTCTTCGTCTGGCGCTACGAGCTGCGCCAGGACCGCAAGAAGCCCGCCGCGAGCACGCCGGGTCCGCGGCACGCCGCCACGCCCGCGTCCGCGCCGGGGACGCCGCACCCGCACCAGCAGGCCTGGGCCGCTCCGGAGCAAGGAGCCGACCAGACCATGCAGATCGCCCTTGGGGGACGTAAGGAATGAACGACCGTGCAGGCCGCCGTCGGGCTCGTCGACTCGCGATAGGCACGGCGGTGGTACTCGCGCTGGCCGGGATGAACGGGCCGTGGCTCTACCGCTTCGGCACCGAGAAATACCACCAGTACAAGATCAACAAGCCCGAGTACAAGGCCGCCAACGGCCACTGGGAGGTCATCGAGTTCCCGGAGGAGTACCGGCAGAACACCATCCACGCGGCGCTGCTGCGCACGGGCAAGATCCTGATGGTCGCCGGGTCCGGGAACAACCAGGACAACTTCGACGCGAAGAAGTTCGACACCCGGATCTGGGACCCCGTCAAGGGCACCATCAAGAAGGTGCCGACGCCCAGCGACCTGTTCTGCACCGGCCACACCCAGCTCGCCAACGGCAACCTGCTGATCGCGGGCGGCACCAAGCGCTACGAGAAGCTGAAGGGCGACGTCACCAAGGCCGGCGGCCTGATGATCGTGCACAACGAGAACCCGGACAAGCCGATCACGCTGCCCGCGGGCACCCGGTTCACCGGCAAGGCCAACGGGAAGACGTTCGTCTCCAAGGACCCGGTGCTGGTGCCGCGCGCCAAGAAGGTGTTCGACCCGCAGACCGGCGAGTTCCTGCGCAACGACCCGGGCCTGGGCCGTATCTACGTGGAGGCGCAGAAGAGCGGCGCCCAGTACGAGACCGGCACCCAGGACAACTACCGCGTGCAGGGCCTCGGCGGCGCGGACGCGCGCAACACCTACGGCATCGCGCAGAAGCTCGCCCTCGACAAGAAGGACTTCCAGGGCATCCGGGACGCCTTCGAGTTCGACCCGGTCGCCGAGAAGTACATCAAGGTCGACCCGATGAACGAGGCCCGCTGGTACCCGACGCTCACCACCCTCAGCGACGGCAAGATCCTCAGCGTCTCCGGCCTCGACGACATCGGGCAGCTGGTGCCGGGCAAGAACGAGGTCTTCGACCCGAAGACCAAGAAGTGGACGTACACCGAGGGCGTCCGCCAGTTCCCGACGTACCCGGCGCTGTTCCTGATGCAGAACGGCAAGATCTTCTACTCGGGTTCGAACGCCGGCTACGGGCCCGACGACGTGGGCCGCGACCCGGGTGTGTGGGACGTGGCCACCAACAGGTTCACCGAGATCCCCGGGCTGAGCGACGCCGACCAGATGGAGACCTCCGGCACCGTGCTGCTGCCTCCGGCGCAGGACGAGAAGTACATGGTGATCGGCGGCGGCGGGGTCGGAGAGTCCCGCAAGTCCAGCAACCGGACCCGGATCGTCGACCTCAAGGCGGACGACCCGGAGTTCACGGACGGGCCGTCGCTGGAGAAGGGCACCCGCTACCCGCAGTCCTCGGTCCTGCCGGACGACACCGTGCTGGTGTCGGGCGGCTCGGAGGACTACCGCGGACGCAGCGACTCCAACATCCTCCAGGCGCGGATCTACCACCCGGACCGCAACGCCTTCGACCGGGTCGCGGACCCGCTGGTGGGCCGCAACTACCACTCCGGGTCGATCCTGCTGCCGGACGGCCGCGTGATGTTCTTCGGCTCCGACTCGCTGTACGGGGACAAGGCCAACACCAAGCCGGGCACCTTCGAGCAGCGGGTGGAGATCTACACGCCGCCGTACCTGTACCAGGGGCCGCGGCCCTCGCTGTCGGACGGTCCCGAGTCCCTCGCGCACGGCGAGTCCGGCACGTTCACCTCCGCGGACGCCTCCACGGTGAAGAAGGTGCGGCTGATCCGCCCGTCGGCGTCCACCCATGTCACGGACGTCGACCAGCGGTCGGTCGCGCTGGACTTCACCGTCTCCGGGAACCAGGTGACGGTCACGATGCCGGAGAACCGCAACCTGGTGCAGTCCGGCTGGTACATGCTGTTCGTCACCGACGGCGAGGGCGTGCCGTCGAAGGCGCGCTGGGTGCAGGTGCCGTAGCGGGTCGCCCGTGTGCCGACGGCCGGGGCCCGTCCACCGTGCGGTGGGCGGGCCCCGGCCGTCCGTGCTGCGGGCGGCGGCGTCCGTGCCTTCGGGCGCCGTCCGCTATCGGGCCTCGCCCGCTATCGGGCCTCGTCCGTGCCGGCGCCGCCGTCCGCGCCGCCGCCCGCGTCCGCGCTGCCGCCCGCGTCCGTGCCGCGGGCCAGGTCCAGGGCGTAGTCGGCCCACCACTGGCCGGCCTTCGGGCCGCCCTTGCACTCGCCGTCCGACTCGCCGGGCCGCTTGACCCACAGGTAGGCGTCCACGAGCGGGTCGGCGGTCTTCGTCGTCGGGGTCTCCCCCAGGGCGCGGCCCGGCGGGTTGCACCAGCGCTCGCTCTCGTCGCCCCCGGTGTAGGGGCCGTTGCCGTTGCGGCTGGTGTCGACGACGAACGGCTTGCCGCCCACCCTGGCGGACAGCTGCTTGCCGTAGGCGACGGACTCGTCGGTGGTGTAGTAGTTCGAGACGTTGACGGCGAAACCGTCGGCCTGGTCCACGCCGGCCCACTTCAGCGGTTCGAAGATCTGGTCGGGGTGACCCCAGCCGGCGTTGCCCGCGTCGAGGTAGACCCGGGTGGCGGGCAGCGCTCCCAGCTTGCCGACGGCGTACTTCAGCAGGTCGTAGCGCTCCTCGTGGAACTCGTCGGGGGTACAGCCGTCGACGAGGTGCAGGACGGCGTCGGGTTCGAGGACGACCGTCGCGGCGCGCTCGCCGATGCCGCGGGCGACGGCGTCGATCCAGGAGCGGTAGGCGTCGCCGTCGGCGGCGCCCCCGCCGGAGTACTGGCCGCAGTCGCGGTGCGGGATGTTGTAGAGGACCAGCAGCGCCGTGCGGTCGGCCTGTGCGGCGGCCTCGGTGTAGCCGCGGGTCTCGTCCTCGGGGCTCTCCGGGCTGATCCACTCGCCCATCGGCTGCTCCGCGATACGGCGGGCGAGCCGGGCCTCGGCCTGCCGGCCGTCCTTCTCGTACGCCGCGACCTGTGCCGCCGCCTTGCTGTCGGGGTTGACCCAGAACGGGTCGGCGCCCTTGGGCTGCTGGGTGATGCCGGCCGCGACCGGGCCCCTCCCGCCGTCGCCGTCGTCACCGCCTCCGGTGCAGCCCGCCGTCAGCAGCGCCGCCCCCAGCAGCGCCGCGGAGGCGTACCGGTGCCCCGCCCCCCTCGTGCCGTACATCCCACTTCCCCCTAGGCGTGCCGTGTTCCGAGGCCCAATCCTGACACAGGCGCGCGGGCGGGCGGCGGGCCCGCAGGTCAGGCGCCGCTTCCGGTGAGGTAGGCCGAGACGATGACGTTGGCGGTGTAGCCGCGGCCGGCCCGGTCGAAGGTGCCGCCGCAGGTGATGAGCCGCAGTTCGGCGCGGCCGCGCTCGTGGGCGCCGTAGGCCAGGTCCGCGTCGAAGTGGTCGCGGGTGACGACGTCGACGGCGTCGACGGTGAACTCGGCGAGCCTGCCGTCGTCCCGGACCACCCGGACCGTGTCCCCCGGTGCCAGCGCGCTCACCTTGTAGAACACGGCCGGGCGGGTCTCGGTGTCGACGTGTCCGACGAGCACGGCGGCCCCGGGTGCGCCGGGAGCGGCGCCGCCCGCGTACCAGCCGACGACGCCGGGCTGGTCGAACGGCGGCGGTTCGACGGCGCCCTCGCGGTCCAGGCCGCGGGCCACCACCGGGGCCTGGATGCCGAGGCCGGGGATGTCGACGCGCTGCGGGAGGGCGTCGCCCAGCGGTTCCAGGGCGGGCGGCAGCCGGTCCCGCGGGGGCCGGCCCACCGCGGCCATGTCGCCGGTGGCGGGCGGCGCGGCGCCGTGGCGCCCGCCGGTGAGCTCCTGACCCCACAGCCACAGACCGAGCAGCAGCACCGCCCAGATCAGGCCGGTGACGAAGCGGCCGGTGCCCGCAGGGCGTTCGGAACCGGGCATGGCGGTCACGTCCGTCCGCGGCTCCGCCGCGCCCGGGAGGTCCGGCCGGGCCGGGCGAGGCCGAGGGCCCGGGGCAGCAGCAGGACGGCCGCGGCGGCGGCCCCGGCCAGGACCAGCCCGGTCACCGCCTGGACGATGCCCGGCCCGGTGCCGTCGCGGGCCTCGGCGGAGCCGAGGGCGGGCGCTCCGCCGCCGCCCGCGAGGACGGGCGCGATCGGGGAGGCGGGGGCGGACGGGTGGGCGGCGACGGTCACCGACGCGGTGCCGTGGGCGTCGCCGCAGGCGATCGTCAGGTCGTAGGAGCCGGGTCCGGCGTCCGAGCGGACCCGGGTCTCGCCGGTGAGGGTGCCCTCGGCGCCGGTGAGGTGGGCTTCGGAGACGAACGCGGGTGAGGCGACGGTGCCGGTGTGCCCGGCGCAGCCGGTGATCCGGAACGCGACCTCGCCGCCGGGGGCCGGGGCCTGGGGCCGGATCGAGACACCGGGGTCCGCCGCGTGGGCCGCCGGGGCGGCCGGGGCGGCGAGAGTCAGCACCCCCGCACAGAGAGTGGCGCGTAGGTAACCCATGGTGAACCTCCAGACATCTGGAGCGTCCCCCGGGCAGCCGGACCCCGCATCCTCCGGCGGGGTCCGGCTGGTCCGTACGGGTGGGTTCCCCCGGCGGGCGGGTTTCGGAGCCGCCCGGTCAGATCCGGTCGACGAGTCCGGCGATGGAGTCGACGACCCGGGACGGCCGGTAGGGGTAGTTCTCGACCTGGCCGCGCCCGGTCAGTCCGGTGAGCACCAGGAAGGTCTGCATGCCGGCCTCGATGCCGGCGAGGACGTCGGTGTCCATCCGGTCGCCGATCATGGCGCTGGTCTCGGAGTGGGCGCCGATGGCGTTCAGGCCGGTCCGCATCATCAGCGGGTTGGGCTTGCCCGCGAAGTAGGGCTGCTTGCCGGTGGCCTTGGTGATGAGGGCGGCGACGGCGCCGGTGGCGGGCAGCGGCCCCTCGGTGGAGGGGCCGGTCTCGTCGGGGTTGGTGCAGATGAAGCGGGCGCCCGCGTTGATCAGCCGGACCGCCTTGGTCATGGCCTCGAAGGAGTACGTACGGGTCTCGCCGAGGACGACGTAGTCGGGGTCGTGGTCGGTGAGGACGTAGCCGATGTCGTGCAGCGCGGTGGTCAGCCCGGCCTCGCCGATGACGTAGGCGGTGCCACCGGGGCGCTGGTCGTCGAGGAACTTCGCGGTGGCCAGCGCGGAGGTCCAGATGTTCTCCACCGGCACGTCCAGGCCCATGCGGCTGAGCCGGGCGTGCAGGTCGCGCGGGGTGTAGATGGAGTTGTTGGTCAGCACCAGGAAGGGCTTCCCGGACTCACGGAGCTTCTTCAGGAACGCGTCGGCGCCGGGGATGGGGACGCCCTCGTGGATGAGGACGCCGTCCATGTCGGTGAGCCACGACTCGATGGGCTTGCGGTCTGCCATGTGCTTCGGTCTCCTGGCGATGCGTACGGGCGGGCTGTGGGCGCCGGAACCACGGCGTGCCGACGCCCACAGCCTATGGCCTGCCGCAGGAGACCGGCCGTCCGCCCGGAGGGCGGGGCCGTCAGGCGGGAGGCGCGTGGTCCGGGACCGGTCGGGAGCTGGTGATGCGTACCCCGTCGATCACCCGGTACCAGCCGGGTCGGCGGTGGGGCGGGCGCGGGGTGACGTGTGCCGCCCGTCTCAGCTGCCGGTCGCGGACTTCCAGGCGTCGACGTACGCCGACAGGTTCTTGTCGATGTCGTTCCAGTCGGGCTCGAAGATCTCGACGCCGTCGATCAGCTGGTCCAGCGCGATGGCGTTGGCGTCGGTGGCCTTGACGTCCTGGCGGGCGCTGAAGCCGCCGCCGATCTCGCTGACCTGGCGCTGGGCCTCCTGGCCGAGCATGAAGTCGAGGAGCTTCCTGCCGTTGTCGGAGTGCGGGGCGCCGGTGACCAGGCCGGCCGCGTAGGGCAGGGCGAAGGTGGTGGGCCTGCCGCCCTCACGGGCCGGGAACCAGATGCCGAGGTGGGGCATGGTCTTGGCCTGCGCGAAGTTCATCTGGACGTCGCCGTTGGCGACGAGGATCTCGCCCTTGTCGACCTTGGGGGCGAGCTTGCCGGTGGAGGCGGACGGGCCGACGTTGTTGGCCTGGAGCCTGCCGAGGTAGTCCAGGGCGGGCTGCCGGCCGCCGAAGTCGTGCATGGCCTTGATCAGGACGGCGGTGCCGTCGCCGGCCACACCGGGCGTGGAGTACTGGAGCTTGTTCTTGTACGAGCCGTCGAGCAGTTCCTCCCAGGTGGTGGGGGCCTCGGTGAGCTCCTTCGTGTTGTAGACGAAGCCGAAGTAGTTGTTGACGACGGCGGTCCAGCTGCCGTCGGCGGCCTTGTCGGCGCCGCCGACCTGGTCGGCGCCCTGCGGGGTGTACTTCTGGAGCAGGCCCTTGCCGTCGGCCTGCTGGATGAAGGGCGGGAGGGTGACGAGGACGTCGGCCTGCGGGTTGCTCTTCTCGCGGACGGCGCGCTGCACCATCTCGCCGGAGCCTCCCTCGACGTACTCGACCCTGATGCCGGTCTCCTTCTCGAAGTCCTGGAAGACGCGGTCGTACCAGCCGTCGCCGTTCTCGCCCTTGAGGCCGTCGGCGCTGTAGACGGTGACGACAGGCTCGTCGGAGGCGGCGGAGTTGGCGCCGCAGGCGGTGAGCGGGACGGCCAGGAGGGCGAGGGCGGCGACCGGCCTGAGGGCGTGCTGGGGCATGACGAGATGAACTCCTTGCGTGGCAGGGGCTGTTCGCGAGGTCGGCGTAGTCAGGGTGTTCGGAGGTCCGGAGAGTCGGGGTTCAGCGGTAGGAGGCGCGGTTGCGCAGGCGGGAGACGGCGAGCAGGGCGAGCAGGGTCGCCGTCATCAGGACCACGGCGAGCGCGGACCCGGCGAACAGGGCGCCGCGGTCGGTGGCCGCGTGGATGAGGACCGGAAGCGGGGTCCAGTCGGGCGGGTAGAGCATCATCGTGGCGCTCAGCTCCCCCATGGACAGGGCGAAGCAGAGGCCGGCCGCGGCGGTCAGGGACGGCAGCAGCAGAGGCAGCCTGACCCGCCACAGCACGTACGCGGGGCGGGCGCCGAGGGAGGCGGCGGCCTGTTCGCAGGCGGGGTCGAGGCGGACGATCGCGGCGGACACCGACTGGTGGGCGAAGGCGGTGACCAGCACGGTGTGGGCGACGATCACGATCTGGGGGGTGCCGTTGAGCAGCAGCGGCGGCTGGGAGAAGGCGACCAGGGTGGCGAGGCCGACCACCACCGAGGGCACCGCGACGGGCAGCACGAACAGCGCGTCGAGGACCCTGCGGTGGCGCCTGCCGAGCGCGGCGGCCGCGAGGGCGGCCCAGGTGCCCGCGGCCAGTGCGAGCAGGCTCGCCACCAGGGCGGTGACCAGGCTGGTGGTGAGCGCCCGGAGGGCCTCGCCGCGGGTGGCGGCGTCGTAGTGGCCGGTGGTGAAGCCGGAGGGCAGCACGCCCGACCAGTGGGTGGCGGACGACGCGGCGAGGACGACCAGCAGGGGCAGGGCGAACAGGGGCAGGAAGAGCGCGAGGAACACGGCCCACACGGCCCACCTCGCTCTGCGGCTATGCACCAGCACGGCGGCTCACCACCCGGTAGAGGCCGTACAGGCCGACGGAGACCGAGACGTTGACGACGGCGACGACGCAGGCGCCCGGGTAGTCGGACTCCAGGATCGCCTTGCCGTAGACGAGCATCGGCAGCGTGGTGACGCCCTTCGCCCCGGTGAACAGGACGATCCCGAACTCGTTGAGGCACAGCACCAGCACGAGGCTGCCGCCGGTGGCGAGCGCGGGCAGCGCCTCGGGCAGGATCACCTGGCGGATGATCCGCGGCGCCCGCGCGCCCAGCGAGCTCGCGGCCTCCAGCTGGGCGGTGTCCAGCTGGGCGAAGGCGGCCAGCAGCGGCCGCATCACGAACGGGGTGAAGTACGTGATCTCCGCGAGGAGTACGCCCCAGGGCGTGGTGAGGAACCGGAAGGGTCCCTCGGCGGCGCCGGTGACGTCCGTCCACAGCCCGTTGGCCATGCCGGCCGTGCCGTAGACGAACAGCAGGGCGAGCGTGACGAGGAAGGACGGGAAGGACAGGAAGACGTCGACGAAGCGGGACACCGCCCGGGCTCCGGGGAACGGCACGAAGGCGATGACCAGCGCGAGCACGAACCCGAGGACCAGGCACCCGGCGGTGGCGGCGAGCGCCAGCCAGACGGTCGTCCACAGGGCGTGCCGGAACGCCTCGGAGGCGAACACGTCGGCGTACGGCGCGAGGGAGGTGCCGCCGCCGTCCGGCCGGAGGGACTGCCGGACGACGAGGGCGAGCGGGTGGAGGAAGAACACCGCGAGCAGGGCGACCGGGGGCAGCGCCCACAGCAGCCGGCGCGCGGTGGCCGCCGCGGACGGCCCGCCGTCGGAGGCGGGCCGTCCGTCGTCGGGGGCGGCGGCCGGCGGCGGGGCCGCGGGGCGGGCCGGGGCCCCGGCGGCCGGGCTAGTCATCGCCGGCTCCGGCCGCCAGCAGCACGCCGTCCTCGGGCGCGAAGTGCAGGGTCACCGTCTCGTCCAGGGCGGGTGGCTGCTTCAGCTCCGGCAGATCGGCCATGACACGGTGTCCGTCGACGTCGACGTGCAGCCGGTGGGTGGCGCCGCGCCACTGGATCTCCCGTACGGTCCCGGTGAGCCGGTTGGGTCCGTCGCCGAGGCCGACCAGGTGGGGGCGCAGGCACAGGGTGGCGCGGGTGCCGGGCCGCGCCGGCGGGGCGGAGGTGCGCAGTTCGGAGCCGGCGAAGGCGGCGCCGTCGGCGGTGACGGTGACCGGCAGTAGGTTGGCGTCGCCGACGAAGGACGCGGTGAACGCGTCGGCCGGGGCCCGGTACAGCTCCTGCGGGGTGCCGCAGGCCTGGAGGCGGGCCTTGTCCATGACGGCGACGCGGTCGGCGAGGGTGAGCGCCTCCACCTGGTCGTGGGTGACGTAGAGGATGCTGACGTCGGGCAGTTCGCGGTGCAGCCGGGCGAGTTCGGCGAGCATGCCGGAGCGGAGCCGGGCGTCGAGCGCGGACAGCGGCTCGTCGAGGAGCAGCACCGAGGGCCGGATGGCCAGTGCCCGGGCGATGGCGACGCGCTGCTGCTGGCCGCCGGACAGCTCGCGAGGGTGGCGGCGGGCGTACGCCGCCATGCCGGTCATCTCCAGCGCCTCGGCGACCCGGGTGCGGATCTCGGCCCCGGGGGTGCGGCGGGCCTTCAGGCCGAAGGCCACGTTGTCCTCGACGCGCAGGTGCGGGAAGAGGGCGTACTGCTGGACGACCATGCCGATGCCCCGCCGGTGCGGCGGCAGGTCGGTGACGTCGCGGTCGCCGAGGCGGACCCGTCCGGAGGCGGGCCGCACGAACCCGGCGACCGCCCGCAGCGCGGTCGTCTTGCCCGACCCGGACGGGCCGAGCAGGGCCATCACCTCGCCGGGGGCGACGTCGAGGTCCAGCGCGTCGAGGACCACGGTGCCGTCGTAGGCGACGGTGACGGAGTCGAAGCGGATGCCGCCGCTCACGCGAGGACTCCCGGCAGCTGCGCGACCGAGGGCAGGACGCGGTCGGCGCCGGCCGCCTTCAGGGCCCGCTCGTCGTGGGCGCCGGTGAGCACCCCGGCGACCAGACCGGCGCCGGCGCGGACGCCGCTGAGCATGTCGTAGGAGGTGTCGCCGACCACCGCGACCTGGGCGACGGAGTCCGCGGCCGCCGTCCGCAGGAAGGCGGTGAGGACCATGTCCGGCCAGGGGCGGCCGCGGCCCCCGGCGTCGGCCGGGCACAGGGTCAGCGGCACCAGGTCCTGCCAGCCCAGCGCGGTCAGGATCGCGTCCTGCGTGGTGCGGGCGAAGCCGGTGCTGAGCACCACCGTGCGGCCCTGGGCGGTGAGTTCCTCGACGGCCTCGCGGGCGCCGGGGAGGGCGCTGACGCCCCCGCCGTGGACGGCCCGTGCGTACGCCGCCTCGAAGGCCCGGTTGGCCTCCTGCGCCCGGGTCCCGTCGCCGAACAGGTGCCGGAAGACGGAGATCTTGGACTCGCCCATGGTGGCGCGGACGTGGTCGATCAGGCCGGCCGGGTCCTCGCCGAGGTGGCGGGCGGCGGCCGTGAAGGCCTCCTCGACGAGGCCGCCGTCGGCGACGGTGGTGCCGGCCATGTCGAGGACGACGAGACGGATGTCGTCGGTGGTCATGTGTTCCTCACCAGCCCAGTTCGTTCGCGGTGGTCTCGGCTATCGCGGGTGAGCAGGTCATGCCGCGCCCGCCGGGCCCGGTGACCAGCCACACCCCGTCGCTCACGCGCTGGCGGTGCACCACGCGGGTGGTGTCGGTGCACTGCGCGTACACCCCGGCCCAGCGGCGGCGGATCCTCGGCAGCGGCCGGCCGAGGATGGACTCGACGACCTCGGCGAGGTGGTCGTAGGGGTCCTCGACGGTGTCGAAGGCGAAGGGGTGCTCGTACTCGTGGGTGTCGCCGATGGTCAGGCCGCCGTCGGCGCGCTGCACCATGAGCAGTTGCATGGCGTTGCGGGCGGCCGTCGCGGTCTGCGGCTGTCCGGCCCGCAGGGCGTCCAGCTCCAGGCTGCGGTAGGCCGGGTAGTAGCGGAAGCTGTCGGCGTCGGCGACCGAGGTGGTGAGGGGCTCGCCGAGGGGGTCGGTCTGCATCATCTGCAGGCGGACGCGGCGCACCGGCAGGCCGGGGCCGGCGAGTTCGCGGACCAGTCCGCTCAGCGCGGCTCCGGTGCACAGCACGACGGCGTCGCCGGCGTGCACCTCGCCGTGGTCGTCGCGGACGGCTCCCGGGCCGGCCACGTCGCGGACCTCGCGGCCGGGCAGGAAGCGGTAGCGGGGGGACTTCAGCAGCTCGGCGCGCAGGGCGAGCTGGGCGGTGCGCGGTTCGACGGCGGCGTCCCGCTCGCAGTACAGGGCGGCGTCGAACGTGCCGCGCAGGGCGGGGTTCAGGGCGCGTGCCTCGCCGGGGGTGAGCAGCTCATAGCCGCGGGCGCCGGCGTCCTCGCGGGCCAGGGCGGCCTCGGCGACGGCGAGTTCGAGGCCGCCGCGGACCGGGGTGAGGGAGCCGTTGGCGCGGAAGCCGAGGGCCGGCACGCGGGTGCCGATCTCCTCCCACAGCTCTCGCGCCCGCAGGGCGGTCTCCACCTCCTCCCCACCGGCTCGGCCACTGACCCAGATCTGGCCGAAGTTGCGCAGCGAGGCACCGCGGGCCTCGGTCTCGCGCTCGATCTGTACGACCTCATGGCCGCGCTGGACTGCATGCCAGGCATGCAGGGTGCCCACCACGCCGGCTCCGACGACTGTCAATCTCACGGCGGCAACGCTCCTCGGCGTCGGGGAACCGGAAAGGTCCGGCCGACAACGAGAGCGTGAACCCGGTATCACGTTTGGGCTAGACCCGTTACCTTTTTGTGATGCGCGAAGAGTGCGTTGTGATACACGGAGAGTGCGCGAGGAAGCGCTTTTCGGCCGACCGGGAAAGAGGGGCTTCGCCCCGGACCGGGCGGATCACGACCGCCGGGCCGGACGGGAGGCTGCCCCGGCCCGGCGGCGCAGGCCGGCGGGCGGCGGCCCCGGCCCAGCCGCGCTGACGGGCGGGCGGCGGCCCCGGCCCGGCGGCCCCGACGGGCGGGCGGTGACCCCGGCCCGGCGGCCCCGACGGGCGGGCGGTGACCCCGGCCCGGCGGCCCCGACAGGCGGGCGGTGACCCCGGCCCGGCGGCCCCGACAGGCGGGCGGTGACCCCGGCCCGGCGGCCCCGACGGGCGGGCGGCTGACCCCGGGTCAGCCGCCCAGGTGGGCGGTGAACGAGAACCGGTCACCGCGGTAGAGCGTGCGCACCCGCTCCAGCGGACGCCCCTCGGTGTCCCGGGACACCCGGTGGATCAGCAGCATCGGCAGCGCCGGCGGGGTCCCGACGAGCAGGGCCTCGCGGGGGGTGGCCAGAACCGTCTCGATGCGCTCGTCGGCGTCACCGAACCCGATGCCCTGTGCGTGGAGATAGGCGTAGAAGGACGAGTCCGGGTGGAAGTCGTCGCCGAGCCTCGGCACCCGGGCGACCGCGACGTACGTGCTCTCCAGGCCGACCCGTTCGTCGTCCGCGAGCAGCACGCGCTCCATGTGCCAGACGGGCTCCCCGCGCACCAGCCCGGCCTCGTCGGCCAGCGCCTGCGGGCACGGGAACCGGTCGAGGGTGACCAGGGTCCGGCCCGGGGTGCGGCCCTGGCGCCGGACACCCTCGGTGTAGCTGGCGAGGGACAGCGGCTGCTCCAGCTTGGGCCCGGCGACGACGGTGCCACGCCCCTGGCGGCGCAGCCTGCCCTCCAGCACCAGTTCGCGGATCGCCTGCCGCACGGTCTCGCGGGCCGCCTCGTACCGCTCGGAGAGGTCGCGCTCGGTGGGCAGGGCGTCCCCCTCCCCCAAGTCCCGCACGAGGGTGTCGATCTGCGCCTTCACCGCGTAGTACTTGGGGATACGGCCGTGCTCGGGGATGCCGCGGCGGACGGGCGCGCCGGGATCCTGGTCGTTCGGGTAGTCCACGGGGGGATCGTCGCAGATGCGACGGGGGCGCCGGAGGGCACCGCGGCCTCGTCCGCCCACGACGCACGGGCCCTTGGCTCCGGAGGGGGCAGGCCGGCGGTCCACCGTCAGCGGCGGCCGCGGTTCCTGGCGAGTACGGCGCCGCCGGCCAGCAGCAGGGCGCCGCCCGCGGCGAGCACGGCGGGGAGCACGGACGGGCCGGTGCCCGCGAGTTCGGCCGGGGACGGGAAGCGTTCCGTGCGCGGTGGGGCGGAGGCCGTACCGGAGGTGTCCGGCTCGGCGGAGGCGTCGGTCCCGCCGGAGGCGTCCGGGGCGGGCGGGGTGGCCGGAACCCCGGAGTCCTGGTGGGCGCCGTCGGGGCGGTCCGGGCCGGGCCGGACGGTGAAGCGGTAGTCGTTCGAACGGCCGACCCACTCACCGTCGTCGTCCCGGCGCTGGACGACGGCCGCGGTGACGGTCACCTCGTTGGGGGCGGTGTCCGCGGACAGCGCCAGGCGCACCCTCACCCGGACCGTCCGCCCCGGGCCGACGCTGAATCCGGGGAAGCCCGCGGCGTCGTCGGCGAACGCGCCGACCAGCTCGTCCTCGTCGGTGCTCTCTAAGTGCACCGGGTGCGGGCGCCCGTCCGCGTAGAAGTCCAGCCGTGCCTGGCCGGGGCGCAGCACGCGGTCCCGGTCGGCCAGCACGACGACCGGGTGCACGCCCGCGCAGACCCGGTCGGTGGTGTTGGTCAGGGCGACGTACCAGACGCCGTACCCCCCGCCGGGCCGGTAGGTGCCGGGGCCGTCCTCGATACGGGCGGTGAGGGGGAAGGCGGGTCCGCCGTGCGCGGCACAGGCGGGGGCGGCGGCGTACGGGGCGGTCCGGGTGCCGTCCTCCGCCTGCGCGGGGGCCGCGGGGGCCGCGAGGGCCGCGAGGGCCGCGGGGGCCGCGGGGGCGAGGAGGGCGGCGGCTGCGGCGAGGCAGAGGGAGGCGGAAGTACACAGTCGCATGAACACATGAGCATCACGGACAGGGCCGGAGCGACGGTTGCCGCACCGAGCGGGACGCCAGGTCCGCTCGATCGGCGCAGGGCCGCGCCCTCCGCCCGCCGGGCGTCCCCCGCCGCTCGTCGCCCGCCGCCGTCCACGGGCGGTCGCGGCCGACGACGGCCGGCAGACGGTGAGCCGTCCGGCGGGCGGAGGGCGGCACGCGACGGGCAGGGCTGCGGGCTGCGGGCGGGGCAACACGCGACGGGCAGGGCTGCGGGCTGCGGGCGGGGCAACACGCGACGGGCAGGGCTGCGGGCTGCGGGCGGGGCAACACGCGACGGGCAGGGCAGCACCCGACAGGCGGGGCAACACGCGACGTCCGGGGCGGCGGGCGACGGGCAGGGCTGCCGGCTGCGGGCAGGGCAGCACCCGACGGGCAGGGCTGCGGGCTGCGGGCGGGGCAACACGCGACGGGCAGGGCAGCACCCGACAGGCGGGGCAACACGCGACGCGCGGGGCGGCGGGCGACGGGCAGGGCTGCCGGCTGCGGGCGGGCCAGCACACGACGGGCAGGGCAGCACACGACAGGCGGGGCAACACGCGACGCGCGGGGCTGCCGGCGGCGGGCGGCCCGCTCCCCCGACGGTCCGGCGGTCCGGTGGTCAGGCGGTCAGGTGGTCAGGCGGTCCTCCTGCCCGAACAGCGGGGCCAGCAGGAGGTGGGCCGCGCCCTCCGCGACACCGCGTGGGCCGCCGGGGGCGATGCGGACCGGCACGGAGGGGCAGGGCCCGCCCGCGCGGCGGGCATGGGCGTCCAGGACGGCGCCGACGCCGTGGACGAAGGCGTCGGGTGCGGCGGCGACGGTGCGGCCCCCGAGCAGGACGAGGTCGATGTCGAGCAGTCCGGCGACGTTGGCGGCGCCGACGCCGAGCACCCGGGCGGCCTCGGCGGTGTCACCGCGGGCCACCGCGGCCAGGCACAGGGCCTCCACACAGCCCCGGTTGCCGCACGGGCAGGCAGGCCCGTCCAGCGCGACCACCTGATGCCCGAACTCCCCCGCCCCGGTTCGGGCGCCCCGGTGCACGACGCCGCCGAGCACCAGACCGGCCCCGAGGCCGGTGCCGAGGTGGAGGTAGACGAAGGAGGCGCCCGGGGCGGTGGACGGAGCCCCGGGCGGGGCGGCGCCCGGGGCGGTCGCCGGGCGGGTGCCCCGGCCGGAGCCCGCACCGGCGCCCGGCGCGGCCCGGGCGGGCCCGTCCGCGGCGAGGCCGAGGGGGCCGTCCGCCGCAAGGCCGAGGGCGAGGCCGTCCGCCGCGAGGCCGAGGGCGGCGGCGTTGGTGTCCTTGTCGACGACGACCGGCACCCGGAGCCGTTCCGCCAGCGCGTCCCGCAGCGGGAAGCCGTCCCACCCGGGGAACCCGGTGACCCGGCGCAGCACCCCCCGCGTGTGGTCGAGCGGCCCGGGGAGGGCCACGCCGACCCCGAGGAGCGCGGCCGTCCCGGAGCGGGGGCGCTCCCGCTCCGGGCCGGGACCCGCCGCGCCCGGACCGGAACCCGCCCCGACGGCGCCGGACCCGGCCACACCCGCACCGGGCTCCCCCGCGCCGGCCCCCCGGGAGGCCGGCCCCGCCTCCCCGGCCAGCCGCTCCACGGCACGGCCCACCGCGCCCAGGACGGCCTCCGCACCCGCCCCGAGGTCCAGCGGCATCAGCTGCTCCGCCCGCACCTCACCCGCGAGGTCGACGAGCACGGCGCGCAGTTCGTCGCGGTCGAGGTGGACCCCGACGGCGTGCCCCGCGCCGGGGACGAGGCGCAGCACGGTGCGCGGCTTGCCTCCCGTCGAGGCCCGCCGCCCCGCCTCCGCGGCCAGTCCGCCGGCCCGCAGCCGAGCGGTGATCTTGCTGACGGCCTGCGGGGTCAGCCCCGTCCGCTCGGCGAGCTCCAGTCTGCTGATCCCGTCCGGTCCCGCCGCCCGCAGCAGCCCGAGGACGAGCGCCGTGTTGTGGCTGCGCAGGGCGGGCAGGTTCGCGCCCGCCGCCCGCACGGGCCCGGCGGTACCCGCCACGCCGTCGCCTCTCACCCGGTCCGCCTCGTCCGCCGTCGCCGTGTCCACCCGCCCATTCTGCCCCGCGCTTGCACTTTGGCAACACTGTTGCGAAAGTGGCCCCCATGACTGGCACTGCTACGGGTCCCGGCGCCCCTCGCCCCGGCGGCCCCTCCGGCCTCCCCTCCGGCAGCCCCTCAGCCACTCCTTCGGGCGCCGCCTCGGACGAGGGCGGCGCCCTGCGCGTCGGCCTCGTCGGATACGGCCTGGCCGGCTCCGTGTTCCACGCGCCCCTGATCACCGCCACCGAGGGCATGGCCCTCGACACGGTCGTCACCGCGAACCCGGGGCGGCAGGCGCAGGCCCGCGCCGACGTGCCGGGCGTGCGGATCGCCGGAACCGCCGAGGAACTGCTGGACCGGGCCGGCGAACTGGACCTGCTCGTCGTCGCCTCCCCCAACCGGACCCATGTCCCGCTGGCCGCCGCCGGGCTGCGGGCGGGCCTGGCGGTGGTCGTGGACAAGCCGCTCGCGGGCACCGCCGCCGAGGCCCGGGAGCTGGCGGCGCTGGCCGAGAAGCAGGGCCGTCTGCTGTCGGTCTTCCAGAACCGCCGCTGGGACAACGACTTCCTCACCCTGCGCGGGCTCGTCGAGCGGGGCGAGCTGGGCGACGTGTGGCGCTTCGAGTCCCGCTACGAGCGCTGGCGCCCGCAGCCGAAGGGCGGCTGGCGGGAGTCCGGCGACCCGGCGGAGATCGGCGGGCTGCTCTACGACCTCGGCAGCCACGTCGTCGACCAGGCGCTGGTGCTGTTCGGCCCGGCCGTGTCGGTGTACGCGGAGTCCGACGTGCGGCGCCCGGGCGCGCAGGCGGACGACGACACCTTCATCGCGCTGACCCACGCCGGCGGCGTCCGCTCCCACCTGTACGTCTCCGCGACGGCCGCCCAGCTCGGCCCCCGCTTCCGGGTCCTCGGCTCACGCGCGGGCTACGTCAAGTACGGGCTGGACCCGCAGGAGGCGGCCCTGCGCGAGGGCGCCCGGCCGGGGGACGGCGGCGGCCGGTGGGGCCGGGAGCCCGAGGCGCTGTGGGGCAGGCTGGGCGCGGGCGGCACCTCCTTCGGCCCGGAGGCGGCCCGCCCCGGCGAGGAGCGTGCCGTGCCGACCCTCCCGGGCGACTATCCGGCGTACTACGCCGCCGTCGCCGCCGCCCTGCGCCACGGAGCGCCGAACCCGGTGACCGCGCTGGAGGCGGCCGCCGCTCTCGACGTACTGGAGGCGGCCCGCCGTTCGGCCCGGGACGCAGTGGCGGTGGCGCTGTGACGCACGACCCGAACACCCCGAACACCCCGAACAGGCAGGCCGTGCCCCCCAGGACCGCGCCCGAGCTGACGCCCGGGGTGGAGGAGCTGGAGGCGCAGGAGCGGCGTCTGGTCTTCAGGGAGTTCACGGCGGACGACGCCTGGCGGCTCGGCTCGCTGCTGAGGGAACTGGCCCGGGAGCGCCGGGCGCCGGTCGCGATCGACATCCACCGCGGCGGCCAGCAGCTCTTCCACGCCGCCGCGGAGGGCGCCACGCCCGACAACGACGCGTGGACCGCCCGCAAGCGCCGCGTCGTGGAGCGCTACCACGCCTCCTCGTACCTGGTCGGAGCCCGGTTCCGGGCCAAGGGCACGACGTTCGAGGACTCCTCGCGCCTCGACCCGGATGTGTACGCGGCCCACGGCGGCTCCTTCCCGATCAGGGTCGAGGGCGTGGGCGTGGTCGGCGCGGTGACGGTCTCCGGGCTGCCGCAGCTCCAGGACCACCGCTTCGTGGTGGAGGCGCTGGAGGAGTTCCTCGGGAGCTGACGGGCGGGTCCCGGCGACGGCGCGCCCGCGGGGTGCGCCGCCCCGGCGGAGCGGGGGCGCGCGCGGCCTCGCACCCCCGCCCCGCGCCCGCCCCGTCGGGCGCCGTCCCCGCCCGGGCGCGCCGGGCGCCCGCGCCCCTCACGCGTCCTTGAGTTCCTGCCGCTGCCGCCCGAGCCCGTCGATCTCCAGCTCCACCACGTCGCCGGCCCGCAGGTACGGCTTGGGCTCGGGCTGCCCCAGGGCGACGCCCGCGGGCGTGCCGGTGTTGACGACGTCGCCGGGGTACAGCGTCATGAACCGGCTGACGTAGCGCACCACCTCGCCCACGGGGAAGATCTGCTGCGCGGTCGTGCCGTCCTGCCGGAGCACGCCGTTGACCCACAGCCTGAGCCGCAGCCCCTGCGGGTCGGCGACCTCGTCGGCGGTCACCAGCCAGGGGCCCAGCGGGTTGAACGTCTCGCAGTTCTTGCCCTTGTCCCAGGTGCCGCCCCGCTCGATCTGGAACTCCCGCTCGGAGACGTCGTGCGCGACGGTGTAGCCCGCGACGTGCGCGAGGCCCTCCTCGGCCGAGTCCAGGCAGCGGGCCGTACGGCCGATGACGACGGCGAGTTCGACCTCCCAGTCGGTCTTGGCGGACCCGCGCGGCACGAGCACGGTGTCGTACGGGCCGACCACCGTGTCCGGCGCCTTGAGGAAGACGACCGGCTCGGCGGGCGGCTCCGCACCGGTCTCGCGGGCGTGGTCGTGGTAGTTCAGCCCGATGCACACGATCTTGCCGATCCGTCCGAGCGGGGGCCCGACCCGCAGCCCGGCCGGGTCCAGCGCGGGAAGCCCTCCGGCGGCCGCCGCGGCCCGGATCCGGCTCAGCGCGGCGCCGTCGGCGAGCAGCGGGCCGTCGATGTCCGGGACCAGGCCGGACAGGTCCCGCAGGGTTCCCGTGGCGTCCAGCAGCGCGGGGCGCTCCGCTCCGGCCGTGCCGACACGCAGCAGCTTCATGCTGATCAACTCCCTCGATCGCGTACGCCCCGCCGATGTGTGCGGCATCTCAGGACTTGGCTGATCCTCCAAGGCGGTCGTCCGGTCCGCAAGACCCGGTTCACGTACTGGACCGGCCTCGGCGGAAGGCCCCTGCCGGTACGGCACGCCCTACGGGTACAGCAGGGCGCGCTCGGCGGCGCTCCAGGCCGCGCCGGTCACGACGTAGAGCCCGGCGGCGAGAGGGACGACGGCCACGGTGACGAGCGGGAAGAAGGACAGGAACGGCATCACCCGGGCCACCGCTCCGGCGCCCGGGGTGTCCGCCGGCAGGCCCCCGGCGAGCGAGGTCCGGGCCCGCCGGAAGCCGAGTACGGCGACGGCCGCCGCCACGGCGAACAGCCCCAGGTACACCGCCCCGGCGCCGCCGAGGACGCCGCCCGCGTCCAGGGCGTCCGCCCACCGGCCGCCCAGGGGTGCGCCCAGCAGCCGGTGCCGGAGCAGCGCGTTGGGCTCGCCGTCGAGGACCGGGCTGGAGAACAGGTGGTACAGCAGCAGGAACGCGGGCGCCTGGAGGAGGCCGGGCAGGCAGCCCGACAGCGGGGAGACCCTCTCCCGGGTGTGCAGCTCCAGCACGGCCCGCTGGAGCCGCTCGGGGTCGGCGGGGTACTTCCTGCGCAGGGCGGCGATCTGCGGCCGCAGTGCGGCCCGCTGCCGCGCCCCGCGCGCCGCGGCCCGGGACAGGGGGTGGACGAGGAGTCGTACGAGGGCCGTGAAGAGGACGACGGCGGCCGCGGCCGAGGCGCCGTGGAACAGAGGCCGGAGCAGATCGGCGAACTGCTCGACCAGGTGAGCGAAGACGGACATGGGTGAGCCCTCCGGGGGTCTCGTCGTGCCGGATGCGGAGATGACGGCATGACGACCCCGCGCGGGACCGGGAAACACCGAGGACGGCGTGCTACGCCGGACGACGCCGCGCCACGCCGGACGACAGCCTTCATCGCCGGACGAGAGCCTGCGCCGCCGGGAGGTCTACGCGGGGATCGCCGGGAGGGCGCGGCCGGGTGCGCGCGGCCTGCGGCGGCCCCGGGCGTCGGGATCGCGCTGCGGCAGGAACGCCGTACGCAGGTCGCGGTCCCGGATCGCCGTACGGACGCGGGTGCGCGGCACGGACGGCGTGCACCGTGCGGCGATGACGGCGCAGACGGCGAGCGCGGCTCCCGCGGCGGCGGTGGCGGCGAGCGCGACGGTGGCGAACAGACCGCCGGAGCCGGAGCCGGAGTCCAGCAGGACGACGCCGGGCAGCAGCAACAGCAGCACACCGAACGACCGTCGGCCCATCGGCTGCTCCTCCCCCTCCTCGGCTCCGTTCCCGGAGATCCCCACCGTACGTCAACGCGGCCGGGCGGCGGTGAGTTGACCCCACACGACGAGCCGGTACGCCGACGAGTAGGCGGGTGTGCAGGTGGTGAGGGTGAGATAGCTGCCGGGCCGGCGGTAGCCCTGACCGGGATGCACGAGGCTGGCGGGCACGGGCCGCAGCACACCCCGGTCGCGCGGGGAGGTGCGCGGCAGGACGCGGTCGACGGTGTACGTGAAGACGGCCCGGGCGGTCTCCACGTACACCGCGTCCCCCCGGCCCAGCCGGTCGAGGTGCCGGAAGGGTTCGCCGTGCGTGTTGCGGTGCCCGGCCACCGCGAAGTTCCCTCCCTGACCGGGCTGTTGCGTACCGGGGTAGTGCCCCGCGTACCCGAGGTCGAGCACGTCGGCCCGGCCGACACCCTCGGCGACGGGGACGCGCAGGCGGAGACGGGGAACGGACAGGACGGCGTAGGGCTCCGCCCGCTCCGGCCGGCCGGCCGCACCGGCACCGGCACCGGCACCGGACGCGTCGGAGGCCTCGGGCGCGTCGGACACCTGGGGCGCGGGCACGGGCGGCACCCCTGAAGCAGGCGGCACGGCAGACGGAGAGGGTCCCGACGAAGCCGACGAGGCCGACGAAGCCGACGAGGCCGACGAGGCCGACGCGGGAGGCGGCTGGAGGGACGGGTACGGGGGCGGGGACGGAGCCGGGGGAGCCGCCTCCTGCGCCCACTTCCGCTCCAGGGCCTGCACCTGGCGCTGGGCGCCTGCTCCGGCCTGCCGGTTGGTCCACCACAGCTGGTGGACGACGAGGAGGAGGAGAACGGCACCGACGGTGACCAGGAGTTCACCGCTGCCCCGCAGGACGCGTCGGCGCCGCTCGCGCGGGCGGAGGGAGCGGTGCTGGACGGCGGACACACGCATGGGGCGCCTCCCGGGTGGGCCCCGGCGAGGGTAGGGCGCCCTGGCGTAGGTCACCAGGCCCGTGCGCCCGGAGATACGGCGGCGGGGAAGGCGGGGAGGGTCTCCTTTGCCGGCGCCCGGCGCTACGGTGTGGACCATGCGCCCCGACACGCCTGCCGAGAACGTCGACCACTCCGCCGAAGCGGCACGCCTGGAGCGGACCGCCGACCTGTATCCCGAGGACGCCGAGGCCCTGCTGCTGCGCGCCGCGGCCCACCGGGAACTGGCCGGTGACCGGCCCGCGGCGACCGCGCTCTACGACCGCCTGCTGGCCTCCGCCGCGGCCCTGGACAACCCTGCCCTGATCCGCGCGCTCAAGGCGTCCAACCTCTGGGAGTACGGCCACGAGGCCGAGGCCAGAGCGATCATCGACGGCCTCCGCACGTCCGCCCCCCGCGACCCGGCGCCGTGGATCATCGCGGCCGAGGCCCTGGAGTCGCACGACGAGCTGGAGGCGGCGCAGGAGACCTACACCCAGGCGGCGGGCCTGCTGGTCGGGGACGCGGAGAACCCGCCCCGGCCGACACACCCGGTGCTGTTCGGCCGCCACCGGGTGCGCAGGATGCTGGGCTCGACGCACGACGCGTGGGACACCCTGGCGGACGGCCTGCACTCCTCCCCGGTGCCGCTGGACGAACTGCACGACCCGAAGCGGGTGTGGTCGCTGGGCTCGGACAACCCGGCGGAGCTGGCGGCGGAGATCGCCCGGCTGCGCGCGGAACTGGGCACCTACCGGGAGGCCCTGTCCCGCCCGTTCCCGGTGGCGATGCTGCACTGGCCGGCCGGTGAACTGTCCGAGCTGCTGGAGGCCTACCCGTCGCTGTCCGAGGAGTACCCCTCGCACGAGGAGCACCTGGCGGCCATAGAGTCCGCCCTGCGGGAGCTGTCCGCGTCCGGCACGCCCAACCTCGGCATCGTGCCGGGCACGGTCCCCTCCTACGAGGCCTTCGCCGCCTCCGAGGGCGCCTCCCCCGCGGACCCCGCCCTGCTCCCCCAGTACGCCACCACCCTGGCAGCCCGCGGCCGCGCGACGGCCTGGCCGCCCCAGCGGGGGGAACAGTGCTGGTGCGGGTCGGGGGCGGCCTACGGAGACTGTCACGGCTCGAACGCTTAGCGATCGACTCCGTCCGAAAACCGGTCGGTTGTCAGCGTCGACTGTTACTACTGCTCCATCGCGGCATGAACCGTCGTGCACGCGAACCGTGAGGCATCGAAGGAGCGGTCGTGGTGGATTCGGGGCGTCAGGCCGAGCCGGTCGCGGGTGTTTACGAAGAGTTGATCACTGACGATCTTCACGCCCGGATAAGGGGTCTCGAAGCCTCCGGGTGGAAGGCCATCGACGCAGAGGTCGGCGACGAGTCCGCGCCACACGTCCTGGCACGGTTCATCGGTGATGCGGTCGCGCGGCGGTTGAGTCAACTGTCGCGCAAGGATCAAGTCTCCGCCGCCAACGAGATCATCAGGTCGCTGGAGGCCGGCGCGCCCGATCCGGATGCCGCAGTAAGCACCATCGCCGACGGCCCGCGACAACTACTCGGCCTGGCAGAGCCGGAAGCACCTGGCGTCTACGCGATCCGCCCGCTCACGCCCCTGTCAGACACCTCGCTGATCACCAATGCGCCGGACGATCCCAACCTCGGCGCCGAACTGCGTGCCGAGATCGCCACCGCCAACCACGTCGACCTGCTCTGCGCGTTCGTGAAGTGGCATGGCATAAGAGTGCTGGAGGATGCCCTGCGCGCCGCAAAGGCGCGGGGTGTCGAGATTCGCGTCATCACCACCACGTACATGGGAGCCACCGACCGCAGGGCGGTAGACCGCCTGGTGCGCGAGTTCGGCGCCAAGGTGAAGGTCAACTACGAGATCCGTTCGACCCGACTGCATGCGAAGGCTTGGCTGTTCCGCCGGAATACCGGTTTCAACACCGCGTATGTCGGCAGCTCCAACCTGTCGAGGGCGGCCCTACTCGACGGCCTGGAGTGGAACGTAAGACTGTCGTCCGTCGCCACTCCCAGAGTGCTCGAAAAGTTCGAGGCGACCTTCGACGCCTACTGGGAGGACCGGGCCTTCGAGCTCTACGATCCGGACCAGGACGCGGCGCGCCTCGATGAGGCCTTGGCCCTGGCCGGAGGCAGGGGGGCGACCGACGAGCTGAAGATCAACCTATCCGGCCTTGAAGTACGCCCCTTTCCGCACCAGAGCGACATGCTGGAGCGTCTCCGCGTCGAGCGCGAGATCCATGAGCAGCACAAGAACCTCCTCGTCGCGGCCACGGGTACCGGCAAGACCGTGATGGCAGCCCTGGACTACCGCGCGCTCAGCATGAAGCGCGACGGAGACCTTCCTCGGTTGCTCTTCGTGGCCCATCGAAAGGAGATCCTCAAACAGTCTCTACGCACCTACCGCGAAGTACTCGCCGACGGCTCCTTCGGAGAGCTCTTCTACAACGGCGAGGAGCCGAAAGATTGGACTCATGTCTTCGCCAGCGTCCAATCCCTCAACCTGAGCCGCCTGGAACAGTTCGATCCTCACCGATTCGACGTTATCGTCATCGACGAGTTCCATCACGCGACGGCGAACACGTATCGGCGTATCCTCCGTCACTTCAAGCCAGTCGAACTGCTCGGCCTTACCGCAACCCCGGAGCGGATGGACGGGCTCAATGTGCAGGACGAGTTCTTCGACGGTCGGATCGCCGCCGAGATGCGACTCTGGGAAGCTCTCGAAAATGACCTTCTCTGCCCGTTCCACTACTTTGGAATCCCGGACAATACAGACCTTTCACAGGTCAGTTGGCGAGCCGGTTCCTACGACCGTGACGAGCTGCACAACGTCTACACGGCCAGTCATGCCCGAGCGCTCATCGTCATCAAGCAGGTCAAGGACAAGGTTTCCAACCCCGCCAGGATGCGAGCGCTGGGCTTCTGCGTGACGCGAGCGCACGCCCGCTTCATGGCCGACCGCTTCCGCGAGGCTGGGTTCCAGGCCGCCGCCTTGGACAGCATGTCAAGTTCCGCCGACCGACAGCGCACTCTGGACGACCTCAAGGCCGGGCGTATCCAGGTGATCTTCTCCGTCGACCTCTTCAACGAGGGGCTCGACATCCCGGACGTCGACACGCTTCTGCTGCTGCGCCCCACGAACAGCGCAACCGTCTTCCTTCAGCAATTGGGTCGCGGTCTGCGTCGCACGCCCGACAAGCCGGTATTGACCGTGCTCGACTTCATCGGCCAGCACCGGGCGGAGTTCCGATTCGAGGAACAGTTCCGCGCCCTGACCAACCTTTCTCGGAATCGGCTGGTCGAGAGCATCGAACGCGACTTCCCGCAGTTGCCTTCAGGATGCCAGGTCATCCTGGAAGGCAAGTCCAAGGATCTCGTCCTCGACAACATCCGTACGCAGCTCAAGGCCAACGTCAACACACTGGCCAAGGAGGTTCGGGACTACCGCACTCCCACCCTTGAGGCCTACCTGGGCGAGAGCCGACGCGAGATCAAGGAGCTGTACAAGAGCAGCAACTCGTGGACCGGGGTGCTGCGGAGGGCCGGGTTCGTCACACCACCGCCGCCTGTCGGCGAGGAGGCCCTCCTCAAGCGAGTGCATGCCTTCCTTCACGTCGATGACCCCGAACGCGCCGACGCATACCTACGCCTCCTGGCGGACGACGCCCCCGACTACGACGCTCTCACCTCGGCTGAGCAGGTGTACGGCCGCATGCTCTTCTTCAACCTGTGGGACAAGGCAGGCGGCTTCGACAGCTACGATGCCGGACTCGCGTCGTTGCGTGGTCACGGGCTCGTACGAGACGAATTGCGCCAGGTACTGTCCTACGTCCGCGACCGCATCGAGCACTACCCCATCCGCCTGGACGGCCCCCTGAGTCATCTGCCCTTGAGGATTCACAGCGCCTACAACCGCTCGGAGATCCTCGCGGCCCTCGGCGTCGCCCGACTTGGCGGACAGATGCCCCGAGACTTCGGTCAAGGTGTGCGGTGGATCGAGGAGCTGAAGACCGACGCCTTGTTCATCACCTTGGAGAAGAGCGAGCGGGATTTCTCGCCCAACGTTCGCTACAAGGACTACGCGCTGACCCCGACTCGCTTCCACTGGGAGTCTCAGCGCGACACTCCTGCGAGCTCGCCGACGGGTCTTCGCTACCAGAACCACGAGCGGCTTGGCAGCCATGTGCTGCTCTTTCTCCGTCGCTACAAGAACAACAGCATCGGCAAGGCCGAACCCTGGATGTTCCTCGGCCCGGGCCGCTACAAGAGGCACACCGGAAGCAAGCCCATGGCCATCACGTGGGAGCTTGAGCACGAGATTCCGGCGGACGTGTGGACCTACTCGACGATCGCGACCGGCTGACATCACGGGCCGTGCCCGACCGAAGGTCCTCAACGGGTCGATTCGACCGGGCATCACCCCGCCACCTCTCCCTCGAACCGCGTCTGCGCCCGGTCGAGCACCTCGTAGCCGTCCCAGCCGTGGACGCGGAGCCAAGGGTGCGGGTGCTCATGCCCGCCTCGGTCGCGATGTCGGCGAGGGTCAGGTCGCGGGCGCAGTTGGCGGAGAGCCAGGCCAGGAGGGGCTCCAGGGTTGCGCCCGAGGGGGCCGGGGGCAGGTCCTGGACGATGAACTGGGCCTGGCCGCCCTCGCGTTCCAGGGGCATCACCGACATCCGGGCCGTGTACGCCGCCACCGCCGAGCCGTGGTCCCTGCGGACCATGTGCAGGCACATGTCGAGCGCCGCGGCCGCGCCCGCCGAGGTGAGGAACTGGCCGCTGTCGACGTAGAGGACGTTCGGGTCGACCGTCACCCGCGGGTGGCGGGCCGCCAGGTCGGGGGCCGCGGCCCAGTGGGTCGTGGCGCGCCGGCCGTCCAGCAGACCCGTCGCCGCCAGGACGAACGCGCCCACGCACACCGACGCGATCCGGGCGCCCCGCGCCGCCGCGGCGCGCAGTGCCTCCCCGACGCCCGGCGGGAGCTCGGCCCCGGGGTCCTGGACACCCGGCACGATGACCGTGTCGGCCCGCTCCAGGAGGTCCAGGCCGTGCGGCGCCCGCACCGTGAACGCGCCCGCCCGTACCTCCTCGCCGCCGCGCGGCGAGCAGACCCGCACGTCGTAGGGGCACCGGCCGTCCGGCAGGCGCGCCCAGCCGAAGGTGTCGACCGGGGCGGAGAGGTCGAAGGGGATCACGCCGTCGAGTGCGAGTACGGCCACCAGGTGCATGGCCCGAGGCTAGGGCGTGTTTCGAAAGTCCCGCCTGCCTGGCAGCGTCTGGCACGCACGCTCGCCGCGTTGTCGGGCTCGCCCCGATACATCCAGTATCGGGGCGACCCTCCGCCTCGCGATCGCACGCACCAGACGCCGCCAGACCTGCCCTTCGGGCAGACGACGCTACTTTCGAAACACGCCCTAGCCGCCGCCCTCGCGGCTCCCGTGGGCGCCCTGGCGAGAACCCGTCGGACCCTGGCACTCCCGCCGCTTCCGGCCCGCCCCGGCGCCGCCTAGCGTCACGGCCGTGACCAAGTTCCTGCTCTCCGTCCACGTCCTGGCCGCCATCGTCGCGATCGGCCCCGTCACCGTCGCCGCCAGCATGTTCCCGCCCGCCGCCCGCAGGGCGCTGGCCGCGCCCGGGGACACGCGGGCCGCCGGGACCGTACGGCTGCTGCACCGCATCTGCCGGGTCTACGCCGTCGTCGGCGTCGTCGTGCCCGTCTTCGGGTTCGCCACGGGCCGCGCGATGGGCGTGCTCGGGGACGCCTGGCTGGTCGTGTCGATCGTGCTGACCGTGCTCGCCGCGCTGGTGCTCGGCGGGCTCGTGCTCCCGCGTCAGGAGGCGCTGGCGGAGGGGGCCGGGGACCAGCGGGCCACCGTACGCCTCGCCGCGTTCACCGGGATCTTCAACCTGCTGTGGGCCACCGTGACGGTGCTGATGATCGTGCGGCCGGGGTCCACCACCGGGGCCTGAGCGCCCGGGTGCGGCTTCCGCCACCGGGCTCCGGCCGCACGCGGCCGGGGTGCGGCCGCCGGCACCCCGGCCGCACCCCGACCGCACGCCGGCCCGCCGACGCCCCTCCGCACTCCGGTCCGCCCGCACACCGGTCCCCCTCGCCCCCGGTCCCCCGCACCCCGACCGCCCGCACCCCGACCGCCCGCGGACCGCTCTACGCCCCCAGCGCCCGCGACACCGTGTAGATCACCAGGCCCGCCAGAGAGCCCACCACCGTGCCGTTGATACGGATGAACTGCAGGTCGCGCCCGATGTTCGCCTCGATCTTGCGGGTGGTGTGGTCGGCGTCCCAGCCGGCGACCGTGTCCGTGATCAGGGAGGTGATCTCCTTGCGGTACGTCGTCACGACGTGCACCGCCGCCCCCTCGACCCAGCTGTCCACCTTGTTCTGGAGGCGCGGCTCGGTCGCCATGCGGGCGCCCAGCGTCAACAGGGAGGCCCGCACCCTCAGGCGCAGCTCGCTGCGCTCGTCCTCGGCCGCGGAGACGATCATGGACCGTACGGCCGTCCAGGCCGACGCGATGAGGTCCTGCACCTCGCCGCGGTCCAGCACCTCGCCCTTGAGCCGCTCCACCCGTGCCCGCGTCTCGGTGTCGGACTGCAGGTCGGAGGCGAAGTCGGTGAGGAAGCGGTCCAGGGCGCCGCGCGCGGGGTGGGAGGGCATGTCCCGCATCTCGGCGCAGAACCGCAGCAGCTCCCGGTAGACCCGCTCGCCGACCCTCCGGTCGACGAAACGCGGCGTCCAGCCGGGCGCGCCGCCCTGCACGGCGTCCATCACCGAGTCCCCGTGCAGCACCAGCCAGTCGTGGGCGCGGCTCACCACCAGGTCGACCACGCGCTTGTGGCCGCCGTCGGCGACCACCCGGTCGAGCATCTTGCCGATGCCCGGCGCGATCTCCTGCGCGTCGGCCCGCCGGGTGATCGCCTCACCCACGACCGCCTGCACATCGGAGTCCCGCAGCACGGTCAGCGCGCCCCTGAGCGCCGTGGCCAGCTCGGCGGTGACCCGGTCGGCGTGTTCCGGTTCGGCCAGCCAGGCGCCGAGGCGGCTGCTGATGCCGACGGACCTCAGCCGCTGCCGTACGACGTCCTCCGACAGGAAGTTCTCGCCGACGAACTCGCCCAGCGAGGCACCGAGCTGGTCCTTCTTGCTGGGGATGATCGCGGTGTGCGGGATCGGCAGGCCCAGCGGATGCCTGAAGAGCGCGGTGACGGCGAACCAGTCGGCGAGCGCGCCCACCATGCCGGCCTCGGCCGCCGCGGCCACGTACCCGGTCCAGGGGCCGGCCCCCGCATGGGAGGCCCAGGTGGCGAGGACGTAGACCACGGCCACGAAGAGCAGCAGACCGGCCGCGGTGAGCTTCATCCGGCGCACCCCGCGCCGCTTCTCCTCGTCCGCCGCGCTGAACACCGTCATCGCGCGGGCGGCCGGCCCCCGCCCCGCGGCCCCCGCCGCACCGCCGGCGCCCCCCACCGCCGCCGGCCCCGCGCCCCCCGCCGCGCCGCCGCGCGGCGGCATCGCGCCGCCCGCCGCGCCCCCCGCCGCCGGCTCACCCGTCTCATCCGGTTTCGTACGGTCCATGCACTCCACCCGCTCGCAGTCCCCGACACCGACATTGTCCCTTCCTGACCGACTCCCGGAACGGGACGGGAGTTCCCGGCGTTGGTCAGGGTGATCGCACCGGAGTCCCGCGCGGCTCCCCGGACCGAGGAGCCGCACACCCGATGACCGGCCGCCACCCGCGGGGCTGTGCACCGCTCGCGGCGATCACCGCGCTGACCGCCGCGCTCTCCACGGCGATCTTCCTCGGGGTCGCCGCGGACCCCGGCACGGCCCGCCGGGCCCCCGCGGGGCGGCCGCACGGCAGCACCGTCCCCGCCTCCACCGGTGTCTGGGTCGGCACCTGGTCGGCGTCCCCGGTCGCGGCGGAACCCGGCACCCGCACGGAGGGGCTCGCCGGACGCTCCGTGCGCAACGTGGTGCACACCAGCGTGGGCGGCACCCGCGCCCGGGTCACCCTGTCGAACCTCTTCGGCCGGCGGCCGCTCACCCTCACCCGCGCCAGCATCGCCCTGGCCGCCCGGGGCGCGGGCGCGGCCGCCGAACCCGGCACCATGCGGCGGCTGACCTTCGGCGGCCGCACCACGGTCGCCGTGCCCGCCGGGCGGCACGTGGTCAGCGACCCCGTCGCACTGCCCGTGCCGCCCGACCGCGACGTGCTGGTCAGCACCTACTCCCCCACCCCGTCCGGCCCGGTCACCCACCATCCGCGCGCCCGCCAGACCAGCTACGCAGCGGACGGCGACCGCACCGAGGACCTCGCGGGCACCGCCTACACCGACCGCGTCGACGCCTGGCGCTATCTGACCGCGCTCGACGTGCTCAGCGCGGACGCCGACGGCACCCTCGTCACGTTCGGCGACTCCCTCACCGACGGCTCCTCCTCCAGCCCCGGCGAGAACCGCCGCTGGCCCGACGTCCTCGCCCGGCGCCTGCGGGAAGCGGCCGCCGACGGCCGGGACGTACCGCGCTACGGCGTCGCCAACGAGGGCATCAGCGGCAACCGCGTCCTCGGCGACGGCTTCGTCGGCGCCGGACGCAGCCCCGCCGGTGAGGGGCTGCCCCGCGGCGACGACCCCGCGGACACCCGCACCGTCGACAACCCCAGCGGGCTGAGGCGGTTCTCCCGCGACGTCCTGGGCCGCGCCAACGTCAAGGCCGTCGTCGTGGACCTCGGCGTCAACGACATCCTGCGCGACCCGGGCACCGCCGACGCGGACCGGATCCTCGACGGCCTGCGGACCCTGGTCCGCCGTGCCCACGCCCACGGCATCAGGGCCGTCGGCGCCACCCTCATGCCCTTCCACGGCCACCCCGCGCACACCGGCGCCCGCGAGGAGGTCCGGCAGCGGATCAACGCCGAGATCCGCCGGGGCACCGTCTTCGACGCCGTCGCCGACTTCGACAAGGCGGTGCGCGACCCGTACGACCCGCGGCGGCTGCGCCGCGACTACGACTGCGGCGACCACCTGCACCCCAACGACCGCGGATACGAGCGGATGGCCCGGACCGTCCGCCTGGACGACCTCGGCCCGGCCGCCCCGGACCGCCCGTGACCCCGGCCCCCGCCACAGCCCCGCCGCGGCCCCGCCGACGGGGCGCGCCTCAGTCCTCGTCCGGCTCGCGGAGTGCCGCCTTGCGGTCCCGCTTCGCCTGACGGCGCTCCAGCCGGCGCCGCTCCCGCTCCGCGCGGGTGAGCTTGCGTTCGACGCCGACCCCGCCCCAGAAGGCGAAACCGGTGATGACCACGCGCGGCGCGCCCGGTTCGCCCGGCACCCCGTCCTCGGTGTGGTCGAAGCCGCCCATGATGCCGACGCCGCGGACCACGACCTCCACCCCGGGAGGCACGGTCACCTGCATACCGCCCATGATCGCCATGCACCTGATCTCGACCTCGCGGTCGGCGAAGACCGCCTCGCGCAGGTCGAGCTCACCGCCGCCCCAGAAGGCGAACGCGGTGAACTTCCGCGGCACCGTCCAGCGGCCCCTGCGCTGGAACCCGCCCATGATCGCGAACGCACCGCTGGACGACCCCTCGCCGCCGACGATCCGCCCGGCCCAGCTCCCGGGCTCCGCAGGCGCCTTCGTCATCGACACCGCCTGCGGCGCGGTGCCCGGCACGGGCAGGTCCCGGGTGAGGGGGACGAGCTCCCCGTAGGTCCGTGCCGTGTAGGCGGCCTCCAGGCGGTGCTCGAACTCCGGCATGTCCAGCCGGCCTTCCGCGAGGGCGTCCCGCAGGGTCTCGGCGACCCGCTCACGGTCGGCGTCCGAGGCTCTCAACTCCGGCGCATCGTCGGTCATGGAAGCAGCCTACGAGGTCCGCGCGCCGGGCACTACGCCCCGGTCGGCCCACCCGGCGGGGCCGTGCGGGCCCGCCACCGAGCCGTACACCGCCGTGCCCCGGGGGTTACGCCGCGGCACGCCCCGCGTACATCTTCGCGATCACCGCCTCGATGTCCGGCTCCCGCACCGACAGGTCCACCAGCGGATAGCGGGCCGCGATGTGCGCCACCAGCGGGGCCGCGGACTGCGCCGCGGGGAAGGCCAGCCACTGGCGGGGGCCCTGCACCCGGACCACCCGGGCGGGCGCGGCCTCGATCGGCGGCAGCTCCCGCTCCAGGTCGACCACCAGCGTCCGCTCGCTCTCCCCCGCCTCGTGCAGTCCGCCGAGCCCCCCGTCGTACACCAGGCGGCCGTGGTCGATCACCGTCACCCGGGAACACAGCTGCTCGATGTCCGTCAGGTCGTGCGTGGTCAGCAGCACCGTCGTGCCGCGCTCGGCGTTCACCTCCCGCAGGAACTCCCGCACCCGGGCCTTGGAGACCACGTCGAGGCCGATCGTCGGCTCGTCCAGGTAGAGCACCTCCGGGTCGTGCAGCAGCGCCGCCGCGATGTCCCCCCGCATCCGCTGGCCCAGCGACAGCTGCCGCACCGGCACGTCCAGCAGACCGGCGAGGCCGAGCAGGCCGACGAGCCGGTCCAGGTTGGCGCGGTACCGGGCGTCCGGGATGCGGTACATGCGGTGCATCAGCCGGTACGAGTCGATCAGCGGCAGGTCCCACCACAGGGTGGTGCGCTGCCCGAACACCACCCCGATCCGGTGCGCCAGGCGGATCCGCTCCCGGGCCGGGTCGATGCCGGCGACCCGCAGCCGGCCGCCGCTCGGCGTGAGGATGCCGGTCAGCATCTTCACCGTGGTCGACTTGCCCGCGCCGTTCGGGCCGATCAGCCCGACCATCTCCCCGCGCCGCACCGTGAACGACAGCGCGTCCACGGCCCGCACCCGTCGGCGCTCCCGCCGCAGGAAGCCTGTCCTGCGGCGCACCTCGAAGACCTTCTCCACACCGTCCAGTTCGATGAACACCCCGGCCACCGGCCTCAACTCCCCGTACTCCGATAGGACCTCAGCCCCGCCCGCCATGCCACCGCCGCCCCCGCCAGACACACCGCGGCCACCAGCGGCGGCGCGAACGCCGCCCACCCGGGCAGCCCCACCGGGTAGGGCCTGCCCAGCACGTACGAGGCGGGCACCCAGTTGACGAACGCCAGCGGCAGCAGGAACGTGACCGACCGCACCAGGTCCCGGCCGAACACGCTCGGCGGGTACTGCAGCAGCGTGGTACCGCCGTAGGTGAACGCGTTCTGCACCTCCGCCGCGTCCTGCGCCAGGAACTGGAACGCCGCGCCCGCCGTGAACACCGCGCCGAACACCAGCACCCCGCTCACCACCGTCACCGGCATCAGCAGCAGCCTGCCCGCCGTCCAGTCGACGTCCGCGGCGGACACCGCCCACCCCAGGATCAGGACGCCCTGGGTGACCCGGCCCAGGCGGCGCAGGGCGAACCGGTCCGCACCGGCCTGCGCGAGCACCGGCGCGGGCCGCACCAGCAGAGTGTCGAAGGACCCGTCCCGGATCCGGGTGCCCAGCGCGTCCATCGACCCGAACAGCAGGTCGGCGCCGCCGAACGCGGTCGCGGACAGCCCGTACAGGAACGCCACCTCCGGCAGGCTCCAGCCGCCCAGCGAGTCCACCTGGGAGAACATCAGCAGGATCCCGACGAAGTCCAGCCCGGTCAGCAGCAGGTTCCCGGCCACGGTGAGCGCGAAGGAGGCGCGGTAGGCCATGGTGGAGCGGATCCACATCCCGGCGATCAGCCGGTAGGCCCGCGCCCCCTCCGCCAGCCGCACCGCGCTCCCCCGGAACCCGCCCCTCCGCAGGCCCGGCCCCGGGAACTCCCCGAACCGCGTCTTGCAGGACTCCGTCCGCCAGGACTCCGCCGGCCCGGGCGCGGTCCGCGGAGACGCGACGTCCGCCCACCCCGTCTCCCGGGACCCCGCCCCCGCAGAGCCCACCCCCGCAGATTCCGCCCCCGCAGAGCCCACCCCCGCAGATTCCGCCCCCGCAGATTCCGCTCCCGCACGACCCGTCTCCCGCGACCCCGGCTCCCCGCGGACCGGATCCCCCCGGACCGGATCCCCCCGCCCCATCTCCCGAGAGCCCGGCTCCCGGAAGTCCGCCTCACCCACCCTGCACCACCGCCCGCCGCGTCGCCGCCGACTGCACCAGCCGGCCCGTCGCCAGCAGGGCCACCGCCCACCCCCACTGGAAGGCGAGCGCCCCGCCCACGCCGGTCTCCCCCATCAGCACGTCCGCCGGCACCTGGAGCTGCGCCGCCCACGGCAGCGCCCGCACCACGTCCCCGAAGCCGTCCGGGAACGCGTTCAGCGGCAGCAGCATCCCCGAGAAGAACACCCCCGTGACCATGACGGCCTGGCTCACGCCCCGGTCGTCCATCAGCCAGAACACGCTCAGCGCCGCCAGATGGCGCAGGCCGAAACTGACCAGCATGGCCGGCACCAGCGCGGCCAGGAACGCCGTCCAGCTCAGGGGATCCGCCGGCAGCGCCATGTCGAACAGCAGCGCCCCGAACACGAACGGCACCGCCCCGCGGCCCAGCACCTGGAACAGCGACCGGCCCAGATCGGTCGCCAGCCACCACAGCTGCAGATCGGCCGGCCGGTACAGGTCGATCGCGATCTGCCCCGTACGGATGCGGGCCATCAGCTCCTTCTCCGCCCCGCCGCCCTGCAGCGCCAGCGTCGAGTACAGCGCCTGCCCCAGCCACGCATAGGTGACCGCCTGCGTCCGGTCGTACCCTCCGAGGTGGGGCTTCTCGTCCCACAGCGCCAGATAGACGAACACCACGATCACACCGAACACGGTGTTGGTGAAGATCCCGGCGGCGGTGGCCACCCGATAGGTGGCGTACCGTCGGAACGCCCCCGCCGCGACCGCCGCGTACAGCCGTGCCGCGCCCACACCGCACCCCCCTTCCGGACCCGTCCGCGCACCGAAGCGCAGGAGCCTACTGGGGGCGTGCGGCGGCCCGCCACGCATTTCCCGGCGAATGCGTGCCGCTCGCCGGGAACGGAACGCTTGGTGCGAGAGTCTTCGACTGGGGGCGCAGAAGGCGTACGAGGGCGTACGGGAACGTACGACGCGAAAACGGGAGTCCGTGCACGAGATGAGCGACGAGCCGCAGCCGCAGCGACCGGACGAGGGCCGGACGTCCAGAACGGGGCCGCAGGACCCGCGGGGGGACGCGGACGGAGGTGACCGCGGCAGCGAGCGCGGACCCAAGCGGCCCCGCCGCACCGGATGGCGCAGGCTGGTGCCGACCTGGCGGATGACGCTGACCGCCCTCGTCCTCGGCGTCGCGCTGCTCGCCGGACTGTTCTTCCTGGGCTACTCCCTGGTCAAGATCCCCCCGGCGAACGCGCTCGCCACCAAGCAGAGCAACGTGTACCTGTACGCCGACGGCAGCCAGCTGGCCCGCGACGGCGAGGTCAACCGCGAGAACGTCACCCTCGCCCGGATCTCCCTGGACGCCCAGCACGCGGTGCTGGCGGCCGAGGACCGCGACTTCTACTCCGAGTCCGCCGTCGACCCCAAGGCGATGCTGCGGGCCGGCTGGAACACGGCCACCGGCAAGGGCAAGCAGTCCGGCTCCACGATCACCCAGCAGTACGTGAAGAACTACTACCTGGCCCAGGAGCAGACCGTCACCCGCAAGGTGAAGGAGTTCTTCATCGCGATCAAGCTGGACCGCGAGGTCACCAAGGACGAGATCCTCCAGGGCTACCTCAACACCAGCTACTTCGGACGCAACGCCTACGGCATCCAGGCCGCCGCCCAGGCCTACTACGGCGTGGACGCCACCGAACTCGACGCCGCGCGCGGCGCCTACCTGGCGGCGCTGCTCAACGCGCCCAGCGAGTACGACGTCGTCGCGCACCCCGAGAACCGGCCGGCCGCCGAGGCCCGCTGGAACTACGTGCTCGACGGCATGGTGAAAGAGGGCTGGCTGACACCCTCCGAGCGGCAGCAGGCCCGGTTCCCCGCGCCCAGGGAGACCACCGTCTCCATCGGCCTGTCCGGGCAGCGGGGCTACGTCGTGGACGCCGTCAAGCGGTACCTCACCGAGCACGACATCCTCACCGAGGAGGAGCTGGAGGGCGGCGGCTACCGCATCACCACCACCCTGCAGAAGAAGCGGCAGAACGCCTTCGTGAAGGCCGTGGACGACCAGCTGATGTCCAAGCTGGACAAGGAGAACCGCGAGGCCGACAACTACGTCCGGGCGGGCGGCGCCTCCGTCGACCCCAGGACCGGCAAGGTCGTCGCGATGTACGGCGGCATCGACTACGTCAAGCAGTACACCAACGGCGCCACCCGCCGGGACTTCCAGGTCGGCTCCACCTTCAAGCCGTTCGTGTTCACCGCGGCCGCCCAGAACGGCTCCACCACCCAGGACGACCGGACCATCACCCCGAACACCGTCTACGACGGCACCAGCGCACGTCCGGTGGAAGGCTGGGACGGGGGCCACTACGCGCCCGAGAACGAGGACCACGTCGACTACGGCGACATCAGTGTGCGCGAGGCCACCGACAAGTCGGTGAACTCGGTGTACGCGCAGATGGCCGTCGACGTCGGCTCCTCGAAGGTGAAGCAGACCGCGATCGGCCTCGGGCTGCCCGCCGACACCCCCGAACTGGTCGCCTCCCCCTCGATCGCCCTCGGCGTCGCCCAGGCCAGCGTGCTGGACATGGCGGAGGCGTACGCGACGCTCGCCAACCACGGCAAGCACGGCACCTACACCCTCGTCGAGAAGATCACCAAGGACGGCAGCGAGGACATCGCGCTGCCCGGCCGCACCACCCGGCAGGTCGTCAGCCGCGAGGCCGCCGACACCACGACGTCGATCCTGCAGAGCGTCGTCGACAACGGCACCGCCTACGCCGCGCAGCAGGCGGGCCGCCCGGCCGCCGGCAAGACCGGCACCGCCGAGGAGGACAAGGCCGCCTGGTTCGCCGGCTACACGCCCGAGCTGGCCACCGTCGTCGCCGTGATGGGCCAGAACCCGGAGACGGCCGCGCACGAGCCCCTGTACAAGGCGCTGGGGCTGCAGCGCATCAACGGCGGCGGGCCGCCCGCGCAGATCTGGGCCCAGTTCACCCGGGACGCCCTTCAGGGCGCCCCCGTACAGGACTTCGACCTGTGGCTGCAGGAGGAGCCGCGGTGGGAGATGCCGGCCGTCACCCCCACCGAGGACGAGCCGACCCGGGAGCCCACCTCGCAGGCCCCGACCGGCCCTCCGGCGACCGGCGGCCAGGACGGCGGCACCACCACCGGGGGCGGCACCGACGGCGGCACCACCGGGAACGGCGGCGCGACCGGCGGCACCGGCGACGGCGGGGCGACCACCGGCGACGGCACCAACGGCGGCACCACCGGAGGTACCGTCGGCGGCACCATCGGCGGCACCGCCGACGGCGGCGGCACGGGGACCGGCGGCGCGACCGGCGACACCGGCACCACCGGAGGCGCCGGCGGGACCGGCGGCAGCACCGACGGCGCGACGAACGGCGGCGAGAGCGGAGGCCTCGTCACCGGCGGCAGCGGCCCCTTCGACCCGGCCCGGACCCCCTGAGACGGCTCCGCGGCCCGGGCCGCGCCGGGTCCGCGGCGCGCCGCGGACCCGCGGGCACGACGCAGCGGGACGGGCGACGACGGGCGCGGGGACATGGCACAGCGGCACGGGCGGCGACGGCCGCGGGCACGACGCAGCGACACGGGCGGCAACGGCCGCGGGCACGACGCAGCGACACGGGCGGCAACGGCCGCGGGCACGACGCAGCGACACGGGCGGCAACGGCCGCGGGCACGACGCAGCGACACGGGCGGCAACGGCCGCGGGCACGACGCAGCGACACGGGCGGCAACGGCCGCGGGCACGACGCAGCGACACGGGCGACGACGGCCGCGGGGACGACGCAGCGACACGGGCGACGACGGCCGCGGGGACGCGGCACAGCGACACGGGCGACGACGGCCGCGGGGACGCGGCACAGCGGCACGGGCGACGACGGCCGCGGGGACGCGGCACAGCGGCACGGGCGGCGACGGCCGCGGGCACGACGCAGCGACACGGGCGACGACGGCCGCGGGGACGCGGCACAGCGGCACGGGCGGCGACGGCCGCGGGCACGACGCAGCGACACGGGCGACGACGGCCGCGGGGACGCGACGCAGCGACACGGGCGGCGACGGGCGCGGGGGCATGGCGTGCGCCGGGCCGTGGTCAGTGGCCGGAGGTCGCCTTCAGCCCCACCACGGCGACCAGCAACAGGCCCACGAAGAAGATCCGGGCCGCCGTGACCGGCTCTCCCAGCACGGCCATACCGAGCACCGCCGCGCCGGCCGCGCCGATCCCCACCCACACGCCATAGGCGGTGCCGATCGGCAGGGAGCGGGCGGCGTGCGACAGCAGCAGCATGCTCGCCACGATGCCGGCGCCGGTGAGCAGACTGGGCAGCGGGCGGGTGAAACCGTCGGTGTACTTCATGCCGACCGACCAGCCGACCTCCAGCAGACCGGCGACGACGAGCAGGACCCACGCCATGGGGAGCACCTCCGGGAGACGGGCGTGTCAGGGCGGTGCGTCGTCTTTGCGACCCGTCCGCGATGCGGTCGGTCCCGGTACGGCGCGTCTCGTCGGGGTCCTTCGAATCTAGCAGCAGAACGGCCGAGGGGCCGGTGACATCGGTCACCGGCCCCTCGGCCCGGCGATGAATCGCAGGAACCCCCGGGTCCTCGGGGCCTCGCGGCGTCCCCAGGGGCCGCGAGATGTCAGAGGTACAGGCCCGTGGAGTCCTCGCCCCCCTCGAACCGGTCCGCGGCCACCGCGTGCAGGTCACGCTCGCGCATCAGCACGTACGCGGTGCCCCGCACCTCCACCTCGGCCCGGTCCTCCGGGTCGAACAGGACCCGGTCGCCCGGCTCCACCGTCCGCACGTTCTGCCCCACCGCGACGACCTCGGCCCAGGCCAGCCGGCGGCCCACGGCGGCCGTCGCCGGGATCAGGATGCCGCCGCCGGAACGCCGCTCGCCCTCGCTGGTGTCCTGCCGCACGAGGACGCGGTCGTGCAGCATACGGATGGGCAGCTTGTCGTGATGGGTGCTGTCGTTGTTGTTGGCGCTCACGCCTCGAACCTACCTGCCTTCGGCACGTCGTCCCACGGGAGGGGCCCGCCGTGCGTCACGTCCTCGCGCGGACGGGGTCAGCGCCTGCGGCGCCGGACGCCCACGACGAGCAGCCCGACGACACCGGCGGCGACCAGGGCGGCCGGCAGCACACGCTCCGGGCGCGGCGCGCCGTTCTCGTCCACGAACTGCGCGCGCACCTCGCTCACGACCCGGTTGACCTGCACATAGGCCTTGCCCACAGTGTGATCGACATGGGCCGCGACCCTGGCCTTGGCATCGCCGACGATGGTCTTCGGGTGCACCCGCACCCCGATCTCGTCGAGCGTCTCGGCCAGCACTTCACGGCGGCGACTGATGTCCGCCTCGATCTGCGCCGGTGTTCTGGTGTCCGACGTGTCCGCCACCGTACGGCCTCCGTGTCTGCTGATGCTGTTCTGGACAGTCTGTCAGCTCTCGGCGCGACCGCACTGTCAGGACCCCCGGTTACGCTCGATGCCATGAGCGAACGACTCCAGCCCGGGGACACGGCCCCCGCCTTCACCCTGCCCGACGCGGACGGCAACGAGGTCTCGCTGGCCGACCACAAGGGCCGCAAGGTCATCGTCTACTTCTACCCGGCCGCCCTCACCCCCGGCTGCACGAAGCAGGCCTGCGACTTCACCGACAACCTCGACGTCCTCGCCGGCGCCGGCTACGACGTCATCGGCATCTCCCCCGACCGGCCGGAGAAGCTCGCGAAGTTCCGCGACAAGGAGAACCTCAAGGTCACCCTCCTCGCCGACCCCGAGAAGACCGTCACCGAGGCCTACGGCGCCTACGGCGAGAAGAAGAACTACGGCAAGACCTACCTGGGCGTGATCCGCTCCACGGTCGTCGTCGACGAGGACGGCAACGTCGAACGCGCCCTCTACAACGTCCGCGCCACCGGCCACGTCGCCAAGATCATCAAGGACCTGGGCATCTGACACCCCACGCCCGTCCGCACCTCCCCCGCCCACCCGTCCCTGCCGCCTACGCCCGCCCGTCGCTGCTTCTCCCCGCCCGCCCATCCCTGCTTCCCCCGCCCACCCGTCCCTGCTTCCCCCGCCCACCCGTCCCTGCTTCCCCCGCCCGCCCGTCCCTGCTTCCCCCCGATCCGGCCGGCCGTGACCCGGCCCCGGCCTTCTCGTTGACCCGTACGAAACGAGAACGCACGGCCGAACCGGGCCGGATCGGAGGGGACATGGGCGGCGACGCCACGCCCGCAGGCGCGACCCCGGCCGCCGCGGTCAGCCGGTCGCGCTCCTGGAACGAGCTGATGCGGCTCCTCGGCTTCGAACCGAGCGGAGGACGGCGGCGCGCACTCCAGCGCGCCGTCGCCGCCCACGGCATCGACACCGGGCACTTCGCGCGCCATCCGGTGCAGTACACCGACCAGGCGATATCAGAGGCCGTCGCGGGTGCCTCGACGCTGCGCGAGGTGGCGCTCCGGCTCGGCGCCCGGCCCGCGCCCGGCACGCTCAGCCACCTCAGGCGCCGCATCGACGCGGCCGGTATCGACAGCAGCCACTTCCCCGGCCTCCACCGCGCCGCGCCCGGCCTGCCCTTCACCGACGACGAGCTGAGGGCCGCGGCCGTCGGCGCCGACACTGTGCGCGCCGCAGCCCGGCATCTCGGCGTCCCCGACGACGGCCGCACCCGGGCCGCCCTGGGGCGCCTGCTCCGGGAGCGGGACATCGACACCACGCACTTCCGGCACGCCCGCCCCGCCCTCCCCGAGGACCGGCTGCGCGCCGCGGTGCGCACGGCCGACAGCTACGCGGACGTCATGCGGGCGCTGGGGCTGGACGCCGACCACGCCAACCACCGGCGGGTCCACCGCAAGGTGGCGGAACTCGGGCTCGACACCGGCCACTTCCGCCGACGCTCCTGGGCCGCCGCACCGCGGGCCCGGCAGACCCCGGTGCGCGTGCTGCGGGTGCACCCTCCGGGCTCGGCCCGCCCGAACCGGGAGCGGCTGCATACGGCCCTCCAGGAGCTGGGGGCGCCCTACCGGTGCGCCTCGTGCGGCAACGCCGGGGAGTGGCTGGGGCGGCCGATCACTCTCCAGATCGACCACATCAGCGGCGACTGACTCGACAACCGGCCCGGGAACCTCCGCTACCTCTGCCCGAACTGCCATGCCCTGACCGATACATGGTGCCGCCGGAAGACCGGGCGCGCCGAGCGGGGCCACCCCCGTACACTGAGGTCACCCGACGGCACCGGAGAACCGGATGTCCGTCTTGGGGCGGTCGTGGCGAAATAGGCGATACGCGCGGGTTTTAGGTGCCCGTGGGAGCAATCCCGTGTGGGTTCGAGTCCCACCGACCGCACACGTGCCGACGCCGCCCCGGTGACCCCTGCCGCCGAGGGCCACCGGGCTGCCTCTCCGTCACCGCCCTCAGGCGCCCAGGAGTTCGCGGATCGCGGGGGTCAGGGCGCGGAAGGCCTTGCCTCGGTGGCTGATGGCGTTCTTCTCGGCCGGGGTGAGTTCGGCGCAGGTGCGGGTGTCGCCCTCGGGCTGGAGGATCGGGTCGTAGCCGAAGCCGTTGCTGCCGGACGGGGCGTGGCGCAGGGTGCCGGGGAGGCGGCCCTCGACGACGCGCTCGGTGCCGTCGGGGAGGGCGAGGGCGGCGGCGCAGGCGAAGTGGGCTCCACGGTGCTCGTCGGCGATGTCGGAGAGCTGGGCGAGGAGCAGGTCCAGGTTGGCCCGGTCGTCGCCGTGGGTGCCGGCCCAGCGGGCGGAGAAGATGCCGGGCGCGCCGTGCAGCACGTCCACGCAGAGGCCGGAGTCGTCGGCGACGGCGGGCAGGCCGGTGGCCCGGGCCAGGGTGTGCGCCTTGAGCAGGGCGTTCTCGGCGAAGGTGACGCCGGTCTCCTTGACGTCGGGGATGTCGGGGAAGGCGTCGGCGCCGACGAGCTCATGGGCGAGACCGGCGTCGGCGAGGATCGCCCTCAGCTCGGTGAGCTTTCCGGCGTTGCGGGTGGCGAGGATCAAGCGGGTCATGGCGTCCAGTATCGCGGGGCGGCCGTGGCCCGCCGCCGGTCGGGGTGCGGCGGTGGGCGCGGCGCGGGGCGGGGCGGGGCGGCACGACCGTACGGCGCGGGCCGAGTGACACGGGCGCGGCGAGGGCGTCCAGGGCCGGCTCCGGTGCGGCCCAGCCGCCGGTGCCCGGCATCCGACGGCACCCGGCGAGGTCCGGCCGCGCGATGCGGACGGTTGCGGGCCGGCCGTTCCGGGCCGGGGCCGGTTCGGCAACCGTCCCGCCGGTTCGGGACCGGGCGGGTCCGGGTTCGGGACCGGGCGGGTCCGGGTTCGGGACCGGGCGGGTCCGGGTTCGGTCCGGGGCCGGTCCGGGGCCGGTCCGGGGCCGGTCCGGACCTGCCCGGCCGCTGCACACCCGGTCCGGTCCGGCCGCTGCACACCCGGTCCGGGTCGGCCGCTGCACACCCGGCCCCGGTCCGCCGCTGCACACCCGGTCCAGATCGGCCGCTGCGCACCCGGTCCGGGTCGGGGGGTTCTCTTCGGGCCGCCCGTCGGTTACGGCGTGCAGACCTTGGTGAGTTCGCCCGCGGCGTCCGTGACGGGGCTGACGTCGGGGGTGGGGTCGCCGTTGTCGACGGCGGTGCGGACGTTGGCCACGGCCCGGCCGAGGTCGTCGACGGCCTCGCCGACATCCGCGTTGTCGGTCTCGGCCCTGATCTCGCCGAGGTTCCGCTCGATGGAGTCGAGGGATTCGGCGAGCTGCGTGGCGTCGTTCGAGGCGCTGTCGACGGCCTGCTGGAGCTGGGTGACGCTGTCGGCTATCGCGTCGGCGGTCTGGACGCAGTCCAGTGCCTTGCCGACGGCGTCGCAGCCGGTGGTCAGTCCGGCGGTCAGCGCGACGGCCATCAGGGTGGCGGCAGCGGCGGCGGTGCGGCGTCGGCTCAGGGCCATGGAACGGTTCCCTCCCTCTGGGGCCGTGTCGGCCCCTCTGCGACCGGGCGCGCGGAGCTGAGCCGTGCGCCCGTACCTCATGTGACGCGGCGGCGGGCGGCGAAGGTTGCCCCCGCAGCCCGCAACCCGCCGCACGCCGCCTGCCGCACGCAGCCCGCAACCCGCAGCCCGCCGCCTGCCGCGCGCGGTCCGCCGGTCACATGGGGAGGGTCACCGGGCGAGGGCCTTGGCCTGGAGCGCGGCGAGGTCGGTGCAGCCGGCGACGGCGAGGTCGAGCAGGGCGTCCAGTTCCTCGCGGGCGAAGGGTTCGGCCTCCGCGGTGCCCTGGACCTCGACGAAGCGGCCGTCGCCGGTGCAGACGACGTTCATGTCGGTCTCGGCGCGGACGTCCTCCTCGTAGCGGAGGTCGAGGAGGGGGACGCCGTCGACGATGCCGACGGAGACGGCGGAGACGCTGCCGGTGAGGGGGCGGCGGCCGGGCTTGACGAGCTTCTTCTCCTGGGCCCAGGAGACGGCGTCGGCGAGGGCGACGTAGGCGCCGGTGATGGCGGCGGTGCGGGTGCCGCCGTCGGCCTGGAGGACGTCGCAGTCGAGGACCACGGTGTTCTCGCCGAGGGCCTTGTAGTCGATGACGGCGCGCAGCGAGCGGCCGATGAGGCGGGAGATCTCATGGGTGCGGCCGCCGATGCGGCCCTTGACGGACTCGCGGTCGCCGCGGGTGTTGGTGGCGCGGGGCAGCATGGCGTACTCGGCGGTGACCCAGCCTTCGCCGCTGCCCTTGCGCCAGCGCGGCACGCCTTCGGTGACGGAGGCGGTGCAGAGCACCCTGGTGTCACCGAAGGAGACGAGGACGGAGCCTTCGGCGTGCTTGCTCCAGCCGCGTTCGATGGTGACCGGGCGGAGTTGTTCGGGGGTGCGGCCGTCGATTCGAGACATGGCCCCGAGCCTAGTGCCGCGGCGGACGAGGTCTGCCCGCCGGGGAGCGGCGTCCGGTGTGGGCTCAGGGGGTTCGGGGCCGAAGGCCTGCGGTGGGCCGGCCGGAAGCCCTCGTACGGGACGTACTCGGGCTCGGACGCCCCCGGGCGGGAGGGCGTGCCGGGCCGCGACGGGGCGGACGCCGCCTGCCGCGGTGCCGGCCTCAGGCAGGGGGCGTACGGGGCCGTCCGTACGGGGCGGGGCCGGCTCCGTGCGTGAGGGGCCCCTCCCGCGGCGCCATGGCGGGAAGGGCCCCTCACGTACGGAGCCGGGGTTGCTCACATCATGTCTTCGATCTCCGCGGCGATCGGGTCGGCGTCGGTGCCGATGACGACCTGGATGGCGGTGCCCATCTTGACGACGCCGTGGGCGCCGGCGGCCTTCAGCGCGGCCTCGTCGACCAGTGAGGGGTCGTTGACCTCGGTGCGCAGGCGCGTGATGCAGCCCTCGACCTCGTCGATGTTCTCGATGCCGCCGAGCCCGGCAACGATCTTCTCAGCCTTGGTGGCCATGTCCTTCTCCCTGATCAACCTGATGTGAGGGGTGTGAACCGCTTTGTCGCAGTAACCCACAGTTGGCCCAGCTTTGCGAGCATTCGGGCGGTATGGGCCGGAGGATGACGGCACGGCTCCACCATCGTCCGTGACTGGTCTACACCACCTGCCGGACGGTCGCCAAACCGCCCGGAGGGACACCGATGAGTCAAGCAGCCGCCGGCCCCGCACGTGCCCGCTGGAACAGACTGTTCCAGGGGCTGCAGAAGATGGGGCGCAGCCTTCAGCTCCCCATCGCCGTGCTGCCGGCGGCGGGCATCCTGAACCGGCTCGGCCAGCCCGACGTGTTCGGTGACGACGGGCTGGGCTGGACGGACGTCTCCAAGGTGATGGTGGGCGCGGGCGGCGCCCTGCTGGACGGGGCGCTGGGGCTGCCGCTGCTGTTCTGCGTGGGGGTGGCCATCGGCATGGCGAAGAAGGCCGACGGCTCCACGGCGCTGGCGGCGGTGGCGGGCTTCCTCGTCTACTACAACGTGCTGCTCCAGTTCCCCGAGTCCTGCCCGGCGGGGACTCAGGAGGTCCCCAACATCGGCTGCCAGGGCACCGCCGACGGGGCGATCACCGCGTTCACGTACCAGAACCCGGGGGTGTTCGGCGGCATCGTGATGGGTCTGCTGACGGCGTTCTTCTGGCAGCGCTATCACCGTACGAAGCTGGTGGACTGGCTCGGCTTCTTCAACGGCCGGCGTCTGGTGCCGATCATCATGGCGTTCGTGGCGATCGCGTTCGCCGCGCTGTGCCTGTGGATCTGGCCGCCGGTCGGCGACGGGCTGGAGGACTTCAGCGACTGGCTGAGCGACGCGGGTTCGTGGGGTGCGGGTCTCTTCGGCGTCGCGAACCGGGCCCTGCTGGTGATCGGCCTGCACCAGTTCCTGAACGTGCCCATCTGGTTCCAGTTCGGCACGTACACCAAGCCCGACGGCACCGAGGTGCACGGTGACATCAACATGTTCCTCGCGGGCGACCCGGACGCCGGACAGTTCCTGTCGGGCTTCTTCCCGATCATGATGTTCGCCCTGCCGGCGGCGGCGCTCGCGATCACCCACTGTGCGCGGCCGGACCGCCGCAAGGAGGTGGGCGGGCTGATGCTCTCGGTGGCCCTGACCTCGTTCGTGACCGGCATCACCGAGCCGATCGAGTACTCGTTCCTGTTCGTGGCGCCGGTGCTGTACGTGATCCACGCGCTGCTGACGGGTGTGTCCATGGCGGTGACGTGGGCGCTGGGCGTGCACGACGGCTTCAGCTTCTCGGCCGGCCTGATCGACTACGTCATCAACTGGAACCTGGCGACGAAGCCGTGGCTGATCATTCCGATCGGCCTGGCGTTCGCACTGGTCTACTACACCGTCTTCCGGTTCGCGATCACAAAGTTCGATCTCAAGACGCCCGGCCGGGAGCCGGAGGAGGAGCACGAGGACGTCACCAAGGCGTGACCGCCACGGCACCGCGACGGCCCTTCGGACCTGTGTTCCGGAGGGCCGTCGCCGTGCCCGCGCGCCGCCTTCGCGGCCCCTTCCGCGAGCACGGCGCGTAGCGCTCCGGTAGCTGGAATCGCGGGTTCCTTATCCGCCCTTCATCGTGCTACAACAGGTCTACACCACTGAGTGGTGTAGACCACCACCCGATGGAGGACGTATGAGCACCGCCACCGCATCGGCGGCCCCCGCAAAGAAGCGGGGATCCGGCCTTTTCCAGGGCCTGCAGAAGGTCGGTCGCAGCCTGCAGCTGCCCATCGCCGTGCTGCCCGCGGCGGGCATCCTGCTGCGGTTGGGGCAGGACGACGTGTTCGGCAAGGACGGTCTCGGCTGGAACAAGGTCGCGTCCGTGTTCGCCACGGCCGGTGACGCCGTGTTCGCCAACCTGCCGCTGCTGTTCTGCGTCGGCATCGCCATCGGCTTCGCCAAGAAGGCCGACGGGTCCACCGCCCTGGCGGCGCTGGTCGGCTTCCTGGTCTACAAGAACGTACTGACGGCGTTCCCGATCACAGAAGCAAAGGTCACCGAAGGTGCGGACATCGCCGCCACCTACAACGACCCCAAGGTCCTCGGCGGCATCGTCATGGGCCTGATAGCCGCCGTCACCTGGCAGCGGTTCCACCGCACCAAGCTGCCGGACTGGCTCGGCTTCTTCAACGGGCGCCGCCTGGTGCCGATCCTGATGGCCTTCATCGGCACCGCCGTCGGTGTGCTCTTCGGGCTGGTCTGGGAGCCCATCGGCGACGTCATCACGAACTTCGGCGAGTGGATGACCGGCCTGGGCGCCGCGGGTGCGGGCATCTTCGGCGCGATCAACCGTGCGCTGCTGCCGGTCGGTATGCACCAGTTCGTCAACACGGTGGCCTGGCAGGAGATCGGCTCGTTCACCGACTCCGCCGGCGGCGTCTGGCACGGTGACCTGCCCCGGTTCTTCCACGGCGACCCGACCGCGGGCCAGTTCATGACCGGCTTCTTCCCGATCATGATGTTCGCCCTGCCGGCCGCCGCCCTGGCCATCACGCACGCCGCGCGCCCCGAGCGCCGCAAGGCCGTCGGCGGCATGATGCTCTCGCTCGCGCTGACCTCGTTCGTCACCGGTATCACCGAGCCGATCGAGTTCGCGTTCATGTTCATCGCCCCGCTGCTGTATGTGATCCACGTGGTCCTCACCGCGGTGTCGATGGCGGTCACCTGGGCGCTGGGTGTGCACCACGGCTTCAGCTTCTCGGCGGGCGCGATCGACTACTTCCTCAACTGGGGCCTGGCCACCAAGCCCTGGATGATCATCCCCGTCGGTCTGGCCTTCGCGGCGGTCTACTACGCGGTCTTCCGCTTCGCGATCGTCAGGTTCGACATCCCCACCCCGGGCCGCGAGCCCGAGGAGGAGATCGAGGACCTCACGAAGGCGTAGCCCCTGCGCCGCCCTCCCGGACAGCGGTCCCGGACGGCGGTCCCGGACAGCGGCGAGGCCCCCCGGAAGATGTGGTTCCGAGGGGCTTCGGCGTGCCGTGGTGCAGTGCCTCAGATCTCGTACGCCGCCCTCGGGGCAGCCAGTTCCACCGGGCCCGGGTACGCCGCGCGGGCGTCGGCGAGGTTGACGGCGGGGTCCGTCCACGGGGGGATGTGGGTGAGGACCAGGCGGCGGGCGCCCGCGCGGGCCGCGGTCTCGCCGGCCTCGCGGCCGTTGAGGTGCAGGTCGGGGATGCTCTCCTTGCCGTGCGTGAAGGCGGCCTCGCACAGGAAGAGATCCGTGTCGCGGGCGAGTTCGTCCAGGACGGGGGTGACCCCGGTGTCGCCGGAGTACGTCAGCGACCTGCCACCGTGCTCGAGCCGGATGGCGTACGCCTCGACCGGATGGGCGACGCGTTCGGTGTGCGCCGTGAACGGGCCGATCTCGAAGGTGGACGGCTTGACCGTGTGGAAGTCGAACACCTCGCTCATCGAGGAGGCCGACGGGGTGTCGGCGTACGCCGTGGTCAGGCGGTGCTCGGTGCCTTCGGGGCCGTACACCGGGACGGGGGCGCAGCGGCCGCCGTCGTGCCGGTAGTAGCGGGCGACGAAGTAGCCGAGCATGTCGATGCAGTGGTCGGCGTGCAGATGGCTCAGGAAGATCGCGTCGAGGTCGTAGAGACCGCAGTGGCGCTGCAGCTCGCCCAGGGCGCCGTTGCCCATGTCGAGGAGCAGCCGGAAGCCGTCGGCCTCGACGAGGTAGCTCGAACAGGCCGATTCCGCGGACGGGAACGACCCCGAGCAGCCGACGACGGTGAGCTTCATGAAGCAGAAACCTCCGCTGGCGGGAATGTCCGGAAGGGGCGTCGGGGGTCGTGCGGTTCATCGAGCGTACGGCGCGAAACCTCCGGTCGCTCCTCCGCCCGGGGCCGTTGTGGGCGAACTCACCTGCGGTGTCACCGGTTCGGCTGGACCGGGAGCGCGGCCGGGGCGCACAAGGGCGCGCGGGCGCAGATGCGCGCCGGTACGGTCGTCGTATGGACACGTCCTGGTGGCTCGCGCTCGCGGCGGTGGTCCTGCTGGCACTGGTCGCCGCGCTCGTGGACGGGTGGGGGCGGCGTCCGGCGGGACGGCGCAGGCCGCCGGGCAGGCCGGGGCTGCGGGCCGCCCGGCCGCGGCCGGCGGAGATCTGGTGGGCGAGGGTGCCGTTCGAGGACGGGCCGGGCGCGAAGGACCGGCCGTGTCTGGTGCTGTCGGTGCGGGGGCGCAGCGCCACCGTCGCCAAGATCACCAGCAGGTTCCGGGACGAGCGGGCCGGGGTGATCCCGCTGCCGCCGGGTGCGGTGGGCGATGCGCGGGGGCGGGCGAGTTTCCTGGAGACGGACGAGTTGCGCCGGGTGCCGGTGCGGGACTTCCGCCGCCGGGTCGGCGTGGTGGACCCGGTCCTGTGGGACCAGGTCCGTCATCTCACGTCGTAGACGGGGGCCGCCGGACGGCCACCGCTGCGGCGGGCGGGGCGGCCGGGTGCGGTGCCGTGCGCGCGGCCGGCCGGGGTGCCGTGCGCGCGGCCGGGCGGGGCCGCGCGCCGTCGGTGTGCCGGGTCAGGCCCAGAGCTGGCCGTGCAGGGTCTCGATGGCTTCCTCGGTGGTGGCGGCCGTGTAGACGCCGGTCGACAGGTACTTCCAGCCGCCGTCGGCGACGACGAAGACGATGTCGGCGGGCTCCCCGGCCTTGAGGGCCTTCCGGCCGACGCCGATCGCGGCGTGCAGCGAGGCGCCGGTGGAGACGCCGGCGAAGATGCCCTCCTGCTGGAGGAGTTCCCGGGTGCGGGTGACGGCGTCGGCGGAGCCGACGGAGAAGCGGGTGGTGAGCACGGAGGCGTCGTAGAGCTCGGGCACGAAGCCCTCGTCGAGGTTGCGCAGCCCGTAGACCAGGTCGTCGTAGCGGGGTTCGGCGGCGACGACGGCGACGTCCGGCTTGTGCTCGCGCAGGTAGCGGCCGACACCCATGAGGGTGCCGGTGGTGCCCAGGCCCGCCACGAAGTGGGTGATGGAGGGCAGGTCGGCGAGGATCTCCGGGCCGGTGGTGGCGTAGTGCGCGCCGGCGTTGTCGGGGTTGCCGTACTGGTAGAGCATCACCCAGTCCGGGTGCTGGGCGCCGAGTTCCTTGGCGACGCGGACCGCGGTGTTGGAGCCGCCCGCGGCGGGCGACGAGATGATCTCCGCGCCCCACATGGCGAGCAGGTCGCGGCGCTCCCGGGAGGTGTTCTCGGGCATCACGCACACGATCCGGTAGCCCTTGAGCCGGGCCGCCATGGCCAGGGAGATGCCGGTGTTGCCGGAGGTCGGCTCCAGGATGGTGCAGCCCGGGGTGAGCCGGCCGTCCTTCTCGGCCTGCTCGATCATGTACAGGGCGGGGCGGTCCTTGATCGAGCCGGTGGGGTTGCGGTCCTCCAGCTTGGCCCAGATCCGCACGTCCTCGGACGGCGACAGCCGCGGCAGGCGCACCAGGGGGGTGTTGCCCACCGCGGCCAGCGGGGAGTCGTAGCGCATCGCGGGTCAGGACCTCAGGCCATGCCGCCGGCCACGGCCGGCAGGATCGTGACGTTGTCGCCGTCGGCGACCTTGGTGGTGATGCCGTCGAGGAAGCGGACGTCCTCGTCGTTCAGGTAGACGTTGACGAAGCGGCGCAGTTCGCCGCCCTTGGTCTCGTCGATGAGACGGGCCCGGATGCCCGCGTGCCGGGTCTCAAGGTCGGCGAACAGGTCGGCGAGGGTGTCGCCCTTGCCCTCCACCGCCTTCTGACCGTCGGTGTACTGGCGGAGGATGGTGGGGATGCGGACCTCGATGGCCATGGCTGTGGGCTCCTGTCGGGAGTACGTCGGGAGTGTGGCGTCGGCGGGCGCGCGGCAGCGCCGTTCCTGCGGGTGGTGGTGCGGTGAGCGCCGCGGCTCCACGGCCGTGCGGCGGCAGGGCAGCGTCAACAGATGGCGCTGGCGAGCCTGCACAGGTCGACGTGCAGCCGCGCCACGAGCAGCATGCCCGGCGTCTTCTCACTCACGTCGTGGAGAACCATGGGCTCATCGTAACGATTCCCGTCCCGGGACCCGGAGTGTGATTCCACATCCCGGACTGTTTTCGTCCGGCATGCGGGACGGAGGGGTGGTTCAGTAGGCCTCCACGACCGTGACCTCCTCCTCCGTCACCTCGCCCTCGACGATGCGGAAGGAGCGGAACTGGAAGTCGCCGAGCCCGTCGGTGTCCGCGGTGGAGACGAGGACGTAGTGCGCGCCGGGCTCGTTGGCGTAGGAGATGTCCGTCCGGGAGGGGTACGCCTCGGTCGCGGTGTGCGAGTGGTAGATCACCACCGGCTCCTCGTCGCGGTCGTCCATCTCGCGGTAGAGCTTGAGGAGGTCGCCGGAGTCGAACTCGTAGAACGTGGGCGACATGGCCGCGTTCAGCATCGGGATGAAGCGCTCGGGGCGGTCCGTGCCCGCGGGGCCGGCGACGACGCCGCACGCCTCGTCGGGGTGGTCCTTGCGGGCGTGCGCGACGATCCGGTCGACCAGGGCCTGGGTGATGGTCAGCATGCCCGCCAGGATATGCAGCCGCCCGGCGGGGGCCGGGGCGCGGGCCGGGCGGCGGCCCTTCGGGGACTGCCCGGCGCTCCCCACGGGGTACGGGCGGGGCGCGGGCGGGTGCGGGGCGGGTGCGGGCCGGTTCGTATCGAGGAGTGGTACGAAGGTCCCGCATTCCGGACAGTTCCGGGCGGTCCGAACGGTTCCGGGCCCGTCCGGAGGGTTCCGGACGGGCCCGGAGGGTGCGGACGGGTGGTGCGGACAGGCCCGGAGGGGTGCGGACGGAAGGTGCGGACAGGCCCGGAGGGTGCGGGCGGGAGGTGCGGTGCGGCCGCCGGGGGCGCCACGAGTGCCCCCGGCGGCCGCACCGGCGCCGGGCCGTGCCGGGCCGGTGGTCAGCCGACCTTCTCCAGTCGCGGCTCGCGGCCCTCGCCAGCGCGGGTGCCGCGGGCCTTCAGCGTTCTCCAGCCCGCGCCGAGGACCAGCGCCCAGCCGGCCATCACGTAGAGGCTGACCCGGGCGTCGGTGTCGTAGGCGATCAGGCAGGTGACGAAGAGCAGGAACACGATGGCGATCCAGGAGCACACCGCGCCGCCCGGCGCGGGGAAGGAGGAGGCGGGCAGCCGGCCCGCGTCGACCGCGCGGCGGTACCGGACGTGGCTGATCAGGATCATCAGCCAGGTCCAGATGCCGGCGCCGGTGGCGACGGAGGTGACGTAGCCGAAGGCCTTCTCCGGGACGACGTAGTTGAGGATGACGCCGATGCCCATGAACAGCACCGAGACGAGGATGGCCAGGGCCGGTGTCCGGGTCGAGGACAGCCGGGTGAAGACGCGGGGGGCCTCCCCGCTCTCGGCCAGGTTCCGCAGCATGCGGCCGGTGGAGTACATGCCGGAGTTGCAGGAGGACAGGGCCGCGGTGAGCACCACGAAGTTGACGATGCCGGCGCCCGCCGGGATGCCGATGACGGCGAAGGCCCGTACGAACGGGCTGACGCCCTCCGCGAACTCCGTCCACTTCACCACGCACAGGATGACGGTGAGGGCGCCGACGTAGAACAGTGCGATGCGCCAGGGCAGCGTGTTGATCGCCTTGGGGAGGGTCTTCTCCGGGTTCTCCGACTCGCCGGCCGTGACGCCGACCAGTTCGACGGCGAGGTAGGCGAACATGACGCCCTGGAGGGTCATCAGCGAGGAGCCGACGCCCTTGGGGAAGAAGCCGTCGAACGCCCACAGGTTGGAGACGGCCGCGGTGTCGCCGGCGGCGCTGAAGCCGAAGGTGAGCACGCCCAGGCCGATGACGATCATGCCGAGCAGGGCCGTGACCTTGACCATGGAGAACCAGAACTCCAGCTCGCCGAAGAGCTTCACGGAGATCAGGTTGGCCCCGAACAGGACCACCAGGAACACCAGCGCGGTGACCCAGCGCGGGATGTCCGGGAACCAGTAGTTCACGTAGATCGCGGCCGCGGTCAGCTCGGCCATACCGGTGACGACCCACATCAGCCAGTACGTCCAGCCGGTGAAGTAGCCGAAGAACGGGCCGAGGAACTCGCGGGAGTACTCGGCGAACGAGCCCGAGACCGGTCGGTAGAGCAGGAGTTCGCCGAGCGCCCGCATGATGAAGAAGATGATGACGCCGGCCAGGGCGTACATGACGATCAGACTGGGACCGGCCTTGGCGATGTTCGCCCCGGCTCCCAGGAACAGACCGACGCCGATCGCGCCGCCGATCGCGATCATCTGGACCTGGCGGCTGCCGAGCCCTCGCTCGTACCCCTCTTCGGGAGCGTCGGCGACCTTCGCGGAGGTCATGGTGTGAGTGCGCCTTTCTCCATGGCCGACCCGGGCCGGTGGACGGCCTCGGATCGGGTCTCGATCCCCCCGGACTGATGGAGTGGGGCGGGCTGCACGGAGCCTGCCCGTGCCTGGCCGGCGGTGGCCGGCGCGGTGGCGCACCCGGACGGACAGGGGTGGCGTCCGCCGGGCGGTCGTGAAGATCTATCACGGTTGCGACACGGTCCGCCGGGGGCGCCGTGTGGCGCACTTCACGAGAAGAAGGGGGCAAACGGGCCGGAAAAGGGGCGTACGCGACCGGTCCGGTGATGTGATCGTTATCCGGATCTGAGCGTCCGCTGAGCGAACGCGCAGCCGGCCGGCAGGTCCGGACCGGCTGCACGGAGTGCGCCGTCAGAGGCCTCACCGCCGGGAGCCCTGACCGACCGGCCCCGCCGGGCAGGGCTCCGCGCCCTGGAGCGCACAGGGCCACTCAGGGCTTCAGGGCCTCACGGCCTCACGGCCTCACGGCCTCACGGCCTCACGGCCTCACGGCAGCAGAGTGGCGACGAGGGTGTCCTGCAGGCCCCCCAGCCACAGGTACGCCATCACCATGGGCTTGCGGGCGTCGTCGTCCGGGAGCCGGTAGAGCAGGTCGGTGTCGTCCTCGTCGGTGATGTCCAGCCGGGAGCCGATGGCGAGGCGCAGGTCGTTGAGGGCGCTCAGCCACTGGCGGGACTCCTCGGGCGTCAGCTCCAGCACGGCCCCGCCGTCCTCGACCGGGCCGAGCGCGTCCAGGGAGCGGATCACCGCGAGGGCGTTCTCGCGCTTGCCGGCCCGCAGGTCGTTCTCGGTGTAGCGGCGGAACTCCGCGGAGTGGGCCTGCTGCTCCTCGGCCTCCTGCGGGGAGGCGGGCTCGCGCCGCGGGTCGCGGTAGGCGTCGGGGAACAGCCGGCGCAGCACCGGGTCGGCGGGAGGCTCGCTCGGGCCCTCCGCGAAGAGTTCGGCGAGCGGGTCGTCGGGCGTGTCCTCGGCGGGGCCGGGGCCGATGAGCTCCAGGAGCTGCACGGCCAGCGACCGGATGATGGAGATCTCGACCTCGTCGAGGGCGACGGCCGCACCGCCGCCGGAGAGCGGTTCGAAGGTTCCTGGCATGGAAATGGTCGCTACTTCCGGTCCTGCTGGAGGGTGGCCCACAGACCGTAGCCGTGCATGGCCTGCACGTCGCGTTCCATCTCCTCGCGGCTTCCGCTGGAGACGACCGCCCGGCCCTTGTGGTGGACGTCGAGCATGAGCTTGGTGGCCTTGTCCTTCGAGTAGCCGAAGTACGACTGGAAGACGTAGGTCACGTAGCTCATGAGGTTGACCGGGTCGTTGTGGACGATCGTGACCCAGGGGACGTCCGGCTCGGGGACGGCAGAGACCTCCTCCGCCGACTCGGTGCGTTCGATCTCGATGGGAGCGGCTGACGTCACAGGTTCCATGCTGCCATGCCCGCGATAAATCGTCACACTGACGAAATGGGAGTACCATCGGGCGTCATGCCGCGTCCCCCGGGGACGGTTCCCCGGCTCCGGGGCTCCTCCGGGGACGCCCCGGGAGGCCCTGGGAAGGTCCCGGGAAGGCCCCGGGAGGCAGGGCACGAGATGACGAGGAGAGGTTGCGTGGGCGTTGCGGACCTTGGGCTGCCGGTGGAGGTTCCCTCGACGGCGCTCTTCACCGACCAGTACGAACTGACCATGCTCCAGGCCGCCCTGAGGGCGGGCACCGCGGACCGACGCTCGGTGTTCGAGGTGTTCACCCGCCGGCTGCCGCACGGGCGGCGCTACGGGGTCGTGGCGGGCACGGGGCGGGTCCTGGACGCGGTGGAGAACTTCCGCTTCGACCCGGATGTGCTGGGCTTTCTGCGCGAACGGGGGATCGTCGGGGAGGAGACCCTCGAATGGCTCGCCGGTTACCGCTTCTCGGGTGACATCTGGGGCTATCCCGAGGGCGAGGTGTACTTCCCGGGCTCGCCGGTGATGCGGGTGGAGGGCTCGTTCGCCGAGTGCGTGCTGCTGGAGACGGTGATCCTCTCCGTGCTCAACCACGACTCGGCGATCGCGGCGGCCGCCTCCCGGATGTCGTCGGCGGCCGGGGACCGCCCGCTGATCGAGATGGGTGCCCGCCGCACCCACGAGCTGGCGGCGGTGGCCGCGGCCCGCGCCGCCTACCTGGGGGGTTTCACTTCCACCTCCGACCTCGCCGCGGGCTTCCGCTACGGCATCCCGACCGTGGGCACCTCCGCGCACGCGTTCACCCTCCTGCACGACCGGGAGCGGGACGCCTTCCAGGCGCAGGTGGACTCGCTGGGCCGCGGCACGACGCTGCTGGTGGACACGTACGACGTGGCCGAGGCGGTGCGGACCGCGGTCGAGGTCGCCGGGCCCGAGCTGGGCGCGGTCCGCATCGACTCCGGGGACCTGCTGCTGGTCGCGCACCGGGTGCGGCAGCAGCTCGACGAGCTCGGCGCGCGCGACACGAAGATCATCGTGACCTCTGACCTGGACGAGTACGCCATCGCCTCGCTGGCCGCCGCGCCGGTCGACGCCTACGGGGTGGGCACCCAGCTGGTCACCGGCTCCGGGCACCCGACCTGTTCGATGGTGTACAAGCTGGTGGCCCGCGCCGGGTCGGGGGACGCGGGGGCGCCGCTGGTGCCGGTGGCGAAGCGGTCCGGCGGTGGGAAGACGTCCGTCGGCGGGCGCAAGTGGGCCGCGCGCCGCCTCGGCGCCGACGGCGTCGCGGAGGCCGAGGTGGTCGGCACCGGCCCGGTCCCGGCCGAGCTCGCCGGCCGGCAGCTGCTGGCCGAGCTGGTCAGGGGCGGGGAGGTGGTGGCGCGCGAACCCCTGGACGCGGCCCGTGCGCGGCATGTCGCGGCCCGTGCCGGGCTGCCCCTGTCCGCCACCCAGCTGTCCCGCGGGGAGCCCGTGCTGCCCACGGAGTACCTGCGCTGAGCCCCCGCGGGGCGCGCACCGTACGGGGCCCGGCACCCAGGACCTCCGGCGCCCCCGAAGACCCCCTCCCGCACCGGCCCCGCAGTCTCTAGGCTCGTAGACTCCAGCCCTCGTCGAAGGACACCCACCATGCGTCGCGCCTTGATCGTCGTAGATGTGCAGAACGACTTCTGCGAGGGGGGCAGCCTCCCGGTGGCCGGGGGTGCCGATGTGGCGGCCGCCATCACCGAGCTGATCGGGCAGGCACCGGCCGGCTACCGGCACGTCGTGGCCACCCGGGACCACCACATCGCGCCCGGCGGCCACTTCGCCGACAATCCGGACTTCGTCCGCTCCTGGCCCGCGCACTGCGTGGCGGGCACGGAGGGGGTGGGCTTCCATCCGAACTTCGCCCCGGCCGTCGCCTCCGGCGCGATCGACGCCGTCTTCGACAAGGGCGCGTACGTGGCCGCCTACAGCGGCTTCGAGGGGGCCGACGAGAACGGGGTGCCGCTGGCGGAGTGGCTGCGCGCCCGGGACGTCGACGAGGTGGACGTCGTCGGGATCGCCACCGACCACTGCGTACGGGCCACCGCCCTGGACGCGGTCCGCGCGGGCTTCCGTACCCAGGTGCTGCTCGATCTGACCGCGGGCGTCGCCGAGGAGAGCACCGGCCGCGCGCTGGACGAGATGCGTGCGGCCGGTGTGGAGCTGACCGGCAAGCCCGTCGTGTAGGCGTCCCGGGGCGGCGGCTCCGGTGACCGGGCCGGACGGGGACCGCCCGCCGGACGTGTGGCGGGCGGGGCTGCGCCCGGACCGGCCCTGCCGCCGCCGGGCCCGCGGGCCCGGGCCGGGCGCTCCGCCGGAGGTGCCGCGCCATGACGCCGGCCGGCCGCGGCACCGTCGTGGCCGGCCGGGCGGCTCCCCGGGCCCCCGTGAGGGGCACCGCCGCTCCCGGGAGCGGCGGCTGCGGCTGCGGCTGCGGCTGCGGCTGCGGCTGCGGCTGCGGGCTACGGCCTCACGGGCGCCGCGGGCCGTCTGAGCAGGGCGCGGATGGGGTGCCACAGCTCGGTGACGGTGACACCGTTGTCGGGAGCGGTACGCCATATGAGGCCGTCGGGATGGTGCAGCACGGCCGTGACCTCGTCCGGGGTGGGCGGGGCGGCGTTGCCCCGCAGGTAGACCGCCCTGAGCCCCAGGTTCCGCAGCCTGGTCAGGGCGCGGGCCCGGTTCTGGGCGAGGACGAGGACCCGCACGGCGGCGGACCCGTCGGCGGCGGGGCTGGGCAGGTTCAGCGCCACCACCACGCTGCCGTTCGGCAGCTTGCAGAAACCTCCTGCGGCCATGCAGTCACACCCCCGTGTGCACCGGTGTCAATAAGAGAACCACAGCACGCACCTAAACACGATCGGCGGCAACCCGCCAGGGGGTTGCCGCCGATACGCTTCTGACCTGCGGAGATGCTGCTTACCAGGTCGCGGGGGACACCATGATGGTCATCGAGGAGCCGTTCCAGGCCTCCCGGAGAATCCTGATCTTGGTGTTGGTGTCAGTGACCTTGACACCGGCGCGCGGGTTCTCCTCGCTGTAGTAGGTGTGCCGGTGGTCGTTGAAGACCGACACACCGCGGGAGGACGGGACGCGCGTCGCGACGTCCGCCTTGTGCAGCTTCAGCCCGTCCGTGCGGTACAGGCTGAACGGCGAGTCGTAGGACTGGATGCGGTTGCGCATCAGCGTGCCGTCGGACCACTTCAGCTGGGCCGGGTGGGAGTCCACCGGCAGCACCAGGCCGGTGCCCGGGTGCTGGCTGGTGTTGTTGTCCGCCTCGGAGGTGTCCCACTTCCAGATCAACAGGCCGTTCTGGTACGGGTAGTGCTCCACCCACGAAGGCTTCGACGCGAAGCCGAAGTTGTACGGGCCGACCTTCAGGGTCTTGTCGTACGACACGTACTGGCGGTTCTCCGCGATGTAGTACTGGTCGTAGTCCTCCGTGTAGGAGGCGCCCATGCGGGCGAAGCCCTTCTTCGCCCAGCCGGCGTCGTCCGTCTCGGCGTTGTCGGTGAAGACCGTCGCGCCGTCGGCGGTGATGGCGATGCTGTCGGCCGCGAAGCCCTTCAGCGCGACGCCGCCGTCGGTCTGGTAGCGGAAGCGCAGGTCGAACTTCTTGCCCGCGTAGGCGTCCAGGGAGTACGCCAGCTTCTGGTAGCTGTCGACCGTGCCGGACAGGGCGGGCTTGCCGCTGCCGTCCCGCGCGATCGGCTGGCCGTCGGCCGTGCCGTCCAGGGCGGTCCAGGTGGCGCCGCCGTCGGTGGACACCTCGGTGTAGAGGTAGTCGTAGTCCTTCTCGATCTGGTACCAGCCGTCGAGGGTCAGGGACGCCGACGCCTTGCCGGTCAGGTCGACCGAGCGGGTCAGGGTGTTGCTCAGGTCGTCACCGCTGCCGCTCCACCACTGCTTGCTGCCCTCGGCGGGCGGCACGATCTCGGTGGTGACGGTCTTCTTCGGCAGCTGCACCACCACGGCCTGCGCGTGGCGGTTGTTGTACTCCGCGACGCCCAGCTTGTGGAAGGAGTACTTGCCGGCCTTGGCGGTCTCGTAGTCCAGCCAGCCGAGCTGCAGCTTGTCCCAGGCGTTCATGTCGCCGGGCATGTCGCCGATGGTGTCCTTGCCCATGCCCAGCCAGGAGCCGGAGGACATCAGCGTCCAGAACCCGGTGGAGTTCTCGCCGCCCTGGGTGTCGTAGTGGTCCGGCAGACCGAGGTCGTGGCCGTACTCGTGGGCGAAGACGCCGAGTCCGCCGTTCTCGGGCTGGATGGTGTAGTCGCCGATCCAGATGCCGGTGTCGCCGACCGGGGTGCCGCCGAGCTTGTTGCCGTCGGGGCCGGTGGCTCCGGCGTCGGTGCCGAACGCGTACCAGCGGTGCGCCCAGATGGCGTCGTCGCCCTGCGCGCCGCCGCCCGCGGACTCGTCCTCACCGGCGTGCACGATCTGGAAGTGGTCGATGTAACCGTCGGGCTCGTTGAAGTTGCCGTCGCCGTCGTGGTCGTAGCGGTCCCACTGGTCGTACTGGGCGATCTTCGCCTTGATCTGGGCGTCGGTCTGGCCGGCCGCCTTCTGCCCGGCGACCCAGGCGTTGATGCCGTCCTGCACGGCGAACCAGGCGCAGTTGTCCGGGTCGCACGCGTTGGAGCCGTAGCGGGCCTCGTTGTACGGGACCTTGACCCAGTCCTGCACCTCGCCCTCGACCGAGTAGCGGCCCGAGGACTGCTTCTCGTAGTACTTCTTCATCGAGGCGGTGCCGTTGCCGAAGTACAGGTCCTGGAAGTGCTCACGGTTGTAGTCGGCCTGCCAGGCGGTGCTGTTGTCCTCCTTGCGGTCCGGCTCGGCTATCTCGTTGTGCAGCGGACCGGGCGTGCCGCCGTAGCGGGGGTCGGTCTTGTCGCCGAACTCGACGAGGATGGTGAAGATCTTGTCGGTCTTCTCCCGGCCGAGCTCGACGTACTTGCTGCCGCCGCGCCGCGAGTGCAGCTGGACGACCTGGGAGGCGCCGCGCTTCTGCACCTTCGCCTCGCCGGATATGACCTGCTTCAGCGCTTCTTCCCGCTGAGCGGCCTGGGTCTTGCTGAACGGGCCCTCGAGGTCGTGCTCCTGTTCGAGGACCTTGGGGGCCGCCGGGTCACGGCGGTCCGCGGCCGGCGCCTTGGCGCCGCCCGTGTCGGCCTGGGCCACGGCGGACGTCGAGAACGTCGCAGTGGCCGCGGCGAGCGCGACGGCGGTCGCCGCTGCTCTGAACGTCCAGGGTCTACTGGTCACTTGATTTCCTCCCCCACGCCCGAGCGCGCGGAACGAAGGGCCTGGTCTCATTGGGGCACCCGCGCGCACGTGATCAACGCGTGTTGTCAAGTGACGACATTTGACTAGAGGTTGAGCAGAAAAAACAGACCTTGACTTGAGCAGGACAAGTGCACTATGCGGAGTTCCCGTCTCGCTCAGCGAACGTTCCGGCCTGCGCCGTCCGTTCTTCAACAGGCGCGTGCACAGGTCCACTTGCTGGACACCATGACTCGGTGCGCCCCCCGTGCACCGGCACTGTTGGTCAGGTCACGCTTACCGTCGGTTCCGCTCGGGCACACACGCGATTAGAGTCGGCTGGCGGAACGCCCGGAAGTCGGCGGAAAGCCAGGCCGACACCCTAGTCTCACCCCACTTCCGAGGACACGATTGCCATGCCTCGTCCGAAAGCCGCCCAGTTCGTCTACGGTTCGTGCACCGTGATCCTGTCCACGCTCGCCATGCTGCTGCTCTCCGGGACCGGTTCACCCGTGGGGATCGCCTTCATCGCGGTCACCGGGCTCGCCCTGGGGCTGCTGGTCGCCCTGACCGTCCCGGCCCGCAGGACCGCGCGGCCCGCGCAGCGGACGGGCCGGGCCGAACAGGCACGGCCCGCAACGCGGACACGGCAGGCACAGCAGGTCGCCGCGGTGCCGCACTCCCCCGCGCCGCAGAAGCCGGTGCACGCCGCCTCGGGCGCCGTGTCCGACACCTGACCGGGGCCCGCGGACAGGGTGGAGGGCGGACCCCGGCCGGGGTCCGCCCTCCACCCTGTCCGCCGGTGGACGCCGGTGGACGCCGGTGGACGCCGGTGGACGCCGGTGGACCCCGGTGGACGCCGCGGTCAGCGGGTGCCGGTGCTCACCACCACCGTCTTGGCCGCCTTGTCGTGCAGGCCCTGCTTGTACGGCTTGTCGAAGAAGCTCCAGCCGCCGCAGATCACGGTCCACAGGCAGGCGCAGCAGAACGCGAAGGGCACCCACAGCACCGCCGCGCGGATCAGCGAGGTCTGCACCGAGGGTGTCGCGCCGTTGTCGAGGTTGGCCACCCGCAGGCCGAGCCACCTCTTGCCGAGCGTCTGGCCCGTGCGGCTCATCGTGAAGGTGTCGTACGCGATGTAGAGGACCGCGGCCACCACGGACTGCGCGAAGGACCTGCCGACGTTGACGTCACTGCCGTTCACGTTGTAGTTGTCCACGCCGAAGCCCCAGGTGAGCAGCCAGACCACGATGCCCACCAGGATCAGGTCGATGATCCGTGCGAGGGTGCGTCTGCCGCTGTCCGCGAGCGGGGGCATGCCGGCCAGCGGGTCGGCCGGGTAGCCGCCGCCGCCCTGGGCGTCACCGCCGTAGGGGCCGCCACCGTAGGGCGGAGGCTGGCCGCCGCCATAGGGGGGCGGCTGGCCTCCGGGCGGCGGCGAGCCGCCCTCGGGCGGCCGGTCGCCCCCCGAGGGTGTGTCGTACGGCGAACCCGACCCCGGTCCGGGTGGCGGCTGCTTCCTGAACGGGTCGTCATCCGGCGGCTGGCCGCCGGAGCCGGCGGGCGGTTCGGTGCTCATGGCCCGAGTGGATCGCGGCGGCCCGGGCCGCGCATCCGGCGCGCCGCCGTCCGGAGTACCGGATCCTCTCCCTCCCCGTGCGCTTCCGCGTCCGCGGGGCGGCGGACACGGAAGGCCTCACCCCGCCACGAACGTACGGGCCGCCTTGTCGTGCCAGCACTGGCGCCACGGGCGGTCGAACACGCACCACAGCACGCCGATGACGCCGAAGCAGAGCAGCCCGGGAATGCTGTAGACGAGCCAGCGGCGCAGGGCCGCGCCGAACCCGGGCGGCTCGTGCGCCTCGATGTCGCGGACCTCCAGGCCGAGCACCCGCTTGCCGAGCGTACGGCCCCACCTGGCGGTCGGCAGGGCCTCGTAGAGGACGCCGGTCAGCAGCAGGACGGCCACCACCACGCCGAGGCCGAGCGACGTCGTGCCGTCCAGCAGCCAGACCGTGACGGTCTCGCCGGACTGCTTGGCCGCGTCGATCTTGCCCTGGATGTGGTCCAGGGCCTGCGCGCCCAGCGGGACGGCCGCCACGGCGGTGACACCCGCCACGACGACGGTGTCGATCAGCCGGGCGGCCAGACGCCGGCCCAGTCCCGCGGGGCGCGCCGCGGCCTGCCGACGGGCCGCCGCCTGGAACGGGTCGTCCACGGGTGGCTTCCACGGGGCGACGGGCTGTTCGTCACCGGCGCCGCCCGCAAGGCGGTGCACCTGCTGGGCCCAGGAGGGCTGCCCGCCTCCGGCGCCGGCGGTGACGGGCGCACCGGCGGCCTGCTGCCGCTGGGCGGCGGCCGACTGCGCCGGCACGCCCGCGGCGGGCTGCCGGGGCGACGGGGCGGCCCCGGGGTCGGCGGACGCGGGGGCGGCCTGGGCGGACGCGGCCCGTTCGGCGGCGGCCTTCCCGGCGCCGAAGCCGGGCCCGGCAGGCACCGCCGGCGTGGCGCGGAAGGTCATGGTGCCCTCGTCCGCGGCGGCACCCGCGGCCTCGCCCTGGAGTCCGGCCTGGCCGTGCACGGCCGTCGTGGGCGCCGCGGCCCGGCCGGCCGGGGACGGGGCGCTCGCCGGACCCGTCGCCGCGGACCCGCCCGCGAAGCGGGGGCCGCCGTCCACGCCCGTCGGCGCGGAGCCCCCCGAACCGGTGACGCCCGGACCGCCGGCCCCGTCACCCGGTGCACCCGGTGACGCCGTCGCCGCGGCCGTGCCGTCACCCGGGACGGGGCGGCCGGACACGAACGTGCCGTCGGGCTGGGCGGGCGGGGCGTGCGCGGGCACCCGGGGGTCGGCCGGCGGGGCGCCCCAGGAGACGCGGCGGTCCTGGTCGCTGCCGAAGCCGGACTGGTGGGCGCGGTCGGCGCCCCACGCGGACGCGGGCCGGGGTCCGCCGCCGTAGGGCGCGCCGGGCTCCGGGTCCTCGTCGAAGAAGTGCGGCCCGGTCTCCTCCACCGCGTCCGGAAGCGCGCCCGGAACGGAACCCGGAACCGGACCCCGCACGCCACCCGGCTGCCCGCCGTCCGCCGCCGCCGGCGTGTGCGGGGGCTGCCGGGGCGGCTGCGCCACGGCGGGGGGCGGGGTGAGCAACTCGCCGCCGGACGGGGCGGGGCGGCTGGTGCCCGGCACCCAGGCGGACCCGTTCCAGTACCGGACGTAGCCGGGGATGGACGGGTCCGGGTAGTAGCCCTCACGGGGTCTGTCGTCGCCGGGGGCCGGGGAGGGGGCACTCATGTCCGTCGTCCCGTATCTGCTCGGGGGTCGTATGGGGGCCTCCACATCTACCAGACCGGCGCATCCGCCAGGGCCCGTCCGGCAGTACCCGCCCCGATCCGGGCAACCGCATGCACCCCCTCGCGCCGGCCCGGACAAAGATTTCCCGGAACCCGCGTAATGCTCCGGGCCCACCCCGCTCCCCACTCGTACGGGCCCGCGCCAGGGCCCGCGACCGACCCGTACGACAGACCCGTACGCACCCGTACGAGAGAGGAACGGCCATGCACCACACCGTCGTGGAACGCGAACTGGAGCTGAAGCTCGTCCTGTCGCCCGAACGCAGCATCCCGGTCCCGGCCCGGCTCGGCTACCGCACCGACGACCCCTTCGCCGTGCACGTCACCTTCCACATCAACTCCGAGCACCCGGTGAACTGGACCTTCGCCCGCGAACTGCTCGTGGAGGGGGTGTTCCGGCCGTGCGGGCACGGCGACGTGCGGGTATGGCCGACCAAGGTGGAGGGGCGCAGTGTGGTGCTGATGGCACTGAGCTCACCCGACGGGGACGCCCTGCTGGAGGCGCCCGCCGCACAGGTGTCGGCCTGGCTGGAGCGCACCCTGCGGGTGGTCCCGCCGGGCTCCGAGGGCGGGCAGCTCGGCATCGACGACGGCCTCGCCGAGCTGCTCGCCCCGCTCCCGGCCGACGACCCGTGGCTGCGCGACCCGTGGCCCTCGGACGAGTCTCCGGACGGGGAGTGAGCCCGTGCGCCGCGGCGCCGCGCCGCGCCGTGCCGGGCGGTGGCGGGAGAACCGGTGGCGGGAGGACCAGTGGTGGGAGGACCGGTGGCGGGAGGACCGGTGGTGGGAGAACCGGTGGTGGAAGGACCAGTGGCGGGAGGCCGGTGCCGGACGGGTGGTGCCGGGACGGATGGTGCGTGAGGTGCGGGAGGGGAGGGTGCTCCGGGCCCGGGTGGGTCAGAACAGCTTGCCGGGGTTGAGGATGCCGAGCGGGTCGAAGGCGTCCTTGATCCGGCGCTGCATCTCCGTGCCCACGGGGCCGATCTCGCGGGCCAGCCACTCCTTCTTCAGCACGCCCACGCCGTGCTCGCCGGTGATGGTGCCGCCGAGCTCCAGGCCGAGCGCCATGATCTCGTCGAAGGACTCGCGGGCGCGCCGGGACTCGTCGGGGTCCTGCGCGTCGAAGCAGACGGTGGGGTGGGTGTTGCCGTCGCCCGCGTGCGCGCAGACGCCGATGGTCAGGGCGTACTTGTCGGCGATGCGCTGGACGCCCTCCAGCAGGTCGCCCAGCCGGGAACGCGGCACGCACACGTCGTCGATCATCGTGGTGCCCTTGACCGCTTCCAGCGCGGTCAGCGACAGCCGGCGGGCCTGGAGCAGCAGGTCGGACTCGGCGGTGTCGTCGGCGGGCACGACCTGGGTGGCGCCGGCCGCCTCACACAGTTCGCCGACGGCGGCGAGGTCGGCGGCCGGGTCGGGCGTGTCGAAGGCGGCGAGCAGCAGCGCCTCGGTGGCGTCGGGCAGCCCCATGCGGGCGAGGTCGTTGACGGCCTTGACGGTCGTACGGTCCATCAGTTCGAGGAGGGACGGGACGTGTCCGCCGGCCATGATCCGGCACACGGCGTCGCAGGCGGCGGCCGCGGAGGCGAACTCGGCGGCCAGCACGAGCTGTCGCGGCGGCTGTGGCCGGAGTGCGAGGGTGGCCCGCACGATGACGCCCAGGGAGCCCTCGGAGCCGACGAACAGGCGGGTCAGGTCGTATCCTGCGACGCCCTTCGCGGTGCGCCGGCCGGTGGACATCAGCCGCCCGTCGGCCAGGACGACGTCCAGGCCGAGCACGTACTCGGCGGTGACCCCGTACTTCACGCAGCACAGGCCGCCCGAGGCGGTGCCGATGTTGCCGCCGATGGTGCAGGTCTCCCAGCTGGAGGGGTCCGGCGGGTAGGCGAGGCCGTGCTCGGCGACGGCGCGGGAGAGAGCGGCGTTGACGACACCCGGCTCTACGACGGCCACCCGGTCGACGGGGTTGATCTCCAGGATGCGGTCCATCCGGACCAGGGACAGCACGATGCAGCCGTCGGAGGCGTTCGCGCCGCCCGACAGGCCGGTCCGGGCGCCCTGCGGGACGACCGGTACGCACAGCTCGGTGGCGGTGCGCAGGACGTGCTGGACCTCCTCCACCGTGCGGGGCAGGACCACCACGGCGGGGGCGCCGGCCGGGCAGAAGCTCGCCATGTCGTTGGCGTAGGAGGCGGTGACGTCGGGGTCGGTCAGGACGGCCTCGGCGGGGAGGCCCGTGAGCAGCCGGGCGGTGAGGTCGCCGCGCGCCCCGTCGGGTGCGGCTTCGGTAGGGCTCATGATCACAGCGTGACACTCGGGGCCATCGGTGTGAACCCCGCGGGCCGCCCCCTTGGGCCGGGCGGATGTGGTCGTCGTACTGACGCACAGTGAGCGCCATGGAGAGCGAGGAGAGCCGGGGACACGGGGAGAACCGGGGACACGGGGAGAGCACGCACGGCAGGGCGAGCACGGCGGAGGCCCGGAACACGGAACAAGCCCGGCACACGCCGCGCAATCCGCCCACGCCGCGCAATCCGCACACGGAACACGTGGGGCACGTGGGGCACGTGGAACACGTGGGGCACGTGCAACACGTGGGCGACACGGGGTGTACGGAACACACGGAGTGCACGGGACGCACGGGATGCAGGGAGCACGTACCGGGCACCGTGGGCGCTGTGGGCGCTGTGGGCGCTGTGGGCGCGGAGGGCGCGGAGAGCGCGGAGAGCGCGGAGAGCGCGGAGAGCGCGGAGAGCGCGGAGAGCGCGGAGAGCGCGGAGAGCGCGGAGAGCGCGGAGAGCGCGGAGAGCGCGGAGAGCGCGGAGAGCGCGGAGAGCGCGGAGAGCGCGGAGAGCGCGGGGGGCGCGGAGGGCGCGGGGGGCCTCGCGTCCTCGCAGGGGACCGGCGGTGCGGGAGGCGGCCGGGCGAGGCGGCGGTACCTGGTGGCCGCGGGGGCGGTCGTCGGGTGCCTGGGGCTCGGCGCGGCGCTGATGCCGTGGCCGTGGGACGGGCGGGACGGCCCGCGGGGCGCGCCGGGCCCGGAGGCGCTGGCGCGGGCGGCGGTGGCTGCGGGGGTTCCCGCCGCGCTGCCGGACCTGGCGGCGCTGATCACCGACCGCGAGGCACAGGTGCGCCGGCACCCCGGGGACGCCGGGTCGTGGGCGGTGCTGGGAAGGGCCTACGTCGAGCAGGGGCGGCGGCTGGCGGACGCGGGGGCGTTCCCGCGCGGGGAGCGGGCCCTGCGCAGGTCGCTGAAGACCCGCAGGAGCGCGCAGGCGCTGGAGGGGCTCGCGGTGCTGGCGAACGCCCGGCGGGACTACCGGGCGGCCCGCGGCCACGGCGAGGCCGCGCTGAAGGCGGAGCCGGGCCGGTGGACGGCGTACGGGCCGCTGATCGAGGCGTACAGCGGGCTCAACGACCACAAGGCCGCCAAGCGAACCCTCGACCGGCTGCTGACACGGCGGTCGGACCCGGCCACGCGGGCGCGGGCGGCGGCGGTGTACCGGGACCGGGGCCGGCGGGAGGACGCGGCGGCCGCGCTGTCGGACGCGGTGGCGGCGGCCCGCACGCCGGCCGAGCGGGCGGCGTGGCTGGAGCGGGCCGGGCAGCTGGCGTTCGAGCGCGGGGACCGCGAGGCGGCGCTGCGGCACTTCCAGGAGGCGCTGCGCACCGACCCCGACCAGCGGGCCGCGCAGGCCGGGCAGGGCAGGGCGCTGGCCGCGCTGGGCCGGGCCGGCGAGGCGCTGAGCGTGTACCGGACGGCGCTGGAGAAGCAGCCCAGGCCCGCGTACGCGCTGGAGCTGGGCGAACTGTACGAGTCGCTGGGGCTCGGGCAGGCGGCGCGGGTGCAGTACGACCTGCTGCGGGAGCGGGTGCGGGAGGCGGCGGCGGGCGGCGTGGACGAGTATCTCGTGCTGGGCCTGTTCGAGGCCGATCACGGTGATCCGGCGGAGGGTGTGCGGCTGCTGCGCGAGGAGTGGCGGCGTCAGCCGGGGATCGCGGTCGCGGACGCGCTGGGCTGGGCGCTGCACCGGGCGGGCGACGACGCGGAGGCGCTGGAGTACGCCGTGCGGGCGACCGACCCGGAGCGGGGCGGCGGGGTGCGCAGCGCCCTGTACGCGTTCCACCGCGGGATGATCGAGCGGGACCTGGGGCGGGCCGGTGCGGCGCGGCGGCATCTCGGCGAGGCGCTGCGGATCAACCCCTGGTTCTCGCCGCTGCACGCGCCGGCGGCCCGCCGGGCGCTGGGCGCGCTCGGCGAGCCGGGGGACGGGCCGCTGCCGGACTGAGGGTGCCGCCGCACCGGAAGGTGCCGGGGCGGGGTGCCGGCGTCCCCGCCGGGGCCCGGTGCGGGGGCGGAGAGGCGGAGCCGGGCGGGGCGGGTGTCAGAGGTTGCCGCGCTTGGCCTGCTCGCGCTCGATCGCCTCGAACAGGGCCTTGAAGTTGCCCTTGCCGAAGCCCATGGAGCCGTGCCGCTCGATGAGCTCGAAGAACACCGTCGGGCGGTCCTGGACCGGCTTGGTGAAGATCTGCAGCAGGTAGCCGTCCTCGTCGCGGTCGGCGAGGATCTTCAGCTCGCGCAGGGTGTCGACCGGCACCCGGGTGTCGCCGACCCACTCGCCGAGGGTGTCGTAGTAGGAGTCCGGGGTGTCGAGGAACTGGACACCGGCCGCGCGCATGGTGCGGACGGTCGCCACGATGTCGTTGGTGTTCAGCGCGATGTGCTGGACGCCGGCGCCGCCGTAGAACTCCAGGTACTCGTCGATCTGGGACTTCTTCTTGGCGACGGCGGGCTCGTTGATCGGGAACTTGACCTTGAGGGTGCCGTCGGCGACCACCTTGGACATCAGCGCGCTGTACTCGGTGGCGATGTCGTCGCCCACGAACTCCTTCATGTTCGTGAAGCCCATGACCTTGTTGTAGAAGCCGACCCACTCGTTCATCCGGCCGAGTTCCACGTTGCCGACGCAGTGGTCGACGGCCTGGAAGGTGCGCTGCGCGGGCGGCTCCACGAGCGGCCGGGCGGCGACGTACCCGGGCAGGTAGGGGCCGTCGTAGCCGGAGCGGTCGACGAGGGTGTGGCGGGTCTCGCCGTAGGTGGCGATGGCGGCCAGGACGACGGTGCCGTGCTCGTCCTTCACCTCGTACGGTTCGGCGACCGGGGTGGCGCCGTGCTCGACGGCGTAGGCGAACGCGGCGCGTGCGTCCGGCACCTCGATGGCGAGGTCGACGACGCCGTCGCCGTGCTCGGCCACGTGCGCGGCGAGGAAGCGGCCCCAGTCGGTGCTCGGCTTGATGACCGAGGTGAGCACGAAACGGGCGGAGCCGTTCTCCAGGACGTAGCTCGCGGTCTCGCGGCTGCCGTTCTCCGGTCCGCAGTACGCGACCAGCTTCATGCCGAAGGCGGTGGAGTAGTAGTGCGCCGCCTGCTTGGCGTTGCCCACGGCGAAGACGACCGCGTCCATTCCCTTGACCGGGAAGGGATCGGCCTGCCGGGCGGTGTCGGGAGTGTGGTGTGTGGTCTGCGTCATAGCCGAAGGGTCGCCCCACTCTGCAAGGTGCGCAATAGTTCCCTTGATTGCTGGTCAACATGTACAGCGACGGAGCAGGAACGGCAGGCTATCTGTACAGGATGACCACCTGGAGGTGGGGTATGGCGATCGATCGTCTGGACGGCCGGATCATCGTGCTGCTGGCGCGCGAGCCGCGGATCGGTGTGCTGGAGATGTCGCGGCGGCTGGGCGTGGCACGCGGGACGGTGCAGGCGCGGCTGGACCGCCTCACGTCGAACGGGGTCATCCGGGGATTCGGTCCCGACGTCGATCCGGCGGCCCTCGGCTACCCGGTCACCGCCTTCGCCACCCTGCAGATCCGGCAGGGGCAGGGGGCCGACGTACGGGCACACCTGGCGAGCGTTCCGGAGGTGCTCGAACTGCACACGACCACGGGCAGCGGGGACATGCTGTGCCGGCTCGTGGCGCGTTCCAACGCCGATCTCCAGCGTGTGATCGACCGGGTCGTCGGTCTCGACGGGATCGTCCGGGCCTCCACCGCGATCGTGATGGAGAACCCCGTGCCGCTGCGGGTCATCCCGCTCGTTCAGCAGGCGGCGCTCGGGGCGCAGGCGGCCGAGGACCGGGAGCAACCGATGCGGTCGTGAGGCGGGCGCGGGTGACGTTCTGACACGGAGCCGAGGGCCAGGGGTCGCGAGCCGGGCGCGGAGGGCCAGGGGTCGCGAGCCAGGCGCGGAGGGCCAGGGGTCGCGAGCCAGGCGCGGAGGGCCAGGGGTCGCGAGCCAGGCGCGGAGGGCCAGGGGTCGCGAGCCAGGCGCGGAGGGCCAGGGGGCGCGAGCCGGGCGCGGAGGGCCAGGGGGCGCGAGCCAGGCGCGGAGGGCCAGGGGGCGCGAGCCAGGCGCGGAGGGCCAGGGGTCGCGAGCCAGGCGCGGAGGGCCAGGGGTCGCGAGCCGGGCGCGGAGGGCGAGAGGGCGGGCGGTCCGGGGAGCCCTGCTCGGCGGCTCGGCGGCTCGGCGGCTCAGCGGCTCAGCAGCTCGGCGGCTCAGCAGCTCAGCAGCTCGGTACGGTGCCGGAGCCCGACTCCAGGGCCAGCAGTGCGTCCACCGCGCCGGTGAGGGTGGTCACGGGGATCAGGCGCAGGCCCTCGGGCAGCTCCGACTTGGCGTCCGAGCACTCCGCCTTCGGCACCAGGAACACCGTGGCGCCGTCGCGCCGCGCGGCCTGGGTCTTCAGGGACACCCCGCCGACCGGGCCGACCTTGCCGTCCGGGTCGATGGTGCCGGTGCCGGCGATGGTGCGGCCGCCGGTGAGGTCGCCGCCCCGTCCGTCGCCGTCCAGCTTGTCGACGACACCGAGGGAGAACAGCAGGCCCGCGCTGGGGCCGCCGACGTCGGCGAGGTTCAGGGAGACCTTCACGTCGTCGGAGTCCAGCTTGAGGTAGTTCAGCGCGGCCTCGGCGGCGTCGTCCTGGGACTCCTTCATCTGCTCGGTGTTGTGCCGCTCGATCTCCTCGACGCTGCCGCCGGTCGGGTACACCGAGTCGCGCGGCATGACCGCCCGGTCGGTGCGGAACCAGCTGTCGGCCACGTCCGCGAGGGTGACGTGCGCGTCCGGACCGGTCGCCTCGATGGTCGTCATCCGCAGCTGACCGCTCGTGGGGCGGGTCGGGGCGCCCGAGATGGTGATCACCTGGGTGCCCTGGTTCCGGCCCAGCACGTTGGCCGTGAGGCCCGGCTGCGCCACCGTGAACGGCAGCGGCGCGAACACCGCCGTGGCGATCAGGGCCACGACGGGTGCGGCACAGACGGCGACAGCCTGGGGGCGTGTGAGACGAGAGAGCACAGAGTCAATCTAACGTGGCCGCCGCGACGCCCCGGGCCCCGGCCGGGTTCCCGGGCCCCCGCCGGACCGTCGGCCCGGGAACCCGGCCGTCCCCGCGACACCGCGGGCCCCGGCCCTTCCGCGGACGCGGAGCCGCCTCCCGTGCCCTTGTGCGGGGGCCGGGTCTCAGCGCAGCGCCTCCGCGACCTCGCGGGCCGCCTCGACCACTCTGGCCCCCACCCGCTCGGGCACCGCGTCGACCAGCATCACCACTCCGACGCTGCCCTCGACGCCGGTGACGCCGAGCAGCGGCGCGGCCGCCCCGCTGGCGCCCGCCTCCAGTTCGCCGTGGGTGAGGGTGTAGCCGGGGTCCTCCAGCGGGCTGAACCGGGCGGACAGGATCGCCTTGCCCGCCGCCCCCCGGTCCAGCGGATGCCGGAAGCCGGCCCGGTAGGCCACGTGGTAGTCGGTCCAGGTCGGTTCCACCACGGCGACCGCCAGCGCCTCGGCCCCGTCGACCAGGGTCAGATGCGCGGTCGCGCCGATGTCCTCGGCCAGCGACCGCAGCGCCGGCAGCGCGGCCTCCCGGACCAGCGGGTGCACCTGGCGGCCGAGCCCCAGCACCCCGAGGCCGACCCGGGCACGCCCGCCGAGGTCACGCCGTACCAGGGCGTGCTGCTCCAGCGTCGCGAGCAGGCGGTACACGACGGTCCGGTTGACGCCGAGCTTCTGGGACAGCTCGGTCACCGTCAGCCCGTGGTCGGTGTCGGCCAGTAGTTTGAGGACCCTGAGTCCCCGGTCGAGCGTCTGGGAGGTCTCCGCGGTCACGACGCCCACTCCTTAGTGGTGAGGTCGACGGCCCCTCGCGGCGGATGCGTCGCGAGGTCCCGCCGGCGACGCGCTACAGAGGCCGCCGATCGGCGGACGGCCCGGTCGGTCCGGGCCCAGTCGCTTCACGGCTGCGCTCCGCGGCGGCGCTGCCACGGGGCGTGTGCGTAGCGGGACATTAGCGAAGGGGGTTCGCTGAGCGGAAGGCTCCGTCCAGAATCCGGTCAGTGGCCGGAGAAGACTGCTGCCCTTTGTCCTGATACACGCAGGCGCCTCCGGCACGATCGTGTCCCGCACGACATGTCCCGGGGCGCCCGGCGGAGTGACGCGGAGCGTCAGCGCATCCGCGTGGCCCACTCCTGCACCTTGGCGATCCGCTGCCGCAGCTGTCCCGCGGTGGCCTCCGCGCTCGGCGGCCCGCCGCACACCCGGCGCAGCTCGGTGTGGATCACCCCGTGCGGCTTGCCGCTCTGGTGCACGTACGCGCCGACCATGGTGTTGAGCTGCTTGCGCAGCTCCATCAGCTCCTTGTGGGTGACGACCGGCCGCCGTTCGGCGGGCATCTCCAGCAGGTCGGCCTCGGCGTCCGGCTTCTTGCGGCTGTGCGCGATCTGCCGGGCCTGCCGCTTCTGCAGCAGCATCTGCACCTGTTCGGGCTCCAGCAGCCCCGGGATGCCGAGGTAGTCCTGCTCCTCCTCGCTGCCCGGGTGGGCCTGCATGCCGAACTCGGCGCCGTTGTACATCACCCGGTCGAAGACGGCGTCGGACTCCAGCGCCTCGAACGGCAGCATGTCCTGCTCGCCGGTGTCCTCGTCCTGCTGCCGCTCGGCCTCCTTGAGGAGCTTGTCCTCCTCGGCGTAGGGGTCCTCCTCGCCGTGCTTCTTCGGCCGGTCCAGGACGTGGTCGCGCTCGACCTCCATCTCGTGGGCGAAGGTGAGCAGGTCGGGCACCGTCGGCAGGAACACGGACGCCGTCTCGCCGCGCCGCCGCGACCGCACGAAACGCCCGACGGCCTGCGCGAAGAACAGCGGCGTGGAGATCGTCGTCGCGTACACCCCGACCGCGAGCCGCGGCACGTCCACGCCCTCGGACACCATGCGGACGGCGACCATCCAGCGGTCCTGGCTGCCGCTGAACTCGTCGATGCGGTCCGAGGCGCCCGCGTCGTCCGACAGCACCAGCGTCGCCCGGTGCCCGGTGATCTCGCGGATCAGCTTGGCGTAGGCGCGCGCGGAGTCCTGGTCGGAGGCGATGACGAGGGCCCCCGCGTCCGGGATGGCCTTCCTGACCTCGGTCAGCCGCTGGTCGGCGGCGCGCAGCACGCTCGGCATCCACTCGCCGCGCGGGTCGAGCGCGGTCCGCCAGGCCTGGCTGACGGCGTCCTTCGTCATCGGCTCGCCGAGCCGGGCCTCGATTTCGTCGCCCGCCTTGGTGCGCCAGCGCATGTTGCCGCTGTACGACAGGAAGATCACCGGGCGGACGACGTGGTCGGCGAGGGCGGAGCCGTAGCCGTAGGTGTAGTCGGCCGCGGACCGGCGGATGCCGTCCTGCCCCTCCTCGTACGCCACGAAGGGGATCGGGTTGGTGTCCGAGCGGAACGGCGTACCGGTGAGTGCCAGGCGCCGCGTGGCGGGCTCGAAGGCCTCCAGGCAGGCCTCGCCCCACGACTTGGAGTCGCCCGCGTGGTGGATCTCGTCGAGGATGACCAGCGTCTTGCGCTGTTCGACCCGGTTGCGGTGCAGCATCGGCCGTACGCCGACACCGGCGTAGGTGACGGCGACGCCGTGGTACTCCCGGCCGAGCGGGCCCGCGCTGTACTCCGGGTCCAGCCGGATCCCTATCCGGCCGGCCGCCTCCGCCCACTGCTTCTTCAGGTGCTCGGTCGGCGCGACCACGGTCACCTGCTGCACGACGTGGTGGTGCAGCAGCCAGGACGCGAGCGTCAGCGCGAAGGTCGTCTTGCCGGCGCCGGGGGTGGCGACCGCGAGGAAGTCGCGCGGCTGCTCCTGGATGTACTTGTCCATCGCACCCTGCTGCCAGGCCCGCAGCTTGCTCGCGGTGCCCCAGGGGGCGCGGCCGGGGAACGCCGGCGACAGGTGGTGGGAGTGCGTGGAGGCGGCGGAGGTAGTCACGGTCTCCGAAGGGGTCGGGCTCGGCTGGGATGACGACCGGGCCACCCTACCGGCGGCCCGGCCGCGTCAACCCGCGAACGCCGCGGGGTCGCCCGCGGGTGGGACCGACGTCACAGTCGGCGTGCGCGGTACGGCCTGCCGGGCCGCTGTCCCGCCGCGTCGCGCTCCTCCGGCCCGCCCCGGGCACGAGGGGGGGGTGCGGCGTACCGACCGTGCGCGGCGGCGTCGGTGCAGGGTCCGGCCCCCCCGGGTCCGGCCCCCCCCGGGTCCGGCCCGGGTCCGGCGGGGGTACGTGGGCGGGTCCGGGGGAGGTACGCGGTGCGCGCGCAGGTCCGGCGTGGGTGTGCGGGCGGGTGCGGCGGAGGCGCGGGGGCAGGGGCCGGTGCCGGGGCCGTGCCGGGCGGCGGTCGTCCCGCCCGGGTCAGGCGCCTTCCGTGCGCAGCCGCGTCGTCACCCAGGCTCCCACCAGCGCCACCGCCGCCATCGGCAGGAACACCGCGGTGAAGGCGGCCGGATGGGAGCCGGAGGACTGGGCGGCGGCATGGCCGGCCGTGCCGCCGCCGAGCGCGGCGAAGGCGGCGCCGCCCGCGGCCAGGAGCAGGACGTTGGACAGGCCGTCGGATATCTGCAGGGCGGCCGAGTTGGCGCCGGCCTCCTCGGGGGCGGACAGCTGGAGCAGCAGCACGCTGGTGGAGGAGATCACCAGCCCCATCCCGAAGCAGCCGAACGCCCAGGCGACGGCGACGGTCCAGGCGGGCACCGCGTCGACGAGGACGCTCGGGGCGGCGGCGACGGCTGCGGCGACCAGCACCATCCCGACGGTCATCAGCCGCTGCCGGTGGGGCTCGACGCGCGGGCGCGACTGCACCCAGGAGCCCGTCGCCCAGGTCAGGCCGCCCGCCGCCAGCGAGAACCCGGCGAGGGTCGGCGACAGTCCGCGCTGCGTCACCAGCATCAGCGGCACGAACGACTCGGCGGCGATGAAGGAGCCCGCCGCCAGCCCGCGCAGCAGCACCACCGAGGGCAGTCCCCGGGCCGCCCGGTACGTTCCGCGCGGCAGCAGCCCCCGCACGGCGGGCCCCAGCAGGGCCGCCCCGGCCACGGCGGGCAGCAGTGACGGCCAACGCAGGTCCTGGGCGGCGTACTGCAGCAGTCCCGCCCCCAGCGAGATGCCCAGCGCGAGGCGGATGCGGCGCCGGTCCGCCGAGCCCCGCGGGCCGGCCGGGCGGCCCCCGTCCGGGCCGGTCACCGGTCCGGACGCCCGGCTGCGTATCTGCGGGAGTGCCAGGGCCAGCGGGACCACGACCAGGGCGGGGATGCCGACGAAGACCCAGCGCCAGCCGAGGTGTTCGGTGACCGCGCCCGCGGCGAGCGGGCCGACCACGGACGGAACGACCCAGCCCGCCGCGAACGCCGCCATGATCGCCGGGCGGAGCCGCTCCGGGTAGGCGCGGCCCACCACGACGTACAGGGCGACGATCACCAGGCCGCCGCCCAGCCCCTGGACCGCCCGGCCGAGGATGAACAGCCACATCGCGCCGGCCGTCCCGGACAGCAGCAGCCCCGCGGCGAAGGCGGACATCCCCGCGGTGAGCGGGCCCAGCGGTCCTCGCCGGTCGGCCCACTGGCCGGCGAGCACCATCCCGAACAGGCTGGTCGTGAAGTACCCGGAGAACGCGAACGCGTACAGCGGCACCCCGTGCAGCTCCCGCGCGGCGACCGGCATGGCCGTCCCCACCGCCGTGGCCTCGAAGGCGATCAGCACGATCACGGACACGATCCCGATGCTCAGCGCCCGGTGGGCCCGGCTGAGCACGCCCTCGTCGGCCTCCGCGTCGGGCGGGAGGGCGACAGGGATGGGGGCGACGTCCGCGTCGCGCGGGTCCAGGGCAGTCATGGCCGTCAGCGTAAGGCGCCAAGCGCGGGTTGACCCCTGTCGGGAGGCCCGGCCGCACTGCGACCTTGGTCGTAGGCCCCGGCCTCCTGCCGCACCGGTCCGGCAGGGCGGTCGGGTGCTTCCGCGGCTTGAGCGGCTCCCGGTGCTGCCCGTGAACGCCGTGCGGCGGGCCGGCAGTTGAGGCCACGACCGCCTCCCTGCGGCGCCGTCCGGTCTCTCCGTGCGGCCGGGCGCACCGGGTCCGGCGGGAGGGCGCAGCCGGGAGGACCGGCCGACGGCCGCGTGCCCGGGTGGGTCAGGAACGTGCCCGTGCCGGGGGGCAGCCGGGCCGGCTCCCCGCAGCGGCCTCCAGCAGGGCGCTCTCCCGGCGTATCTGCCACAGCGAGAAGGCGAGGGTGGAGACGTCCGTGCTCAGCGGGTGGAGGGTGCCCTCCGGCTCGCTCCAGTCGAGGATCTCTCCCCCGTGGCCGTCCAGGACGACGCTGCTGTCGTCCGTGAGCCGGCCGAGGCGGACGAGGCGGCGGGCGTCCCGCCCGGACCCGGCCGGCCGGAGCAGGCCGGGCCGCTCCTCGGCGCAGTACTCCGTGACCGGCGCCAGCGGTACGTCCGTGTCCAGGTGGAAGAGGAAGCCCTCCTCGGGCAGGCCGGTCTCGCGCAGGAAGCGGCGGGTCGGTTCGTGGGTGAGGACCGCCGGGAAGTCGACGTCCTCGAACCGCACCACCCGGCCGCGGCCGAACTCGCGGTCCAGCAGGCGGTAGGGCAGGTCCAGGGCCAGTCCGGACCGGCCCCGGGCGTGTTTCGGCGGGAGCCGCAGTGACGGCTCGCAGCTCAGCAGACTCATGTTCTCCCCCGTGCGTGGTCGTGCTCAGGAGCAGCGGCCGCCACACGTCCGGGCAGCCGCGCCCACTGCCAGAAGACTACGCGCCCCCACTGACAGCCGCCCCGCCCTGTGGACGACGGACACGGGGCTCCGGGTTCCGCCCGCCGGCCCGCCCGGGCCCCCTCGCGGGCCCCGCCTCACGGGCCCCGGCCCGCGGGCCGTGCCACCGGCCGCGCCCGCCTCGCCAGTCCGCGCCTCGCCGGTCTGCGCTTCGCCGGTCTGCGCCTCGCCGGTCTGCGCCTCGCCGACCGCACCTCGCGGACCGGGCCTCGCGGACTGCGTGTCGCGGACTGCGTACGACTGCGCATCACCGGCTGACTGCGCATCACCGGCTCCGGGGATCACCGGCTCCGGGGATCACCGGCCGTGTCCCGCGGCCTGCCCCTCAGGGGCTCGCGCGAGTCCCGCCTCAGGTGCTCTGGACGACGACCGCGGCCTGCGGCCTGATCGGCAGCCGGTTCACGGGCCGCCCGGTGGCGGCGCGCACCGCGGACGCGATCGCGGCCGGTGACGCCACGACCGGCACCGCGCTGACCGCCTTCGCGCCGAACGGGGCCACCACGTCCCGCTCCTCGACGAGCTTGACGATGCGGATGTCCGGGGCGTCCAGCGCCGTCGGCAGGGCATAGCCGGTCAGGTCCGGGTGCCGGATCGTGCCGCGGGGGGTGCGCAGGTTCTCGGTGAGCGCGATGCCGACGCCCTGCGTCACACCGGCCTCGATCCGGGCGGCGAGCTGCGCCGGGTTGAGCACCCGTCCCACGTCCTGGGCCACGGCGACCTCCACCACGCGCACCGACCCCAGCTCGACGTCGACGTCGACGACGGCCCGGATCGCGCAGAAGGCCAGCCCGACGAACGCGTCGCCCTGCCCGGCCCCGTCCAGCGGCTCGGTGGGATGCGGGCGGCACTGGGCGGTCGCCCACAGCTCCTTGCCCTCCAGCGCCTCCGCCACGGTCGTCGACAGCACCCCGTCGTACGAGGTGATCTTGCCGTCCGCGATCTGCAGCAGTTCCGCGGACATGCCGAACGTGTGCGCCAGCGGCTGCAGCAGCTGGGTGCGGACCATCTTGGCGGCGCGCTCCACCGCGCCGCCGGACACCCAGGTGTGCCGTCCGCGGCAGCCCGGCCCGGCGGGCGGCTGGTCGGTGTCGACCGGGGCCACGTGCACCTCGTCGACGCCGAGCGTCTCCTGCACGATCTGCCGGGCGAGCGTGCTGAAGCCCTGCCCGGTCTCGACGGCCGCGCACAGGACGGTCGCGACGCCGTCGTGGACCTTCACGGTCGCGGTGGACACCTCGTCGGCTCCCTCCGCGCCGAGCATGTGCACCATGCCCAGGCCGTAGCCCACGCCGCGGCGCACCGCGCCCGGTTCGCCCGCGCCCTCGGGGCCGCCGGGCAGCAGCCACTCGTCCTCGGGGGTGTCCTTGGGCAGCGGGGGCAGCGGGAAGTCCCGTACGGCCTGGAGGAGTTCGGCGACCGGTGCCGGGCAGGTCACCGTCTGGCCGATGGGCAGGACGTCGCCGGTGGCCAGCACGTTGCGCAGCCGCACCTCGGCCGGGTCCAGGCCGAGCTTCTTGGCGAGCTTGTCCATCTGCGCCTCGTGGGCCGCGCACACCTGCATGGCGCCCTCGCCGCGGACGTGGCCCGAGGGAGGGTTGTTGGTGCGGACGGCCCAGCCCTCGATGAACGCGTTGGGGACGACGTACGGGCCGCAGGCGAAGGAGACGGCGGCGGCGAGCGCCTCGGCGGAGGTGTCGGCGTAGGCGCCCGCGTCCAGCAGGATCTGCGCCTCCACCTTGACCAGCCGGCCCTCGGCGTCGGCGTGGTGGCGGTAGCGCAGCAGCGTGGGGTGGCGGTGGGCGTGGCCGAGGAAGGACTCCTCGCGGGTCGCGGTCAGTTTCACGGGGCAGCCGGTCTTCAGTGCCAGCAGTCCGAGCGGGAGCTGGAAGCCCTGGTCCTCGCGGTCGGCGGTGGCGCCGGGCACTCCGGTGACGACGATCTTCACCAGTTCGGGTGCCAGGCCGTAGCAGGCGGCGAGCGCGTCGCGGTCGGCGTGCGGGTCGGTGGAGGCGGTGTACAGCTCGACACCGCCGTCCGGGCGGGGCACCGCCAGGCCGGCCTCGGCGCCGATGGGGGCCGGGTCCTGACGGCCGATCCGGTACAGGCCCTCGACGACGGTCTCGCCGACCGCGTCCGGGTCGCCGTGGCGCAGCGGGATGTGCCGGATCAGGTTGCCGTCGGGGTGCAGCGGCTCGGCCTCGAAGGCGAGTTCGGGGTCGGTGACCGGGTCGAGGACGTCGTACTCCACGATGACGGCGGCGGCGGCCATCCGTGCGGTGTCCGGGTGGTCGGCGGCGACGGCGGCGATGGGCTCGCCGTGGTGGCGGACCACCTCGGAGGCGAAGACCGGCCGGTCGGCCGTGCCGCGGCCGTGCACGGAGCTGCCCGGCACGTCCTCGTGGGTGACGACGGCGCGCACGCCGGGCATCTCGCGCGCGTGGGCGGTGTCGATGGATGTGATGCGGGCGTACGGGTGCGGGGAGCGCACCACGGCCGCCCACAGCAGGCCCTCGGCCCACAGGTCGGCCGCGTAGGGGAAGGTGCCCTCGGTCTTCGCGCGCACGTCGGCCGGGGGCAGGGAGGAACCGATTCCGTGCGGCAGCGCCTCGGGAGCAGCGGTCGTGGCGGCGGTGGTGGCGGCGGTGGTCGCCGCGGCGGCATCGTTGCTCACGCCTGGCCTCCGTCCTGTCCCGGTCCGTCGTGGCCCCGGCCTGATCCGTGGCCCGGTCCGTGGCCGGGTCCGTGCCCCTGATCCTGCCCGGGCCCGTGGTCGTGGCCGTGGCCCGGTGAGTACGTCTGGTCGCCGTACGCCGGATCGCCGTACGACCGGTCGCCGTACGGGTGGCCGCCGTACGCCTCGTCGCCGTACGACCGGCCGCCGTACGGGTGTTCGTCGTACGTCTCGGCGTCGTGCGTCTCGCCGTCGTACGTCTCGTCGTCGTACGCCTGGTCGCCGTACGTCCGGTCGTGCGGGTCCGGTGCCCCCTGCTCCCCGGCCTCGTGCGCCGGGACCGGCGGCGTCGCAGGGGGGTGGACGCCGCCCCCGCCCGGTCCGGCCTGCTGCGGGATGCGCGGCTCGTCGTCGTGGTCGCCGGACTCGGCCTCCCGGAGCGCCTCGCGCCCGGCGACGACCTCCCGCACGGCGTCCAGGACACCGCGGTAGCCCGAGCAGCGGCAGAGGTTGCCGCACAGGGCCTGCCGGGTGGCCAGTTCGGTCGGCGCCGGGTCGCCCTCCAGCAGGTCGTGCACGGTCATCGCCATGCCGGGCACGCAGAAGCCGCACTGCACCGCGCCGCATCGGGCGAGCGCGCGCTGCACGTCGGAGGGCCGGCCGTCGGCCGCCAGGCCCTCCACGGTGCGCACCTCGCTGCCCGCCGCGGTGGCCGCGGGCACCAGGCAGGAGGCGACCAGCCGGCCGTCGACCTGCACGTTGCACGCCCCGCACTCGCCTTGCGAGCAGCCGTCCTTGGCCCCGGCGAGGCCGAGCCGCTCGCGCAGCACGTACAGCAGCGACTCGCCGATCCAGGCGTCCGTGACGGGCCGGTCGGCGCCGTTGACCCGCAGGACGTACGAGGCGAGCGGGTGTTCCTCGGAGGGAGCCGGTGCGGACTCGCCGGGCACAGGCTCCCCGGGCACGGGCTCCCCGAGGTCCTCCGGGGCCGTCTCGGAGGCGGCCCCGTCCTCGGCGGGCGCACCGGAACCACCGCGCGCCACCGGAGCGGCGGCGTCGGTGCCGCGGGCGGAGACGGTGCCGGTCGCGGTGCCGGTCGCGGTGCCGGTCGCCGCGCTGGTCGCGGTGCTGGTGGCGGTGTCCGTGCCGGAGCGGGCGGAGGAGGCGCCGGCGGTGGCGTCCCCTCCGGCCGCGCCGTCCGCGCCGTCGGGTGCGGGCCCGAAAGCCCCTGCGGCGGGGGATCCGGCGGCGGCCGCGGCGGCGTGCGCGTCCGTGGCGGTCGCGTCCGGCCGGGCGGGCGGCTCGGCGTCCGCCGCGGCCCGGTGGCCGCCGGCCCCGGCGGGGCCCTCTCCGGCCTCCGCGGTCCGTCCGGCCTCCGCCGCGTACGGGGATTCCCCGGGCGCCTCCTCGGCCCCTCCGCGCGGCGGTGCGCCCGCGGCGGGCGCGGTCGGCCGGTCCGGGCCGCGTTCACCGTGCCCGGGCGCGGCGGCCGCACCGGCCGGTCCCCGGCCGCGCCCCTGTCCCCGGTCGTGCGCCTGGCCGTGTCCCGGGTCGTGTCCCTGGCCCCGGTCGTGCGCCTGGCCGTGTCCCGGGTCGTGTCCCTGGCCGGACCCCCGGTCCGGCCCGTGGTCGGTGAACGGACCGGCGGCCGGCCCCTGTCCGCCCCACGTCCGCTCGGGGTCCTGCGTGGCCCAGGGCGCGGGCGCGCCGCCCGGCAGCGTGGCCGGAGCGGTGCCGCCCCACTGCTCGACGAGCGAGGTCGTGGTGTACTCGCCCGACTCGTCGGGGAGGTCGCCGCCCGCCACCGGGATGGACCACTGGCCCGTCACCTGGTGGCCGGGGGCGGGCTCCCGGGCGGCCGGGTCCTGGAACGTCCACTGGCCGGTCGAGCCGGGGTCGTGGGCGAACCGGTCGTCGCCGGCGGCACCCTGGGCGGGTGCGGGCCACCCGGCGCCCTCGACGGGAGCGGCGGGCTCGGCGGGCATGGTCCAGGCGCCGGTGGCGGCCGGGCCGGTGCCCTCGTGCGGGGCGGGGGCCGCCGCTATCGGTGGCGGTACGTAGCCGTGGCCGGGCGCGGCGAGCGGGCTGTCCCCGGCGAACAGGGCGTCGATCCCGCCCTCGGGCAGCTTCACGAAGGCGGTGGCGCCGTCGTCGTAGTCGCCCTGCGGGAGCGGGTCCCAGCGGCTCGGCTCCGGGGAGCCGCCGTCCCCGTGCTGGTCGTCGGTCATGCCAGTGCCCTCCCCAGTGCTCGTCGGGCCAGCGCGGCGACAGTGCGCCGCAGGTGCAGTACGGCGGGCGGCAGCGGCGTCACGGAGCCGTCCTCCTCGGGCACCGGGTCGGGGATGCAGGCCGCGGCGACGTACTCGCCGAAGGCGCCGAGTGCCTCGGGGACGATCGACCGGTCGTTGTCCCAGTCGATGAGCTGCGCGATCCACTGCTCGGCCTCCAGCGGCCGCAGCGGCATGGGCGCTATGGCACCCACCGCGCAGCGCACGCCCCGGCGGGCGGGGTCGAGGACCAGTGCCACCGACGCGACGGCGCGGCCGGGCCCGGTCCGCCCGGTGGCCTTGAGGAACACCTGCGGGGCGTGCAGCAGGGGTACCCGCACGTAGCCGATGAGTTCCCCGCCGCGCAGCATGTCCATGCCTGCCAGCAGGTGGGAGACGGGGATCTCGCGGCGTGCGCCGCCCGGCCCGGCGACGACGACGGCCGCCTCCAGGGCGGCGAGCACGGGCAGTGCGTCGCCGGTCGGGGCGGCGGTGGCGATGTTGCCGCCGAGGGTGCCGGCGTTGCGGATGTGCGGCGGGCCGGCCGCGCGGGCGGCGGCGGCGAGCGCCGGGATCAGGGCGGCGAAGTCGGGGCGGCCCATGCGCGCGTGCGTGAGTCCGGCCCCCAGCAGGGCGTGGCCGTCCTGGTACTGCCAGCCGCGGATCTCGCTGATCCGGCCGAGGCCGACCAGCGCGGTGGGCCTGAGCTGCCCGGAGTTCACGGCGGTCATCAGATCGGTGCCGCCCGCGACGGGGACGGCGGCGGGCATGGCGGTGAGCGCCGCCACGGCCTCGTCCAGCGTCGTGGGCAGCGTGACGGCCTGCGTCGCCTGCGGTGCGTGCGTGGTCAAACCGGCTGCCCCTTCCCGCTGCCCCACCTGGTGCCACCTGTGCTGCCGTACGGTACGTGCTCACAGGGCGGACGTGGCAACTCTGGCACATCATCGCAGGGACCGAACGCGGGGGTCCGCTAGGAGTCTTTCGCCCGTTTCACCGGCCGGATGACCGGTTCACTCCGTTCCACCGATGAGTGCCGATTGCCCCGTTCCAGCGACACTTGCGGGGTTTCAGCGGAGCTGCACCCCCCGGTGGTTCCGTCGTCCCGCCCGTCGCCATACCCGGGCGAGGCGGCGGGGCGTCGGTCCCCCGGCCGGCTCGGCCGCCCCGGCGCCGGTCGCCGCGCCGAGCGGGCCGAGTGCGGTCCGCCCCGGTGCGGCAGCGCCGCGGAGGGACGCGGGGAACCGCGCGGCCGGCCACGACGGCGCTGCGGCCGGCCGGGGCCTTGCCACGGCACTCCCGGCGGAGCGCTCAGCGGTCGGGCGGCGTCCCCTCCAGGGGGCGGCCCAGGACGCCGGGCCGCCGCTGCCAGGGGTGGGGTCCGGCGGGCGGCCGGTAGGCGACGCCCAGGGCGTCCAGCCGCGGGTAGTGGGCGGCCATCCGCCGCTCGAAGGCGGCGAAGTCCCGCTCCCGCGGTCCGGGCAGGGGGCTCCAGGCCACCTCGGCGAAGGCCGCGAGCCGGGGGAAGACCTGGTAGTCCACGCGCGCGTGATCCTCCATCACCTCGGTCCACACGTTGGCCTGGGTGCCCAGCACGTGCCGGGCCTGCTCCGGGGTCAGCGCGGCGGGAACGGGCTCGAAGCGGTAGACGTCCTCCAGGGTGCGGACGTGTCCGATGGGGACCGGCTCGTCCGGGCCCGCGGCCTGACGGTGGTCCAGGTACACATGCTGCTCGGGGCACATGACGACGTCGTGCCCGGCCCGCGCGGCGGCGATCCCGCCCTCGTAGCCCCGCCACGACGACACGGCGGCCCCCCGGGCGAGGCCTCCCTCCAGGATCTCGTCCCAGCCGACCAGCCTGCGCCCGCGCGCGGTCAGCCAGGTGTCGAAGTGCTGGATGAACCACGCCTGGAGGCCGTCCTCCCCGGCGAGCCCGAGTTCCCTGATCCGGGCCTGCGCGAAGGGCGACCGCTGCCACTGCTCCTTGGGGCACTCGTCACCGCCGACATGGATGAACTCCCCCGGGAACAGGTCCAGGACTTCCTCGAACACGCCTTCGTAGAAGCGCAGGGTGGTGTCGGTGGGGGCGAGTACGTTCCCGGAGACTCCCCAGTCGTCCCAGACGGTGAGGGCGGTGGTGTCGACGACGTCGGTGTTGCCGAGTTCCGGATACGCGGCGATGGCGGCCTGCGAGTGGCCCGGCAGATCGATCTCCGGGACGACGGTGATGTGCCGTTCGGCGGCGTAGGCGACGATCTCCCGGGCGTCGTCCTGGGTGTAGTGGCCTCCGTGCGGCTTCTCCTCCCACAGCGGTGAGGCGCGGTGGCCGAATCTCGTCCGGCCGCGCCAGGACCCGACCTCCGTCAGCCGCGGGTACCGCTTGATCTCGATGCGCCAGCCCTGGTCGTCCGTCAGGTGCAGGTGCAGCACGTTCAGTTTGTGCGCGGCCATCAGGTCCAGGTAGCGCAGGACGCCGTCCTTGGGCATGAAGTGCCGGGACACGTCGAGCAGCAGGCCTCGCCAGGCGAATCGGGGCCGGTCCTCGATCCGCAGCACCGGCAGCCGCCATTCCCGGCCCGGCAGGGGCGCACGCCGGTACGCGTCCGGGCCCAGCAACTGCCTCAGCGTCTCGACCCCCCAGGACAGCCCGGCGGGGCCGCCGCCCAGGAGGTCGACGCCCTCCGGCGTGACGGTGAGGCGGTAGCCCTCGTCGCCGAGGTCCTGCGCCGACGCCGGATCCACCCGCAGGCGGATGACGTCCCGGCGGTCCGCGGCCCCGGGGGCCAGCGGCAGGCCCGTCGCGGCGCCGAGGGTGTGGCGCAGTCGCCGTTCGGCCCGCTCCGCGCCCTCGCCCGCGGCGAGCCGCGTCGCCGGGCCCAGGACACAGAACCGGCCCGGGTCGGCCGTCAGGTGAACGGGCCCGGGAACGAGGTCGGTCGGCGAAGTCGCCGCATTCACGTCAGACACGTCGGCAGTCCTTGGTCCTTTTTCCGGATGACGCCCGGTCCGCGGACCGGAGGAACTCCCACCCGACCGTTCTCCCGAACGCCCCCGGCACACCGGTCCCGTGACCGGCCGCCACGCACGGCGAAGCGGGCGGGCGAAGCGCGACGGACGGAGGGAGGAAGGAGAAGAAGAGAAGGAAGAGAGCGGAGGGAGAGGAGACAGCGAGGGAGAGGAGACAGCCAGGCAGGAGAGCGAGGCAGGAGAGAGGGCGAAGAAGGAGGAGAGGGAGGAGAGAGGGAGAGAGAGGAAGGGGAGGCAGGGGAGGCAGGGGAGGCAGGAGACACGGGAGACGAGGGAGGAGGAACGAGGGGCGGTGAAGCGAGGGGCGGTGAAGCGCGGGGGCGGTGAAGCGCGGGGGCGGTGAAGCGCGGGGGCGGTGAAGCGAGGTGTGGGACTGCGGGCGGGAGGACGCTTGGCCCCTGCGGGCCGTGCGGCAGTCACCGCGCCGCGCGCGGCACTCACCCTGCCCGGTGCGGCAGTCGCCGCGTCCAGCCCGGGAATCGCCCTGCGCCGACGGGCGGTTCCCGGCCGCGCCGCGTGACCGGAGGCCGCGTCACGGGAGCCGGCCACGTGGTGCGGGCGGCGGCAGCGGGCGGAAGGCCGGGCCCGTCGTCATGAAGCCTCCCTCCGGGGCGTTGCGGTGTGTGCAACGCCCCTACCGCGCTGCGCAACCTCTAGGGCGTGTTTCGAAAGTCCCGCCTGCCTGGCGGCGTCTGGCACGCACGCTCGCCGCGTTGTCGGGCTCGCCCCGATACATCCAGTATCGGGGCGACCCTCCGCCTTGCGATCGCACGCACCAGACGCCGCCAGGCCTGCCCTTCGGGCAGACGACGCTACTTTCGAAACACGCCCTAGGAGGGTAGGGACGCCACAAGTCGCTGCACAAGAGGTCTGAACCAGTTCGGAGCCCGGTGGAGAACCAGCGGAACCGGGAGAACCAGCGGAACCGGGGGAACCGGGAGAACCGGCGGGACAGATCGGACAGGTGGGACCGGATTCCCACCCCCCGCCGAGACCCGCCGAGACCCGCCGAGCCGCCGCCAGGTCACCACCAGGCCACCACCGGGCCACCACCGGGCCACCACCAGGTCACCACCAGGCCACCGCCGGGCCACCGGGTGACGCCCCGGGCCGCTCCGTGACGTGCGAGGGCCCCCGGCAGTGCGCGCGACGGCGCGCACTGCCGGGGGCCCTCGGACGTCTGCCGTCCCGAGCGGGACCGGGGAACCGGGCGGCCGCCCGCCGAAGGGCCGGCCGTCCGGGCGGACCTACTTCTTGTCGCCGCCCTTGCCCTTGCCCTTGTCGTCCCCGCCGGCCCCCATGGACTCGTAGATCTCCTTGCACATCGGGCACACCGGGTACTTCTTCGGGTCGCGGCCGGGCACCCACACCTTGCCGCAGAGCGCCACGACGGGAGTCCCGTCGAGGGCGCTCGCCATGATCTTGTCCTTCTGGACGTAGTGGGCGTAGCGCTCGTGGTCGCCGTCGCCGTGGGAAGTCTGCGGCGTGGGCTCGACGAGGGTCCCCGTACCTGTCCCGCGCTCGGGCTCGAGAGTGCTCATACGGCAAGGGTACTGAAACGCGTGGGGATCAGTTCAGCGAAGGGTCGTCGGGGTACGTCGCCACCATGGCCAGTTCGCTGCGCTGGCGGCGGAGCACCTCGCGCCAGAGCCGTTCGGGGGCCGGGGAGGAGACGTCGCCGGGCTCGGAGTCGACCACGTACCAGGCGCCGTCGACGAGTTCGTCCTCCAGCTGGCCGGGGCCCCAGCCCGCGTAGCCGGCGAAGATGCGCAGGGAGCCGACGGCGGAGGCGAGCAGCTCCGGCGGGGCCTCCAGGTCGACGAGGCCGATCGCGCCGTGCACCCGGCGCCAGCCGAGCGGTGCGGCCTCGGAGGTGGAGCCGCCGGGGATCACGGCGACGCCGAGCGCGGAGTCCAGGGAGACGGGCCCGCCCTGGAAGACCACGCCCGGCTCGCCGGCGAGGTCCGCCCAGGCCTCCAGGATGTCGCCCACTCCCACCGGGGTGGGCCGGTTGAGGACGACCCCGAGGGAGCCCTCCTCGTCGTGGTCGAGGAGCAGCACGACCGCGCGGTCGAAGTTCGGGTCCGCCAGGGCGGGCGTGGCCACGAGCAGCCGCCCTGTGAGCGAGGACACCTCGGTCATGCCAGACATGATCCCGCATCTTGCCCCGGCGTGGGGAGCGCATGGCGCTTCCCGCGGATGCGCAGGGGCCGGGGCGGGCGCGAAGCGGCCTGTCGGAGCGGGGCGCGCGGCGGCCCCGCACGCACCCGGCCCTCCCGGGACCCGGCCCCGCTCCCGTGCGCCCCGGGCCCCGCGGTCCGTCCGGCCCCGGAGTCCGCGCACCCCGGCCGCCCCCGGTCACGCCCCCGCCCGCGCCCCGGGGTCGCCGCGGACCGGTGCCCCGCATCCCCGGTGACCGCGCGTGTGCACGGCGAAACGGTTCGTGTTGTGACAGAGCCATGACGGTCCCGGGCCCGCATCGGGCTTACGGACCGGGGGCCGACGGCGATTACTCTGTCTCTCTCTGGCCCCTGCCCGACTCCACGGAACGCGAGATCGATGACCGTCAACGACGATGTCCTGCTTGTCCACGGCGGAACCCCGCTGGAGGGCGAGATCCGTGTCCGCGGTGCGAAGAACCTCGTGCCGAAGGCCATGGTCGCCGCCCTGCTGGGCAGCGCGCCGAGCAGGCTGCGCAATGTTCCGGACATCCGTGACGTCCGCGTCGTGCGCGGGCTGCTGCAGCTGCACGGGGTGACGGTCCGTCCCGGGGACGAGCCGGGTGAGCTGGTGCTCGACCCGTCGCACGTGGAGAGCGCCAACGTCGCCGACATCGACGCCCACGCGGGGTCGTCGCGCATCCCGATCCTGTTCTGCGGCCCGCTGCTGCACCGCCTGGGTCACGCCTTCATCCCCGGGCTGGGCGGCTGCGACATCGGCGGCCGGCCGATCGACTTCCACTTCGAGGTGCTGCGGCAGTTCGGTGCGACGATCGAGAAGCGCGCCGACGGCCAGTACCTGGAGGCCCCCGGCCGGCTGCGCGGCACGAAGATCCGGCTGCCGTACCCGTCGGTCGGCGCGACCGAGCAGGTGCTGCTGACGGCGGTGCTGGCCGAGGGCGTCACGGAGCTGTCGAACGCGGCGGTCGAGCCGGAGATCGAGGACCTGATCTGCGTCCTGCAGAAGATGGGCGCGATCATCGCGATGGACACCGACCGCACGATCCGCATCACCGGTGTGGACCGGCTGGGCGGCTACACGCACCGGGCGCTGCCGGACCGGCTGGAGTCCGCCTCCTGGGCGTCCGCGGCGCTCGCGACCGAGGGCGACATCTACGTCCGGGGCGCCCAGCAGCGCTCGATGATGACGTTCCTCAACACCTACCGGAAGGTGGGTGGCGCGTTCGAGATCGACGACGAGGGCATCCGCTTCTGGCACCCCGGCGGGCAGTTGCAGTCGATCGCGCTGGAGACGGACGTGCACCCCGGCTTCCAGACCGACTGGCAGCAGCCGCTGGTGGTGGCCCTGACGCAGGCGACGGGCCTGTCCATCGTGCACGAGACGGTCTACGAGTCCCGGCTGGGGTTCACCTCGGCGCTGAACCAGATGGGCGCCCACATCCAGCTCTACCGCGAGTGCCTGGGCGGTTCGGACTGCCGCTTCGGGCAGCGCAACTTCCTGCACTCCGCGGTGGTGTCCGGCCCGACCCGGCTGCAGGGCGCCGATCTGGTGATCCCCGACCTGCGGGGCGGGTTCTCGTACCTGATCGCCGCGCTGGCGGCCCAGGGCACCTCCCGGGTGCACGGCATCGAGCTGATCAACCGGGGCTACGAGAACTTCATGGAGAAGCTGATGCAGCTCGGCGCGAAGGTCGAGCTGCCGGGCCGGCTGCTCGACTGAGCCCGCCCGGACACGCCGATGGGGGCGGTCACCCGAGTCCGGGTGACCGCCCCCATCGGCGTTCGGCGCAGCGCCCCGGGGCGCGGGCACCGCGCGGCGCACCGCGCCGGGCCCGCGGCCGCCCGGCGCTGGGCCGGCCGGGCGCCTATGCGTTCACTTGCCCTTGGCGGCTTCCTTGAGCTTGGACCCCGCGGAGACCTTCACGCTGTAGCCGGCCGGGATCTGGATCGGCTCGCCGGTCTGCGGGTTGCGCGCCGTGCGGGCGGCACGGTGGGTGCGCTCGAAGGTGAGGAAGCCGGGGATGGTGACCTTCTCGTCGCCCTTGGCGACGACATCGCCGACGACGTCGGCGAACGCGGCCAGCACGGCGTCGGCGTCCTTGCGGGTCACCTCGGCGCGTTCGGCCAGCGCGGCCACCAGCTCACTGCGGTTCATGTTGTTACTCCCGTGTTCTTCTTGCCGTTGGGGCGTGCCGCGCGGCGGAGCCGCTGTCCGGCACAGCGCAGCCGATGCTGCCAGGGTCCTCGGACAGTCCCTGGAGCCGGGTCCGCCGTCGGACGCTCGCGCCCAGAGACGCATCCTGCCTCTACCTGCGGCGGTAAAGCCAATCCGGCACTCGCAGGAGTCGTGAGAACACCCTTGGGAGTCACACGAAAAGAGGGCCGGAGCCTGGCCGACACCCTAGAGGGACTTCGGCCGGGTCCGGTTCCGCGACGCGCCGGGGAGCGGGCGTGGGGAGGTTCACAGCCGGTTCACGGCCCGTTCGGTCTCCCGCCGTCCGTGACGGCGCGGCGGTCCGGAGGCCCGGCGCGGCCGGAAGGGGGCGGAGCCGCCGCGGGGCACTCCCGGCGGCTCCGCCCCGCCCGGGCGGTGTCACGCGTGCTGGGCCACGCCCGCCGCCTTCGCGGCCTCGCGCACCGCTCCGGCCACGGCGCCCGCGACCTTGTCGTTGAAGACGGACGGGATGATGTAGTTGGGGTTGAGTTCGTCCTCGGTGACCACGTCGGCGAGCGCCTTGGCGGCGGCCAGCATCATGCCGGTGTCGACGGTGCGGGACTGGGCGTCCAGCAGGCCGCGGAAGACGCCCGGGAAGACCAGCACGTTGTTGATCTGGTTGGGGAAGTCGGAGCGGCCGGTGGCGACGACGGCGGCGGTCAGGCGGGCGACCGCCGGGTCCACCTCGGGGTCCGGGTTCGCCAGCGCGAACACGATCGCGCCGTCGGCCATGGCGGCCACGTCGGCGCCGTCGAGGACGTTCGGGGCGGAGACGCCGATGAAGACGTCGGCGCCGCGCACCGCCTCCTTGAGGGTGCCGGTGAGGCCCTCGTGGTTGGTGTTGTCGGCGATCCAGCGCAGCGGCGAGTCGGCCGGGGCGCCCACGAGGTCGGTGCGGCCCGCGTGGACGACGCCGTGGATGTCGGCGACGACGGCGCTCTTGACCCCCGCGGCGAGCAGCAGTTTGAGGATGGCCGTACCGGCCGCGCCGGCGCCGGACATGACGACCCGGATGTTCTCCACGGCCTTGCCGGTCACCCGCAGCGCGTTCGTCAGCGCGGCCAGCACGACGATGGCGGTGCCGTGCTGGTCGTCGTGGAAGACGGGGATGTCGAGGGCCTCGCGCAGCCGGGCCTCGATCTCGAAGCAGCGGGGGGCGGAGATGTCCTCCAGGTTGATGCCGGCGAAGCCGGGGGCGATGGCCTTGACGATCTCGACGATGGCGTCGGTGTCCTGGGTGTCCAGGCAGAGCGGCCAGGCGTCGATGCCGGCGAACCGCTTGAAGAGGGCCGCCTTGCCCTCCATGACGGGCAGCGCGGCCTTGGGGCCGATGTTGCCGAGGCCGAGCACGGCGGAGCCGTCCGTCACGACCGCAACGGAGTTCCGCTTGATGGTGAGGCGGCGTGCGTCCTCGGGGTTCTCGGCGATCGCCATGCAGACGCGGGCGACGCCGGGCGTGTAGACCATGGAGAGGTCGTCACGGTTGCGGATCGGGTGCTTGGACTGCATCTCGATCTTGCCGCCGAGGTGCATCAGGAACGTACGGTCGGAGACCTTGCCGAGGGTGACGCCCTCGATGCCGCGCAGCTGCTGGACGATCTCGTCGGCGTGGGTGGTGGAGGAGGCCGCGATCGTGACGTCGATGCGGAGTTTCTCGTGTCCGGACGCGGTGACGTCGAGGCCGGTCACCGAGCCTCCGGAGGACTCCACGGCGGTGGTGAGCTGCGATACGGCCGTTCCGCTGGCGGGCACCTCCAGCCGGATCGTCATCGAGTAGGAGACGCTGGGCGCCGTTGCCATGGCCGACTTCCTCTGCTTTCACCGTGTCGCGAAGTTGTGCCGTCCGATCGTCGCACCTACCAGCCAGTACGTGGTAGCTGCCCGGGATTGCGGACGTTGAGTTCACAGGGGTGCGAGAACTTCGGAAAGCATATTCCACGATACGAGAAACATTCGGCCAGGGCCGGAACGGCAAAGAGGCCCACGTCACATTCGACGTGGGCCTCTCGCACGCTCATGACACCGGCCCGCCATGCTCGCCTCGCGGCAAGTGGTCGCTCGCAGCGACTAAGGTTGGGCCCGGGGGCTTGGATCGGGCCGGTGCCACGACAAGGCTAACAAACACGTCCCGGCAGGCCATTCCCGTCCGGCAAAAGATCCCCCGGGCCGGTTCCCGGTCAGAACCGGGCCGGTTCCCGGTCAGTCCCGCAGCAGGTCCGGGACGCCCGCGGCGTCCGGATCGTCCCGCTCCCCCGACACGACCGTGAGCTGCTGCGTGGCCCGCGTCAGGGCGACGTAGAGCACCCGCAGGCCGGCCGGCGACTCGTCGGCGATCTCCGCCGGGGAGACCACCACCGTCGCGTCGTACTCCAGGCCCTTGGCCTCCAGACTGCCCAGCGCGACGACCCGGTCGCCGAGCCCGGCCAGCCAGCGCCGCGCCTCCTCCCGCCGGTTCATGGCGACCACGACACCGACCGTGCCGTCCACCGCCTCCAGCAGCCGGCCGGCCTCCGCCCGCACGGTCTCGCCCAGCGCCTCCCCTGCGGCGGCGAAGCGCGGGACGACACCCGTGGAGCGGACCGCCGACGGGGCCTCGGCGCCCGGCATGGCCAGGGCCAGCACCCTCGCCGCCAGGTCGGCGATCTCGGCCGGGTTGCGGTAGTTCACGGTGAGCTCGAAGCGGCGGCGCGGCCGGCTGCCCAGCGCCTCGTCCCGGGCCTCGGCCGCCTCGTCCGGGTCGGACCAGGAGGACTGGGCCGGGTCGCCCACGACCGTCCAGGTGGCGTGCCGCCCGCGGCGCCCGACCATGCGCCACTGCATCGGCGTCAGGTCCTGCGCCTCGTCGACGATGACGTGCGCGTACTCCGTCCGCTCGGCGGCCAGCCGCTCGGCGCGCTCGCGCTGCGACTCCTCGCGCACCGGCATCAGCTCCTCCAGGCCGGTGAGCTGGTCCAGCGGGTCGGGCTCACGTCTGCGGCGCGGGCGGGCCGGGGTGCCGAGGACCGCCTGCAGTTCGTCCAGCAGGGCGACGTCGTGCACCGAGAGGCCGTCGCGCCTGAGCGAGCGGGCCACCCTGCGGACCTCCCCCGGGTTCAGGATGCGGCGCGCCCAGCGGCCCAGGCGCCGCTCGTCGGCCATCGCGGCCAGCACGGCGCGCGGGGTGAGCTCGGGCCACCAGGCGTCGAGGAAGCCGGTGAAGGAGTCCTCGCCGGTGACGTCCTCGTCGAAGGAGGAGCGCAGTTCGGCGGCCAGCTCCGGGTCGGTGTGCCGGGCCGCGGCGCCGGACTGCTCCCACAGCGCGTCCAGCAGCAGCTTGCGGGCGCGCGGGCGGAGCAGGTTGACGGGGGCGGTGCCGCCGAGCGCGACGTGCCGGATCCGCTCCAGCGCGGCGGCCTCCAGCTCCAGCCGCCGGTTGAAGGCGACGACCCGCAGCCGCTGCGGGGAACCGTTCCCCTCCAGGGCCCCGCGGGCGGCCTTGCGCAGCACCTTCAGCATCCGGTGGGAGCCCTTGACACGGGCCGCGGCCGGGGAGTCGTACAGGGTGGCCTCCGCGCCGTCGACGAGCGAACCGATCGCCCGGACGGCGACCTGCCCCTCCTCCCCGAGGGAGGGCAGCACACCTTCGGTGTAGGCGACGAGCAGCGGCGTCGGCGAGACGATCAGGATGCCGCCCGCGTAGCGGCGCCGGTCCTGGTAGAGCAGGTAGGCCGCACGGTGCAGGGCGACCGCGGTCTTGCCGGTGCCCGGCCCGCCCTCGACGTACGTCACGGAGGCCGCGGGGGCCCGGATGACGAGGTCCTGCTCGGCCTGGATGGACGCCACGATGTCCCGCATGCTGTGGCCGCGCGCCCGGCCGAGGGCGGCCATCAGGGCACCGTCGCCGATCACCGGCAGCTCGCGGCCGTCGAGGAACGCCGTCAGCTCGGGACGCATCAGGTCGTCCTCGACGCCCAGCACCCGGCGGCCCTTGGAGCGGATGACCCGGCGGCGTACGACGCGGCCGGGGTCGACGGGCGTCGAGCGGTAGAACGGGGCGGCGGCCGGGGCACGCCAGTCGATCACCAGCGGGGCGTACTCCTCGTCGAGCACGCCGATCCGGCCGATGTGCAGGGTCTCGGCGATGTCGGCGGTGCGGTCGGGCCGCACCGCGCCCTGCGCGGGCTCCACGGCGGTGTAGGCGCCGTCGGGTCCCTTCTCGCCGTCCTGGCCGGCCAGCAGGTCGATCCGCCCGAAGAGGAAGTCCTCGAACTCGCTGTTGAGCCGGTTGAGGTGGACGCCCGCCCGGAAGACCTGCGCGTCGCGTTCGGCGAGCGCGCCGGGCGTGCCGACCTGTCCGCGCCGGGCCGCGTCGTGCATGAGGAACTCCGCCTCGTGGATCTTCTCCTCCAGGCGGCGGTACACCCGGTCCAGGTGTTCCTGTTCGATGCCGATCTCGCGGTCCCGGACGGAGTCCGCAACCGCGCCGACCGCGGTTTCCTGCTGAGCCTGAGCGGCCACCGGGCCCCCTTCTGACGTGCTGGGCAGCCGTCAACCGTACGCGAAGGGGACCCGGGAAGGCTACGCGTCGACCTCCACCAGGCGCTCGCCGCCGAAGGTCATGACCTCGAAGTGGTCGATCTCGTTCGGCTCGAAGGCGGCCCCGCCGTGCACGTACAGCGGCTGGCGGGCCTGCTCGGCGGTGGCGTCCTCGATGCCGTACCCCCAGTTCGGCACGGACCAGGAGGTGACGGTCTCCCGCTCGCCGTTCTTGCCGACGGCGATCAGGGAGCACCGCTCGGGGCCCTTGACGTTCTTCAGCTCCAGCACGGCGTGCGTGCCCCAGGCCTTCTTCTCCACCGCGACCGTGGCGCTGACCCGGGTGGCGGGGTCGGTGGCGCGCAGCTTGTCGTGGATGACGTCGAAGGCCGCCTTGGCGGGGCTGGAGGCCTGCGTCTGGACCTTGGTGCCGGTACCGCTCCCCGGGGAGGCCGCGACCGCGACCAGTGGGCCGCCGGCGATCAGCGCGGCCGCGGCCGCCACCATGTAGAAGCCGCGCCGCCGCTTCTGGGCGCGCCGCTCGGCGACCTCGTCGACCAGCCGCTCGGCCAGCCGCGGGCTGGGCCGCGCGGACAGCGACTCGCCGATCACGGGCGTGCCGGTGCCGGGCAGGTCGGCGAGCGCGGCCAGCATCGGCTCCATCCCGGCCAGCTCGTCGAGCTGCTGGGCGCACCACTCGCAGGTCGCGAGGTGCGCTTCGAAAGCGGTTGCTTCGGTGTCGTCGAGGAGCCCGAGGGCGTAGGCGCCGACGGTCTCGTGTTCGTTCGGGCCCGCTGATCCCATGGGAGCAGGATGTCCACTCCCCGTCGGGCCGAATCCCCCGTAGTTGCTCATCACGCCGTCACCCCCCGCTCCTCCAGTGCCAGCTTCATCGAACGCAGGGCGTAGAACACCCGGGAACGCACGGTGCCGCTGGGTATGCCCAGCGTCTGTGCGGCCTCATTGACGGTACGCCCCTTGAAGTACGTCTCCACGAGCACCTCCCGGTGGGCCGGGGTCAGGTCGTCGAGAGCATCGGACAGCGTCATCAGCCACAGCGCCTTGTCGATCTCGTCCTCCGCGGGGATGACCTCCAGCGGCGACGGATCGACCTCCTGCGGCCGGGCCTGCCGGCTGCGGTGGCCGTCGATGACGATGCGGCGCGCGACCGTCACCAGCCAGGGGCGTACCGAACCGGTCGCTCGATTGAGCTGACCGGCGTTCTTCCAGGCACGGATGAGCGTCTCCTGCACGACGTCCTCGGCGCGCTGCCGGTCCCCCGCGACCAGTCGCAGCACATACGCCAGGAGCGGTCCCGCGTGTTCCTGGTACAGCGCGCGCATCAGCTCCTCGTCCGGCTCCGAGGACGCGGACATGCGATGTCGGGCCCTCGTTCCACGTTCTTTGGCCACGGCCGCATCCTTGCGCACGCCCACCTCCGGTGTCCGGGGGTTCCCCCAGTCGGTCGCTCGACACCGGGTACGCACGGCGGGCGGCGGGTGTTCAAACCCGGGTGGAGTTTTCTGTGCGGCGGCGAGACGAGTGAGGACATGCCCTCACATGTCCCCCGCTTCTCCTTCACATGTCCGCGGTTCGCGTACAGCGCCGCCCAACGCGGCCCTTCTCCTGCCCTGTTGCGCACCTCACACCGCCCGCCGGTTCCCCGGCGCCCCGTCAGCCCCCGGGGAGCGCCGCGCAGGCACCCCCGCCGCCGCGGGGCGGACCGCTCAGCCCCCGCCGCCGCGGGGCGGACCGCTCAGCCCCGGCCGCCGGGTGCGGCCGCGCGCCGGCGGTGCCGGGCGACCCGCTCGCGGTTCCCGCACACCTCGCTCGAGCACCAGCGCCTGCGACGTCCCCGGGAGGTGTCGACGTACACGAGGGGGCAGTTGTCGCCGGCGCAGCGCCGCAGCGCGCCCAGCGCGGCCGGGTCGGTGAGCAGGTCGACGGCGTCCCGCGCGACGGCGCCGACCAGGGCGGCGCACTCGGGCCGCCCGTCCAGGGCGCGGACGAGGCCGCCGTCGGCGGCGCGGACGGCGTACGGCGCGGGAGGCGCGGGCCGGGCGAGGAGGTTCAGGCTTCCGAGCGCGGTCTCGCGGGCGGGCCGCCCGGCCAGCTGGGCGTCGACGAGCAACCGTACGACGGCCCGGAGTTCACGGAAGCGGTCCGCCCAGCGGGCGTCGGCGTGGTCCAGCGGTGTCCCGGCCGGCACGAGTCCGCTCCCGGTGATCCAGGCCCGCAGCACGTCCACCGACCCGAGCCGCTCGGCCGGGTGCGCGGTGGCCAGCAGGTCGAGACACACCCTCCCGGCGTCGAACCGGAGTCCCCGGGCACCCGCACCCGCCGCCTCTATCATGCACATGCCACCGCCCAGCGGTCGGACCGACACCGGGAAGCCCCACGCCCCTCCTCCACAGTGCCCGCCCCCACCCCCGCTGAACACCCCCCGAAACCGGAGGATCCGGGCCATGATTGCGGCGCCCGGCGGCCCGGCCACGGCCGGAATCCTCCACTCCCCGCTCCAACGGGGTCACGCCTCGGCGTACTTGGTGTCCGTGGTGGGGTCCAGGGAGAGGCGGTAGCCCCGTTTGACCACCGTCTGGATGAGTTTGGGGGCGCCCAGGGCCGTCCTCAGGCGGGCCATCGCGGTCTCCACCGCGTGTTCGTCGCGGCCCGCGCCCGGGAGGGCCCGGAGGAGGTCGGCGCGGGGGACGACCCAGCCGGGGCGGCGGGAGAGGGCGCGCAGCAGGGACATGCCGGCCGGGGGGACGGGGCGCAGCACGCCGTCGACGAGGACGGCGTGGCCGCGGATCTCGATCCGGTGGCCGGCGACCGGCAGGGAGCGGGCGCGGGCGGGCAGTTCCTGGCACACCAGCTGCACGAGCGGGCCCAGCCGGAACCGCTCGGGCTGGACCGTGTCGACCCCGTGGGCCTGGAGCGGCAGTGCCGTCACCGGACCGACACAGGCCGGCAGCACGTCGTGGTGGAAGGCGGACAGCAGCTGCGGGAGCAGCCCCCGCTCCTCGGCGCGGGCGAGGAAGGACGCCGCCGCGGGGGCGCTGGTGAAGGTGACCGCGTCCACCCCGCGCGCCAGGGCGGCGTCCAGGAGGCGGTCGACGGGCGCGAGGTCCTCGGGCGGCATCCACCGGTACACCGGCACGCCGATCACCTCGGCACCGCCCGCCCGGAGTGACTCCACGAACCCCGGGAGCGGCTCCCCGTGCAGCTGGATGGCGATACGGCGGCCGTCGACGCCCTCCGCGAGCAGCCGGTCCAGCACCTCCGCCATCGACTCCGACGACGGCGACCACTCCTCCGTCAGGCCCACCGCCCGGATCGCGCCCTTCACCTTCGGGCCCCGCGCGAGGAGTTCCACGCCGCGCAGCCGCTCCAGGAGGAGCTCGCCGAGGCCCCAGCCGTCGGCTGCCTCGACCCAGCCGCGGAACCCGATCGCGGTGGTGGCCACCACGACGTCCGGGAGCCGGTCGATCAGGTCCTTGGTGGCGGCGAGGAGTTCGCCGTCGTCCGCGAGCGGCACGATCCGCAGGACCGGCGCACGCAGCACGCAGGCGCCGCGGCGCTGCAGCAGCGCGGCGAGTTCGTCGGCGCGGCGCGCGGCGGTCACTCCGACGGTGAAGCCCGCGAGGGGGCCGTGCTCCGGTGACTGCGTCTCGTCGTACATAGCTCTCGTCCCGCACTCGATCGGGTCAGCGGGGCGCGTCGGCCCCTGGTGCATGTGCACGCGGCCGAGCCTGTCAACGTCACGTGACAGGCTCGGTTCCGCTCGATTGCGCCGCCGTTACGGCGGCCGTCGTGTGGTGCCGCTCACACCTCGGCGTAGTCGAGCTGCGGCTCCGGCTCCGACGCGGTGGTTCCGGGCTGCGGCTGGGCTGCCGGGCGGCGAAGGTATACGGCCCAGGTGACCAGGAAGCACAGCCCGTAGTACCCGAGGAAGGCGACGAACGCGCCGGTCCCGCTGCCCACCGAGAGGAAGGACTGGCGCAGCGAGAGGTTGATGCCGAGGCCGCCGAGCGCGCCGACGGCACCGATGAGGGACATCGCGGCGCCGGACATCCGACGGGCGTGCACGGCGGCGGCCTCACCGGTCAGGCCGCGGGCGGCGGCCTTCGCGCGGTGGATGCCGGGGATCATCTTGTACGTGGATCCGTTGCCGATGCCGGTGAGGACGAACAGGGCGATGAACCCGGCGATGAACAGCGGCAGCGACTCGCGGACCGAGGCGGCGACGATGACCGCGCTCGCCACGGCCATCAGCGCGAAGTTCCACAGGGTGACCCGGGCGCCGCCGAGCCGGTCGGCGAGCTGTCCGCCGACGGGCCGGATCAGGGAGCCGAGCAGCGGGCCGACGAAGGTGAGCGCGGCGGCCTGCAGCGGAGTCCGGCCGAACTGGTTCTGCAGGACGAGGCCGAAGGCGAAGCTGTAGCCGATGAACGAGCCGAAGGTGCCGATGTAGAGGAACGACATGATCCAGGTGTGCGGCTCGCGCAGGGCCTCCTTGGCGGCGCCGGTGTCGTTGCGGACCGGGGCGAGGTTGTCCATGGAGCGGGCGCTGAGCACGGTCGCCACCAGGATGAGCGGGATGTACACCGACAGCAGGACGCGGGGGTGTCCGGCGCCCGCGACGCCGATGACCAGGAGGCCGAGCAGCTGCACGACGGCGACGCCGATGTTGCCGCCGCCCGCGTTCATGCCGAGCGCCCAGCCCTTCAGGCGCTGCGGGTAGAAGTTGTTGATGTTGGTCATGGAGGACGCGAAGTTCGCGCCGCCGACGCCGGTGAGGACGGCGACCACCATGAACGTGGAGTACGAGGTGCCGGGCTCCATCACGACCAGCAGGGCGGTGGCGGGCACCAGCAGCAGGCCCGCGCTGAAGACGGTCCAGTTCCGGCCGCCGAACCGGGCGACCGCGAAGCCGTAGGGCACCCGCAGGATCGCGCCGACCAGGGAGGCGACGGCGACCAGGAAGAACTTGCCGGCGGGGTCGATGCCGTACTCGGGCCCCATGAACAGCGCCAGCACGGAGAACATGCTCCACACCGAGAACCCGATGTGCTCGGAGAGGACGGAGTACGTCAGGTTGCGGCGGGCGACCTTGCGGCCCTCCGCCTCCCAGAAGGCCTCGTCCTCGGGGTCCCACCGCTCGATCCAGCGGCTCCCGCGGTGTGCGGCGGGTGCGGTGGGGGGGCCTGCGGGGGGTGAGGGGCTCGTACCGGTTGCAGTCATGACGCCTCCACGGGGCTCCGGGGCTCAGGTGTGGGTGTGAGAGGGAGTGGCTGAGCACCGAAGGTAGAAAGAGCGCGTTTCCGCACTGTGGCCGCGGGTGACCGGAAGGGAACGTTGCTCTCACCCGGGGCACCGGGCGGCTGAGAGGTCGCGGGCGGGCCGGGCGCCGCCGGCGCTCCCGCGCCGCCGCGGGAGGCGGGCGCGGGAGCGCCGGGAGAGGCTCCGGTCAGGCGGTGCGGCGGCGGGACCCCTTGCGTCCGCGCGGGGTCCCGCCGCCGGGGCCCCGGGCCCCGGAGCCGGTGGACCCCGTACCGGTGGACCCCGTACCGCCGGACCCGGTACCGCCGGAGCCGGTCCGGCCGGAGGGGCGTTCGCGGCCGGCTCCGCCGCGGCGGGTGCCGTTCGGCCACAGCCGCGGCTTCCGCTTGGCCGCCAGGTCCTCGATCCAGCCGAAGCCGAGGACGGTCAGCGCGATCAGCGGCCACACCAGGCAGAACATCCAGATCGAGTAGGTCGCGTCGAGCGCGCCGCCGGCCCGCCGGTCGTCCATGAAGGGCAGGTTGTAGGCCAGGTCTATGAGCGGGACCGTCGCCATGATCAGCATGTTGTGCCAGAGGTAGATCGTCACCGCGCGGTTGTTGGACAGGGTGACGAGCTTGTCCCACCTGGCGAGGCGGCCGGGGAGCTCCTGCCAGGACGGCGAGTACTGGAGGAGGATGACGACGAACCCGAACGACCAGGTGGCCTGGGACAGCGGGATGTCGTTGAGGTCCCAGCCGTCGGGGCCGAGGTGGCCCGAGGCCCACCACAGGCCGAACGCCATCAGCAGGCCGGAGCAGGAGACCGCGATGTAGCGCGGGATGCGCTTCAGCAGGCCCTCGTGGTGGGCGAAGCCGAGCACCCAGCAGCCGCCGTACACCGCGAAGTCGGTGACCGCGTTGCCCGTCTCGCCGGGGATGCTCACCAGGCCGGTGCCGACCACCGCCGTCAGCGCCAGCGGCGCGAGCACCGTCGCCCACGGCAGCCGGCGGAACGCCCACAGCAGCAGCGGGGACGCCACCACGAACCACAGGTAGGCGCGCAGGTACCACAGCGGGCCGGCCGCCTGGACCGCCCAGGTCTCCTCCAGCAGGCCCGACCTGGATCCCAGCTGCCACGGGTAGGGCGGGGCGCCGATCGGCACGATGTAGTTGACGAGCTTCAGCAGGGCCCAGGTGGGGCTGTCGTCGGAGCTCTTCGACGGGTTCCAGCCGCCCGCCAGCATCAGCGTCAGCACGACCGCGCCGAAGGCCCACATCGGCGGCAGCAGCCGGCGGACCCGGCCGCGGATGACGCCCCACGCCGGACGGTTCAGCGAGCGCGCCATGAGCGAGCCGGCCAGCGCGAACATCACGCCCATGGACGGGAACAGCACCGTCAGCCAGGCCCAGCCGAACAGGTGGTAGACCACCACGCGCACCAGGGCGATGGAGCGGAGCAGGTCGAGGTAGCGGTCGCGGCCCGAGGCCCGCTTCGGGGCCGCGGGCGCCGCGGCCGGCTCCGGCGCGGCGGGCTCCTGCGCCGGGGGCCCGCCCGCGTCCCGGGCCGGGCGCGCCTGCGGGTCGGGCGGCGGGTACGCGCCCGTGCGCGGGCCCGGGTGCCCGGCCGCCGGGTCCGTCACCCGCTGCTGCGGTATGCCGTACTCCTGCGCCCCGCCCGGCGCGGCGCCGTCGTGGGCCGGTGCCCGGCCGGGTGCCCCTGCGTCCGGGGGCGTCTGCCCGCCGTGGGGCGCCGGCTGCGGGCTGCCCGCGCCGTACAGCGCGTCGTACGCCGACCCGTAGGACGGGTCGGGGCCCGTCGTCCGTCCCTGGCTCATCCCACCGGCCTCCGGTCGTCGTCGGCGGCCGCGCGCTGCCGCGGGGCCGGTCCGCCCGGTGCCTCCACGACACCGGTGCGGCGCAGCTTCTGCCAGCGCAGCCGGCCGCCGGTCAGGGCGGTGATCCAGGACTGGAGGAGGACCACGTACATCAGCTGGCGGTAGAGGATCTGCTGGAGCGGCAGCGAGATCAGGTGCGTCATGCGCTCCCGGTCCAGGCGGAAGGCGTACGCGGCGCAGACGGCCTGGATGGCCAGCACGCCCAGCCACGCCCCGATGGTCTTCTCGGTCGGGCCGAAGACGACGCCGTAGAGCAGGAACACGTCGATCAGCGGGGCGAGCAGCGGCGCCACCACCATGAACAGCGAGACGAAGGGCAGGCCGACGCGGCCGAAGCGGCCCGACGGTCCCCGCTCCACGACCGCCCTGCGGTGCTTCCAGATGGCCTGCATGGTGCCGTACGACCAGCGGTAGCGCTGCGACCACAGCTGCTGGACGGTCTCGGGGGCCTCGGTCCAGGCGCGGGCGTTCTCCGCGTAGACGACGCGCCAGCCGTCGCGGTGGAGCGCCATCGTGACGTCGGTGTCCTCGGCGAGCGTGTCGTCGCTCATGCCGCCGATGGGCTCCAGCGCGGAGCGGCGGAACGCACCGACCGCGCCGGGGATCGTCGGCATGCAGCCGAGCACGTCGTACATGCGGCGGTCGAGGTTGAAGCCCATCACGTACTCGATGTGCTGCCAGGCGCCGATCAGCGAGTCGCGGTTGCCGACCTTGGCGTTGCCCGCGACGGCGCCGACCCGCGGGTCGCCGAAGGGCTGGACGAGTTCCCGGACGGTGGACGGCTCGAAGACGGTGTCGCCGTCCATCATCACGACGATGTCGTGGCTGGCGTTGGCCAGGCCCCGGTTGAGGGCGGAGGGTTTGCCGCCGTTGAGCTGGCGGATCACCCGCACGTTGGGCACGCCCATGGCCTCCACGATCCGCGCGGTGCCGTCGCTGGAGCCGTCGTCGATGACGAGGATCTCGATGGGGTGCTCGCTCGCCATCAGGGAGCGGACGGTGTTCTCGATGCACTTGGCCTCGTTGTACGCCGGCACCAGCACCGACACCGGTTCGGTGACCGGCGGACCCCAGCGGAAGCCGCGGCGGCGCACCCTGCGGGCGTGCAGCGCGGAGAGCAGCAGCATCAGCACGAAGCGGCCGATGACCAGGGTGCCGATGACGGCCAGCCCGGCCACCAGACCGGTGGTGATCTTCTCCGAGGCCTGGACCAGGAAGATCCACGCCTTGCCCTTCCACAGGTCGGCCCCGGTCACCTCGGTGTGGGCGCTGGGCGCGCCCAGGGCCTCCGTGAGGTTCTGGAACTTGTAGCCCTCGGACTGCAGTTGCGGGAGGAACTCGTCCAGGGCCTCGACCGTCTGGTGGCGGTCGCCGCCGGAGTCGTGCATCAGCACGATGGCGCCCTCGCCGTGCTCGGGCGTGGCGCGCCGGATGATCTCGTCGACGCCGGGCTTCTGCCAGTCCTCGCTGTCGGTGTTGTTGACGACCGTGATGTAGCCGCGCTTGCCGATGTACTCGGTCACCGGCCAGGACTTGTTGTCCATGGCGTCGGCGAAGGAGGAGTACGGGGGGCGGAACAGGGAGGTGCGGATGCCGGCGGCGCCGGTGATGGCGAGCTGCGTCTGCGACAGCTCCCAGTCGATGCGGTCGGGCGACTGGTAGGAGAGGTCGGGGTGGTTGAAGGTGTGCAGGCCGACCTCGTGGCCCTCGTCGACCATGCGCTGGATCAGGCCGGGGTAGCGCGAGGCCATGGTGCCGGTGACGAAGAAGACGGCGTGCGCGTCGTGCTTCTTCAGGACGTCGAGGACCTTCGGCGTCCACTCGGGGTCGGGTCCGTCGTCGAAGGTGAGCACCAGGCGGTGGCGTTCGACGCTGAGGGTGACGGCCCGGCCGCCGCGGGTGTCGATGACCGGGCCGCCCTCCAGGATGCGCTCGGGCACCTTGCTGGTGGGGGCGGGGTCGCGCACCCGGTGGTCGGCGAGGATCTCGCTGTGGACGTACCCGCGCAGCATCAGCATCGCCATCAGGGCGACGAGGACGAGCGCGGGGAGCAGCAGGCGCATGGGGACACGGCGGCGCTGGGAGCCGTCCCGTGTCCCTGCTCGGGGCCTGGGACGGCGGGTGCGGGATGCCATCAGAGGACGTACTCCGGGGACGGGGAGGAGGGAGCGGTGGAGAACGCGGGAACCGCGGTGGGGCCGGAGCGGGCGGAGATCACGGACAGCGTGGTCCGGTCGCCGCCGGACCGGTCGGAGCCGATGCCGTCGGAGGCGACGGGGCCGTTGGCGGTCGTGCCGGTGCCCGTGCCGCCCGTGGTGCCGGTGCCGCCTGCGGTGGTGCCGCCGGTGGTGCCGCCGGTGCCCGCCTCGGTCGGGTCGGGTGCGGTCGGTTCCGTGGTCGGCGTCGTCGGCTCGGGGTCGGGCCCGGTGGTGGCCGTCGGCGTCGGGTCGGTGGCGGGCTGGGTGGCGCCGGTGCCGGGCTGGGGGCCGGTGCCCCCGGTGCCGGTCGGGGCCGGGTCGGCGGTGGTGCCGGGCTGGTCGGCGGTGGGCGAGGCGCCGGGTGCGGCGGGACCCGTGCCCGGGGTCGCCGCGGCCGTGCCGGCGGAGGCCGTGGGGGCGGAGGCCGGTGAGGAGGGGACGGCGCTGCCGGACGGCTGCACCGACTCGCTCGGCACGAGCGGGGTCTCGACCTGGCCGGCGGGTTCGTCGTCGTTCTCGGGCACGGGCAGCCAGGGCGCGTCCGAGCTGCCGGAGAGCAGGGTCATGACGATGACGACGGCGTAGACGGCGCAGGCGAGGCCCACGGCTATGCCGAGCCGGCGCCAGCGGCGGCTGCGTCGGCCCGTCTCGTCGACGAACACCGGGGCGTCCGCGTCCTGAACGGTCGTGCCGCCCTTGACCGGGCGCAGCGTCACGTCGCCGAGTTGCACGGCGTCCATCTGGACGGTCACCTCGTGCGGGTCGTGCTCCTGCGCGTCGGCGGGGGCGGCGCTCGCCTCGGGGGACGGTCCGGGTCCGGCGTCGTCGGTGTCGGCCCACGGGTCGCGGGGGGCGGACGGTACGGCGTCCGCGCGGTCCGCCCGGGCGCTCGGGTGGTGTCCGTCCGCGTACGGCAGGACGGCCGTCGCGTCGGCGTCCGGGGCGTGGCCGGAGCGGTGCCGGCCGGCCGCGGTCGGCAGGGCGGCGGTGGCGGCGGCTGCTGCCGAGGTGGTGTCGTCGACGAACACGTCAGCGGCGGCGCCGGCGGCCCCGGTCGTGCCCTGCGGCTCGTTGCGTGTGCCGGCGGCGCGGTCGAATGCGCCGTGTCCGAACCCGCCGTAGGGGGCTCCGGACGGGCCGTAGGAGCCGGCGGGGTCGCCGTGCGCACCGGCGGGGTCGCGGCGGGGCCCGGCGGCGGCGTCGAAGAACGACGCGGCGCGTGTCCCGTCGGGAGCCGCGGACGCGCCGGACGCGGTGCGGGAGCCGGCCGGGGTCTTGCCGGGGCGGGCGAACCAGTCGGTTCCGGCGGAACCGGTGGCGCCGCCGGTCGCGGGGGGAGTGCCGAGGCGGGGCGCGCCGCCCCGCTCTCTGCGCGGCAGCGGACCCGGGCCGCCCGACTCGGGCGACTGCCGCGGCCGGACGGCCTTGGGGAGGACGGCGGTGGCGTCGGCGTCCCCTTCGGCTCGCGTCGCGGGCCGCCCGGCGATGTCCGGCAGCAGCCACATCCCGTCGGAGCCCGGCCCCGCGCCGGGACCCGTCGCGGCGGACGGCGGGGCGAAGGAGGAGGAGGAGGCGGCGGCGGCGGGTGAGGGCGAAGGGGACGACGAGGACGACGGGACCGACGGAGACGACGGGAACGAGGTGGAGGGCCCGGGGGGCGACGTCGGAGTGCCGGACGTCCCGGACGCGGCCTCCGGCCACTCGGGTTGGGCGTCTTCTCGCCAAGTGTTCACGTGCTTACATCCCCCCACGGGACAGGTCTGGGTGCGAGTCCGACGCCGAGCACCCGTCGTTCGAAACAGGCCCCCACCCTGGGTCGAGCGCCCCATTTACCACACTGTGCTCAGGCCAAGAATGTAGCGCACCTCCATGTGCTCTGGTTCCGGACCGGGACAGACAAACCGACATGATCTTCCCATCGATGGCTGGAAATCACTCTTCGTCACGTGGCCGAAGCCTGTCGCCGCGCGCGGCGATCTCCGCCGCGGTCGGCCGCCACGGCTCGCGAAGGGGATGCACCAGCCGCTTTCTCCCCATCAGGGACACGGACAGTGGGGGGATCGGTTCCCGGGGTAGCCGGGGGACCGCCTCGGCCGTGGCTGGAACGACCACCCCGCAATACACAGGAATCCGTGACCAGGACGTGATCCAACCCGGGCCGTTCGGCGTCCCGGACCATCGGATGGAGTGACGTGCCGCCGACGCCCGCCCCTCGGACAGGTGACGAGCGCGCCGCCTCCGCTCCGGCGTACGCGGACCCACCGCACCGGGCGCATCCGCCCCCGCGCCCGCCGCCCCGGACCGGCACTCACCCGCGCCGCGCCGCTCCCCCGTCCCCGCCCGGGCCGGGCACCGCCACGCCCGTCCCCGGCGGGGACGGATCACTTCCCGCCCGACCACGCACCCTCCAAAGCCATTTCCCTCCGGTCCCATTGACGCTCCCCGACCCCCCGCATAGCGTCCTGCCGAAAGCGCTTCGACGGTACGGACGGCCCCTGCAGTAGACCTGCAACGCCTGTGAGCGAGCTGGACCGATGGTCAGGATCACCGATGTGGCGCGGCGTGCCGGGGTCGCCCCGAGCACCGTCTCCTACGCCCTGAGCGGCAAGCGCCCGATCTCCGAGGAGACCCGGCGCCGGGTGGAGGCGGCCGCCCGCGAGCTCGGCTACCGGCCCCACCCGGGACCGCGCCCCCGCGCGGGCGGGCGGTCGAAGGTGCTGGCCCTGGCGATGCCGCTGCGGACGGGTGTGCACGTGCCCGCGATGATGGCGCTCGCGATGGCGGTCGTCACCGCGGCGCGCGGCTACGACCACGACGTGCTGCTGCTCACCGAGGAGGACGGCGAGGACGGGCTGCGGCGGCTCGCGGACACCGCCCCGGCGGACGCGGTGATGGTGACGGACGTCCAGCTCGACGACGCCCGGCTGCCGCTGCTGCGCGCCCTGGACCGGCCGTCGGTGCTGATCGGGCTGCCCGCCGAGCCGGCCGGGCTGACCTGTGTCGACCTCGACTTCCACGCGGCGGGTCAGGCCTGCGTGGACCATCTGGCGCGGCTCGGGCACCGGACGGTGGCCTTGGTCGGGCCGCCGCCGGAGGTGTACGCGCGGGGCACCGCGTACGCCCGGCACGTGGCGCGGGGCTTCACGGAGGCCGCCGCCCGGTCGGGGCTGGCCGCCCGGGTGCACCCCTGTGAGCAGGCGCCCTCCGCGGCCCGCCGGGCGGCCGACCGGCTGGTGCGGGAGCAGCCCGCGCCGACCGGGGTCGTGGTGCACAACGACGCCGTACTGGAGCCGCTGATCGACGCGTTCGAGCGGCTCGGGCTGCGGGTGCCGGACGACGTGTCGGTGACCGCGATCGGCCCGGAGGACCTGGCCGAGTCGGTGCGGGTGCCCGTGACGTCGGTGGCGCTGCCCGCCGCGGAGATCGGGCGGCGGGCCGTGGAACTCCTCGTCGACCAGCTGGCCGGCTCACCCGTGCCGCGGCTCACGTCCCTGGCGCCGCGGCTGACGGTACGGGCGAGCACGGCGCGCCGGCCGTCCGTCTCCCCGTAGTGCCGCGGCCACCGGGCGGCCCACGGGGAATCGGGCCCGCCGGGCGGCCCCGGGGTACGCGGGCCGCGGGCCGGCCGCCGCTCGTCGGAGGGACGTGTCCAGTCCCCGGGCACGGGCGTGCGGGAGGCCGCGCACAGGTTCACGTCGAGGAGGTACGCCCCCGCCGCCCCGCACCGGTCGCCGCCGGTGCCGGGGGCCACGGGCTGCCCGTGCCCCATGCCGGTGATGCCGTACGCCTCCACGACCGTCCGCCCGTGCGCGTCCCGGTACACCCGGTGCGGGTAGCCCGCGACGGTGTCGGACGCGTCGGCGGCCTGGTCGGCGCCGGCCCCGCCGGTCCACCGCCGAGGCGCCCTCGCCGACGGGCAGGCCGCACCGGCGGACGGCAGAAGGCCCCGCCGCTCGGAAGGACGCTGAACCAACAGCGTCCTCGGAAGCGACGGGGCCTTGCCCACATGGGGTACGTGGAGATGGCGGGAATCGAACCCGCGTCCAACGGTGCGGAACCAGGGCTTCTCCGTGTGCAGTCCGCTCTGATTTTCTCGGCCCCGGAGATCACGCGGACAAGTCTCCGACGGGCTCAGTCACTGTGAGATTTCCCTTTTCACCCCGTGACCGGGATCAAGGTTTAGTTCCCTGGCTGATGCCAGGATCCGGGTCGGGAACAGCCCCGGGCTGACACTTCGCAAGTCGCTACTCAGGCAGCGAGGGCGAAGGAATCGCGCTTGGTGTTGGCGATTATTTGTTTCGGCCTGTGGTTTACGAGATCATGGCCGCTTCCTCGACACGCTTCCCCTGCTTCGACAGCCGCTGTCGAAACCGATCATCCCCATGTTGATTTTTCAATCCGCGCACCTGCTGTGCGGTGCAGATGCCATCGTACGTGACCGACGCCCCGGCGTGCCAGCGTATTCCCGGCGTCGTACGCCACCGGGCCCGCGCTAGGCGCGCTGCCGCCGTTTCGCCGCGGCGATGGCCCGGTCCGACTCCCGCCGGTCCTGCTGCTCGCGCAGCGTCTGGCGCTTGTCGTACTCCTTCTTGCCCCGCGCGAGGGCGATCTCGGCCTTCGCCCGGCCGTCCTTGAAGTACAGGACGAGCGGCACGATCGTGTGGCCCGTCTCCCCCGACTTGGCCGCCAGCTTGTCGATCTCCTCGCGGTGCAGCAGCAGCTTGCGCTTGCGGCGCGCGGAGTGGTTGGTCCAGCTGCCCTGGCTGTACTCGGGGATGTGGGCGTTGTGCAGCCAGGCCTCGCCCCCGTCGATCTGGACGAAGCCGTCGACCAGCGAGGCCCGGCCCTGGCGCAGCGACTTCACCTCGGTGCCGGAGAGCACCAGACCGGCCTCGTAGGTGTCGATGATCGCGTAGTCGTGCCGGGCCTTCTTGTTCTGCGCGACGATCTTGCGCTTGCCGCCCTTCTCGCCGTCCTTGGCCTTGGCGGCCGTCCCGCCCCGCTTGGGCTGGGACTCCTTCGGTACGTACATTCCCTTGCTCATAGTGCCGTCCATTTTCGCACTACGGAGGGGGTCGGCGGGAAGCCGTTTTCCCCGCGGGCGCCCCGCTCAGCGGCCGAGTCCGGTCAGCACCGTCTCCGCGCGCCGCAGGGCCTCCGCGTCGGCCTCCAGGTCCGGGGTGATGCCGCGCCCGTCGACGGCGCGTCCGGCGGGGGTGCGGTAGTGGCCGACGGTGAGTTCGGCGACGGAGCCGTCGGGCAGCCGGCTCGGCATCTGCACCGAGCCCTTGCCGAACGTGCGGGCGCCGACCACGACGGCCCGGCCGCGGTCCTGGAGCGCGCCGGTGACCAGTTCGGCCGCGCTCATGGTGCCGCCGTCGACGAGGGCGACCAGGGGGCGCTCGGTGTCGCCGCCGGTGCGGGCGTGCAGCGCGCGCTGCTCGCCCTCGACGTCGTAGGTGGCGACCAAGCCGCCGTCGAGGAACGCGGAGGCCGCGGTGACGGCCTCGGTGACCAGGCCCCCGGAGTTGCCGCGCAGGTCGAGGACGATCCCGGCGCCGTCCCGGGCCCGCCGCACGGCGTCGCGCACGCTCTGGCCGGAGCCCTTGGTGAACGCCGCGACCTTGATCATGGTGACGCCGCCGCGCAGGTCCCGCACGGTCACCGGTTCGGTGGACAGGCTCGCCCGGCGCAGGGTCACGGTCCACGCGCGCGCGCCGCGCTCCAGGCCGAGCCGTACGGGCGTGCCGACGGCCGTGTCACCGGCGTCGCCGCGCAGCAGCGAGAGGACCTCGGTGACGGGGCGGCCCGCCACGGTGCGGCCGTCGACGCTGCGCAGCCGGTCGCCCTCCCGGACCCCGGAGGCCTCCGCGGGCGAGCCGGGGCTCACCGCGGCGACCTCGATGCGCCCGTCCCGTCCGCGGCGCGCCGACAGTCCGACGCCGGTGTAGCGCCCGTCCAGTGCCTCGGTGAACTCCCGGTACTCGCCCTCGGAGTAGACGGCTCCCCACCGGTCGCCGCTGCGGCTCACGGCGCGTTCGGCGGCCTCCATGGGGGACTTGCCGTCGGCCATGGCCTCGGCGGCCGCCTCGGCGACCTCCTCGCGGTGCACGGACGCGGCGGTGGTGCGGGTGGCGTCGGGGGCGGGTTCGCGCGCCCCGGCGCCGGGCAGCGACCCGGTGGCCGCCCCGGCGGCGAGCACACCGGCGAACATCAACGTCAGGGCGGCCCCGCGGCCGATGCGGCGGGGCTGACAGAACAGGTCACGACCTGACATGGCGGTGAGTCTAGGACAACGGAAAGGGCCGTACGGCCGCTTGACCGTACGGCCCTCGGGGCGTGTGTCACACCTTCAGGTACTTGCGCAACGCGAAGAATGCGGCAAGGGACGGCATCAGGAGGCTGGTGACGAGGATGAGCGGGAGGGTGCCGATCACGGAGTCCCAGCCGATGAAGTTGATCAGGTCGAGCTTCTCGGACAGGGCCAGGCCGTGGTCGATGATGAAGTAGCGGGCGGCGACCAGGAAGCTGCAGGCGACGACGCCGCCGATCAGTCCGGCCACCGCGGCCTCGGCGATGAACGGCGCCTGGATGTAGAAGCCCGAGGCGCCGACCAGCCGCATGATCCCGGTCTCACGCCGGCGGCTGAACGCCGAGACGCGCACCGTGTTGACGATCAGCATCAGCGCCACCACCAGCATCAGCGCCATGATCGCCCGCGCGGCCCAGTTCATGCCGTTGAGCAGTCCGAAGAGGTTGTCGAGGATGCCCTTCTGGTCCTGCACGGACTGCACGCCGTCGCGTCCGTCGAAGGCGGTGGCGACGACCTCGTACTTCTCCGGGTCCTTGAGCTTGATGCGGTAGGACTCCTGCATCTGGTCCGGCGTGAGGGAGCTGGCCAGCGGCGAGTCGCCGAACTGCTCCTTGTAGTGCTTGTACGCCTCGTCCTGCGACTCGTACGCCACCTTCTCGACCACGGACATCTCGTCGAGGTCGGCGAGGATGGACTTCTTCTGGTCCTTGGTGACCGCGCCCTTGGCGCAGTTGGGGTCGGACTCGGCGTCGCTCTTGTTGCAGAGGAAGACGGAGACGTTGACCTTGTCGTACCAGTAGCCCTTCATGCTGGTGACCTGGTCGCTCATCAGCAGGGAGCAGCCGAACAGGGCCAGGGACAGGGCGACGGACACGACGACGGCGAAGGTCATCGTCAGATTGCGGCGGAGACCCACACCGATCTCCGACAGTACGAACTGGGCGCGCATGGCGTCTGGTCAAGCCTTTCCGTGGATCCGGTCGTCAGTGCTGGTAGCCGTAGACGCCGCGCGCCTGGTCGCGGACGAGGCGGCCCTTCTCCAGCTCGATGACGCGCTTGCGCATCTGGTCCACGATGTTCTGGTCGTGCGTCGCCATCACCACGGTGGTGCCGGTCCGGTTGATCCGGTCCAGCAGCTTCATGATGCCGACGGAGGTCTGCGGGTCGAGGTTGCCGGTGGGCTCGTCCGCGATGAGCAGCTTGGGCCGGTTCACGAAGGCGCGGGCGATGGCGACGCGCTGCTGCTCACCGCCGGACAGCTCGCCGGGCCGCCGGTCCTCCTTGCCGCCCAGCCCGACGAGTTCGAGCACCTGCGGCACGGACTTGCGGATCTCGCCGCGGGACTTGCCGATGACCTCCTGGGCGAAGGCGACGTTCTCCGCCACGGTCTTGTTCGGCAGCAGCCGGAAGTCCTGGAAGACCGTCCCCAGCTGGCGGCGCATGTGCGGCACCTTCCAGTTGGACAGGCGCGCGAGGTCCTTGCCCAGCACGTGCACGTGCCCGTGGCTGGCCCGCTCCTCGCGGAGGATCAGCCGCAGGAAGGTGGACTTGCCGGAGCCGGAGGAGCCGACGAGGAAGACGAACTCGCCCTTCTCCACTTCCAGGGACACATCCCTGAGTGCGGGGTGGCCCTGCTTGGGGTAGACCTTGGAGACGTTGTCGAATCGGATCACGGGTGCACCACGGGTCGCCGGGGGTAGATGTGCGTGACCATACGCGAACCGGGAGCGCACGCGCAGTCGCCGCCCGTGGAAGCGCGTAGCTTGTGCGGTTTTGCGCGTATCCCGGTGCCCCGTGGGCAGTCGCCCCGGGGACGGCCGCACGGCCGGGAGGCCTCCCGAGCAGGCGGCGGGCACGGCGGAACCGGCCGGCGGGCGCCGCGGGGGTGCCCGGCGCCGCGACCGGGAGGGCTCACCGGCTCACGCCGGCCCGGCCCGGCCCGGCACGGCACGGCACGACACCGGGGAACGGCCGGGCACGGGCGGGCAGCCGGCGGGCACGGGCGGGCAGCGGGCGGGCACGGACGGTAGCCGTGCGGGGCGGAAACGGCCCGGCCGGGCCGATCCGGCGCACCCCGGGACGGAACCTGGCACAGTGGAGGGGGAACGTTTCCCACCCCTCGGGGCGTTCTTGAGACAGCAACCGGCACGAGGAGGGCAAGCGCATGACGTACGACCGGCTGGTGTGCGCGAACTGTGCCGCCCCCGTCGCGGAGGGCCGCTGCCCGGTCTGCCGGGCCAACCGCCAACGTCTCCAGCAGGAGAACTTCCTCGCCGGTCTGAACCCGACGGCGCTGATCGCCCTGCTGGCCGTCCTGGTCGCGGCCGTGGCCCTGCTGGCCGCCCACCAGACCGCGTGACGGGCACGTGAGCACCCACCGCACCGCGTGAGGGCCCTGGGCACCGAGGCCCGTCGGCCCCCGCACCTCAGGCAGGGCGACGGAGACGACGGAGAGGCCCGGAGCAGTCGCTCCGGGCCTCTTCTCGTGCGTCGCGGGCTGCGGCCGCTCAGGCGGTGGCGCCGCCCCGGCCGCCGGCGAGGCGCGGCAGCACGCGGAAGCCGATGCCACCGGCGATCATCGTCGCGGCGCCGACCAGCAGGAACGTGATCTGCGCGGCACCCGCACCGGTCTCGGCGAGCTCGTCGCCGCCGCCCTGGGCTGCCGCACCGGAACCGCCGGTGCCGGACTCGCCCGTGTCGGTCAGCGCCGAGGTGCCCTCGTTCTGCGCCGACTCGCCGGAGCCGCCGTCGGGGTCGGTGACGTTGCCGCCGCCGGTGCCGTTGCCCGGCCCGTCCGTGGGGCCGTCGGTCTCGACGGGGTCCTCGGTCGGCTCCACCGGACCGCCGGTGGGCTCCGGGTCCGTCGTGGGGTCGGTGGGCTCCGGGTCCGTCGTCGGGTCCGTCGGCTCCGGGTCCGTCGTCGGGTCCGTCGGCTCCGGGTCCGTCGTCGGGTCGGTCGGCTCCGGATCGGTGGGGACACCGGTGTCGGTCGGCTCCGGGTCCGTCGGTTCCGTGCTCGGCGACTCCTCGGCGCACAGGACACCGAGGACGCAGTCGTCGCCCTCGGCGGCGGAAGCGGCGCCCGCGGCGGTCAGCGAGGCACCGGCGGCGATCACGGCGCCCGCGGCTATGCGCGCGACCCGGACCCGCGTCTTGTTGGTCATACTGCTGCTACCCCCAGTAGCTGATCGTCGGTGAGGCAGCGCGTTCGGGACCGTGATCGACGGAGGCGGACCGGACGAACGGGACCCCCGGATCACATGCGTCCCGTACGTACGCACGCCGCCCCTCACCCTTCCCATTTTTCACAGCAACGTCAAGGCCGTTGCGGGGGCAATGCCCCAACTCCGGCCCCTATGAGGGAAATTGAGCGCGCGGGCGAGCGACGGAACCCGTACAGAACGCAACCGCCCCTGCTTCCAGGGGCGGTTGAGGTCCGGCCGTCACGTCGGTCAGCGCGACCGGCTTTGTCGACAGGTCTACTTCTCCTGCTGCTTGCGCCAGCGAATGCCGGCCTCCAGGAACCCGTCGATCTCGCCGTTGAACACCGCTTCCGGGTTGCCGACCTCGTGCTCGGTGCGCAGGTCCTTGACCATCTGATAGGGGTGCAGGACGTACGAACGCATCTGGTTGCCCCAGGAGTTGCCGCCGTCGCCCTTGAGGGCGTCCATCTTGGCCTGCTCCTCCTGGCGGCGCCGCTCCAGCAGCTTCGCCTGGAGCACGTTCATCGCGGTGGCCTTGTTCTGGATCTGCGACCGCTCGTTCTGGCAGGAGACGACGATGCCGGTCGGGAGGTGGGTGATGCGCACGGCCGAGTCGGTCGTGTTGACGCCCTGGCCGCCGGGCCCGGAGGACCGGTAGACGTCGATGCGCAGGTCGGACTCGTCGATGTCGACGTGGTCGGACTGCTCCACGACGGGGAGCACCTCGACGCCGGCGAAGGACGTCTGCCGCCGCCCCTGGTTGTCGTAGGGCGAGATGCGCACGAGGCGGTGCGTGCCCTGCTCGACGGAGAGCGTGCCGTAGGCGTACGGCGCCTGCACGGCGAAGGTGGTCGACTTGATGCCGGCCTCCTCCGCGTACGACGTCTCGTAGACCTCGGTCTTGTAGCCGCGCTGCTCGGCCCAGCGCAGGTACATGCGCTGGAGCTTCTCGGCGAAGTCGGCCGCGTCGACACCGCCGGCCTCGGCGCGGATGTTCACGAGCGCCTCACGGGCGTCGTACTCGCCGCTGAGCAGCGTCCGGACCTCCATCTCGTCCAGCGCCTTGCGGACGGCGGCGAGCTCGGACTCGGCCTCGGCGCGGGTGTCCGGGTCGTCCTCCTCCTCGGCCATCTCGAACAGCACGGCAAGATCGTCGATCCGGCCGCGCAGCCCCTCGGCCTTCCTGACCTCGGCCTGGAGGTGGGACAGCTTGCTGGTGATCTTCTGCGCCTCGTCCGGGTTGTCCCACAGGGACGGCGCGGCCGCCTGCTCCTCGAGCACGGCGATGTCTGCCCTCATCGCGTCGAGGTCCAGGACGGCCTCGATCGACTCCATGGTCGAGGAGAGGGACTTGAGCTCTTCGGATACGTCGACGACTGCCACGCTCCCAGCGTAACGGCTCCGCCGGGTACCGAGAGCCGGTCGGTCCCGGGGACGCCGGAAGCGGGGCCCGAGCCGTCCCACGGGCCCCGGGGACGGGCCCCGCACCCGCCGGGGACGGGCCGAGGGGCGGTCGGGCCGGGCCGCCCCGGGAGCCCTGACGGACGGGACGGGGCATCGCCCACACCGCCACGGGAAGCCCTGGTGAGCGCCGGGGACGGGCCCGGATCACCGTCCGGGCGGCCCCGGCGAACCGCCGGGGACGGGGGCCCGGATCACCGTCCGGGCGGCCCCGGCGAACCGCCGGGGACGGGGCGGAGCCGCCGTCCGGGCGGCCTCACGGAGCTGCGGGGGACGAGCCGGGGCGGTCGTCGCGGGGTGCGTCGGAGCCGCTGCCGGAGGTCGCCGCCCAGGTGCCGGCCCCGACCGCGGCGACCAGGGCCACCGCGGCCGCCCCGAGCGTCAGCCGGCGCCGCCGCGTGACGGCCCGGTGCCGGGCGGAGCCGGGCCGCGGCGCGCCGGAGGCGCGGGGCGCGCGGGCCGTCCCGCGGGCCCCGCCGGCCAGCTCGTCGGGGCCGGGCACCCGCATCGAGGTGTGCGTGTCCCGGTTGGAGTCGGGCCTGGCTCCGGGGACGAGGGAGACCGCGCCCCGGCGTTCGCGGGTTCCGGACGCCGGACCGGCCGGCACCGGGGCGCCCGGCGCGGCGTGCTCCGGCTCGGCGGCCCGCTCCGGCTCCTGGTCCGGCTCGTCCACGTCCAGCGGCGGCATCCCGGCCAGGGCCGGCAGCTGCTCGCGCAGCCGGGCCGCGAGTTCGGAGGCGCGCAGCCGGGAGGCGGGCGCCTTGGCGAGGCACTGGACGAGCAGCTGCCACAGCTCCTCGGGGATGCCCGGCAGCGGCACCACGGTCTCGGTGACATGGCGGCGCAGCACCGCGCCCGGATGTCCCCCGCCGAACGGGGTGAAGCCGGCCAGCAGCTCGTACAGCACGGTCGCGAGGGCGTAGATGTCGACCGCGGCGCGCGGCGGGAGGCCCTCGACGATCTCCGGTGCGAGGTAGTCCGGCGTGCCGATGATCTTCGTGGCGCGGGTGCGGCGGGGCGAGTCGATCAGCTTGGCCACGCCGAAGTCGGTCAGCAGGGCCGGGTGGGCGCCGCCGGGGCCGAGCGGTGCCTGCATGTCCAGCAGGACGTTCTCCGGTTTGACGTCCCGGTGGACCACGCCGGCGGCGTGCGCGGCGGCGAGGCCCTCGGCGACGTCGGCGACGATCGCGACGGCCGCCTCGGGCGCGAGGCGGCGTTCGCGTTCGAGGCGGGTGCGCAGGTCGGTACCCCGGACCAGGTCCATCACGAGGGCGAGGTCGTTGCCGTCGACGACGAGGTCGCGCACGGAGACGATGTGCGGGTGCTCCAGGCCGAGCAGGGCGGTGCGCTCCCGCACGAAGCGCCCGACGAGCTCCTGGTCCGAGGCGAGGTCCTCGCGCAGCAGCTTGACGGCGACGGGTCCGTCGGGCCCCTCGCCGAGCCACACCGTGCCGGCGCTGCCCCGTCCCAGGATCTGGTTCGCGGTGTACCGGCTGCCGATCTTCCGTGCCAAGACTGCTCCTACAGACGCGTGTTGTCGCTTAAAGTACGCGCCCGACGAGCCGGCCTTCACCGTGGAGACGGAAATCACCCGCTGGGTGTCGACAAATCCACAGACTCGCCCGCGGGCCCGGCTGCCGGGCCCGGCGACGAGCCCGCTACGAGGAGGGGACGTTGTCGCCCAGCCGCCCGATCCAGTCGGTGACCGTGCCGAGCCAGTCGCCGAGCTGCTCCCAGTAGCCCTTGCCGGTGCCGAGCCAGCTCTGCAGCGGGCTCAGCTCCCAGACCAGCCAGCCCGCCACGACCAGGATGACCAGCGTGAACAGGCAGCCCTTGAGGCAGCCGAGGCCGGGGATGCGCATCGGGTTGGCGCTGCGCGGGCGCGGCTGACGGGGCTCACGTGCGGGCGGCTGGGGCGGCTGCGGCTGCTGGGGCTGCTGGGGCTGCGGAGCGGGGGCGGGCGGCGCGTACCGCTGCTGGTGCTGCGGCGGCGCGGGCGGGGCGTACCGCTGCGGCGGCTGCTGGTGCTGCGGCTGCTGCTGCGGGTATCCGTAGCCGGGCGGCGGGCCCTGCTGCCGGCGGTGCTGGGGCGGCTGGGCCGGGGGCTGCCCGGGCGGCTGGGCCGGGGGCTGCTGCTGGGGCCGGGCGACCTGCCGCTGGGGGCGGCGGCGCAGCGGGTCCTGGCTGGGGTCGAGGTACTGGACCTGGGTCTGCTCGTTGCGGTCGCGGGCCGCGCGCATCTGCGACTGCCAGGGGTGCGGGTCCTCGGGCGCGCCGGGCTGGTTCTGCGGCACGGGCGGCAGGACCGCGGTCGGATCGGCCGCCACGGCGTTCGGCAGCACGGTGGTGGGGTCGGCGGAACCCGCGGGGCCGGTCTGCGGCAGCACGCTGGTGGCGGCGTCGGGGGCGTAGCCGCCGAGCCCGCCCGGCGGCAGGACCTGGGTGGAGTCGGCGGACCCCGGCACGGCGGCGGGGGCCGGGTCGGGGGCGAGCAGGGCCGCGACGTTCTCGGCGGCGGCGATCTGGGCGGAGCTCGCGTGCACGCCGACGCCCGCGGCGACGACCCGCAGGCCCCCCGCCAGGCTCTCGGCGCTGGGCCGCTCCGCGGGGTTCTTGCGCAGGCAGCGCTCCATCACCGTCCACAGCGGTTCGGGCACGGTGGACGGACGGCGCGGCTCGGCGCTGAGGTGCTGGTGGAGGACTTCGAGGGCGGAGCCGCCGGAGAACGGCGGGCGGCCGGTGACCAGCTCGTACAGCAGGATGCCGGCGCCGTACACGTCGACGGCGGAGGTCTGCGGCCGGCCCTCGGCGGACTCGGGGGCCACGTACGCGGGGGTGCCGACGAACTCGTGGGTGCGGGTCAGGCCCGGGGAGTCGGCGAGGCGGGCGATGCCGAAGTCGGTCAGCATCGGGTGCATCCGGCCGTCGTCCTGGCGCAGCAGGACGTTCGCCGGCTTCAGGTCGCGGTGGACCACGCCGTCGGTGTGGCTGGCGGCGAGCGCGTCGGCGATCTGGGCGGTGAGCAGGGCGGCGCCGACCGGGCTGAACGGGCCGTTCTCCCGGAGGTAGCGGTGCAGGTCGGGGCCGTCCACGAGGTCCATGACGAGAGCCAGCAGCTCACCCTCGACGACCAGGTCGCGGACCCGGACGATGTTGGGGTGGGTGAGCCGGAGCAGGACGGAGCGCTCCCGCAGGAACCGCATGACGATGTCGGGGTCGCCGGCCAGCTCCTCCTTGAGGACCTTGATGGCGACGGTCTCGCCGGGCTGTCCGGGTACGGCCGCCTCGGCGCCGGCCGTCTGATGCTGGCGGGCTCGCCAGACGGTCCCTGTGGCGCCGCGGCCGAGCGGCTCCTCAAGGAAGTACTTGCTGCCTACCGGCCGCACGTCATGCGCTCCCTGTTGCTTGCGGTCTGCTTGCGGTCTGCTTGCGGTTCACCTGCGGTTGCCTGCTGTTTGCTCGGGGTCACCTGTGGCACGGGTGACCCCGGGTGACCCCGGGTGACCCCGGGTGACCCCGGGTGACCCCGGGTGGCCCCGGGTGACCACCTGTGGTCACCTGTGGCCACCCGTGATCTGCCTGCGGTCGCCTCGGGTGCCCGCAGCTGCCTGCGGTCGCCCGGCGGCCGCCGCCTGCCTGCTGCTGCCTGCCGCGCCTTGTCCCGGCCCGCTCACGATCGCTCGCGGGTGTTCCGACCCACTGTAGTGCCGCACCCTGGGGGTACCGCCTGTCGTCGCCCCGGGACCGAGCGGCGCCTCACGGCCCGGATGCGCAAAGGTTCGCAGGAAAGACGCTCCCCTCGGTCGCACGGTTGCCCCGGAGCGGACGTGACCGATCTCAACTGATCGCCAGTGGGGCACCGGTCAGGCACTTTTGCGGGCAGAGCCGACCAATCAAGATCACTTGTCGGCGGGCGGCGGGCGCGGTGCCGGTGGCAGGTGCGAGGATGCGTCCAGTTACTGGCCGATGTGCTCGTGCGGTGGTGGGGGGAGTCCGCGCCCGCGCGCGCAGAAGGGACCGCTGACGGCGATGCAGATCCGGCTGACCGTCGTAGACCCGCACGGCCCCGCCGAGGCGCGCGGCCGGGCCGTGAGCCGCGACGTGCTGGTCACCGCGCCCGCGGGGACGGCCCTGGCGGCGGTGGCGTCGGCACTGGCCGCGGCGGTCGCCGGGGACGGTGCCGCCGACCGCCCCGAGCGCGGCACGGCCGTGCTGTACGCGGGGACGCAGCGGCTGGACGTGCAGCGCTGCACCCTCGGCGAGCCGCCGCTGACGGACGGCGCGGTGCTGTCCGCGGGCGCCCCGACGGGACCGGAGCCGCACCCGGAGGTCGACACCGCCCCGGCCCGGCTGCACGTGGTCGCGGGCCCGGACGCGGGCGGGGTGCACCTGCTGCACGGCGGCCGGGTCCGGATCGGCCGCTCCGCCGAAGCCGACGTCCCGCTCGACGACCCGGACGTGTCGCGGCTGCACTGCGCGGTGACCCTGGCCGCCGACGGCCGGGTGTCGGTCGCGGACCTGGGCTCCACCAACGGCACCCGGCTGGACGGCACCCGCGTGGGTGCACGGCCGGTGCGGTTCGCGCCGGGCGCGCTGCTGAGGATCGGTGAGTCGGCGCTGCGGCTGTCCGCCCCGGCCGGCGGCCCGCCCGCCCGCCTCGCCGCCACCCCCGACGGCGAGGGGCACATCCGGGTGACGCCCCGCCTCGCGGAGCAGGCCGGGCCGCCCGGGGACGCCCCCGACGGACCCGAGCGGACCCCGGGGGCACCGCCCGTCGTGCCCGGCCAGGGCCGGGCGCCGCTCATCGAGCGCCGCGCCCCGTCCGACGCCGACACGCATGCCGGCCGGTCCGGGGCCGGCCGCTTCGGGGAGGGGGAGGCGGACGGCCTCCCGGACGGGCCGGCCCCGGCCGAGCCCCCGGCCGGCCCGGCGGAGCCCGGCCGGGACGGCCGCCGCCGCGGTGGGCTGTCCGCCTGGGCGCGCCGGCTCGCCGCCGGCCGCACCCAGGCGGCCCCGGACGACGCCACCGCTCCCGCGGCCCCCGTCACCCACGTCCCCGAGGGGCGCGGTCTCCCCGCCGCCGGCGCCCCGGACCGGCGCGCCGGCGGGGTGCCCGGTCCGCCGGAGACCTGGCCCGATCCGGCCGCGCTGCTGCTGACCGCGCTCGGCCCCGGCCTCCGGCTGTGGGAGCGCGGGCCGGGCCACCCGGAGGCCCTCACCGTGCGGCTCGGCACCGCCGACCGCACCGCGCCGGACGGCTCCGGCCTGCTCCCTGTCGTGCCCGTCACCGCCGGACTGCGGGAGGCGGGCGCCCTGGGCCTGGCCGGGCCGCGCCCGCGGCTGTCCGGCCTGGCCCGTGCGGTTCTGGCCCAGCTGGCCGCACTGCACTCCCCGGACACCCTGGACATCGTGCTGATCAGCACCGACCGGGCCCGGCCCGTCGCGGAGCGCACCGCCGAGTGGGCGTGGCTGGGCTGGCTGCCGCACCTGCGTCCGGGCCACGGCCAGGACTGCCGGCTGCTCGTCGCCTACGACCGCGAGCAGGCCGCGGCCCGCGCCGGGGAACTGCTGCGCCGCCTGGACGAGCATCAGGCGGAGGGCGTCCACGACACCCGCCGGCCGGCCTCGCCCGTGGGCCGGAGCGGCGCCACCGGGCCGGCCGCTCCCGCCCGGACGGGCACCGGCGCTCCGGCCGGCACCGGCACCACGGCACCGGGTGGCATCACGGCACCGGGTGGCGCGACGGCGCCGCCCGCGCGGAAGGCCGGCGCCCGCGCCGGCGCGACCGCGGCGGCAGGCACCCCGGCGTCCGCCACCGGGCCCGCGGCAGCGGACGCGCACACCGCCCTCCACGGGCCCGGCCCGACCGGTGCAGCCGGTGCAGCCGGAGCAGCCGGAGCAGCCGGAGCAGCCGGAGTGTCACCGGCCGCCGGGCCCTCCACCGCGCCCGGCGCCTCGGTCGCCGGAGCCTCCACGGCCCCGGCCGTCCCCGTGCCCGTGCCCGCTCCCCGGGCCCCCCGACGCCCCTCCTGGGCCGCGGAGGACGAGGGACCGGACCCGGTGGGCGGGTTCCCCGGCCCGTACACGGTCGTGGTCGTCGACGGCGACCCGGGCGCCGCCGGGCTGCGGGACGCGGTCGCCCGGCTGTCCGCGGACGGGCCGCAGGCCGGCATCCATGTGCTGTGCCTGGCCGAGACCTCCGCGGCCTCCCCCGCCTCACCGGTCGCCGACACCTACGAGGCGGCCTGCTCGGTGGTGCCGGCCTTCCGCGCGTGCGGCACCGTCGCCCTGCTCAGCGGCGACGTGGCAGGCGCCCTGCGGCTGCTGCGGGTGGCCGGCCCCGGTCAGGGCGGACGCCGGGCCCCCGTGGGCCACGGCACCCTCGGCACGGTGGACGCCGTCTCCGCGGCGTGGGCCGAGCGGTTCGCCCGCGCGCTGGCCCCGCTGCGCACGGAGAGCTCCCCCGAGGACCGGCCCCGCGCCTCCGCCCCGCTGCCGCACGCGGCGCGACTGCTGGACGAGCTGGGACTGGCCCGGGCCACCCCGGCCTCGCTGCGGGCGCGCTGGGCCGCCGACGACGGCGCCGCACCCGGCGGCCGGGCCGTCGCCGTGCTCGGGGCGGGCTCCCGCGGTCCCGTCACCGCCGACCTCGCGGCCGACGGCCCGCACCTGCTGATCGAGGGGCCGGCGGGCAGCGGCCGCACCGAACTGCTCCGCGCGGTCGTCGCCTCGCTGGCGGCGGCCGAGCGCCCGGACCGGCTGGGGATGGTGCTCGTGGACGGCCGCGACAGCGTGGGCGCGGGCAGCGGCCACGGCGACGGGCTGCACGTGTGCACGGACATCCCGCACGTCACCACCCACCTCCTCGCCAACGACCCGGTCCGCATGCGGGAGTTCGCCCAGTCGCTGAGCGCGGAGCTGAAGCGGCGCGCCGAGCTGCTCGGGCCCGGGGACTTCGCCGCCCGGCACACCCGGCGGGAGGTCTCCGGCCGCCTCGTGACCCAGCGCGCCGCGCCGGGGACCGCGCCCACGCCCGGTACGGCGTCCTCGCCCGGCGCCGACGACCTCGGCTCCCCGCCCAGTTCGACCCTGCGGCTGCGCCCCGCCGCGGCCCGGAACCGATCGGCTGCGGCGCCGCCCGAGCTGCCCCGCCTGGTGGTGGTCGTGGACGACCTCGACGCCCTGGTCTCCCCCGCGCTGGGCTCGCCCGGCCGGCCCGCGGCCGGGTCCGTGACACGGGCCCTGGAGGCGGTGGCCCGGGACGGCGGGCGGCTCGGGGTGCACCTGGTGGCGGCGACCGCGCAGGACGACCGTACGGCGGGGACGGAGCCGGCCCACCGGGCGACGCTGCGGGTCACGCTGGACGCGCCCGTGCCGGGCCCGGACGAACCGGCGCCCGGCCGGGGCGTGCTGACCGGCACGGACGGCCGCGGCACCGCGTTCCAGGGCGGCCGGGTCACCGGCCGGATCCCCCGGACGGCGACGCTGCGGCCGACGGTCGTACCGCTGGACTGGGAGCGCCTGGGCGACCCGCCGGCCCGCCGCCCGGTCCGCGAGCTGGGCAACGGCCCCACGGATCTGGCGCTGCTGGCCAGCGCCCTGCAGCGCGCGGCCCGCGAGGTCGCCGCCGCGGAGGTGCCCTCGCTCCTGTGACCGGCGGGCCCGCCCGCGCCCCCGCGCACACCGCCCCCGGCACCGCAGGCCGGGCCGCCGCAGGGGCGGACGACGGCCGCCGCACCGGTACCCGCACCCCGCGCCGGAGGCGGTGCGGGCCTCACCGCGTCCGGCCGCGTGCCGCGCCGCGTCCCGGGGTGCGCCGCGCCGGACCGGGCATCCGCGAGCCGGACCCCGGAACCCGGCTGATCCCCCGTCACGAGGCGGTCACGATCGCCCGGTTGACACACCACGCGCTCTTGCCGACCCCTCGGACCGGGCGTACACCAGAGCCCACGGGACAGCGTTCGAAACGTTCGACGAGGAACGAAGAGAACGGGGCAGTGATGCGCAGCAGCCACACGATCCGGACACGCAGGACCGCCAGGGCCGCCGCGGCCCTCCTCGCGGGAGCGCTCGCGTTCTCGCTCACCTCCTGCGGTGACGACGACGGCGACGACGACGGGGGCGGGGCGAAGGCGAGCGGGTCCGCCGCGGCCCTGGACCTGCCGAAGCTGGACGGCGAGACCCTGGAGGTCGCCGCCGTCTGGACCGGCCCGGAACAGGCCAACTTCAAGAAGGTCCTGGCGGAGTTCGAGAAACGCACCGGCGCGAAGGTGACCTTCGTGCCCGCGCAGGACCCGATCATCAACTTCCTCGGCTCGAAGATCGCGGGCGGCGCGCCGCCGGACATCGCGATGCTGCCGCAGGTGGGGGCCATCGTGCAGGCCGTGGAGAAGGGCTGGGCCAAACCGGTCGGGCCCGAGGCCCGGGAGCAGCTGACGAAGAACTACGCACAGGGCTGGCAGGATCTGGGGGCCGTCGACGGCACCCAGTACGGCGTCTACTACAAGGCCGCGAACAAGTCCCTGATCTGGTACAACGCGCAGGTCTTCGAGAACGCGGGCGCCCAGGAACCGACGACGTGGGACGAGTTGCTGGCGACGGCGCGGACGGTCTACGACTCCGGTGTCACCCCGTTCTCGGTCGGCGGTGCCGACGGCTGGACCCTGACCGACTGGTTCGAGAACGTCTACCTCTCCCAGGCGGGCCCGGAGAAGTACGACCGGCTCGCCCGGCACGAGATCAAGTGGACCGACCCGAGTGTGAAGGACGCCCTGACCACGCTCGCGGAGATCTGGGGCGCGAAGGACTATGTGGCGGGCGGCGCGTCCGGCGCGCTGCAGACGGAGTTCCCGGCGTCCGTGACGCAGACCTTCACCGGCGGCGACCAGCCGAAGGCCGCCATGGTCTACGAGGGCGACTTCGTGCAGGTCACCCTCGCGGAGACGGGTGCCGAGGTCGGCGAGCAGGCGAAGGTGTTCCCGTTCCCGGCGGTCGGCGACACCGCGCCCGTGGTGTCCGGCGGTGACGCGGCGGTGATCCTTCAGGACTCCCGGGCGGCGCAGGCGCTGGCCACGTTCCTGGCCTCGCCGGACGCGGCGACCATCCAGGCCGGGCTGGGCGGCTACCTCTCGCCGAACAGGAACGTCGACCCCTCGGCGTACCCGAACGAGGTGCAGCGGGCGATGGCCGAGGCACTCGTCGGGGCCGGGGACGACTTCCGGTTCGACATGTCCGACCAGGCCCCGCAGGCGTTCGGCGGCACCCCCGGCAAGGGCGAGTGGAAGGCGCTCCAGGACTTCCTGGCGAACCCCGAGGACGTCGCGGGCACCCAGGCCACCTTGGAGGCGGACGCGGCCAAGGCCTACGGAAGCTGAGCGGCGGCCATGGCATCGGCACCGGCGCCCGGGGCCGCCGCCCCGGGCGCGGGCAGGTCGCGCAGGGGCGTGACCGGCACGCGCAGGACCGTGGCGGCGCTGTTCCTGCTGCCCGCCCTGGTGCTGCTGGGCGCGCTCGTGGTGTACCCGATCGGGTACTCGGTGGTCCGCAGCTTCTCCGACGACTCCGGGGAGGGCTTCGCCGGACTCGGCAACTACCGGGTCCTGTTCACCGACGACGGCATCCGCACCGCCCTCCGCAACAACGTCGTCTGGGTGGTGTTCGCGCCGGCCGTCGCCACCGCGCTCGGCCTGGTCTTCGCGGTGCTCACCGAACGGGTGCGCTGGGGCACGGCGTTCAAGCTGGTCGTCTTCATGCCGATGGCGATCTCGATGCTCGCGGCGGGCATCATCTTCCGCCTGGTGTACGACCAGGACCCGGACAAGGGCGTGGCGAACGCCGTCTGGGTGGGGGTGCACGACACGTTCGCCGAGTCCTCGGCGTTCCCCAGGGCCCATCCGGGACGGCAGTCGCCGCTGAAGGCGGAGGGCGGCGGGTTCGTCACCAGGGAACCGGTGCGCGCGGGAACACCGGTCGCGCTGCCGCTGGTCGGCGTCGCACCGGACGTGCTGCCGGACGACGCGGCACGGGCCGGCGCGCCGCGCGCCGTGCCCGGCAGGGTGACGGGCACCACCTGGCAGGACTTCACCCGCGGCAAGGGGGTCGGCACGCTCAACGCGCCCGACCCGGGCGAGGTCGGCTATCCGGGGATGCGGATCGAGGCGGTCAGGGACGGCAGGGTGGTGGCGTCGACGAAGGCCGCCGACGACGGCACGTTCACCCTGCCCCCGGCCGCGGACGGGGCCGTGCTGCGGCTCCCCGCGGGCAACTTCGCGGCACCGTACAACGGGCTGGACTGGCTGGGCCCGTCCCTGGTGACGCCCGCGATCATCGGGTCGTACGTGTGGATGTGGGCCGGGTTCGCCATGGTGCTGATCGCCGCGGGCCTGGCGGGCATCCCGCGGGAGCTGCTGGAGGCGGCCCGCGTGGACGGCGCCGGAGAGTGGCAGGTGTTCCGCCGGATCACGGTGCCGCTGCTGGCGCCGGTCCTGGCGGTGGTCGCCGTCACCCTGATGATCAACGTCCTCAAGGTGTTCGACCTGGTCTTCGTCATCGCCCCCGGCTCCTCCCAGGACGACGCGAACGTGCTGGCGCTGGAGCTGTACCGCAAGGGCTTCTCCGAGGACCGGCCGGGCGTGGCCAGCGCCATCGCGGTGTTCCTGCTGGTGCTGGTGGTCCCGGTGATGTGGTTCAACGTGCGCAGGCTGCGGCGGGAGGTCAGGCGATGACGTCGTCCACGGACGGACTCCCCGCCCGCGTCGGGCCCGGGGCGGGCACGGCCGCACCCCCGCGCCGCCTCGGCGCCCGGCTCGCCGAGGGGGCCGGGGGCGGCCTGGTCAGGGCGTTCCTCCTCGTGGTCGGGGTGTTCTGGCTGGTGCCGACGATCGGGCTGCTGGTGTCCTCGCTGCGGTCGCCGGAGGACATCAACGCGGGCGGCTGGTGGACGGTGTTCACCGAGCCGGCGCAGCTCACCGTCGACAGCTACGACCAGCTCCTCGCGAACGGCGACATCACCGACTCGCTCGTCAACACCGTGCTCATCACCGTTCCGGCGACGGTCCTGGTCGTGGTGATCGCCGCGCTCGCGGCCTACGCCTTCGCCTGGATGGAGTTCCCGGGCCGCGACTGGTGGTTCCTCGCGGTGGTGGGCCTGCTGGTGGTGCCCGTGCAGGTGGCGCTGATCCCGATCGCGGAACTCTTCGGCAGCATCGGCCTGTTCGGCTCGCTGCTCGGTGTGGTCCTGTTCCACGTCGGCTTCGGACTGCCCTTCGCGGTGTTCCTGCTGCGGAACTTCTTCGCGGAGATCCCGCGCGAGCTGCTGGAGGCGGCCCGGCTGGACGGTGCCGGTGAACTCCGGCTGTTCGTACGGGTCGTGCTGCCGCTGGGCGGCCCGGCGATCGCCAGCCTGGGCATCTTCCAGTTTCTGTGGGTGTGGAACGACATGCTGGTCGCGCTGGTGTTCAGCGACGCCGGCAGCCAGCCCGTCACGGTCGCGCTGCAGACGCAGGTACGGCAGTTCGGCAGCAACATCGACGTGCTGGCGCCCGGCGCGTTCATCTCGATGGTGATCCCGCTGGCCGTGTTCTTCGCGTTCCAGCGGCAGTTCGTGTCGGGGGTGATGGCGGGCGCCGTGAAGTAGCCCGAGCGCCGACGGCCACCGGCGGCGCGACCGGCGCGGGGCGCGTCCCGCACGGGGCGCGCCAAAGACGGCGCGGGCGCGGGGCGGACGCCGGAGGGTTCGCCCCTCGTCCGGATGTTCCGTCCCCCGGATGCCGTACACGGCGTAACCGTGTCACTCCATCGGCCGTTCCCGGGCAGAACGCCCGCGCCGACCCCTGGATGATCCCGTGCCCCGGTTCAGTGTCATTGTCCCCGCACACCAGGTGCAGGCGTGTCTGCCCGCGTGCCTGGAGTCGGTCCTGTCCCAGTCGTACGCCGACCTGGAGCTGATCGTGGTCGACGACTGCTCGCCGGACGCCTGCGGGGAGATCGCCGGGCGGTTCGCCGCGCGCGACGCGCGGGTACGGCCGCTGCGCCTGGCGGAGAACCTGGGCGCGGGCGGCGCCCGCACGGCGGGGCTGGGCCGGGCGAGGGGCGACTACCTGCTGTTCCTGGACGGCGACGACCTTCTCGCCGCCGACGCGCTGCGGGCGGTCGCCGACCGGCTGAAGGAGACCGGCGACCCGGACGTGCTGGTGCACGGCTTCGCCCCCACCGACTGGGCGGGCCGGCCGGAGCGCGGGCAACAGGGCGGGCAGCTCACCGAGCGGGGCCCGGCCCCGTTCCGGCTGGAGGACAGGCCGGGGCTGCTGCGGGTTCCGGCGGCGGCCTGGAACACGGCCTGCCGCCGGGAGTTCACCGAGACACACGGCCTGACCTTCGGGACGGGCCGCCGCGAGGCGGTTCCCTGGACGTATCCGGCGCTGATGGCCGCGGAGTCGATCGCGACCCTGGACCGGGTGTGCGTGCTGCGCCGGCGCCGTCCCGGCGGCACACGGCAGGACGGCGGCCGGGCCGCGGCCGACGGCTCCCGGCGGCTCCCGGCCACCGCCGGCTCCGGGCGGCCGAGGACCACCGGCCGCGGTGCCCCGGCCACCGCCGCGGGCGCGGCCACGACCGCCCGGGACTCCGCCCCGCCCCCCGCCGCGCGCGACGACGTCTTCGGCTCCTACGAGCGGGTGTTCGCCTTCGTCGACGAGCGGCCGGCGCTCGCCGCGTGGCGGCCGGCGTTGTTCGGCCGGATGGTGGCGGACGCGGCCGCGGAGTTCACCGGCGCGGGAGCGGCGTGGGGGCGGGCCGGGCGCGCCGCGTTCCTGCGCCGGGCCCGCGACCACTACCGCCGCCACCGCCCTCCGGGCGTGCCGGTCCCGCTCCGCGCACGGCCGCGGCACGCCCTGGTCCGCTTCGGCGCGCACCGCACGTACCGGGTGCTGCGCCGGGCGCGGAGCCTCGCCGGACGGGGCGGCGCTCGCACGGTGCGACTGGCGCGGGGACTGCGGACGGCCGGGCTGCGGCTGCACTACCGCGTCCAGCGGCTGCTTCCCGTGCGGGACGACCGGGCGGTGTTCGCCGCGTACGAGGGCGAGGGGCACTGCTGCAACCCGGGTGCGCTGGAGGCGGCCTTCCGGGGTCTGGCCCCGCACATCCGCACGGCGTGGATCACCCGGCCGGAGCACCGGCACACGGTTCCGCCGGGCACCCGCGGGCTCGCCCCGGGTACGGCGGCGTACTGGACGGCGCTGGCCCGTTCCCGGTACCTGGTGGACAACGCGGGCCTGGACCGGCACTTCGTCAAGCGGCGCGGCCAGGTGCGGGTGCGGACCCAGACGGGCACCCCGCTCAAGCAGATGGGCCTGGACCTGTGCGACCGGCCGGCGGCGGGGCGGGACACGGACCCCGCGGAGCTGGTGCGGGACGCCGGGAGCTGGGACTACGTGCTGTCGGCGAACCGCCACACCACGCTCACCTGGGAGCGGGTGTACCCGGGCGGCTACAGGACACTGGAGTACGGCCAGCCGCGCAACGACGTCTTCCAGCGGGCGACGTCGGCGGACGTGAGCCGGCTGCGGGAGGCGCTGGGCGTTCCGGAGGGCTCGGTGGCGATCCTGTACGCGCCCACGTTCCGCGACTACCGCCGCTCGCAGGTCAGGGCGCTGGACCTGGAGCGGGTGGTGCGGCGTCTCGGCCCCCGGTTCGTGGTGCTGGCCCGCGCGCACCGCACGCAGCCGGGTCCGCTCGGCGCGGGTGCCCGGATCATCGACGTCAGCGGCCATCCGAGTGTGGAGAAGCTGTGCCTGGCGTCGGACGCCCTGGTCACGGACTACTCGTCGATCATGTTCGACTATGCGGCTCTGGACCGGCCGATCGTGATCCACGCCGACGACTGGGAGGCCTACGAGGCGGCCCGCGGCACCTACTTCGACCTGCGGGCGTTCCCGCCGGGCGCGGTGGCGCGCAGCGAGGACGAGCTGATCGACATCTTCGCGACCGGGCACTGGCGCGGCTCGCGGTCGGCACAGGTGCGGGCGGCGTTCCGGGAGCGGTTCAGCCCGTGGGACGACGGGCGGGCGGCGGAGCGGGTGGTCCGGCATGTCGTGCTGGGCGAGCGGGGGGTGCCGCCGGTGGAACCGCTCGCGGCGCGGCACCCCGTTCCGTCCGCCGTGGCGGCCCTCGGGCGTTTCCCGACGGCCGGTGTGCCGGAGCCGACCGCGCCACTGTCCGCGCCGCCGTCCGCGGCCGGCGTCCGGTGAGCGGCGCAGAGCGGCGTCCGGTGGGCGGCGGCCGTACCCGAGGGGCGGGGACCCGCGGTTCGTCGCGCCCGGCTCCGTCGCGGCCGCCGACCTGGCGGCCGTCCGGCCGGCCGCCGACCTGGCGGCCGTCCGGCCGGCCGGCGGGCCGGGGCGGGTGAGCCGGGCCGTCCCGCGCCGTGCGGGGCAGCCGGGCGACCGGTTCACTCGATGAGGTGAGCGAAGGCCGGCCGGTGGACGGGACCGGGAATACCGACGAAATGCCCCTTCCGTTCTCTGTGCCCGCCGCGCTCGCCACGCTCCTTTCGCCCCTTCCTCCGCTGTCCGCCGGCGTCCGGTGAGCGCCGGGGTCGCGACCCGCAGGCCGGCCCGCGGCGCCTCGGCGCTGCGCGGCGGCCGGCTGTGGCGCCCGAGCCCGTACCAGGTGTACGGGTTCGCCTTCTGGCTGGTGATGGCGCTGGCCTGCTGGCGGGTGCCGCTGTGCTGCGAGGCGGGCCAGCACGCGGCGGTCGTCGAACGGCTGAGGGCCGACCTGCTGCACCCGGGCCATCCGACCGTCCCGGCACCGGGGGCGGGCAGCCCGTACTACTCGCCGTACGCGGTGGCGCAGGGGGTGTTCGCACGGCTCACGGGGTTGTCGGGGTGGGAGGTGGTGCGGCTGGCGGGTCCGCTGAACCTGCTGGTGCTGCTGACCGGTCTGGGCCGGTTCGTGCGGGTGCTGACGCCGCGGCCGTGGGCGCCGGTGCTGGCGCTGGCGGCGATGACGCTGCTGTGGGGCACGGGGCGGGCCGGGGCGGAGGGCGGCCTGGGCCTGCTGGCGATGACGAGCGGCCTGGCCTATCCGTCCGCGGTTGCGCTGGGCCTGGCGCTCTGGGCGTGGGCGCTGACGGGGAGGCGGGCCCGGGACACGGCGCGGGTGCGGTTCGTGGGGCCGGGCGGGCTGCCGGGTCCGGCGGGCTACGCGGCGCTGGGCGCGCTGTACGCGGTGGTGCTGCTGGTGCATCCGGCGACCGGGGTGGCCGCGGTGGCGGGCGGGGCGGCGATGGTGGCGGGCCGGCAGTCGGGCCGGCGGGCCGCGGTGGCCGGCCGCTGGGCGCTGACCTGCGCGACGACGGTGCTGGTCGCGGTGGTGTGGCCGTACTTCGACGTGTTCGCGTCGGTCGGCGGCGCGGGCGAGGTGCACTCCGGGAGCCTGCTGGGCGGGGTGTGGCTGGCGGCCCTGGTGGGGCTGCCCGCGCTGGGGCTGCGCGCACGCCGGTACGGGCGGCGGGATCCGCTGGTGCTGATGTTCGTGCTGGACTGCCTGCTGATGGCGTACGGCTGGGTGGACGGCCGGTCCGCCTGGGGCGGGACGGTGGCGGCGGCGGTGCTGCCGTTGCAGGTGGCGGCGGCGGTGGAGCTGGCGGTGCCGCGGCCGTGGCCGGTGCGGCGGCGGCTGCTGGCCGCGGTGGCGGCGGTGGCGGCCGGAGCGGGCTTGCTGACCGCGCAGGCGGGGGCGGTGGTGCCGCGCTCGCTGGACCCGGTCGGCTTCCCGCAGCCGCCGCGCTGGCCCTCGTACGACTGGGCCGCGCGGTACATCCGCCCCGGGGAGGTGGTGCTGGCCGACGGTCCGCGCGCGGCGGCGTCCCTGGCCGGGTACGGCGCCGTCCTGGCCGCCCCGGCCCGCCCCGACCCCGCGCTGGGCGAACGGGAGCGGGAGCGGCGGCTGGCGGACGTGCGGGCGTATCTGGCGCCGGGGTCGACCCCGGCCGGGCGCGCCGCGGTCGTCCGCCGCCTCGGGGTGCGGTGGCTGCTGCTCACCCGCCGGCGCACGGTGCCCGAGGAGGCGGTGGTGGTGACGTGGAGCGAGCGGACCGGGGACGTGCTGGCACGGGTCGGCCGGCCGGACGGGGCGGGGCGCCCGGCGAGCGGGACTACTCGATGACGATGTCGACGTCGATGTTTCCGCGGGTGGCGTTGGAGTAGGGGCAGACCTGGTGGGCCGTCTCGACGAGCTTGCGCCCGGTGGGCTCGTCCAGGTGCTCGGGCAGTTCGACCCGGAGGACGACGGTGAGGCCGAAGCCGTCGCCCTGCTTGCCGATGCCGACCTCGGCGGTGACGGCGGCGTCGCTGACGTCCACCTTGGCCTGGCGGCCGACGAGGCCGAGGGCGCTGCCGAAGCAGGCCGCGTACCCGGCGGCGAAGAGCTGCTCGGGGTTGGTGCCCTGACCGCTGCCGCCCATCTGCACCGGCAGGGCGAGGGCGAGGTCGACGGCGCCGTCGGAGGAGACGGCGCGGCCCTCACGGCCGTGGGTGGCGGTGGCGACGGCGGTGTACAGCACGTCCATGGATGAACCATTCCTCTCGGAAGTGATCGCGGGCAGCCGCGACGCATCAGGCTCCGGCGGCCCGTTCCGGGCCACCGGCGACCCCAAGTAGAGCACACAATTAAATTGTCCACAACTCAATTGCTGGCAAGAGCTACCCTGGGGCCATGACCCCGACACCGCCCGCCGCCGCCCAGGACGACTGGCTGCGCCTGGACCGCCAGATCTGCTTCTCCCTGCACGCCGCCTCGCGCGCCTTCAACGGCGTCTACCGGGTGCTCCTCAAGGACCTGGGCCTGACGTATCCGCAGTACCTGGTGATGCTGGTGCTCTGGGAGCAGGGCGAGCAGCCCGTCAAGCGGCTCGGCGAGGCCCTGCGCCTGGACTCCGGCACGCTCTCCCCGCTGCTCAAGCGGCTGGAGTCGGCGGGGCTCGTCCACCGGGAGCGCAGCACGCGCGACGAGCGCTCGGTACAGGTCCGCCTCACCGCGGAGGGCGAGGCCCTGCGGGAGCGGGCCCTGGCCGTGCCGCGCCGGATCGCCACCGCCACCGGCTTCGACCTGGACGAGATCCGCGACCTGCGCACCCGCCTGGACCGGCTGACCACCGCCCTGGACGCGGCCGCGGGCAACGCGTAGGTCACCGCACCGGGCGGCCGGAGCCCGCGCCTGCCCGCCCCACCGGCGGGCACGGGACGACGGCAAGGGCGACGAGCCCGGCCCGCGCACCGCACCGGAAGAGGCACGAACCGGGGGCCGCGGACGGCGGGAAGGGGACGGGCCGGGGGGTGCCCGCCCGCAGTGGCCGGCGACAACCCCGCCCACCCCACAACGCTCCGCAGCGCCGGCCCGAGGACGGACACCCCCCGGCCCGGCCCCGCCCCACCCTCCGGCAGAAGGCGCGACGCGCACCCCCACCGACATGCCACAGGCCGCCGCAGGCACCCGCAGCCCCACAACGAGCAGCCCACCCGACCAGGACCCGGACGGCCCGACCGCGCGACCAGCCACAACGACGAGCCACCGGCCAACCGACACCAGACCGGCAGACAACCCCGCCAGAAGACGCAACGCGCACCACACACCACCCACCCGCAACCCCACACGAGCAGCCCACCCGACCAGCACCCCGACGGCCCGACAGCACCCCGACAAGGGCGCAGGGAACCGCGCGACCAGCCACAACGACGAGCCACCGGCCGACCGACGCCAGACCACGGCACCTCCCGCGAGCGGCCGACCCCCGCCGCGCGGGATCACAACGCCTTGAGCGCCCCCGTGGTGGCCCGCGCCAGCGACGGCAGGTACCCCTGGGACAGCTGGGGGCTCCGGATGACCACGGACCGCCAGTAGAGCGGTCCGGAGATGAGGTCCAGCGCGAGATCCCCGTCGATGCCCGGCCGGAGCTCCCCCCGCCGCTGCGCGGCCGCCACGATCCCGCTGGCCACCCCGTCCTGCCCTTCCCGCAGCGCCTTCTGCAGCGCTTCGGCGATCTCGGGGTTGCGGGCCGCCTCCGCCTGGAGGTCGGGAATCACCTGGGAGGCGACGGGATGGCGCAGCGCCCGGGAGGTGACCTCGTACAGCAGCCGGAGATCGCCTTCGAGCGACCCGGTGTCGGGTGCCGGCAGCCCCTGCACGGCGAGGGCGGAGACGACGTCGAGAACGAGGTGCAGCTTGGAGCGCCAGCGCCGGTACACGGCCGTCTTCCCGACCCCGGCTCTGCGGGCGATGCCCTCGATGGACATCCGGGCGTAGCCGACGGCGGCGAGTTCCTCGAAGACGGCACCCCGGATCGCCTGCGTGACGTCCTCGCGGAGGACGGCGGCGCCCGCGGGCGTCCGGCGGCGCGGACGCGGCTGGGATCCGTCGGCGTTGGTCATGCGGACAGCATAGGCGCGTCACGACGATACGGTTGCGTCCCGACGCGCACTCGGCCTACGCTCACGTTGCGACGATACGGTCCCGTCCCGACGGGGGTAAGAGAGCGGTAAGGACCCGCCGCACCAGCCCCGAGCGAACCCGAGCGAAAGCAGCCGATGTGAGCCAGGTCCTCCACGCATCGCCCCCCACGGCGCCGCCCCCGGCCCCCGCCCCGGCCGACGGCGACCTCGCGGCGCTCGCCGCACGGCACGGACTCTCGGTCAGCGGCGCCCGTGCCACCCTCCCGGAGTATGTACGGCAGCTGTGGGCACGGCGCCACTTCATCGCCTCGTTCTCCACGGCGCGGCTGACCGCGCAGTACAGCCAGGCGAAGCTGGGCCAGCTGTGGCAGGTGATGACGCCGCTGCTGAACGCGGCGGTGTACTACCTGATCTTCGGTGTGCTGCTGCAGACGAAGCGCGGCGTGCCGGACTACGTGCCGTTCCTGGTGACGGGCGTGTTCGTGTGGACGTTCACGCAGAGCTCGATCCTGGCGGGCACCCGCGCGATCTCCGGGAACCTCGGCCTGGTGCGGGCGCTGCACTTCCCGCGGGCCGCGCTGCCGATCTCGTTCTGTCTGCAGCAGCTGCAGCAGCTGCTGTTCTCGATGGCGGCCCTGTCGGTGATCCTGGTCGCCTTCGGTGTGCCGCCGGCCGCGTCGTGGCTGCTCGCGGTCCCGGCGCTGGTGCTGCAGTTCGTGTTCAACGCGGGTGTGTCGATGGTGCTGGCCCGGCTGGGCGCGAAGACGCCCGACCTGGCGCAGCTGATGCCGTTCGTGCTGCGGACGTGGATGTACGCGTCGGGGGTGATGTTCAGCCTGGACCACATCCTGAAGTCGCACGGCGACCTGCCGTCGTGGGTGGGTACGGCACTGCAGGCGAACCCGGCGGCCGTCTACATCGACCTGATGCGGTTCGCGTTGATCGACAGCTTCCACAGCAGCCAGCTCCCGCCGCACGTGTGGATGCTGGCGACGGGCTGGGCGCTGCTCGCCGGCATCGGCGGTTTCATCTACTTCTGGAAGGCTGAGGAGACCTACGGCCGTGGCTGAGCACACCCCTGAGGGCGTCCCGACCGTCATCGCGGACCACGTGGACATCGTGTACCGGGTCAACGGTACGGGCGGCGGACGCGGTTCGGCCACGGCGGCACTGAACCGGATCATGCGCCGCAAGCAGAGCGAGAAGGCGTCGGGTGTGCGGACGGTGCACGCGGTGCGGAACGTCTCGTTCGTGGCCTACAAGGGCGAGGCGATCGGCCTGATCGGCTCCAACGGCTCCGGAAAGTCCACCCTGCTCAAGGCGGTCGCCGGACTGCTGCCGGTGGAGAACGGCCGGATCTACACCAACGGCCAGCCCTCCCTGCTGGGCGTCAACGCGGCGCTGATGAACGACCTCACCGGAGAGCGCAACGTCCATCTGGGCGGGCTCGCGATGGGCATGTCCCGCGAGCAGATCAGGGAGCGCTACCAGGAGATCGTCGACTTCTCCGGCATCAACGAGAAGGGCGACTTCATCACGCTGCCGATGCGGACGTACTCCTCGGGCATGGCCGCGCGGCTGCGGTTCTCCATCGCGGCGGCCAAGGACCACGACGTGCTGCTGATCGACGAGGCGCTCGCCACCGGCGACCGGTCGTTCCAGAAGCGCTCGGAGGCCCGCATCCGGGAGCTGCGGCAGCACGCGGGCACGGTGTTCCTGGTCAGCCACAACAACAAGTCGATCCGGGACACGTGCGAGCGCGTGCTGTGGCTGGAGCGCGGCGAGCTGCGCCTGGACGGCCCCACGGACGAGGTCATGCGGGAGTACGAGAAGTTCACCGGTGACGGGAAGCCGAAACCGAAGCCGAAACCGAAGCCGGCCCCGAAGGCACCGGCCCCGGCCTGACAGCCCGGCGCCCGCGGGGGCGGGAACGAGGAGACGGGAACGGGGAGACAGAACGGGGAGACGCGTACGGGAGACGCGTACGGGAGACGCGTACGGGAGACGGGAACGGGAACGGGAGACAGAACGGGGAGACGGGAACGGGAGGACTGCCCCCGTCCCACCCGCGCCCCGCCCGCCCCCGCACGACAGCGCACGACAGCGCACGACAGGCAGGCCCCGCCCCGCGGTGCCGAATCCGCCGCGAGGGTCCCGGACGACACGGGCGCCCCGGGCCACCCGGCCCGGGGCGCCTGCGCGTTCGGCCGCTACGAGTGGGTGCGCAGCAGGGTCCGCATGGTGCGCATCGCCACGGAGAGGTTGGCGAGGTCGAAGGCGTCCGAGCCCTGGATCTCGTCCAGGGTGGTGCGGGCGCGGCCCAGGATCGCCTGGTTCTGCCGCTCCCACAGCCCGAAGCGCTGCTCCGGGGTCGAGGAGCCGTTGCCGACGGCGAGCACCTCCGCGGTGACCGACGCGTGCGCCGCGTACAGGTCCTCGCGGATGGCGGCGCGCGCCATGGACTGCCAGCGGTCCTCGCGGGGCAGCTCGATGATGCGGTCCATGAGCTGGGTGATGCCGAGCCGGTCGGCGACGTCGTAGTAGACCTCGGCCACGTCGAGCGGCTCGCGGCCCATGCGGTCGGCGACCGACACGATGTCCAGCGCCGGGAAGGCGGAGGAGAACCCGGCGACCCGGCCGGCGAGTCCGTCGGGGACGCCGACCGCGGTCAGCTCGTCGTAGATCCGCTGCCACCACTCCTGGTCGGCGCCCTTCAGCAGCTTCGGCAGCTGCTGCCACACCTCCTCCACCCGCTCGGCGAAGAAGGCGACGGTCTCGGCGAGCTCCAGCGGCTGGGGCCGGTTGTTGAGCAGCCAGCGCGTGCCGCGCTCGACGAGGCGGCGCGAGTGCAGCCGGATGCGGGTCTGCACCGCGGCCTCGGCCTGGTTGTCGAGGGCTTCGACACCGTCCCAGACCTCCGCCGAACGGAAGATGACCCGCGCGGCGGTCTGCGCCCGGACGATCTCCTCCAGCGACGCGCCGGTCTCCTCGCGGAGCCGGTGCAGGTAGGTCGTACCGCCGGTGTTGACGGTGTCGTTGACCAGGACGGTGGTGGTGATCTCGCGGCGCAGCGGGTGGTGGTCGATCTGCTCGGTGAACTTCTCGCGCAGCGCGGTCGGGAAGTAGGCGTGCAGCAGGCCGCGCAGGTAGGGGTCGTCGGGCAGTGAGGTGGCGAGGAGCTCCTCGGCGACGGTGATCTTCGTGTAGGCGAGGAGGACCGCGGTCTCGGCGCCGGTGAGGCCCTGCCCGCCGGTGAGGCGCTCGCGGATCTGCCGGTCGGTGGGCAGGAACTCCAGGGCCCGGTCGAGGTGGCCCGCGCGCACCAGGTGGCGCAGGAAGCGCTGCTGGGCGTGGAGCATGTCGCGGGACTGGGCGAGGGCGTTGGCGATGGCGGTGTTCTGCGCGTAGTTGTTGCGCAGCACCAGGCTGCCGACCTCGTCGGTCATCTCGGCGAGGAGCTTGTTGCGCTGCTTGACGGTCATGTCGCCCTCGGCGACGAGTCCGTTGAGCAGGATCTTGATGTTCACCTCGTGGTCGGAGGTGTCGACGCCCGCGCTGTTGTCGATGGCGTCGGTGTTGATGCGGCCGCCGTGCCGGGCGAACTCGATGCGGCCGAGCTGGGTCAGGCCCAGGTTGCCGCCCTCGCCGACGACCTTGACCCGCAGGTCGCTGCCGTCCACGCGGATGGCGTCGTTGGCCTTGTCGCCGACGTCGGCGTCGGACTCCTGGGACGACTTGACGTAGGTGCCGATACCGCCGTTCCACAGCAGGTCGACGGGCGCCTTGAGGATCGCCTTCATCAGGTCGGCCGGCGTCATCTTGGAGATCTTCTCCTCGATGCCCAGGGCCTGGCGGATGTGGCTGTTGAGCTGGATCGCCTTGGCGCTGCGCGGGAAGACGCCGCCGCCGGCGGAGATCAGCGAGGTGTCGTAGTCGGCCCAGCTGGAGCGGGGCAGGTCGAACAGGCGGCGGCGCTCGGCGTAGGAGACGGCGGCGTCGGGCCGGGGGTCGATGAAGATGTGCCGGTGGTCGAAGGCGGCGACCAGGCGGATGTGCTCGCTGAGCAGCATGCCGTTGCCGAACACGTCGCCGGACATGTCGCCGATCCCGACGACGGTGAAGTCCTCGCTCTGGGTGTCGACGTCGAGCTCGCGGAAGTGCCGCTTGACGGACTCCCAGGCACCGCGGGCGGTGATGCCCATGCCCTTGTGGTCGTATCCGGCGGAGCCGCCGGAGGCGAAGGCGTCGCCGAGCCAGAAGTCGTACTGCTGGGCGACCTCGTTGGCGATGTCGGAGAAGGTCGCGGTGCCCTTGTCGGCGGCGACGACGAGGTAGGTGTCGTCCTCGTCGTGGCGGACCACGCCCTCCGGGGGGACGACCTCGCCGGCGGCCAGGTTGTCGGTGATGTCGAGGAGCGCCGAGATGAACGTCCGGTAGCTGGCGATGCCCTCGGCGAGCCAGGCGTCGCGGTCGGCGGCCGGATCGGGCAGCTGCTTGGCGACGAAGCCGCCCTTGGCGCCGACCGGCACGATGACGGTGTTCTTCACCATCTGCGCCTTGACCAGGCCGAGGATCTCGGTGCGGAAGTCCTCGCGCCGGTCGGACCAGCGCAGACCGCCGCGGGCGACCTTGCCGAACCGCAGGTGCACGCCTTCGACGCGCGGCGAGTAGACCCAGATCTCGTACGCCGGGCGCGGCGCGGGCAGGTCGGGGATGGCCTGCGGGTCGAACTTCATGGAGACGTAGTCGTGCGGCGCGCCGTCCGCGGTCAGCTGGAAGAAGTTGGTGCGCAGCGTCGCCTTGATCACGGTCAGGAACGACCGGAGGATGCGGTCCTCGTCGAGGGAGGCGACCTGGTCCAGGGCGGCGGCGAGCTCCTCCAGGAGGGCGTCGACCAGCTCGTGTCCGGCGCGCTGCCGCTCCGGCGCCATCCGGGCCTCGAACAGCGACACCAGCAGCCGGGTGGTGTGGACGTTGTTGCGGAGGGTGTCCTCCATGTAGTCCTGGCTGAAGGTGGAGCCGGCCTGGCGCAGGTACTTGGCGTAGGCGCGCAGGACCGTGGCCTGCCGCCAGGTGAGGCCGGCGGCCAGGACGAGGGAGTTGAAGCCGTCGTTCTCCGCCTTGCCGGTCCAGGTGGCGGCGAAGGCCTCCTGGAACCGCTCGCGGGCGTCGTCGGCGAGGTAGTCGCCGTTGCCGCCGCCCTGCGTCTTGGGCACGCGCATGCCGAAGTCGTAGATCCAGGCGACGCTGCGGTCGGCGCAGCGCAGCTCGTAGGGGCGCTCGTCGATCACTTCGACGCCGAGCCGGTTGAGCACCGGCAGGACCGCGGACAGGGAGATCGCGTCGCCGGTGCGGTAGATCTTGAAGCGTCGCTCGTCCGGGGCGGCGCCGACCGGCTCGTACAGGCTGAGCGCGAAGTTCTCCGTCTCGCTGAGCCGCTCCAGGTGGACGAGGTCGGCGACGGCGGCGCGGGGGTTGTGGTCGGCCTTGTACCCCTCGGGGAAGGCGCTGCCGTAGCGGCGCAGGAGTTCCGCGGCGCGTTCCTCGCCGAGTTCGGCGTTGAGCGCGTCGGCGAAGCCGTCGGCCCAGGAGCGGGCGGCCTCGACCAGGCGGGCCTCGATGCGCTCCCGGTCGAGGTCGGACAGCTCGGGCAGTTCGGTGCCCGGCGGGACGCGGACGACGAAGTGCAGCCGGGACAGGATCGACTCGGTGTTCCAGGCGGTGAAGTCGACGCTGAGGCCGCCGAGCTCCTCCTTGAGGATGTCGATGATCCGCAGGCGCACACCGGTGGTGTAGCGGTCGCGCGGGAGGTAGACCAGCGCCGAGTAGTAGCGGCCGTACTCGTCCTGCCGCAGGTACAGGCGCAGCCGGCGCCGCTCCTGCAGGTACAGCACCGAGGTGGCGATGGCCCGGAGCTCGTCGGCGGGCGTCTGGAACAGCTCGTCGCGCGGGTAGGTCTCCAGGATCTGCAGCAGGTCGCGGCCGTCGTGGCTGGCGGGCGAGAACCCGGCGCCCCTGAGGACCTCGTCGACCTTGCGGCGGATGACGGGCACGCGCAGCACGGACTCGGTGTAGGCGGCCGAGGAGAACAGGCCGAGGAAGCGGCGCTCGCCGACGACCTCGCCGTTCTCGTCGAACTTCTTCACGCCCACGTAGTCGAGGTACGAGGGGCGGTGGACGGTGGCGCGGCTGTTGGCCTTGGTGAGGACGAGCAGCTTGTGCTCGCGGGCCTTGGCGCGGGCGTCGGCGGGCAGCCGCTCGAAGGAGGGGCTGACCGGGTGGCTGTCCTCCCCGGCGTGCTGCGGGTCGGAGCGCAGGATGCCGAGGCCGGTGCCGGGCACGGCGGCCAGGGAGTCGTCGCCGCGCAGCTCGTACTCGCGGTAGCCGAGGAAGGTGAAGTGGTCGGCGGCGAGCCAGCGCAGCAGTTCGCGGGCCTCGTCGACCTCCTGGGTGCGCAGGTCGTCGGCGACCGGCTCGGCGGGCAGGGCGTCGGCGATGCGGAGGGCCGCGTCGCGCATCTTCTCCCAGTCCTCGACGGCCTCACGGACGTCGGACAGGACGCGCAGCAGGTCGGCGGTGATCTGCTTGAGGTCGGCGCGGTCGGTCTCGCGGTCCATCTCGACGTGGATCCAGGACTCGACGTGCGCGTCGTGCGGGAGGTCCCCGGTGTGCGGTGCGGGGAGGATCTCGATGAGCTTGCCGGTGACGTCGCGGCGGACGACGACCTGGGGGTGGATCACGACATGGATGCCGCGGCCCTGGCGGGTGAGCTCGTTGGTGACGGAGTCCACGAGGAACGGCATGTCGTCGGTGACGACCTCGACCACGGAGTGGCTGCACATCCAGCCGTTCTCCTCGACGGTCGGCGTGTGCACGCGCACGTTCGCCGTGCCCTGGGGGCGGTTCTCGGCCAGTCGGTAGTGCGAGTAGGCGGCTCCGAAGACGTCGACCGGGTCGCGGTCGGTGATGTCCTCCGGGGCGGTGTGCAGGTAGTAGCGCTGGAGGAACGCGAGCACGGCCGCCCGGTCGGGGGTGCCGCGGTCCGTCGTCCCGGTCGGTAGGTGCCCCCCGACCGGGCTGTTCTCAGCTACCCGGGCGGCCCTGTCGAGCAGCTCGGCCTTGGCTTCGTCCAGCTTGGTCTGCATTGTCCTCTGACTCCTGTCGCGCGCCGTTGCGTGACGTTGAAGGAAGTGCGGTCTCTCCCCACCCGGTCCGGCGCCGGGCAGACCCGGGGTGTCCGGTCTGTGCGGGCGCTGTGCCACCGGGGGAGAGGAACGGTCGGTTCTCAGCCGGTACCGATGCCGCCGGGAGGGCGGACACCGTCGTCGGCGCCGCCGGGATCCGGGATGTGTCCGGCGTCCTCGGGGCCGTCATGACCCCGTCCCGCCCGTGAAGACCAGCGACCGGCGCCCGGTCACGGATGTACTCCGTGCTCTCCGGGCGCGGGGCAGGGGCGTGTGCGCCCCCGCGAGGTATCGCGCTGATCACGCCATAAGGCTATCGCTCCTTCCCGGGGGCACGTCATGAGCCGTATGTGTACAAAACTGGGGCGCGAACTTTGACGTTCTGCACAGAGACGAACGGCTGATGTGAGGTCTTCCGGCCTCCGGACGGGGATATTTCCGGCAGGATGCGTACAAAGAGTCGACGCCCGCTTGGGGCGCGCGCAGGCTGAGAACGGGCGCGCCTCCCGGCAGGCGGCGCCCGGGCGGCAGCTTGCCCGTGAACCCACGGCCCCGAGGGGAGCGCACGGTCATGACAGCGAAGATCCTCATCCTCACCGGAGACGCGGCGGAGTCTCTGGAGGTCCTCTACCCCTACCAGCGTCTGCGCGAGGAGGGCTACGAGGTCCATATCGCCGCCCCCAGCCGCAAGAAGCTCCGGTTCGTCGTCCACGACTTCGAGGACGGCTTCGACACCTACACCGAGAAGCCCGGCTACACCTGGCCCGCCGACCTGGCGTTCTCCGAGGTGGAGCCGGGTGACTACGCGGCCGTGGTGGTCCCCGGCGGCCGTGCGCCCGAGTACCTGCGCAACGACCCGGAGCTGCGCAAGATCCTCAAGTCGTTCTTCGACGCGGACAAGCCCGTCGCCCAGATCTGCCACGGTCCCCTCCTCACCGCCGCCGTGGACGGCCTGCGCGGGCGGCGCGTCACCGCGTACCCGGCGCTGGAACTCGACATGCAGGCCGCCGGGGCGGCCTTCCAGGACTCCGAAGCGGTCGTCGACGGCACCCTGGTCTCCTCCCGGGCGTGGCCGGACCACTCCGCGTGGATGCGCGAGTTCCTCACGGTGCTCAGGGCGAAGGCGCCGGCGACCTGAGCGCCCCGCCCGGGCCGGAGGAGCGGCGCCGGGGCCCGCGCACCCGCGCACCCCGGCATCGCACGGTGGCGGCCGCCTGCACGGTGGCGGCCGCCTGCACGGTGGCGGCCGCCTGCACGGTGGCGGCCGCCACGCGTCCGGGAGACGCAGGGCACGCGGCCCGACGGCGCGGGACGCCCGTCACACGGCCATGAGCATGAAGCCCCCGGGCCCGGGGTCCCCGGGCGCGGGGTCCCCGGGCGCGGGGTCCCCGGGCGCGGGGTCCCCGGGCGCGGGGTCCCCGAGCACGTGACCGTGACGTACGGGGCCATGACGTACCCAGCCGTGACGTACCCAGCCGTGACATACGGAGCCGTGGAGCACACGGGGTTACGGAGCCACGCGACGCGGCCCGGGGCGGGGAGCCGGCCTCTACGGCACCGGCGCGGGTGACACGGGTTCTCGGGCACGGTGGGGCGGGCGGCGTGCAGCCGCCCGGCGTGCAGCCGCCCGGCGTGCAGCCCTGCGGCTCGGCTGCCCGGGTGGGAGGCCGGCCGCGGCCCGGGCCGTCAGGCGGCGAGCCGCTCCGCCTCGGCGACGGCCTCCCGCAGGGTGTCGACCACCGGCACGCCCACCCCCTCCAGGCTGCTCCGGCTGTGCGAGCCGCCGGTGTACAGCACGGCCCGCGCCCCCACGTGCAGGGCCGCCACCGCGTCGTCGGCGGCGTCCCCGATCACCACGGTGCGGCCGGCCTCCACGCCCGGCAGCGACCGAAGGTGCCGCACCATGTGCTCGGCCTTGCTCCCGCCGGACGGCCCGGTCCGCCCGTCGACACGCAGGAAGTGCCCCTCGATCCCGAAGCCCCGGACCAGCGGCACCAGGTCCTCGTGCCCGTACATGCTCAGCAGCGACTGGCTGCGTCCGGCGGCCCCCCAGTCCGTGAGCAGCTGGGGGGCGCCCTCGGTGAGCGCGCAGGCCGGCCGGTGCTCGGCGTAGTACCGGTGGAACGTGTCGTCCATGACCTGCCACTCCGCGTCGGTGGGCAGGCGGCCCATGAGCCGCTCGTAGAACTTCGGCACCGGCACGCAGTACAGCGCCCGGTAGCGCTCCAGAGTGATCGGCTCCAGTCCCAGTTCGGCGAAGGCCGCGTTCGTCGCCCCGATGATGGCGTCGTTGTCATGGAACAGGGTCCCGTTCCAGTCCCAGACGATGTGCGCCGCGCTGTGCATCCCCATGCAGAAGAACGTACCCGCCCGCACCGACAGTCGGCACGGCCGCCGGTGGACGGGGTGCGTCCGCGGGGCGGGCCCGCGAGGGGTGCCCGTGAGGAGCGGGCGGGGCGCGTGGGGGTTGCGACGGGCCGGGCGCGGGCCTGCGGACGGGTGCGGGAGCGCGCGGTGGCGCCGGGTCAGCCGGCCCGGCCCACCAGGTTCGGGATCTCCTGGGTGGCGTACCACAGCAGCTCGTGGTCCTCGGCGCCGTCCACCACGAACTGGGCGTCGTCGTCCCCGCCGTCGGCGGCGGGCAGCGCGTCGGCCGCCGCGGTCACGTCCGCCTCGGCGTCGTCGGCGTCGACGTGCACCGAGGCCGCGTCGGCCAGCCGCACCCCGGTGGTGACCCGCACCTCGCCCAGCGCGGCCGGGTCGAGCCCTCGGTCGGGGTCCGCCGCGCACCGGCCGTCGGGCACGTCCACGGCCACCACGACCCGCCGCCGCACGGCACCGGTGTCGGTGGCGAGCAGCCGCAGCGAGGCCAGCGCGGCGCGGTTCAGCGCGGCGTACTCCAGCTCCTCGATGTCGTCGGAGAGGTACCACTCGCGCAGGGCGGGGGTGACGGCGTACGCGACGAACGGCTCGGCACCCAGCTCACCCGTCTCGTACGCCTCGGCGAGACCGGGGAGGGTCAGAGGGACGTAGACGCGCATGCGCAGGCCGCTTTCGTGTCGGAGGACGGACGGAGCAGCCCGAGGGGCTCCGGGTTCCCGGAAGGGCCTTCAGGATACGGTCCGGGGTCCCCTTTCGAGTCCCCGCCGAGAGCGCCGACGGCGTCCACCCCGGGCCCGGAATTCACCCTGTGCCCCCGGTCCGGCACGGGCTCGTGGCCCCGCCCGTCACCCTGATAGGTGAACATCGCATGGCCCCGCCATGCGGTTCGCCGCCGCTTGCCGCGTCCGACCGGCGCCCCGTACAAGATCCCCACCGCGAAGTTACCGCCCGGTACCGCCGGGTCCGTCGAACGGGGACCTTCATGGACATCGCCACCCTCACCACCGCCGCGGCAGGCCTGCGCGCCATGGACAAGGTCATGACCAGAACCCGCCCCCACCGCCCCGGCACCGGCACCGCCCCGGGAGTGGCCCCGGGCACCCCGACAGGACCGGACACGGGGCCGGGTACGGGGCCGCCCACCGCAGGGCCGGGCGCGGATCCGGACACGGGGCCAGGCGCAGAGCCCGACGCGGGACCGGGCGCGGAGCCCGACGCGGAGCCGGGCGCGGAGCCCGACGCGGAGCCGGGCGCGGAGCCCGACGCGGAGCCGGGCGCGGAGCCCGACGCGGGACCGGGCGCGGAGCCCGGCACGAGGCCGGACACGAGGCCAGGCGCAGAGCCCGACGCGGGACCGGGCGCACAGCCCGGCACAAGGCCGGACACGAGGCCAGGCGCAGAGCCCGACGCGGGACCGGGTGCACAGCCCGGCACAAGGCCGGACACGGGGCCGGGTGCAGAGCCCGACGCGGAGCCGGGTGCAGAGCCGGACGCGGGGCCGGACACGGAACCCGACGCAGGGCCGGGCGCAGGACGCACCCCGTGCGCCGCGGCCTCGTCGGCGCCGCAACCGCTGCCGGGTGCGAGGAGGCCCGGACCGGCGGGTACGGGGCCCGACTCCGGCGAACGGTCCGGAGCGGGCGCGAGCGCCTCCACGGCCGCGGCGGCACGCCCCGCCCGCCCGCCGGCCCGCCCGGGCACCCGGCCGCCGAACCGACGCGACCCACGCCGTCCGGGCGGCCCCTCACCCCGAGCCGCCGCGCCACCGTCCCGCCCGCCCGGCGGCGCCGGAACGCTCCCCGGCACCGCCGGCAGGCCCGCGGCCGAGCCCGGCGCGTCCGAGGGCGCCGTCGGCCGGCCCGCCGGCCCCGGCCGCGCTCCCCGCACCTCCGGCGCGCCTGGGTCCCGCGGCGCATCCCGCGGCGGGGCGGACCGGACCGTGAGGCCCACTCGGCCGGGCCGGGCCGCCGGTGAGCCGGAAAGGGCCGGGAACGGGCCCCGCACCGAGGACGCTCCCGGCCGGACTGCGGGCGCCGTCGGGCGCACGGGGACGGCCGGCGCGCCCGACGCCCCGGCGACTTGCCCCGCCGCGGCCCCGGGCGGGCTCTCCACGGGCCGCCCAGCCGGTACCCGCCCGGTAGGGCCCGGCGCCACCGGCAGGCCGTCGCACGCCCTGCCAGGGCCTCTCGGCCCCGCCCCGCGGACCACGGCGTCCAGGCGCTCCGCGAGGTCCGGCACCGCCTCGGCCTCCCGTGTACTCGCCCCCGCCGCGGTGCCGGCGCCCTCCCCCGGCACCGCGTCCCCGCCCCGCCGCCCGGCCGCCGTCCCCGCCCGGGTTCCCCGCCGCCCCGTTCCGCAGCCCCGTCCGACCGACCTCTTCGCCGACCGGCTCCTGCTCGTCCTGAGCGGCCAGCGCCCGGTGCACTGGATGCTGCGGCACACCGCCGGGCAGGCCTACGACGAGCTGGCCCGGCTCGCCGAACGCGGCCCGCTGCGCACGCGGGGGGTGCGGCCCGTGGTCCGCGACATCGGCTACTACGTGCCGCGCGACGGCGCCGTCGAGGCACTTCGCCCGCATCGCGGCGGGCGACCGGCTCCGTGCCATGGCCTTCCGCCTGGAGCTGGGCCGCGACCGGCGCTGGCGCTGCACGGCGGTGGAACTGGGCGCCCGCGTCGGCGCGTCCCGCACCGGCACCCGCTGAGCCGGCCGTCACCGCCAGGCGGTCACCTCCAGGCCGTCGCCTCCAGGCCGTCGCCTCCAGGCCGTCACCTCCAGGCCGTCGGCCCTCCGGCCGAGCGCCGGGCCGGTTCCGCGGGGCCTGGACCACGGAGCGGCCGGCACGCCGAGGGGCCGGCCCTCCCGGAGGAAGAACCGGCCCCTCGGCACGGTGCGGGGCTACCGCGCCCCGCCCGGTGTCACTTCTTGCGGCGGCGGCCGCCCGCGGTGCGCGCCTGCTTGCGGCGCTCCGCGCGGGTGAGGCCGTCGGCCTGGGAGCGGACCGGCTCACCGTCGTCGGAGAAGTCGCCCTCGACGGTGCCGCCCTCCCCGTCCACGGTCGGCGCGGAGAAGTGGAGGTTGCGCCGCTGCGGGGCGTCCAGGCCCTTGGCGCGGATCTCGGGACGCCCGCCCGACTGCGCCGGCACGGCGTCCTGCTTCTCCAGGTCGGCCACCGGCTTGGCGTCCTCGACCGGGACCTCCTCGACCTGCTGCTCGACCTGGACCTCCAGGTTGAACAGGTAGCCGACGGACTCCTCCTTGATGCCCTCCATCATGGCGGTGAACATGTCGAAGCCCTCGCGCTGGTACTCCACCAGCGGGTCCTTCTGCGCCATCGCGCGCAGGCCGATGCCCTCCTGGAGGTAGTCCATCTCGTAGAGGTGCTCGCGCCACTTGCGGTCCAGGACCGACAGCACGACCCGCCGCTCCAGCTCACGCATGATCTCGGAGCCGAGCTGCTCCTCGCGCGACTCGTACTGGTCACGGATGTCGTCCTTGATGGACTCCGCGATGAACTCGGCGGTCAGGCCGGCCCGGTCCCCGGCGGCCTCCTCCAGCTCCTCGATCGTGACCTTCACCGGGTAGAGCTGCCGGAAGGCGCCCCACAGCCGGTCCAGGTCCCAGTCCTCGGCGAAGCCCTCGGCCGTCTCGGCGCCGACATAGGCGTCGATGGTGTCGTTCATGAAGTGCTGCACCTGCTCGTGCAGGTCCTCGCCCTCCAGGACGCGGCGCCGCTCGCCGTAGATGACCTCGCGCTGGCGGTTGAGGACCTCGTCGTACTTCAGAACGTTCTTACGGGTCTCGAAGTTCTGCTGCTCGACCTGCGACTGGGCGGACGCGATCGCGCGGGTGACCATCTTGTTCTCGATCGGCACGTCGTCCGGCACGTTCGCCATGGCCATCACCCGCTCGACCATCTGGGCCTTGAACAGCCGCATGAGGTCGTCGCCCAGCGAGAGGTAGAAGCGGGACTCGCCGGGGTCGCCCTGACGGCCGGAACGGCCGCGCAGCTGGTTGTCGATCCGGCGCGACTCGTGCCGCTCGGTGCCCAGCACGTACAGGCCGCCGAGGGACTCGACCTCCTCCTTCTCGGCCTTGACCGCGTCCTCGGCGCGCTCCAGCGCGGCGGGCAGCGCCTGCGCCCACTCCTCGATGTGCTCCTCGGGGTCGAGGCCGCGCTGGCGCAGCTCCGCCTCGGCGAGGTCCTCGGGGTTGCCGCCGAGCTTGATGTCGGTACCGCGCCCGGCCATGTTGGTGGCGACGGTCACGGCGCCCTTGCGGCCGGCCTGCGCGACGATCGTCGCCTCGCGGTCGTGCTGCTTGGCGTTGAGCACCTCGTGCTGCACGCCCCGCTTGCTGAGCTGCTGCGAGAGGTACTCGGACTTCTCGACCGAGGTGGTGCCGACCAGGATCGGCTGGCCCAGCTCGTGCTTCTCGGCGATGTCGTCGACGACCGCCTCGAACTTGGCGACCTCGGTGCGGTAGATCAGGTCCGACTGGTCCTTGCGGACCATGGGCCGGTTCGTGGGGATCGGGACCACACCGAGCTTGTAGATCTGGTGGAACTCGGCGGCCTCGGTCATCGCCGTGCCGGTCATGCCGGACAGCTTGTTGTAGAGGCGGAAGAAGTTCTGCAGGGTGATCGTGGCGAGGGTCTGGTTCTCGTCCTTGATCGGCACCCCTTCCTTCGCCTCGATCGCCTGGTGCATGCCCTCGTTGTAGCGGCGGCCGGCGAGGATACGGCCGGTGTGCTCGTCGACGATCATGACCTCGCCGTCGATGACGACGTAGTCCTTGTCGTTCTTGAAGAGCTCCTTGGCCTTGATGGCGTTGTTCAGGTAGCCCACCAGCGGGGTGTTCACCGACTCGTAGAGGTTGTCGATGCCCAGCCAGTCCTCGACCTTGGAGACACCGGTCTCGTGGATGGCGACGGTGCGCTTCTTCTCGTCGACGTCGTAGTCGCCGGACTCCTCGATGCCCTTCAGCGGCTGGCCGGCCTCGCCGCGCTTGAGGCGGGTGACCAGCTTGGCGAAGTCGCCGTACCACTTGGTGGCCTGGTCGGCCGGGCCGGAGATGATCAGCGGGGTGCGTGCCTCGTCGACGAGGATGGAGTCGACCTCGTCGACGATGGCGAAGTTGTGGCCGCGCTGGACGAGCTCGTCCTTGGACCAGGCCATGTTGTCGCGCAGGTAGTCGAAGCCGAACTCGTTGTTCGTGCCGTAGGTGATGTCGCAGGAGTACTGCTCGCGGCGCTGGACCGGCGTCATGTTGGCCAGGATGCAGCCGACGTTCAGCCCCAGGAACTTGTGGACGCGGCCCATCATCTCGGAGTCGCGCTCGGCCAGGTAGTCGTTGACCGTGATGAGGTGCACGCCCTCGCCCGAGAGGGCGTTCAGGTAGGCGGGCAGGGTACCGACCAGGGTCTTGCCCTCGCCGGTCTTCATCTCGGCCACATAGCCGAGATGCAGGGCGGCGCCACCCATCAGCTGCACGTCGTAGTGCCGCTGGCCGAGGACGCGCTTGGCGGCCTCGCGGACGGTGGCGAACGCCTCGGGCAGCAGGTCGTCCAGGCTCTCACCGTCGGCGTAGCGCTGCTTGTACTCATCGGTGAGGGCCCGCAGCTCGGCGTCGGAGAGGTCGACGAAGTCCTCTTCGATGGAGTTGACCTGGTCCGCGATGCGGTGCAGCTTGCGCAGGATCTTGCCTTCGCCTGCACGCATGATCTTCGAGAGGACGGACACGGGGGTTGGTCTCCTTGCCGGTCGGGCCTGGGACGGTCGGGTTCGGTTCGGTGGGCAACGGCCATCGTATGCGAGGACCCGGCTGGGCCGGGAGGCCTGCCGCCGCCGCGCACCCTCGCTTCCGCCGTCCTCCGGAATTCTCCTTCACCCTGGACAACGGACGGGGCCCGGGGATGGTGCCGGATCGCCCCGGCGAATAGCGCGAAAGGTGACCGCGCGCTCACACACGGCAAAGACTTGGCGGCCGGGACCGGACACCGCGCAGAATCGGCCGATGGAACCCGTCACCCTCACCACCGAGCGGCTGCTGCTGCGCGCGGTGGGCTCCCAGGACACCGACGCGGTGCACGCCGCCGCACAGGACCCCGAGATCCAGCGCTGGATCGCCCAGTTCCCCTCCCCCTATCTGCCCGAGCACGCGCGCGCCTTCACCGAGCAGGCCGTCCCGGACGGCTGGGCCGGCGACACGATGTTCACCTTCGGCGTCTTCCCCGCCCCGGACGCCCTCGCGGGCATGCTCAGCATCACCATGCGCTCGCTGGCCACGGCGGAGGTCGGCTTCTGGGCCGCCAGGGAGCACCGCGGCCGGGGATACGTCACCGAGGCCGCCGCGGCGGCCTGCCGCTGGGCGTTCACCGAGCGGTCGGTCGACCGCGTGGAGTGGCGGGCCGAGGTCGGCAACCACGCCTCGCGCGCGGTCGCCGAGCGGGTCGGCTTCACCGTGGAGGGGACCCTCCGCTCGGCCGTGAACAACCGGGGGGTGCGCCGCGACTGCTGGGTGGGCTCACTGCTCCCCTCCGACCTGGGCCTGCCCTCCACCGCGCCCTACCTGCCGGCGCCCGCACAGCGGGCATAGCGCGCGGCGGGCGGGACCCGCGGCGCCCGCGGACGCCGCGCCTCACGAACCCGGCGCCCGGAGGTCCGCGCCCCTCACGAACCCGGCGCCCGGGGGTCCGTACCCCTCGCGGGCCCGGGTACGTGCGAGGCGGAACACCAGGCCGGCGCCGGTTGTCGGTGGCAGCGCCTATGGTGCGGGCATGACGACCCCGCGCCCGATCGCAGAGCTCTCCGCCGACGAAGCCCGCCGACTGGTCCTGCGTGCCCAGGGCTTCCTCGGCGCCCCCGACCGCAGGGCGGGCGTCCGCGGGGTGCTGCGGCACCTCGGCGCGGTCCAGCTCGACACCATCTCGGTCCTGGCCCGGTCGCACGAGCTGATCCCCTACGCCCGTCTCGGTGCGGTCGGCCGCCGGGCCGTGGAGGAGGCGTACTGGACGGGCCGGCACGCGTTCGAGTACTGGTCGCACGCGGCGTGCATCCTGCCGATCGAGGAGTGGCCGCACTTCGCGTTCCGGCGCCGCGCCTACCGCGACCGTCCGCACTGGAACCACGCGCTGCCGGACGGGGTCTACGAGCAGGTCATCGCGCAGCTGCGGGCCGAGGGCCCGCTGACCGCCACCGAGCTGGGCGGCGCGAAGCGCACCAGCGAGTGGTGGGACTGGTCGGGCACGAAGGTCGCCGTGGAGCGCGCCCTGATGTACGGCGAGGTGGTGTGCGTGGAGCGGCGCGGCTGGAAGCGGGTGTACGACCTGGCCGAGCGCGCCGTGCCGAAGGAGGTGCTGCACGACGACCTGGACGACGCCGAGTGTCTGCGCCGCCTGGTGCGCCTGGCCGGTGAGGCGCTGGGCGTGGGCACCCGCGCGGACATCGCCGACTACCACCGTCTCAGGGGCGAGCAGGTGGACGCGGTGATCGCGGACTCCGGTCTGGTGCCGGTGACGGTGGCGGGCTGGGGCAGACCGGCCTGGGCGGACCCGGCGGCCCTGGCGACGCCGCCGCGCGGGCGGCACCGCACGACGCTGCTGTCGCCGTTCGACTCGCTGGTCTGGGAGCGGGCCCGCACCGAGCGGATCTTCGGCTTCACGCACCGGCTGGAGGCGTACGTCCCCAGGCCGAAGCGGGTCCACGGCTACTTCGCGATGCCCGTCCTCGCCGGGGGCCGGCTGGTCGGCCGGGTGGACCCGGGACGTGAGGGCAGCACCCTGGTCGCCCGTCAGGTCGGCCTGGCCGGCCCGAAGGCGGTGCCCTCGGTGGCTCAGGCGCTGGTGGAGGCGGCGTCCTGGGTGGACTGCACGGACATACGGGTGGAGCGCGTGGCCGTACCCGAGCTGCGCGGCCCCCTCACGGCGGAGCTGGCCCGGCTGCTGGGCTGAGTCCCGGCGGACGTCGCGGGTCCGGCGGACGTCGCGGGTCCGGCGGACGCCGCTGGCCGTGCGGACTCGGCGGACGTCGGAGGGACCCCGGAGGCGGCGGGCTCAGGGGACTCGGCGGCGCCGCGGAAGCCGCAGAGGCCACAGAGGCCGCAGAGGCCACAGAGGCCGCGGAGGGGTCGCTGCCGCGGGCTCGGCGCCGGGCTCAGCGGATCTCGAGGATCTTCTCCCGCATCGCGTAGACCACGGCTTCCATCCGGGAGTGCAGCTGGAGCTTCTCCAGGATGTTGCGCACGTGGTTCTTCACGGTGTTCTCGGAGATGAACAGCTCCTTGGCGATGTCGCGGTTGTTCATCCCCGTGGCGACGAGCTTGAGCACCTCCAGTTCCCGGTCCGTGAGCCGGGGCGCGGGCACCAGGCGGCGCTCGTCCGTGCGCTGGATCATCGACTTGAACTCGGTGAGCAGCTTCGACGCCATGGACGGGCTGATCTGGGACTGCCCGTCGGCCACCGCGCGAATGGCGGTGGCCACTTCGTCCGTGGAGATCTCCTTGAGGAGGTAGCCGGTCGCGCCCGCCTTGATGGCCTCGTACAGGTCGGCTTCCTCGTCGCTGATCGTCAACATGATGATCTTGGCGCTGGGGGCCACCTCCTTGATGGAGGTGCAGGCCTCGATACCGCCCCGCCTGGGCATCCGTACGTCCATCAGGACGATGTCGGGCAGCAGGTCCGCGGCCTTGTCGACGGCCTCGGCGCCGTCCCCGGCCTCTCCGACGACCTGGATGTCCTCCTCGGCCGCCAGCACGATCTCCAGGCCGCGGCGGAAGAGGGCGTGGTCGTCGACGACCAGGACTCGGATCGGCTCCGCGCGCGACGATCCTCTGTCCGGGCCCATGCCGATGGGGCCGTCGTCGGCGTCGTTCTGCATCGGTCCGAAGCTGTCCGCCATCGTTCCTCCCCCTGAAGGCTGTGGCCTGTGGTTCTGTGCCATCGCCAACCCAAGGCAACGGCCCACCGGTTGAGCCGTTGCGGCCATGATTTCATGCCCGGACGGCACCTCGGTGACAACAGGGGGCGCACGCCGGTGCCCCTGGGGGCGCACATGCGCTCCAGGGGCACCGGACCAGCTGTCATCCGGGTGGGTCAGCCGCCGATGGAACCGCCTGCGTCAGCGGAGGACGGCTGCGTGACCATGGTGTCCGTCTGCAGATGGATCACGCCGTAGTCGTAGGCGTGCCTGCGGTAGACGACGCTCGGCTCCTTCGTCTCGGAGTCGACGAACAGGTAGAAGTCGTGCCCGACCAGTTCCATCTCGTAGAGGGCCTGGTCCAGGGTCATCGGAGCGGCGACGTGGGTCTTCTCGCGGACGACGAGCGGGCCCTCGCCCTGCACCTCGAGCGAGCCGATCTTCTTCGTGGGCACACCGCCCGGCTCGTCCGCCGGGACGGGGTGGCCGTTGCCGTTGAGCGTCGCCGCGCCCGGAACGTGGTCGGGGACCTCGGCGGCGGTCAGCCGGCGGACGCCCCGGCGGGTGTGACGCTTGTCGTGCTGCCTGCGCAGCCGGGCGTCCAGCTTCTCGGCAGCGAGGTCGAGTGCCGCGTACGGGTCGCTGGCTGCCGCCTCCGCCCTGATCACCGGACCGCGGGAGCGGAGCGTGATCTCCACCCGGTCGCAGCGGTCGGCCTGTCGGGGGTTGGGCTCCTTGGACACCTCGACGTCGAGGCTGATCACCTTGCCGTCGAGCTTCTGGATCTTCTCCAGCTTCAGCTTCTCGGCCACGTGCTTGCGGAACCGCTCGGGCACCTCGGTCTTGCGGCCCTTGACGACGATGTCCACGCAGAACTCCGTTCCCGGATCGCTCCGCCCTCAGCGGCGGAGCATCTCCCTTGTGCACCTGGTTCCGGTCGGTTCCGGAACCGCGGACTCGGTGACGTCCACCTCCTCCTCCCCCGGGGACAAGATCTCCACTCCGCCGGCTCGGGCGAGTGCCGATAACCCGCAGCACGGCATTCGGTTTTTCGGGGGATGGCCTGCGGCTTTCCCTCACAACCGAACATATCTCGCCCGGAGGGATGTCGTCACCCTCTCTTGCGCCGTACCTCCGTTCAGGTGAATTGGCGCTCTCGTTACCTGCAACGATGCAAGTTCTCAGTCAGTTCCGGTTTATTCCGAAAGAATCCGGCGGGGCGGCGACCACCGCCGCCCGGACCGGCCCCGGGCCGGTCCCCGTGGTGGCCATTCCCGGTGGGTCCGCCCGCGCTTGCGTGGTCCCCGTGTTCCCTTCCGTCTCCGCTGTCATGCGTTCCTCCGTCCTTTCCCGGCTCACTCCGGCGTACACGGGAAGCCGGGAATCCCCGTACACGGCACCGAGGGCCAGTGCCTCACGAACCGCGCGTGCCGCCTCCGTCAGGGAGGCGCCCGTCGTCATCACGTCGTCGACGAGCACCACCCCGCCGCCCCGCAGCAGCCCGGCCCCGCCTCGCGCCACGGCCAGCGCTCCGGCGAGGTTCTCCCGGCGCCGGCGGGCGTCGAGCCCCGCCTGGTCGGCCACGGGACGGCACTGCCGGAGCACGGACAGCACCCTCGCCGCGGTACCGGTCCGCCGCAGCTCGGCCGCCGCGGCGAGCGCGATCCGCCGCGCGGGGTCGTGTCCCCGCGCGCGCACCGCGGAGCGCGCGGACGGCACGGGCACGAGCAGCACGGACCCCGCCGGAAGAGGTGGCCACGCCTCCGGGACCGGTGGCGGTGCCACCGCGCCGGGCCGACGGCCGGACCGGACACCCGGCCGTCCGGAGCCGCCGGGCTTCCCGGCAGCGGGCCGTCCGGCAGCGGCATGCCCGGTCCCGGTCCCGGTCCCGGTCGCGACGGCACCGGCTCCCGTACCGGCGGGCCGGGTCGGACCCGGCCCGGACCCGTCCAGGCCGGCCCGCACCGCGCCGGCCAGGGCGGCGCCCAGCGGGCGGGCCAGGGACAGGGCCCCGCGCTCCTTGTGGGCCAGCAGCACGGCCCGCACCGCGTCCTCGTACCGTGCGGCCGCGTACACCGCGGGCAGGCCCGCGGGCTCCGGCACCGGGCGCACCCGGCGCGGTGCGCCGCCGCTCAGCTCGGCACGGCACCCGGGACAGAGCACCGTCCGCGGCCTGCCGCAGCCTCCGCACTCGCCCGGCAGCACCAGGTCGGTGAGGTCCTGCCACCAGCCCCGCATGTCCTTCACTGTGCCCCCGCCCGTGCCGCCCCGCCACCCCTGTGGAAAACCACCTGTGGAAAACCGTCTGCTCCAGGTCTACCGGTCCGGGCGCCCCGGCCGGCAGGGCCGTCGCGCCCAGCCCGGAGCCCCTGTTCCCAGGGCCTCTCGGCCGCCTGGGACACGGCCCCCCGGCCCTTCCGGTACGCAGCCCGCGCACCCTCCGCACCTGCCGGTTCCGCCTGGCCTCCGCCGAGCGCCCCCCACGCCTGCCGGTTCCGTCCCCGCCCCGCACGCCCGGCGGCCTGCGGCACTGCCCTCGGGCCCGCCGCACCCGCTCCTGGTCCGGTCCCCGCGCGGCCCGGCGCTCGTCCGGGCGCCCGCACGCGACGCCGCGGACCCCCGGCGCCGCGGACCCGCACCCCGCCGCCGCACCGCCCGGACACACGCATGCGGCACGCTCGGCGCCTCACCCCGGATACACCGGCGCGGTCCCCTCCTTCACGACCTTCTGCCACTGCTCCCCGGTCGGCATGCGCACGATCCCGTCGCCGGAGTGCGCCACCAGCGGAACACCGCCGTCCTCGGTGCCCGCGATCTCCTGCACACCGGTCAGGGCGGCGGGCGGCGGCGCCTCGGGGACGGAGCCGTCGACCCCGACGTACTGCATCTGCTGCACGCCCTCCTGCTCGGTGCCCACCACCACGAGCCGGCTCTCGCCGACCCAGGCCATGGTGGTGATCTCCTCCAGTTCCTGGGTGGCGGAGCGCAGTTCCAGCACCGCCACCCCGCTCTGCTCGCCGTCGCCCGGCGGCCGCTCCCCGCGTTCGGTGCGCTCGATGCGCCCGACCAGCAGCGACTGCCGGCCGTTCTTCTCGACCACGAGGGCGATGCGCACCCCGTCCGCGGCCACCCGCACCGAGTCGATCCGGCCGTCCAGCCCCGGCGTCTCCACCTCGACGGGCGCGCCCTTGCCGCCGTCGAACAGCAGCAGCCTCGGCCGTTTCGGGTCGCGGTCGGCCACCCACAGGTCACCGGCGGAGTCCCAGCTGGGTGCCGTCAGCCGGTCGCGCTCCGCGGTGCCCCGGCTGACCAGCAGAGGCTGCCCGAGCGAACCGCCCGAAGCCATCGCCGCGACGTAGAGCGCCTGCCGGTCCAGGCTCACCCCGGCGGCGAGGTCCTCGCGCCGCGACACCGCGGCGGACCAGAACTGCTTGGTGCCGTCGCCGAGCGGCCCCGGCACCGCGAGCGCCTCCTTGTCCTTGCTGCGCGCCGGCATGCGCACCAGACGGTGCTTGCCGTCGAGGAAGTACAGGAAGTCGGGGTGTTCCGTCGATCCCCGCGCCGCCACCGAGTCGGCGCCGTCCGAGGTGACCAGGCACAACTGCGCGCCGCCCGCCTCCAGCTCGATCCGGTCCACCGCGGAGGTGAGGTTCTCCAGCGTGAACAGCAGCTGCGCCGCCATCTCCCGGCACTTGGCCGGACCGACGCGCGCGGCGCTGTCGTTGAGCGGCACGGTCAGGGTGTTGCGGCTGTCCGGGGAGAGCGACTCCACGCCCGGCCTGAGCTTCGTACCGGTGGGGAAGCTGGACCGGACGACCGGGTCGAGCCAGACCGTCGGGCCGCTCAGCAGCGAGCGCACCATCTGCGTCATGGGGTCGACGCGCTCACGGACGTACACCGGGTCGGCGACCGCCATCGGCCGCGACGCCGTGCCCGCCACGCCGTTGGAGGCGAAGTAGAACTTGCTGGCGGACATGTAGTTGCGCTGGAAGTCCGACTGGCCGAGCACGACGCCCTGCGGAGGGCTGCTGATGCGCCACTGGCCGTTCTTCTCGTTGCGGGTCAGCCGGATCTGCTGGCGGTAGTCGCCGGCCGCGGAGTGGAACGCCTGCTGCGCGTCGAGCATGCCGAGCCTGGTGCCGCTGAGGGTGACGTAGTGCGAGGACGGGTCCTCGGAACTCTCCGGCGGGTCGTCGTAGCTCTCCATCCCGTTCGCCAGGACGGTGGTGGAGCTCTCCGGCTCCCACTGCTTCGCCGCCTCGGGCGTCAGATACAGCTTCGCCGTCTCGTAGTGCGGATCGTCGCTGGTCAGGGCCTCCAGGAAGCCGTCCACGACGTCCGCCGGGGTGGCGTCCTCGCCCGGCGGCACGGCGAACACCCGCACCTGCGAGTCCTGTCGCGGCGTGTAGTCCACCCCGCGCAGCTCGCCGTCGTCGGGCATCGACGCGCACCCGGCCAGCAGTACGACACCGCAGGCGGCGTACGCCACCGCCCGCCGCGGCATCCGCCGGCCGCTCCCCTCGCGGTCAGCGCCCACGAGATGCCTCCCCTTGCTCGTCCTGCCCGGCCGGAACCCGCCCCGCCGGTGCCTTCCCGCCCGGGGCCACCTCTGCCGGAGGCCGGTCGTCGGCCCCGGGCCCGTCCGCCGGCACACGATCCGCCGGTGCACGATCCGCCGGTGCGCGATCCGCCGGTGCGCGGTCCGCCGGTGCGTCGCCCTCGCCGTCCTGTCCCGGCCCGGTCGCGGACGGGCCGTCCGGGCGTGGTGCCCCTCCGGTGGGCCGCGGCACCACGCGCGCGCCGCTGCCGGGCATCGCGGTGGGGTCGGCCGCGGGGGTGGCCGTCGCCACGGGCCGGGCCGCCATCTCGTCCAGCGGGGCCCGGCCGTCGGTCCGGCGGGCGGGCGCGGTGGCGCTCTTCTCGCCGCGGGGCGGTCCCGCCCCGTCCGGACCGCGGTTGCGGCGCGAGTCCTTCGGCTCCAGCGGTATCGGAGAGCCCCGCAGCGGCTCGTCCGCCGTGCGCGGCAGGGTCAGCCGGAACTGCGAGCCGCCGCCCGGCTCGCCCCACGCCTGGAGCCAGCCCCCGTGCAGCCGGGCGTCCTCCAGGGCGATGGACAGGCCCAGGCCCGTCCCGCCCGTGGTACGCGCGCGTGCCGGGTCGGCCCGCCAGAAACGGTTGAACACGCGCGTGGCCTCACCGGGCTTGAGCCCGACACCGTAGTCGCGTACGGCCACCGCGACGGCCCCGCCCGCCGCGGCCAGCCTGACGACGACGTCCCGGCCCTCGCCGTGCTCCACGGCGTTGACCACGAGGTTGCGCAGCACCCGCTCCACGCGCCGGGCGTCCGCCTCGGCCACGACCGGCTGCTGGTCGCCCACGACACGGATCTCCGTGCCCTTGCGCTCCGCCAGGGGCACCGCCCCGCCGACGACCCGCCGCACGACCTCGCGCAGGTCGATCGGCTCGGCCTCCAGCGCCGCGGCGCCCGCGTCGAAGCGGCTGATCTCCAGCAGGTCCGCGAGCAGCGACTCGAACCGGTCCAGCTGGTCGGCCAGCAGTTCCGCCGAGCGCGCGGTCACCGGGTCGAAGTCCTCGCGTGCCTCGTGGATCACGTCGGCGGCCATCCGGACGGTCGTCAGCGGCGTCCGCAGTTCGTGGGACACGTCGGACACGAAGCGCCGCTGCATCCGCGACAGGTCCTCCAGCTGCTGGATCTTCAGCTGGAGGTTCTGGGCCATCTTGTTGAAGGCCTCGCCGAGGCGGGCGATGTCGTCCTCGCCGGTGACCTTCATGCGTTCCTGCAGGCGCCCGGCCGACAGCCGCTCGGCGACCCCGGCGGCCATCCGTACGGGTGTGACGACCTGGCGCACCACGAGCCAGGCGATCGCCCCGAGGAGGATGACGACGAAGACCCCGGCGGTCGCCAGGGTGCCCTTGACCAGGCTGAGGGACTTCTCCTCCTGGGTGAGGGGGAAGAGGTAGTACAGCTGGTAGGGGTCGCCGTTGGGGTCGTTGACCTCCTTGCCGATGACGAGCGCGGGCTGGGACTGCTTGCCGCGCTCGCCGTAGACGACCCGGGTGTACTTCTGTGCCGCCTCGCCGTCGCCGATGCGTTCGCGCAGGTCCGCGGGGATGCTCTTGTCCGGGTTCACGCCGCCGGAGGCGCGCGGGCTGCGCCCGCTGCCGCTGGCGTCGCCGACGGGCAGCGTCACCACGTCGAAGGCGCCCTGACCGCCGCTGGAGAGCGAGCCGACGAGGTCGCTCATCCACTGGATCACGTTCTGCGCCGAGCCGCCGTCCGCGCCGGGCGCCTCGTCGGCGGATCCGCTGGCGGCCTCGTCGGCCTTCTGCTTGGCCACCGTGAACCCGCCCGTGGCCTGGCTCTGGGCGGCCTTGACCTTGGCGTCCAGCAGCCCGTTGCGGACCTGCCCGATCACGACGAAGCCGAGCAGCAGGACGACGCCCAGCGACATCAGCAGGGTCGTGACCACGACCTTGAGCTGGATGTTGCGCCGCCACAACCGTATGACCGGCAGCAGCGGCCGGCGCACCCAGCGCATGAGCAGCCGAAGCACCGGGCTGCCCTGCACCCCGCCGTGCAGCAGCCCGCCCGCGAGGAACCGGCTCCAGCGCGAGGGCGCCGTCCGGCCGACAGGCCGCCCGGGACGGGCCCCGGACCCGCCGGGCGCCGAGGCGGCGCTGTCGCCGGACATGTCAGCTCGGTCCGGCCTTGTACCCGACACCACGGACGGTCACCACGATCTCCGGCCGCTCGGGGTCCTTCTCGACCTTCGAGCGGAGCCTCTGCACATGCACATTCACCAGCCGGGTGTCGGCCGCGTGCCGGTAGCCCCACACCTGCTCCAGGAGCACCTCGCGGGTGAACACCTGCCACGGCTTGCGGGCCAGCGCGACCAGCAGGTCGAACTCCAGCGGGGTCAGCGCGATCGACTGCCCGTCCCGCTTCACGGAGTGCCCCGCCACGTCGATGACCAGGTCACCGATGGCGAGCTGCTCCGGCGCCGGCTCCTCCGACCTGCGGAGCCTGGCCCGGATCCGGGCCACCAGTTCCTTCGGCTTGAACGGCTTGACGATGTAGTCGTCGGCTCCGGACTCCAGCCCGACCACCACGTCGACGGTGTCGCTCTTGGCCGTCAGCATCACGATCGGCACGCCCGACTCCGCCCTGATCAGGCGGCACACCTCGATGCCGTCCCGGCCGGGCAGCATCAGGTCCAGCAGCACCAGATCGGGCTTGGTCTCACGGAAGGCGGCCAGCGCCTTGTCGCCGTCGGCCACGAAAGACGGCTCGAAACCTTCACCGCGCAACACGATGCCGAGCATCTCGGCCAGTGCGCTGTCGTCGTCGACGACAAGGACTCGTCCCTTCATAAACGACATCATCCCATTAGCTAATCGTTACCTGGCGTGACCTGGCACACAGCTCGGCAAGCCCTTCGCCGGTCACAGGCGAAACGGCACCCTCTTCGGTGACGATCGCCGTCACCAGTTCCGGCGGTGTCACGTCGAACGCCGGGTTGTACGCCTGCGTCCCCAGCGGCGCCACCGCGATCCCGCCTCCCGCGCCGGCCATCGCCACCTGCGGCGATGTGAGCTCCGTCACTTCGAAGCCGGGGCGCTGCTCGATCTCGACGGACGCACCGTCGGGCGTCCCCTGATCCACCGTGGTGACCGGCGCCACCACGATGAACGGCACATGGTGGTAGCGGGCGAGCACCGCGAGCGGATAGCTCCCCACCTTGTTCGCCACCGAACCGTCGGCCGCGATCCGGTCCGCGCCGACCAGCACCGCGTCCACCTCACCCGCCGCGAAGAGCGAACCCGCCGCGTTGTCGGTGAGCAAGGTGTACGCCATGCCGCTGCGGGCCGCCTCGTACGCCGTCAGGCGAGCACCTTGCAGCAACGGCCGCGTTTCGTCCACCCACAGGCGCCGCAGCCGGCCCTGCCGGTGCGCGGCGAGCGCCACCGCGAACGCGGTGCCCTCACCGCCCGACACCAGCGACCCGGTGTTGCAGTGCGTGAGGATACGGTGCCCGCCGCCCGGCAGCAGCTCCTCCAGCAGCGCCAGCCCGTGCCCGGCCATCCGGGCGCTGGCCTCGGCGTCCTCCCGGTGCAACTGCCGTGCCGCGGCCAGCGCCGCCCCGGCCGCCTCGGTGTCGCCGCCGCCGCGGGCGAGCACGGCCTGGTGCGCGGCGACCGCCCGGCGCACGCCGACGGACAGGTTCACCGCGGTGGGCCGGGCGGCGGCCAGCGCGGTCCCGGCCTCCGCCACGTCGAAGCCGCGGGCGGCGGCGAGCGCGACACCGTAGGCGCCCGCGATCCCCAGCACCGGCGCCCCGCGCACGGCGAGCGAGCGGATCGCCTCCACCAGCGCGGGCGCGTCCGTGCACACCAGCTCGACCTCCTCGGCGGGCAACCGCGTCTGGTCCAGCAGGACCACCATGGGCCCCTCGGGCGGCTCCTCCCAGCGGATGACGGGTATTCCGGTCGGCCGGCCGTCCTCGCCGGATTGCGCGTACTGATCAGCCATGCGGCCAGTCTGCCCCCAACCCGCCGGACAACTGAAGGTGCGCAGCTCCCACCTCGGCCGGTCACTCCAGGACGGCCCCATGGCACGATGTTGGCCAACCCGCCGCCGCGACCGCGGTCGGGCACCGTGAAGGAGCGACGATGAACGACACTCCGGGCTGGGCCTCGCCCGGATCCGCACCGTCCGACGAGCAGCCGTCCGGCGCCGGCGAGCCGGGCGACGGCACGGCCGCGGCACCGGAGACCGGCCGGCCGTCGGAACCCGGCACGCAGCCGACGGCACCCGGCGCCAAGTGGTCGCAGCAGCAACCGCCGGCCGGTCGGTGGTCCGCGCCCGCCGGCCCCGGCCGGACGCCGCCCGCCCGGCCCGGCCCGCCGCCCGGCGGCTGGGGAGGTCCCGGAGGGCCCGGCGGCAACGGGGGCCCCGGCGGCCCCGCGGGCCCCGGCGGCTGGGGCGGTCACGGCGGCCAGGGCGGCTGGGGAAGCCCCTGGGGTGGCCCGCCGCCCGCGGCCAAGCCCGGAGTGATCCCGCTGCGGCCCCTGGCCATCGGCGAGATCCTGGACGGCGCGGTCTCCACCATGCGCACCTACTGGCGCACGGTGCTCGGCATCTCGCTGACCGTCGCCGTCCTCACCGAGATCGTCACCATCCTCGTCCAGGGCCTCGTGCTCGCCGACACCGTCGGCACCACCGACGGCCTCGGCGACCCGGACGCCGACCTGGGGGAGGCCGCCCGCACCGCGGTCGGGGCGCTGCTCGGCTCCGTCGCGCTGCTCGCCATCACCCTGCTCGGCACGGTCGTGGTGACCGCCCTGCTCACCGCCGTCACCAGCCGCGCCGTACTCGGCAGGTCCGTCACCACCAAGGAGGCCTGGCACGACGCCCGCCCCCAGGTGCTCAAGCTGCTCGGCCTGATCATGCTGCTGCCGCTGATCGCCGCCGGCGTCCTCGCCGCCGGCGCCCTGCCGGGTTTCCTCGTCCTCCTCTCCGGATCGAGTGCCGGCGGCGCGGCCCTGACCGTCGTCGGTCTGATCGTCGCGTGCGTCGTCACCCTCTGGCTGCTGGTCCGCTTCTCCCTGGCCCCGCCGGCCCTGATGCTGGAGAAGCAGGGCATCAAGCGCGCGCTGAGCCGCTCCGCCAAGCTCGTCAGCGGCTCGTGGTGGCGGGTGCTCGGCATCCAGGTGCTGGCCACGATGATCGCCAACCTGATCGCCGTGGTCATCGTCGTGCCGTTCGGTCTGCTCGCCGTGGCCGTCAGCGGGGACGACATGAGCGGCTTCGTCGTCGGCGAGGGCGGCTTCGGATGGACGTACCTGATCATCACCGGCATCGGCTCGGTCCTCGGCTCCATGATCACCTTCCCGGTCACGGCCGGCGTGACCGTGCTGCTCTACATCGACCAGCGCATCCGCCGCGAGGCCCTCGACCTCGATCTGGCCCGCGCCGCCGGCGTACAGACCTACGGCACCACCGCCGGGAGCTGATCGGGTGAGCCTCTCGGGGGGAGTTGTCACCGCTCTGCCGGGCCTGCCGGGCGGCGCCGGCCCGGGACCGGCTGCCGTGCTGCGCGCGTTCGGCGACCACGGCACGTTGGTGCCGGCGCTCGTGCAGGCCCGCACGGGCGACACCGAGCCGCCCTTGACCGTCCCGCGCGACCCCGCCCGGGAGGCGGCCCGCCGCGAGCTGGCCAAGCGCATGTACCACGAGGGCGAACCGAGCCTGCTGGAGCGCGCGCTCGACGCCTTCTGGGACTGGCTCGGCCGCGCCTTCGAAGCCGCCGAGGGGGTCGCTCCCGGCGGCACGGCCGGGCTGGTCGTCATCGTGCTGGCGGTGCTCGCCGTCCTCGGCGCGCTGTGGTGGCGGCTGGGCACGCCGCGCCGCGGCCCCCGCTCCGCGCCCGCCCTGTTCGACGAGCGTGCCCGCAGTGCCGCGGAGCACCGCGCGGCCGCCGAGGCGCACGCCGCCCAGGGCCACTTCAGCCAGGCCGTGCAGGAACGGATGCGGGCCATCGTGCGCGCCCTGGAGGAGCGGGCCCTGCTCGACGTCCGCCCCGGCCGCACCGCCGACGAGGCGGCCGCCGCCGCGGGACGGGCGCTGCCCGAACACACGGACCGGCTCCGCGCCGCGGCCCGCGACTTCGACGACGTCACATACGGCGGCCGGACCGGGAGCGAGGACGCGTACCGCCGCATCACCGCGCTCGACCAGGTCCTGGCCCGCACCAGGCCCCGGCTGACCGAGAGCGGCACCGCCACCCCCGCGGCCGACGCCACGGCCGGCGCCACGGCCGGCGCCACGACCGGCACCACGACCGGCGCCGCCGGCGTCGACAACGACCGCCGGGGAGCCGCCGGATGACCACCGAGGCCACCCGCCCGACCACGTCGGCCTCGCCCACCGCCCGCCAGGTGTGGACCCGCTCGCGGGGCATCGCCCTGGCCCTGGCGGTCCTCGCGGCCGGCGCCGTCGTCCTCGCCCTGGTGCGCTCCGAGACCCGGCACGGCGCCCTCGACCCGCGCTCCGCCGACCCCCGGGGCAGCCGGGCCGTCGCCGAACTCCTCGCCGACCGGGGCGTCGACACCCGCACCGTCACCACCCTCGCCGAGGCCCGGAACGCCGCCGCACCCGACACGACCCTCCTCGTCGCCGTTCCCGACCTGCTGACCGACCGTCAGCAGGCCTCGCTGCGGGCCGCGACCGAGGCAGGCGGCGGCCGCACCGTCCTCGTCGCTCCCGGCCAGGCCTCCGTGGAGGGCCTCGCCACCGGCGTCACCGCCGACCCGGCAGCAGGCCGCGACACCACGCTCACTCCCGCGTGCTCCCTGCCCGCCGCCCGGCGCGCGGGCGACGCCGCCACCGGAGGCACCCGCTACACGGTCACCCGACCCGGAGCGGACGAGTGCTACCCCAGCAGCCGCCTGCCCACGCTCGTCCGGATCCCCGACCCGTCCGGGGGCGGCGACACCGTCGTCCTGGGCGGCTCCGACGTCCTCGTCAACGACCACCTCGACGAGCACGGCAACGCCTCGCTCGCACTGCAACTCCTCGGCTCGCGGCCCCATCTGGTCTGGTACCTCCCCTCGCTGGCCGACGACTCGGCCGCCGAAGACGACGAGCGCGGCTTCCTCGACCTGCTGCCCCCGGGCTGGCTCTGGGGCACCCTGCAACTGTTCTTCGCGGCCGTCCTCACCGCGCTGTGGCGGGCCCGCCGCCTGGGCCCCCTCGTGCCCGAACGGCTGCCCGTGGTGATCCACGCCTCCGAGACCGTCGAAGGCCGCGCCCGCCTCTACCGGAAGGCCGCCGCCCGCGACCGCGCGGCTGCCGCTCTGCGCTCCACCACCCGCACCCGCCTCGCCCCTCTCGCCGGCGTCCCCGCCTCCCAGGCGCACTCGCCCGAGGCCCTGCTCCCCGCGCTGTCCGCCCACCTCCACCGGGACGGGCAGCACCTGAACTCCCTGCTCTTCGGGGCGCCGCCCGGCGACGACGCGGCCCTGCTCGCCCTCACCGACCAACTCGACGCCCTCGAAAGAGAGGTACGCCGTCCATGATGGACCCGACCACTGACAACGCCGGGCAGACCGGGCACCCGGGTGATCCCCGGGCCTCCCTGGAGGCTCTGCGCGCCGAGATCGCCAAGGCCGTGGTCGGGCAGGACCCCGCCGTCACCGGACTCGTCGTCGCCCTGCTGTGCCGCGGACACGTCCTGCTCGAAGGCGTGCCCGGAGTCGCGAAGACGCTTCTCGTCCGCGCCCTCGCCTCGGCACTCGAACTGGACACCAAGCGGGTCCAGTTCACCCCCGACCTGATGCCGAGCGACGTCACGGGGTCCCTGGTCTACGACACCCGCAGCGCCGAGTTCTCCTTCCAGCCCGGCCCGGTCTTCACCAACCTCCTCCTCGCGGACGAGATCAACCGCACCCCGCCGAAGACGCAGTCGTCGCTGCTGGAGGCGATGGAGGAGCGTCAGGTCACGGTCGACGGCAGCCCCCGTCCGCTCCCCGAGCCGTTCCTGGTCGCCGCGACCCAGAACCCCGTCGAGTACGAGGGCACCTATCCGCTGCCGGAGGCACAACTCGACCGCTTCCTGCTGAAGCTGACGATCCCTCTGCCGACCCGCCAGGACGAGATCGACGTCCTGACCCGCCACGCGGCCGGATTCAATCCGCGTGATCTGCGCTCCGCGGGCGTACGCCCGGTCGCCGGCGCCACCGACCTGGAGGCGGCCCGGGCCGCCGTCGCCAAGACGACGGTCTCCCCCGAGATCACCGCGTACGTCGTCGACATCTGCCGCGCCACCCGTGAATCGCCCTCCCTCACGCTGGGCGTTTCCCCGCGCGGCGCGACGGCCCTGCTGGCCACCGCGCGCGCGTGGGCCTGGCTCACCGGCCGCGACTACGTCACTCCCGACGACGTCAAGGCACTCGCCCTGCCCACGCTCCGACACCGCGTCCAGCTGCGCCCCGAGGCGGAGATGGAGGGCGTGACCGCGGACTCCGTGATCAGCGCGATCCTGTCCCACGTCCCCGTACCGCGCTGATGGCACTCACCGGACGCGCCGCGCTCCTCGCGGCTCTCGGCTCCCTCCCCGTCGGTCTCTGGGAACCCGGCTGGGCGGGCATCCTCGCCGTGAACGCCCCGCTGGCCGCGGCCTGCGCCTGCGACTTCGCCCTGGCCGCCCCGGTCCGCCGGCTGACTCTGACACGTTCCGGGGACACGTCGGTGCGCCTGGGCGAGTCCGCCGAGGTGACGCTCACGGTCACCAACCCCTCGCGACGCCGCCTGCGCGCCCAGCTGCGCGACGCGTGGCCGCCCAGCAGCTGGCGGCCGGACACCGAGGCCGACGCCTCGCGGCACCGTGTGGACGTGCCGCCCGGGGAGCGACGGCGGGTGACCACCCGGCTGCGCCCGACTCGCCGCGGGGACCGCCGGGCGGACCGGGTCACGATCCGCTCGTCCGGGCCACTCGGCCTGTTCACCCGGCAGGGCTCCCATGTGGTGCCCTGGACGGTGCGGGTGCTGCCGCCGTTCACCAGCCGCAGGCATCTGCCGTCGAAGCTGGCCCGGCTGCGCGAGCTGGACGGCCGCACCAGCGTCCTGCAGCGCGGTGAGGGTACCGAGTTCGACTCCTTGCGCGAGTACGTGCCGGGGGACGACACCCGTTCCATCGACTGGCGCGCCTCCGCCCGGCAGTCCGCGGTCGCGGTACGGACCTGGCGTCCGGAACGCGACCGCCACATCCTGCTGGTCCTGGACACCGGCCGTACCTCGGCGGGCCGTGTCGGTGACGCGCCGCGCCTGGACGCCTCCATGGACGCAGCGCTGCTGCTGGCCGCGCTCGCGTCCCGGGCGGGTGACCGCGTGGACCTGCTCGCCTACGACCGCCGGGTGCGGGCCCTGGTCCAGGGCCGCACGGCGCGCAACGTCCTGCCGTCCCTGGTCGAGGCGATGGCGACGCTGGAGCCGGAGCTGGTGGAGACCGACGCGCGGGGTCTGACGGCGACGGCGCTGCGGTCCGCTCCGCGCCGCTCCCTGATCGTGCTGCTGACCACGCTCGACGCCGCTCCGGTCGAGGAGGGCCTGCTGCCGGTGCTCACCCAGCTCACCCGGCGCCACACGGTTGTGCTGGCCTCGGTGGCGGATCCCCGCATCGCCGGCATGGCGAAGGCCCGGGGCAGGGTGGACGCGGTCTACGAGGCCGCGGCCGCCGCGCAGGCCCAGGCCGAGCGGGACCGCACCACGGAGCAACTCCGCCGTCACGGCGTCACCGTCGTCGACGCGACCCCGGACGAGCTGGCCCCGTCGCTGGCGGACACCTACCTCGCCCTGAAGACGGCCGGCCGTCTCTAGCGCTGCGTACCGGGGGGGCTCTCCGCAGGAGACCCCCCGCGCGCATGTAGCCGCCCCTG